>DBGCTZ010000022.1:0-477500 GCA_048388685.1 Akkermansia sp. | reverse complement strand
ACCGCCCCCGTTCCCAGCGTCCCCGCATCCGTCAGCAGTACCGTCCCTTCCCTAATCAAGGTCTGACCCGTGTAGGTGTTCGCCTTCGTTAATTGCAAAACTCCGTTGCCTTGCTTGGTCAGGTTGGTGCCGTTCTGTTCCGTAGCTACCACCAGGTCCAGCTTTAAATCAGACGTATTGACGTCATCCAGCGTAAAGTTGCCCCGCGCAATATCAAAAATGGCTGTTCCGCCGCGCAGCGTCATGGCATTGATGGTGCCCCCCGTGGGTCCTCCCGCCGCCACGGAAAATGAGCTCATTCCGGTAGCAGACTGCTGCGTTACGATAGAATTGGTGCCGCTGAACAAGTCGAACCCGTTTTCTGTTCCGGTAAGATTCAGAATCACGCGGCTGTTATTGAACACCATCCTGGTGTTGGCCATCGTGGTGTTGCCGCCGCTGATATTCCAGGTACCGTCATTGATGGTCAGCGTGCCGAAGTTCGTGGTGTTACTGTAACCGAACGGGTCGCCCGCCGTCGTATTCAGCGTGCCGCCGTTAACCAGCAGGTTGCCATAAAGAAGGGATTGCACCCCGGTTCCATTTTTTCCGAGGTTGAGGGCGGCTCCCTGCCCCACGGTCGTTAAAGACGTGTTCGTCTGTGCGGAGGTGATTGTCAGAGTAGTTCCGGCACCAAGCACGTTCAGGTTCACAGCGGAACCCGCCAGCACCTTGTTCAGCGTATTTTCTCCACCGGAAGTGAATGCCAGCGTTCCTCCGTTGATGGTGGGCGTCTGGTCCCCCAGAATGGTGGCAATATCTCCGGCCAGCCCGATTTCCAGCGTCCCGTCCCTTTCCACCGTGATGGCGGCAGTCCCCAGGGCCTGGTTCATCGTCACCGCCAGCGTGCCTTCCTGGATGCTGACCGTTCCCTGGTACCCGGCGTTGATGCTGGTAAAGGTTACTTTGCCCTCACCCTTTTTGACGATGGGGCCCGTGCCGGTCATCGTGCCTCCATTGTTGGAGAAGCTCAAGTCCTCTCCGACTCCGTTGTTGAAGTAGATGCCCTTGGCGTTCATGTTTCCCGTCAGGACCACATTGCCCGTATGGGTGCCGTCAAAGAGATAGGTGGTCGTGTTGTCAACGGCTCCAATGGGGTTGCCGTCCCACCTGACCACTCCATCAGCCAGGCTAACGGTCACATTAACCGTTTTTCCGGCAGTATCAACATTGAACGTCCCCTTGTACAGGCCGGAAAGGGCGCCGGTCAGGGTAAGGTTACCTGTGGCGTCCGCAAAGTTTCCTGCCGTCAGGTTGTTCCAGGAAGCCAGCGTATAGGTGCCATCAGCAATGTTGCCGCTTACGTTCAGGCTGACCCCTGCATCCGTACCCAGAGCCAGATTATTGACGGTCAGCGCCGCTCCGTCAGCGCTCAGGGCGGCTGTATCCGCCGCCAGAGACGCTGCGCTCAGAGTGCCCGTCACCGTCTGCCTGCTCAAGGCCGTTACCTTGGCGGTTGACGCATTGAACGTTCCGTTCAATGTTGAGGAGGCATCCAGATAAAGATTGGAACCAGTCAGATTAAGCGTTCCGGTGAAGCCGGATACGTCTCCGCCCAGGGTCAACGCCCCGGTGTTGTTCCTGGTGGTGACGGCCAGGGTCCCTGCCCCGGCCAGCCCTCCGCCCAGCTTCAGGCTGCTTCCGCCGCCAAGGGTCGCGGTTCCCGTGCCGGAGGTTTCCACCGTCACCTTGCCGTTAAGGGTCATGGTCCCTGCCGTTCCAGTAAAGACGTCCAGCTTGGTGGCCGCATTCGCTCCTTTCAGCGTGATGTCCCCGGCAATGGATATGCCTGTGGAGGCGGCCGCGCCGTTCAGATTGCTGAACGTAACCGTTACATTTTTTCCGTTCCCCCCCATCGTGACGTCGCCCTGGCCCCATGGCGTCAGCGTTTGCCCTGCGGCAACAGAAGAACTCCCAACGTTATAAGTAAGTTTGATTTCATTGGCCGTTCCGGCGATTTCCGTATCCCCTGTGTAGGAATTATTCACCCACCCCGTTGAGAAATTCCACCCGTTGGCACCGGCACCGGAAATGATTTTGAGACCGCCAACTCCGCTGATGGATGATGAAATAGCTGTATTATTCCCGGAAATAGCACCGTCGATGGAGGCGAAGCCGTCACCTGCATCCAGAACGATTTTCATGTCAAAGTTGGCACCAGCAGTATTGCCGTTCCGTAGATGCAGGATGGAATCAGCCCCCATGGTCAGCGTCCCGGTGCCGGTAACTTTTGCCCCGGCGGTAGCCACGTCCATAATCGCTCCGGTCCCCAGCGTGATATTCATATTGGAGCTGTAAGTACCATCCTGAAGGTTGAGCGTTCCCCCATTAATAACCAGCGTAGCCCCACCCGAGGCATTGAACGCGCTCTGGTTCATCGTCAGCGTGCCGGTTCCCGTCTTGGTTACGGTTCCGGAGATGCCGCCGGTCAGCGTGGAATTTCCAGCGCCGATGATCAGGTCTCCGGTTCCGCTGTTTGTCAACTTGCCTCCGTAGGTTCCGGCTCCCAGCGTCAGGCTGCCGTCCCCCTTGCGGGTGATCGTCCCGGTCCAGCCCGTCAGGGAGCCCCAGCTCACGGCGTTGCCGTTCGTGTCCACCAGGATGGCATTGGAAGCTAGGGGATCCGTCTTGATCTGCCCGGAAATATCCGTCGTGATTCCGGTGCCGTATTTCAGCGTGCTGCCGTTAAAAATGATGTTGCCGGTGCCCAGCGCATGGGCATGTCCCATTTCCACCGTGCCCCCGCCCAGCAACACTTCTCCGGAGAAACCAAAGTTGTCCGTGGCAATCGTCAGGGAGCCGGAACCTGTTTTCTGCAGCTTGCCGCTTCCCGTCAGGGAGCCCGTGCCCGCCCAGGTGTAATTGGTGTGTTCCGCATTGACCAGAACCAGCCCCGGATTCACCGGTCCGGCCAGGGTCACGGTCTGCGGCACGTTGCCGGTCACATCTCCAAAGATGACGCCATTGCCGTCTGTAAAGGTATTGCCCGCATTCCAGGGGGAATTGGCGCCGCTGCCTGCCGTCGTCCAGGTATTGTCCCCGCCGCCCGTCCACGTCAGGGAGGTTACTTGCTGAACGACAAATTTCAGGACGTTGTCTGCCGTGCTCCAGTTGCCGATGTAGTCGGTCCCCAGCACAATGGTGTTCAGCAAGTCTCCGGTGATGCCGCCCGTGGCGTTGATCAGGTTGTAGGTGCCTGCGGTCCAGTTGACGTCGTCGCTGTTTTCCAGCAGCAGGCTTCCGTTCACGGTAAGAGTCCCGTTCAGGGTCAGCAGAGCGGCGCCATTGGCCGTCATGTGGGTGGCGTCAATGAAAGTTCCCGCACCCAGGTTCAGGTTGCCGGTCATCGTGTTGCCGCCGCTCAGGGACAGCGTGCCGGAGTTCATGGTCAGTCCCGCATTATTATCCACGGCGGAGACGTCCAGGCTCACGCCGGAAGAAAGGGAAAGCCCCTGATAGGCCGCGGAGATACCGCCGATGGAGGCGTTGCCCGTGACGGAAAGTGATTTCTTGGTTCCCAGTCCAGCAGCATTGCTCACAATGAGAGTGCCGCCGTTCAGTACCACTCCTCCCGTAAAGGTTGAGGAGTTGGCAAGAGTGAGGGTGCCCGTTCCATCCTTGATCAAGCTTCCATTTCCACGGAACACATTGTCACTGGTAGTCGTCATGCTTCCTGCACCGGTAATGGTCAGGATGCCGTTCAACTGAATGTAATGGGTATTGTCAGCGGTCATACTCATGGTGCTGGCGCCGTTCACCACCTCCACGGTTCCGCCCCCGGCGGCCACGGTCAGGCCATTCCCGAATGTACCATCGGAGTCCTTGGTGATTTCCAGGCGTCCATTATTCAACGTCCAGTAACTCGTATTGACGGCTATGGAACCAAGGCCCGCTCCATCATACGTATATTCCCCCACGCGCAGGACACCGCCGTTGGTGACAGTTACCTGGTAACGCGTGTAGTTGTCACCCTTGGCGCTAAGGCTGGCATTGGGAGAACTTAAATCCAGCGTGGCATTGTTAATAGTCAGTGTTTTGGATACCGTTCCGCTACCTACCTTCTCTGTAGCCGCCGTCTCAATTTTAAGAGTGCCTCCGCCGGTAATGGTCAGGCTGTTGTTCCCGATATTGAACGCTCCCTCCGCCTGGGTCACCGTTTTGCCCGCCTCAATCGTCAACGTCAAATCATTCGCGCCAATAGTAGTAGCTTCATTCCAGGTAACGTCCGTGTCAAATGTCTGATTGGTGGTAATGGTCAGAGGAGCTGCATGAATGGATACGGACAACGCGGCACAACTGGCAAGAATGGCGGACAACAATTTGACAGGCAAATGAAGTTTCATATATAAGAAATTGATTATAAATAATATATTAAGCAAAAACTGGTCTTTTTGCAGAAAATGAGACCTTCTATTAGGTGTATGGAATATCGGATTTGAAATCCGGTGTCAATCGGGAAGTGGGGTTTCCAAAGCTTTACCTTATTTTCCTTCCTTCCAATTATTTCAGGTTATTCAACCAAACAATCCACACGATTCAATAATAAATCCATTTACCACATCAATGAACATCTGTTCGTCAATAATTTACCCGCATTCCTCGTTTCTGAAGGAACGGTATTTCCGCCTCATCCGGATTTCAAATCCGCCTTTGGCCATTCCCTTTTTTCCCGTCTTCCGGCTCTTTTTTCCTTCCATCTTCCAAGCTTTTCCAAGGGAGGCGGGAACGATCAACTCCGTGTCCCCGTTGCTCCTGCGGCAAGGGGTGATCCAGGAAGGGAACCGGGAATTCCACGGCACGCTCCATGAAAAACAATATCCTTCCCATAAAAACATGATTCCTCCCCAATCGTATTTCGCCGCCATTCCTGAATGCCTGGAACCGGAACGAGGGCGCCTTTCCTACTTGCCCTCCGGGCTTCAACTTGCTATCATGAATGGAGCGAGTTTCCCCACCTATTTTTCTCATGGCCATTTTCGGTTCCTCCAATCTATCCGACTCCGGCGACCTGCTGATTTTCAACAAGGCTTCCCACAAAACCCTGCTTATGCTCGAAAAGGAACTGGGCAGGGAGCGCATTACCTATCTGGTGGAGGAAGGACTGCCCCCGGACACGGCTACCGCCGCCCACCTGGAGTCCACCAAGGCGGACGGCATCCTGTTCCAGGCAGGCTCCAGCGATCCCATCGCCCTGCGCGCGGCCATCATGGAGCGCATCAATGCTGGAAGGCGCGTGGTGTTCCTCCCGGGTCCGGTGGCGCACATCAAGGGGTCCATCAGCCAGATTCCGCCGCGGGTGTTCAAGGCCCTGGAAGCGCTCCACATTTCCCCCATACCTGTTTACGTGGGCTTTTACACCAGTTCCGTACTGGATGCGGAGGCGGATACGGACGTTCAGGCGGATATCCAGATCCATCTCCTCCCCAAGCTAGCCCCCGGCGCTGAAATGGCGCCGCGCCTGACCACCGCCTGGCTGGAGTGCTCCGCCCAGGCTTACGCCACGCTGCCCCAGCTCCACGGCTCCCTGTCCGCCCTGCTCTTCCGCAGCCTCAAGCTTCATTCCGACTGCCGGGTGATTGACGGCATTGACGACACCACCCTGACCTACGGCCAGTTGCTGGCCGTTTCCGTAGCTTTTGCCAAGCGGCTGAAAAAGATCACCTCCAACCGCCGGGTGGGCATCATCCTGCCGCCCGGCAAGGGAGCGGCCATCGCCAACCTGGGCTGCCTGTTCGCGGGAAAGACGCCGGTGAATTTCAATTATTCCGCTTCGGAAGGAGCTTTTGCCAGCTCCGTGAAACAGTCCGGCGTGGACTGGTTCATCACGGCGGATACGTTCATGCGCAAGCTCCAGAACTTTCCCTGGCCCCCCCAGCGGGACCTGATCCTCATGGAGAGGGAGATTCCGCTGCTCAAGGGTTCCGCCAAACGCTGGGGACTGCTCATGAAGTTCCTGACCGCCGGATTCATGATCAGGAAGCTGGGGCTGGATAAACCCACGGGCGCGGATGAGGCCGTGCTGATGTTCACTTCCGGCTCCTCCGGAGAGCCCAAGGGCGTGCCGCTGACCCATCACAACCTGCTTTCCAACATTTCCCAGTGTTCCTCCCGCATCACGCTTGCGCCGCAGAGCAGGTTTCTGGGAAGCCTGCCCGTGTTTCACTGCTTCGGCATCACCATCGGGCTCTGGTACCCCATGATCGGCGGGTACGACATGGTCACCTACCCCTCCCCCCTGGAAGCCAAGCGCCTGGGCGCCCTGATCAAGCAGTACGGCATCAGCCTGGTGGTCACCACGCCCACCTTCCTGCGCGGGTTCATGAAGCGGTGCGAGCCGGATACCTTTAAAACCGTGCGCTACCTGATTGTGGGCGCGGAGAAGCTGCCGGACGATCTTTCCGCCGCGTTCCGGGAAAAATTCGGCACCATTCCGTGTGAAGGCTACGGCCTCACGGAAGCTTCCCCCGTCTGTTCCGTCAATTTCATTGACCCCGCACCCTCCAATGTCTCCGGAGACTTCATCCCTGGCATGAAAAAGGGCTCCGTGGGCGCCCTGCTGCCGGGCATAGCCATACGCATCACCAGCCCGCACACAGGCCGCGTGGTGCCCGTCACGACGTCCGGCATGATCTGGCTGAAAGGTCCGAATATTTTCCCCGGCTACCTGGGGGGGGCGGAAGCTGACCGGGACATTTTTGTGGACGGCTGGCTGAAAACCGGAGACATCGGCTCTGCTGATGAATTCGGCTTCCTGAAGATTGAAGGGCGCATTTCCCGCTTTTCCAAGATTGGCGGGGAGATGGTGCCGCATGAAGCGCTGGAGGCCGCCATCATGAACATCTGGAACCTGGACCCGGCGGACGAGGAACGTCGCATCGCCGTCGTCACCATTCCGGACCCCGTGAAGGGAGAGGCCGTGGCCCTGCTCACCACCCTGGTGACGGATTACGTGCACCAGGCGCGCACCCTGATCAGGCACGGCCTGATTGACCAGGGACTGCCGGCCCTGTGGTGCCCCAAGGAGATCATCCCCGTGGAGCACATCCCGGTGCTGCCGTCCGGCAAGCTGGACATCAAACAATGCAGGATGCTGGCCTATGAAGCGCTGAACATCCCCTTTGAACCATAATTATGGAATTCCCGGAGGAACCGCCCGCAGCCCCCAAGCCCATCACGGTCAAACAACTTGTTTACCGCCTGAGGGATACCGTGAGCATTGCCGTGGGTACCCAGTGGGTGGTGGGGGAACTGAGCAACGTCAAGCACCACACCAGCGGCCACGTTTATTTTACCCTGAAGGAACAGGGCGCTGAGATTTTCTGCGCCTTTTTCAAGGCGGCGGCCTCCAAATGTCCCGTGCGGCTTCAGGAAGGGATGAAAGTTCATGTGCTGGGAAGCGCCACCGTCTATCCGGACAGGGGCCAGCTCCAGCTGGTCATCAGGCAGGTGAAGGCCGCCGGCCAAGGGGATTTGCAGGCCCGTTTTCTGGAACTGAAGGAAAAACTCCAGCGAGAGGGGCTGTTTGACGCGGAGCGTAAAAAGAGCCTCCCCGCCTTCCCGCGCGCCATCGGCATCATCACGTCCCCCACCGGCGCCGTCATCCAGGACATACGCCACGTGCTGGAACGCCGCGCTCCGTGGGTGAAGGCCTATCTGCTGCCCGTGCGCGTGCAGGGGACAGGAGCGGAGCATGAAATAGCCGCTGCGGTACGCGCCTGGTCCCGCGCGCCCCTCAACGGCCTGCCCCCTGTGGACGTGCTCATTGTGGGCCGCGGCGGCGGCTCCATTGAAGACCTCTGGAATTTCAATGAGGAAACGGTAGCGCGCGCCATTTACGAATGCACCGTTCCCGTGATTTCCGCCGTGGGGCATGATACGGATTTCACCATTGCGGATTTTGTGGCGGACCTGCGCGCTCCCACCCCTACTGCAGCGGCGGAACTGGCTACGCCGGACGGCCCTGAATGGCTCCGGAAACTGTCCAGAATGGAACAGGCGCTGCATGCCTCCGCCCGGCATTCCCTGTTGCGTTCCAAGCTGAAACTGGATGTTTACCTGCGTGGAAAACTGCTGGATGCGGTTTCCCTGCTCTCCCCCTACGCCCAGCGTCTGGATGATATGGAGGAAACTCTGCTGAATGCCTCCGCTGCGCGCATTTTTCAGAATACCCTTCATCTCAATCAACTGGAGCATCAGCTTCAAATGCGCCACCCGGCCCACCGCAACCGAGAGCGCGAGCAGCTCCTGGACTCCCTCCAGGCAGGATTGGCCCATGCCGCATCCGCGCGCATGGCGGATTTTTCTTCACGACTTGTTCTTCTTCAAGCCAAGGTGGAAGCCCATAGCCCGGAACAGACACTGCGCCGGGGATATGCTCTGGTGGAGAACCGGGAAAAACAGCTGATTCGCAAAACGAGCCAGGTTCAGCCCGGAGAAAAATTGAAAGTCCGTGTCTCCGACGGTTATTTTTTTGTCAAGGATGACACATCACAATAAACTGTTCACAAGCGCCTAAAATCGCATTCTTTGCACTCAATCTAACAAATTGTGTTTTTTCTGGATTTTGCAGGAAGCGAGACCTATTCTAATAGAAGCCTGTCACTGCTCCTATTACCCGGTCCCATAACTTCTGTGCATATGCCTTGTAAAAACATCACCCGTTACACTTACGAAACAACAGCCTTCCAGGGCTATCGGTTGGCTATCTGTAAGAACAAGCGTTTGTTCACTCGTTATTTCTCCGATTCACAGTACGGGGGCGCCGACGCGGCGCTTCAGGAAGCGATGAGAGTGAGAGATAACATTTTCAACCTTTTTGAGCAGGGCAACCTGACGGTTAGCCAAATTTTCGCAAAATATACCGTTCGTTCTCGCCGGCAGTCCGCTGCGGACCGCCGGGAAAAAATGATCCACGGGAAAAGGGCTCTCCAAAAAGCCAAAGTCCGCAGCTAGGGGCATCCCCGGAGGCTGTTTTTCAGCCCCGTGCTTTTCCTGAATTATACCGGAAACGTTACTTCCGGTAGAGTGGGATGTATGTTTCCATTCCGGTAAAAATGTTATCCTCCAAACTGGGGAGCAGAGCCCTGCCGCATCTGCCGGAGAAGTGAAACGGAAGCGTAAGCCGCAGGAACCTTTCTCCGTTCTGCGGGCGATTCCTCCGGAATGTCCGGAAACGGAATCCCATCCCGGATAGAGGATGTGCCGCGCGCCATACGGAAGGTAAATGACGGAGACCCGCGGAAGCCGCTTCCGAGTCTGCCTGCGCCGCCCCCGCCATGCGGCACGGGACGCCGTCTGAAAAAACGGTTATCTGCGGCGGCGCCGGGAAGCGGGCTTTTCCGGTTCTTCAGCCGGGGTTTCCCCTATTTTCGCCAGCACTCTGCGCGCTTCCGTAGTCCTGTTCTGCTTAAGGCACACATCCGCCCAGTTACGGTGGATTTTCTTGTAGAGTTCTTCCGACTGGATGGAGGACAGATTGTTCCGGAGCGTGGCCTGGTCTTCCGCGCTCAGCGCGTCCCATTCCTCAATCAGTTTTCCATACTGCGCTTCCGAGACGGCCCACTGTTCCCTGCCCGCGCTTATTTCCGCCTGAAGGTTCAGAATAATGGGCTGAAGGGCCTGGACAAACGTGGTGTTTTCACGGGCCACCTTCATCGCCTGGTCCAGATATTTCACGGCCTGGTCATAATCCCGGGCTTTCAGGAAAGCGGCAGCCAGGTTCACATCCTCATAGGCGCGTTTCACCAGGGCCTCCGCCTGGCCGTATTTATCAAGCTGGGTGCGCAGGGAGGCAATGTCCTGGCTCAGGCTGGAGCCGCTGAGGATGCGCGGCGCGTCCACGCCAAGCGTCATGGCAGCTCCCTCCGCGCGGGAGAGCAGGAGCCCGGCCTCCTTTAAATCCCCCATCTGCATTCTTACCCGCGCCAAGGCCAGCATGGTTTCCGGCGTGCAGTCCATCTCCGTTTCCGCGGCGCGGAAGCAGATCAGAGCGGCTTCCAGCTGGTCCGCCATGGCTTTCAGCTCCGCCTGGGAATATTTCCGGCGCGCATTGAGCGGCATATTCAGCTCATTCAGGATGATGCGCCCCATGTCCGGGCTGGCGGTAAGCCGGAATTTGGTGAGCAGTTCCCGGGCGATGACGCTCCCCGTGCTGCCGGACTGCCCCGTGGCCTTGTCCGGCAGGGTATCCTGGAGCAGAAGAATCTTCACCATGCTCTTCACGTCCTCCGGCTTCTTCAGCCTGCTCCTCATCACGGGGGAAACGGCCTGCTGGCACAGGGAGGAAAAACGCTCAAATTTGGCCTGGTCATACGCGTAATGGGCCAGGGGCTCCAGGCATGCCAGGCGGATGGAAACCTGATCCTCCGGCGTATTCTTCAGAATCACCTCATACAGCTTTTCCGCCGTGGCGTCATGCTTGCGGGCGGCAAACTCCCGCGCCCAGTTCAGGCTCACGCCCAGAAGGCGGTTCCTGTCCTCCGCCGTCATGGAGGCGGAATCAGCCAGCTTCTTTTCCAGCAGGGCCGACAGCATGGGTTCAGACTCTTTCAGCATGCCGCGCCTGTCCATCTCCACCGCCAGCAGCCACGCAAAGGAATCCCGCGCCTCCGGGGAGTTCATCCATTCCACCTGCTTGTCCACGGAAGAAGCCAGTTGCGCCAGCTCCGCATCGGAACCGTTCCAGGCGGCCAGCATGCCCTGCAAATGGCCCATGGCCTGGGTCTGGCTGTGCACCTCATGGATGGTCGGCTTGAACCATCCTTCAATCGTGGGCCAGTACTGGATGTATCCGAACCAGAGGCCGCCCAGCACCACCAAAAAGAGAACCGGTTTCCAGTAAGACTTTTTTTTGCGTGAGGGGCGGTAGGGTTTGTTGGAAAAATGGCGCTCGGAACTCATGCAGGCATTGAGCCAAAAAGACGGCACAAATCAAGCAAATTAAACACCTCTCAACGTCTTACGGGGACTGGAGGAAACCTACCGCCGGGAAGACCTGGCGCTTCCGGACGGCCTCCGTCCCGGAGACTCCATGCGCACACGGGGGAAGCCGGATTCCTTCCAGCAGGCATCCCCTTTCTCCTTCATGCCCAACTCATCATAACAGCGTCCGAGCTGCTTGTAATTTTCCGACCGCTGTTCTCCCTCCAGCATGGGGAGCACGGCTTCAAAGGCCTCCACGGCCTCCTTCCACTGTTCCCCGTCACACAGGGCGTACGCCTTGCATAAATAGGACTGGACCAGCAGATTCCTGCGCTCCGGTCCCTCCCCGCATTTCAGCAGGGAATCCACGGCCCCGGCATAAGCGTTCAGGGCGCTTTCCCGGTCTCCGGACATATCGCTGGCAAGACCCAGGGAATAATAAACGCGGCCCAGGGACAGGGCATCAGAGGCAAAATGGGATTCCCGGAGCTGAATGGCCTTTTGCAGGTTTTCCCTGGCCTTGTCCCCTTCTCCGGCATCCAGCCACGCCTTGCCCAGCCCTTCCCGGGACTGGGCGGCAATGACGGGGGAAGATGCGCTGTTGCTGATGGCCTTCTGGAAATCAGCGCGGGCCTCCGGGGCGGCCTTGCGCATGATATTGACCCAGCCTCTCTGGTCATACAATCCGGCCCAGAACGCATGGTCCGCCGGCAATACGCCGCGGGCCGCGCCTTCCGCCTGGTAAAGGTACGCCAGGGCTTCCTCATAATTCCCCTGTTCCGTGGAGATGCGGGCGAGACCGCGCAGGGCGTTGAGGCAGTCATTCAGAAGGTAGGAAGCGTTTTCCGACCCGGAAAGGCCTTTTAAAAACAATTCCTGCGCCTCATCCTTCCTCCCGGCTTCCAGCATGGCCTCACCCATGCTGATGCTTGCCAGGGCCAAGTCACCGGTCGTCTTGTCCGGCTGGGGGCACAGAGCCAGGGCCTTCTTGAAATAGGCACGCGATTCCGGAATGCGCCCCGTGGTGCGGGCCAGCCTTCCCTGGGCGGCCAGAAGCCTGGACCTGACCGGCAGGGCGTCCGGTCCCAGATGGGCGGCGGCGTCCACGGCGCGCTGCAGCAGAATGTTAGCCTCCTCATTCCGGTTCAGCATCTGGTCAATGGAGCTCATGGTCTGGAGAGCACGCACCAGCTCCGCGGCCATTCTCTCCTTTTCATACCCCTCCACGGCCGTTTTCAAATAATCATACGCCGGGGAATACCGGTGCACTGACAGGAGGGCCTGCGCCACGGCATCCGCACGGGGCGCCCACGTCCGGTAATGCCCCGCGGCGTATCCGGTGTCAATCAGTTCCCTGGCCGTGGGCAGCGCGCGGTCCACGCCGTCCCGGCTGATCAGTTCACGGGTAAGGCCCCAGGCCGTCTCCGTCCGCAGTTCCGGATCCCGTATCCACGCCAGGCGTTCATCCCGGTTATCCAGAAGGCCGGCCAGGCTTTCACGGGAAGAAAAGACATCCGCCATGAAACGGGACACATTCTGCAAGGCTTTTTCATCACTCTTCTGCACCACCACCGCAGGGGTAGCCAGCATTCCCTCATCATGGCCGATGCGGTACGCCATGTGGTACGTCAGGAACTCCAGCAGCATCACGAGCACGCACAAGCACAGGGCAATCAGCCACTTGATACGCGGAGACAGGGGTTTCAAAGGAGAAGAGGCCTGCATAACAAGTGCATAACGTTACCGGGAGCTCCCTGAATTTCAAGCTTTTTGCACGGAAAGAGACTCTCCGGCATGCGTGGAGGCAGCCGCCAACCCTTTTCCTGCCAGCCATCCGGAACAGGAGGGAAAGATGCTTTCTGCTGTTTTTCCCGTTATCCGGTCAGCCGTTCCTGCGCTTCCGTTCGGACGCACGGTACAACTGCCAGGCGTTCCACAGATTGTGCCACAGCACGTAAAACGTAGGCCCCAGAGCGGCAATGGGGCTGGCATACGTCAGCGCCAGGTAAATGGACAGCGTGGTGTTCTTCTGCCCCAGGGCCTGGCTGCCCTCCGCGGCGCGCGTGCGGCCCCCCAACAGATGCCCCAGCCCGAAGTTGATCACGCAGATCAGCAGCGCAATGGCGCCGATCTGTTCCAGCACGCGGTCCGAGATGCCGTCCCGTGAGGAAATATCATAAGAGGCGTTCGCCGCGATCAGCACTAGAATCACCACCCAGATGCCGAAGGTGACATCCTTCAGCTTCCGCGGCCAGGCAATGGCCCGCGGATAAAAACGCCGCGCCGCCAGCGCCAGCACCAGCGGAAGGAGCATCACCAGGGAAATATTCTCCGCCACGTTCAGGTAAATCTCAAAGCCTCCCTGCCCCACAACCGCCGGCAGGATAAAGGGCAGCAGGGCGCAGATGATGCCATTAAGGAGGAGAAGCGCGGTCAGCATGAACTCCACGCTGCCGCCCAGCAGCCCCATCACTACCGGAGCCGCCGTGGCCGTGGGCATGATGCCCACAAAGAAGGCAGCCTCCGCCAGATACCCGTTCCCGAAGATGAGGCGGCACACGCCCCAGGCCGCAAAGGCCACGAGCAGGTTGGCCCCCACCAGAAGCCAGTGCGTCCGCTCAGGCTTCATCCGCTTGAAGCGGATGCCCAGGAACGTTACAAACAGCATGACGATCAGCATCCACTTGAACGTCCAGCTGTAAACGTGCAGACCGGGCATCAGGTACCCCGCAATAAAAGCCACCACAATGGCGAACGTGCGGATGAGGGATTTGAACATGGGGGACGGACGGCAAACGGTTATGCAGGCTTTCCGCACAAATGAATCAGCCCGTCCACCTGGCGGACAATCAGTTCAAACAGATCCTGCACGCTGCCCTTGGGAACCCTGTTCTTCTCCATCAGCTCCATGATCATGCGCAGCCGGGTCAGCAGGCCGATCATAATGCTTTCAACGGCCTGCACGGTCCAGAAAACATGGTATGTGGAAGCGTCCGGAAACATGGTGCGGATGCTGTCATGCAGCCTCCTGCGGATGGGAGAATACACCTCTTTGATATACTCCACCGCCATTTCCGGCGTTTCCACATGGCAAATGGCCAGCAGGCGCAGGTAATGAGGAAAGTTGCCCAGTTCATCCAGCTTTACGTGCAGCAGTCCATGAAAGGAGGGGTAAACGTACGCATGCGCCAGCGCCCGCACCGTTCCCTCCTCCATGGCTTCATTAATCAGGGCGATCCGGAAATCACGCGCCTGCGGCGCATACTGCATCATGACCGCCTTCCAGAGTCCCTCCTTGCCGCCGAAATAGTAATTGGCGGAGGCGATGTTCACGGACGCCTTCTGGGAAATCATGCGCATGGACGTGCCCGTATAACCATGGTCGGCAAACAGGCACTCCGCCGCCGCCAGCAATCGTTCCCTTGTTCCTTGCTGTCGTTTCATGGCGGCGAGGGAAATCTGGATTACCGGTCCACGCGCGCCGCGCGGACCTGGAGGGAATGGTTGTGCGCGTCCAGCCCCTCCACCCTGGCGAACTCCGCCACGTACGGGGCTGACTTGAGCACGGAATCCCGGTTCATCCGCACCACGCTGGTGCGCCGCTGGAACTGATCCGCCCGCAGGCCGGAAAAGGATTTGCCCGCCCCCCCCGTGGGAAGCGTATGGCTGGGCCCCGCCAGGAAATCCCCGCAGGCCACCGTGGAAAGGGTTCCGGCGTAAATGGCACCCGCCGTGCGGATGCCGTCCAGCACGGCGTCTTCATCCCTCGTGACGAGCACCAGGTGCTCCGGGGCAAAGGCGTTCACCAGGTCCACGCCCTCCTGGATGGAGGAAACCAGAAAACCGTAGGCGTGCTTGTCCAGCACCTCCCGGATGATGGCTCCGCGGCTGAGCAGGGCGGCCTGGCGTTCCACTTCCGCCTCCACCTGCTCCAGCAGCGTCTCCGACGTGGTAACGAACACCACCACGCTGTCCGGACCATGTTCCCCCTGCGCCAGAAGATCGGCGGCCAGGAACTCCGCATCCGCGGTCTCATCCGCCAGCACCATCACTTCACTGGGGCCGGGCAGCAGGTCAATGGCGACGGCGCCCACCAATTGGCGCTTGGCTTCCACCACAAAACGGTTGCCGGGGCCGAAAATCTTTTCCACCGGTTTCACGCTCTCCGTCCCCAGGGCAAGGGCGGCGATCGCCTGGGCTCCGCCTATTTTAATAATCTCCGTAGCTCCGGACGCCTTCAGCGCATATAAAAGAGCGGGATTCACCCGTCCGTCCGGACCGCAGGGCGTGGCGGCCACAATCTCCCGCACTCCGGCGGCCTGGGCAAAACCGCCCGTCATGATGGACGTGGACACCAGGGGGGCCTTTCCGCCGGGAATATAAATACCCACGCGGTCATACGGGAGGAAGCGTTCCGCCACCTCCACCCCCTGGGCGTTTACACCGGACCAGTCCTGCCTGCGGCTGCGGTCCGAGAAATAATGGATGTTTGCCAGAGAGGCGGCAATGGCCTCCTTCACGGAATCCTCCACGGCGGCTTCCGCCTCCGCCAGTTCCTCCTGCGTCACGAACAGGGAGGCAGGGTCCAGATGCACCTTGTCAAACCTGGCGGCATAATCAAAAAGGGCCTCATCCCCGCGTGCGGAAACGTCCTGAATAATAGCATTTACGGTATCCCTTACGGAATCCTCCGGGAGAGCGCGGCGGTTCATCCGGCTCTTCATCTCGTCAAAACAGCTGTCGGAAGGACGGTAAATTTTCATAAAAGATATAATACGGAAAAATGAGAAGGAAGTTTCACAATCTTTGACCATGCAGTCAAGCCTTCTGTCCTCTTTGATTTCCAAAGGCGCTCCATGAATCCCCCGGACAAAAAATCAAAAGACCAAACCATTCTCCCTTGACCGGCACCAAAAATAGGCCTAGCCTTTCTTTCGCAAACATTTGGCCGAACGGCCCACTGTCATGAACATTCACGAATATCAAGCAAAACAACTCTTTGAGCGCTTTGGCGTGGCTACCCCCAAGGGCATTGCCGCCTCCACGGCTCAGGAAGCAGCACAAACAGCCCGGGACATGGGCGTCTCCCAATACGTAGTTAAGGCACAGGTACACGCTGGCGGCCGTGGTAAAGGCACCTTCAAGAATGGCTTCAAAGGCGGCGTGCACGTCGTTGACACCGTGAAGGAAGTGGAAGACGTTGCCGGCAAGATGCTCAACCAGGTTCTGGTCACCAAGCAAACCGGAGAGACCGGCAAGCTGGTCAGCAAGATCATGGTGGCGGAAGCCGTGGACCTTAAAAAGGAATGCTACTTCGCCATTCTTCAAGACCGCGCCCGGGAATGCCCCGTCATCGTAGCCAGCACGGAAGGCGGTATGGACATTGAAGAAGTGGCCGCCACCCGTCCGGAAGCCATCATTCGCGAACACATTGACCCGGCCCTGGGCATCCTGCCCTTCCAGGCCCTCAAGATCGCCGTGGCCCTGGGCCTCACCGGCCCCCTGCTCCGCCAGACCACCAAGCTCATCACCAACGTTTACAAGCTCTTCACCGCCCTGGACTGCTCCCTGGTGGAAATCAACCCCCTCGTGGTCACCACGGACGACCGCGTGTGCGCCCTGGACGCCAAATTCAACTTTGACGACAACGCCCTGTACCGCCACCCGGAAATCATGGAAATGCGGGATGAAACGGAAGAAGACCCCCGTGAAGTGGAAGCCGGCAAGTACGATCTGAACTACATCGGCCTGGACGGCAACATCGGCTGCATGGTGAATGGCGCCGGCCTTGCCATGGCTACGATGGACATCATCAAGTACTACGGCGGCGAACCCGCCAACTTCCTGGACGTAGGCGGCTCCGCCACGGAGGAAATGGTGACCAACGCGTTCCGCATCCTCACCAGCGATAAGAATGTGAAGGCCCTTCTGGTCAACATCTTCGGCGGCATCATGCGCTGCGACGTCATCGCCCAGGGCATTGTGGCCGCGGCGAAAAACATCGACATGCAAATCCCGCTCGTCGTCCGCCTGGAAGGCACCAACGTGGAAATCGGCAAGAAAATCCTCGCCGACAGCGGCATTGCCATCATCCCTGCCGACAACCTGGACGAAGCCGCCCAGAAGGCGGTTGCAGCAGTCAAATAACCCTCACCATTTATTACGACAATGACATCACTCATTGACAAAAACACCCGTCTCGTCGTGCAAGGCATCACCGGGAGCGCCGGCGCATTCCACGCCAAAAACTGCATGGACTTCGGCACCAACGTCGTCGCCGGCGTAACCCCCGGCAAGGGCGGCCAGCTCTTTGAAGGCAAGGTCCCGGTATTCGACACCGTGGCGGAAGCCAAAAAGGCCACGGACTGCAACGCCTCCATGATCTTCGTGCCTCCGCCCTTCGCCGCGGACGCCATCATGGAAGCCGCTGACGCGGGCGTGAAGCTCATCGTCTGCATCACGGAAGGCATTCCGGTGCAGGACATGCAGAAAGTGAAAGCCTTCCTGAAGGACAAGGACGTGACCCTCATCGGCCCGAACTGTCCCGGCATCGTCAATCCCGCCGCCAACTGCAAGATCGGCATCATGCCGGCCTACATCTTCAAGCCCGGCAGAATCGGCATCGTCTCCCGTTCCGGCACGCTCACCTATGAAGCCGTCTGGCAGGTCACTAACATGGGCCTGGGCCAGAGCATGTGCATCGGCATCGGCGGCGACCCCGTCCACGGCATGACCCAGCAGCAGGCCGTGCAATTCTTCACGGAAGACCCGAACACGGACGCCTTCATCATGATCGGTGAAATCGGCGGTTCCGAAGAGGAAGAAGCCGCTGAATGGATCAAGAACAACTGCAAAAAGCCCGTCGCCGCGTTCATCGCCGGAGCCACCGCTCCCAAGGGACGCCGCATGGGCCACGCAGGCGCCATCGTGGCCGGAGGCAAAGGCACCGCCGCCGCCAAGCAGGAAGCCCTGAAGGAAGCCGGCATCGTGGTTGCCAAGACGCCCGCCCAGATGGGCGCCGCCCTGGCGGAAGCCATGAAGAACAAGGGCCTCTAACGCTGGTCTTTTTTCATTACCCCATTTCCAAGCGCCTTCCTTGCCCGGGAGGCGCTTTTTTAGGGTCAAACCGGGAACGGCCACGCCTCTCCTGAAAAAATGCTCCCAAAACCGGAACATCGTTTCTCTGTCCTGATTCTTTACCGGGAACCAGGCTCAAAACAATACGCTCCCTCTTCATTGCACAGGAAATGTTCCGTTCCCCACTTATCCCATTTGAGGGAAAGAATCCTCCTGTTAAATTCAAGAACTAAAGCCTGGTCCGCGCCCGTCACTCTATCAACCCTGTTCTCCAATATTCTCAACAGATCTTTCCACTGGAGATGAACTGCCTCAATAGCATACTCCGTATCAGCATTTGATCCGCAAGCCTGGAAAGCCTCCTCCTGCACAAGAATTTCCTGCTGCGTCAATGCTATGGAATAAACCCTCCCGGAAAAGTCGGCCTCTTCTTCCAGTATGGGAATCAGCATCCCTTCCCGGGCCAAGGAATCCAGAAAAGCATTCTCGGCAGAACAGGTATGGCCGCCGCCTCCGCTGGGTGTCCGCTGTCAGGCATTCACACTCCCAAAAAATATAACCGGGCATCAGGATACAAATGCCGGACCCAGTAAATTCCCGCACCGCAGGTCGTAAAACCGCAGACCTTGCCATGTATGCCGGAAGGAAGGAATTCCCAGTGTTCAATTCCTTCTTCAGAAGTAAACTGTTCCGCAACGCGGGGAAGATCAGGAAAGAAATAAACATGAGGAACGAGTTTGAGCAAATCAACATGCCTGTTGGCCCGTGAAAACTTGAAATAAGCCAGATGAAGGGAAAGCAGAACAAGATCAGTCCTGCTCCCTGCCAGTCCTGAATCAATATTATCAATTTTACTGGTGCGCATTACCTTGTCGCACGAATCAATAAATGCTGAATAATTGCGCTTCAAGCCTCTCTTGTTGGAAACAATGCAAATGTTCGTACTTCCATCAATTCGTCACAAAGACTGTACAGTGGTCCATCCTCCTTCCGGAAAGTCATATCATTCATGAAAAATATATCCATACCTTCCGACTGGAGCTCTCTTTAAAAACCTATTTCAGGAGCGGAGAGGCTTCATAGCCTCCATGCAGCAAGTTTCAAGTTCATTAAACACATGTCCCAATTGGGAAGCATGCGACTCAACTCCCTGCAAATGCAGATGGGCAGACTTGCCCAGAGGACAAATAGAAACCTCATACCCCACAGATTCAAGGACAGCGGCCATCGTTTCAGCCGTCCACACAGCCTTGTGTCCATGATTCTCAATAATATTGCGAAGAGCGCTGCCGGAGGTCCCGTCTCCCCAATGTTTCTCCTGAAGAAAACGAACATATTCCGGTGTGGACCGTTCAGCTATGCGAAGCAAATCCGGGAAGGCAAGCCGCAATATCCCGCCCGGTTTAAGAACCCGCCATGCTTCCCTGAAAAATCCACAAGCCTGAGAAGGCAGAACATGTTCAATTACATGTTCCAGAAAAAATGCGTCCACACCCTCATCCCCCCAGGGCAGCGGCCGGGTAATATCATACTGTGGAAGGTCCAGGTTAATCCAGCCGTCAAGCCTGTTGGGGCCGCACCCCATCTGAATGAGAATGAGGCGGGATGAGGCCTCACCCACCTGCATCATCTTCAACTCGGGCGGTAAAACAGACATGAGCTCCGGCTGGTCCGCTCCCCGCGTCAGTGTAAGGAATGAACCGGAAAACCGCTCTCCCTCACGAATCAGCGGTTCGACCGGCCAGGAACACCATTGCAGGATCAAGCCGCCGGAACCGTTGACAAAAAACCGTCCCGCACAGCCTGATTCTTTTCTACGGAACGTACCGTTCCGATAAAAAATCAATGAATCCGACCACTGGGCATGTTTGCCTTCATAAACCGTAAGGGGTGAAGCGGCATGAAAATGCTCAATAGCATGGAGATGGTCCGGCGAACACCAATGCGCGGCAACCATATCATTATCTTCCGTGGGATATGAGGAGAGATTCATATTCAGTCAATTACAGAAAAGAATTTCGCGCAGGATCGGATAGCCAATTCTCAAAAAATAAGATCTTCTGCTCCCGTAAGGGAAGCATCATTACAGGCGGCAATGTCTCTCCGATCCAGAGACCGACTACTTCAACCTTGTGGGAAAAAACAGAATTCATAGTTAACAGTGATGCAAAATTATTTGATCACCTTTGAAAAAAGCACAAATCATCCAAACAATCATCACGCATAAAACGTGCAGCTCATGAGCCGTACAAAAAAGAGAAACTGGCGGAAACTCAAAAAGTCAGGGCGCCCAAACGTGAACAAAACACATGCATGTCTTTGTATGAAGCCAGTATATTTCCACCAGCATTCCAGGGAACAAAAAAGAGCCGACATCGTTAAAATGCAGACTCTTAAAAAATGAAAGTTTTGGCGGAGCGGGAGGGATTCGAACCCTCGGTACCGGTTTTGCCAGTACGTTCCTTTAGCAAAGGAGTGCTTTCAGCCTCTCAGCCACCGCTCCGTCTTGGGTAATGTGTGGAAAAGAAACTACACACTTCCCAAAATGAAGTCAATACATAAATAGTACAGGCTGGAATTACTCCGGGCAGGTATATTAGCAGGCCGGTTGCTTTTCCTCACTGGAGTTTAATTCAATCCTCCCCTGGAATTTCCATCCGGTTTCAAGCAACGGCCAGACCAGAGGAAAACAAGGGAAATCATTCCCCCTCAAGGCAGTATAGACACGAAGCAGGTGGTCCAGAAAACCTTTTTAAACCTCGCAATGCTCCGCAATCACCTCCAGAAAATCATCCAGATACCTTGCGGCTTTCTGTTCCCCGATGCCATGCACATTCATGGCTCCACGGCGCGTGGTGGGTTTCAACCGCGCCAGAGCTTCCAGCGTGGAATTATGGAATACGGCGTAAGCGGGAATCCCGGCTTCACGGGCCAACTCATTTCTCACCTCCTTCAATTTCAGAAAGAGGTCTTCATCAAACTCACCCAGGGCTGTTAAATCCCCCGTGGAGCGCACCCTGGTCTGCCCCGCGGATGCGGAAGCCTTTCCCCTGCGGGCAAAGGGCCAGATCATGGAGGCCTGCTTCCTCCCCATCATCACCTCATTCCCTTTCGGGCTCAGGGTGATCAGGGGACGGTCCGCTTCCCCGCTCATTCTGGTGAGCCCCGCCATCTGCATGGCGCGGAACAACTGGCGGATATCGTCCTCACTCCACCGGGAAAGAATCCCATAAGTGCTCAACCGGGACAGGGAGGTTTTCAAAAGTTCCTGGGTTTTTGAGCCCTTGAGCATCTGGATGATTTTCGTCTTCCCCCACCTTCCCTGCCAGGAGCCGTCCCCCAGGCGCACGGACGCGCGGGCAATCCCGCTCAAGGCCTGGCGGACCACCTTGTTCTCCTCCTCACCCAGGGACTGGCCTTCCTCCACTCCCAGCGTCATGCACTGGTCACACCGGCCGCAGGGGGAGCTGTCCTCCTCCCCAAAGTAATTTAAAATCCACTGCTGGCGGCAACCGGAGGAATAGGCAAACTCCGTGACCGCCTTCAGCTTTTCCCGGTCCCGCACTTCCTTCTCCCGGAGAGCCTGCTCATCCAGGGGTATCTTCAAGCCGCTCATGGAGGGGTCCTTCACCCTGGTAAGCTTCACGCGCTGCCCCGGAACGTCATGGCGGCTGATAACGCCGCTGCGCATGAGTACGGACAGGGCGGCCCCAACCTGCATGGCATTCCGGCACTTGAGGCGTTCCGCCATCTCCTCCAGGGACCAAGCCACATCGTGGGACTCCGCACTGCAATGCTTCCGCAGCAGTTCGTACAGCTCCACAATCAGCGGCACACCCGGATTCACGCCCTCAATGAAGAACTCCTGGGTACGCAGATCCGCATGGTTAAATAAAAGCTCGCAATAGGCGTCATCTCCGTCTCGGCCCGCACGTCCGGCTTCCTGATAATAGGCCTCCACGCTGCCGGGAACCTCAAAATGGGCCACAAACCTCACGTCCGCGCGGTCAATTCCCATGCCAAACGCATTCGTGGCGATGACAATGTCCGCATGGCGGTTCATGAAGGAATTCTGAGCCTCTTCCCGCTGGGCATCTGTCATGCCCGCATGGTAGGCCGTCACGTTCAGGCCAAGCTCGGAAAGGGCCTCATGCACCTGCTCCACCTTCTTGCGGGTGGAGCAATAAATAATCCCCGTCTTGTGGAGCTTCACCAGTTCATACAGCCTCTTGTACTTATCCTTATGCGTGTCACACGCCGTAATGCGGAAATGCAGGTTTTCCCGCGCAAACCCGCGTACGATCGTCACCGGATCGTCCAGCCTCAAATGTTCCAGAATATCCTCCCGCACACGTGGAGTGGCCGTGGCCGTCAGGGCTGCCACCTGGGGCTGGCCCATCGCTTCAATCGCCCTGCCCAGCTTGAGGTAATCCGGGCGGAAATCATGGCCCCACTGGCTCAGGCAATGCGCCTCATCCACGGCCACCATATTAATGTCCACCTCCGTCAGCGCATGCATGAACCCCTCATGGCCGAAACGTTCCGGGGCCACATACACCAGTTTGAACGCCCCCGTCTTCATCGCGGCAAGGCGTTCCTTCTGTTCCGGGAAGCTCAGGGAACTGTTGATCATGGTGGCGGGAATCCCCCTGGCGGCAAGGGCATCCACCTGGTCCTTCATCAGGGCGATCAACGGACTGACCACCAGGCAGACCCCGTCCCGGCAAAGGGCCGGAAGCTGGTAGCACAGGGATTTACCCCCGCCGGTAGGCATCACCACCAGCACATTGCGGCCCTCCATGATGGAGGAAACCACGCGATCCTGCCCTTCCCTCAAACCGGAAAAGCCGAAGTGCTCCTTCAATGCCTCCATCGGCGACCTGATCACCTTGAATTCACTCATCTTCTCCGTTCAGTGTGCCACAGGCCACTCCGGGACGCAACGCCTTTCCCTCTTTCCGCGCCCCTGAGTTAACGGTCTGTGTTTGAAAGAGTCCATTCCCGTGAAGAGAAAAAATGAAACTTTTTTCTCAAATCATCTTACAAACATCTTGACTTTCCCGAAGAAAAACCTATATTTCCTTCACCGCTTACGCGGTACACGACGCAAGTCAAAGCGCCCGTAGCTCAATTGGATAGAGCGTCTGACTACGGATCAGAAGGTTTGGGGTTCGAATCCCTACGGGCGTGCCACTTGCATCACCATCGGTAAATAAAATTACTCCTGCCTGAACACCACGGCGGGATTTTTTGTCTCTACCGGTAATACATATGGGGGCGCCATGGTTTCGACTGGAAGTCTGAGGTGCTGGCTGCATGTGAAGGTTAATCGGCTGGCCTTCTAAAAAGCCGATTAAAAAAATAAATGCAGAGTCTAACGACCTTGCTCTGGCTGCCTAATTAGTTCAGCCGCGTCAGAACCTCAACGCCTGCTAGAGGGGACGACGAATATTCAGCAGGCTGGTGCAATGCGGGGTTGCCGCGCAACGCACGAGACTTCCACAGGCAACTAGCGAGCCTGCCTAGTTGGCGCATGACGAAGCGGCCGCGAATGCAGCAACATGCGTCTGAACATGGAGATGCCGGCATCGACGGCCTTCAGGACACGGGTTCGACTCCCGTCGCCTCCACCATTTATTTAAGCGGCAAGTGTTTGAAAAACAACACTTGCCGCTTTCTTTACCTCTGAAGTACAGGCATTAAAAACACATTGGAAATAACAGAAGGCAGGAACAGGAAAGCATTGCGGCAAGATCAAAGACAAAAAGGAAACCGGTAAATGGTTCGCTCTCCGGAAGAAGCATTGTCATGAGAGGGAACCTTTTCCAGAAATCGTTTTTATGAAAAGAGAGCACGGAGAATTAAAGAGCTACCATCCTTGGGGATGCGAGACATTCCTTCTTTATTTCGTAGCCAGTGCCCGGCTCTCATCAATCCTCCGGCATATTTCTTCTACGGGGACGGAGCCATCCAGGCAAATCGTATACCAGTGCCTTTTATTCATGTGGTAGCCCGGAAAATATTTTTCATGATCCACCACCGCTTCCACTTCTTCCGGCTTGATGCGAAGGTCGATGACGTCGACCTTTTCGTCGGAATCAAGTCCCAGCTTCCGTTTGGAGAGCACCAGCAGCGCACCGTACCACTTTCCGGTGTCCTGCCTGCGCCATATAGCATTGTCGGAAAATCGCTTCCATAAAAATTCCAATTCCTCTCCATAGGCATCACTTACATAGGAAATGACCTTTTTCGTGTCCTCATTGTTGAAGACATCCGGCACAAAGCACTTCTCCGCAATCTCCAAAAGAATTTCCTCATAGTCCAATTTGACCATTTTGCCAAAAGATTCCATGGTTTCCGCCGTGCCATGCAGGGGTATGTATTCCTCTCCGTCACTCCGGCGGCGCAAACGCCACGGAAACCGTGAAGACGTACGGTGCAGGACGTATTCCTCCCCCGTTTTTGTATCCATCACCCGGGCATCCACTTCTCCTCCTTTTGCGACTGCAACGGCCATGCGGAATAATCCTGCGGCAATGGAAGTTTCATAGGCATAACCGTCTTCTTCTTCCCAAAAACCGAATTGAAGAAGTTTGGCGGAATCCGGTTTCCTGTTATTGAAGATGGATGTGCTCATAAATATCTTCCTTTCATTAAAAGATGGAACGCCTGTGCCCTCCTGACACCGGAAAGGCATCGCCGCTATCCGGCATACCATCTTATCTTTCAGACTATATTCCTTCCTGCCTTTCCGGTAAATGAATTTATAGGAATATCATGCCCTGAAGAAGGGAACTCTCCCAACCCATTCAAAACCGCATGCTCCGCCTCCTCTATCCATCCGCCATGCCTCTATACAACATCAAGCGCCGAATGGCATTCCCTGCCGGAGTTGAACCGAGCCTTTGCCGTTGGAGAGACGGCCTTCCTGACCGCTAGAAGAAGGGAACGTTACAGTCGGAATGGAGCAGCCTGTTGTTCACAAGCCGCTGGAACTGGCATAGCACTTTCCAGGAAAGAGTCAATGATTTTGCCGCGGATTTCCTCTTTTTTAATCAAACACGGGATTCCAGCAGGGATTTTCCGCTGCATCAAAACAGAGAAGCGCCTGTTCCGGCGTGTTCTTTTCCAGAGCCATGGGCGGCAGTTCATCCCGGTCAAACCAGCGGCTTTCACAGGTTTCCGGATTGGCCTGGAAGGCCCCTCCCTTCTCCTCACACAAGACAAAGATTTTACACACTCCGTAGGCATAGGGGGGCGGGTTGTGCCTGTTCCGGTCATGCAGGGCGATCAGGCGCACGGCCTCCACGTCCAGTCCCGCCTCTTCCCGAACTTCCTTGACCATGTTGTCGCGCACGGACTGATTCACATCCACCCAGCCGCCCGGCAGGGACCATAATCCGGAGGCCGTTTCCTTCACCCGCAATAGTTTACCTTCCCGGAAAATGGCAGCGCGGGTATCCATCTTCGGAGTCTGAAAACCGGTTTCATTGCAAAACAGCCCCCGCACCGTGTCCATATCCAGGCCGGACTTGGCGCTCATGATTTCCGCCGCAATTTCCCTAAGCCGCTGGAAACGTTCCAGATCATAGGGGTCCCGCGAATAAGTGATCCCGGCCTGGGCCAGGAACTGAAGTTCCACCGCCCATTCCAGCCATCGCGGCGGCAGTGCATCCCGTACCGCATGATCAGCATCATCCATGCCCTGCACCCTAGCATAGGGGATTGGTTCTGCGAACCTTATTTTATCCCCTTTCCTGTGGCGGAATGGCCACGCACTCTCTCTGGACCATTCTCCGTGAATATGGCAGATTCCTCCCCGTAACCGGCATGACTGGTTCATCCCGTCCGTCATGGACCAAGGTACGGGCATTCCTCAAGGTTTGCCGAACTGCATGCGACAAGACGTCTCCGGGCCGCATGAGGGGTTGATCATTTTTTCTCCGGGAGCGCCACAGGTTCTCCCAGGAATTTCGGTTCCCGGCCCCACAGCCACAGGTACATCACCATCCATATCTTCGGTTAATTCCAGAAATGATAGCGGCGCCCGTTCAACCCGTGGCGTTCGTCAGCCCCGCAGAACAACTCTTCGCCGCCTACAATAAATCCAGTTCCGCCACCGCCGCCTTGCGTGTACCATCCGCTCCTTTTTCAGCGCAGAATTTCACAAACCTAGCCGTTGCCGGCGGAAAATTCACCTCCTGTTCCACGGGATTGTTGACGATATTGCCAAAACGCCCCGAGGCTACAGGCTTGCCCCATGTTTTGCCATCCTGGCTAAGATAAATCTTATACATTTCAATGTGCCCCGGACCTCCTTCCATCACAGGTGTATAAATAAGACCGGAAATCTCTTGTTTCCTGCCCGTGTCAACCACCAGGTCACAGGCTCCGGGAGAAAAAGAAATTTCGCCCCAACTGTCCGTACGGCCATCCATCATTCGTTTCACTTGATCAGGCGGCAGCTTTTTTCCGGAAACGGTAATGCTCCAACCCTTCCGGGCCAGCTTCTTGCGAACAGCATCCGTATCAGCGCTTTCTTTAAACGGAGCCAGGTAATACAGGGAAAAATTGCTGAAGGAAAGAGAAACGCGGGCATCCAGAAACGACACTTTCAATTTGTCCGTTTCCACAACCTCAGGCAATCTGAGCATTTTACGGAAGCCAATGGTAGTGCTTTCTTTCAACCTCTTCCATTCTCCATTAATCCACGCGTCAACGGCAAAACGCTCCACCCTTTGACCATAATCCCGCACGTTTTCCTGTAATTTTACCACATTAAATTTCTTCGCACCGTTCAATTCGATTTCCACCTCCGCCTGTGTCGTTCCCTCAGCAGTGGTCCACCCTGTAAACGGACTATCGTCAAACAACAAGCTGGAATCCGTATTTCCGAACCATCCGGAAAGAGCTTTCGCCTTGGCCCCTTTGGCCAGATCATGACTCTTCATCCCTGCAATAATGCGACCAAACCGAATAAGCCTGGCAGCATCCTTTTGTGGAATAAGCCCCTCCTTGTTGGGAGAAAGATTGGGCAACACATTGGAATTCTGACCCACCGTAGAAAAATAGCAGTCCACCAGATAATCCAGAGACTTGGTAGACCCGTCATCCCGTTCATGATAGAACCATCCCCTGCGCAAGGGCAATCCGGCCCGCGACGGATACCAGACCAGCTGCTTTTTTCCCATCAAACTGTCAATGGAGCCCAAATTTTTTGCTTTGGCCTTAATCCCGAGATTATTGCCTCCAAACAGGCGGGGCGTAGCAGTGATGCCCTGCACGCACCATTCCGTTTCCCTTCCTCTTCCCATTTCACTGCCTGCCCACCGAATATCAGGAGCAGAACCGGAAAGCAGCACATCCGGCTGCAATTCCCTGGCGCGCTTGAAAATTTTCGCCCATGCAAAAGGCATCTGCTTTCCATTAACCTTGCTTTCCACGCCAGCGCCGTCAAACCACAGAAGATAAACGGGACCATAATTCGTCAACAATTCTTCCAACTGTTTGATATAAAAATCATTGTATTCTTCGGTACCAAAACTCTTTTCATGCATATCCCAGGGAGAAAGATAAATACAAAGCTTCACACCAAATTCGCGGCAGGCATCGGCAACTTCCCGGACCAAGTCCCCCCTCCCGCCCTTGTAGGGAGAACGTGAAATATTATGATCCGTCTGTTTAGAGGGCCACAGGCAGAAGCCGTCATGATGCTTGGCTACCAGAATCACAGCAGTTATTCCGGCGTCCTTGAACGTTTTGACCCATGAGCGGGCATCCAGACGTGAAGGATTGAATACGCCGGGATTTTCCTTGCCTGTTCCCCATTCCGCTCCGGTGAACGTATTCACACTGAAATGAATAAATCCTACCATTTCCCTCTGCTGGTAATCCAGCTGGCGGCCGGAAGGCCTCACTTGAACAGCTAATTTAAGGATATCTTCCCTGGAAGATTGTTCGGGCACTATAACAGATACGCCTTCTTTTATCTTTCCATGAACAAGAAAAGGGCATCCCATCAATCCACAAAACAGTATCATTCTGAGACGCGAGAGGGAAGTCATACTGACCATATACCCGTTATATACCCTGGGTAAAAACAGAATCTATCATGATCCCGGTTTAAACATGAATATACCTCCCTCTTTTTCTCTTCTCCCTATCTCCCTTGCAAAACCCGGTTTTAAAAATTACCGTCTCAGCGTATTGGTAGAATGTGGAGGATTCGGTCTATGAAATTTTTTCCAAAAACTCCTCCTCCGTTTTTGGCGTTGTCCCTCCCTTTTAAAAGGGCAGCATGGCCTGCGGACGTTTGATTCAGTTGCCGCAGGGGTCTGCGGCGCTCCATCCGGTGCCGTGAACAAAATAAAAAGCCCGCAGGCAGCGGGCTTTTTATCTACATAGATTGGAATTGGTATTTAGCCAAGTACCCCCGACCGGACTCGAACCGGTACGTCCTTGCGGACAACAGATTTTAAGTCTGCAGCGTCTACCATTCCGCCACGAGGGCATTTGCCGGAGGGCACTCTACCGGAATATTGCGGGGATTCAAGCACGAATCCCCTTCCGGATTTTTAAATCCTAGTCGCAGACTTCCACCACCATGCTGATTTCCACCGCCACATTGAGCGGCAGTGCGGACACGCCCACGGCGGTGCGGCTGTGACGGCCGATTTCACCAAAGGCTTCCACCAGCAGGTCAGAGGCGCCGTTCAGCACCCTGGGATGATCGTAAAAATCGGGACCAGCATTCACGAAGCCGTTCATGGCCACGATGCGGGAGACTTTTTCCAGGGAACCCACCGCCTGCACAATGACGGCCAGACGGTTCAGAATGGCGGCGCGCGCAGCGGCCTGCCCTTCTTCCACCGTCAGATCCTGCCCTACCTTGCCGAAGTATTTGTCCTCACCGTTGACGGAAATGCCGCCGGAGAGGTGAAGCAGGTTTCCTGTGCGGACGCACTGCACGTAGGAGCCTACGGGCGCGGGCGCATCATAAATGGCATAACCAAGATCGGAAAGGCGTTGACGTATTTTATCCATAATAGAGAATTTGACAAAGGTTGGATTTGAAGAATGCACCGGGAATATTTGCCTTTCCAGATGCATTTCATGACATTTTGAACAATTTTCACCCTGTTTGCACGTAAAATGATTGCCATCTACCTCATTTAGTTGCTATTGAAACAACCCGTACATGATGACCGACGAAACTCCTTCCACAGACCCCAAGCAGCAAGTTCCGGATCTTTCCGGCCTGGCCGATTTCCAATTCGGTCCGGCCTGGGCAAGACCGGGTGCCCGGCAGGAACGTGCCGCGTCCTACCCGGAACGCAGGTCCGGGGACAGGCAGGGAGGCGACCGCCGGCCACGGCGCGATAACCGGGAAGGGCGGCAGCCCCGCGGGGAACGCCGTTTTGACGGTCAGAGCGGTGAAAGAAGGTTCAACCGGGACGACCGCGCCCGCGGTTCCTTCCGTCCGCGCCGCGACGGAGACCGCCGGGAAGAGGCTTCCCGCCCCCCGATGGCGGAACCCACAGAAGGCCTGCGCGTGGAGCTGCGCCCCGTGGATTCCGGCCTGGCCGCCCTGCATCAGGAGGTGCAGAAGCACCGCCGCACCATTTCCCTGCTGGACCTGGCCAAGGTGGTCATGGGCGCCTATGACCGCTATGACCTGGTGTTCATGAAGCAGGAGAACGGCCCGGACCTTTACCACTGCAAGCACGGCGACGGCGGCTGCTTCATCTCCCGCCAGGAGGCCGTCAAGCATCTCTGGCAGTCTTCCTGGATGCCCAAGTATTATGAGGCCGTGGAACAGGAAGTGGAAGCGCCTAAGGGCGATTTCAAGGCGATTGCCAAGTGTTCCCTGAATAACGAACTGGTGGGCCCCGTCAACTGGCACGGCTACCAGTCCGCCCTGATGAACCTGCACCGCACCAAGTTTGCCAACATGCCCTTTGAGGCGTTCCGCTCCAAGATCGTGACGGACAAGAGCGAAGAAGCCGTACAGGCCTGGCAGAACGCCGTTTCCAAGCGCACTGCGTGGAAACCCGTGCGCGAAGGGGCCTCCGAAGTCCTTCTGGAATCTCCCGCCGCCGTGGAGCAGGATTTCGAGTCCAACCATTTTGAGGACTGCTATGACATCACGGACAAGGTGTTCGTCAACGGAGCCGTGAAGAAGAACCACCTTTCCCCAGGCCTGTGGGCGCACCTGATCCAGTTGTCCGGCACCACACGCCGCCATCCCAGCATGCTGATCCCGAACCTCTGCCACGGGCTGGCACGCCACCACATGCCCATTTTCAAATGGAAGGGCAACCATTACACAGGCCCCGCGCGTCCCAAGGCCATGGAAGAAGGCACCGTCCTGTCGGATTCCCTGATGTCCATCGCCACCTGGGCGGCCAGCAATCCGGGCAAGGGCGTGGACGCCATGCTGAAGGAACTGGCCCCCGTTCCGGACCCGGAAAAAGCCACGGAAGAGGAAGTGGCCCAGGCCACGGAAAAACAGCAGAACCTGGTCCGCGACCTGTTCTGGCTTTCCGAACAGGGTTATATTCTGGTGTTCTCCAACAACACCGTCAGCCGTCCGAAGGCCGTTCCGGCCCAGGCGCCCTCTCCCAAGAAGGCGCCCAAGGACAAACAGAAGACGGAAGAGAAAGCACAGGACAAGCCTGTGGAAGAAGCACCCGCCCCCCAGGAGCAGAAGGCCGGCAGCTCTCCTTCCGAAGCCCCGGCAGCCCAAGAGGAGCCGGCAGAAGAAACTGACACGATGACGGAACCCGCAGAAGCACCCGCCGCTCCCGCGGAGGAAGAGGTTCCTGCGGAAAATGTTCCGGAAACCGCTGCCGTAAAAGCCTGACGCTTTTTCCGAATTCCCCGTCATACAGTCCGCAGGATTATCTTGATTCTGCGGACTTTCTTTTGTAGAAGAGAAGGAAATCAACAGGATTTTACATATGATCAGTACAACAATGGCAACTGCTCTCAATGAGCAAATCAAATGGGAAATGTATTCAGCCAACCTTTACCTGGCCATGTCCGCATACCTGCAGGACGCCGGCCTGACGGGGTTTGCCCACTGGATGCGCGTCCAGTACCAGGAAGAAACCGCCCATGCCCTGAAATTTTACGATTTCCTTCTGGCGCGCGGCGGCCAGTTCACCATGCTTTCCATTGACGCCCCGGCCGCAAGCTGGTCCAACATTCTGGAAATGTTTGAAGAAACGCTGACTCACGAGCAGGAAGTCACGCGCCGCATCAACGACCTGGTCCGCCTTTCCAAGGAGGAAAAGGATTTCGCCACGGACATTTTCCTGCACTGGTTCGTCAGTGAACAGGTGGAAGAAGAAGAAACCGTCAAGGACATCATCAGCAAATTGCGCATGATCAAGGGAGAAGGCCAGGGAATGCTGCTCATGGACAAGGAGCTGGGCGCCCGCATCTTTACGCCTCCCCCCGCCAATTAACGTGCTGCAACCCTCTTCCCGGCCATTCTCCGGCAAGCTTCCTCACGGAAGCCCTGTTCCGGAGGATGGCCGTTTTTTGTGCAGAGGAAAACCTCCGGGGGAGGGATGGCGCAGGGTAGATGAAAGATCAACGAATCAAACGCGTCTCCACAGGAGATTTTACAAGGGCCGGGAGTTCCTTGTTCCCGGCAGCGCGGCCATCAAAAGCCACCGCAAAGGACATATAGCGCGGCTTGAACGGAACACCGCCGCGGGAGCGGAAGCCTTCCGGCTTTGGTGCCTGAACTATCCTCCGGAGCACAGGGAAAGGGAATTGGTCCTTCTTCATTTGCCTTCCGGAGTCCGTAAGGGACGGGAGCCCCTTGCTCCCGGCAGCGCGGGCATCGGAAGAAACACCGGATCAGGCCATCTTGCCCTGCAATGGCCCTATCATGCTTCCCTGGGTCCAGAAACCGCCAGGCCCTGCTACAGGTCTTCCCGGCCGTTTCAAGGGGGTTGAAGGGCCTTTTTCCCGCCTGGAACCAAATGGGCATGCTACAGACACAAAAACGCCCAAATGCTGCTGGGTATTCCGGCAACCCTCCCTGTGAAACCTTGAAGGAAAGCATGACTTTCCTTCCCTGCTGAGGGCCCCCGGCACCTGTATCCGCCCCATCCGGAAGGGCTTCGCCATCCCGCTTTTTCCGTCCCACAACCCTATAAAATTTTCCAGAAACGGGTTGTTTTCTCCTACCGCATTCCCTCCGCAGGGACATTCCGCATCCCGGACTTGTCATGCTGTGACACGCTTTTATGCCAGTTTTTCCGCAACTTGAGGCAGGTATCCGAAGAAACTTTCACTCATCAATATCTTACACCAATTTTTAACATGTTATTCACATTCTATCTTCAAAATACCATCATTCTATTAACATTCAACATATTGTATTCCAAATACCATCAAAAGGCTTATTATCCGCAAATGTAAAATTTTAATAAAAATTTATATTTTTGACTTGCCCGGTGAAGGCCGCGGCGGTAGGTTGGCTGAACCGCCGCCAAGCCTCCGGACGGCACCGTTACCAAACCTACCCCCCGACATTCACAACGACCATGAGCTCCATTTCCGAAGAAGCAAATAAGCTGGCGGATTTCATCCTGTTCACGCAACGTTCCTGCATTCTGAATCTTTCTTCAGAACTGAATGAGGGCAAGGTCTCCTATCCCCAGTTTTTCCTGCTGACCTACCTGGCAAGCGAGGATTTTCTGAGCATGTCCAGCATTGCCCTGAAGATGGGGCATTCCACCGCTGCGGCTACCGGCATGGTGGACAAACTTCAGGAGATGGGCTACCTGAAGCGCATGAGCGCGGCCAAGGACCGCCGTAAAATCATGGTCGCCATTACCCAGGAGGGGCGCGATCTGGTGGACCGCATGCGCCAGAACATCGTCCGGGACCTGGCCGCCCTGATGGCCGGAGCAGACCCTGACGCACGCCAGACGCTGGCGGATACCGGGAAGTCCATTAAAAAGCGCCGTCTGGCTTAATCTCCGTTTTCCCATCAGCCTTGCGCTGAGAAAAGGCGCCAATATTCACTGGTTTTGGAAGGCTTTTTTAGATTTTTCAGTTATTTTCCAGTTGCCGCAAAGGTCTGCAGCGCTCCCTGATTGCAAGAGGCAGTTCTACCGGCATCCATCATCCACGGCACAGGCGTTCTCTGCTCCAAGCTGGAAGGGAGGCTTCCCGGTCTAATCCTGCCCGGAACTCAGGGGAATCCTCCTTCCTTTTTAAAAGAGCTTCCTGAGGAGATTGTTTTTGCCTGAATTGGGGCATCGTGCTAAATACTGTCAGTCACGAATGCAACAGACCATGGATCTTCACACTTATTTACGCAATTTTCCGGACGCCCAGGGCCGCTTTGGCGAATACGGCGGCGTCTACCTGCCGGACGAGCTTGTTCCCGCTTTTGAAGAAATCACGGAAGCCTATCAGACGATTGCCCATTCCGCCCAGTTCATCAATGAACTGCGCCGCATCCGCAAGCAGTTCCAGGGCCGTCCCACTCCGGTTTACCATTGCGAACGCCTTTCCCGCCACTTGGGCACCTCCCAGATTTACCTGAAGCGGGAGGACCTGAACCATACGGGCGCCCACAAGCTCAACCACTGCATGGGTGAAGGCCTTCTCGCCAAGTACATGGGCAAGAAGCGCATCATTGCGGAAACGGGCGCCGGGCAGCACGGCGTGGCGCTGGCCACGGCGGCGGCCTTCTTCGGCCTGGAATGCGAGGTTCACATGGGCGCGGTGGACATTGCCAAGCAGGCTCCCAACGTCACGCGCATGAAGATTCTGGGCGCGAAGGTGGTGCCTGTCACGCACGGACTCCAGAGCCTGAAGGAAGCCGTGGATTCCGCGTTTGATTCCTACCTGAACAGCTATCAGGATTCCATTTACTGCATCGGTTCCGTAGTAGGTCCGCATCCCTTCCCGCAGATGGTGCGCGATTTCCAGATGTGCATCGGCGTGGAAGCCCGGGAACAGTTCCTGGAAATGACGGGCCTTCTTCCGGACGCGGTCTGCGCCTGCGTGGGCGGCGGCAGCAATTCCATGGGCATGTTCACCGCCTTCCTGGGAGACCCGCTGGACATTTACGGCGTGGAACCCCTCGGCAAGGGTCCCAGGCTGGGGGACCATTCCGCTTCCATTTCCTACGGGAGCAAGGGCGTCCTGCACGGGTTCGAGAGCATCATGCTCCAGGACGAGGACGGCAATCCCGGCCCGGTCCATTCCGTAGCCAGCGGGCTGGATTATCCTTCCGTGGGACCGGAACACGCCTACCTGCACGACATCGGACGCGTAAATTACGTGACCGCCACGGATGAGGAAGCCGTAGACGCCTTTTTCAAGCTTTCCCGTTATGAGGGGATTATTCCCGCCCTGGAAAGTTCCCACGCCATCGCTTACGCCATGAAGTGGGCCCGGGAAAACAGAGGCGGCGCCATTCTGGTGAATTGCTCCGGCCGCGGAGACAAGGACGTGGATTACGTCGTGGAACATTACGGTTACGGGGAAGACCGCCAATTCCCGGCCTGATTCATTCCCTGCACCCTTTCCGGCGGACGGAGAACGCTCCGGCCCTCCGTCCGCCCCCCCTTCCTCAAGGCCCCATCGCCGCGCCCTTTCATGAAAGAATTGTCCAGCCTGGTTCAACGGAGTTTTCACGTCGTGCCGAGGGAAGAAGATTTCCATACCCTGGTTCTGGGCGCGTCCGGGCGCACCATCGTCCGCATCCGGCTTGGCGGCCGCACATGCATCGGCATCCTCTGGGGAAATGACCGCGCGGATAATGATTCCTTTATTCCCGCGGACCGGCATCTGCACGCCCACGGCGTCAACGTGCCGGAGGTTTACGATTATGAACCGCTCGGCCCCGGCTGCGGCGCCGCCCTGGTGGAAGACCTGGGGGATGCCAACCTGCTGGGCTTCCGGGGAGAACCCTGGCCCACCCTGCGCACGCGCTACATCCGGGCCATGGAACAGCTTCATCTGCTCCACGACTGTCCGTTCCCGGAAGAGTTCCGCCTCCAGCCCGCTTTTGATGAAGCCCTGTACCGCTGGGAGCAGTCCTATTTTGCAGAGCACCTGCTGGGCACCCATCTGGGAATGGAGACGGAGGCCTTCCTGAACCACCCGGCCCTAAAAGAGCTGGCGCAGTTCCTCGCTTCCCTCCCGGCGTGCCCCGTCCACCGGGACAGCCAGTCCCAGAACGTGCACATCCACGCGGGAAAAACGTGGCTGATTGATTTCCAGGGCATGCGCGGAGGACGCGCGGAGTATGACCTGGCCTCCCTCGTTTATGACGGCTATGCCCGTCTGGAACCGGAACAGGTGCAGGAGCTGCTCCGGGAGTGGGAAAGAATCACGGGCCACCCCCTGGATGGCCACATTTTCCGCGCCTGCGCCCTGCAGCGGGTCATGCAGATGCTGGGCGCCTACGCCAACATAGGCCACAACCACGGAAAAACCTGGTATCTGGCCCAGATTCCCGCCGGACTGGAACACCTGCGGAGGCTCCTGCCCGGCTCCACGCTTGCAGAACCGCTGGCAGCCATGTTAGCATGACTTTTCTTTCCTGACCCAATGACGCTGTCTCCCAGATTCCTGCTCATTCTGTCCCTGTTCCAGATTTCCCTGGGTCTGGGATGGATTCTGGGGTACGTGTTTCTCCCGCCCACCGTTTTCTGTTATGAATGGGCGGCTGAACGCTCCCTGGCCGGGGAGTACCGGAGCATTCATCCGGAAGGGCTGAATGAGGAAGACAGCATCGTCCTCCAACCCTATGATTATTTCAACAACGGGCAGACGGCCCAGCTTCCCGTCGTTTCACTGCACCGGGAATCCTCCCTGAACAGTTTTGCCACCTATCCGCCCAATCCCATGGATTACACGGTGCTGTTCCGCCACCTGTATGAGCAGGGAGCCAAGAATGTTTACGTGATGGCGCCCCTGGCCTGGGAGGAGGAGCCGGACAGCATCGTGAAAGCCGCGGCGGGCTATGAACTGGACCGCTTCCGCCACAAGGCCCTGGGACGGCAGATGAGCGAGTCCTCCCGCCACGCGCCTCTGCCCCCGGACTGGAAGAACCTGGCTGTTCCCGCCGCCAACATCGTGGGAAAGACGGACCGTTTTCCCCGTGCAGACAAGCTGGTGGGAGAACCTCCGCAACTGGTGACGGAAGCCCGCACCCTGGGCACCGTCGTGGAAAACAATGATCTGTTTTCCCCCTCCCCGGAAAACCGGGTATCTGCTCCCCTTTTCGTCCGCTGGGGCGGAGACATCATTCCCACCCTGCCGCTGATCGCCGCCCTGAATGCGCTGGACCTGAAGCCCGGCGACGTGAAGATCATTCCGGGAGAGACCCTTTTCCTGGGCAACAAGCGTTCCCTCCCCCTGGACGAGTACGGCCGCATTCCCCTGGCGGAACACAGCAGCCCCACCCTGCTGGACACGAAGGAGGTGATCGTGCCCGTCATGTCCGGCCTGCGGCCGCCGGATACCACCGCCGTCAGGAAGCTGCTTTCCTCCGCGGATGCGGTCATCGTCTCCGAGCCATCCGCCCTTTCCGAGACTCCGGACGCGCAGGCCCTCCTTTCCGCCCAGGCCATCCGCAGCATCATGGGCTCCCTGGCCCCGGCCCCCCCCGTGCTGATTCCGGCGGCTCCCGCCTGGGTGCAATGGGTCATCGTGCTGGACGTCCTGCTCCTGGCCGTATGGGCCCTGCGCTTCCAGCGCCGGGGCCGCTTCATCATCTGGGGTTTCTGCATCCTGGCTTCTCCGGTTATTGCGTGGTACCTGTTCTCCGTGCATGATACCTGGTTCCCTGTCATGACGCCCGTCACGGGCGTGCTGTGCGTGGCGCTGGCGGCCCGCCTGTTCCCTTGGCTGGCGCCTCCCTCCGGAGACGCGGATGAAGAGGAGGAGGACGCCGGAACGCCCCTCGCGGACGGCAGCGGAGCGGGCCACGTTCTTCCCCCGGACAACCTGTACCAGGAGCCCAACGAGGTGCCTATTCCCCATCACTCCAAAAGATAACGCCCCCACTCATGACACAGCGCAAACACATCCTCTTCGTCTGCACCGGCAACACCTGCCGCAGCCCCATGGCGGAAGGCCTTTTCCGCAAGCTTTCCGCAGGCCACCCGGAATGGCAGGCCGGTTCCGCGGGAACCTCCGCCTGGCAAGGCCAGGAGGCCAGCCCGGAAACGCTCCATGTGCTGGAGGCGCACGGCGTCAACCTGTCCTGCCATGAAAGCCGCCCCGTGACCGGTGAGCTGATGGAGAACGCCACAGCCGTTTATGCCATGACGGAGAGCCACCTGGCCGCACTCCTTGCCAATTTTCCCGAGCACGCGGACAAAATCAGGCTGGTCACGTGCTACACGGACAACCGCAACATTGCAGACCCGATCGGCTGCGGGCAGTCCGCCTACAACAGCGTGGCGCGGCAACTGACAGCCGCCATCCAGGCCATCATCGCCCGGATGGAACAGCAGGCCTGACCAATCTCTTTCCTCCGCCGTGTCCGCCTCCTGCATACGCATTGACCTGCCCCGGCAGGAACTGACGCTGGAAGCGTCCGGAACCATCCTGTTCCGGTGCCCCGTTTCCAGCGGGAAAGCGGGCGTGGGTTTTGAAGAAGGGTCCGGAAAAACGCCCACGGGCCGTTTCCGCATCTGCCGGAAAATAGGGGAAGGAGAACCGGCGGACACCATTTTCCTTTCACGCCTCCCGGCCGGCCATTACCCCGCCGCCCTTCCTGAGGGACTGGATGAACATTCCGACCTCATCCTGACGCGCATCCTGTGGCTGGACGGTCTGGAGCCGGAAAACGCCAATACGCGGGAACGCTACATTTACATCCACGGCACCAACCATCCAGAGCGGCTGGGAACGCCGGATTCCCACGGCTGCATCCGCCTTTCCCCCGCGGACATGCTGGCCCTTTTTGGGCTGGTGGAAGAGGGAACCGCCGTGTCCATCCTGCTCTAAACCATTCTTTTTTAGAGATAATCTAAAAAAGTTATTGGACAAAAAGGAAAATAATTGAACAAAGGACCGTTTGGGATGTATAAATCATGAAGGTACCGGAATTTGGCTGCCGGCATCTTGTTCCATTAAAAACCACTCATCCCCAATCAATCATGGACGATCCGGTCTTATTATCCCGTATTCAATTCGCTCTCACCATCATGTTCCACTACATCTTCCCGCCGATGACCATCGGCCTGGGAGTGGTTCTGGTGGCTTTGGAAGGCCTCTGGCTGAAAACAAAAAACGATCTTTACCACAAGCAGGCCAAGTTCTGGACGAAGATTTTCGGCATCATCTTCGCCCTGGGGGTGGCCTCCGGCATTGTGATGGAATTCCAGTTCGGCACCAACTGGGCGGATTATTCCCGCTGCGTGGGCGATATTTTCGGCAGCCCCCTCGCGGCGGAAGGCATCTTCGCCTTCTTCCTGGAATCCGGCTTCCTGGCCATCCTGCTCTTCGGGTGGGACAAGGTGGGCCCCAAGATGCACTTCTTCTCCTCCTGCATGGTGGCCCTGGGCGCCCACTTCAGCGCCATCTGGATCATCGTGGCGAATTCCTGGATGCAGACGCCCGCCGGCTACAAGCTGGTGGAAGTGAACGGAAAAATCCAGGCACACATCACCAGTTTTTATGAGGTGGTCTTCAACCCCTCCACCATGGACCGCCTGACGCACGCCCTGGCCGGATGCTGGCTGGCGGGCGCTACGCTCGTCCTCAGCGTTTCCGCCTGGTACATCCTGAAAAACCGTTTTACCGCGGGGGCGGAAAAGAGCTTCAAGGTGGCCCTGGTCATCGGCCTCATCGGCGTAGTGGGCATGGGCCTTACGGGAGACTCCAGCGGACGGGAAGTCGCCATCCACCAGCCCGCCAAATTCGCCGCCATGGAAGGAGTCATGGAAACGGGAGCTCCGCTTTCCCTCCACCTTGTCGGCTGGATGAACCCGTCCACCCATGAAGTCACGGGCATCTCCATCCCGTACCTGCTCACCTTCCTGACCCACCATGACCTGGATACGCCCATCACCGGCATGAATGACATCCCGCAGGACGAACGCCCCCCCATCCTGCCCGTCTTTTATTCCTTCCACATCATGATCCTGATCGGCTGCGCGCTGGCCGCGCTTTTCCTGGTGGGGCTGTGGGGCTGGAAAAGGGGCTGGCTTTTCAAAAAGCGCTGGCTGCTCTGGTGCTTCATCTTCGCCGTGCTGGGCCCCCAGATCGCGAACCAGGTGGGCTGGGCCGTGGCTGAAATGGGACGCCAGCCGTGGATCGTGTACGGCATCCTGAGGACGGAAGACGCCGTCTCCCCCACCCTTACCCCGGCGGAAGCCCTTTCCTCCCTCGGCATGTTCGGCGTGATTTACGCCCTGCTGCTGGCCCTCTTCCTCTATCAGATCACCCATAAAATCCACAAGGGACCGGACCAGGAAGCGAAGGAAGACGACGGAACGGGAGAAGGCAAGCTCCAGGTTCCTTTCATCAAAGACTAACCCCCATCCCCCGTTAAAACCATGTTGGACAACCTCACTCTTACAGACCTGCAAATCATCTGGTTCATCCTCGTCGGCATCCTGTTCTCCGGGTATGCCATTCTGGACGGCTTTGACCTGGGCACCGGAACCCTCCAGTTCTTTATCAAGGGCGACGAGAACCGAAGGCTGATACTTAACGCCGTGGGTCCCGTCTGGGACGGCAATGAAGTCTGGCTCATCACGGGCGGAGGCGCCCTCTTCGCCGCCTTCCCGTACGTGTACGCCTCCGTTTTCTCCGGGTTCTACCTGGCCTTCATGCTCCTGCTGCTCACCCTGATCTTCCGGGCCGTCTCCATTGAATTCCGGAGCAAGCAGCCCATGAAATGGTGGCGCCGCGGGTGGGACACCACCTTCTCCATCAGCAGCCTCCTGGCCGCCCTGCTCATCGGCGTAGCCATGGGGAACGTCACCAGGGGCATTCCCCTGGACGGACAGGGCAATTTCACGGGCACCTTCCTGAGCCTGCTGAACCCGTACGCCCTCCTGCTGGGCGTCACGACAGTGGCCCTGTTCGCCATGCACGGCGGCATCTTCCTGATGATGAAGACACAGGGAGAACTACAGCAGAAAATCAAAAGCCTGCTCAAGCCCTGCATCATCATCTTCACCATCCTGATCATCCTTCACGGCGCGGCCACTCTCCTGTACGTGCCGCACGTGGCCGCCGCGCTGGAACGCTCTCCGTGGATCTACGGCATTGCCGCGCTGGCGGCCGTCTCCATTGCGGCCATCTGGATATTCATGAGCAAAAACCGTACGGGCTGGGCCTTCATCGCCTCCTGCTCCACCATGGGCTGCATGATGGCCATGTTCGGGGCCTCCATGTTCCCCAACCTGCTCTATTCCATGCCCAATCCGGAACACTCCCTGACGCTCGTCAACGGTTCATCCACGCGGGAAAGCCTGATCGTGATGACCTACATCGCCTTGATCGGCGTTCCCCTGGTCCTGGCTTATTCCGCCGCCATCTACTGGGTTTTCCGCGGCAAGGTACAACTGGACGAGCACAGCTATTGATGCCCGGCGGGCGGTGAATAGTGATCAGAGAACAGAGAATAACCTCCATCAGCATGAACGCCTCCATCTTTTCCAGACTCGCGCCTGAGGAAATCACGGCGCTCCATGAATCATGGAAGAATGACCCTCTTTCCGTAGACCCGCTGTGGGCAGCCTGGTTTGAGGGTTATGAACTGGGCAGCGGAGGCGCTCCGCAGGAACACGGGAATACCGGAAACGGTACGGACGCCTCCCCCTACACCGTGCCGCCGGAAAGCGCGGAATGCCGCGGGCGCGTCAACCAGCTCATCCGGGCATACCGGGTCATGGGGCACCAGTGCTCCCACTTCAATCCCCTGGCCTCCCCGGACAAGTCGTGCACGCCCGTCAATCTGGAGGAAATGGGCTTCCGGGAGGAAGACATGGACCAGCCCATCAACATCGGCACGTTCATGGACGGGCGGACCTTCACCCTCCGGGAAATCATCACCCACCTGCAAAGGACCTACTGCGGGGCCATCGGCTTTGAATACCACCACATTGACAATCTGGAAATCCGCTCCTGGATTGAAGAAAAGATCAAGCTCCGGGCGAACGGCGTGGATTACGGTCCGGAAGTCCGGCGGGACGCCTTTTTCCATCTCTGCAAGGCGGAACTGTTTGAGGAATTCCTTGGCAAGCGCTTCATCGGAGAAAAACGCTTTTCCCTGGAAGGGGGGGAAGGCGCCATTGTCCTGCTGGACGCGCTCGTCAAGCGGTGCCCCGCCGCCGGAGTCTCCCACATTGAAATGGGCATGGCCCACCGGGGAAGACTGAACGTGCTCGCCAATATCCTCCACAAGCCGCTGAAAACCATTTTTCACGAATTCACGCCGGACTACCTGCCTGAATCCCCCATCGGCAGGAGCGACGTGAAGTACCACCTAGGCTACGCCACCAGGCGCCACGTGGACGGGCATGACCTCCATGTGCGCCTCTCCTCCAATCCCAGCCATCTGGAAGCCGTCTATCCCGTGGTGGAAGGCCGGGCCAGAGCCATGCAGCACAACCTGGAAGACGCGGAGCGCAAGCGTGTGCTGCCGCTCGTCCTGCATGGGGACGCCGCCTTCGCAGGCCAGGGCGTGGTCGCGGAAGTGCTCAACCTGTCCCTGCTGAAAGGCTACCGGACCGGGGGCACCGTACACCTGATCATCAACAACCAGATCGGCTTCACGACCAGCCCGGACGAAGGCCGTTCCTCCCGTTACGCCACGGACGTGGCGCAGATGCTCCAGTCCCCCATCCTGCATATCAACGGGGAAAGCCCGGAAGACCTGATCTGGGCGGCGGAATTCGCGCTCCAGTTCCGCCAGCAGTTCGGGCGGGACATCATTCTGGACATGTACTGCTACCGCCGCCTGGGGCACAATGAAACGGACCAGGCCGCGTTCACCGCGCCCATGCAGACCAAACGGATTGAGGCGCGCCCCACCGCAGCCGCTCTGTACGGAATGGAGCTCCGGGAGCGCGGAGAATTGACGGAACAGCAGGAGCATGACATCCGGGAACACATCTGGAACGGCATGGAAGAGGCCTTGCAGCAGATGAAGGAAAACCCGGCGGACTATATCCTCCCCGCCACCACGGAGGATGCGGATGAAACGCCCATCCCGCGCACCAGCGCGCGCACGGGAATCAGCCCGGAACTGTTCCAGAGCATCGGCAACATCCTGACGGAGCTGCCGGACGGCTTCACCCCCCATCCCACGCTGGAAAAACGCTTCCTTTCACGCCGCCGGGAGGCCTTCCGTGACGGCGGCCTGCTGGACTGGGGCATGGCGGAAGCCCTGGCCTGGGGCAGCCTGCTTGCGGAAGACCACGCCATCCGCCTCTCCGGCCAGGACTGCCAGCGCGGCACCTTCTCCCACAGGCACGCCGTCCTGCATGATTTCAATGACGGCTCCCTGTACACGCCCCTGGAAAAACTGAACCACGGCACCACCACGTTCCGCATTTACAACTCCTCCCTGTCGGAAGCCTCCGTCCTGGGCTTTGAATACGGCTACGCGCTGGACTGCCCGGACGCGCTGGTGATGTGGGAAGCCCAGTTCGGGGACTTCGCCAACGGGGCGCAGGTCATCGTGGACCAGTTCATTGCCGCCGCGGAGGCCAAATGGCACCAGAAGAACCGCATCGTGCTGCTGCTCCCCCACGGCTATGAAGGGGCGGGTTCCGAACATTCCAGCGCCCGGATGGAGCGCTACCTCCAGCTCTGCGCGGATGACAACATGCAGGTCATCAATCCCACCACCCCGGCCCAGTACTTCCACGCCCTGCGCCGCCAGGTGCACCAGAACGTGCACAAGCCCCTGATCGTCTTTACGCCCAAGAGCCTGCTCTCCCGTGCGGAGGCCGTCTCCCCCCACCGGGAATTCCTGGCTCCCTCACGCTTCCATGAAGTGCTTCCGGACCCGGACGCTCCGGCGCCGGACCGGGTGACGCGCGCCGTCTTCTGCACCGGGAAAGTTTATTATGACCTGGCCGCCTACCGGAAGGAGCGGAACATTTCAGACACCGTCATCATCCGGCTGGAACAAATCTACCCGCTGGCGCAGGAACAGCTCACGTACCTGCTGGCCCCCTACCAGAAAGTGCGCGACTTCGTCTGGTGCCAGGAGGAACCTTCCAACATGGGGGCCTGGGCCCACCTGCGGAACAAGCTGGGGCGGCTCTTCGCCACCTCCTTCCGGTATGCGGGGCGTCCACCCATGGCCTGTCCGGCGGAGGGCGCCAAGGCCCTGCACGCCGCCGCGCAAAAACGACTCATCGCCACCGCCTTCGGGCCGCGGGCACAATCCTGAACCATCACTATTCCATGAGCGACATCCTGATCCCCAACTTCGGAGAATCCATCACCACCGCCACCGTGGCCGCGTGGCACAAGAATGCCGGTGATCCGGTAGCCAAGGGAGACCCCCTCGTAACCCTGGAAACGGACAAGGTCTCCACAGACCTGGAGGCGGATGAAAGCGGCGTGCTGGAAATCCTGGTCCCGGAAGGCGCGGAAGTACCCATCGGTGCCGTTCTGGGCCGCATTTCCGCCGCCGGAAACTCAAGCGCCGCACCGGAAAAGGAACAGGATGCCGTCCCTCCGGAACCGGAAAAGGCTGGCGTGCCGGAGACAGGGGAAAAATCCGCTTCAACCCCTCCCGCCTCCGCGGCTCTCCCCCCGGAACAGAAGCCGGAGACACCCGCTCCCGAACTAGCTCCGGTTGACGAAGAAAAGAAGGCTGAACAGGAAAACCATCCGCGCTTCATCAGGAAACCCATGAGCCCGCTGCGCCGAACCATCGCCGCCCGTCTGGTGGAAGCCCAGCACCAGGCGGCCATCCTCACCACCTTCAACGAGTGCGACATGTCCGCCGTGATGGAACTCCGCAAACAATTCAACGCGAACTACCGGGAACAGTACGGCACCAAGCTCGGCTTCATGAGCTTCTTCATCAAGGCAGTGGTCAAGGCCTTACAGGAGGTGCCCCAGGTCAATGCCAAAATCGACGGCACGGACATCGTGGAAAACCTGTATTACGACATCTCCATCGCCATCGGCACGGACAAGGGGCTTGTGGTCCCCGTCCTGCGGGACTGCGACCGGAAAACGCTCCCGGAGCTGGAACTGGAACTGGCCTCCCTGGCGGAAAAAGTGCGCCGCGGGAGCCTGTCCATGCAGGACCTTCAGGGCGGCTGCTTCACCATCTCCAACGGAGGCACATACGGGTCCCTGCTCTCCACCCCCATCCTGAACCCGCCCCAGAGCGGCATCCTGGGCATGCACACCATCCAGGAACGCCCCGTAGTCCGGGACGGCCAGATCGTCGCCCGGCCCATGATGTACCTGGCCCTGTCCTACGACCACCGCCTGGTGGACGGCAAGCAGGCCGTGCAGTTCCTCATTGCGGTGAAAAACGCCGTGGAGAATCCGGTTACTTTCTACTAAATTGAATATTTTTGATATATTTCATCTTTAGCCTCTGCAGCTAATTTTGTAGATTCAAAACTTTTCCATGAAATCAAATTAGCACACACGCATATAACTAAAGTTATATAAGAAATCTCTCCTTTAGCTATCAATAAACTACTTATAGATGCTACGCCACTAAAAAGGCACCAATAGCAAGATATCTTGTGATATAATTTTACAATTGGGAAATATTTCCAATTAACATAATGATTTTGTTCCATGCAATCTACTCGTGTCAAAGTGTGATATGTTTTAAAAACTAACCAGTACCAATAGAATGGTCCTATAAAAATTATTTTCAATATTCCATTTAACCAGTCAGCAGATTTCACCCAACTAAGATGCTCAATAATCCATATTTCTCCCCATCTTCCCCACAAAAAAAGTATGCATATGAGCACTATAAGAAATTCCCAGCTAAAAAAAGTCCCAATAAATAAATATTTTATTTTATCATTTACTCCTAATTCTTTCTCCATTTTCTTTCTTTTGCTAATTTCTCAAATTTGGCTATAGAAAGCGTTGCTAATTTACCACGAGTTATATCTTGGTTACTTTCAAAATGTTCCTGAGTATCAGCCGTTTTAATTATCTTTATCTTTGAACTTCCTAATACCTTTCCCTTAATAGTTGCTTGCCCATAGCCATCCAAGGCCATCATAAAACCTGCATCCAATATGGAATATGAACGATCTGGAGAATAATTTACTTTTTCTCCTTCATTCAAACATTCTTTTATCTTTGTTTTCAATCCTTCATTAGAAGATGTACGCGCCCGTTCACTTATCGTCAAACGCTCAGCATTGCGGGAACGTAAGCTCTCGTCTAATTTATGCCAAATCGGATTATAAATAGGATTAGAAGGAGTAATCGAAGCTTTAATAAAAGTAATCTCATTTAATTCTTTAATTTTAGCACTAATTTTCTTTAAATCGGAAATTGTTTCGATCACACAACTTCCAGGAATTGACAAATCTTGAAAACCTTTATTAATAAGTTTCACTAGATAATTTCTCGAAGACACTTCGTCTTTAGAAGATGCTTGCTCTAAAACAATACCTGAAAATTCAGGAATATACATAAAAAATCTTCTCGTAACAATATTATCATCAAAAGAATATGATCTTACCTGATGCTTTTCCCGATCAAGTTGTTCCAAATAATATTTTTCACGATATTGGATAAGCTCTCCGAAAATAACTTTAATATTCTTATTAGAATTTAATTCAATTTCTCTTTCTTCAATTCCTGAAAGAGTCCAATGAACACCTCTGGTACTTGGAACATCAGAATTTCGATTTAAACTTTCAATAATTTGCTTCTCATGTATAAACAGCCCTTCTTTAATTATTCTATATACATTGAATCTTTTTACTGGTTCCATAGAATTTAGTCTGATATACCGAAATAATCAAAAAGTCAAGAGCAAAACATGATACATCAAAAAAATCTACCATCTCCTGAAAAGTTACAGGGGATGGTAGATTTTTAAGAATTACTATGCAAAAGCTATCCCTTACATATGGATGGCGATTCCTTCCGAGGCCAGCATGGATTCATGAATGGCTTCAGAGAGGGTGGGATGGGCGAAGATGGTCGCATGGATATCCTCGTCCGTCAGTTCCGCCTGGATGCCAACGCCCAGCGTGGCAATCAGTTCCGTGGCTTCCGGCCCCACGATGTGGGCGCCCAGCAGTTCGCCGTTTTTGGCGCCGTACAGGGTTTTCACAAAACCGTCCGTCTCGCCGGAGGCCACGGCCTTGCCGATGGCCTGGAAGGGGAATTTACCCACCCTGTATTCCACGCCCGCTTCCTTGAGGGCACGTTCCGTTTTGCCTACGGAAGCCACCTGCGGGTAGCAGTACGTGCAGCTTGGGAAGAAGCCTACCTGTCTGGGACGGTAGTCCGGATTAAACATGCCTTCCACAGCCTGCACGGCTTCAAAGGTGGCCGTATGGGCCAGCAGCACGCCGCCGATCACGTCGCCCGCCGCATAAACGCCGGGAATGGAGGTGGCGTAGCGGTCATTCACCTTGATGAATCCCTTTTCCGTCAGTTCCAGGCCGGGAGCGGACGGAACGACCGGCTTCACGCCGATGGCCACCAGGCAGACGTCCGCCGTGATTTCCTCTTCCTGGCCCTTGCTGTTTTTCACCTTGGCCGTGACCTTGCCGTCACCGGTTTCCTCAACGGATTCCACGGAGGCACCCGTCATCACCCTGATGCCCTGCTTCCTGAATGCGCGTTCCAGCGTCTGGCAGGAGTCGTCGTCTTCATTGGGAAGCATGCGCGGCAGCGCTTCAATGAGCGTCACCTTGGTGCCGAATGAGTTGTAAATGTATGCGAATTCCGTGCCGATGGCGCCGGAACCGATGATGATCATGCTTTCAGGGCGCTTTTCCAGCACCATGGCTTCCCTGGAGCCGATGATGGTGGTGCCGTTCAGGGGGAGGCTGGGCACGGTGCGGGTAACGCAGCCGGTGCTGATCAGGATGTTTTTCCCTTCCAGCACGCTCGTGGTGCCGTCGGCGGCTTTCACTTCCACCTTGCCGGGGGCGATGATGGAGGCTTCCCCCGTAACGGAGTCAATCTTGTTCTTCTTGAACAGGAAACCCACGCCCCCCGCCAAGCGGTCGCTGACCTTGCGGGAACGGCCGATCACTTCGCTCCAGTCCACGCTCACGCCGTCCACCGTCATGCCGAATTCCTTGGCCTTCTGCGTCACGGTCAGGTAGGCTTCCGCGTTTTTCAGAAGCGCCTTGGTGGGAATGCAGCCCCAGTTCAGGCAGGTGCCGCCCACCCGGTCGCGTTCCACGCACGCCACGGTTTTTCCCATCTGGGCGGCACGGATGGCGCCCACGTATCCGGCGGGGCCTCCGCCAATGACGATCAGATCATATTGCATGAGGATAGTATAGAGGCATCCACCCTTGCGGGTAAAGAAGGAATGTGATCATGCCTCGGTCCGGAGGACCGACAGATATTAGAGCCAAGGGACTAGCGATTAGAGTATGTCTCGAAAACCTCTCTGATCACTCCTCTCTCATCCTTAATCACCGTTCCTCACCCATTTCACTAGGTCCTGCATTTCCGCGGCGGTATCCGCGTACAGGCCATCCGTGTAGGTTCCATGGTCGTACAGGATCTTGCCCTCTACCATGGTGAAGACGCAGTCCTTGCCGGAAGCGGCATAAACGGCATGGGACGCCTCATGGAAGATCGGGCGCAGGTTCGGTTCATCCAGGTCCAGGGCGATCATGTCCGCGGGAGCTCCCGGAGCCAGCGTTCCCAGTCCCGGAGTTCTGAAGATGCGCGCACCCTCCGCCGTCGCCATGTTCAGCGCCTGCATGGCGGGCACCGCCGTAGCGTCTCCGCTATGTCCCTTGGCGAGAATGGCGGCCAGCTTCATCGTTTCAAACATGTCCAGGGTGTTGTTGCTGCATGCGCCGTCCGTCCCCAGGGAAACCGGAATGCCGGCCCGCAGCATGTCCCGCACGCGGGCAAAGCCGGACGCCAGCTTCAGATTGCTGACGGGATTGTGGGCAATCGCCGCGCCGGAAGCGGCAACCAGTTCCAGTTCCTCATCCGTCACATCCACCATGTGGGCGAGCACGGTCCGCTCATTCAGCAGCCCCATGTCCCGGGCATAACCCACCGGGCGCCTGTTCTGGTGCAGGGTGCGGCATTGCTCCACCTCTCCGGCGGATTCCGACAAATGGATGTGCAGCATCAGGTCCAGTTCCTCCGCCAGCTTCATGGAGCGCTTCAGCACGTCGTCACTGGTGGTGTACACGCTGTGCGGCATCAGGGCCACCTGCACCCGGCCACGGCCCGCGAAGCGCGCCGCCTGCTCACGGTACAGGGCTTCCGCCGCATCCCAGCCATTATAGGCCGGGGAAGGAAACGCGAAGAGAGCCTCCCCGCCCACACAGCGCATCCCCATGCGCTCCGCCTCCTGAAGAACGTTGGTTTCCAGCAGGTAGGAGTCCACAAAAGCCGTCGTTCCCGTCCGCATCATTTCATACATGCCCAGCCGTGCGCCCAGCGCCACAATCCTGTCCGTCAGACGGGCCTCCACCGGGAAAATATGTCCGGTCAGCCATTCCATCAGGGGCAGGTCATCCGCAAAGCCGCGGAGAAAAGTCATCGGAACGTGCGTGTGGGCGTTCACCAGTCCCGGCATCAGCAGAACGTTCCCAAGGTCCCTGCGGACGGCAGGGTTCCATTTGGCTTCCAGCTCCGCGGCGCTTCCCGTTTCCAGAATTTTCCCGTCCCGGACGGCGACAGCCACCTTTCCCGCTGCCGCGGCCTGTTCCATCCCCCCCAGCATGCGGGAAGCAGTCACCAGCAGATCACACGCTTGTTGTTCCATGCCGCTGAATGTACTCCACCGGGTCCGTTCTGGCAACTTCATCTCCCCGGACCGGAGGATTTCATGCAAATTTGACATTTCATGTTTGACTTCAAAAGGGAAAACTGCCAAGAATGGATCACAGTTAAATTCACCATTTATCCCCATATGAACAAGACTATACTGTTTGGTTTGGCCCTTGCGGCCTCCGTGTCTGCCGCCAGCGCCTATAACGCCGGAAAATATGACGGCCAGTTCGGCATGTCCCTGGAAGGGGCCTACGGAATCGCCACCAAGGATGCGATGCCCAACGTGGCCGGCGGCAATCTGAGCATTTTCAATTACATTGAAACCGGCAGCATTGTTCATCAGATTTCCCTGAACGGCGGCATTCTGGCAGGTTCCCACCATCCCAGCGTGCATGACTTGGGCATCAGCGGCCCTTATACCGCCAGCGTCCGCTCCACCTATGTTCCGATGATGGCCGGCTATACGCTGAACCTCCCCATCGGCGATTACACGATGTTCTATCTGGGCGGCAAGGCGGGCGCCACGTACGGCGATATCAAGACCACCATCCACGGTCTGGAAGACGGGAGCCGTTCCCACACCATTTCCACCACCAAATTCTCCTGGGCGGCCCAGGCCGGCTTCAAGTTCAGCATTTCCAACAGCGCTGACTTCCTGATCGGTTATGAATACTACCAGATTCAGGGCTACAGCGATCCCGGCTACCACACCATCAAGCTGGGCTTCTCCTGGAACTTCTAACAATCATTGAGTTCAATGACTGCCTCACGGCGGCTCCGTTCACCACGGAGCCGCCTTTTTTGCGCCGCCCCGATTCAGAATGGAAACCGCATTCATTAAAATGCCGTTTGATGTGCCCGGAGAGACTGTGGACGGCAGAAGGGCATGATGCTGTTCATGAAATAACTACGCTTCCAACACATTCCATTCAGCAGACAGAATATTAAATCTTCCTTTCGGGGGAAACAGCGCAGCAAACGAAAAAGGGCCGCTCCGTCATGTGGACGGAGCGGCCCTGTATTTTTTAAATCAGGCTTTATCCTTATTTGGCAGGCTTGAACGGTTTGGGGGACGCATAGACTTCATAGTCCCTGATGCGGCCGTTCTCCCGGTCCTGCCGCGGCAGGTAGCGGAAGCCGGAGAGCTTCTGCACTTTCCCCAGATCCAGCACGATCATGTGCGGATGCTTGGGGTTGTCCCCCTGCCACTTGGTGTGCCAGTAGGTGGTGGGCTGGTTGTCCATCACCAGGCCCGCCTGGGCGGCTTCCCCCTGCGTTTCATGGGAGTCCGCATAAACCACGGACCACTGTTCACGGGGGAGCAGGTTGCCGGAGGCATCCAGGAAGTTCAGCTCCGCAATGGCGGCATGGGGGCCGTTGTCATGGGCGTTTTTGCTGACAATGGCGATGTAGCGTGCCTGGACGGGAGCGCGGAATTTGATTTCCTGCTGTTCCGCCCCCTTGGCGAAGGTTCCCTTGTGCACGAGCTGGCCGGGAGCGGGAGCCACGGGCTTGCCCACGCGGAAGATGTCCGCCATGGCGGGGTCACGATGGACCTCGTAAATGGCTTCCTTCACGCCCTTCACCGTTCCGGAGCCGCCGTCCACGTCCAGCACCACGATTTCATTTTTACCCGGTTTCAGATATTCCCCGGGACAGTAGAGCGCCTGCTGGGAACCGATGAACCAGAAACGGCCCAGATTGTGGCCGTTCACCCACACGACGCCCTTTTTCCAGCCGTCGCGCATGTCCAGATAAGTGTCCTTGGGAGTGGAGACGTTAAAATATCCCCGGTGGAACACGGGCTGGTCTCCGGACGGCGTCTTGCCGGAGAACGGGAGCAGTTCCACGCCCTTGCATGGGAAGTTGTAGATGAGGAAGTGTTCCAGCGTCTTTCCGTCCAGCGTGATGGGGCCGCGGATACCCTTGCGTTCGCCCTGAATCTGGCCGCCAAAGTTGATGCGGCCCATGTTTTCCACAAAGATGTCCACCGTATGAAGGCCGGTGGGAATGGTCACGTCGCAGGAGTCCTGCTTGTAGCGGCGGTCCGCCGCCCCCTGCCTTTTGCCGTCCACGTAAACGATGGCGCGGTCCTGCATGTTGTTCATCTTCAGTTCGCCCTGCACGGGGCCCTTCACCTTCGTCCGGTACAGGATGAAGCCCAGGCTTTGTCCCAGGGCTTCCATGTGCACGGGTTCCTTGCGGATCACGGGGCTCGGCAACTGGTTGAACATGCCGGCTTTTTCCGTGAACGTGATGGGCGGCAGCTCCATCATTTCCGGTTGTGCGGGCGGTTCGGGCAGCTTGTACGTATCGCCGTAGTAGTCCTGAATGGTCTGGCGGAAGGTGCGGTAGCGGTCCGTCAGGGTTCCGTTTTCCGAGATGGGGGCGCCGTAGTCATAGTTGGTCACGTCCGGCGTGTACGCCCCTTCCCAGTTGGCTCCGTTCATGAAGCCGAAGGAGGTGCCGCCGTGCACCATGAAGAGGTTGGGGGAGACGTTGTTTTCCAGCATCCACTTCAGGTCGCGGTTGAAGCCTTCCGTACTGCCGCCATTCTTGGGCTTGCCCCAGTGGTCAAACCAGCCTACCCAGAATTCGCCGTTGATGCGGGGCGTCTTGCCCTTGTGCTTTTCCAGGTTGGCAAAGGCGCCCTTGGCCCCGCCGCCAAAGTTCATGGCGGGAACGATGCCGGGCAGCGTGCCGTTCTGGATCATCCAGTCGTTCGGACCGTCCGAGGTGAAGGGCACCACTCCGGGCAGTTCCTTCTGGATGACTTCCAGGTGCTTTTTCACGTAGTCCTTGTCGGAGCCGTAGGAACCGTATTCGTTTTCCACCTGGGCCATGATGACTGGACCGCCCTTGGTGATTTGCAGCGGTTCCAGCATGGAGCAGACCTTATGGAGGTAGGCCATAGCCGGTTCCAGGAAGCGGGGGTCCTGGGAGCGGACCTTCAGGTCTTCATCTTTGAGCAGCCAGCCGGGGAACCCGCCAAACTCCCATTCCGCGCACACGTAGGGGCCGGGACGCACGATGACCCACAGACCGGCCTTCTGCGCTTCCTTGATGAATTCCACAAAGTCCAGATTGCCGGAAAAGTTCCACTTGCCCGGTTCCGGTTCATGCACGTTCCAGAACAGGTAGGTGCAGACGGTGTTCATGCCCATGGCCTTCATGCGCTGGAAGCGGTCCTGCCAGTGCTCGCGGGGCACGCGCGGATAGTGCATTTCCCCAGAAATGATTTTCACGGGTTTTCCGTCCATCAGGAAGTTTTCCTCATTGGTGGCAAAGACGTGCTTGGCACCGTCATTGGATTCCGGCAGGGGCATGGGAGCGGCCATGCAAAGATGGCCGGCCAGCAGCAGCATGGAAAAAAGGGATAATTTCATGGCTAGGGTGAAATTCAACAGTTACTGGGAATGAAAGAAGATATTAACATTAAAATCCGGTCCCTTTCAATGAAAAAAGAGGCCGGAACACTGGTCTTAATACGCGCCGGCTTCCCTCAGTCTTTCAGGCGGATGACGGCATTCCTTTCCTCAAACGGCCTGCCGCGCCGCCGCGCCTCCTGCGTCTCCCTTTTCAGTTTCTCGTCCACCCAGTACAGGTGGGATTCCAGGGGATTGTAAATTCTGGGGGAACAGAACCGCGTGGGGGATTCCGGCCAGCGTATCCAGCGCCAGCAGGCGATGTACGTGTACGGTTCCCGCCAGCCGGGAATCCAGACGCCCAGTTCATGAATGCGCTTCTGGGCGCAGTGGAGGGCTTCTTTCAGGGCGGCGCCGTCCGGGGCATTCCGCTCCGCGTCCAGCGCGGCATCCAGTTCAGCGTCCGCCACGGCAAAAATGTTGTTCGTGTTGCCCACGGGGTTGCCGCGGCTGTCGTACGCCAGTTCGGAAGCAAACGTTTCATAAAGCCGGGGGAACGGCGTCTGGAGGGGCCATGCCCACAGGGCCGCCTGGTACCGCTTTTCAAAGACCTTGCGGGAACATACGTTGTACGTCAGCGGGTCTAGCCGCAGGTCCACCCCGCATTTCAGAGCCTCCTGCCGGATGATGGCGCAAACGTTGGTCATCAGATTGGAGGAATCCGCAAAGGTCAGTTCCACCACGAGCCGTTCCCCGCGTTCATTGGTCAGCACGCCGTCCTCCCCCATTTCCCGGAATCCGGCGCGGGCAAAGTACTCCATGGCCTTTTTCTTGCTGTATTCCGGCGCTTTCAGCGGCAGCGTCAAATCACCGTACCCCTCCATGTAGGAGCCGAGCCTCCTCATCTTTCCCTGGAACAGGGTATCAATCACCATGCCCATGTTGACGGAATGGGCCAGCCCTCGGCGGATGTCCGGATTTTTCAGAAGCTTGTCGGAACAATTCAGGTACAGGCCGTACGGGGGGCAGGCATAGGCGGCTTCCAGGCTGTACTTGTCTATATAACCCCGGTGCACTTCCGGAAGTTCCAGCCTGTTTTCCCATACTTCCGGCTTGCGGACGTTCATCATGTCTAGCTCCCCGCGCCGGAACATTTCAATCGCCTTGTTTTCCAGGTTCACGAATACATGTTCCACCTGGTCCGCATTGCAGGAGTAGCGGTAATATTTCCTGTCCCTGGACCACCAGTCCTTCACGCGGGCCAGCGTGATGCGCTCGCCCAGGCGGATTTTTCCGGGCACCACTACGTAGCCTCCCGTGTTGGGAGCAGCCTTCCACTGGTAGCGTTCCAGAAAAAGGGCGTTGAAGTCATGGTAGAAGCCGGGATGCGCCGGATGGAAGTCCACACAAGCCATGTATGGCAGCAACGGTCCGGGAGCCGGCATCGTGAGCGCAATGACGGAATCCCCGTACACCGTGATCTGGTCGTACGTGGAACGGAAGAGGGTGGTCCAGAAGGGGTCCTTGGCAAAATCCGATGTGCGGAGGCAGATATTCAGCAGGAAGTCCTGGGCTTTCACGGGGCGCCCGTCAGAGTACCTCGCCTCCGGGTCCAGATGGTAAAAGACGGTTTTCCCGTCCGGGGATACGGCCCAGCGGTCCGCCAGTCCCGGAATGGGGTGGAAAGTTTCCGGATGCAGTCCCACCAGAGGCAGCCATACGTTGTCAATGGCAGAGTAATTGAAGAAGTTTTCGCTTCCGGGACCGAACGCCCGCAAGGTTCCGGGGAAAGGCGTATTGATCCACAGCCGGACCTGTCCCCCCTTCACGGCGCGGGGATCGCCCACTTCCGGCTCATCCATGCCGGTCTGCCACTCCAGCCCCTCCGGGATTTCCTCCGCAGGGAGTACGCGGATCTGGTCTTTCCATTCCAGTCTTCTCCTGATGCGTTCCACGGAACGCTCCTGCTCCGCCAGGCGGCGCCCGTCCCCTTCCCCGCGGGAAACGGCCAGCAGGTTTTTTTTCCGCTCTCCTCCCGCCAGTTCCCGGCGCAGTTCCCGCTCCACGGATCTGTTCCACCGCTCCACAAAGCCGTCAAATATGGCGGGCATGCCCCTCTCGTCCGTCTGGCCGGAGGCTGCATGCCAGACGTCCGCCTCCCGCTGGGAGAAGTAAAAAACTCCCCCCAGAAAGACGGCCAGGACCAATGCCCCGAGAATGGACAGCCAGCGCAGCACAGCTTGATTACCGTCTCATGTTAACCCATTCCGGAACCTCCGGAAAACAAAAAGCCCATCTTCCGCCCGTGGCAGTTCCCTTCGCCTGGAACAGCCCGCAAGACGGAAGATGGGGTGCAATCAACAATTAGTCCTGAAAGTAATTAGAATTCGAGCGTCACGCCGCCGAAGATTCCGAATCCACGGGCTTCGCGCGGACCGAAGTTGTAGTCGTTCGTGATGATGTACTTCTGGTCAAACAGGTTTTCCAGACGCACGTGAAGAGTCACGTTGTCCGTCACCTGGTACCTGGCGAACAAGCGCGCCGTGAAGAAGTTGTCCAGACGGGCATAGTTGTAGTCCGTACGGCCCATGGCGGACGTCACGCCGAAGCCGACCGTCAGTTTTTCCACCGGAGACGTGTAGACTTCCCCGTTGATGGTATGGCGGGCGGTGTTGGCCATCTGGATGGTTTCATACTTGCCGATGGAGTCACGCTTGGGCATCGTGAAGGTGTAGTTGGCATAATAGCCGCTGTTCCACGCATCCTTGAACTGCCCCTTGAACGCTACTTCCACGCCGTAGGAGGTGGCATGGGAAAAGTTGTCGTAAGTGGTGTAGGAGTTGGGCCAGGTGCCTACGGTTTTCGTGCCGATTTCATCGTTGATGCGGGTCCAGAAACCCGTCACGGAAGCATAGTGGTTGTCCGCCAGGCGCTGTTCTACTCCCAGGTCTCCGCCCAAGGACTTGGATACGTCCAGATCGGGATTGCCCACGTAGCCGTAATTGGCGGCGTACTGTTCAAAGTAGGTGGGGGCGCGGAAGCCGGAACCCACGGAACCGAAAATGCGGGTGGGGGAGTCCTTGCCCGTCACTTTCCAGGAGTTAGAATAGCGCCACGTGAAGTGGTTGTTCCAGACGGAGTCATGTTCCAGGCGCAGGGCCACGCTGGCGTCAAAGTTGTCCGTGGGCGCCCACATCTGTTCCGCAAAGAAGGCCAGCGTGCTCTGCCATTCATCCTTGGAAACATAATTGTTTTCGCTCATGTAGTCGGAACGGTCCCAGGCCATGCCGGCGATCGTCTTCCATTCCTTGTTCCACGTCAGGGCATTGCGCCATTCCGTCTGGAAGCGGCGGTTGCGCATCACGTTGGGCTGGAAGTCAAAGCCCGGCGTGTGGGTGGAATAGTCCATGTTGTAATGCCCGACCATGAAGCTGGTGGACCACAGCTTGGTGATTTCCGCATCCACGCGGCCCGTTACCAGGTTGCTCCGGTTCTTGTCTTCCGTGTTGTACAGGTGGGGGTCCGTTACGGCGGGCCACTGGTCGTAATCCACGTACGGCGTGGGGTATTCAAAGTAGGAGTCCAGCCTGCGGTAGGTAAAGCCCACCTTCACCTTGTCATTGACGTCATAGCCCAGGCGCAGGGCTTCCTGCCACTGGCGGAAGTCGTTCATGCCTTTCCGGTTGTCATAAATGGCCGGATAGATGGTGGGGTCGTTCTCCGTGGATTCAAAGCCTACACCCACAAAGTAGGAAAGCTTCTTGATCTTGCCGGAGGAGGTCACGTAGCTGTTGAAGGAATGGAAGGAGCCGGCTTCCGCAAAAATCCTGGTCACCGGGTCGCCTTCCCCTTCCGGGGTATCCATGGCAATCACGCCGCCGATGGCGCCGGAACCGAATACGGCGCCCTGGGCGCCTTTCACCACTTCCACATTGCCCACCGTAAAGAGGTTGGTGATGCCCAGAAGCTTGTTGCCGGACATGTTGACGTCACTGATGCGCATGCCGTCCACCATCGTCAGGGTGTAGGTTTCCTTGTTCATCCCGCGGATGACGGTGTTGCTGACGGAACCGCGCTGCCAGGTGCCGCCGCCGTCCAGCGTGAAGACGCCGGGCGTCTGGGAGAGGGCTCCCGTCAGGGTTTCAATGCCCGCCTGCTGGAATTCTTCCGGATTGATGATGGAAACGGAAACGCCGGACGAGTTGTAAGGCACGCCCACAAAGTGGGACGCCATGGTCAATTCCGGCATGACCTGCATGGTTTCCGTCCTGGCGGCAGGTTTGGAATCTTCCTTGTTGGCGGATTCAGCGAGAGAGGACTGGCCTGCGAATGCGGCAAGGCCAACGGCAATGGCGCCCATCTGGAGGGCTTTCTTGGTATAAAGCATGGTTGTGGTGCCTTACGTCCGGTAACTCGCCGGACAGTTGGACAACCCCACAGGCTGGTTTTCTGGCTTGCGAGACAGGCTCGCTTACAGTGGCGGTACCGCTCCGGATTCACACCGGTATTCCCCATCTATTTCCTGCCCGAGCTACGGGCGTCCCTGAGGTCTGTAACCCTTCCCACAAGGGTTCATGAGACGGATAAAATACCAAAGAGACCGGTATGACAAGCCAAAAAAAATTTTCTTTGAACATTCCGGGCCATTCCGGACATTCTTTCCTTCCGGCCCCCGCTTCATTCCGTTTTTCCGGATGACGGGCTCCATTTTTGTCTTGTCACGCCGGGCGCGTAAAGGACATGATGCGCCCATGACGCGCCTCACGCCTTCCTTCACGCACCTGGGAAGGAATACCGTTTACAGCGGAGTTTCCGGTTCAGGGCCAAGCGTTTTTTTCAAGGCGTGTCCGTCCCTTTCCCGAATCAGCCGCCGCACCCTGCGGACTCCGGCGGCAAGCATCACGGCATGAACACTTTTTCACATGGAGGGGATTTGAAATCCCTGGCGGCGGACGCGGGACGCCCTGAACGGGAAATTCTGGATTTCAGCGTCAACCTGAGGCCGGAAGGAACCCCGGAGTTCATCACGGCCGCGCTGTGGAGGGCCATGGATGATGCAGTTCCCTACCCTTCCCCGGACATGGCGGAGCTCCGGGAAAAAGCGGCGGCTCGTCACGGGCTGCCTTCCGGATGCTTCGTGTTCGGAAACGGCGCCAACGAACTGATTCACGCGCTCCCGCGCGCGCTCAATCTGAAACGGGCCGTCATTCCGGAACCCGCTTTTTCCGAATACAGGCTGGCGTGCCTGCGCCACGGCGCGGACGTTCTTTCCCCCCGCACGGAGGAAGAGGCTTCCTTCACGCCGGCCCCCCTTCCTCTGGCGGAAGAAGCGGAAGAAGGAAGCGCCGTTTTCCTGGCGAATCCCGCCAATCCCTCCGGAGGATTGCTTGATGTTCCGGCCCTGCGCCGCGCCGTGCAGAAACGCCCCGGCGTGATCTGGATTGTAGATGAATCTTTTATCGATTATGCGGAGGGAACGGAGTCTCTCCTCCCAGACGCCGCGGTTCTTCCCAACCTCGTCGTCCTGCGGTCCCTGACCAAATTCTACGGCATGGCCGGCGTCCGGTGCGGCTTTGCCGTCTGCGCCGCACCTCTGGCGGAACGGCTGCGGCAATCCCTGCCCGCCTGGAACGTGAACGCCTTTGCGGCGGCGGCGGCGCGGGCCGTGCTGGATCAGCCGCCTTCCTGGGCGGACGGGGAACGCGCCCTGAACCGGGAACGCCGGGAAGATTTATTCCACAGGCTTTCCGCCCTGCCGGGCGCGGTAGTACTCCCTTCCGCGGCCAATTTCCTGCTTTTCCGCCTGTCCGGAGCCGCTTCCGGGCTGGCGTCCCGGCTTCTGGCCAACCACGGCATCGCTCTGCGGGACTGCTCCAATTATCCGGGACTGGAAACGGGCGGCTGGTTCCGCGCGGGCGTGCGCACGCCGGAGGAACATGCCCTGCTGGAGGAAGCCCTGCGGGCCGAATTGAAGAAAGGCGGACCCGCTATTCTCCGCAAGGTTTCCAAGCCCGCCCTGATGATTCAGGGCACATGTTCCGATGCGGGCAAGAGCGTGCTCACGGCGGCCCTGTGCCGCATTTTCCTTCAGGACGGCCACAGGGTGGCTCCGTTCAAGGCGCAGAACATGGCCCTTAATTCCGGCGTGACCGCGCTGGGGGAGGAGATGGGACGCGCCCAGATGGTGCAGGCGCAGGCCTGCCGCATTGACCCGGACGCGCGGATGAACCCGATTCTGCTGAAACCCCATTCCAACACCGGCTCCCAGGTGATCGTGATGGGCCATGCCGTGGGGCACATGGAGGCGGGGGAATATTTTACGGCCAAAAGGCGTTTCTGGCCGGACGTGCGCCATGCGTACGATTCCCTGGCGGAGGAATATGACGTCCTCTGCCTGGAAGGGGCCGGAAGCCCCGGAGAGATCAACCTGAAATCCGCGGACGTGGTGAACATGAACATGGCCCGCTACGCGCGCGCCAACGTGCTGCTCACCGGGGACATTGACCGGGGCGGCGTGTACGCCTCTTTCCTGGGAACGTGGATGACGTTTTCCCGCTGGGAAAAGGAGCTGCTGGCAGGGTTCGTGGTCAACAAGTTCCGCGGAGACCCGGCCCTGCTGGCCCCCGCGCACCAATATATGCAGGAACGCACGGGCAAACCCGTGCTGGGCGTCATCCCGATGATCCGGAATATCAATATTCCGGAAGAGGACCGGGCCGCGCTTCCCTTTGAACATGACGGACACGCCAAGCATGCGGACAGCCTGGACGTGGCGGTGGTGATGCCCGCGCACGTTTCCAATTTCACGGACTTCGCCCCGCTGGCGGCGGAACCGGACGTGCGCCTGCGCCAGGTACGGACGCGGGAGGAATGGGGAAACCCCGATTTGCTCATCCTGCCCGGCACCAAGAGCGTGGCGGCGGACCTGGCCGTTCTGCGCGCCGCCGGGCTGGAGGAACTCATTCGCAGGCACGCCGAACAGGGGAAATGGATTCTGGGCGTCTGCGGCGGCCTGCAAATGCTGGGCACGGAGATTCTGGACCCCCTGCACCTGGAGTCCCCGGAGGAACGGACGCCGGGGCTGGGACTGCTGGAACTTTCCACCACCTTCGCCGCGGAGAAAACCCTGCTCAACGTGCGCCGAGCGGAAACACCGCTGGCCCCCTCCGCCGCGGGTTATGAAATCCACCACGGCGTCACGCGCCATACAGAAGCCTGCGCGCCCATCATGTTCCGGGAGGACGGCTCCCCCTGCGGTTATGGAAAAGGCCGCGTCTGGGCCACGTACCTGCACGGCGTCCTGGACGGAGACGAGTTCCGCCGCGCATTCATCAACATGGTGAGGGAGGATTCCGGACTGGCCGCCAATCCCGCCCTGCACGCCTCCTATGACCTGGATGGCGCGCTGGACCGCCTGGCGGACGTGGTGCGGGAGCACCTGGACCTCAAAGCCATCTACCGCATTCTCCAACTGCCCCGCTGACCCATGCTTCCGTGCCCGTTCATCCTACCCGCGGCCCTTTTGCTGGATATTCTGGCGGGGGACCCGCCCAACAGATTCCACCCCGTCTGCCTGATCGGCTGGTGCGCGCGCCGCATGGAAGCCCGGGCGCGGCAACGGTGGGGGGGAACCTTCATGGCGGGAATGCTGGCCGCTCTGGGAACCTGCGCCGCCGCATGGTTTGCCTGCGCGGTGTTTTTCCTTCCCTTTTCCGCAGCCTCCTCCCCGTGGATTCCCTGGATTCCGGCGGTGCTGGTCATTTACATCTGCATGGCTCCGCGCGGCCTGGCGGAGCATGCGCTGCGGGTGGCGGCCGCCCTGCGCGGCAGGGACAGCGGAGAGGCCCGGCATGCCGTTTCCATGATCGTGGGGCGGGACACGGAACGGCTGGACCTTCATGGCGTTGCACGGGCGGCCATTGAGAGCGTGGCGGAGAATTTGACGGACGGCGTCTTTTCCACCCTGTTCTGGGCTGCCGCAGGATGTTTGACAGGAGGCGCCTTCGGGGCGGCCAGCGCCGCGGTGGCGCACCGCGTTTTCAACATTCTGGATGCCATGTGGGGGAAAAGGAATGACCGGTACAGGCGCTTCGGCACCTTTGCCGCACGCACGGACGACGCGCTCAATTACATCCCTGCGCGCCTCATTCTGCCGTGCATTTCCCTGGCCTCCCTCTTTGTGAAGGGGGCTTCCGCCCGAAGGGCGCTCACCACGGGCTGGGCTTTCCGCAGGGCGCACGCCAGCCCGAATTCCGCCTGGAGCGAGGCGGCCTTCGCGGGAGCGCTGGGCCTCCGCATCGGCGGTCCGGTTTCCTACAAGGGAATGCCCGCTGATTACCCCTGGATAGGAACCGGGCGAACGGAAGCCACGGTGAAAGACCTGGCGCTGTCCATACGGCTCATGTGGGCGACCGCCTTCACGGGCACGCTGGTGTTCTCCCTCATCCTTTTCTTCATTCCCCGTTTTTGACCATCATGAACAAATTGCATATTCCCCCGCTGGACGAACAGGCCGCCAAGGCCGCCCTGGAACATCAGAAGATCCTGGCCAAGCCCCCCCTGGCCCTGGGCAAGCTGGAACCCGTGGCTATCCGGATTGCCGCCATGACCGGAAATCCCGCGCCGCGCCTGAAGGACAAGGCCGTGGTCCTCTTCGCCTCCGACCACCACATTGCGGACCACGGGCTCAGCCTGACGTCCACGGACGTCACGTACATCCAGACCCGCAACTTCCTGCAAGGTGGAGGCACCATCAACGCCTTTACGCGCAACGCCGGAGCGCGCCTCTCCGTGGTGGACGTGGGCGTGAATTACGATTTCGGCGACCTGCCGGGGCTGGTGAAAAGAAAAGTCATGCACGGAGCCAACGATTTCAGCCGGGGCCCTGCCATGACACGGGAACAGGCTCTGGAATGCCTGCAAGTGGGCATTGATATGGCCCGGGAGGAAAAAGCCCGGGGGCTGGACATCGTGGCCGCCGGGGAAATGGGCATCGGCAACACGACGCCTTCCTCCGCCATCGTGGCCGTGCTCACGGGCACCCCGGTGGAAACCGTGACGGGACGCGGCTCCGGCGTGAAGGGGGAAGTCATCCGCAAAAAGATAGAACTGATCGAACAGGGGATTGCCCTGAACAAGCCCGACCCCTCCGACGCCATCGACGTGCTGGCGAAGGTGGGCGGACCGGAAATAGGAGCCATGGCCGGGCTGATGCTGGGCGCGGCCTCCCTGCGCGTCCCCATCGTCATTGACGGCTTCATTGCCGGGGCGGCGGCGGCCATTGCCCAGGGCATCCGCCCGGAGGCGGCGCAATACTTCATCGGCTCCCACAACTCCGCGGAACCGGGACACAGGCTCATCATGAGCCACATCGGCGTCACGATGTACATGGACCTGGGCCTCTGCCTGGGTGAAGGCACCGGGGCGGCTCTCTTTTTCCCGCTGCTGGATGCCGCCACGCGCGTGCTGTCTGAAATGAAAACCCTGCCGGAACTGGACATCACCGTTCCGCGCTAACCCTCTCCCGCTCCATGGCCGTCATCACCACCATCCGCTCCGCCTTCGGCTTCCTGACTCGGCTCCCCGTAGGGCCGTGGCCGCTGCAAAACGATCTGAACGGCATTTCCGCGTGGCTCCCGCTCGTCGGCGTCGTCGTGGGAGGGCTGGCGGGAATTCTCACCTGGGGGGCCTCCCTGCTCTTCCCCCCGCTGGTCTGCGGCGTCATCGGCTGCGCCTGCTGGGTGGCCATTACGGGCGGCCTGCACCTGGACGGCGTGGCGGACTGCGGAGACGGGCTGCCCGTGGAAGTGCCGCGGGAACGCAGGCTGGAAATCATGAAGGACTCCCGCCTGGGCACCTTCGGCGGCACGGCCCTGTTCTTCAACCTGGCGTTCAAGGGCGCCGCGCTGGCGGCGCTGGCGGCCTCCGGCTCATGGGTGCTGATACTCACGGCATGCGCGCTGGCCGGGCTGCTGGCCCGCAGCCAGATTTTCATCGCCATGCGGTTTCCGGGAGCGCGCCCCGGCGGCATGGGAGAAGCCTTCAAGCAGGGAACGCGCCCCGTGCACGCCCTGATTGCTGCCTTTATCACGCTGGCAGCCTGCGCTCTGGCGGGCTGGCACGGACTGTACGCTCTAGTCACGGCCCTGGCCGGCTCCATGGCCCTGCTCCTGTATGCCCGGCGGCGTCTTGGAGGCGTCACCGGGGACGTGTTCGGCTGCACCGTGGAATGCACGGAATGGCTCGTCCTGCTCACCTTCTGCACCTTATGAAAGCTCCGCACAAATGCCGGGTGCCGGGTCTCAACATCGGCTGCACCTCCTTCATCATCCCGGACTACTACGTTCCCGCCATCCGGGAATGCGTCCACTACGCGGATGACATCGCCCTGCTCCTGCTGGAAGCGGGCGACCACGGGGAAGGACTTATCACCCCCGCGGAAATCCGGGAACTGGCCGGGATTGCCGCTGACGCCGGGGTCACCTGGAACGTGCACCTTCCCACGGACGGCGGATTCGCCACGGAGGAATCCGCGCGCCGCTACACGGAAAACATCATCCGCGCCATTGACCTGACCCGGGAACTGGCCCCGCACACGTGGGTCATGCACGTGGTTACAGACCACATTCCGGGCCCGGACATGCGCCCCCCCCTTACGGAACGAGAAACGGAACGCATCCTCCGCTGCCTGGACCGGATTACGCCACATCTCCCGGCCCCGGAATTCCTGGCGCTGGAGAATCTGGAACGCCACCCCACGGATTACCTGGACAAGCTGGTTTCCGCCACGCCGCACTCCCGCTGTTTTGACATAGGCCATGTCTGGAAGGAAGGCCTGAAACCGGAAGAACTGCTGCCGCTGTGGCTGCCGGACATCCGCATGTGCCACCTGCACGGACTGGAAAAACGGGACCACAAATCCCTGCACCACATGCCCGCCGCCACGCTGGATGCCCTCCTCCACCCCATGTGGGACATCCGCTTCACCCCCCTCCTTACCCTGGAAGTCTTCAGCCTGGACGACTTCCTGAACTCCCACCAGGCCATGCTTGAATCCCATGAACGCTATCTCTCCAAACACTGACGCCATTCATCCCCGCATGACGCTCGTCCTGGGCGGCATCAGAAGCGGCAAAAGCCAATACGCTGAAAAAATAGCCGCCAGGTTCGGGGAAAAAATCCTGTACGTGGCTACGGCGGAAGTCTGGCCCGGAGCCGGCTCCATGGAATACCGCGTGCGCAAGCACCGGGAACGCCGCCCCGCCCACTGGCCCACGCTGGAATGCCCGCGCCACGTGGCCGCCGCCGTGCAGGAATCCGGCCTGCTGGACCAGGTGGACGGCGTGATTCTGGAATGCGTCACCCTGCTCACCTCCAACACGCTGTACGCCCAGAAGGACCCCACGGATTACGTGCCGTTCCAGAAAGCCCTGATTGAGGAAATAGAGGCCCTGAAGGCTCTTATCTCCCAGTCCTCCGTGCCCTGGGTGCTGGTCTCCTCTGAAACCGGCATGGGCATCAGCCAGGCGGACCCGGAAACGCGCCACTACTGCGACGGCCTGGGAATAGCCAACCAGCTTCTTGCCAAAAGCGCGGATGAAGTCTACTTCATGGTGGCGGGACTGCCCCTGACCGTGAAAAAGGGTTAACATGCCCGAGCGGCATTTCCCCTCCCCTTGCAGGTGGAAATAGAACTCTGGTCATGAATTTCAACAGATTGTGCGTATTCCGCACAAAGAGGCATGCCGGAGATTGACCGTGTCATATCCCTGTGCTATGTTGGCCGGGCCTTCATTATTCATGGGAGGCGCTTCCGGGAAGCTCGTGGCACGAGCAGGAAATAAATGGGGAATCCGGTGTGAATCCGGAGCGGTACCGCCACTGTATATTGCACGGGATAACAACCGGCAATGAGCCAGATCGCCAGCCTCGAAGTATTTTATGAACCGCCGGCGAGTATTCCGGCATTCAGACCATACACATGCATTCATCCAATACGCTCCGCTTGAACGGAGCAGACTATGATGGTCCGGCCTTCTTGAAGTCCGGAATGTTCAACACTCCTGAGGAAACCTCCCCGCGCCACGCCAGGCGCCGGATGCAGGCTGTGGCGATGACCCTGGCCTGCCTTGGCATGCTGGGAACGGTCCATGCCCAGGAGGCCGCCAGGGAAAATCTGGCCGGCGTTTATGATGCTACGGTATCCAGAACCTCCACAGACCCGGACCTGGGAACAGTCTCCGCCACCTTCAACGTGACGGGTTCCAGCAACGTGCGGGGAATCTGGGGAAAGAGCGGTACCCTCAGCATTGATAAGATTGACAGGGAAGCCGTGTTCAACGTCTCCTCCACAAAGAACAACGCCTTCGGCATTGACACCTCCTCCGGAGTCAACCTGGACATCGGCACCCTAGCCGGGACCTTCAATATCTCCGCAGCCAACACGAACGCCACAGGCATCAGAAGCTACGGAAAGATACTCGCTATCGGAACCATCACGGAAGACGCCCTCATCTCCATCACGGCCAACTTCTCCTCCAACGGCATTTATGCCTATCAGGGACGGTTGGACATCGGCACGCTGGCAGGCAACATCTCCGTGGAGCTGGGGACGGGAAACTTTGCCCGGGGCCTGTACGCCTACGGCAGCACCATGGACTACCAGGGGCCGCGCTACAAGGACGTCAACATCGGCGACATCTCCTCCACCGGCATCATCTCCGCAGTGACGACCGGCGGCTATGGAGCCAGGGGCATCCAGTCCAACTACGGACAGGTGAACATCTCCCGGCTGGACGGGCAAATTACGGCGACCTCCGGCTCCAGGGATGAAACCGCGAAATTCTCCGCCATCGGCATTGAAGCCAGGGAAAACGTCACACTGGGAGACATGGGCGCAACGGGAACCATCACCGCCGCCAGCAACGGCATGGACGCCTATGGCATTTACGCCGGGGAAGAATCCGGCAACCAGACCCATTCCAACATCACCCTGGGCAAGGTGGACGGCACCATCCGGGCGAGCGCCATCACCGGAACCGCTGCCGGAATAGGTTCCACAGGCTCCGTAACCGTGGGAGACGTCAACGGCGCCATTTCCGGCGCCTCCACGGGGACTGCGGAAGCGTACGGCCTGCTGGCGGAATTCTCCCTGGCTACGGGGACCATCAATGGAACCGTCAGCGCGGCAACCGCCGGAAACACGGCGGCGGCCCTGATGGGCGGCGCCGGCATCACGACGGCCATCGGTTCCACCGGCATCCTCCAGGCCACGGCAACGGGAGAAGGAGGAACGGCCTATGCCCTGTACAGCGGCTCCACGACGGGCTCCGGCTTCTATACGGAAAACACGGCGGACAACATCACCGTCCACGCCGGAGCCGCCATCAGCGGCATCTGGGAACTGGGCGGCTCCGGCAAGGAAGGCTCCGCGGACACCATCACGCTGCTATCCGGCACGGAAGCCGATCCGGGACTGTTTGACTACACGGTGCAGACGACCATCAACACCAACAAGACTGACGCGTCCACCCACCACTCCTCCGTCACGCTCAACGTGGGCAGTGCGGACAACAAGGCAAACTGGACCATCTCCACGGAAAAAGCCGCCGGGCTGCTCAACCGGTTCAACGTGGGTTACGGCTCCGCCGTTACCCTGGCGGGCAACGCCCGGATTCTCCGTGACGGGGCCGTCATCAACAACATGGGCACCCTGTCCGGCAACGGTACGCTTACCATTGCGGAAGGCATGACGCTGCTCAACGGCACGCTGGTGCAGAATGCGGCGGGAACCACCCTGGAAGTGGGCTTTGACGGTCTGAACGTGAATCTGGACCTGGCGCAAAACGCCACGGTGGGCGCTACGGTGCTCAACACCACGGACTCCGCCTGGGTCGTCACGCTGGACCAGATCAAGGACGGCATCAGGGCCATATACGGCTCCAAGGTGCAGGGCTTCCAACTGGAAAACTACCGCATGAGCTACCGCCTGCAGGGCCAGGTATTCCTGGGAGAAGGCGCGCCCATCGTCGTCAACCCCGGAGAAAGCATCTACGTGGGCGAAGGCTCCAAAGTCATCATTGGAGAAAACCTGCCGGAACACGGCATTGTGCTGGAAGGCGGAGAGGCGGACCTGAGCCAGTCGGACGCCGTCATCTCCTCCGGTTCCGTCAGCGGCGCCTCCGGCCATCTCACCCTGGCTGCCAGCGGTGAAAAGGAACAGACCCTGAATTGGGAGCACTCCGGCACGGTGGGCTACAGCGCCTCCGCCGCCGATGGAGGAGCCTTCAAGAACCTGAACGTTACGGCACAGGACGTGCAGGTGGTCGCCACCGGGTCCTATGCGGCGGAAAACATCCTCATCAGCAACAATGCCACCCTCATTCTGGACGGCAGGGACGCCAGCCTGGGCGTGAAAGGCGGGACTCTCCAACTGGGCCAGGCCTTCACACGCGCTGCCAATCCGGGGCACCTGGTGCTGAACGGCTCCACCGTCCTTTCCGACGTGGACACCAACAGAGGCTCCACCGTCTCCGGTTCCGGCACGTTCAAGGGAGAAGTTACCTATTACGGCACTGAAATCCTGATCGGTTCCGGTTCCTCCGCCGGGTACCAGAACTATGACGGAGGCCTGAACGCCTGGGGCGCCGTACAGGAACTTACGTTCATCGTCAACGGCACGACGGCGGCTGACGCCTCCAACGGCGGAGGGGGAGACACCTACTCCCGGATGAATATCTCTTCCTCCTACAATGTGGAGGGTGTCCACGTCAACGTGGTCATTGGGGACAACCTGCTCTTCAGCAAGGAGCAGAGCTTCTCCCTCTCCCTGGTCAACCTGGACCCGGACACCGTCGTTGATCCGGACAATTCCCTGTGGGACCTGACGAGCATGGACCCCACGCTGAAGGGCCGCACGGACCTGGTCACGGACACCGACTTCACGGTCTCTGAAGACGGGCTGCACCTGATCTTCAACGGCAAGGTCAACCTCAACGCCGTGAAGGCCCTGCGCGGGGAAGAAGCGTCCCGCATCGCCAACACGCTGTGGTCCTCCGTCCGGGTAGTGGACAGCTTCGCCCATACGGCGGCCTCCCAGCTGGACTTCCGCGGGCCGGGAACGCGCAACATCTGGTTCTCCGGCCTGGGGGACTTCATGAACGTCTCCTCCACTGCAGGAGCCTCCGGCTTTGACTACAAGGGCGGCGGCTATGCCGTGGGCATGGATCATGCCTGGACGAAAAACTGGATCTCCGGAGCGGCCTTCGGCCAGACATTCGGTTCCTTCCACTCCGCGGACAAGCAGTTCAAGGCGGACCAGGACGGCCTGATGCTGGCGCTCTACCAGCGCTACCACCGTGACCTGCGCAAGGGGAACAGCCTGGACATCGACGGCTACTTCACCTACGGCAACATGGACAACGATGTGGACGGCACGCTGGGCGGCAGCCCCACCACCGCCTCCTGGAACGATGACGTGTACGGCTTCGGCCTGAAGGGAACCTGGAATATCCGCCTGAGCCATACGGACGTGCTGAAGCCCTTCGCGGGTATTGAATTCCTGCACGGCTCCCAGGGTTCCTTTGGAGAACATACCGATTCCGGTACAGCCTGGTACCGGGACGGCTCCGTGCAGAACTGGAGCATTCCCGCCGGCCTCACCTGGCAGAAGCGGATCGCCGTCGGCAAGGGCCAGTACCTGCTGCCGCAGGTCACCGTGGCTTACGCCGGAGACGTCTCCCGCCGCAACGCCTCCGTGAAAACGGATGCCTTCGGCACGCCCTTCCGCGTGGACGGCGTTCATCCGGGACGCCATGCCCTGATCGTCAACGCCGGCCTGAACTGGGTCATCTCCAGCGCTTGGAGCGCCGGAGCCTTCTACCATCTGGAACAAAGGGAACACATGACCAACCAGAGCGTTAACGCCACCGTGCGCTACTCATTCTAAGCGTTGTCCCCATTCGAAAACACCCCGGAGGGAATCCATGATGGATTCCCTCCGTTTTTTCGCCCAGGCCCCTCATATTTCACAGTAAATTCTTGACTCTCCGGGCCTCTTGCCTCTTAATTCCTCCACTTCACGTGCCGTCGTGGCGGAATGGTAGACGCGCTCGACTCAAAATCGAGTTCCAAAAGAGTGTGGGTTCGAGTCCCACCGGCGGTACCAACATTTTCATACCGCAAGTTACTGTTAATCAGTGCTTGCGGTTTTTATTTTCTTGAAACTGCAAGACAGATTGCAAGACATGAAAACGGTTTTTAAAGGCATTGCCTTTCAGACAAGCAACATCCTTGAATGATAAAGAAGCCCTCTCCTATAGAAACAAGAAAGGGTTGAGAAATTAAAAACTGGTTATCAATTTACGCGGATTATGTAAACTTGATGATTTGCGCATCGTTAATTGCGTTCCACAAAGCCCCATACCACTCGGGGCGTTCTACCCGAAATTAAAGATAAAGGAAACTTCAGACAATTCTCCTCGCCCGTACATAGAATGGTAATTGAGTGACGCAAACGTCCAGTATCCCATTCACCCAGCAGGGCACAAGACAAATACCTGCCACTGGCTGGCGGCGATGTTATCGATCCTTTCAAGCGCAGAGATCGTTTCGGTAAAAGTTACCAAAAATGTATATTCCCGTCTTCCGCCAGACTCTTTACTTCGATTGGCGCGGTATCCTCGAATAAAAGGGTACTGATCCACGCGTCAGTAAAACCCTTTTTCCTTCCACATCAATCATTTCCTTAAGGGAGAATGACCGTAGCCGTCTCCGTTTCTCCAACGACTGTTATAAGTTCGTCAGAATGTTCTAACAATGAAATATATTTAATTCATTCTTTATAAAACATTATATTGGTTTTTTACCTCTATTCATCATCCAAAGACGAATAAAGGCAGCTGCACAGATAGCCAAGCTAACAGAACATCCTATCCAACTAAAGAGCAGAAAGGCATTCAAGGCAGAGATGAATCCTAAAAGCATAAAAAAATAACTAAAAAACTTTTCTATTTTCATACGATTTTTTTCCTTCCCATGAGTAAATGACAAATTCGTCTTAAGCAAAAACGAAAAAATATAAAATCCACTGTAAAAAAAGATGGTAAGGATAGGGAACAAGGCTAAAGGAAGATAAATTTCTTGAGAATTCATTGTTTATTAATAGTAAAAATTTTTAGTTCCACGCTATATTAACATAGAAACTCTTAATCTGTACCAAGATGATTTGCAAGTTTATTTTGTAAAAATTTCATATATTTATAAATCTAATTATGAAATTTCCTATAGAAATGTCAAAATTCCATTGCTTCATTATAACCGCACATCACCAAATTGTACTCTGCAGAACAATTTCCACAAAATGAATACAATTTATCCATTATTAAATCACCGCACATTCAGGAAGAATATGCGGTGAAAGCACAAAGCAAATTTACTTAATTAATAATGATTTCAAGTTAAAATCAAAAATTTTCACATCTTTATTATATTTTTCGTCTAGCAATTGATTCGTATTACCACCAGCACCCAGAGAAATATCACCAAACCCTAAATTATAACTATAAGAAAATGAACATTTAGCTTCTCCTTGAATTGATACATCTCCCGATAAAAAATTATCGTTAATTTTCAAACTAGGACCTATCCCTATTTCAAAGTTATAATCAAATGATGCACTTATAAATTGTAACCCTATCGATAAAGACCCCGTTTTAATCAAAGATATTTTTTCATAATTTTCAATCTCAATTTTTCCTTTCATATACTTAAATTCAATAGTTCTACCAGCCTTAATTCCAGCTACAATCAATCTAATACCGGCACCAATATCAATTTTGATATTTCTAGGTAATTTCATAGATTTCAGTTTATATTCAAATGCTGCACCTAAACCTAGACTGCCTTCAATTTTGAGAGATCCAGAAAAGCATTCCAGAGACTCCCCATCAATATTTAATGTTGCATCTAAAGCAAGAACAACTCCTGCACCTACTGACTGTGAATAACTCACTTCAACAAGCCCTAGAGAATCTACTATAAATATTTTATTGCTAACATATGAAAATAAATTTCTTGAATTATACTCATTCTCATCTCTCTGTATCCATCTACCTTCGTTGGGATTATAATAACGATAATTATAATAGACAAGGCCAAGCTCATCATCTCCATACTCGCCACTCCATTGGATTGGCTGAATGACATTTCCTCTTGATATTACTGCACCGCAAGGTTCATAACGATACGTCGTTACTATTAGACCTTCGGGATCGAAGATCTCCCACACATTTTTGATTAGGTCAAGGCCATAGGTATACCATGTACCATTCTTCTGAATCGCTAGAGGGCGAGTGGATACAGTCTCTGTAGGATCCCATGTAATGAACCAGAGGCAGGGATGGAAAGAGTACAACAAGTCACAACAAGCAATCTGGAGATAGCCCCGGTAAAGGTAACGCTGATGAAGAATCACCGTAGTCGTACTTTCTCCTGACTTTCCACCAGTGATAACTTCCACCTTTTTTGTGACACGGCGTCCCATGAAATCGTAGGCACAAGTGACGGTGATTACGGTGTTTTCCTCCCTCTTCGAGAAAGTCACGGGACGATTTTCCGCATTGTAGACTAACTCCCATATGCCAGTAGAAGTTTGCACTATGGTCTGGTTACCATCCGCATCAAAGGAGGGAATAAATGCTTCTGCCTCTCTTCCCTGAATGGACGTATACTCGTTGAGGTTATTGGCTCCATAAGAGAGCTCCTTCGTCACTTCTTCAGCACTCTTGCGGTTACCAATATTGTCGTAATCATAAGAATAATTTTCTCCATCGACAACAGCCCCCTGCAATTCACTGCGGTTGTTATAAGCAAATCTGTCGTTCTTCACGGTATCTTTGAGCGCAGTCCGCCGGGTGAGGGGGCGTCCCAGGGTGTCATAGGTGTATTCACGCCCCACGATATCCGTGCCTTCCTTCTTGTAATACATACCCGTGACCAAATCACGCTTTTCTTCATAGGCCTGCGTGAACGTTATTCCATTTGGCTTCGTGAGTGTCTGCAGAAGGTTGGTTTCTTCAAGATAGGAAAAACCGAATTGTTTTTCTTCACCTTCGTGCAGGAAGCCTGTGGTAGAGATGCGCCCTTCCTCCCCGTAGCCGATGAACACGGTTTGCTCCACCGTTCCGTCCTTGGCGTAGGCGTAGCCGGTACTGCGTCCCAGTTGGTCACGTGTTTCCGTAACCAGGTGGGTTTTGCCTCCGGCTACCAGGTTGTCGGTTTTCTGCTCGCCGTATTCATTGTAGCCGATGGTCCGCGTTCCAGCGGCGTCAGTTACTTGAACGAGCTGGCCGAGATGATTGTACGTATAGGTTTGACTGGGGGTAGAACCATCACTGAAGGACACTCTGGTTAGTTGCCCCGTGAGCGTGTCGTACTCGCGGATTTCACTAGTCCCCCTCGCGTTGTAGAGCCGCTCTGGCAGTCCCAGATCATTGTAGGTTTTGTCCAGATGGGTTCCATCCGCATAGCTCTTGGAGATTTCCAACCCTGAAGTTTCATGATAGCTCCAAATGGTGGTGTCACCATCGGTCCTTCCTCCGGGATCACTGGATATCATTTCCAAGCCGGCCCGGAAAGTTGTCAAGGAGGTCAGATGATCCATGGAATCATACTTAAAGAGAGCGGGCTGGATGCCCGTTCCCCATTCCGCCGTTTTACGGCCACGGCAATCATAGCGGTAGTTAGCGGTGTTGCCCAAGGCATCTATAATAGTAGTCGGCTGATCGAGAGGTTGACCGTACATGTAACCGGAACTGTTGCCCACAGCATCCGTGACGGAGACTGTACGCCCTGCCATGTCAGTCTGTGTTGTAGTTATATTACCCCTCGCGTCCGTCCGGGTGAGAGTCATTCCTGCAGCCGTGAAGCCCCGGTTTGTTGTGGTGGCAACTCCTGCGTGATCCTTTTGTGAGAGCATCACCCCGTCTACCATCACCGCTTCAGCCGTGATACCGGAGTAGGGAACAATGCTCTTTTGGATTCTTTTCGTGTTTTCATCATACTCCTTCCATTCCGTTGAAGTCAAGTTGCGTTCATTGATGCTGACTGATTTTGATTCCAGCACGGAAGACATCTGTGAGATGAGCTGTTTCCGGACGGAAGTCAGGGGCGCTCCCTGAGCATTGTAACGGGTCATGGCCGTAACCTGGAAGACTCCTTCTCCCGTGTTTTCCACACTGTAGGAGAATTTTTGCACGGGGGAGTTGGACGGTTCCGGGTCTTCCGCCAGAGCAAGAGTCTGTTTGGTAACGTTGCCGAAGGAGTCGTATTCATACAGCGTGGGAGCCATAAAGACGGCGCCTTCGTGCGTACCCGTATCCCGCTGCGTGCGGATGAGCTGCCCCTTTTCATCATATTCGGAACGGTCATACAGGAATCCGACGGTAGTGGGCGTTATTTGCATGATACTTTGACCAAAACCATTGACCAGAGTCCGGGAGACGATGTTGGATTGATCCGCCAGCGTGACGGTTTCTTCCAGACAGTTGTTGCTTATGTCATACTCATGGTAGAGTTCCCTCTGTCCCGTACCATAGACATGAAGCACGGAGCCATCCGGATGCCTTTCCGTAACAAGAACAGCGCCTGAAGGAGTGGTGACGGTTTCCGTCAATCCGTTGTCGCTGTAAACCGTCCTGGTGACGCGTCCCAGGACATCCGTTCGGGAAACGGTTCGTCCCAGGGAGTCGTATTCACTGCTCTCCAGACTAGTCATGGCGCCAATATCCCGGCGCGTTTGCAGCGTGCGCCCGGCAGCATCGCAGGTGTAGCTGACGATGGTTTCCGGGGTAACTACCGTATCCCCGTCACGTACTTCTGAACGAATGGTTTCCACAAGCTGACCGGCTGTATTATACCCATAGGCGGTTGTAATGCCATCCTCGTCAGTTTCCGATAGCTTGCCGCTGCACATCCATACAGCCGTACTGATACGGCCATTGCCGCGCGTGGTCTTGATGCGGCGGCGCTGCTCGTCGTATTCATAGGTGGAGCTGGAGAGAAGGAGCCATTCATTTCCATCCCAAATGAATTTCCGTTCGGAAATCACGGTGTCATCGGATGCATTAAAGCTCTCTTCCTTCGTGCTCTGCCCGGGAACCAATTCCGCATTGACCTTGGTGGTGGCGGTGCATTTGTGAACGGCGCCATCTTCGTCTGCCTCTTCATAATCATACCAGGTTTGAATTCCGTCCGCATTCTGCATGAACTTCGTTTTTCCGGCGGCATAGGGATAGGGGGCAGCTTCTCCGTAGGTTTCTTCTATACTTATCTGTTTCTGGCAAGAACCGGCAGCAGTAACGGTTTTAGTCACCTTTTCCACCAACGGGGAGTCTTCATATTCATAGGTCTTGGTACTCAAAGTAATTTCCACCCCATTGTCCTGCAGGAAGGATTCCATCACCTGAACCGGCCGGTTGTCGTAGAAACGCTTGTCAGCATAAGCAGTGCGGATCATCTTTTCCTTTCCGCCAACCCAGGGTTCCGCCTGCAAAATCACGCGGCCTTCATCATCATATTCATAGCGCGTGTAGCCGCCATCCGGACTGTTGACGCGGGAGACGCGGTACTGACCGTTGTATTCATAGGTGGTGGTACGCGCAAGGGGGGTCTTGAAGGCCTCCGTTTCATTCACCGTCAACCAGCCGCCGTCCGTGTACCGCTTGACGGTACGGTTGCAGGAGACTGGTTCCATATCATTGATGCCTTTGACGGATTCAATGCGTTCCACCATGCCCCCATAAAGACGATTAGTTTCAATGGTGCGGATGATGATGTCGTCTCCCGTCCCCTTGGTGATGGTGATTTTCCCCGGTTCTTCCCTACGGGTAATGGCATGGGCCGGGAGGCCGCGCTGCTGGCGTGTGATGACAGTCGTGCTCACGCCTTCCGATTCGGAAGATTCATAAGATGAAGTCTTGTAGGGAGTGCCGGAAATTTCGTAACTGCCATCCTCCAGCACCGTGACGGCGGAGGGGGCATACCATTCCATGACGAGGGCGCCTTTTTCTCCGGTGCGGGTGCGCATCAGGCCTTCCGCAGCGGTATAGCTGCTCACCAGATTGCCTGCATCATCATACGTATTCTTCACCTGCTGGAAATAGTCATCTGCATGAACCACCTTGCCGGAAGAGGAGGTCATGCTGACCACCGCGCCGGTTTCCACGGAGAACCGCACTTTCTGCCCATCCGCATCCACCAGGGAGAGGAAAACCGGGGATTCCGCCGTACAGGGATTGAGTGCTTCATCCAGCAATTGCACGCGGAAGTCACGCTTGCGGGAGATCCCTGAAGGGAGCGCCATGTCAGAACCTGCCCGAAGGTTGAAGTAAAGCGCCGCTCCCGTGGGAGGCAAGATGGTGATCAGTCCGGACGTTGAGTCCAGATTTGCCCGCCATGCCCAGGGGCTTTGGTATTTCAGAACGCCGCAGGCTTCCGCCGTCTCACCGGCAGCCCGGGCTGAACGAAGGCTGAAGGCAGCCGGAACCGGATCCGGAACGGCAGAGCCTCCCTTTTTCTTGAATTCAGACAGAGGCATGCAGATTTCCTTGTCGGGATCCCCAGGCAGTTTTTCCATAGCAATGGTGTATTCATTCCCTTCCGCATCCTTGCAGGAACCGCATTTACAGCAGATTTCCTTATCTTCCGGCGGAACATCGCTGGAGGAAGAGGAACTGTTGAAGCTGGAAGAAGACGAACTGCTGTTTTGACCGGAGGAAGAAGAGTTGCTGGAACTGGAAGAATAGCTGGAAGAGGAGGACGGGCTGGACACAGAAGATGATGAACTGTATCCGGAGCTGGAGGAAGACAGGCCGTCCCCACTACTGGAGGAAGTATTTCCTTCCGTGCCGCTGCTTGAAGAGCCGCTTGGGGATGAAGAAGAACCGCCTCCTCCGTTGGCCGTCACTGTTACGGAGTAAATGCATACGGATCTATTTGGTTCACCGTTAGTCAAGTCCACATTTTCATGCGTTACCGTAAGCGTGTACTCCCCGGGAATGAGTTCAAAGGAATCGAATTTGGACCATTCCTGATGGCCGCCCATTTCTCCGGGATCATCCGCAGCGGACGTGAGATCAAGCTCAAAGGTACCTCCGGGACCGGAGATGGAGAGCTTGCCCCAGTCATCCACAGTCAGGCTTGCCACAGCGGTGGCCCCGCCTTCCGGCACAGTGAACGTGTCACTGACCGGAGACAAGACGTCCGCTGAGGTGGCATCGTTGGATTTGCTGTAATGATCGGACTTCTCGTAAATGATCTGTCCGGCATTTCTGTTTGTTGTAATCATGTATTTGATTTCTATGTGTTTGTTATTGAATTAGTGGTAGGGAAAATTAGAGTCTGAGTGAGCTTGCTGCTCGTTTTCTCAGAAAAAATTTATTGTCGGATTGTCCACGTAGATTCGCCTGAAGTCCGAACCGCCTCATGGCGGAGACGAATAGGGGACTCAGGCTATTTACGGACCAGGGAGAAAATCTCCGGGAAAAGTCCGGAGAGTTCAGAGTGATGGAGCAGATGGGCGCGGGGATGATCAGCCAGGGATTGACGATAAACGCCTGAGAGTTTTCCGTAGTTGTTGTCCAGCAAGAATACCCGGCATCCGGCAAACAGACCTGCCATGCAAATATGCAGGCGATCTGAAATGATGATGTCCAATCCGGACAGAATAGTAAGAAGCCCCCGTATCAGAAAAGCCTGCTCGGGAGAACCGTCACCCGTGCCATTCCAGAGGTCGGAAATATCCTGCCCAAGGACCAATTCCTCAGGCAGAGCACTTTCCTTGCCCCGGCGCGGCAGGAAGGCCCCCCGTTCCCAGCAGTTTTCCCGGAATGCAGAGAAAGAGGATTCCTGTACGGCCTCCTTAATTTTCCCCAAGAGGGAAACAACCCATGATTGCAGACAATGGGGCATTCCCCTTTCTTCCAAACCCGGAGGAGAGGCATTCCGCCTGAAGTGAAACGCCATGTCGTCCGCCGGGAGAAACCGCGCCCTTTCATTCAGGGAACGGCAATACTCCAGTGAACGCTGTTCCCGGCAGAAGACAAGATGGCGTTCATCCAGCACGCGGATGAAGGAATCCACTTGGTGAAAGCTGTGGGGCAGGATGACGCAGCGCTCCACCTGCGGGGAAGCCAGCTGCGCCACTTGAATTTCAAGGGAACCATAGAAAGGGACAAACCGCCCCCCGCCGCTGTATACTACATGACGATGAGGTTTCTGCTGCACCGGCAGGCCGTGACGATGGAAAAACTGCCGTGTAGCCACGTCAATGAGCAAGTCTCCCATATTGCCGTAATTGGCAAGGAATTGAAAATCACCCAATTCTGTGAGCGCTGGAAGAATAGAACAGGATTCAGGCATAGGTATAGGGGAGATAGTTATTGGAGATGGTATGAACCATCCGGATTCCGGACAAAGGCCTCTTCACCCCATTTCTCCCATCTCAGGGTAATGCAGGAATCCGTCTGCTTCACAACGCGGGCACGGTCTCCATTGGAAACACGGTAGCCTGACTGACCGTAAAGGCGCACCGTGTCCATCCATGCAGGGTGAATGAATGTATATACGGTCTCCCGCGGAGCGGAAGAATCCGCCACATCCACGTGCTGTTCAGTATCTCCTGGCACCAGTCCTCCACGTGTGACGGACGCATTGGAACGCTGAACCACCACAAAATGCTGCATTCCTTTCCGGGAAACAAAAGGAGCTATATTGCTGCACCCAAGTTCCATCATTAGCTTGTGCAAGAAATTATCTTCAGACCATGCGATACGGCTATGCCCTTCCCCGCCGTAGTATTTCGCCATCACCCGGCGGATAATCTCCGGCTCTGTTTCGCTCTTCCAGACCTGCTTCATCACTTCGCGGGACATCACGAGAGAAGAGCCGAATACGTAAAAGGGTTCCTTCTGCGGAGAAACAATCCCTCCGTGCTTGTAAAGCACCCAGTTCCAATCACTGTAGTAGCAGGAATGCCCCTCGGGAATGGTTTCACAAAATTCGTTGATGGTTCTCAGGTAATCCCGGCAATAAAAATCATCGTCGTCAATTTTGAGGAAAAGATCAAATCCGGAGGTGTCCACTCCCCTTACCGTATCCAGCAGGTTTGAGAGCTGGTTGCTATTGGGAAAACAGCGGATAGTGAGCCTGCCTTCATCAATGAAATGCTGGAACTGGGGAATGAGGAAGGTATTGACGAAGAACTCGGGAATCCCCTTGACGGCTACAAACAGGTGGAAGTTGTCGTAACTCTGGTTCATCATGGAGAAGATCTGTCGCTGCAAGTCTTCCGGCCGCTTGTAGGAAGCCAGGCAAAGGGCCATACGACGGTTCCGGACCGGTTTCTGAAACAGATTAATGCTGGAAGTGCGGGGCTTCTGGTAAAAAAGATTATGGGGGGTGATGCGCATGGATATCTTTCCTTCCGAGCAGGCAGCCTCCATCGTGGTGTCTATAGGCAGCCTCCAATCCAGAAAAAGAGGTCAGCTATCTTCCGGCGGCTCCGCACCGGAATGATGACTGCGTGCATGCCCCAGACATAGGGAGAATCCAGCGTGCGCAGAGAAGTACGAAGAGGCTCAAAACGCAGATGTGCCGGGCAGGAGGGGGGAAGAGACGGCCCGGTGGCCAGTTCCAGAAATGGGCGTAGTATATCCACTTCAGGATGGCGCAGGAACTCTTCCTCCACCGCACGGCGGAGTACGGACGCTTCAACGGTAGGGGTGGAATCGCTCTCACCGAAGATGATGAAATCATCATCCTCAAAGGCAGGATCCAACAGCATCCGGGCAAAGGAAGCGCGCAGAGAACGGACCTTGGGCGTATCCGTCCAATCCGGAACCCGGCCCAGGAAAGAAGCAAACTCCTCGTAGCGCGTATCGCGCAGGGAACCGGTATCCTGCGTAGAGGGATAAGCCACGGATTCATATCCAAGCTTATCCATTTCCACCAAGCCTTCCATGGTCTCGCCCGGAGTTTGAAGAAAAACACATTTCATGACGTTCAGGAATCGGCAGAGATTATTAAAGCCAGGTGAAAAGGCTGCCCCGGAATAGGGGTAAGGCTGAAACATCCCTGGCGGAAAACGGCTCCATCCCGGAAAAGAGATTCTTCCGCCCAGTTATCCCACTTGAGAATCAAGGAATTCTCTTTATTAAAGAAATAGCGCCCCATACAACCGCTCGTCCTGCGCAGGAAGCGTCCATTACGAAAGAAAAGAACCTCATCCTCCCAATTCGGATGTTTCCCTTTAAAAACGCCAATGGGGGCGTCATGAAACAGCATCTCAATATCATGCAGACGTTCCGGGGAGCACCAGTGGGCGCTTACCTGGTCATTCAAACGGCGGAGAGCCACGGAGTGATTTAAAAAGAGGCGTGATGTGGCATACGTACGCGCACCCAGTTCCCGCGACAGCTGGCCAAAGAGAACATCCTCCGCTCCGGTAGCAGGCACCTGGCCGCCGTGCGCTACAATATTTTCCACCAACGTCCGGTTCATCAAATAGCCTGCCCCTCCGCTTGGAAAGCCGAGGTTTGCCAGGGTCATGTCCCCGATGAGATCATAGCGGTCGTCACACAGGCTTTCCAGACGGTCCAGCGCCACATAGGTATCGTCATCACACTTGAAGAGCCAGTCGAAGTCGTAATGTTCCAGCGCATATTGATAGAAGGCCAGTCCCTTGGCCGGAAGATGGGCGTAATCGTCATTCACCCACAGGGCAACCACATCGTCTTCTCCCTCAATGGGCTCACGGCGCCCAAGGAAAAACTTGTACGCAATGCCCGGAGCGGGATGAGAGAGCCACGTCTCGCGGCACGCCTTGCGCCGGTTGGCAGCGGTGTTGCAACTGCAAATGCCCACAAGCACCCTGACTTTCTCCTTTGTCGCGGGAACAAACCCCGCAGGAGGTTCTGGCAGATGCCTGTCCAGCAATTCTCCCACCACACTGCTGCGGGAGACATTTTCCCACGCATCCGGCTCGCGGCGCAGCATCTCGCCCCACAGGTGGATGGCCCAGGCATTGGAAAGCTCCGGACTGCGGAGACTGCAGTCCCCGTTGTAGCACTTGCGCCAGACGGTGTAATGCAGCGGGTAAAGCCGCGAGGGTTTGGCCGCCTGTTCCAGCAGCCCAAAGTGCTTGAGCGCCCGGGTAAAACCCTCCGGTCCGCAATGCCCCCATGGTGCCCTGCTGCGTCGTTCCGCCACATCCGGAACAGATTTGCCGAAAACTTCCCTGGCATGAATTTCCTCAGGGGAATCCCAGGGTACAGGGGAAGCAGGATCTTCCGCAAGGCCCCGCAAGGCCTCCATCATGGGATGCCGCGGCGGAAAGGCAATCACTCCCACCGCCACCAGCCCCGGCTCCTGCGCGCAGAACCATGGCATGGCATCCGGAAGCTCGTCACTCAAGCACGCCACATCCAGATCCGTCCAGAAGCCGCCCTCCCTCACCAGGAATTCATCCCGGAACCAGTCCGCAAAGGGCGCAAGGCTTCCATTCTCATGATGGAACACGGCTTCTTCCGGCAAGATCTCGCGTGCATCCCGGACAAAAGTTCCTTCAGGAACGTTGTCGTAATGCGTGTAGGTGAAAAGCTGGAAGGAATGCCCGTGGTCCAGGAAAGACTTGATGCAGAGCCGGGCCAGCTGGGGAAGGGTTTTTCCTACCCACAAGCCGGTAATTTGTTGTGTCTTCATTGTTTTTGCATTGAGTTGCTGATGAAAGTTACAGTTTGATCCAGGACGAAAGATAGAGGTCCTGATAGTCTTGAATCACGCCAACGAACCAGTTGCGTGGAACGATCACCTTTCGTGTCTGGCCCAGCCAGGCGCCCCACCAGGAGAAGGAGGAGCAGGAGATGATGAGTTCCTCCATGGCCGTCATGCGGCGCAGGGCCTCACAGGGGCCGCTGCGGTCAATCTCCAGCGTGAATCGACTGAGCTCCGGCATGCTTGCAAGCATCGCCGCCGCCTCGTCCGGTTCATCGCTGAAAAGCACCAGATGATGTATTTCAGGAGACAGGTGAACTGCGGCGCGCTGAAGGAAATCAATGTCCTGAACGCGGTGCTTGTGGCGGAGCTCCCTGTAGTCTCCCAGACGAATGTGGATGCCCGCCGTCCCGGGTTCCTTTTCCGCAATGAAAGGCGCGTAGAGGGCCCGGATGAATTGTTCGTGGTCCTCAAAATACTGCGCGCTCTGGAAATAACCTCGCAGCCCTCCTTTCCGGATATTCATGGAGATCGGAGAATAGGAGAAGGAAGGCTCCTGCCATGCCACAGGCTCGTTCACGCCACACGGCGTGGACGGCAGAACCCAGCCGCCCAGCCATGAACGCAGCATCATGGAGGCGTCGTTGTAAGACCAGGGCACATGGCATTCCACCCCTGCGCGCCGGGCATGGGCACACGCCGCCGCCAGTGTAAACATGATGTTGCCCAGACGCGTGCCCGGAAGGAAACAGGGAGAAACATGCTGCTTGTCCATATCTTGAAGTTTCCGTTGGCCGTTATTCAGGAAGCCTGCTCATCACCTCCAAGACTTCCTTCCAGCTTTCCATGGAAACCTCCAGACCTCCCAGTTCCAGTCCCCTCAACCGCGCCGCCTCCGCCATGTCGTCCCGCAAGTGCGGTTCATATGCCATTTTTGACGCGTAGTAGATGAAGTCCCGCTCATGGTTGCATAGCCAACCCGTCTTTCCGTGCTCCACCATTTCACGCCACCCCCCGCGGTTGTCCACGATCAGCACGCTTCCGCTCGCCATCGCCTCAAAGCCCACTCGCGGCCAGTTCTCCGTCGTGTCCGTCGGCTGCAGCACTATCCAGCTGTGTTTGTAGAAGTCCTGCTGCGTGACCTCCCTCTGGTTGTGGGCTATCTGAATCCAGTCGAAGGGACGACCGATTTTCTTTTCACTGCGCTGGTCAAAGCCCAGGAAAAGCCCATGCTTGGTGACGGGAGACACAAAGGTGTCATAGATATGCAGCGTGTTGGCCGCGAATTTGTCCGCGTCCTGCCGCGAGATGCGACCGCAGCCGAAGAAGTCCGTATCCCGTTCCGTGACGAAGGGGAAGGCTTCCGCATGGAAGTAAGGGCTGAAGGTCAGGAACTGCACCTTCGGATCGTCGTTCAACTGCCGCAGCACGGGCATGACGTTCCGGCGCACGGCTTCATTCTGGTAGAGGAACATGGCGATTTCCCCTTTCTGCATGGCTTCTTTTTCCTTGTCGAAGAGCCAGGTCATGCAGTTGACGAAGACGGTTCGTTTCGTGTGCCTGCGGATTTCCGGGAGGTTCTGGAGGAACTCGGCATTGCAGAAGCCCAGGACGGGGTCGCCGGATTGAACGGCGGACCAGTCTCCGGGAGCGTGCATGATGACGCCCAGGGCGGCCATTTCGTTGTAGAGGGGTTCCTGATGGTATTCCCAGGAGGGGACGAGGTGGACTTCAATGCCCAGTTTTCGCCAGACGATGATCTGGTGGTGGAGTTCGGTGCCCGCGCCTCCGTAAAGAGAGGGGAATCCGTTGACGAATAAGCGTTTGATTTGAGTGGTCATGGTTGGTGTGTTGGTTTTCAGTTGGTAAGAAAAAGGGAGCCGGAGCTGCTGTGTTCAATTCCCGCATTTGCTTCACAGAACAAATGCGGGCAGCCCGGCAACCGGATGATGGGCGCTCTGTCCGCATCTCCACGTTCGCTGGCGTGGAACCGGAAACGTCCACCATCCGGAAACTCCTTATGCGGAGAGGGATGGACTTTCCGTCAATTGCTTGAAAAACGCTGCTGCCGGCTCTTCCGGAATGGTAAACTCCGGATAGTCCGCACGGGTGAACAATTTGCGGGCCCCGCGAAGATTGACCGCCTCCACCGTCAGAATAACCTCCTCAATCACCTCAACTGCTCCTTCACCATCCGCCGTGGAGGAGTCCGCCACAGCAGGAGCCAGCCGCGCCCATGCCTGGACGGCTTTCCATTCACCAGACAGGACGGCAATGGTCGCCACAACCTCGGAGAAAGCCTCCGATTGTTCCGCAGACAGATCACGTGGCCTGTAACGCTGGTTCTGAACAAATCCGTCCGCATCCGGAAAAATGGCGGTCAGGATGAATTCTCCCCACTTGCCGGGTTTGGGAAAATAGAATTGAAGTTCTTTCATCATGGGAGGGTTTCCACGTCACAGTTCTCGGCTTGATTGCTCACCTGGGCGCCGCCTCGGGCAGACGATCCCGGGGCGGCCGCTTTAAAAGTCTGCGTTACCAGGGCATGTTCATCGGAAACCTCCACAGCATCCGTAGGAGCCACAAAGATATACTGGCCGGAATTTCCGGTTTCCAGAAGGGTCACGGGGGAGGCGTCACCAAGGATTGCCTGGACAGTGCATGCTGCCGTACATGTCAACGCATAGGATGCGCCCGGTAGGGTATTCACTTTCATCGCGCAGATTTAGTACCGGAAAAAGGCGCAAGTCATCCATGCTGATACGTGCAACCCTCCTGCCGGAAAAAGCAGAGGGCTGTGCATGCCTTTCTCCCGGAATATCGGCATCAAAAAATGACGCCACTTGATAGGAACAACATATGAACTTATTTATTTTAAATATTTTACAAAATAAGCACAACCACTCATCCCGCCACACAAAATAAACATAACCATTTGATGATAAAATATTATTAACTCCAACCCCCGCCAATCTCCGGCATCTAAAAAGACCAGGAGTACAAAATTCATCCTATATCAAAGACTCCCAATATCTTAATACAACTATAACATTTACAGGAAAACCGGCGGCAGCCCTGCCCCCTACAATTGGCTCGAATTCACGCAGGGCAATACGTATATACAAGAGTATGACCTCGTTGCCAGCATCTTCATTGGTTGAAACCGTAGCCAATAAAATCAAACAGATGATTCTTAGCGGCAGTTTGGTCAATATCCTGCCCGGAGAGCGGGAACTTGGGAACAGGCTTTCCGTGGGGAGGGAAACCGTCAGAAAGGCCCTGAGCCTGCTGGAAAGGGATGCCTGGATCGCTCCTGCGCGCATCAAGGTGCCGCGGCGCATCCTGAAAACCACGGAAGAAGGAACGGACTGGAATGTCCCCGCCTGTCCCGTCCAGGAAAAAAGGGGCATCATCGGATTTCTGACGCCCCAGCCCCTCAAAAGGCTGGCTCAAAGCGTCCTGGCGGAAATCTATACCATCTCCAAGATTCTGGAGGAAGACGGCATCAGCGTCCGCATCTTTGAAGCTCCCTGGATTTTAGGCAACAACCCGGACAAACGGCTCACCAAGCTGGTGACCAAATCCGAATGCATCTGCTGGATACTCCACCGCTCCTCGGAACAAACCCAGCTCTGGTTCAAGACGCACGGCATCCCCTGCATTGTGCGCGGCACTTCCTACCAGAGCAGCAACCTTCCCTATCTGGACCGTCACTGGGCGGCCACCACGCACCATGCGGCGCAGCATCTCTGGAATAAAGGCCACCGGACAGTCGGCCTGTGCCTGCCTCCCGATCCTCTGAAGGGCCACCAACTGATGCAGAAAGGCTTTTTCAGCTTTACGGCGCAGGGATGGAATCCCGTGCTGATCCCCACTCCGTTTGAAACGCCTCTTTTCTTTGAATACCTTGCCAAGGCGTTCAAGGAGCATCCGGACATGTCCGCCCTGGTAGCCGCACGGGGCAATCAGATCGTCCCCCTTCTTTCCTGGGTTGAAGCCAGCTCCCTGAGCATCCCGAACCAGCTCAGCCTGGTGAGCCTGACGTATGAACCCTTCATGGAGCGCCTGCTTCCCACCATCACCTATTATGAGGAGAACCAGACAAAAACGGTTCACAAGCTCATCCGGATGCTCCGCTCCCTAACCTCCGGCAAAAGCATCAAGAGCATTTCCGTCATTCCGGAAATCTATCCGGGGCAGTCCGTCTCCGTGCGCCATCCCTCCCCCACCGCGTAATGCGTTGCCGGGAGGCAGACATTTCCGGAGCATAAACGTGCCGTAAAAGGCAACACCGGAGAATGATCAACAATACCCCTCGTGAAAAGATAAAATCCCTTTCCGGGGCCCGCATGAGGGATACCTGGACCATTATTCATCCATCCCTCTCTTCCCATGCGTTCCTCCATCCTTTCCCTCCTGCTCTGTTCCGTGATGGCGTTCCTGACGCCTGCCATCCACGCAGAAGAAATCAATGTCATTCTCATTGGCGGACAATCAAACGCCACAGGCCAGGGTTACGTCAGAAACCTCCCGGCCTGCTTTAAAACGGATGAACAGGTCCTGCTGTATTATTCCAGGTACCTGAAAGGAACGGGACCGGCGGAACAGCTCATTCCCTTGAGTCCGGCGTCAGAATCTCCGGACCGCTTCGGCGTGGAATTAAGCCTGGGAACGGCGCTGCATAAAAAATTCCCGCATAAAAAATGGGCCATCATCAAACATGCCCTCAGCGGGAGCAACCTCTTCCGGCAGTGGAATCCCGGAAAAACTCCGCAGGACGCCCGGGGAGAAGAATACATTCAATTCCTCCGGACCGTCCACAACGGGTTGGAGGCCCTGAAAAAACAGGGCCATACCCCCGTGCTGAAGGCCATGGCGTGGCAGCAGGGTGAGGGAGATGCCAGGGACATCGCCGGAAAAGATAACTCCCGTGCCTATGGCAAAAACCTGAACCACCTGATCAACCGCCTCCGGACAGACCTGAAGGCCCCTGACCTGGTGTTCGTTTACGGCAGTATTCTTCCCGTTGCCCAGCCCTCCCGTTTTCCCGGAAGGGATGAGGTGCTCCGGGGTCAACAGGAAGTCGCGGAAAATGCCCATACCGCCCTGTCCGTAAAAAACGCCGTTCTTGTCCCGGCGGATGACCTCCAACTGCGCAGCATGGACTTCCGCACCTCTCTTCCCGCGGATCAAATCCATCTTGGCACCCACGGCATCCTTACCCTGGGCGAGCGCTTCGCTGCCGCCATGGAAAAGGCATGGGCGCAGCCCCGCTGAGGCCCGGTTTCCTGAACTCCCGCAGCCCTGGTGTTCCGGACGGCAGACGCTTCCCGGAAGGCCAATAATGGTTGACATCCCTCCGGCCTCCAGATAGGGTCGACTCTGATTTCATCCCCGGCCCGGCCATGTTGCGGAACGGGCGCGGCAGCACACTCTCTCACCCATCATTCCCTCATGAACCCATTGAAAGGAGCATGCATCATCGGACAATCCGGCGGCCCCACGGCCGTCATCAACGCCAGCGCGCTGGGGGCCATCCAGACGGCTCTTGAATGCGAACCGATCACCCGCGTGCTGGGAGCCGCCAACGGAATTGAGGGAGTGCTCCAGGAACGCCTGTTCGACATGGCCCGGGAAGACCCGGAGGAGCTGGAATTGCTCAAATACACGCCGGCCTCCGCCCTTGGCTCCTGCCGCTACAGGATGGCTGATCCCTCCGTGGATGATACGGATTACCGTCGCCTGCTGGAGGTCTTCCGCAAGTATGATGTGCGTTACTTCTTCTACAACGGCGGCAATGATTCCATGGATACCTGCAACAAGATATCCAAATTCATGCAGCAGTCCGGCTATGAATGCCGCGTGATTGGAATCCCCAAGACCATTGACAACGACCTTTACGGCACGGACCACTGCCCCGGCTTCGGCTCCGCCGCCAAATTCATCGCCACCTCCTGCATGGAAGTCCATCAGGACCTCCGCGTGTACGACAAGGGGCGCGTCACCATCGTGGAAATTATGGGGCGCCATGCCGGGTGGCTGGCCGGTTCCGCCGCCCTCGCCACTCACGCAGGCGCGGGCCCGGACCTGGTTTACCTGCCGGAAATCCCCTTTCGCATGGAAGAATTCTGGGAGGATGTGGACCGGATTTACAAGCGCAACGGGAGCTGCATGGTTGCCGTCTCGGAAGGGGTCCAGTATGCGGACGGCCGCTTTGTGGCGGAATCCGGAGACCGGGACGTCTTCGGCCATACCCAGTTGGGCGGCCTGGGAGCCATGCTGGCGGAATCCGTCAAACGCCAGACCGGAGCCAAGGTCAGGAGCATTGAACTCTCCCTGCTCCAGCGCTGCGCCTCCCATGTCGCCTCCCGGACGGACATTGATGAAGCGTACATGGCGGGAAAAGCCGCGGTGGAAGCCGCCGTCTCCGGTCAGACGGATAAAATGGTGGCCTTTGAACGGAACACGGAAAACGGCCAGTATTCCTGCAGGACCAAGCTGACCAGCCTGTCGGACGTTGCCAACGTGGAAAAACTTGTCCCGCGTGAATGGATCAATGCCCGCGGCAATGGTGTGGAGCAGCCGTTCATCGACTACGTTCTGCCGCTGATCCAGGGAGAAACCGCCATGCAGAAGAAATGCTCCCTCCCCCGCTTTGCGAAGCTTAAAAAGGTGCTGGCGGAGCCGGAACAGGCCTGATTTTTCATGCTACGGCGGCGGATAAGGATTAAAAATCCGGCTTGAAGAAAAAACGGAGACTCATTGCGGCCCTTTTCCCGCACGAAATGCCTCCTTGAAAGGATGCCGGAAGAAAAAATCTGGTTGTCATGCGGCAGAAAAACACCCCATGGATAAACAGCCTTTCCCCTGTCCTCCAGCTTTATTTATCTAATGCCGTTTCCCTCTCCATCCCCGGATAAACATTAAAAATACCGGGACGGTCATTTGGAGTCCCGTCTTCAGGAATAATGGCAACGGAAACAGGCTGGCAACATACTTTTCACCTCAGGATGCAAATTTGAATATGTTTGATTTCCAATTATTTACAAATTGCAAGGTTATATTCTTGCAAATTTATTTGTCTTTTCCAATTAAATTTTTGTAGAAAAATTTATATCCCATTTTAATTCATTTTCGGATGCTACATTAAATTTAAAGAAAAGGGTATTTTTCTGGTAATTCAATGACATTCGGTTCTCCTGCCTTTGGTGGCGCTTCACCTGCATCAGGTATATTCCTCATAAGTAGACAAAGCGGAAAATTTGCGACAACTTTTCTTTTTAAGAAATTTCCTATCAAAATCATAGGATATAAACTATGGACATGCACACGATCAATAAATTATCATTCATACCAATTCCAAAAGACTGTTCCCTGCATCCCGACATTTTGCCGTAAAAGAAACCCGTTTCCGGGGAAAAAATCGTATATTTGTCAATCAATTCTCTTTCCGGAACGTCCTTCATCCCGCTTTCCGCCGCAGGCAATGCCTCCGTTTCTTTTCCCGGAACATGGTCCCGTGATATTTCTCTTCATATTTCATTGTTTAATAATTCCTTACCCAATCTTTAAAATCGGATGACAGAAAACAAGGAAATGAAAAATCTTGCAAACAAGGCTGAAAAAGGTCTAAAATGATAAAGAGGTTCAAAATTCGTCGTGTTTCTTCCATAGTGCACGCAGTGGCTTGTTCCCGGCTCTTTTTCCGCCCACCGGAATAGAGCCGGAGCAATCGGCCAATATCCAAGTTTTTCCCGCATGTCATGCTTGATTATCTGTTTCAACATTTTTACTCCACGCTGGCGATTCTGGCCTTCCTCCTCGCCATCGTCATCCTGCGCGCCTGCGGCAAACGCGGCAGGAACTGGATTCCCGTCTCCACGGCTCCTTTCGGCTGCGTGACCTTCCTGGCCGTCTTTCTCCTGCTGACAGCCTTTATTACCTGGGTATTCGGCTTTTTCACCGCGGGGCCCACCCTGGAGGACATAGCTTTTACCCTGGGATGGCTGCTGGCCGTGACCGCGGCCCTCGCCGTCATTTCCCGGCTGACCGCCTGCTACCTTCGCAGGGACACGACCGCCAGCAAACTTTACCCGGGAGAATCCCGGAAATTGCTGCCCATCCAGCTCCGGAACAAGGGCATCCTGCTGTTCGTGCTGATCGGCGTCATCAGCTGTGCCATTGACATCATCACCGTTCCCTTCCCGGTCCCGGAACTCCCGCCGGGGTCCGTTCTCTCGGCCTCCACCCGCATTCCCCTTTCTCCGGAGGTGCCGCTGGACGTCCGTATTTCCTCCCGCGTCACCAACAGGTTTTTCGGGGAATGTGATTTTGACCTGACTGTCCAGGGAAAAGACGGACGCAGGCACATCTTTCCCGCTATCCTGATCAATCCCGGCGGCGGAAGCGCCATCACCATTTACCGGCTGCGGGCGCAGGATAACCGGCATTATGGCAGCCTGGTATTTACCAATGAAATGGAAAGCTGCCTGCTCAACATGGATACCATGCAGATGAAATCCCTGAGCGGCCCCGCCTCCAACTATCCCCTCCCCGCCCGGGAGGACCTGCATGGCCCGGACATGGACCTGCGCCTGGAAGTAGTGGGGCTTTACCGGGGGCTTTCCTGCATGCGCGGAGCGGAACATACGGAAACGACGCGCGCCAATGTACTGAAAATCCTGAAGGATATCCAGCCATGACCGGAACGTCCCTAAAGGAGCGTTGACACGGGCTCTTCCGCTCCCTTACTGTGAAGGCACTTAATCAGCCACAGACATGATCAAAATCACTGCCAAAAGCATCGTCAAATCCGGAGCCAGGGAAGAATTCATCGCCACCGCCCGGGAACTGGTGGAAAAGAGCCGGGCGGAACCCGGCAACATTTCCTACCACCTGTATGAAGACATGGATGATCCGGATATCCTAACCTTCATTGAAGAGTGGAAGGACCAGGCGGCCGTGGACGTTCACGCGGATTCCGAGCACTTCCAGCGCATCATTCCCCTCCTCAGTGACATGACGGAGGAAGCCATTGAGATTTCCCTGTACCGGGAAGTGTTATAATTCCGGCAGAACAAACGCCGCTTTGTCCCCCGGGAATGCAGCGCGCCCCGTCTCCGGCGGAGACAGGGCGCAGGAAGTTTTGTGCCGTTCACCGTCAGAACGCGAAGCAGCCACACCCGGAGCCCCAGAAATCGGAATATCTGGGCCGTCCCGCATTGGCCGCTCCCTCCATCAGCATGAATGCGGAATGCATGCAGCCGTGCTCATGGCAGCGGGAGGAATGCCGGTGCTCCGGCTGGAAAGGCACGCCTGCCCGGGCCGCCTTCCTGGGGTCCAGGGGTGCGCCATAACCGCCGAACACCGCAACGGGGGACCACTCCGGCAGAACCGGAATGGGCTCCGGGTCCAAATCCTTGAAGGGGCCCGCGGCATAAACTATCCTGCCGTCCATGATGGTCAGCACGGCTTCCATCCCTTTGATCTCCTCCTCCGGAACGGTGAAATAATCGTCGCTCAGCACAACCATATCCGCCAGCTGTCCAGGGGCAATCGCGCCCTTCCTGCCCGTTTCGGAGGAAAACCAGGTGCTTCCCTGCGTGTAAAGCCGCAGGGCCTCCTCGCGGGAAAGGCAGTCCTCCTCCCGGTACATCGGCTCTCCGCCCACGGTTTTCCCGGTCGTCAGCCAGTACAGGGAAACCCAGGGATTATAGCTCGCCACGCGCGTAGCGTCCGTTCCAGCACCCACGGGAATGCCCATTTCCAGCATCTTGCGCACGGGCGGCGTGTGCTGCGCCGCCTCCCTGCCGTAGCGGTCCATGAAATATTCCCCCTGGTACGCCATGCGGCACTGCACGGCAATGCCGCCGCCCAGAGCCTTGACACGTTCCAGATTCCTGTCGTCAATCGTCTCACAGTGGTCGAAAAACCAGTGCAGCCCGTCCAAGGGAATCTCCCGGTTCACCTCTTCATACACGTCCAGAAAGCGGGAAATGCTCTCATTATACGTAGCGTGCAGCCGGAAAGGCCATTTATTGGAGGCCAGCAGGCTGACCACGTCCTTGAGTTCCGCCTCCATATCTCCGGGAAGGTCCGGACGCGGCTCCAGAAAATCCTCAAAATCTGCGGCGGAAAAGACGAGCATCTCTCCGGCCCCGTTGCAGCGGTAAACATCGTCCCCCTCTCCGGGCTTCGTCATCCTGATCCATCTGGCAAAATCCTCCTTCTCTTCCTTCGGCCTCTGGGTAAAAAGATTGTATGCCATGCGCACGGTCATCTCCCCGCGCTTGTGCAGTTCTTCAATCACCTGGTAATCCTCCGGGTAATTCTGATAACCGCCTCCCGCGTCAATAATGCTGGTCAGCCCCAGGCGGTTGAGTTCCTTCATGAAATGCCGGGTGGAATTGATCTGGTGCTCCAGGGGCAGCTTGGGCCCCTTCGCCAGCGTGGCGTAAAGAATGGTGGCGTTGGGCCTCGCAATCAGCAGACCCGTGGGGTTTCCTTCGCTGTCATGCTGGATTTCCCCGCCGGGAGGGTTGGGCGTATCCTTCGTGTACCCGCAGGCGCGCAGCGCGGCCTTGTTCAGCAGGGCGCGGCAATACAGGTGGAGCACAAAAACGGGCGTATCCGGCGCGGCCTCATTAATCTCCTCCAGGGTGGGCATCCGGCGTTCCGCAAACTGGAACTCGCTCCAGCCGCCCACCACGCGCACCCATTGGCCGGGCGGCGTTCTGCGGGCCTGTTCCCGGAGCATGCGCAGGGCGTCCGCCAGGGAGGGCACGCCGTCCCAGCGCAATTCCATATTGTAATTCAGGCCGCCGCGGATAACGTGAAGGTGGGAATCATTCAGGCCGGGAATGACGGTCCGTTTCCCGGCGTCAATCACCTGCGTTTCAGGCCCCCGGAATTTGGCAAGGTCTTCATCGGACCCCACAGCCAGCACCTTTCCATCCTTCACGGCAACGCCCTGGGCGATCGTGCCGCGTTCATCCAGAGTTGCTATATGGCTGTTTGAAATCATCAAATCAGCGTACGTCCTGTCGTTATCTTTCATTGGTTTCATCATGGTTCGGGGTTGTTTCCGGAATTGTTCCGGTCTGGGGCTTGAAAAGCCACGGAGACAGCATGCGGCTGACCAGCGGCATGACCACCCAGGTCAGCAGCGCCACCACACAGGCATTGAACAGAAAAAAGAAAAACCACCCGGGCAACAGCCTGCGGAACATATCCCCCACAGTGATATTCAGCAGAAAAATGACCAGGCACACGCCCAGATACGTTGCCGCCGCCGTCTTGTAGCGCGGCGGCGTCTTCATCGGGGCTCCCGGCTGGTTCAGCCACGCGTCCAGCCCGTCTATCTCCTGAATCCGGGCTTCCCCCTCCGTATGCGCCCCCAGCAACTTCATCCAGCGTTCATACTCCGGGGAGGAAACCAGGGCCTTTCTGGCGGCGGCGCTGGCAAAACGGTCCACCACCACATACTCACTGTCGCCTCCGGTGGGCCTTAACACGCTGATGCCTACATGGCCGGGACAGCTCAGCACAAAATTGACAAAATCCCGCATGGCATGCTCAAACTGCCCTTCATGCCCGGGCAGAATGCGCCTCCGTACCACGACGGTCACTTCATTTGAAGGATTCATGGCGTTCATGCCTGATGAAGGTTCAGGAAACTGCTCCCGGCGCACCCTCCGCGGCAGCGGACCGCGCGCCGGGAAAAACACGCGGAAAATCAGGCATTATGCTTCACCTCCTGCGGAGACAGGGCGGACTGCGGCGCATGGTGAACCATCGTGTAGGCATACTCCACGCCCACGCCGTAGGCGCCGCCCTGCTGCTTGAGCAGGTTCATCAGCGCGTCATAATGCTCCTTGTTCTTCCAGTCTCGCTGGAACTCCAGAAGGGCCGCGATGGTCGTCAGCCGCGTTCCGCCTGCCTGGACAATGCGGGAAAGGGCCGCCTTCTGGGCGTCATGGGAGGTGGCGCCGCAGCAATCCTCCACCACGTAAATATTGTATCCAGCGCCGATCATTTCAATCGCCGGCCAGGTGACGCACACCTCGGTCCATAGCCCGGTAAGCAGGATATTCTTGCGCCCCGTCGCCTTGATGGCCTTCTGGAACTCGTCGGAATCCCAGGAATTCATGGACGTGCGTTCAATCACGGTCTGGCCCGGAAAAACATCCAGAAGCTGGGGCCAGATGTAGCCGGAAAAGGCTTCCGTTTCCACCGCCGTGATCACGGTCGGCACCTGGAACAGCTTGACGGCCTTCGCCAGCAGAGTGACATTATTAATCAAATCCGCCCGGTTGATGCTGGTTACGCCGAAGGTCATCTGGGGCTGGTGGTCAATAAAAACCACGGCAGCGTCTTCCGGGGTATAAAGCTGGTGATAATGCGAGGACAGCAGAGACATCGTCTTATTCTCCTTATAATCTATGTTTAATTGATAAAACCGGGACACTGGCGGTTACTGAAACCGCCGGTTCCTGATGGATTGGAGAACAATTCCGCCAGTTCCGTTGACAGAATGCCAGAGAGTGACACTCCGTCCCCACCGGAAGCCACAGCTGGCAAGCGGCACAATGTCCGCGGACTACCCGCGCAGCTGATTACCGTTCTTCCCCGTGCTTGATCTTCAGGGTATCCAGGATCTTCTCATACCCCGGCAGCCGCCTCTGGAAATCCTGAAAATCCTTGTCCTCCTTCCGGGTCCATCCCGTTTCCGCATAGGCGGCCATGCGGGGGAACACATGGCGGTGCAGGTTATCCGTGTCCGCAATCCACTCCGTCCAGACCTGGCACCCCAGGCCGATGACATTGCGGTGCAGTTCGGGCTTCAATCCCGCAAAAACGGGCTCAAAGGAATAGGACCGGGACACGGGAATCTGTTGATAATTCCTGTTCATGTACGTCATGCTGGCCGTGGAATTGACCACCTGGTGGCCATCTTCAATCGCCTTGGTGGCAATCTTGTCGGACCCGTACCAAAAATGAATGATGGCCTTCCCGTCCAGCTTGCCGAGCGCAGCCCCCTGGCCGCCGTCATTGTGCACGTCGGTACCCAGAATTTCATTCCATCCGATCATCCGGATTCCCTTCTTCGCCAGCATCCCGGAAATCCGGTTTGTAAACATGATCTGAAGGTCCGGGAAATTCCTGATGCCCTTCTTCTTCATGAACTCTTCAATGTGGGGCACGCCCTCCCAGTACTTCTTGTACCGCACCTCGTCCCCTCCGATGTGGATGATACCGCCGGGAAACAGGGCGGCCAGTTCCGTCATGATGTCTCCCAGAAACTGGTAGGTCCTCTCATTGGTAGGGTCAAAGGCGGTTCCGTCATTGAAGCTCACCGGAATCTCCGTCACGGGCTTGGCGGACAGCTTCAATTCCGGATAGGAGAATGTGGCGGCGGCGGAATGCCCCGGAATATCTATTTCCGGCACAATCGTCACATTGCGGTCAGCCGCATAGCGCACGATGCGCCTGATCTGCTCCTGCGTATAAAAACCTTCATGGGGCCTGCCCTCATACTTGCCACTCCCCCACGTCTCTATCTCCGTGTCCCTCCGCTTGCTGCCAACGGACGTCAGGCGGGGATACTTGTTAATCTGGATGCGCCATCCGGCATCGTCGGACAAATGCCAGTGCAGGATATTCATCTTCAGAAGCCCCATCTGGTCAATCAGCTTCTTGACCTCCTCCTCTCCAAAAAAATGCCTCGCTTCATCCAGCATGAAGGCGCGCCATGCAAACCGCGGATAATCCAGCATGGAAAAAGGCTTCTCCGCCACATTCCAGCTGATGGCTCCCTTGTCCGCTTCAGGGTCAAAAAAAGCCGCGGGCAGCATCTGCGCCAGGCTTTGCCCGGCATAATAAACTCCCCTGGGGGTGGCCGCCCTGATGACGATGCGCCCGGGCGCCGCTTCCAGGCGGTAGGCCTCCGGTCCGTACTGCTTCAGGGAGGCATCCTTCTCAATGCGGATGACTCCCGTTCCCCCCTCCCCGGCCAGGGGCAGTCCGGTGCCGCCGGATAAAAACTGCTGGAGCAACCGGGCCTGGCGCCGGAACCCGGCGTCCTTCTCCCGGCAGACGATGCACGTGCCCCCATCCAGCTTCACGGGCTTTGCCGCGTTCCTTTCTCCAACCTTCACGGAAACGGGGCGGGGAATAATCTGGTCCTGGGCGTTCACGGGCAGGCAGCACACGCCGGACAGCAGAAGAAGAAAGGCAGAGGAAATGCGAGGGGACATCGTATCCATCATACGCGGCTTCCTCCGGAAATCTTTCCATCTTTTTCCGGTTTGGCATAAGCGTCCGGGGGACCTTCTTCTCCATGACGCGCCGGCCCGCGCCAACCGCCGGAATGCCATAATGCGCCCCTTGCCTTCCCTCCCTCCGCGGCGTATGATGGACACATGAAAAAAGACGATGCGCCCGGCCTCTTTGCCGCCTTTGCGGACCGTCCGCTGGCAGACCGCCTGAGACCGGCCGCACTGGAAGAAATCGTGGGCCAGGACCACCTGCTGGGGGAAGGAGGCCCCATCCGGCTCATGGCGGACTCCGGCAAACTTACCAGCTTCGTCCTGTGGGGGCCTCCGGGCTGCGGAAAAACCACGCTGGCGCGCATCCTGGCCACGCGCACGTCCATGCACTTTGTGGCGCTCTCTGCCGTCTTCTCCGGCATGGCGGACCTGCGGAAAGCCTTTGACGAGGCAGCCAAAAGGCGGGAATACGGGCAGGGAACCCTCCTCTTCGTGGATGAAATCCACCGGTTCAACCGCGCCCAGCAGGACGGCTTCCTCCCGTACGTGGAAAACGGCACCGTCACGCTGGTAGGCGCCACCACGGAAAACCCCTCCTTTGAACTGAACAGCGCCCTGCTCTCCCGCTGCAAGGTCTTCGTCATGCACTCCCTGGACGCTCCCGCGCTGGAAAACATCATCCAGCGGGCGGAATCCCTTCTCCAGCGCAGGCTGCCGCTCGCCCCGGAGGCCCGCGCCACCCTGATTGAACTGGCGGACGGAGACGGCCGCTACCTCATCAACCTGATGGAAAGCGTCTTTGACCTCTGCAAGCCGGAGGAAACGCTGGACACGGCGGCCCTGCTGAAAATCGTCCAGCAGCGCGCCCCGGTTTACGACAAGGACCGGGAAGGCCACTACAACCTCATCAGCGCCCTGCACAAATCCCTGCGCGGCTCGGACACGGACGCGGCCCTGTACTGGGCAGCCCGCATGCTCCAGGGCGGAGAAGACCCGCTGTACCTGCTGCGGCGCCTGACCCGCTTCGCCATGGAGGACATCAGCCTGGCAGACCCCGCCGCGCTGCAAATGGCCATCGCCGCGTGGGACACCTACGAACGCCTGGGCTCCCCGGAAGGGGAACTGGCGATTGCGGAACTGGTCATCTACCTGGGCTGCGCACCCAAATCCAACAGCGCGTACACCGCCTGGGGCGCGGCCCGGAAGGCCGCCCGGGAACACGGCTCCCTGATGCCTCCGGCCCACATCCTGAACGCGCCTACCAAACTGATGAAGGAACTGGGCTACGGGAAAAACTACGCCTATGACCACGATGCTCCGGAGGCCTTCTCCGGGCAGAACTACTTTCCGGACAACATGCCCCGGCGCCAATTCTACAAGCCGCCGGAACGGGGCTTTGAGCGTGAAATCAACAAGCGGCTGGCCTACTGGGACAAGCTGCGCCGCCAGCGGGAGGAAGAAGACTCCGGAACCTCCGGCACGCGGAGGGGCTGAAACGGCGCTCCCTCCGCTCCCGGGAAGGCGGGTCTCCTCATGCCGCATCCGCCGGCCACACGGCCACCTCCGCAATGCCCTCTCCCGGGGACAGCCGGATGCGCACGTACCTGGGCTTCTCATTCTTCGGGCAGGCGGCGGTCAATCCGGCGCCATCCTTCAGAAGCACGGCCTTCACGTCCTTCCAGATCTTGCCGTCCTTGCTGATCTGCACCACGGGAGCCTGCCCCTTCCAGGTTCCGGCGGCTTTCACCTCCACCCGGTCCAGACAGAACTCAAACTCCATGTCCAGCTGCCACCACGGCGCCTTGTCTTCCGCAGACGGCATCCAGGAAGTAGCCTTGTCCCCGTCGGAAGCCTTCATGGCCGCCGGAATGTTGGAAGAAGCGGAACACGGCCTCAACACCGCCAGATTCGCCTTCTCTGCGGCGGCATTTCCGGACTGGTCATACCGCGCCAGCTGGGCGTCCCGCTCCTGCGCCGTAAAACGCCTGTAAGGCCTTTCCCTAGTCTCCGCACTCCTGCCCTCCGCATAAGCGGGCGCATTTTTGGAAACAATCTGGATGCTGTCCCCCTTCAATCCGGGGGAAGCTGCCTTGATCACCGTTTTCCCCGCATAATGGGACCGGAACTCAATGGCCGCGCATCCTTCGATGAGGTCGATGTCCGTTCCGGGCGTGAAGGTAATGCTCTTGCCGGTAGGGAATTCCCCGGGGCCGGACTCCACGGAAAGCGTCACGGAAACCGCATTGGCGAGCTGCCTGCCGGAAGCATCCGCCACCTTCACCATCACATGCACGTCATCCGTGCCGTCCGCCGGGCTGATCACCTTCTTGTCCGCGGAAAGCTTCAACTGCTTCGGCGTCCCCTGCACCGGCCATTCCGGCGGGGGAATATTCTTAAACTCATTCCTGTACCAGTACCAGCCGCGCTTGGGAATGCGGAAATAATCCACAATCCCCATGCGCCCGCCGGAGGGCCAGATGCTGCCGTGGTCAAAACCGCACCAGACCGCCTCACCCACGCGCCAGGGATACCGGACCCCCGCCTTTTTATCCTTGGCCATATCCCCCCAGCCCGGCGCATACGTACCCGGCCTCTTGCAGCTCACGGAACCGTACTCCGTCACCATGCTGGGTCTTCCGGGCGTCTTCACATGGGAGCCGTCCCCGTTGAAGGCCGCCATGTCCCCCAGCTTGTCAAAGCCCCCGCGCTGGCCTCCCCCCGCGCACACGGGGCGGGACGGGTCCAGCTCCTTCACCAAAGCAATCAACTTCTTGCACAAGGCCTTGGACTCCGTCGTATGCCGGGTGAAAAACGGTTCGTTGCTGATGCTCCAGACGACGATGGAAGGATGATTCCGGAACTGGAGCACCATCTCCCTCACCTGCCGCATGCAGCTCTCCTCAAACGCGGCGCGGTCCTTTTCGTCAGAAGGGTAGGCGTCACAATTCCAGTACTTGTCATGTTCCTTGAACCCTCCCATGCCCCAGAAAATGCCTTCATTCAGCATGCACATGCCCTCCCGGTCACAAGCGTCCAGAAAAGCCTGGGAATGGGGATAATGGGAGCCCCGGATGAAATTGAAGCCGGCATTCTTCATCAGCAGCACATCCCGGCGCGCCCCCGTGTCCGTCACGGCATCCCCCCACCCGGCGTGATCCTGGTGCACGTTGGCCCCTTGCAGATAAACGGGCTTCCCGTTAATCAGCATCCCCTTGTCCGCCGTCAGTTCCAGGGAGCGGAAGCCCAGAGGGCTCTCGGTCCGGTCCAGCACGGCCCCCTCCGCATCCACCAGCTCCGTCACCACGCAGTACATGTTGGGAGCGGACGGGCTCCACAACTTGGGAGAGGCCAGCGGAGGAAGGTCCGACTGAATGCGGCCCGCTTTTCCCGCGCCAAGCTCCACGGGCTTCTCACCGTGCAAAACCACGCGCCCGTCCTTCCCTTCCCGCACGGTGTGGCGCACGGAAAACTTCTTCACCCCGGCGGAATCATTCTTCACCTCCGTCAAGATGCGCACCTTCCCGCGGGAAGGCGTCACCTCCGGCGTCTGCACCCAGACGCCGTGCGCAGGAATATGCACGGGGGAGCACACGTGCAGATGCACGTTCCGGTACAGCCCCCCGGAAAACGTATGTTCCCCGGCGCGCGGGGCCATGCGGGGGCTCCAGCGGTTGTCCACGCGCACCTCCACCTGGTTCTCCCCAGGCTTCAGAAACGGCGTCAGATCCGTCCGGAACGCCGTATAGCCTCCCTCATGGCTTCCGGCCTTCTTGCCGTTCACCATCACCTCCGCCACCTGGAAGGCGGCTCCGCAATCCAGAAAAATCTTGCGTCCCTTCCATTCCTCCGGCATCACGAGCTTCTTGCGGTACGTGCCGCGCCCCGTGTAAAAGGACTCGGACATAAAATAGGGAAGGCTGAACGTATGGGGCAGATGCGCCGTCTGCCAGCCGCCCTTTCCGGGCTCGTCTTCCAGCCGGAATTCCCAGCCGCGGTTCCATACCGTCCTCCGGCAGGCGGAAGGCGGTTCCTCCGTTCCGGCGGAAAAAGCCTGTGTTCCGGCCACAGCCAGGAACAGAGCCGCCATGCTTGAAAAAAATGCAGCTTTTGTACGCATACCCATGCTACTACGCAGTACCATGGTTCCTTTCACCGGTAAATCTTTTTCCTGCCGTTTTTCTATGATAAAAGTGGGGAGAATTCTCTTCCGCGTCTCTTCTCCTCCCTGCTCCGGACCATGAAAAAGCCGCCATCCTGGAATTCTCCCTCTACCCCATCCCGTATTCCTCTACTGCGTAATAATATTCAGTTCCGCTACGGTAGCGCTCTGTTCCCCCGCCTTCACGGGAGTTTTCGCGTCCAGCTTGAAGTAGCGGGCCTCCACGGGAGAACCGAAGTCGATCCTCTGCACCGCCGGGTCCTTCCGGATGTAATGGTAGGTGAATTTCCCCTTCTTGACTTCCTTCCAGCTCTCCCCGTCGTCGGAGACGGAGAAAGCGTATTCGGAAATCAGCCCCTTGTCCTTGTCCATCCGCGGCGTATAGATGAAGCCGGAGAACTTCATTCTGGCGCCCATGTCCACGGCGATGGAATGGGGGAAGCCCGGCAGGCCGTTGGTATAGGACGTATGCCAGTACGTATCCGGATTGCCGTCAATGGCGAAGTGGGCGAATCCGGTATCCGGCTCTTCCGAGGACGCGCTCAGAATCTTCCAGTCCGCCCGGCCCTTGACTAACGGAAGCTTCCTGGCGGACGGGGACGTGGGAACCATCCCGCCCGCGGACGCCTCCGCCCAGGCCTTCACCTCCCCTTCCGGGAGCTTGAACGGCTTCTCATAGGCTTTTTCCTCCCCTCCGTTCACGGAATACCTGATAACCGCTTCCGGCGTGGAGGATGACAGGCTGACCATTCCCTCCCCGTCCCGTTCAATCACCGGGGAATGGGGAACCTGCAACCCCGTGCGTGCCATGTTCAGCAACGCCGCGGAAGGCGCGATCACGAAGCCCAGCGGCATGGCCTGGCTGAGCGTCTGGTAACGCGCCAGCGGGCGCGGCCCGCAGGAAGCGCCACCCAGCCCCATCTGGAAAGCATCCAGATTCACGATCACCTTGTTCTTTTCCGGCAGCCGGTCCAGGCTGCGCGCCTTGTCCAGTTCCCGCGGCGTGTAGCGCAGGATGGAAACTTCCAACGGGGACCGGGGAGAGGCGGAACCCACCCACAGGGCCGGAGCGCCCTTCGCACCGCCCAGGGATACCCAGTCCGTCTCCATGCGGTTGCCCATGTCCTGCGGACGGGAGTAGGCAAAGAACATGTCGTCCACCGTCGTGTTAAACACGTCCTTCCAGCAGGACGTGCGGCGGTCCCGGTAATTGTCCCACGGGCCCAGCCCCAGATAGCTCACCCGGTCCAGGGAGGCCGGAAGGCCGAAGGTGACGCCCAGCCGGGGCAGTTCCTCCCCCTTGGCGGACGGATAAATCCTGGCGGAAGCATTAATAACCCCGTTCCCGAACACCGTCCAGACCATCTGGCCGGAGAAGGCCAGACGGGAGCCCTTCGTCGTAAAATCCGCCGTAATGCGGGCCACGCCGGGAGCAATCACGGCACCCTGCACGCTGGAGCACGCTGTCTCCATGTCCTGGAGCTTCATCTTGCCCTCCACCTTGCTTCTGAACCAGGCGTCATTGTCAATGGGAGCGCGGTACGCCTGAAGCTTCACGGGATAATCCGGCAGAATGAGGTCGCGGCCGCCATAGCGGAGCGCGGACAGCATGCCGCCCTTGAAGGAGGCGGAAAACCCTTTCCCCTGCACCACCAGGGGGTCTCCCCTGCTGATGGAGACGGCGGAAAGGGAGGCGGGAGCCTTGGACCGGACCGCCTTTTCCGCGGAAGCCGGGAACCACTCATACGCTTCACACTCTCCCGTCATCTGTTCCAGCTGCCTGGCGGAAAGCTCCTTCACCTCTTCCGGCAGCTTGAACCTGGCGTCAGCCAGCGCCATCAGGGAGCCGGACCGCATGCCGGGGGAGGAAAGACTGATATCCCCCGTTTTTCCGGGAGCGATTTCCGGCAGGGCTACGCGCTCCACGGCATGCTTCCCGCCGGGCTTCAGGGAAACCAGGTAAAGCGTGTACCCGTTCAGCGGCTTGTGGAAATACTTGTTGCGGACGGTCAGCGTGCCGTCATGGCGGTCAAAGGCCAGATACTGGTACACCTTCTTCACCTCCCGGGTCTTGGCGGTGAGGTTCCGGTTACCCAGAATAATGCCGTTGTCGCAGAAATTGGCCTGGTTGGGCCTGTCCCCGAACATGCCACCGTAGGCCTGCGTCACCCCTTTGAACGGAGCGGGCTTGTAAATGCCCCCGCCCGCCGGGTTGGCACGGAGGGACTGGTCCACAAAATCCCAGATGGCTCCCCCCACCATGCGCGGGGAGGCTTCAAAGGCATCCATGTATTCCTTGAAATTGCCCAGGGCGTTCCCCATGGAGTGGGCGTATTCGCACACAAAGAAAGGGCGGGAGGTCTTCTGCCTGCCCCAGTTTTCCACCCGGTCCACGGGCGGATACATGGCGGAATCCATATCCACCGCCTTGTGCCCGTGCGGGAACTCGCAATAATGCAGGGGGCGGGTGTCGTCATACGCCCTGATGGCCTCGGAAGCCGCCTCAAAGTTGGGCCCGTTGCCGGACTCATTGCCCAGGGACCAGAAGACGATGGAAGGATGATTCTTGGAACGGTGCACCATGCTCATGTTCCGTTCCACGTGCGCCTTCTTCCAGGAGGGTTTTCTGGAAATATCCATCCTGCCGTTGCGGATGCCGTGGGCCTCGCAGTTGGCCTCGTCCATCACGTACAGGCCGTAGCGGTCGCACAATTCGTAAAAATACGGGTGGTTGGGATAGTGGGAGCAGCGGACGGTGTTGATGTTGTGCGCCTTGATGATCTGCACGTCCTTTTCCATCACCTCGCGGGGAATGGCGCGCCCGTAATCCGGATGCGCCTCATGGCGGTTCACGCCCTTGAATTTGACGGCCTTCCCATTGACCAGCACCGCGCCATTGTCCGCTATCTCCACCGTGCGGAAGCCGATGTTGAAGGAACGGGGGTCCTTCCCGTTCAGGGAATAGGTCACCCTGTACAGGTTGGGCGTCTCCGCCGTCCACGGCTTCACGCCGGGGTACTCCCTGTTCAGGGGAACCTGCACTTCACCTCCCGCCGGAATGGCGGGAACCGTCAGGACGCCGGAATCCAGCTTTCCGGCATTCTCCGTCCTCACGCGTCCGGAACCGCTCTTTCCGGCCCAGTCCAGCCTGGTGGAAATGCCTTCAATAGAATATTCCAACTTCGTTCCAGCAGGAATCTCCGCCGTTCCCGCATTGCGGACGGTGAACGTTCCGTCCAGCTTCCCGGTGGCGTACCTGCCGCGGTCCAGCCCGGCTTTCAGAAACACGTCCCGCACATGCACCTGCGGCTGGGCGAACAGGGTCACGTCCCGGAAGATGCCGGACAGGCGCAGAAAATCCTGGTCCTCCAGATAGGAGCCGTCGCTCCACCGGTACACCTCCACGGCAAGCGTATTCCTGCCCGGCTTCACGTACGGGGTCAGGTCAAACTCCGCTCCCGTGTAGGAATCCTGGGAATACCCCACCTTGTGCCCGTTCAGCCACACGTAAAAGGCAGATTCCACCCCGTCAAACCGGATCATGACCCGCTCCCCCTTCCAGGAGGGCGGCAATATGAAGTCCCGGCGGTAGGAGCCTACGGAATTGCGCTCCCGGTACGCGGGCCAGTTTTTGGGCGGCTCCCCGGTCACGCGGGGAGGATCAGCCTTGAAGGGATACGGCACGTTCGTGTAAATGGCCGTTCCATACCCCGCAAGCTGCCAGTTGGAAGGAACCTTGATGGTATCCCATCCGGCGACGGAAAAGGAGGGCTTGTAAAAGTCCGCGGGACGTTCGTCCGGCTTCATGGAAAACTTGAATTTCCAGTCGCCGTCCAGGCTGAGCATCTTGTCCGCCGCAGGGAGGATGGAGGCGCGCGGTGCTTCCTTATTGATGCCGGTAACTTCTTCGTTTTCCCAGTCCGGAGCCTCCCCCAGCAGCAGAGGCGTGCCCAGGGCCAGCACAACGGCGGCGGCGATTCCTGAAACGTTCATCTTCAACTCCATGAATAAGGGTTACTTGTACTTCTTGAGGGACGGGTCCTGATAGGTTTCACTCTTCCCGCCGGGCCGGTCATTCCCGGTCTTGAACACCCACTTGCAGGAATCCGTGTACGTTTTTCCTCCCACGGAGGCAGTGGCTGTAATGACGTTGGTTCCGGGCTTGAGTTCCACTTCCGGCCAGACGGCGCGCTTCAGTTCGTCCGGCTTGACGCTACCCAGAGACTTTCCATTCACGGAAAGCTTCACGGAGGAGGCGTTGCTGTACACCTTGACGGGCACCTTCCTTTCCGTGCGTTCCGCAAACCTGCGGGAAGTGATGTACACGGTCGGCCTGGGACTCCAGTTGGCCCTGTAAAAGAAATAGGCGTCCTTGGGCGTCTTGCGGTTGTAGGTGACCAGGCCCTTGTCATTGATGCCCGGGCTCTCCCCCTCAATCCGGGAGGCGGAGCCGAAGTCAAACATGTTCCAAACATAGGAACCCCAGACTTCAGGCCGTTCCCGGATGCAACGGTAATTGATCTCATGCGCCTGGGACTGCCATTCCTCCGGATGCCAGAACCCCGTGGGGGAAGGACGCCTGGCGGGATGTTCATGCATGCGCACGCTCGCGCCGTGGCCGTATTCGCTGATGGCCGCCCCTTTGGAGGGATAATCCCGGATAAAGCCGGCCAGGTTCCCCTTCATGGTTTCCGGGCCGCCCCCGTACCAGCCGGGATAGGAATTGAAGGCAATGTGGTCCGGAATATTGTTCAGCTTCTTGCGTCCGGGCTGATTGCTGGCCCCCACCGTCATGCGGGAGGGGTCCGTCTCCTTCACGAAGCTGTTCAGCGCCGCCAGCTCAGCCTCCATGTCAATCCCCTTCAGGGCGCCCTCCGGCTGATGGCCTATTTCATTGAAAATACCCCACATGCAGATGGAGGGATGGTTCCAGTTCTGGTAAATCATTTCCGCGGCCTGCCTGCGGTTGTTCTTCCTGAATTCGTCAGTGTCCCGGACAATGTTGACATTGGGAACTTCGGACCACACCACCAGCCCCGCCCGGTCGCACAGGTTGTAAATATGGGTGGACTGGGGGTAATGGGCCGTGCGCAGTCCGGTGGCTCCCATGTCCGTAATCAGCCTGATATCCTCTTCCTCATCCGCCGGGGAAACGGCCCAGCCCTTCCCCTGACGGTCCTGGTGGCGGCTGACGCCCCTGATCTGCATGGTCTTTCCGTTCAGCACAAAGCCTTTTTCCGGATCAATGGACACCGTCCGGAGGCCCAGCGGCTGGACCATTTCATCCGTCTGTCCGTCCGCGGTCCTGACGGCCGTTTTCACCTGGTAAAGGCAGGGATTTCTGACGCCGTCCCAAAGCACGGGATTGAAGATGGACAGAAGCACGGGGACTTCCGCCTTTTCCTGGCCGTTCAATGGGACCTTCACCGTTTTTCCGGCCACCTTTTTTCCCTGCCTGTCCAGGATTTCCACAGAGACGGAAGCATCCTTCCCTGCGCTGCGGGCAGCATTCAGGAGAACCTTCACTTCCACCTCCGCCTTCGCCCTGGTCAGGGACCTGGTGGTGACGAACACGCCGGGAGAGGCGTAAAAAAGAGGATCAATGCAGACCTGGTCCGTTTCAATCAATTCCACGGAGCGGTACAGGCCGCCGAACATGGAGAAATCACCGCGCTGGGGAGCGATGTGGTCCCTGTGCGTATTGTCCACCTTGACGGTGACGACATTGTTCCCCTCCTTCAGCAAGGGCGTGATCTCGTAACAAAATGCGGTAAAGGCCCCCTCATGCGTTCCGGCGGGCTTTCCGTTGACCTCCACGGAAGAGACGATGCTGGCCCCTTCCCCGCGGATGAAGTACCGTTTGCCGGGTTTGGGCTTCACGGGCAGCGTGCGGGAATAGACGGCCGCGCCCCGGCGGTAGGCGGTGCTGTTGACGGACTTCGCATCGTTCTTCGTGTTCTGCACGCCCTCCGCGGCATCCTCCGCGTTCCAGGTATGCGGCACCGCCACTTTTCCGGGGGCGTCTTCATGGAAACGGTACTCCCATTCCCCGGTCAAAGGGTGTGTTTCACGGGCGTCCGAGGATGCCAGAAGGGAAGCCAGCGCACAGCATAAACTGGCGCAGGAAACATGGAGAAAAGTAGTCCTGAGGTGCATGGTATGTTGCAGTAATATAGCAGATACGCCCTTCTCTGCAAAATTCTTTCATTGCAAGAAGAACCATTTTACTCCATAATAAATCAAACCAACTGCCAAAACTAACCTAATCCCATCATTAACAGTAAAATGAATATACATGTTTTCTAACATTTTCCGCTTCTACACCTCCAGAAACTTTGATTTTCCGATCGGACCAAAGAAAACATAAGTTACAACATATCCTTGACGGATACGCGTTTTCCTATGGAAAGCATAAGTTTTCTTTACTATAAGGATGGCCTTTTTCATTAAAACCGTGTTTGCACAAACACGATGAATCTATATGAGAAAAGCACCGAAAACGAACAAACTAAAATATGTTGGAACCGCTCTTCTGGAAGGGGAATCAGTCACCCTGACCCAGGCGGCCCGGCTGGTATTGGAAATCAAGGAAGCCCTGGGGGATGAAATCTGCACCATCAACCGGTGCAGGGAAGTCGTCACCCTGGGCCTGAACGCCATCAAAAACAAACACCATACTGTCAGCTTCGGTACGGCGGCCACGGAATGCCTGCGTTCCAAAAGCCACCGCCGTCCCCGGACGCTGACGGACATCAAGAGCATCATCCACAAACTCAAGAAGAGCAATCCGGAACTGGAGGAAACGCCCCTCAGGAATCTCACCGTTGAAGAATGCCAGAGCATTCTGATGAACACGTTCACCACGTCACGCCAGCGGCACAAGGCGCGCCTGATCCTGAGCGGCATCTTTTCCTTCTCCGTCAAGCGCGGCTGGTGTGATGAAAATCCCATCCTCCGTGTGGATACACCCTTCCTGCGGGAGCAGGAAATTCCCGCCCTGGGGCTGAAGGACGTCACTCTGCTCCTCAAGACGTGCATGGATGAATTTGACGGGAGCTGCGTGGCTGGGGCGGCCCTGATGATTTTTGCAGGCATCCGCCCGCAGGAAGTGGAACGCCTGCTCTGGGAAAACATCGCCATCCGGGACGGCTGCGTCATCCTGAACTCCAAGCACACCAAGACAGGAGGCGCCCGGCACGTCACCATCCTGCCCGTGCTCGCCAAATGGCTCAAATTCTGCCGTGACCGGACCAAGCCGGGTCCGAATACGCCCATCTGCCCCAAGGGCTGGACGATCAAGTGGCGCAAGATCCGCAAAAACGCTGGCTGGGGCGGCAGAAAAAGATCATGGGTGCCGGACTGCCTGCGGCACACGTACGCCAGTTACCACGCCAAGCACTTCAAGGACTACAACCTGCTGCAAATGGAAATGGGGCACCGCTCCTCTTCCCTGCTCCGCACCCGGTACCTGAACATGAAAGGCATCTCCCCGCAGACGGCCACGCGCTTCTGGGCGCTCACCCCGGCCAAGGTCATCTCGGAAACGGAACCGCCGGAGGAACAGACGCCATCATGAAGAGGGGACGGAGGCTCCGGCTGAGGCGGCCTCCTCCCTTCCCAGGCAGGCTCTGCCCTACAATTCATAGTAAGTGTAGCCGTTCAGGCCGGAACGGAACACTTCCAGGGCCCTCCGGCGCTCGGAGGGGGATATTTTCCCATCCGCCACCGCCTGTTCCGCAAACGTGCGGAACTTGTTGATCAGCTCCTTGGGGTCATACTCCACGTAGGAGAGGACGTCCGCCACGGTATCTCCCTCCACTTCATGCGTATAAACGGGCCGCCCCCCTTCCAGGTGCACGCCCACCACGTTGGTATCCCCCAGCAGATTGTGCAGGTCCCCCAGGGTCTCCTGGTAGGCGCCCACCAGGAACACGCCGATGTAGTAATCATCCTCCCCGGGCTTAATGGCATGGAGGGGCAGCGCCGTCGCCACGTCCTCCCGGTCAATGAAATGGTCGATCTTCCCGTCGCAGTCGCACGTGATGTCCGCCAGTACGGCCTTATTCGTGGGCCGTTCATTCAGGCGGTGCAGAGGCATCACGGGGAAAAGCTGGCGGATGGCCCAGGAGTCCGGCAGGGACTGGAACAAGGAAAAATTGCCGTAATAAAAGTCCACCATGGAGCAGGAAAGCTCCCGGAGATCTTCCGGAATGGTTTCCATCTCCGCCAGCATGCGGGAAATCCGGCTCAGGATGTGCCAGTAATAGGCCTCTCCCAGCCCGCGCTGCCGCAGGGTGGCGTTCCCGTAAAAGAACTGGGCGCGCAGCTGGTCCCGGTAATAGCAGGCGTCATTGTAGCACTCCTGCATATTCTTCCTGGCGAGGGTCCGGTCCGTATCCGCGAAAGCCTTGAGCAGTTCCGGAGCGTCATCCGGCAGTTCCGGCGGCGGTTCCTCGCCCGGCGCGCTGGTCACGTCCAGCACGTTGAACACCAGCACGGAGTAATACGCCACCACGGCGCGGCCGGACTCCGTCACCAGCGTGGGGTGGGGCACCTCGTACTTGGTGCACATATCCCCCACCACCTCCACCACGTCACGGGCGAACTCCGCAATGGAATAGTTGCAGGAGGAATGGAAATTCGTCTTGGAGCCGTCATAATCCACAGCCAGGCCCCCGCCCATGTCCAGCGTGCCCAGCGGCGCGCCTTCCTTCACCAGGTCCACGTAAATGCGGGCGGCCTCCGTCAGCCCCTCACGCACTACGGAAATGTTCGGAATCTGGGATCCCTGGTGGTAATGGAGCAACTTCAGGCAGTCCAGGGAATCCATCTGCTTCAGCTTGTCCACCACGTCCACCACCTGCGCGGCGTTCAGACCGAAGACGGACTTGTCCCCCGCGGACTCCTGCCACAGGCCGGAGCCCTTGGCCGCCAGCTTGATGCGCACGCCCAGATTGGGGCGGATGTCCATCTTCCGGGCACGGGCCAGAATGGCGTCCAGCTCGGAAGGCATCTCCAGCACGATGAAAATATTCAGCCCCATCTTCTGGGCCGTCAGCGCCAGGTCAATAAACTCGTCATCCTTGTACCCGTTGCAGATCAGGTAGGCCTTCGGATTGTGCATGTGCGCCATGGCCGCAATCAGCTCCGGCTTGGAGCCGGCCTCCAGGCCGTAATCGTACTTGGTGCCGAACTCCGCAATCTCCTCCACCACCTGCCGCTGCTGGTTCACCTTGATGGGATACACGCCCTGGTACTTCCCCTGGTAGTCCGCCTCCTTGATCGCCTTGCGGAAGCTTTCATTCAGCTCCGCAATGCGGCTGCGCAGCAGGTCGCGGAAACGGAACAGCACGGGAACGGTGGTGCCGCGCTCATTCAGGCCTTCCAGCAGGTCGCACAGGCTGATGTCCTTCTTCCCGCCGTCCTCATCGTTCAGGCGTACGGTGACCTCCCCTTTCTTGTTAATCCGGAAATACCCGTTGCCCCAGTCGTCAATACCGTACAAATCTGCGGAATCATGATGACTCCAGCCACGGACTTTCTGCTTGATGCCTTCTTTGGATGCTGCCATGTCAATCTCTCTGGTCAAATGTTCTAGCCCAGGCGGGCCTCAAAATCTTCATAGGAAAAACGGCGTACCGTCTCCACGGAGCCGTCCTTCTTCTGGACGGCAATGTCCGGATGCCGCACGCCGTTGAAAAACGTGGTCTTCACCATCGTATAATGCGCCATGTCGTCAAAAACCAATTCGTCGCCCACGGCGAGGGGCTCTGTAAAGGAATAATCCCCTATCCGGTCTCCCGCCAGGCAGGTGGGCGCCCCCAGGCGGTACGTGTGTGCGCCTTCTCCGGCGTTCCTTGCCAGGGCGTAATCTTCCCCCTTCATCTGCACGGCGGGCTGCCGCACGGAAGACAGGGAGACGTTTTTTAAAATCTGGAACACGTCAGGACGGTAGGGCATTTCAAGCGTATCCGGCATGTGCGCGGACGCGGAAACGTCCAGAATGGCGTGCTCCACCCCTTCCGAGAAAAAAATATCCAGCACCCTGCACCGGAGCACCCCCGTATGGATGGCGGCGGCTTCCCCCGGCTCCAGCCACACGTCCACGCCGTAGCGCTCGCGGATGCCGCGGATAAGCTCCGCCAGCAACTTCCGGTCATAGCTGGGCTTGGTGATCCAGTGGCCGCCGCCCATGTTCAGCCACGTGATCTCCGGGCGGGACAGGATGTGGCCGAAGTGCCGCTCCACCGCGCCGAGCGTAGCCGCCAGGTCATCCGCGCCCTGCTCGCACAGGGTATGGAAATGAAGGCCGGAAATGCCGGTCAGGTCCGCCCCCTGCATCACGTCCGGCGTTATGCCCAGGCGGGAGCCGGGCGCGCAGGGGTCATACAGGGGCGTATGCCCGGTGGAAAAACGGGGATTGACGCGCAGGCCGCACTTCAATTCCCCGGAAAGAAAGCGGGGATGCCGCATCACCTCCTCCCGGAAACGGGTCCACTGCGTCAGGCTGTTGAAATCAAGGTGGCTGGAAATTTCCGCCAGCTCCTGTAGCTCCTCCGGGGCGTAAGCCGGGGAGTATGTCAGCACGTGCTTTCCGAACCTGCGCCGGGCCAGCCGCGCCTCCCACAGGCCGGACGCGCAGCACCCGTCCAGCAGAGGTTGCAGGACGTCAAAACACGGCCAGCAGGAAAAACCTTTCAGGGCCAGCACGATACGGCACCCGGCGGCATCCGCCACATCCCTCAGGATAAGGGCGTTGCGTTCCAGGGCGGACTGGCTGATGACGAAGGCGGACATAAAGCAACGACAACCTAAGCCATTCACAACGATTTGCGAGAAAAATTTGAGTAATTCCCCATCATACCCTCCGCGCGCCGCTCCGGAGGCTCCCGGCCCGGAGCGTCCTTCCCCCGGCCAAACGGAAACGTCAAAAAACGCCACAAATCGCTTCTTCCTGCATTCTTTTCCTTGAAATGGGATGTGTTTTCCTCTTTTATAACGTAACCATTGCGATTGCCATGACTAACATTCATCCCTTCACCACCGCAGCAGCCTGCCTCCTGACCGTCGGAGCAGCGCTCTTCACCAGCTCCTGCCAGCCTACCTCTCCGCAGAGCTACGCCCGTCAATTCGCTACCGCCCAGAACGTCTCCGTACACGGGTACAACGGCCGTGAAACGCTGACCACCAGGGTTTACGCCGACTGGGGCGGCATGCCGGCCAATGCGCGCCGCGCCATGGAGGAATACCTCAAGGGAGCTGAATGGAAGACGATGGATTACATCCGTCCGCAATACTTCATCCAGGTGGACCGCTCCTACTGGGCGCTCTGCATTGACAATGACGGCAACCTGATAGGCATCGTTCCCTTCCGCAACGGCAGGGACGCCCGCAAGATGTCCGTCAACAACCACTTCAAGATGCTGGTCAACACCACGGACCAGGCTCCCGCTCTGAGCTACGCCATCCTGAAAAACCTGGCTTATGCGGACGGCCTGCGCGTCAGCACCCGCAAGGCTGACGGCTTGAGCACGCCCGTTCCTGCGCCCCCCGCCGTGAAAGTGGTTGTTCCGCCCAAGGAAGCAGCTCCGGCTGCCGGAGCCGCCAAACCCGCCGCTGCGCCCTCCACGGAACCCTCCGCCACGGAGGAAACGCCCGCCGATGACGCGGACTCCACCGGCACGGAAGAAACTCCCGCCGCGGATGACGCAGCCGAAGGCGGCGACGCCACGGCGACGGATGACGCCGCTACCGACGACTTTTAAGATGCCTTCCCCTCTGGGGGGAATCCATCGCCTTTATTTCCAAAACACCCCGCCGTCATGTCCGGAGGGGTGTTCTCTATTTCCCTTCATCTGGAACAACAGTACACTTACTGTTGCCTTTAACCTGACCGCTATCTCAAGCGGTCCGTGTGCCCGGAAAGAGATCATTTCCCTTCACTCCATCTCGGGACGATCCGGGGCAGGCCTCCGGGAGCGCCGCCAGGCCTTGCGGCAACTGAAAAGAAACTGAACGCCAGGGAACGAACATTGAAAAACCGGGCATCCGCCCGGCGGCGGCGCCTTCTGCCGGACTTGATGGACAAGCAACCGGAGTTGTTGCGGAATCTCAATTCCCGCTCTTCTTCACCTGGTCCGGCCACGGGACGGGGCTTCCTGCCGGCGCGTCCAGCTCGTTGTCCTTCTTGTAGGTAGGCATCTGTGCCTCCCGCTCCCGGAGCAATTTGCCCATGACGACGGCCATTTCCTTCGTTCTCTGTGACTCTTTGGAAGCCAGGTTTTCCTTTTCGCCGATATCCTTCTTTAAATGGTACAGCTCAAAGCTCTGGTCCAGGTGGCGGTAAATCAGTTTCCAGTCTCCCTGGCGCAGCGCGGTGGAAGAAGTATACTGCAGCGCCTGCCGGCTGCCTTCCCCCCAATTATTAGGCTGGTGGAACAAAAGGGGCCGGTCCGCAGGGAACCGGGCGCCCTTGAGCAGCGGGACCAGGCTCAGCCCGTCCAGCTTCTGCGGAACCTTTGGGTTCCGGCATCCTGCTATATCCAGAAGGGTCGGGAAAAAATCGTCAATAACCACCGGAACGGCGCACCTTGAACCAGCCTTAGTCACACCGGGCCAGGAAACGATCATCGGCTCCCGGATGCCGCCCTCCATGCACGATCCCTTGCCGAAGGAAAGGGGATAATTAGCGTCTTCATTGCCCAGCCTGCCGGAAATGGCCAGGCCGCCGTTGTCCGACATGAACACCAGCACCGTGTTCTTGTCCAGATGGTGCTCCCTGAGGTAGGTCATGATGTCCCCCAGGCTCTTGTCCATCCCCTCGATCAGACCGGAATAATGCTTCTCCGTGGCGGACCACTTGTGCCCGTCCTCCGGATTCTTGTAGCCGTCCGCAAATCTCTTGTCGTAAGCGCGCTCATCCAGCGGGGAATGCAGGGCGTACTGGGCCATGTACAGGTAAAAAGGCTTGCCGGCTTCCCTGGGATTGTTCCTGATGGCTTCCAGGCGCTTGATGGCCTCCAGGGTCAGGGCCTCCGTCAAAAACACGTCGTCCTGGTAATAATTATTCTCATCCAGCCCGCGCACATGGTTGAACCCCTTTCCGTAATGCTTGGAACCGCGGTAATCCGCCGGGTGGCCGATCTCCGTACCCGCGATATTATAATCAAACCCCATATTCAGCGGATTGGACCCCGGCGTTCCCTGAGTGCCGAAATGAGCCTTCCCGCAGTGCACGGTGACATAACCGCACTTCTTCAGCACCTCCGGCAGCGTGGCCGCCGTGACAAAGGGACGCGTCATGTTATAATTCATCTCCTCCCCGGAAATGGGCCGTTTCGTCGTTCCCCTGGCAGGAATCCCGACCGGCTGGAGGCCGTTGAGCGCCCAGTCCGGCGGCTGGAGTCTCTTGCTGTTCTGGTCCGTCGTTCCATTCTGCTCCCGCACCCAGCAGGTCACGCGGTGCCGGGCCGGATTCATGCCTGACATCAGGCTCACGCGGGAGGGGGTGCACAGCGGATGGGCGTACGCGTCCGTAAACGTCATGCCCTGCGCGGCCAGCTTCTCCATGTTCGGCGTCCGGTAGCGCTTGTTCAGGAACGTCTTCTTCGGGTTGCCCCGGCTGTCGGACCAGAAGGGATGGGACGTATCCTGCCAGCCCATGTCGTCCACCAGGAACACGATGATGTTGGGCTTCTTGCCGGAGGCACGGGGGGAATTCTGGGCGGAAGCCCACCCCGGCAGGGAGAAAATGCCGTACGCGGCGCACAGGAAACAGGAGAACAACTTCATGGCGGGAGGTAATGGAGAAAACAATATAACCTCAAAAATACGTCCCTGCACTCCCATTCTTTCCCCTTTTTCCGAAAAGCGGCCTGCAGGCCCGCTTAAAACTCCCGGAAACGCTTGCCGCGCGCGGGGTTTAAGCTTGATTGGCCTCCGGACGGAGTATACATTCCTCCCCGTCATGTCCGAGCGCAAGAAACCATATCCCTTTGACGTTTTTGAATCCAAATGGCAGCAGATCTGGGACGAAAGGAAAACCTTTAAAATAAACAATCCCGGAGACGAAGGCTTTGACGCTTCCCGGCCCAAATACTACGTGCTGGACATGTTCCCCTACCCCAGCGGCGCGGGCCTGCACGTGGGGCACCCGGAAGGGTACACGGCCACGGACATCGTGGCGCGCTTCAAGCGCATGAACGGCTTCAACGTGCTTCACCCCATGGGATGGGACTCCTTCGGCCTTCCGGCGGAGCAATACGCCATCAAGACCGGGCAGCACCCCTCCGTCACCACCTTCCAAAACATTGACAACTTCCGCCGCCAGCTCAAGATGCTGGGCTTCTCCTATGACTGGGACCGGGAAATCGCCACGACGGACCATGAATACGTGCGCTGGACCCAGTGGATCTTTCTGAGGCTTTACAACTCCTACTACAACAGGGAACTGAAAAAGGCGTGCCCCGTCTCCGAGCTGGAAGCCCAGGGCCTGAGCCGGGAGGAAATCGACCAGCGCCGCCTGGCCTATGTGGCGGAAGCCGCCGTCAACTGGTCCCCGGACCTGGGCACCGTGCTTGCCAACGAGGAGGTGGAGGAATGGAAATCCAAGGGCCATCATGTGGAACGCCGCCCTCTGCGCCAGTGGATGCTGCGCATCACGGATTACGCGGAACGCCTGATTGACGAACTGGAGCCCCTGGACTGGCCGGAATCCATCAAGCTGCTTCAGCGCAACTGGATCGGCAAATCGGAAGGGGCGGAAGTGGACTTCACCCTGGGCGGGAAAACCATCACCGTTTACACTACCCGGCCGGACACCCTCTTTGGCGCCACGTACATGGTCCTCTCCCCGGAACACCCGCTGGTGGACTCCGTCACTACGCCGGAACAGAAGGAAGCTGTGGAACAATACCGCAGCCAGTGCGCCACCAAGAGCGACCTGGAACGCACGGACCTGTCCAAGGAAAAGACGGGCGTCTTTACCGGCGCGTACGCCGTCAACCCCGTCAACGGGGAGCAGGTGCCCGTCTGGATTGCGGACTACGTGCTGATGGGCTACGGCACCGGAGCCATCATGGCCGTTCCGGCCCATGACGAACGTGACTTCGCCTTTGCCCAGGTCTTCGGCCTGCCGGTGCTCCAGGTAGTCCAGCCCCCCAGTGAAGACACTGACTGGCGCGGCTACTGCGGCTATGAAGGCACCAGCGTGAACTCCGGCTTCCTGACCGGACTGCCCACCCCGGAAGCCAAGGAAAAAATGATCCTCTGGCTGGAGGAAAACGGCAAGGGCTGCCGCAAGGTGAACTACAAGCTGCGCGACTGGCTCTTCTCCCGCCAGCGCTACTGGGGCGAACCCTTCCCCATCGTCTGGGAAAACGGGCGCCACCGCGCCATTCCGGAAAATGAACTCCCCGTGCTCCAGCCGGACCTAGACGACTTCGCCCCCACGGGCGATCCCCGCGGCCCGCTGGTCAAGGCCACGGAATGGATTGCCTACACGCCCACGGCCCACCGTGAAACAAACACCATGCCCCAGTGGGCCGGCTCCTGCTGGTACTACCTGCGCTACCTGGACCCCAACAACACGGAGCGCTTCGTCAGCCGGGAGGCGGAACAATACTGGATGGGCTCCACCGGCAACCCCGGCGGCATTGACCTGTACGTGGGCGGCACGGAACACGCCGTGCTCCACCTGCTGTACGCCCGCTTCTGGCACAAGGTGCTCTTTGACCTGGGGCACCTCAGCACCAATGAACCCTTCCAGAAACTCGTCAACCAGGGGCTGATCCTGGGAGAAGACGGGCAGAAAATGTCCAAATCCCGCGGCAACGTCGTCAACCCGGACGACATCGTCCGTGAATACGGAGCGGACGCCCTGCGCATGTATGAAATGTTCATGGGGCCCCTCAAGGACGTAAAACCCTGGGCCACCAAGGGGGTGGAAGGCATCTCCCGCTTCCTGGCCCGCGTCTGGCGCGTGGCCTTCCGTGAAAACCAGGAAGGCGAATGGGAAATCAACCCCAAGCTCACGGACGGAGCCGCTGACGGGGACGTGCTGCCCGTGCGCAAGGAACTGCACAAGACCATCCGGAAGGTGACGGACGACATCAATGAAATGTCCTTCAACACCGCCATCGCCAAAATGATGGAATGCACCAACGCCATGACCTCCGCGGACGTGGTGGACGTGCAAGACTATGACACCTTCCTGACGCTCCTGAACCCCTTCGCCCCGCACATCACGGAAGAAATCCACAGCCGCCTTCTGGAACGCTTCCCCACCCTGGCGGAAACGCAGCTCTGCCAGAAAAACTGGCCCGCCTGTGATGAAGCCCTGCTGGTGGAAAACACCATTCCCATGGTCATCCAGGTCAACGGCAAGCTGAGGGACAAGCTGGAAGTGCCTAGGGACATCTCCCGTGAAGAGCTGGAAAAACTGGCCCTGGCTTCCCCCAAGGTAAAAATCTTCCTGGACGGCGTCACCATCCGCAAGGTCATTGTCGTGCCCGGGCGCCTCGTCAACATCGTCGCCAACTAACCCCTGGAAAGAAACACACGCCATGACCATGATCGCCCCGTCCCTGCTGGCGGCAGACTTCTCCCGCATCGGGGAGGAAGCGCGCCGCGCCTTTGACTCCGGAGCCGACTGGCTGCACCTGGACATCATGGACGGCCATTTTGTGGACAACATCTCCTTTGGCCCGGAAATCTGCGCCGCCGTGAGAAAGGCGGTGGGGCCGGATCACTTTCTCGATGCCCACCTCATGATCGAACGGCCGGACCACTACTTTGACCGTTTCGTGAAAGCCGGGGTCAACCTCATCTGCTTTCATGTGGAGCTGGGGGACGAATACTACATCCGCGACACCCTCCGCCGCATCCGCAGGGCCGGCGTGAAAAACGGGCTGGCCATCAACCCGGCCACCCCCTTTGGGGCGGTCATCCCCTTCCTGGGGGAAATAGACCTGCTGCTGGTCATGTCCGTAGTGCCTGGCTTCGGCGGCCAATCCTTCATGCCCTCCGTGCTGGACAAGGTGGTGAAAGCCGCCGAATGGCGCGCGGAGCACCAGGGGAAATTCCTCATCCAGATGGACGGAGGCATCGGCAAAAACAACTCCGCACAGTGCGCCCTGGCGGGAGCGGACGTGCTGGTGGCGGGCTCCTCCACCTTCAAGGCCCCGGACATGGCCCGCGCCATTGCAGAAATGAAATAACAGGCGTACAGCCTCGGGTGGCCTGTTAGTCTGGAACATCAAAAAATCCGGCATTCCCGAGGGAATACCGGATTTTTTCATTCCTGTCTCCGTGATCAGGCTCTGCGGCGGCGCATCATCAGAACACTTAGTCCCAGCAAGCCCAGAAATGCCGTGGCGGATTCCGGAACAGCCAGCGTACCTTCCAGGGAAATGCCACTGATGGTAGCTTTATTCCCATTCGCGCCTCCCTGGCTGCCCAAGACGGCATAAAGCCTGCCATTGCCATTGAGCTTCACGGCTGCCAACTGCTCTTCCGTCAGGTCATAGGAAACATTCCATGCGGAAGCGTTATTGCAACGCTTCCCCTTGTAGAATAAGCGGTTACCAGGTCCTTATCAAGAAACATTTAGAGGCTTTTACGGAAGTAATATTCCACCAAGGCCGCAGACCTTTACCCCCAGTGGACCACTCTCTGTCTAAACCGTGGTGATTGTCCCTCCCCCGTATCTTTTGAGGACCGCTCTGCCGGAAACCGGGGCTTCTCGGTTCATGTAAAAACCTCCTCTGTTTTTCCGGAAATCCACCCGGTCATACAGGCTGGGAGACCTCCATTTCCGCAGGAAAAAAGTCTGGAAATACAAGGAAAATCTGTTCTAAATGCTTTTTAGTCAAATTTGTCTGTTGACTCCGGATTCCTAAATCCGAGGCAGCACGGCCCACGCCCTTTCTGACTGCACTTACCGTACCGCTACGCCCATCGCATCCCCTTGACGGGCAAACAACTCCATGCCTTCCGCCGTTTTTTCCAGCAGGTCGGGAGCCAGCCTGATTCTGTCCGGTTCAAAAAAGCACATCACGGTGGAACCGCCAAAGGCAAAATACCCCTTCTCCGCCCCCCGGGTCGCCGGAGCTTCCGGAACGTACGTCTCCTCAATCAATCCCACGCCGGTGGCCCCCACCTCCAGCATGGCGACCTGCCCCCAGGACTCCGACTGGATCAGGGTCAGATTCCTCTTGTTGGTCCACAGCCACGCCAAGCGATGGCGCAGGCAGTACGGGGATACGCTCGCCAGCGGACCGCCCAGTCTTTCCCACGGCCCGGGAACCCCGGACACTGGAAAATGAAAGCGGTGGTAATCCGTGGGACACAATCGTGACAGGACAACGGCCCCTTCCGCATACCGTTCCGCCAGGGGCCCGCTCCCCAGCAGGCCGGGAAGGTCAAAACTCTGCCCCTTCACGAAAACGCCGCTGATCCGGTCCGCGCGCTCCCAGCCCATGTGCCGGGCGTCCGCCGGGAAAACTGCCGTCTCCTCTCCTCCGGCCAGGGGGCGCGCACCCGGTTTCAGGCGGCGGTAGAAAAAATCGTTGAAATGCCTGAACTCCCCGATGCCCTTGAGGGACTCCTCCATATTAATGCCGTACTCCTCCACAAAGGAGGAAATGGAGCGCGCGCTGGAAGACCGGTTCTTCATCCACCCCAGCAGGGAGGAAAACACGCCGCGCTTGATCAGGACATGCAGAGCCGCCCTGCCCGTGGAAGTGCCGTAAATCCATTGAAGGTACTTCTCCCCCAGCACCTGTTCCCGTTCTTCCCTGCCCGTGTAGCGGTTGTAATAGCGTATGCCCTCCATGAAGCGCCTAGAGTGTCGTCCGCTTCCCGTTTTGTCCAGCCGAAAGACGGTCCCCCGGCTTCCTATTTCCCCGGGGCATGGTCTGGGTCGTCATCCACGCCGGAACCCTTCTTCTCCGCCGCGCGGTCATACCACTCCTGGGCAAGATCCAGATTCCGGGGAACTCCGTTGCCGTGTTCATAGCAGGCCCCCAGCAGATACTGGGCATCCCTGTTATCCCCCTGCGCCGCCTTCCGCAGCCAGTGCATGAACAAATCCTCATTCTTCTCCACCAATCCACCCTCACGGTACTCCAAAGCCAGGGCAAACATGGCATCCGTTTTTCCCTCCGTCGCCGCACGCTGCAGCCAGCGCAGGGCCTCCGCATCATCCTTCTGCACCCCAAGGCCCTCATGGAAACAATCGTAAAGATAAAAAGCCGCGTCCCTGTCTCCGGCTTCCGCCTCCTGCTTCAATCCGGGCAGCGCCTTGTGGAACCACTCCTCCGCCCGGCCCGGGTCTTTATCCACCCCGTCCCCCTTCTGGTAAATGCGCCCCAGCCGGAACTGGGCGGCGGGATGGCCGGCATCCGCCTCCCGGACCATCTTCCGCTTCCACTCCTCCAGGGACTTTTTCAGCCTCCCGCTTCTCCATCTCAACGCCACCAGAAAAACAACCGCTACCAGTACCATCAGGAGAATAGGTGCCCATCCCAGAAAATCATTTAACCAGTCTATGTGCATTTTATCTTTATATTGGATTCCTCCAGCCTCATCTACCACAAACCGTGAACACGAAAAAATGCCCCATGCCACAGGAAACTTTCCGAATACCTTTTCTTTTCTAAAAAACGGTCTACCTCGACATGATCAATCACCGGGAAAACCATTCATCCGGCATCTCGGACAACACGAAATCCTTCACTTAATAAAAAACAATCAACAAAGAACCATTTAAACCCATTTTTAAGATAAGATATCCCCCACTATTTAGCATTGCTAAATACACAACTCCATAGTTTATCCTGCGCACCCGTGAGGGTGCGACGCGTTTTTAAGAAGTTTAACCTTAATGTTCAAATGTTTCAATCCACGCACCCGTGAGGGTGCGACCCTTGAAGTCCGGCCAGAAGCCGATTTCGTCCCCGTTTCAATCCACGCACCCGTGAGGGTGCGACCGATGCAGGGCGGCGGTGGAGATTTCCCCTAGTTGTTTCAATCCACGCACCCGTGAGGGTGCGACCGGTTGGGACGTATCCACTTCAAGTGGACCGCAGTTTCAATCCACGCACCCGTGAGGGTGCGACCGCAATGGCCGCCATGACGGCGGGTCCTTTCAGGGTTTCAATCCACGCACCCGTGAGGGTGCGACGCCGCAAATCACGCATGCCAACTTTCCCGGACTGGTTTCAATCCACGCACCCGTGAGGGTGCGACGGCCTGGAAGGAGTATCAAGCGTGCAACACGGGGTTTGCGCCAACCTGATTCGGAAACCGGATACGGTCAGGCCCAATAATGGGTGGTTCTTTTGTCAAGATACATTTCCCAATCACTTACAGCAAGCGCCGGTCTCCCGGGGATTTCCTGTGAGCTTGGGGTTGGCGCAAGACGGCCTCCGGCACGGAATCATTCCGGAATATCCGCATCCGGCGCTGCTTGCTTCCAACTTGGTGTATTGATGCTAGCCGTTCCGCCCTCCTGCGTCCAGCAACATCTTCCCGCTCCTCAAATGATACCGGACATCATGAACCCGGCAGACCTCACGCCCCATGAAATCATTCTCCTCCGGATGGCTTTGGTCCTCATTTCCCGTAAGGAGGAAAATTCGCCATGCGCCTTTTCCGGCACCATGAAAAAAGGAGCCGTCCATAAGGACGACTCCCATTAATAGATGAATCAACGGGAATCCCGTGCTCTTACAGGGCCGTCGGGATTTCCTTGCCCAGTTCGGACGCCTTTTTGGCGGAGCCGTCCCCGGCAATGCGCTCCAGAATCACGTCCTTGTAGCTCATGCCGCCCAGGATGATCGGCAGCACGTGCACGTCATGGGGAACCATCACGTCCAGCACATATGCTTCCGGAGATTCAATCATGCGGGTGATGGCCGCCGGAAGTTCTTCTATGCGGAGCACACGCTCGCACTTGACGCCGAATCCGGCGCAGATGAGCGGGTAGTTCGGGTAAATGACGTCTTCCGTCTTGTGGGTGGGATCGTAGCTGTCATGCGGGTCCGCCAGGAAGGTCTGGGCCCGGTTGGAGTCATATTTCAGGTCTTCCCACTGCACCACCATTCCCAGGTGCTGGTTGTTCAGGATAATGCATTTAACGGGCAGGCGCTCCACGTGGATGGTGGCCAGCTCCTGAATGTTCATGAGCATGGAGCCGTCCCCGTCAATGTTTACCACCAGCTTGTCCGGACAGGCCAGGCACACGCCCATGGCGGCGGGAAGGCCGTAGCCCATGGTTCCCAGGCCGCCGGAAGTCGCCAGGCGCCGGGGCTTGTCAAATTTGAAGAACTGGGCAGCGAACATCTGGTGCTGGCCCACGCCCGTGCAGATGATGGGGTCCTTGTCCGCAGTCTGGCGGTAGAGTTCCTCAATAACGGCCTGCGGGGAGATGTAACCCTTGCGGTCCTCGTAAGAGAAGGGGTACTGGGCCTTCCAGTCTTCAATGGTGCGGAACCATTCCGGAGTGCGGGTGAAGCCGGAGGATTTGCGGTCCCAGCCCTTCGCGGCCAGGGAGGCGTTGAGAACCTTCAAGGCGTCCTTCACGTTGGCGCGGATGGGATGCGCCACCTTCTTGTTCTTGTTGATCTCACTGGCGTCAATGTCAATGTGGACGATGGTGGAGTCCGGACAGAACATGTTCACGGCTCCGGTCACGCGGTCGTCAAACCGGGCGCCCAGGGCGATCACCAGGTCGGATTCATTCACGGCGTTGTTCGCGAACACGGCACCGTGCATGCCCAGCCAGCGCAGGGAGAGGGGGTGGGTTTCCGGCATGGCGCCAATGCCCATCAGGGTGGTCGCCACGGGAATCTGGGTGCGTTCCGCAAATTCCAGCAGGTCCGCGGAGGCTTCCGCAGAGATGATGCCGCCGCCGGCGTAAATGACGGGACGGCTGGCATTTTCAATCAGCGGCAGGAGTTCCTCCAGCTTTTCCGTGGGAACGGGCAGCACCGGATTATAGCCGGGGAGGTCCATTTCCATGTTGAAGTCCGGGGAGAAGACGGCTTCCTGCACGTCCTTGGGCATGTCAATCACTACCGGGCCGGGGCGGCCTGTGGAGGCGATGTAAAAGGCTTCCTTGATGATGCGGGGCAGTTCCTCCGGGTCCGTCACCAGATAGCTGTGCTTTACGATGGGGGCGGTCATGCCGAACACGTCCGTTTCCTGGAAGGCGCCGCGGCCAATCAGGGAGCGCATGACCTGCGCCGTGATCGCCACCAGCGGAGTGGAATCCAGATAGGCGTCCGCAATGGAGGTGATCATGTTGGTGGCGCCGGGTCCGGACGTGGAGATACAGACGCCCACCTTGCCCGTGACGCGGCCGTAGCCTTCCGCGCCGAACGCGCCGCCCTGTTCATGGCGGGGCAGGATGGTCCGGATTTTGGGCTGGTGGCTCAGGGCCTGGTGAATCGGCATGCTGGCGCCGCCGGGATAGGCAAAGACGACGTCTACACCTTCACGCACGAGGCATTCCACGAGCACTTCGGCTCCTGTCATGCGGGTTTTCGTCGGGGCGGATGATGTTTTGTCGTTTGTACTCATGTGCAAATAATATTTTATTTGTTCAATAGGAAAACAGGTTCTAGCGCATTCCGCGCGCAATGTGAAGCCTTTTCATTAAAATGCCGGGGCGCGTCCCGGCAGTGGAGGAAGCCCGGAAAGGCCGCCCCGTGCGGAAGCCGCGGCATGGAATCAGGCCAGGGAAGCCCGGCGAACCTGGATGCAGTCCATTCCGGCGGCTGCGGCGGCCCGGATGCCCGGTGCGGCGTCTTCAAAAACCACGCAGCGGTCCGGAGCGGCACCCAGAAGTTCCGCTGCCTTCAGGAACATGTCCGGCGCGGGCTTGCCGTGTTCCACGTCCTCCGGCGTCAGGATTACGTCAAACAGGCCGGACAGCCCCGCAGCAGCCAGCGTGCGGGAGGCGCCCGGAATGGCGCTGCCCGTGGCGATGGCCTTGGGAGCATCCCCCAGGGAATGGACAAATTCCACCACTTCACGGATGGGTTCCATCCCTTCCTCTTCCAGCAGTTCCAGATAAATGCGGCGCTTGTCCGCGGCGGTGGATGCGGCATCCATCACTAGGCCGTAACGGCCGTTTAAAAAGCTCACCACGTCATTGGCGGATTTGCCGCCGCAGGAGTAGAATTCCTCTTCCCGGAATACGGAATCCGGCGCGCCCGCGCGGGCCAGGGCTTTCCGCCATGCCTTGTAATGGAGTGGCATGCTGTCCACCAGGGTGCCGTCCAGATCAAAAATATACCCTTCATATTTTTTTTCAGGCAAATCCACGCGTTTCTTCATAGCGGGAGCATTCATGCCACAAACCCCTTTTCCGGTAAAGCCCGCAGTCTGCCCGCACCTGGGACAAATGGCTTAAAAATTATATCCGGAGCTTGACATTTTGTCCTGTTATTCTAATGTTTCTGCCACCTCGAAACGGAAACCGAACCTTTTTAGAACATGGCCAATACCAAATCCGCACTCAAGCGCATCCGCCAGACCGCAACCCGCACCGCCCGCAACCGCGCCGTCTCCTCCAAGCTGAAGACCCTCCGCAAGAAGATTGCCACTGCGGTTGAAACGTCTGACAAGGAAGCCGCTACCGCTGCCTACAACACTTTCTCCTCTGCCGTTGACAAGGCCGCCAAGGTGGGCACCATTCCTGCCAACCGCGCTGCCAACTACAAGAGCAAGGCCGCCAAGGCCATCGCAAAAATCGCCTAAGTTTTCACTTCGGTTTTCTGACGACCTTTATGGCAAGCCGCTCTGTTCTGCTGAGCGGCTTGTTCTATTTTCCCCTCCCATGCAGCAATCCCGCCTGGATAAAGCCAAACTGATCATTGACCGCCCCGGGGACTTCAAGGTATGCGAAGCCTGCGGCTCCATCGTATCCCTGACTACCGCGGTGTGCCCCAACTGCAACGCCTACCGCTTTGATGCGAATGCGGAATACGTGGTGGAGCAAGCCGTGCTGCTTGCCTCCCGTGAACAGCGTTCCGTCACGCCGGAAGATCTGGAAAAGTAAGGGCCCCCTGCCCTTGCCGCTTCCCGGCAGCTCTTTTTCCGGCAGCTTTACGCGCCAAACCGCTTTCATGGCAAAAGCGGCCTCCGCCTTTACGGCAGTATCACGCGTTCCCTGCGCGTTTTTTCCGGCCTTCACTAGCCAACTTGGACCTGCTACTTGCGCAGGTCTGCAATGCGCAGGATGGTGGCCTCAATCAGATTGGCCGGGCAGGAAGCCCCCGCCGTAATCCCCACCTTCAGGGACTTGCCCAGATTCTGCACCACCGGCTCCGTGGTCATGCGGCGCACTTCCCGCGTCTTCGTGTCAAACGCGTCCACGTACTGGATGGATTTGATGCATTCAGCGGACTCAATGAAATACGTGGGCACGTGTTCCTTGGCAATGTCCACCAGGTGTGTGGTGTTGGAACTATTGTATCCCCCCACCACGAACATCACGTCCAGCGGGTTCTTCAACAGCTCGTACAGGGCATCCTGGCGGTCCTGGGTGGCGCCGCAGATCGTGTCGAACACGTAAAAATTATCATCGTCCCCGTCCCGCTGAACGACGGCGTCCTTCACCATTCTCTGGAGCGTCTGCGTCTCCGTCTTCAGCATGGTGGTCTGGTTGGCGATGCCCACTTCCTCCAGGTCCCGATCCGGGTCGAATCCGGGGGAACAGCACCCTTCAAACCGTTTCAGGAACGCCTCGCGGTCTCCGCGGCCCAGCATGTAGTCGCACAGGATGCGGGCATCCTCCAGGTCATAAACCACCAGGTACTTTCCCTTTCCCTTTTCCCCCAGGGCGCGGGAAGCCGTGGCGCTGGTTTCCTCGTGGGTGGCCTTGCCGTGGATGATGGAGGTAATCCCCATGGCGGCGTAATTCTTCACCCTCTTCCAGACCTTCATCACGTCTCCGCAGGTGGTGTCCACAATCTGCACGCCCTTTTCTTCCAGCGCATCCATGAAGGAGGTGGGAACGCCAAAGGCGGGAATGATCACCACGTCGTCCGCGGCAATCCGGTCATAGGAGGAGTCAAGCTGTTTCCAGGGGAGCTTTTGAATGCCCATCTCCTCCAGCTGCCGGTTCACTTCCGGATTGTGGATGATGTCCCCGATCAGGTAGATGTTCCGGTCCGGGAACACCCTGCGGGCTGCGTACGCAATGTCAATGGCGCGGCGCACGCCGTTGCAGAATCCAAACTCCCGGGCCAGGAAGAATTCCGTATGGCCCAGGTTGTACACATTGCCCGCAGACCGGATGTGGGAAATCAATTCACTCTGGTAATGCTGCTGGATTTCCTTTTCTACCTGCTCCATCACCTCGGCTCGTCTCACATTCACTCTGGCTTTGCGGGTTGAGTCCTGATTCATGCTCACAGCTTCCACACTTTCCTGCTTTCGTCAAGACAATCACAGCTTGCCATCCGGGGCGTTTCACGGTATGCACAGGCCCATGCTGCTGGCGCTGGCCCCCATGAAAGATGTGACGGATCTGGCTTTCCTCAAGACCTTGAAGGACTTGAATTCCCTGCCGGATTACTTCATCACGGAATATTTCAGAACGGTGGCCCACCATAAAAAGATGTCGCCATACATCCTGCGCTCCATTGATGAAAATCCTACGGGAAAGCCTATCTACGGCCAGCTTGTGGGCCATGAGCCGGAGTACCTGGCGAGAGACGCGCAGAACCTGATGAACCACGCCTGCGCCGGAGTGGACCTGAACATGGGATGCCCCGCCCCCTTGGTGTGCAGAAGGAATGCCGGGGGCGGCATGCTGCGCTCCCTAAAGGAGATGGACGCAGCCCTGGGAGCGCTCCGGGACGCCCTGCCCACCGGAGCCTTCACCGTCAAATGCCGCCTGGGATACGAGACTCCGGATGAGTTTGAGCGCATCCTTCCCGTGATTGCTGCCCATTCTCCGGACCGGGTGTGCATCCACGCCCGCACCGTGAGGGAGGGATACCGTTCCCCCGTGCATCCGGAATGGGTGAAATGGGCCGTGGAAGTCCTGGACTGCCCCGTAGTCGCCAACGGCAACATCGTGGACGCCGCTACGGCGGACGCCTGGGTGCGGCTGGCGCAGCCCGCAGGCCTGATGATCGGCCGCGCGGCCCTGCGCAATCCCTGGATATTCTCCCAGCTTCATGCCCGTTTCCGCGGCGCTTGCACTGCCGCCCCCACTTTCCGGGACGTGCTGCACTACATCCGGCGCCTTTATGAACGCACGCTGGAAATGCAGGAGCATTACGTGGAGGAGAAACACATCCACCGCATGAAAAAATACCTGGTTTACACGGCCCGGGGACTTCCGGATTCCTTTGACCACCACATGAAGAGGGCCAAAACTTCCCGTGATTTCATGCGCATTTGCGAGGATATCCTGGATAACGGCACGCCTTTTGCGCCCACGCCGCCGGAAGACACGTACCTGTTCGCCCATTTCAATGCCCTGCTTGAACAAGAGGAAGCTTGTCTCCCGCCCGGAATTCAGGTATGAATGCCAGCGTTTATGAAACTGTTGCCTTCCGCCCTTCTTCTGGGACTAACCGCCGCCCTCTGCGCCGCCCATGACGCCATCCCGGACGGGGTGGACTTCCTGCGCGCCTACATGCCCGCGCAGGACAGGGAAACGATTACGGAAGAACGGCTGAACCGGGAAGTGCGGCTGGCTCTGGCGGTCCGCGACCAGTTCCCCTGGGCCGGCAAGGTGCCGTGGGAACTTTATGAGAATGATGTGCTCCCGTATGCCGTGGTCAACGAGCCGCGCGACGAATGGAGGGAACAGTTCCACCACCTGTTCGCCCCGCTGGTGTCCGCCTGCAAAACGGGACGGGAGGCTGCCCTTACCATCGCCTCCAGCATCCAGAAAACCCTGAATGTACGCTACTCCACGGAAAGAAGGATTCCCCACCAGGGCGTGAAGGAATCCCTGGAATCCGGCAAGGTCTCCTGCACGGGCCAGAGCATCCTGCTCATCTGCGCCCTCCGTTCCGTAGGCATTCCGGCCCGGATGGCCGGCGTCCTGACGTGGAATCACGTGCGCGGCAACCACAACTGGGTGGAAGCCTGGTGTGACGGGGAATGGCGGATGCTGGAATACAATGAGAAGGATTTCAACACCCCGTGGGTGATGTCCGCCATCAGCATGCTGGACCCCCGCAAGCCGGAAAATGCCATTTACGCCACGTCCTGGAAGAAGGAACCTTCCGGAGACTTCTTCCCGCTGGTCTGGGAAGCCCGTTACGACGAAAAACGGCACGTCCTGACTTTCCCGCCGGAAAGCCGCACCGTTCCCGCCGTCCGGATCACGGACCGCTACATGAAACTGGCGTCAGACTGGGCGGCGGCGCAGCCGGACTACCAGCCGGGCAGCAGGCTGATGCTGGATATCCGGGAAGAAAACGGCGCCAAAACCCGCCGCCTGCCCCTGCGCGTGGTCCTCAAGTCGGAAGAAGGGAAAGTCCTGGCGGAGGGAACCACCCCCGGACCGTCCGACGATATGAGGAAATTCCTGGAGATACGCCTTCCGGATACCGTTTCCCGGGGCTTTCTGGAATTCATGATGCCGGATGGAACGGTGCGCCATGAATCCGTGGCCCATACGGAAGCTCCAGTGCAGATTCTGAACTTCTCCGTCAACGCCCGATGAGGATTCCCCTCTTTTTCAACAACACGGCGCGCAGCGCCAGGGCGGACCGCTTCCGCTGCTGGCTGGCCGGACACCGGGATATCTTTGACGTCATTGAACCGGAAAGCCGTGGGGACATGCTCAGCCATCTGGCCGCCCGGGCGGCTTCCGGAGCCCCCGTCGCAGCTGTGGCGGGCGGGGACGGCACGCTGGGAGTGGCCGCGGAAGCCCTGTGCAATACGGGGACGGCACTGGCTCCCTTCCCCGCTGGAACCATGAATGTCTTCTCCCGGGAGATGGGCATACGGCAGGATTTTGACCACGCCCTGCATATCCTGAACACGGGGCGTTCCAGGGAGGTAGACCTGTTCGCCTTTAACGGACGGCCTTTTCTCCAGATGGCGGGCATCGGCGCGGACGCCCGCGCCGTGGAACTGACCACCTGGGAAATGAAGAAGAAATGGAAAGCCTTCGCGTACGTGATTGCCGGGACACGGGTTTGCATGGAACGGCAGCCCCGCCTGATGCTGTGCACGGATGACGGGCGGGTGCTGGAAGGCGCCGCCATCCTTTTCGGCAACGGGCGCAGGTATGGCGGACCGCTGAATTTCTTTGCGGAAGCGGACAATGATGACGGGCTTCTGGATGCGGTGGTATTCCAGCACTCCATTCCCTCCATCATCGGGGAGTGTCTGATGGCTTTTGTCCATGGCGGTTTCCATTCCAGGCGGCACGGCCATTTTGAATACATCCGGATGACCGGGGGAATTGTTACCTCTTCCGGATATGCTGCGTGTGAACTGGACGGGGATTACGCAGGAAACGCGCCGGTCCGGATCACGCGCCATGGCTCACTGAAGGTGCTCGCCCCCTGAAGCGGCTTCCTGACTTCCTGCGCCAGACGTCTCCGGTTCCGCCTCAACTAAGCAGGAAGCTGGCAAACGTATTCAGAATGAGGGAAAGCTGGTCCATCCGGCTCACCGGCAGCCCGGTAAAGGCCAGAATGATGGCAATATCTATCAGGGCTGCCACGGCAATCCAATTGATGATGGCCGGCAGCGGAGACAGGGAAGGTTCATACACATTCCATTCATCCATTACAAAAGAGAAGTCCTCTCCGGCATCAAAACGCCGGAATTGCTCCTTCAAATCCTCCACCATCATTTCATGGGGGCACACAAACCCATGGGTGGAGTCCCCCACCTCGCAATAATACAGGCCATTGCCCACCGGAACGGACTGGATGTGCATTCCGTCCCTGCCATAGAGGGAAATATGGGCGTTATGAGAAGCGTCCCCGTAGCGGAGAAACATTTCATCCAAGTCGCCGCACGCTTCTCCGTTAAACAGATAACGATGGGAGGCTGTCATTTTTTTATTTAAAAAAATGAGACGCCTTAAGGCAAGATTTTTTGCCGGAGGAAATACAGCATTCCTGTCATACGCACGAAAAGACCGTACCGGCAAGCGGTACGGCCTGAAAGGAGGGAAAAATCTTCCGGAGGGGAGACGTTACATGCCCATGATCTGATAGCCACCGTCCACGTAAATCACCTGCCCGGTGATCGCGGCGGAACCGTCGCTGGCCAGGAACACGCCAGTGGCGCCCAGTTCCTCGCCGGTGCAGGAACGGCCCAAGGGGGCGTGTTCCTCATACACCTTGAACATGGTGCTGAAGCCGGAAACGCCGCGTGCCGCAAGCGTCTGCATGGGGCCCGCGCTGATGCAGTTGACGCGGATGCCGCGAGCGCGGCCCAGGTCGTACGCCAGATAACGGGTGCAGGCTTCCAAGGCGGCCTTGGACACGCCCATCAGGTTGTAGTTCGGCACCACCTTTTCGGAGCCCAGGTAGGACATCGCCAGAATGCTGCCGTTGTCGGACATCATGGGTTCCACGGCGCGGGAAAGGGCCACTAGGGAATAGGCGGAAATATCCAGGGAAATCTTGAACGCGTCGCGTCCCGTTTCCAGGAAACTGCCGCCCAGGGCTTCCTTCGGGGCAAAAGCCACGGAATGCAGCATGCAGTCCACCTTGTCCGTATGCTTCCGGACATGTTCAAAGAATGCATTGATGGATTCATCATCGCTGACATCCAAATCGTAGACGGGGGCATCCTCGCCGAAGTTTTCACGGATCAGTTTGAGCACGCCGTCCTTGAGGCGTTCACCCTGGTAGTTGAAGATGAGCTTGGCGCCCGCTTCATGCCATGCCTTGGCAATCGCGAACGCGATACTGCGCTTGTTCGCCACGCCGACTACGACACCAACTTTGCCTTCGAGTAATTTACTTGACATAATGGTAAGTGGATACTGCCCTATTTTCCTGCTTTTGACAAGAAAAACGGACGTCACCCGTGCTTGCTTCAGGCACCCGTCTGCTGGCGGCACGCCTTGACCGTATTGGCCATCAGCATAGCGATGGTCATGGGCCCCACGCCGCCGGGCACGGGAGTAATGGCCCGGCACTTGGGAGCCACCTCATCATAGGCCACATCGCCCACGATCCGGTAGCCGCGCTTGGCGGAGGCGTCTTCCACGCGGTTGATGCCCACGTCCACCACCACGGCCCCCTCCTTCACAAAGTCCGCCGTCACAAAGGCGGGCCTGCCGATGGCGGCTACAATGATGTCCGCGGACCGGCAGAGTTCCGGCAGGTTCTTCGTGCGGGAATGGGCCACGGTCACGGTGGCGTTCGCCTGCTTGGACATCAGCAGATGGGCCATCGGCTTGCCCACGATCATGCTACGTCCGATCACCACGGCGTTGGCGCCGGCCGTTTCAATGCCCGCGGCCTGCAACAGCCTGATGCAACCCAGCGGGGTGCAGGGCACAAAACCGGTTTCATCCTCCAGCACCAGCTTGGCGACGTTTTCCGGATGGAAGCCGTCCACATCCTTGGCGGGGTCAATTTCCAGCACCACGGCCGCTTCGTCAATATGGGGGGGAGGGGGGCTCTGCACCAGAATGCCATGGATGGAGGGGTCCGCATTCAAATCACGGACCACCTGCAGCAGTTCCTCCTGGGAGGCGTCGGCAGGCAGAACGATCTTCCGGGAGTTCATGCCCAGTTCCGCACATTTTTTCACCTTGGAATTAACGTACACCTGGGAGGCGGGATCTTCCCCCACCAGCACCACGGCCAGGCCGGGCGTGATTCCCTGCTCCCTGAGCCGCGCAATATCCTTTCCAACCTCTTCCAGCACCTGGGAGGCTACTTGTTTTCCGTCGATGATTTGCATAATAATGATTCTTTAAGTGGTGGGAAATCCGGAAGCCCCTGACGCATCAGGCCGGCCAGAAGCCGTGCATACTCCGCTACCTGCTCCTCCGTGATATCCCGCGGAATGAACAGGCGTTTTTTCCATAAAATGTTTACGTTGGAGCACGGCTTGGGAATGGCGTAACGGTCCCAGGCCTTGTTCAGCCGCCAGCAGCTTTCATACTCAATGCACACGGGAACGATGGGCAGTCCGGACTGGGAAGCCATTTTAATAATGCCGTGGTGCACCTCATAGAGGGGGCCCTGGGGGCCGTCCGGGGTAAGGCAGAAACAAACGTCGCCTTCCTGAAGCTTCCGCATCATCTCAATATAGGCCAGGGCGCCGCGCCGTCCGGAGGAACCGCGCACGGAATCCAGGCCGAAGTGCCTGCATATGGACTCCACCAGCGCGCCATCCTTGCTGGCGCTGGTAAGCACGCACATCTTGAGCGGCTTCTGGGCCACGGACCAGGCATAACCCGGCACAGTCGTGCGGTTGTGCCAGAGCGCCACCAGAAATGGCGTCGTATACACGTCGTCGTGCTCCTCCTTGACGGAACGGATATTCAGGCTCATGCAGATGGGCTGAAGCACGGACCACAGGCCGAAGCCGGCCAGCCTGGTCCACCAGCGGGAACGCTTCTCAGACGTTTTGCGGACAGTAGGTTTGAGTGTGAACATGAATCCTCGGCAAATATTACATGAATCCGTCCACCGTAATCCGGGAGGGAGAGGGACTGGAAGGAGCGGGAAGGGTTGTCCCGCGGGAAGGGGCGGACTGCATTTCCGGACGTTCCGCACGCGGCTCCAGTTCCTGAAGCATGGGGGCGGAGGTGTCCTGCGGGAATGTCGTCCTGCCGGAAATTTTTACGGGAAGAACGATTTCATGCCCTTCCTGCGTGACGCCGGACGGGATGCGGACTCCGTTCACCATGTAGGAGGGAATCTTGAAGACCAGTTCACCCGTGACTTCAGCACCGTTGCTGTACACGGACCCGGTCACCCCCAGAAAGCCCTGCTCAAACAGGGAAATTTCCGTCAGGGAAGCGGAGCGGTCGGTTCCGTCGCTTTCCAGAAGGAAGGAGCCGGACGTAAAGACGGGGGAGGAATAAGGCAGCCTTATTTCCGTGTTCCGGGCCGTCATGGCCGTCAGCAGACGGAAGACGGGCAGTCTGAGCATGGTCGCCTTAACGACGGAACCGCTGAAGCCCTTCACGGAAGGCCTTTTCTGTCCCTCCGTCACGGGAAGCCCGAAGTCCACCTTCAATTCATGCTTTTCATCCACTTCCTGTTCCCCCATCTGTACCTTGAGGAAGGAAGAAAAATCGTTCCCCACCAGGGACTGGAGTTCAAAATTCCGCCCCGTAAGAGTCCACGCCGGATGCCGCAAATCAATACCTAGGGGGAAATTCCCCGTAATCATGAAAGTACTCTGGTCCGCAGGCTTGTTAAGCAGACGACCCTTGTCCAGAAAACCGGAAAAGGTAAGCTGCCTGACGCCGTTGCCGTTTAAGATGAGGGAACCGGCATCCACGCTCATCAGCGGCCATCCCTTGATTTTCAATTTCTGCTGTGACAGGTCCAGCACGTATTCCGGTTCCGCCCCGGTTCCGGAGGTGCGGATATAGGCTTCCGCCGTCAGGAAAAAGGGTCCGTCATTCCGTTCCAGAGTGAATTCCTCCGTCTGATGGGCATACCCCACTTCCAAACGCGGAGAGGTGTAACGCTGGAAGGAGAAGGGCAGCTCCCTGCCCGTCTGCGGCACGGCAAATTTGGTGAATCCGGGACGCAGGCCAACCACCGTCTTGGCAACGTTCAGGCTTTCTCCCCTGATTTTTCCCATGAACAGGGAGGTGCCGGAGATTTCCCCGGAGATGCCTTCCAGCACCACGAAGGAAAGGCAGGAGTTCTCCGGGAAGGATATTTTAATGCGGGAGGCCTTCATGGAAAGGCCGTCCATGGCCATTCCGGAAATTTCCGCCTTCCCCCCCCAGGCGCCGGAAAGGTCCGACTGGAGGCGGGTGATGAATTCCTCCGTGTTGAAGGACGTCAGCCGGTACATGTATGTTCCGGCCAGTGCGCCCACGGCCAGCAGAACCACAATGCAGAGGGCAATTAAAAACCTCTTGTTTTTCAGCACGGCCTGTCTGCCGTCCTGGCGGTCCTCATTGTAGGTGCGGCGGCGTTTTTCCACCCGGATGACCTTGGTGCCGTCCGGGCGCACCACCACTTCCCTTCTCCGCTCCACGCCCTGGGAGTCCGAGGCGTGCAACTGTCGCATGATGTTGTCCGTCCCCTGGGAGGAAGAAGAGGACTCAGGATCGGAATCGCTGTTCTTCAATGATCGTAATCCGGTTAAAGGTTATTGGGCATTGCTCAGGGCGGGAAGGGGCGCCAGCCCTGCCGGTGCATCCTTATCTGGAATGGAAGTTTCAGGCGTGTACAGCTGCTTGCCGCCCGGGTCCACAATTTCCGCCTTCACCATGATGATGATGGCCTTGCGCTGTTCCTTGGAACCCTGGGAACGGAACAGGCGGCCCACCCAGGGAATGTCTCCCAGAATGGGGATTTTATCCTCATACGTGATGGACGTGGATTTTTTCAAGGCGCCGATAACGAGCGTGCTGCCGGTGGCGATGCGCACGGGAGCGGTCAGGCGGCGCGTGGAGAATACGGGCTGAAGGATAAAGTTATCCGAGGCCTTCACCATGACGATGTCTTCTTTCGGGTCCTTTTCTTGGGAAGCCACGGGCATGAAGAGCGCCGTGCCGTAGTTGATGAAGCCGTCAAAGTCCACGATTTCCGGGACGACCGTCATTTCCACGATGGATTTGTCATCGCTGATGCCGGTCACTTCCACATTGAACAGGGTACCGAGCTGCCTGGTTTCAAAGGCGGAGGGATGGGCCGGAGTGATGGGCATGACCGGAATACGGTTCCTCCCATTGTCATAGTCGCCCCAGTCGCCTCCCCCCCAGTTGTTGTTACCGTTATTGTTATTATTGTTGCCCGTGCTGTTGGGAACTTCAGGGGGATCATATTCCGTGGGATAAATCAGTTCCTTGCCGCTGAAGAAGGTGGCTTTTTCACCTGGCCGCACAATCACGGAGGGATGCTGCATGATGTCCGTGCCTTTTTTCTGGCTCAGGCCGCGCATGATCATGGTGACGTCCGCCTGGCTCCACATGCCGCGCATGGTAAGAATGCTGGGGGCTCCACCGGGAACGTAGGCCACGCCATTGGCGTTTCTGGAGGAGGAGCCGCGTTCGATCATGTTGTCAATGCTGTCTTCCGTGAAGACCTGGTTGCCGGACCTGAGGCCGCCCACTACTCCTCCGGGAACGGCGGCTCCCGCCACGCTGGCAGCGCTGTCCAGCACGGTATTGTTATAATCATTCTTGTCGGTTCCCGCTCCTCCCATGAACCATTTGGACGGGTCCAGGTTCAGGTTCACGATCCAGTTGAAGCCCAATTCTTCCAGGTCCGTCTGGTTGACTTCCAGGAATGTGGCGCTGACAACTACTTGCAGGGGCTGTTCCGCGCTTTTGGAGGCCACCAGCTCCTCCAGCAGGCTCAAATCCCTAGGGGTGCCATGGAAAAGGAGAGTGGAGTTTCCGGAATTGTACTTGATGAAGCTGCCTTCCGGGAATTTCACCCCCAGCGTGGCCAGGGCCTTCTGCGGGTCCACCCGTTTCAGGGTCATGCCGGAAGAACCGGAATCCCCGGAAGAAAAGGGATCAGCATTTTCCGTACCGGAAGATTCGGACAAGCCGGAGAAGAAGCCCGGCGGAAGAGTGATGGACTTGGTCACCATGTAGGACGTGCCGTCCGAACTGGATACCAGTTCCGCGCCGAAGGCGTTCGTGCGCAGCATGAGGCCGGAAGCGCGCGCCACATATTCCAGGGCTTCACGGAGCGGCACGTTTTGAAGATTCAGCGTGATTTTCTTTTCAGCTACTTCCTTGGCGGAACTGCTGTCCGCAAGACCGGGGTCCACGGAGATGTTCACGCCCCGCTCCGCCGTGGTCATGGCCGTGGTGTCATGCGTCCTGGCCTGGCTGCGAAGGTAGTCTACGGCTTCCTGCACCGTAGCGCCGTCCAGCTGCACGCGCGGCAGGCGGATCATGCCCAGCTTCTGGTCCACATTCACCACCGGATTTTCCAGCGGCTGGGAAAAGGAGGAGGGTTCCTCAGGGGTTTCCGTCAGGGGAACAGGTCTTTCCCACAGCCTGGAGACTTCCGCCAGGGCATTCCCGCGTTCTTGGTCCCTGGCCGCGTCATAGTAGGCGGTTCTGGCGCGGTTCACCAGCTCCATGCCGCGCCGCGCCGCCGTATTGTAAGGGTCCGTCTGAAGGACGGAGGTAAATTCCTTCAGGGCCGCATCATACTGGCCCAGTTCATAATACCCGTAAGCCAGATGAAGCAGGCGGTTCACCTCCTCCACATTCCTGACGTGTTCCGGGGAAAGGGCCGGATTCGTCCTTACCGGGTCTTGGGCCATTTCCAGCGTGCGCTTGGCGAGCGCATGCGTCGGGGTGGTTTTCAGGGCATCCTGCAACAGCTTGACGGCCTCATCGTAACGCCCCACCTTGATGTATTCCTGCGCCACTGCCACGCTGGCGTCCGCAATGCTGGTTTCCAGAAAACGGCGCCGCTTCTCCATATTGGGGGACTTGGGCAGTGTGGAAAGGCTCCTGCGGTAATTCTCCAGCGCTTCCCGGTACTTGCCTTCGGAATACTGCTGACGCGCCTGCCCCAGAAGCAGCATGGAAGCCTGGGCCTGCTCTTCCATCCGGGCCGCAGCCCGGCGGGAGGCCCCAGCCCCTTCCTGCGCCAGCCCCTGGCCGGCGCCAATACCGGCCACGGCGAGCGCCAGGGCAATTTGCTGAATGGTAGACATGGAGTGAGGGAAACGTCTAGTCATAGGAATTTCCGGGACTATACCGAATTAAAAACGGCCCGTCATTATAAAAACGCCCAGCAGAGCAAAAAATATCGGAAAAGGTGCACGGCCTCTTCCATGGGGGCGCCCCTTTAAACGGGAGACAGTTCCAGCACGCCCACATGCCCCGGTTTCAGGGGGTGCGGAAGCCCGCGGTCCATCAGTTCCTTCCGGTCAAATTCCCTGTCCTGCGCCTGCGCGTCCATCAGGTCCCGGACGCGCACCCGGTCCGTCTGGATGCCGCACCAGCCGAAGGCGTGCTGCGGAATGGAGATGCGCAGGTTGTAGAAGTTGATGTCCGGTGAAAGGTTCCCCACAATCAGCACGGTGGCCTTCGCATGGGCATCATGCCGGAGCATGGCGTATATCCAGTGGCCGGAGGTGTCCTCGGAAGGCTCCCTGCCGAACGTGGTGTTCTTCATGTTGGCCCAGTTCAGGCCGTAAAAATCACCGCGGTCCAGCGCCGGATGCTGGATCAGGGGAAGCAGGCGTTTATGGAAGTCCCTCAATTCCACGGAATCCTCCGGCAGCAGGGAGGCGTCAAACCGCCCGTCCGCCACCCAGGGCTGGAGCTGCGGCAGGCAGGTGTAGTCAAAAATGCTGGTGCGTCCGTCATGGCCGCCGTAGCCGCCGGGAGCCTCCGCCCGTTCTCCCACCTCCTGCCCGTTGTACACCAGCACGGGGCCGCGCCCGGACGTGTAAACCAGCGTCATGATCGCCGGGAGGATGATGCGCCCAACCCCGCCCCAGGAGAGCGGGGAGCAGACGCGCGTTTCATCGTGGTTTTCCACGTAGCGCACGCCGTTGGCCATGTACTTGGGATCACTCCGGAAGAGGCGGTCGAAGTCGTTGGCCCAGTTCTTCTCCGTGTACACGTGGAGTGCCAGACGGTAGCAGGCGGAATCGTAAACGGCGTTGAAGCCGGATTCCAGCAGCGCGGCGCACGGATCGCCGGGGGTGGTTTTCATGTGGTCGTTGTACGCCTCCGCCATGAAAAACACGTCCGGCAGGCGCACGCGGGAGCGGGCAATGGCCCACTTCCAGAAAACCATGGGAATCATGTGGGCCATGTCGCACCGGAAACCGCCGATGCCCAGCCCCTGCCAGAAGGAAAGAATGTCGTCCATGATGCGCCATGTCTTGGGCACGTGCTGCTTGGGGCTGGTCCAGTCCGGCAGCAGACGCAGGGCCGGCAGCCCGGCCAGAAAATTGTACCCGTAGTTCAGCTTGACCGTTTCATACCAGTCATACCGGGAGGGGTCCCACGTCACGGCATTGTTGCCCGTCACGCGGCCAAAGGTCATTTCCCCCTTGAACAGGCCGTCCGGCAGATGCAGGGGGGGGCCGTCCCCCGCACTGTTGGAAGTCAGGTAAAAATACCCCTGCTCCGGAGAGAAGAACGTGTGGTGGTCGTCCCCTTCCCCAAAGTCGTCATGGCCGTCCCAGTCCGCCAGATACGCGCGGGAGACATGGTTGGGCACAAAATCGATCATCGGCAGCAGCCCCACCGTCCGGCAGCGCTTCACCAGGGCCTTGAATTCCTCCATCCTCTTCTCCGGCACGGAAGCCAGGTCCGGGTCCACGTCAAAATAATCCACCACCGCATAGGGACTGCCGGCGAGGCCCTTCACGATGGATTCCGGCTGGGCGTCCAGCTTGGGATAGGCCGTCTGGGTGGCATGCCTCAGCACCCCCGTCAGCCAGATGTGGGTAAAGCCCATCCGGGCAATTTCCCTCAGGGCCTTGTCCGTCACGCCGTTGAACGTTCCGCTCCCGTTCGTCTCCCGGGTTCCCCAGTCCACCCCATGAGTTTCCATGTTGGAAAAGTGACGGACAAACAATTGATAAATGACCGGGCGCATGAGCAGAAAGATGAGGTCTTGCGGCCTATAATGCTAACTTTTCCAGGTATTCTGCAAGTGTATTCTGTTCCACCGGGGCAATTTGACACAGAAGCAGAAGTGCCTCCTTCCGCGTCCGGAGGGTTCCCTCCAGCTGAAGCTCCTGCAAACGGGACAGCCATTTTTTGAAATCGGGGCCCGGGGACAGCCCCAGGTTCACCAGGTCGCGGCCCGTCACCAGCGGCGGGGGCACCAGGGGGGCGTCCCGGTAGGAGTCCATGGCGTTCCTGACAAACTGCCAGTTGTCCATCAATCCGTTGGAGGAAAGGCAATCCAGGCGGTGAAGCTCCAGTTCATCTCGGAAATTGGGAGCGCTCATAAACATCCGCAGGGTGGATTTCTTCATCTGCTGCACGTTCATGAAGCGCATGTGCCGCTCCACCATGGCGCACACCGCATCCACCACGGCATTGGAATACTTCAGTCTCCTTAAAATCTCCCGGGCGATGGCGGCTCCCTCCTTGTCATGACCGGAAAAACGGATGCGCCCCGTTTCATCCACCTGGCGGCAGGGGGGCTTGCCAATGTCGTGCAGCAGCACGCCCAGCGCCAGCTCCAGGGAAACGGAGGCGCCGTCCTTCCCCAGCGCGTCCAGCATCATCAGCGTGTGGGTGTACACGTCCCCCTCCGGATGCCACTGAGGAGGCTGCGTGCAGCCGATCATGCCGTATATCTCCGGAATGACATGCTTCATCAGCCCCGTTTCCACCAGCATTTCCACGCCCCTCCTCCTTCCGGGAGACAATAGAATCCTGTCCAGTTCCTCCCGGATGCGCTCCGGAGCAATACGGGCCAGCAGAGGGGAGTTCCGGCAAACGGCGGCATAAGTCTCCGCCTCCACCTGCACTTCCCTGGTAACGGCAAAACGGACGGCGCGCATCAGGCGCAGGGAATCCTCCTCAAAACGGAGGTCCGGCTCCCCGATGCACCTCAGCACCCGGGCACGGATGTCCGCCAACCCGCCCACATAATCCACCACCCGGTCCGCAGCACCGGAAAACGGCTCTTCAAACAGGCCATTCATGGTAAAATCACGGCGGCGCGCGTCTTCCTCCGCGTCCGTAAAACAGACGGATTCCGGGCGCCTGCCGTCGCGGTAGCAGCCGTCCCTGCGGAACGTAGCCACTTCAAAGCAAAAACCGTCACGGCGCACGAGCACCACGCCAAAGGCGGCACCCACCTCCCAGGCTCCGGGAAACAGGCGCAGCACTTCCTCCGGACGGGCGGAGGTGGCGATGTCAATATCCTTCACCGGATATCCCAGCAGGCGGTCACGGACACAGCCCCCCACAAAGTACACCGTATGCCCGGCCCCGGCCAGCACGCGCGCCACAGCCTCCGCGGCCTTTCTCAACGGAAGGTTCTCCATGGAACGGGTTATTCAGGCATGGGACGCAGGGGCGGCGGGGCAAGAGGAGCGGACGGAGCGCCCCCGGAAGAAGCGGGCCGGGGCGCAGCAGGCTGCGGAGCGGACGGAACGCGCGTCTCCGGAGAATTGATCCTGGGCGGCAGCGGCGCGGGGCTCGCGGCGGGAGGCGCGGCAGGGGCCTTTTTCTCCTTCGCCTTTCCCTCCTTTTTCCCCTCCAGCCTGCCCATGACGGCGTACAGGTTGGCGTCAAACAGCATGTCCGGCATGCCGCGCATCAGAACTTTCCCCCTGGGGTCCAGCAGGTACACCTGCGGCGTGGTCCTTACGCGGTAGTCTTTAAATGCCACGGCCTTCTCATCCATCAGGGAGGGAAGGTCCAGATTTAAATTCAACAGGGCTTTCTTCACGGTCTCGCCGCTCCCGGGCGCCACCGGCATCACCATCAGACTAGGGAATTCGCCCCGGAGGGAAGCGGCCTTCCCCAGAAACTGGACGGAACGCGCATCCCGCGGATCCCAGAACACCACCAGAACGGGCCTGTCTCCGGCGGGGAGCGTTACCTGCGCCCCCGTGGCGGAGGAAGGCAGGTTAATTTTGGGCCCGGTTTGCCCGATGTTGAGATTGCGTATTTCGTACAGTTCCTCCTGCACCAGGTTCCGGACCGGAACGGGACCGAACGTGGAGTCATAGCACTTGATGATGGCATCCTTCAGCAGTTTTCCGCGCGCCGCTACCAGCCGCACGTCATCCTGGAGCATCCCCGTCGTTTCCTTCATCACCATGGCCAGCCCCAGGGCCGCCAGTCCCTGATCCTCCGGGAACTGGCTGTAATCCTTGATCTGTTCCAGAATGACCCGGCAGCGCAAGTCATGGGAATTGCTCAGCGCGTACGCCGCCTTCCCCGCTCCTTTTTCCCGGAACAGGGTGTTTTCCAGGGCGTCCAGGCAAAGCACCACAATCTTCCTGGCCGTCTCTCCGTTGGGGAAGGCCTGCGCCACGGCCTCCGGATGGTCCAGAAACCAGACTACGGCGGGGAGAAGATAGGGTTGTTGAGTATCCGGCTTCTGAAGATCGCGGCCTGCCTGCCTCCATAATTCCCGTGCCACCGGAACGGCGTCCGGACGGCTCTTCATCAATTCCGCTCTCTTGCCGTCGCTTTCAGCCGTCTTGAAGGCGGATTCCCAGTCGGACTGCCTCATCTCCCAGTCCGCCAGCGCATTCTTCATGCCCACTTCATCCGCCGGTGCCCATCCAAGCAGGCTGCATGCACCGGCTATCACGCAAAATGCTCTCTTCATACCCTGCCACTATGCCCTGCTGCGCCCTCCTCGTCAATCAAACCCCGCGGCAAGCTATCAAACATTCTTCCTTCCAGCCGTTTACGGCTCAAACGCGCCGTCTGAAGACGAACAAACCCCGGCGAATCCCTTCGCCGGGGCTGCTGTTCAACTAACTACCTATGAAGACGGTTGAATCCTTTAGTGGATGAAGTGCTCTCTCTTTCACTGCATCCGGATCATAACCGTTATGGGTGAGACAGCCGGGCCGGAAATACGTTCAAATATCCTGCTTTTTGTATGACACAAGGTCCGCCCCCCCTGCCAGGGCATGAAAAAGCGGCTGCGGAATCACTTCCGTAGCCGCTCCAACTAACTACTTATGAAATCAGGGTCATTCCTGGTGACGCGGAAGGCTCTCGTTCCTCCCTTGCCGAACGACCCTGTCCATTCACCATACCCGTATCCGGCACACGCTCAAGATTTTTCTTTCCTTTTCACGTAAAATCCGGATTCCCCGCTCATTACGCCGCCACAAAGTTCCGTTCGTCATTGGTCAGGGCCCGCACCTGCACGGCCATGAACCTCATTTCATTAAGCATGTTCAGATAAAGCAGGGAGGAACGGGTGCGCGTCTGGTTGCGCTGGGCGCGCTTGATCTGCCGCTTGGTGGCCTTGGCCACTAACTGGAGCAGTTGTTCCTGCGCCACCATCGTGTAATCAAACTGGATATACGTTCCCGTCTGGAGCATCTTGCAGTACTCGTCCAGCAGCTTGATCAGGGCCGTATGCACCTCCTTCAGGTCGTCCACCTGGTCAATGGTGAACGGCGTATGATTGTTGTCCACGTAAGTGAAAATGGATTCGGAAAACTGCGCCAGGCTCTGCGTGGCTTCATTCAAATGCTCCAGGGCCTGCACGAAATGGTAGCCCATGTCCAGAGAGCGGGACTGCATCTTGTACAGGATGGGAAGAATGTCGTACTTGTGATGCTCGCTGCTGGAGAGGGCCAGCCGTTCCGCGGCATCAGCCAGTTCCTTCAGGGCCTTCCGGTCTCCCTGGAAGAAGTTCTCCATGGTGTCATTGTAAATCTCCCGGAGCTTCAGCGTGCTGTCCACGATCTGGTGGCTGCACACGTCCAGGATGTTCTCTTCCGTAATCTGCTCAAAACGCTCCACGGAAAGCTTGTTTTCCCTCTTGCGGTGCATGACGGTGGATTTCACCAGGATGACGACGACCAGGGCCAGCAGCCCGAAGATGGCGTACACCTGGCCGTAATGCAGGACGGTAGCCATGATGGCGGCCAGCGTAAAGGCGGCCAGACCGGTCATGAACCAGCCGGAAATCACCGTCAGCACGCCGGTCACGCGGTAAACCGCGCTTTCCCGGCCCCAGGCCTTGTCCGCCAGAGAGGAACCCATGGCAACCATGAACGTCACGTACGTGGTGGAAAGGGGGAGCTGCTTCCCGGTGGCCCAGGCGATCAGCAGGGAGGCCACCGTCAGGTTCACCGTGGCGCGGATGAGATCAAACGCCACCCGGTCCTTGGGGTTCAGGGGCTGGGGGGCGGCGTCCCACTGGTGGTTCATGCGCACCAGCATGCGGGCCGGAATGAGCTTCTTCACGCCGCGCCCCAAGGCAATGGCGCTGCGCACGATGGCGCGGGCCGGAGGAACGGAGCCGAAGCGTTCAATGCCGCCCTCGCCCTGCCGGGAAAGCTCCACGCCGGTGGCGATCACCGTCTTGGCCTTCTTGGAGAACCAAAGCGCAAAAATCATCATGCAGCCCGCGGCGAAAAGGATGTAATGGTTCACCGGAGCGCCCTGCCCGGGCATCAGGCATTCCATGGCGGTAATGGAAGAGGCGGAACCGCCGGTCTCCACCACGCTGCTGGCGTACTGGAAGGAATCCAGGCCGCCCATGAATACGCCGATGAAGTTCACCAGGTCGTTCCCCGCAAACGCCAGGGCCAGGGAGAAGGTGCCCGCCAGCACGGTCAGGCGCAGGATGTTCGTCATGAACAGGTGCTGGAGCAGGAACATGAGCACGGAAAAACCGCCGAAGGCCGCCAGCAGGGCCATGCCCAGGTTCTCGTCAATGTACTGGATGAACTCGGGCTCCATCAGGGTGGACTCCTTCAGGCCCTTGAACACGGCGAAGTACGCCACCGCCGTCATGGCAATGCCGCACCAGAAGCAGCCGAACCATTTGAACCGGGACTGGTATTTGAACGTGAACGCCAAGCGGGATACCCACATGACGATGGTGCCCACCGTAAAGGCGATGGCTACGGAAAGAAGAATGCCGGTGACGATCTCAAAGGCCTTGTCGGTATTGATGAAGTCCCACACAGACTGGGTCATGTGGAACTGGGAAATCTTGAAGATGGCCGTAGCCACGGCGGACCCCAGGATGCCGAACACCAGGGAAACGGTGGTAGACGTGGGAAGGCCGAAGGTATTAAAGGTATCCAAAAGAATCACCTCACTGATCATCACCCCCAGGAACAGCAGCATCACCTCGTGAAAGCTGAACATGTTCGGGTGGAAAATGCCGTTCCGGGCCACTTCCATCATGCCGCCGGAAAAGCAGGCGCCCACCAGCACGCCGATGGAGGCCACGGTCAGAATCACCCGCACGGGGGCGGCCTTGGAACCAATGGCGGAGTTGAGGAAGTTGACGGCGTCATTCGCTACGCCGTTAATCAAGTCAAATGCCGCCAGAAGCAGCAGGGCTACGATGATAATCCAGTAAATTGAGTCCATAACTGTCTCTTGTGAACGGTGGGCGGAGGGCGTCCGCGAGCTGCACCACCGCCTCTTTACACGGAAACGGACGATTTTGCCACTGTTTTGTTACAGAAAAATCCTTTCACCTTCTCAACGGGAACGGGGGAGGAAATCCAGCTCTCCGGGTTCCGGCCAGCGGTGCCGAGGATAACGCCCCGCGAGGTCTTTTTTCATCTGCCCGTAGCCGTTCCGCCAGAAGCTTTCCAGGGAGCCCGTCACCTGCCACGGCCTCTGGCTGGGGGCCAGTACCTGCACCTTCACGGTCATGGCCCCGTTGGCGATGCGGGGGGACTCCGCCACGCCGAACAGCCTCTGCACCGTCAGGCCGATCACCGGGGTGGAATCCTCCCCGTACCTGACTCTGGCGTGCTGGCCGTTGGGCAACGTAATGCTTACCGGGGCGTAATCGTCCAGCGCCTTCGCCTGCCAGCCGGAAAGCCAGTCCCGAAGCACTGGAAGAATCTCCCGTTCCTTGATATCCTTGTACCCCACGGCCCCCTCACAGGCCAGGGAAATAGCCACCAGCTTGTCCTCCTCTGAAAAACGGGGCAGTTCCAGCTCCGGCATCCACCCGCTCAACCCGTTCAGGCGACGTATCCACTGCTCCACGGAATCATCCCACTTTACCAGCTTCAGGGTGCCGTCCACCACTTTCTCCGCCAGGATGGGGGCGGCCAGCTCCGGGGGAGCGTCCCCACGGTCCCGGTCCTCCAGCATCAGGTCTTCATACATCTGCCTCCGGTGCAGGCGCACGCGGCGCAGCACGGCGTCAAAAACGGCCGCTTCCCCGGCGGAAAAGCGTTCCGGCCAGACGGCGCGCAGTTCCTCCGGGTCAATGAGCGTACAGCGGCCCACGCGAGTTTCCACCGCCTTTCCGGACAATTCCGCCACTTCCGCGGCCACGAAGTGCTCCCCGTGGAAAACCACGCTGCCCTCCGCCAGCCTGCCTCCCACCCCGCCGGTGATGCGGCACGTGTTGGCGGCCACGCCGTTCCGGACGCCCACGTGGTCCGCAAAGCTCTCCATCATCGCGCGGACCACGGCGGAACGCGCCGCCGTAAAATCCGGTTCCGGCACGTCGCGGAACGTTCCCCGGCTGCCGATGGACAGGAGCTGCCTGTACGCCATCCACACCTCCCGCGCCCCGCGTGCGGAAACGCCCCAGCGGGTGCACGCCCCCGCGTCAAACCCGGCGGCAGCGGCCTTTTCCACCGCGCGCCATTCCGCCTGAAAATCCGTATAGTCCGCGGAATCCCGCAGGTTGTCGTTCAAACCGCCCTTCATCGCCACGCCTTCACCCTGCATCAGGGCCGCAATGGCGGCCAGCTCCACCGCGCACTGTTCATCCTGCCCGGCCACGATCAGGCGCGCCAGGCGCGGCGGCAGGGGGAAAGCCGTCATCCTTCTCCCCACGTCCGTCAGGCTTCCGTCCGCCTCCGTGGCGCCCAGGGCGGCCAGCAGGTTGACGGCCCGCTGCATCACCAGCTCATCCGGCGTATCCAGCCAGCGGAACTCCTCCGGCACGGTGACGCCCCATGCGGCCAGGTTCAGCACGGCCCCCGCCAGGTCCACCCGGAAACATTCCGGCGGGTCAAAATCCGCCTTCCGCGCCTGCTCCGCCTCGCTCCACAGCCGGAAGCAGCGGCCCGGAGCCACGCGCCCGGCACGGCCCGCGCGCTGGGCGGCGGACGCCTTGGAAATCTTCGTCAGGTGCAGCGTGTCCATCCCGCGGTACGGGTCCCAGCCGGAACGGCGCACCAGCCCGGAATCAATCACGGTGCGCACCCCTTCAATCGTCAGGGATGTTTCCGCCACATTGGTGGAGACAATGACGCGTGGAGCGTTCCCCCGCTCCACGGCGCGGTTCTGCTGTTCCGGGTTCAGTGCCCCGTACAGGGGAAAAACCTCCCGGCCCCCCATCCACGGCCTGCCCGCCAGCAGCTCCGCCGTCTTCCGGATTTCATACACGCCCGGCATGAACACGAGCACGTCCCCGCAACCTTCCTCCTTCACCGCCTCCCGCACGGCGTCCGCCGCCTGCTCCCAGACGGGAGGGGGAGCCACCCTGCCGCGGCCATCGCTGACCAGCCGGGGAGCGCGGTAAACGGTTTCCACAGGATACTGCCTTCCGTGTGCCTCCAGCACCCGGCAGGAATCCCCCATGTACTCCCTCAGTCCGGATATTTCCAGCGTGGCGGACATCACCACCACGGCCAGGTCCGGACGCAGGCCTTCCTGCAGGTCCAGCACGCGCCCGAGGGACAAATCCCCGGAAAGGCTCCGCTCATGAAACTCGTCAAACACCACGGCGCTCACTCCTTCCAGACGGGGCCGTTCCGTCAGCCAGCGCTCCAGCATGCCGTCCGTCACATAGGCAATGCGGGTGCGGGAGGAAATGTGCCGTTCAAAACGCACCACGTACCCCACTTCCCTCCCCAGCTCCACCCCGCGCAAACGGGCTACATGGCGCGCCAGCAGCCGCGCGGCCATACGCCGCGGCTGAACCACTACAATGAGGCCGCGCCCGCCAAGTCCGGCGTCATCCATCATGGGGGGAACGCCGGTGGATTTGCCGGAGCCCGTGGGCGCTTTCAGCAGAATGCGCGGGGAGGCGCCCTGAAGCGCATCCAGCAATTCTCCGCGGATTTCCTCAATGGGAAGGGAGGAGGGAACCATACCGCTTTTTACAGGGGAATCCATTCCGCCGGGACGGTTCAGCCGATGAAGGCCAGCAGGAGCCAGAAGAACGGAATGGTAAAGGAGGGGCTGTCAATCAGATCAAAAATACCGCCTATCCCCGGAAGCAGGGAGCCGGAATCCTTGACCGCCAGGCTGCGCTTGATCAGGGAGCCCGCCAGGTCCCCGTAAACAGAGAGCACGAAAATGAAGGAGATGCAGGCCGCCAGCACCAGCATCTGGGCCGGGGACAGGACGGACACCCTGAACATCTTGAAAACCAGCCAGATGCCCACCACATTCGTCAACACCCAGGAGCCCAGAATGCCCTCCCACGTTTTCTTGGGGCTGATGTGGGGGATAAGCTTGCGGATGAAGAAGCGGCCACCCAGCAGGAACCCGCTGACATAGGCAAAAATGTCCGCCAGCTTGGTCACCAGAATGACCCACAGCACGCACATGACAATGGCCGGGAAAACACTCCCCGCCTCGATATACGCCAGATGCAGGGCCAGGATGGTAAAGGCGAACAGCCAGCCGGGATAAATGAAGGAGAGCAGCGTGGTAGCCACGGAACGGAGCGCACGGCTTCCCACCACCGGATTCTTCATCTCACGAATGAAGGAAATCACCACCAGGAGAACCGGAGCGCCAAGAGCCAGCAGCATGGGGAAAGGAATTAGGAACGGCCCCTCCTGCATGGCGCCTGCCCGGAACTTGGTCATCCAGCATCCCAGGGACAGCAGCACGGGATACGCCACACCAAAGAAAAAGCTCAAATTAGGCTGGGAGGCCTTTCTGGAGCGCAGCAGCATGTGGCGCCACTCCCAGGAGGCCAAAATGCAGAAAATGCAGACGAGCCCGTAATATCCAAGCTCATTGTCCCACCACAGGGCGCCCGCCAGCAAACCCAGCAGAACCACGGTACTGAACGAACGCTGCAGCAGAACGCCCATTTTGCCTCCGGAAGGGTTCTTGTCCTGATCTGGTGTTCTCATCATCACGTGAAGTGTACAGAAAACCTCCATGACCTCAATCCTGAAATGCTTCTTTCCGCCGCCTTTCCCGCCGGAAACGCGCGGGTCCCTTCCTGCCAGCCGCACTGCACCCCCCGGAGAAAAGCCTTCCGCCCCCCTGGCCTGGAACCGCCATGGCGGTAGAGATCAAGGAACACTGTTAAAAAGCCTCCGGCGCGCGGAAAGACGCAGCCCGCCGGCTTGCCCCGCTTCCCGGACCACCCCAATATGACAAATGCCGGACTTCCTCACAGAAATTCAAACTTTATGGTATACAGGTTCTCCAATGAATTCACCTCTTTCCTCTCTCTTCCGCGCCCTGTATCCGCAGAGGGCTCCCGGCGCGCCGTACGCCGTTATTCCGGGACGGACGGCGCCCTTCCGCCGTCCGGAGTCCCTTTTTCCCGTTCGGGAACCCGACGCATCAAATAGCGTCATGTAGACGTTTTATAAGATAGACAATCACCTCCAAATCAGTAACAATCACATCCCAGCAATAGCTTTTCTCCCACCGGGGGAAAACCGCACCATTTTCCGCTATGAACATGCACTCATTCCGTTGGATTCGACTCACAGCATTCTCGGCCCTGGCCGCGGCAGCCATCACCTCCTGCGCCTCTGCGGCTACGGATTTCAACCAGGTGGGCAAGCAGATGTCCCTCCTGCTCCAGAACTTCCACTTCTCCCGCAAGGAATTCAGTGATGAACTCTCCGGCAAATTCCTGGAAACCTACCTGCGCAAGGTGGACCCCAACAAGATTTTCTTCACCCAGCAGGACGTGGACGCCCTCAAGAAGAAATACGGCAAGGAACTGGACGACTACCTGATGTCCGGCCAGATGATGGACGCGGCTCAGGCCATGCACGCCCTGTACCGCCAGCGCGCCATGCAGCGCATCGCCTACGCGCGTGACCTGCTGAAAAAGGGCGGCTTTACCTTTGACAAGGACAGGAGCATTGAACGCTCTCGCCGCAAGACCGCCGCATGGCCCAAGGACGAGGCGGAAATGCAGCAGGTCTGGAAAGACATGGTGGAGGAACAGCTCCTGTCTGAAATCCTGCGCCGTGAAACCGTGGCGCGCCTGGCCAAGGAACAGAACAAGCCGGATCCCCTGGCCAATGAAAAGCCCGCGGAGGAAAAACTGCTCATGCGCTATGAACGCATCCAGCGCAACATTCAGGAAACGGACCTGGAGGACGTGGCGGAAACCCTGCTCAGCGCGGTAGCCATGACTTATGACCCCCATACGGACTACATGGGCGCCCGCCAGGTGGACCGCTTCAAGATTTCCATGGGCACGGAGCTCACCGGCATCGGCGCCCTGCTGGGCAGCGAGGATGACGGCTCCACCAAAATCACCGGCATCGTCGTAGGCGGCCCGGCGGACAAATCCGGGGAAATCAAGCTGAACGACCGCATCGTCGCCATTGACTCCAACAACACCGGGGAAATGGTGGACATTCTCTTCCTGAAGCTGGACAAGGTAGTGGACATGATCCGCGGGGCTGAAAACACGCAGATGCGCATGAAGGTGGAACCGGCGGACGCCCCCGGACAGGCCAAGATCATCACGATGACCCGGTCCAAGGTGCCGCTGAAGGATGAGCTTGCCAAGGGGGAAATCATTGAACTCACCGGAGCGCCGGAAGGACAGAACCGCATCGGCGTGCTGAGCCTCCCCTCCTTCTATGCGGACATGGAAGGCGGCGACCGCCGCTGCGCCAAGGACGTCAAGAAAATCCTGGAACGAATGAACAAGGAAAAGGTGGACGGCCTCGTCATTGACCTCCGCAGCAACGGCGGCGGCTCCTTGGAGGAAGTGCGCCTGATGACGGGCTTCTTTACCGGAAACGGCCCCGTGGTGCAGATCAAGGACACCCGCGGCAACGTGGACATCAAATCCGCCCACAACCGCCAGAAGCTCTTTAACGGCCCCATCGTGGTGCTTATCAACAAGCTCAGCGCCTCCGCCTCTGAAATTCTGGCCGCGGCCCTCCAGGACTATGGCCGCGCTGTGATCGTGGGGGATGAATCCACCTTCGGCAAGGGGTCCGTGCAGCAGCCGGTGGACATCGGCCAGTACCTGCCCTTCTTTGCGGCCAGGGATCGCGCCGGTCTCCTGAAGGTCACCACGCAGAAGTTCTACCGCGTGGCGGGCGGTTCCACCCAGTTGAAAGGCGTGGAAAGCGACATCCAGCTCCCCACGGCTACGGCGGCGTTTGAACTGGGGGAAGATATTCTGGACTATGCGATGCCCTATGACCAGATCACGCCCTGCGCCAACTACAGGAAGAACCCCGCCATCGCGGCCATGCTGCCCACGCTGAAAGAAGCCAGCGCCAAACGCGTGGAAAAAGACCGCGACCTGCAGCTTGCCAAGGAAGACATCTCCATGATGAAACAGCGCATCAAGGACAACAAGCTTTCCCTGAACAAGAAGGCCCGGGAGCAGGAAAACGCCACCCTGGAAGCGCGCCGCAAATCCATCAACAAGGAGCGCAAGGGCCGCTTTGCGGAAATGGCCAAGGAAGACGCCACCAGGTACAAGATTTACCGCCTGACGCTGGACGACGTAAACGCCAAGGAACTCCCTCTGGCGGACCCGGAAAAGGACAATGAACAATTCATGCACCTGGCGGAAGACCCCACGGCGGAACTGGATGATTCCCCGGAATATCCCTCCGGCCTTGATCCCGAACTCCGGGAAGGCATCAACATCGTCCAGGACATGCTGAAGCTGGAATCCGCCGGAAAATAACGGCTCATTCCCCGTCCCCTCACCAGGCGCCCCGGTTTTCCCAAAAAACCGGGGCGCCTCTTTTTCCAGGGAAAATACCGGGCCCGGTCCATCCCGGAACGGTCCGGAGTGAATCCGGGACTTGCCAGCCGGGGGGAAATAAGGCAGTATCCTTGCCCGTCAGCAATGTGCACCATCATGAATACGACATATAAAATTGCCATCGGCGCAGACCACGCCGGAGTCGACCTCAAGGAAACCGTAATAGAACTCCTCAAGGCATGGGGCCATGAAGTGACCGACATGGGTACCATGACCAAGAATTCCTGCGACTATTCCGACTACGCCAATGCAGTCGCAAGCAGCATTGCTGACGGCACCAATGACCGCGGCATCCTCATTTGCCGTTCCGGCATCGGCATGAGCATCGCCGCCAACCGCTGGGTGGGCGTGCGCGCCGCCCTCTGCCGCACGGCCCCCGCCGCAGCCCTTTCCCGCCAGCACAATGACTCCAACCTGCTCTGCCTGGCTTCCGCCTATGTGGACAATGAAAGCGTGGAAGACGTTCTGGACGCATGGCTGCACGCAGACTTTGAAGGCGGACGCCATGAACGCCGCGTGGTCAAATCCTCCGGCAGCCCCCTGCAATGGACGGACCCGGAACTGGCCGCGTTCATCCAGGAAGAAGGCCGCCGTGAAAGCAACAACATTGAACTGATCGCCTCCGAGAACTTCGCCTCCCCCTCCGTCCGGGAAGCACAGGGCTCCCTGCTCACCAACAAATATGCGGAAGGCTACCCCGGCAAGCGCTGGTACGGTGGCTGTGAAGTGGTGGACAAGGTGGAACAGCTCGCCATTGACCGCGTGCTGAAAATCTTCGGCGGGGACCATGCCAACGTGCAGCCCCACTCCGGCTCCCAGGCCAACATGGCCGTTTACTTCTCCGTCCTCAAACCCGGGGACACCATCCTGACGATGGACCTTTCCCACGGCGGCCACCTCACCCACGGCCACCGCGCCAACTTCTCCGGCAAGTTGTACAACGTGGTTCACTACGGCGTCTCCCAGGAAACGGAAGCCATTGACTATGAAGCGCTGGAAAAACTCGCCATGGAAGTGAAGCCCCAGATGATCACGGCAGGCGCCAGCGCCTACTCCCGCACGATCGACTTTGAACGCATGGGCCAGATCGCCAAGGCCTGCGGCGCGTACCTCTTTGTGGACATGGCCCACATCGCCGGCCTGGTGGCCGGAGGCCAGCACCCGAACCCGGTTCCCTATGCGGACTTCGTCTCCTCCACCACGCACAAATCCCTGCGCGGCCCGCGCGGCGGCTTCGTGATCTGCAAGGAGGAATACGCCAAGAAGCTTGACGCGGCGGTATTCCCCGGCATGCAGGGCGGTCCCCTCATGCACGTGATCGCCGCCAAGGCGGCCTGCTTCGGCGAAGCGCTCAAGCCCGAGTTCAAGGACTACGCCGCCCAGGTGGTGAAGAACGCCAAAGCCATGGCGGACAAGATGACGGAACTCGGCTTCCGCGTCGTCTCCAACGGCACGGACAACCACGTCTTCATGGTGGACCTCCGCAACAAGGGAATCAACGGCGCGGACGCCCAGGAAGCCCTGGACCGCGTGGGCATCACCGTGAACAAGAACGCCATCCCGTTTGACACGGGCTCCCCCATGAAACCCTCCGGCATCCGCATCGGCACGCCTGCCGTGACCACCCGCGGCATGAAGGAAAAGGACGTGGAACAGGTGGCGGAATTCATCGCCCGCGCCCTGGCCCTGTACGTGGGCGACCAGGTCTGCCCGAATCCGGACGGCTTCGCCCAGCTCAAGGAAGAAGTCTCCGCATTCAACCGCAACTTCCGCCTGCCTCATTAACCCGGCTAATCTTTCACGTTCAGGGCGTCCCATTGCCAGCAATGGGGCGCCCTGCGTTATTTATGGGAATAGCGAGGACTATCGGAGAACTTCAAGGAGCACTCTTCTCCGCGTTCAGTTCCCATCCGGTCCCCTACCGGGGATCTGCCGGGATGGGTGCGCCCCCTGCTACTGCCGCCATATAACAGGCGGCTACATCGGCAAGGCCATGGCCGTTGGAAAGGGGCGGATTCTGCCAGGGAATGCGGTACCGGCCTCCTACCAATCCTCCGCCAAACGTACTGACCGGGTCACGGTAAGTAGTGATATGGTCCAATACGCCGGCAGCGGCTGTCAAATGGGCTGCACCCAGCGCTTGCAAGGACTTACCGGACAATCCCGCCGCATTGAGCGCAACGCCGCCAACCGGGAGGAGGGAAGGCACATTGGCCGCCACTCCAAACTGGGCCATCCCGCCGCCCAGGGAATGTCCGGTGGCCTGCATGGATGCTATTCCCAGCACATTCAACAGATGGCGAATCAATCCCGCCGCCCTGATGTAGCAAATATCACAGGAATACAACTGGAAAATATCCGTCAGCACATTGGGAACAAAAACATTCCTGTGCCCGGTATCCGTTCCGCGGAACGCCACGTGCACGTTGCAATGACCATTCCCGGCATTCTCCTGCTTGATGTAGGCATTGAACCCATGGCGCACATGGACATGTCCGCTTGCGGGATCGTAGCCGGCTGTACCGCCAAAAGAAGAAAAAGCGGGATTCAGGGAGGCCAATGGAATGCCTGGCAGAAGAGCGGCGTCAGGCTGGGGAGCCATTCCCATCAAATACCCTCCGGCTCCGGGATCAAGATACGCATACCGGGAAAAAGTAATCCAGGTAGGAATACGGTTAGGATAATGAGCGTTATCCCTGTAATGGTGCCGGCATCTTATCATGGCCGCCACAACGCCGGCCAGCATCTGTACCAGAGTGGGATACGATGTCAGAGGAAATCCTGAAAGCCTTTCCGTGATATAATTGTAATGAGGAAGAGCCGCCTGGCCTTCCTGAACGAGAAAGGCATCCAGCCTGCGTCTCCCGTCCCGGTGGGAAAAATACCTGGTGGCGATAAAGTCAATCAGGTGCCTGAGATGAAGTAAAGGAGTCATGGTATTTAGCGGATTGAATTCTGGATATAGTTCAGCACATCACGTTCTTCATCCGTGAGCGCGCCGCTCAGCTCCTCTTTCCGGGACAAAATCTCCCGTGAGAACAGAAGGACGTCCTGATACAGGGATGCGATCTGCTCCTGTTCCAGCCGGTCCAAGGTTTCAAAGCCCTTCAGTTTGCCCAGTTGGGTTTCCACCCACTCCCGGATCTGCCGTTCGTCGGGTTCGGATGCGGAACCCGTAAACTTTTCCCACTCCTCCAGCCAGGTGTTCGGGATTTCCACTTCAGCCAGAGCCTGGAGCACCTGCTGCTCCAGATCATCCAGCTTGCCTTCCAGCCGTTCCATTTTATCCAGGAACTGCTTTTCATCCGATTCCGGAAAACGGAAGGATGAATCATTATTTTTCTCGTCAGACATGATGTTTCAACATGGGTTACGGCCTGTCGCGCATCCGGAAGGGATGCGTCCAACGGCAGGCGCTGCATGAATACCCTGGCCTCCCGCGTCCGGAAAGAAAACAGGGGATTTCCCAATACGGGGAACCATCATTCACAACAGCCATGCGCGCCTTGCAGCGGTATGGAGAGGCACGGCATGAACAAACGCCATTACAAAGCCATACGGGAAGCCGGCTATTTCCTCTCCCCGCCCAAACGGCTTTCCATGGACATCAGGGAGCACTTGGCGGCAAGCCATGCGTCCTGGGCCCTAGGAACCTCCATTTTATCACCCGTATTGGAGGCGCAGGCTTTTTTCGCCACCCGGAAGGCCTGTTCCAGAGACTTGACCAGCTCCTTCTGGATGGCAATGGTATCTTCCGGAGAGGCGGCATTGTCACGGCGGAATTCCAGCAAATTTTCACAGGCGTTTTTCTCTGTAGATGAATTATTCCGCAAAAATGATATTCATAGCTGTTGAAATTGGCTCCCCTATTGCTTTTCAGGAGGTAGTCGTTCCTGCTAAAGGGGATGAGGCTTCTTCCGACGAATTTCCGTGAAACGGGAAATAACCTTGCTCCCCACTCATTTATCATATCTAATACAAGATAATGGTTAACCAGAAAAACCATTTTAATAACAATTTGATATAAGATATGATGAAAAACCTTGTAATATACTTGCTTACGGGAACAGCCATGCTGTGCCCCATGAACGGAAGTAGCGAAGAAAGCGCCCCGGCCACGCCTGCGCCTGCAAAGGACCCCAAAGACGATTTTCTGCCGGACTGGAACTTTAGCGGGAAGGTCTATCAGGTCACGGCAAATCCCATTGTCTGGAATGATGACCGCTCCCTGGCCGTCATTTATGACGAGACGGCCTCGGGCGTGCTTTGTTATACGTTCTGGTGCCTGAAGAGAAATGCGAAGGGAACGATGGCCCCCATTGCCAAATATAAAATATGGACTGATCTTTTAAAAAAAGGAATCCTGCTGGATGAAAAAGGTCTCACCGTCATGCTGGAAGGATCCAGGGGAAGACCGGGAACGACGAAGATCAGCCATCATTTCCCGTTTACGATTCCGCAGGCTCAAATATCCTTTCTGCGAAATGAACCGAAGCACTTGAACGGAGTGGACAATGAGGATCTGGAAAAAGAATGGAAGCATTTTTTGGAACAATGATCCTGTTTTCCACAGACGTTTTTCTCCGTGAATAAAAACCGTCCCGTATTGCTACGGAACGGTTGGAGCAGATGTTGTCCGAGTGGGATAAATACCACCGGATTAACCAAGATTACTCAACCCACCAATCGGGCTTGTCACAAGAACGGTATTGCTTGTTCTTATAGAAATCATGACCGCCAATCGTCACGTAGTTGCTGGAGTCCAGACTGCCGGGGTGCGTCACGTAACGGTCATAGGTATAAGGAGCTTCCTCCATTCCCAGAACCGTTTCGAGTGCTTCCTTGGCTTTCTCCAGATTCGGGCATTCCTGAGGGTTAAGAGTGCCTTCCATGGCTTTTTTATACTGGTTTCCTCCGATGCTGGCCCACGATTTTTTCGTAAGATCGTCAGCAACAGTTTTAACAACGGTCCGGTTATCCAAACTGCCGTGTTTACCTCGTCCCCAGCGGTTACGGAAGACGGAGGCAATGGCAAGATATTCCTGTTCGTTGTACTGGGACTGTTCCGCAAAAATGATACAGGCAATCTGCTTGAATTCTGCGGCGGTCACTCCCGCAATGGAGCCGGAATCCTTTTTCTGCGGATTCCCGTCGTTGTCATTATAAACTTCATACCATTTGATAGGAGACGGAAGATTAACAGATTCCTTGGGCCAGTCGATACGGCAGCCCAAGACGATTTGGTAGAGCGCCATGGGGGTGCCTGACGCCAGTTCAGACTTAGTAGTGTCATTCTTGACATACTTGCCTTCCGGGGGCATTTCCGTTGTGCTCATGATGGCAATGCAGCCCTCATAGGACTTGGCTTCCGGCTTGTAGGCCTTGTTATTGTAGGTCAGCTCGCAGTAGTGGAACCCGCGTTCCAGGTTGGCCTGCGCCGTCTGAGTGGTGAGGGAGCCTCCTCCGGTCGTGATGTCAACTTTGGCATGGGGGATTTTGAGGGTCAGCACATCGTCTCCGTCGATACGGAAATAGTGCATGCCAGCCTTTTCCACCTTGATGTAACCCTTCCAGGTTTCGTTGCGTTCATTGACATTCTGCTTAATGGGGATAAGCACGGGATCGGTCATGATCGGATTGCCGTTGTCGTCCGCATGGATGAAGTAGCCAGGAACCGGCTTGGCTTCCTTTTCTTTCATTTTGATGAAAGACACGGATACGAATTTGATGTCGTCTGCCATAATATGATTTTTTCTATGGTTAGATTTTCTTTTGTAACGTTGGGATCATTCTACCTCTCATCAAAAAATGAAGAATGTCCCGTTACAGAGATACGAACATTCTGTGGTTCAAAAAAGAAATGCATCACGCTATGAGGTCATTCCCTGAAGGAAATGCTGCCTTGAAGCCGAGTCTCTGATAGACAGAAGCTTTATAAGATGATAGAAAACCATGACATTAGATGCCATATCTGAACAACTGCGAGAAGAGATAAAGTATTATTGATATGCAGTAACCACATCGCTCAACATCTTACGTTTAAGAAAATCCTTCTCTGTGCCCGGAATGGAAACAGGGCCTTCCCAATACGGAGAACCATCATTCACAACAGCCATGCGCGCCTTGTAGCGGCATAGAGAGGCACGGCATGAACAAATGCCATTTGCACAGTCACCCATAGGGTGCCGGTTTCTCCGGCTATTTTCGTTCCCCGTTCAAACGGCTTTCCATGGTTAGAAGGGTACATTTGGCAGCAAGCCATGCTTCCTTCGCTTTCAATTCTTCTTCCGAATCACCAGCGCTTGCCGCCAGCTTTTGTGTACTTAACCGATACACTTCCTTTAGGGCGCTTACAATCTCCTTCTGCACCGCAATCCGGGATTCATGGGAACCAGCGTGGTCCCGTCGAAATTCCAATAAATCCAAATTGGCCCGGATGACTGCATCCCAGTGGCATAAACCTGACTTGTACTGCTGCTGCCTAAAATCCGCTATACGGACAAGAAGCTGTTCCCTCTCCTTGAGAAGGGATTTCAAGGTTTCTTCCGCCGGAGAAACGGATGAAAGGCAGGCAAGGCAAAATATGATCAGGGTAGTTTTCATTATTTCCCTTTTACCCCCTGTTTTAACCCTGTCAAGATGGAAAGGAACCTATCGATTTGAAACAAAGAAGCTCTCAAAGAAGAAAACCGGCGCGGCGCGGATAAACACAGCCATCAACGGAACAAGCTCCATCCGGAAATTATTCCTTTTTATCCTGCCTTTCTCCATCTTCCGGGACCGCTCACGCACCGCCAGCCTTCCGGACGGGGGCGGACCATTCCTTGCCGCTCACGTCCGTCAGCACCACGGAAACCGGACCTTCCGGAACCACGGGCAATGCGGCGGGAAGAGTCACGCCGGCCTTCGCCCCCAGGGGAACCACCAGGCCGAAGGCGCCCGGCTTGATGCGCGCCAGATAATTGTTTTCAATGACGGAGGGGGAGAGGGCGGAAAGCTCGTCCGCTTCCATCTTCCACAGCGTCTTTCCCTGGCCGTCCGTCAGCCGGATGCGGACGAGGAAGGAGCCGTAGGTGTCCACGCCTTCCGTGCGGAACACGTTAAAATGCAGGCCGTCCTCGGAGAGGGAAGCTTCGCTGACTTCCAGCAGGGGCTTCACGGACTTGTTATGGAGCGGCCCCCAGACGCCGCCATGAAAGAACTGGTTGGTTCCCAGCGTGACGAACATCATGAACACGGCGGACCAGATGGAGGCCTTCGCCAGCTTCCCGTACCCCATCGGCAGCGGACCGGACGCCACCCACGCAAACAGGGCGGCCTGGCGCGCGCAGCACGGAAGCTGGGCCAGCTTGCGGTCCAGGGAGCAGGGGCCGCCCCCGGTCAGGAAGAGGAGAAGCCCGGCGCACATCCCCAGAATGCCGATCTGCCATTCATCCAGACACGTGGTTCCTAGCCAGCCGGAACCCAGCAGAATCCCCAGCGCCAGGGAAAAAACGCCCACCGCCGCCAGGCGTGTCAGCAGTCCCAGCATGAGCATCAGCCCTACCAGGAATTCAATGATGGTGAATGCCGCCATGAACCACCAGAGTTCAGCCGGGTGCGTCACCAGATATTCAATAACGGGCTTGATGCCCAGCGCATTGGGAAGGAAATGGTTGAATTTGACGCCGATGTATCCCGGATCATCCGGGATGAGCTTGTTTTCCAGCACCAGGCGGCGCCAGAAAGCGGAAAAGTACGTCCAGCCCACTACCAGGCGGAGAGGAAGGGCTATCACCGCGGCCCAGCGGTAGGCTTCGGGCCGGAGGGCGGAATCATGGGAGGAGTCTTCTTTCATCTAGTCAAATTTCACGGTATTCCGCTATCCTATTTCCACCGGGGAAAAATCAAAGAATAAAATGCACGCCCGTGACAGCGGACGTGCCCGTACACTACCGAGCGGCCATGCCGTCCCACACCGGGAAATAATAGTGCAGGGAGGGAGCCGGTTCATTCAGCAGGCGGTAATGCCACCATTCCGGGGAGTAATTGGCAAAGCCCTGTTTTTCAAATGCCTTCTTCAGAATCATCCGGTTCCGGTGCTGGGCCGGAGTCACCAGACTGGTGTCCGTGGCGGAGCTGGGGTCCAGCAGGTCATGGTGGCCGCCCATGTCCACGGGCTTTCCGCTTTTGGCGTACAGCAGGGAAACGTCCACGGCCACGCCGCGTGAATGTTCCGAGAAATCGCGCACGTAATGGTCCCCGAAGACCTTGGCCTTGTCAATGTTCGGGTAATACCGGGCCTTCATCTTCTGGTCGCCTGGGTCCGCTCCCCATTTGCAGATGTCCAGCACGGCGGTATGGGGACGGTAGGCGTCATAGATTTCCAGCACGTATCCCTGCCTGTACAGGTCTTCCGAGACTTTTTTCAGGGCGCGCGCCGCCGGGGTGCGCAGGATGGCCCGCCTGCCGTGGTAGCCGTCCAGCGGACGTCCCACAAAGTTGTCATACCCCGCATACTTCAGGTTGGTTTTCACCAGCGGAGCCACCTGGTCCACATAGACAAAGCCCGGCTGCATCACGGGCTGAAGGGGCTGGTTGAATGCAGGCTTGAATTCCCCGGTGCCGGAACAGGACGCCAGTAACATAAAAATGCCGCATGCCGCGGCCACGCAGGTCTTCATGACCATGGAGCGTAGCACGGCATGCGGCGCAAATCCGGTCAGGATTCCGTCATTTCCAGGAATCCCTTGATCTTGCTGATGCGCGTGGGGTGGCGCAGTTTGCGGAGGGCCTTGGCTTCAATCTGGCGGATGCGTTCGCGGGTGACGCTGAACTGGCGGCCCACTTCCTCCAGCGTACGGGGGCTGCCGTCCCGGAGGCCGAAGCGTTGTTCAATGACTTCGCGCTCGCGGTCCGTGAGGGTGTCCAGCACGTCCTTGATCTTTTCCTTCAGGAAGGAGAAGGAAGCTTCCTCCATGGGATTTTCCGCCGCCTTGTCTTCAATGAAGTCGCCAAAGGAGGTGTCATCGGAATCCCCCACGGGAGCCTGAAGGGAGATGGGCTGCTGGGCCATCTTCAGCACGGAACGCACGCGTTCCACGGGAAGATGGATTTCCTCCGCGATTTCTTCCGGAGTGGGTTCGCGCCCGTATTCCTGCACCAGCTGTTTCTGAACGCGCATCAGTTTATTGATGGTTTCAATCATGTGCACGGGAATGCGGATGGTGCGGGCCTGGTCCGCAATGGAGCGGGTGATAGCCTGGCGAATCCACCACGTAGCGTACGTGGAGAATTTGTAGCCGCGGCGGTATTCAAACTTTTCCACCGCCTTCATCAGGCCCATGTTGCCCTCCTGAATCAGGTCCAGGAAGGAAAGGCCGCGGTTGGTGTACTTCTTGGCGATGGAAATGACCAGGCGCAGGTTGGCTTCCACCATCTCATCCTTGGCCCTGCGGGCTTCGCGGAGCCATTTGCGAAGTTCCTGATAGGCTTCCGTCATTTCATCCGCCGTCATCCACATGCGCAGTTCCAGTTCCGCAAGGTGTTCCTTCTGTTCCTTGTTTTCCGGGTCCTGGGCCACCTTCTTCTGCATGCGGAGCACGCGGTCGCGGGCCTCGTCAATCATGGAGCAGAAGTCCTCAATCACCTTGTGCTTGAAGTACAGGCGGCCAAAAAGCTTCACCAGCACGCCGGCGATCTTGTCAAACTCGGCCTGGCGCGCCTTCACGGATTTGGCGGCCTCCCGGCTGCGGTACAGCTTGCGGAAGGCGCTGGAAGCGTCCTGATGGGTCTGCTGGATCTGGGCGCAGAGCTGGGCGAGACCCTTCATGTAGCGTTCGCGGGAGTCGATCTTCTTGTCCAGAATGACGCGGTCAAAGCGTTCCTCGTTATCAAGCAGGCGGTAGGCCACGTCCAGATAGGCGTTCGCAATGAAGCCGAAGCGGTGCACGCAGCGCTGGACGTTCTGTTCCGCGTCCTCAATCCTCTTGGAAATGGCTACTTCCTCTTCACGGGTGAGGAGGGAAACCTGGCCCATTTGCTTGAGGTACATGCGGACGGGGTCGTCCAGAATGTCCATCTTGGCTTCCAGCTTTTCCTCTTCGTCCTCTTCCTCCGTGTTGATGCGGGTGCGGTCCGTGTAGCTGTCCACGTCGGACGCGTCAATGATGTCAAACGCCATGCTGCGCAGGCGGTCCATGATGGCCTCGTAATCCTGCTGGTCAACGATGTCGTTGGGGAGGGAATCATTAATGTCGTCAAAGGTCAGGTAGCCCTGCTCCTTGGCAAGCTTGATCAGTTCGCGGATTTTTTCCTGGATTTCCGGGGCGTCGATCGGATTCGTGATCTTGCGGCTGGCGGCCCTCTTGCGTTCCTCTTCCAGGATTTCGCTCAATTTCTTGGGGGGTTCCGGCTTGGAGGCTGCCTTGGCGGGCTTCTTTTCGGGAGCCTTCTTCTCGGCAGGTTTCTTTTCCGCCGGTTTGGCGGGGGCTTTCCTGGCGGGGGCCGGGGCGGCTGCCTTCTTGACCGGAGCGGCAGCCGGAGCCTTTTTAGCGGGAACCGCGGCCTTCTTGGCGGCAGGGGCCGGAGCCGCCTTGGTCACAGGGGCCTTCTTCTCCGCAGCAGGCTTGGCGGCTGCGGGCTTTTTGGCCGCTGGAGCGGCAGCCTTGGCGGGAGCTTTTTTGGCAGGAGCTGCCTTGGGAGTGGATTTGGAATTTTTTGCGGCAGGCTTGGCCGTTATTTTTTCCTTGGATTCAGAAGCTTTCTTGCTGGCGGAAGTCTTCTTGGGAGAAGAGGAGGATGGGTCACCGGATTTGGACATATCTTGAAAAGAAAAGGGCACAATTCACCATTATACACAATACCCGGAGGTATCGAAGCACTACATTGTACCCAGCAAACGCTTCAAGTCAACACTTAGTTTGGACAATTCCAGCTTTCTGGCGGCATCCGTGGAAGGGTCCGCAATCTCCGCTTTCAGGGAGGCAATGTGCCTTTCCAGCGCCGCCTTTGCAATGCCGGAACACGCCTCCTGGACGCTCCTGTCCACATCCGGAATGGGCACCGGGTCCAGATTCAGCAGATGCAGGGCGTCACGCTCCGGCTGAGGCAGGGAGGCCAGAAAAGCCTGGATGGCCGCGGGACTGTCCGGAGAAGGCAGCCGGGCCAGGATTTTTTTCAGGATTTCCCCGCCTTGCAGCATCCTCATGGGCTCCAGCAATTCCTCAATGCGGTCCACGATGAGGCTCTGCGCACGGGCATTCTGAAGGGACAACTCACAGAGCACGGCCACCGCACGGTTCATCTTCACGGGAGGCAGCGTCTGCGGGACATCCGCCGCTGCCGCGGAACGGTCCGCGGACTGGGCCTTTTCCTTCTCCTGCCGCCTGCCCGCCGTCCTCACCGCGCCCCGCAGGTTGTCCACGGTCATGCGCATGCGCGCGGCGATGTCCGCCGTAGCCAGGTCGCGCGCCACGGGATCGCTCATGCAGGCCAGCAGGGACGTCAGCTCACGGGCAAAGGCGGCGCTGGAGGCGGCGTCATTCAGCAGTCCGCGTTCCCTGGCGCGCTCAATGCGGACCTCAAAGAAGGAACGCGCCTGCTCCACCATTTCCGAGAAAGCTTCCTTCCCCTCCCTCTTCATGAAGGAATCCGGGTCGTCCCCTGCAGGAAGATTCACCAGAAAAATATCCTTGCCGAAGGGGGCCAGTTCCCGGAATGCGCGGTCCGCCGCCGCAATCCCCGCCTTGTCCGCGTCAAAGCACAGCACAATTCTGGAGGCATAGCGTGAAAGAATTCTGGCGTGTTCCGGCGTAAATGCCGTTCCCAGCGGGGCCACGGCAAAGGAAAGCCCGGCTTCATGGCAGGCAATGACGTCAATCTGTCCTTCGCACAACAGAGCCTTTCCGGTCTTTCCCATGGGACCGCGCGCCCTGTCCAGCGCAAACACCACATCCCCCTTCTTAAAAATAGTTGTTTCCGGGGAATTGACGTACTTGCCCACATTTTCCTGCGGGCGTAGGATGCGGCCGGAAAACGCCACGCACTCCCCGTACACGTTATTGATGGGGAACATCAGCCTGTCCCGGAAACGGGCGTACAGGTCGCCGCGTTCCCCGCGATTGGCAAGGCCGGAATCTATCAGCACCTGGTCCGGCAGGTTCTCCGTACGCGCCCAGGCCAGAAACTCCCGGGAGGAATCCGGAGCCCAGCCTACCTGCCAGCGCTTGGCCATGTCCGCCCCGTATCCGCGGGAATTCAGGTAGGCCCGCGCCTCCGCCGCCTTCGGCGAACGGAGCAGAAGCCTGTGGAAAAATTCAGCCGCCTTCTTGTGGGCCACCAGCAGGGCGGTGCGCGCCTTGCGCCGCTTTTCCTCCGCGGCGTCATACACCTCCTCCGCAATGGGAATCCCGGCTTTTTCCGCCAGACGCCGCACGGTATCCGCAAAGCCCAGGTTCTCCATCTTCATCACGAAAGTGATGGCGGACCCCCCTTCCCCGCAGCCGAAGCATTTGAAGTTCTGCCGGGTCTGGTCCACGATGAAGGAAGGCGTTTTCTCATTGTGGAACGGGCAGCACGCCTTCCAGCGGGATCCGGCCCTCTTCAGGGAAAGGTAGGAACCCACCACATCCACAATGTTGGTGGCTTCCAGAACGCGCCGGATGCTGTCTTCATCAATCCTTCCCATAAGGCGCGGCCAGTCTATCACAGCCCCGGCGCATGCACAAGGAGACAGAATGAGAGGTCCATCCGGAGAAACCGGAGAGAGGAAACAGCCGTAGCTCCAACGGAACGCATTTCCCCATTGAGCGCGGGCGCGGAACGTGTTAGCCTGTCTGCATGAAGCACATTCACCTTCTGTTGCTGGCTCTGCTGGCCCTGTTTGCCGGGTCCCCGTTCCGGGCGGCCGCGGAGGAATCCTTCCGCGACAGGGTAGTCGTCATCCCCGTGGGGGAGGATTCCCTGACCAGCAAGCAGAGCTTCGGGTTCATGAACCGCATCCTGAAGCGGGCGCAGGAGGAACAGGCGCGGGCCGTGGTGTTTGACCTGAACACGCCCGGCGGCCTGGCCTGGGAAACCAGTGAGATGATGATGAAAAGCATCCAGCCGCTGACCATCCCCACGTATGCCTATGTAAACCCCAAGGCCATGTCCGCCGGGGCGCTCATCTCCGCGGCGTGCGACAGGATTTACATGGCGCCCGTCTCTTCCATCGGCGCGGCGGGCATCATCACCTCCACTGGGGAGGAAATGGACCCCGTGATGCGCAAGAAGGCGGAAAGCGCCTTCTGGGCCTTCACCCGTTCCGTGGTCACGGAAAAGGGCTACCGCCCGGAAGTGGTGAAGGCCATGATGATCCCGTCAGACAAGGACCAGCAGTTCGGCCCCGTCAAGCTGGAAAAAGGCGCCCTGCTGACCCTGACGGGCAAGGAGGCCGCCACGAAGCTGGACGACGGCAAGCCCCTGCTGGCGCAGGGAACCGCTACCTCCGTCACGGACCTGCTGGCCCAGGAGAAGGTGGACGCCCCCACGGTCACGGCGGAGCCCACCGCCTTTGAACGCATCGGCCTCTGGATTGCGTGGGCCTCCCCCGTCCTGATCCTGCTGGGCATCGGCGGCATTTATATGGAATTCAAGACGCCGGGGTTCGGCATCGGCGGCATCGTGGCGATTGTGGCCTTCGCCCTCTTCTTCTTCGGTAACAACATCGCGGGGAACCTGGCCGGGTATGAAACGGCGGCCCTGCTCATCCTGGGCGTCGTCCTGCTGTGCGTGGAATTCTTCGTTATCCCCGGCACCTTCATTGCGGCGATTGCGGGCGGCATCTGCATCTTCCTGGCCCTGTTCGGCGGCATGATCAGTTCCTGGGAATGGGACCACGTCATCCGGGACGGTCAATGGGACGACATCAACACGCTGGCGATGGTCCTGGGCATTCCCCTGCTGAAGCTGGCCCTGGGCCTGACGGGCGGGGCCATCCTCATTGCCGTGCTGATGAAGTACCTGCCGGATTCCATCCTGATGCGCCGCGTGACGAACGCCACGGTCAGCGGAGGTCCCGCCGGGGAGGCCGTCAACATTCCGCGCGTGCAGGTAGGAGACCGCGGGAACGCCGTGACGGAGCTGAAGCCCAACGGGAAGGCCATGATCCATGGCGAAATATGCGAGGTTTTCTCTCGACAAGGCATACTCATTAAGGGTACCCCTGTGCGCGTCGTGGACATCCGTCCCTTCGACCTCGTCGTCGTCAGGGACGAATCCCCCTCCGGGGACTGACCTCATCACGCTTTTCACTCACTGCCATGCCTCTCACCGTTGGACTCATTTCCCTGGGCTGTCCCAAGAACCTGATCGACTCTGAAATCATGATCGGCCACATGCAGAAGGCCGGCATGACCATGACTCCGGAACCGGAACTGGCGGACGTGATGGTGGTCAACACCTGCGCCTTCATTGACCAGGCCAAGCAGGAGGCCATTGACGCTATTCTGGACGTCGTGCGCGCCCGTGAAAGCGGAGCCTATCCGGAGAACCAGAAGCTGATTGTGGCGGGCTGCCTTTCCCAGCGCTTCCAGAAGGAGCTGCCCGCCCTGCTGCCGGAGGTGGACGCCTTCATCGGCCCGGACCAGATCACGCGCCTTCCGGAAATCATCACGGAGGTGATGGACCGGCCCGTGCCGGATAAAAATTTCATTGAAGGCAAGTGCAAGTACGTGCCGGACTGGGACACGCCGCGCTACCGCCTCACCCCCTCCCATACGGCCTACATCAAGATAGCGGAAGGCTGCAACCACGGTTGCGCCTACTGCATCATCCCGATGATCCGGGGACGCCACCGCAGCCGCTCCCAGGAGGACGTGGTGCGTGAAGCGGAAGCCCTCATCCGGTCCGGCGTGAAGGAAATCTGCCTGATTGCCCAGGACATCACCTATTACGGCATGGACAAGTGGACGGACGAACGCCCGAACCGCCGCAGCGCGGTAGACTCCTCCCGCGGGGAGTCCCTGGCTTCCCTGATCCGCGCTCTGAACGCCCTTGAAGGGGAATTCTGGATCCGCCTGCTTTACACCCATCCCGCCCACTGGAGCGATGAACTGACCGCCGCCATTGCGGAAAGCCCCAAGGTGGCTCGCTACGTGGACATCCCCCTCCAGCACATTTCCGACAACATGCTCAGCGCCATGCAGCGCGTGACGGACGGGGACTACATCCGCAACCTGCTCCGGAGCATCCGCAAGGCCGTTCCGGAAATAGCCATCCGCACCACCTTCATCACCGGGTTCCCCGGAGAAACGGAAGACGACCATCAGGAACTGATGGAGTTCATTGAAGAATTCCGCTTTGAACGGGCTGGCATTTTCACCTTCTCACGGGAAGAGGGGACCAGGGCCTACAAGATGCCCAACCAGGTGCACCACCGCACCAAGGCGCGCCGATACAATGAAGCCACCCTGCTTCTGACGCGCATCGCCTCGGAAACGGGCCAGGACCAGATCGGAAAAAAAATCCGCGTGCTGGTGGACGCCCCCGGCGTAGCCAGAACGGAGTGGGACGCCCCGGACATTGACGGAACCGTTTCCGTCCCCCTCACCCTGCCCGTGGGAGAATTCGCAACCGTCACCGTCACGGACGCCGTAGCGTATGAATTGACGGCGGAATAGGTTTCTACCAGTGATAAAATAATGGTAGCGGTACGCCGGCAGCAGTTCTAATCCCTAATCACTATTATCTATTCACTGCGTTTGCGCAAACCTACTGTTTCACGCTGGACTCCGGAAGGGGCGCGTTGACCGGAGGGGCTTCCTGCGGCCCGGGTGCGGCTCCCGGTGATGACGGCGTCTGGGAAGAAGCGGAAGGAACAGGAACCAGGGACGTGTTCATGCGGGACATGTCCAGTTCACGGGACGCCGCGGCGGCTTCCGGGCTGACGGCGCCCATGTTGGCGGGCATCGGAAGCAGAATGCCGTCCGGGCCGACCATATCGGGAGCGGTAACGGGATAAAAGCCCATCATTTCCTGCGGATTGACTACTTCCGAGAGGCTCACGTAGCCCTGGCTGCCGTCCTCAAATTCAACCTTGGCGAACAAATCTCCGCACACCAGCACCTTGGCGGTTTTCACGCCTCCCTTGACGGTTCCGCTCGTGGAAAAATTGTTCTCCGGGTTCTGCTGGAACACCATCAGCTTTTCCTTCTTGAACGTGACGGATTCCCCCGGCTTGTAGGATGCCTGGTCCGCCCTGTTTTTAGCCGCCATTTTCTTGGACGTGATGCCCACGGGGTCCAGCGCCGAACTCTGGCGTTCCCAGGCATTCATATGCTTGTTCGGACCGCAGGAGGCCAGAAGCGCCAGCAGGGCGGAAGGGAGGAGTGCCGATTTCATTTGCCCGCAATCTTAACCGTCACACCCTGGGGAGGGAAGCAGAATTTGCGCCTGTTGCCGGGGCATGCCATTTTAAGCAAAAATCCCGTTTTTCCTCCTGCCGCAGAACCATCCGCGCCGTGCAATCGTGAAATCTCCCTGATGGAGAAAAAACATACCGGATTCATGACCAAATGTTCAGATCACGCGCAACCGGATTTCTTCCTCCATGCGGGCATGGCGGCACGTTGATTCCGGGACTTCTTCCATCCGCTCCGGCGCGGGAAAACAAGCGTTCCAGGCGCAAATCATGGCGCAAAGGCAACGTATTAGGCTTGCCGCATTCCTTCGGGGAATGCTATTCTGCTGTTCACGGTTCCCGCGGCTGGTCCAAATCCATCCGGGGAACCGTTCAAGCATGCGTTCTGATATGGATGAGAAGAGATTAGCCGGTGTGGTTCTGCCATTGTTCTCCCTTCGCCGCAACAATGATCACGGCATTGGAGACCTGACGGCCCTGCGCCAGTGGATTGACTGGGCGGCGGATGCCCATGTGGGCTTCCTCCAGCTGCTGCCCGTCAACGCCCTGGGCCGGGACGAATGCCCCTCCCCCTATTCCGCCATCAGCTCCATCGCTCTGGAGCCCCTGTACCTTTCCCTGGAACCCTGGACCATCCCCGGCCTGGAGGAACGCGTCTTCAATGAAACCGGGGACACGGTGCCGTGGGAACATCCCTCCGGCCCCGACCTGGTGGACTACCCCAAGGTCAGATTCTGGAAAATGTGGATTCTGCGGGGCGCATGGAACAACTTTAAAACCAAGCCGGAATATGAAGGCATCATGCCCAAGTTCCGGGAATGGGTGAAGGAACAGGGCAGCTGGCTGGAAGACTTCGTGTGCTTCCAGGTTCTCTGCGACCTGTTCGGCACTGAAATCTGGTGGCACTGGCCGGAGCAGGACCCGGCACGGGCCAAAGCCATCGCCGCCGATTACGAAGAGGAAAAGGACTTCTCCCGCTGGCTTCAATGGCTCTGTGAAAAACAGTGGGAATTCATCCGGATTTACGCGGACGAACGCAACGTGAAGCTGATGGGGGACATCCCCATCGGCGTTTCCCTGTGCAGCGCGGACGTCTTCTTTGAACGCTACCTGTTTGATACGGACTGGTGCGGCGGCGCTCCGGCGGAAGGCAATTACGCGGAGGACCCCTTCACGGGCAAATGGGGGCAGAACTGGGGCATTCCCCTGTATAGATGGGACGTCATGGCCCAGGACAACTTTGCCTGGTGGCGGCGGCGGGTGAAGTACTGCACCAAGATCTTCAGCATGTACAGGATTGACCATATCCTGGGCTTTTACCGCATTTACGCCTTCCCTTGGAAACCCACGGAAAACGACGTTTTCCTGCCGCTCACCCTTGACGAGGCGGCTCAGAGAACGGGCGGCAGGCTGCCCGGCTTCAAGCCGCGCGGGGATGAAAACGCCGTGGACCGCAACCTGAACCTGACGGACGGCGACCTTTACCTGCGCCTTCTGCTGTCCGCCGCCCCCGGCGTCAGCGTGGCAGGGGAAGACCTGGGCTGCGTGCCGGATTACGTGCGCCCGAACATGCGCCAGCTGGATATTCCCGGTTTCAAGATTCCCCACTGGGAAATCAGGACGGACGGCACCATCACCCCCGGAAAGGAATACCATGAATGCTCCTTTGCGGCCTTTGGCACGCATGACTTTGAGACCATCATGCAGACCTGGAACGACAGTTACGCCAAGATTGAGCGTGCGCAGAAGCTGGGCCTGTGGGAAGGAACCTCTCCCAAAATGCCGTCCGGCCCGGAACAGGAAAGCATCGTCCACCAGGCGGAAGACGGCGCGCGCCTGCTGAAATGGTTCGCGGACTTCGCGGGCATGCAGCCGGAAACCTGGCTCTCCTACTGGAACCTGGAAATCAAGACGGCCATGTACAATGCCCTGTTCCGTTCCAACTCCCGTTATGCGGCCATCCTCTGGCCGGCCCTCTTTGACGTCAACAAGCGCCTGAACATTCCCGGCACCACGGGAGGCGCCAATTGGAGGGAACGCATGCCCTTCAAGGCTGTGGAAGCCTGCGACATGCCCCAGACCGCCTGGCTGCGCACCGTCATCGGCGGCTCCGACCGCACGCCGCTGCAAGGGGAAGACGCTATCAGGGCGCTCAAGGAATCCAGCAGGCGCCTCTTCCCGAAGGTCACCGTCAACAATGAACGCTTCCTGAAACGGATGCTGATGTGGCCCAACGGAAAATCCCTTTAAAATTACTCTCCCCTTTTAACTATTCACCATTAACTCTCCTCATGAGCTGGAGCTGGAACAAACTATCCGCCGCCAAATGGGAGGACGCCTGGAGCGAACGCATCGCCGGGAATCCCAATGCCTCCATCACCATCATCAAGGGGGGCAAGACCATCAGAATCACCGTTTACTGTGATCAGGAAGAAGACGCCCTGACCCTGAAGGAATACTTTGGCGGGACCGTCCGGGAAATTAAAACACGGGACTGGGTGGCCGCCCAGAACCGGGAAGAACGCTCCCCGCTCAAGATAAGAAATTCCCTGGTCATTACGGAACAGAGCTCGCCGGAAAAGCTGGGCGCCCTGCGGAAGCAATTCCCCGGACGCCAGGTCCTGAGCGTTCCGGCGGAAATGGCCTTCGGCACCGGAGACCACGCCACCACGTCCACCTGCCTGCGCTTCATTGCCGACGTAGCCCAATCCCGGAAGGGAACACCCTGGACCATGACGGACATCGGCTGCGGAACCGCCGTGCTGGCAATCGCCGCGCTGAAACTGGGGGCGGAGCACGCCACGGCCTTTGACTTTGACCCCATGGCGGTGGAGGTGGCCCGTCACAACATGGAACGCAACGCCGTGACGGCGGAACAACTGGATTTATTTGTCGGAGACGTTTTTGAATGGACGCCTGCGGCGCGGCAGAAGGGAGACCTCGTCGTCGCCAATCTGTTTTCCACCATCCTGCAACAGGCCTTCCCGCACATCATCGCGGCCATGAAGAAAGACGCCGTTCTGGTCATCTCCGGGATTCTGGCCTCCCAGTGGGAAGAGACAAAAGCCGCGGCGGAACGCTATGAACTGTCCTTTGACCGGGTCATCAAACGCGGCAAATGGGTCACGGCCAAAGGCGGGATGATCCAATAATTCTTCCGTTCTTCTCCGTTAGAACTTAACCGACGGCACACCCGATAACAGCCAACTGGGCGCCGGAGCCTCCGGCCCCGGCCTTGGCATGGTTCGCATCTTGCGCGCCTTTCCATTATCCGGCAGTCCCTCCTTCACAACCGTCCTGTCAGGGTCTGGAGGTCCTGAATCCCGGCTGGAGGTATTTTTAACGAGCCAGGGAACACATGTTCCCGGAAAAAATCAACCCACTCTCACGTCTCCGGAAATCCTCACCCCTCCGCGTTTTCGCGGGCGGTGAACAGCTTTTCCACATACTTCGCCAGCATGTCTACTTCCAGATTCACCGGCTGGCCCTCAACGGCTTTTTGCAGGTTCGTGCGCCCGAACGTATGGGGCGTGATCCAGAATTCCAGCAGGGAGCCGTTCAGGTTGGCAATCGTCAGGGAAATGCCGTCAATGGTGATGGAGCCCTTGTCAATGCAGTAGCGGGCCAGTTCATCCGGAATGCGCACTTCCAGGCGGTGGTCCTGCCCCACGGGCTCCAGCGCCGTGACCGTTCCGGTATTGTCCACGTGCCCCATGACGAAGTGACCGCCGAAGCGGTCCATGGCGGACATGGCGCGCTCCAGGTTTACCAAGCCTCCTGGCTGGAGGTTCCCCAGGCTGGTAACGCGGAGCGTCTGGGAAAGCAGGTCAAAGGAGACGCGCTCCCCGTCCAGGGCATCCACCGTCAGGCAGCAGCCGTTGACGGCGACGGAATCCCCCAGGGAAAGTTCATGGCCGAACGGTATGGTCAGCGTCAGCCTGGCTCCGCCGTTGATGGGCGTAAACCCTTCCACGGTTCCTGTTGTTTCAACGAGTCCGGTAAACATAAAAGCAATGTCAGGCTCCGGCCCTTAATGGCCGAAGCAGGTGAAGAAGATGAACACGACGGCCGTGGGGAAAGCCGCCCAGGCAAACAGCCACAGGGGATTGATGCCCTTGAAGTACTTGCCCAGAATGGCCTGGCCCGCCGGGTTGGGGGCGTTGGCGATGACCGTCAGGCCGCCGCCCGTCACGGCGCCGGCTACCACGGAGTACTTGACGGCTTCCGGGAGGTTGGGAACCGTGGAGGCCAGGAAGGTGACGGCGGCGTTGTCATTGAACGCCGTCAGCAGCGTGGCGCCGATCATGGCGTAATCTCCCAGCCGCATCAGCACCGGCTCCAGCCACCAGGCCTGCACGCCGCCCAGAATGACCAGGCCCGCCAGGAAGAAGCCCACCATCATCGGAACCCGCAGGGACATCTGGTTCTGGTATTGGGGTGTTGCCACCGTAAAGCCGATGAAAAAGAGGAAGCTGCCGATGAACATGACCGGTTCATGGGCAAAGAGCACCGTCCAGGTCAGGAAGCAGACGTGCGCCAGCGTCACCCACACCGGAATCTTGTCATTGCGGTCTTCCCAGGACTGGGGAACGGCGTCGTCAAATTCGTTGAACTCGCGCTGCTGGGTAGCAAGGCGGCCAAACTCCTTGCGGAAGAGGAAGAAGTAGGCCAGGTTGGAAATGATGATGGCGGAAACGGCCTTCCAGCCAAAGTGCTGGATCATGTGCGCAAAACCCCAGTCCCACTTTTCCGCCACCATCACCACGGGTGGCGCGGCAAAGTGCGTCAGGGTGCCCCCGATGGAGATATTCACGAAGAGCAGCCCCAGCGTCGCGTACATCAGGGTCTTCTTCGGCTTGAGGTCGTAAAACTTCTTGCTCAGGATCAGGGCGCCGATGGTCATGGCGGCAGGCTCCGTAATCAGGGAGCCCAGCAGGGGGGCCAGGCACATCACGGAAATCCACCACGCGCCGGGCGTGGCTTTTCCCAGCTTGGCGCCGCAGTTCACCACGGATTCCGCCAGCTTGAAGATAGGGCGGGAGGAGGCAATAATCATGATGATCATCACGAACATGGGTTCCGTGAAGGAACAGTCGTAATTCAAGTAGGCTGAAAAGTCCTCAAAGGAATAATACTTCCAGCATACGAACATGAAGGGAATGATCCAGATGCCGAACACGGCTTCCACTTCCCCCAGGAAATGGAAAACGGCGGACGCGAAGGAGACCGGAAGGCGCTCTTCCGGGTGCATCACGCGGAAGTTGGTTTCCTTGAGCTTTTCCTTGTAGCGCAGGGCCAGCTTGTGGGAATAGCGTTCAAAGCGCCCTGCCAGGAAGGTATGGATAATGGCCCCCAGGAAGACGAGCGTCACGGCCAGGTTGAAGCCCCCGGACTGCTTGTTGCGCTCCGTCAGCACCTGGGTCAGGGTAGCGTCCGGCGGAGCGGGCTTGTACTGGCTCAGGGGAATGGGGAAATGGCTATACTGGGCCTTCCCCCCCGCTTCCATGGCGGGATAGGCAGGTTCCGTCACTTGTACAGAAGCCTCGGCAGCCGATGCACCCAGAATAAAGGCGGCGGCAGCCACGGTCGTGAGCAGCCCCGCACGGCGCGCCAGAACTTTGAAGAAATGACAAATACAGCTCATGTCTGCGGACAGACTAAACACCTCCCCTTTTTTCGGCGAGCGGAAAATGAGTCTGCATGCTTTTTAGCGGGAATGGGTTCAGTCCGGAAAAACCTGTACGGAACTGAAAAGGAGCGTATGCGGAGGAAAAAGGCTGTCATGCCTGCCTGAGTTTAAGGTTGAACAGGAAACTTAAAAATAGTAGTTGCAGGTATGCGCTCCGCCCTAGGCCTCCTTTTCATGTTCCTGATTGCAGCCGGTGCCGCATGGGCTGAACTCCCGCCCGACCTGCCGCCTGCCTCCCCCCTTCCCCTGGCGCCCGGCCCGGTCATCGGAGGCACCATCAAGGGAGACCCGGGCGCCGGAGTCGTTCCCGTCCGGGAACTGATTGAAGCCAACCGGAGGGACGAAAACATTCCCATGGCGGAACCCATTCCGGGAGAAACGGGCGCCTCCATCCCCTCCGCGGAGCCCATCCCGAACGCGGAGCCGATTCCCGGAGAAACGCGCCTGAATGCCCCGGCGCACCCCGCGGTCCCGGCCCCAGTCATTCCTCCCACGGCTTTTTCACCCGTTCCGGTTCCCCAGCATGAAACCCGCGTCGCCATCCTGGGCTACCACGACTTCAGCCGCACCCTCCCCGCCACGGAAATGCGCATGAATACGGACGTTTTCCGCTCCCAGATGCAGGCGCTGAAGGCCAGCGGCGTGCCCGTCATTTCCATGAGGGAGTTCCTGGAATGGAAACTCGGCAGCAGGCAGCTTCCCGCCAAATGCGTGATGATCACCATTGACGACGGCTGGAAGAGCGTCTACACGGACGCCTACCCCATCCTGAAGGAGACGGGGTTCCCCTTCACCGTTTTTCCGTATACCAAATTCATCACGGGCCGCGGCTCCGCCATGAGCCATGACCAGATTCAGGAAATGCTGGACAACGGCGCCACGCTGGGCAGTCATTCCGTCAGCCACCTGTACCCCAAATCCTGGCGCGCCGCCCAAAGGAAGGGAACGCAGGGAGTGCTGGACCTGGCGGAAAAGGAAATATCCGCTTCCCGGAAAATTCTTCAGGAAAAGTTCCCCGGCTCCGCCGTGGAGGCGTATTGTTATCCGGGCGGCTTCGTCCTGCCGGACATGATCACGAAGGCGGAGGAAGCCGGATTCCAGGCGGCCTTTACGGTCATCCCCAAGAAAGTGACCAAGGACACGGACCGCTGGCGCGTGCACCGCTACATGGTCTTCGGCAAGGACCCCAAGACCTTCACCAGGGCCATGAACTTCAACGTCCCCACCGCTCCGGAAACGCCGTCAGCCACCCCTGGCAGCAATCATGGAAACGCCCTGGACTCCTACCCCGCTCCGGCCCAGCCCGTTTATCCGGCGGCCAATACCGTGGTGAAGAGCCAGAGCCCGGACATTTCCATCTCCCTGGCCCGTGAACCCGCCTTTGACTCCAAGCAGGTGGAAATGCGCGTCTCTGGCTTCGGCCTCGTGAATGCCCGGTTCGACCCCAAGGAAAAAATCCTGAAATGGACGCCCTCCCGCCCCTTGCGCCTCAGCCCCGTGACGGTGCAGGTCCGGTGGAAAAACCTTTCCGCCAACCTCTGGCAGACGGCCACCTGGCAATTCGGCATTGCGGAGCAGGAAATGCACTTCATTCCCCAGAATGTCGTGAAATAAAGAAAAAACCGTCAGAAGGGCCGCAAGCCCTTGGAACAACTGACAGGAAACGGAGCACAAGCGAAGGAGATTTAAATTCCCCCATTTCGCTTAGGAAAAGATTCATGAACGAAGGCCGGGAAACGGGTTTACCCGGTTGGACGGAATGCGAAGCATGAAACCCGCAGGATGAGTGAATCTGAAAGATCCACGATTCAAACCTTCGCCCCCCAACTGTCCACGGTCCGTTCAAGCCGTGTATACCTTTCCCTAGTTCTTTGATGCCCTTTCTGCCAGGAATACCACACGGCCTCCTGCGGGAAAAAATGCCGCCCCCGTCGCCGACTGCCTGCGGATTCCAAATTCCTCCCGTTCCCTCTCCATTCCCGCCCTTCCGGGATTCATTGTTAGAATGACCTAACATTCATAAGTTGAGGAGTCTTCCGCTTCAACGCGGGAAGCCGCCCTGAAATGCCAAAAAAACTGACATTTGGCTTGCCCGGAAGGTGCGAAGTGGCATAATCATTTGGCACCATTATCCGGTTCAGCCAGGCACGGACATCCACATGAAGACGAGCACTAAAACTTTCGCCATTGCAGATACAGCCGCTAACGCAGACTATCTCACCAATACTTCCGAACCGCTCGGAGAAACGATGACCCTGAACGTGGGCCCCTCCCACCCCGCCACCCACGGTGTGCTGCGTCTGGTGCTGGAACTTGATGGTGAAGAGATCGTTACGTGTGATCCCGTACTGGGCCACCTGCACCGCGGGATGGAAAAAATCGGGGAGACCATCCAGTACAACCAGTTTGTCCCGTACACCGACCGCTTTGACTACCTGGCCCCCCTGTCCAACAACATCGCCTATGCCTGCGCGGTGGAGAAACTGCTGGGCTGGGAACTGCCCCCCCGCGGTCAGGCCCTGCGCGTGCTGGCTCTGGAACTTTCCCGTTTCTCCTCCCACATTCTGGGCGTGGGCGTGTACGGCATGGACGTAGGCGCCATGACCGTGTTCCTGTACTGCTACGAGGAACGCGAAAAAATCCACAACTTTTACGAACAGCTCACCGGAGCCCGCTTCACTTCCTCCTACACCCGCATCGGCGGCCAGACGCGCGACGTTCCCAATGAAATGCTGAAAGACGTGCTGGTGTTCTGTGATGAAGCCGGCAAGACTCTGGATGAAACGGAAGCCCTGCTCCTCCGGAACAAGATTTTCATCGACCGCCTTCAGGGCGTGGGCACCATCAGCCGTGAAAAGGCGCTCTCCTGGGCTCTCACCGGCGCCAACCTGCGCGCCAGCGGCATCAAGCGCGACCTGCGCAAGACCAATCCCTACCTGGGGTATGAAAATTATGAGTTCGACGTTCCCGTGGGCGAACACGGCGACTGCTACGACCGCTTTACCGTGCGCATTGAAGAAATGCGCCAGTCCCTGCGCATTATCCGCCAGGTGATTGAAACCATGCCAGACGGCCCCATCAACATGGTGGATACCAAGGGCACGCTGCCTGAAAAGAGGAAGGTGATGACGGACATGGAATCCCTGATCCGCCAGTTCATGACCACAACCATGGGCGTGAACGCCCCCGCCGGGCAGGTTTACTTTGCCGCGGAAAACCCGAAGGGCGAGCTGGGCTTCTTCCTGGACTCCAAAGGAGGCGGCCTTCCCAACCGCCTGCGCATGCGCTCCCCCTCCTTCTGCAACCTGTCCATCCTGCCGGAACTGCTGAAAGGCCACCTGGTTTCCGACGTTCCGGCCATCCTCGGCTCCTTCGACTTCGTGATGGGCGAATGCGACCGCTAAACGCCCGCTCCCTTTTTCTCCTTTCCAACTCAAACACCAGATTTCCTCCCCATGTCCGATTACGCTGAAAACGCCATCGACGCGACTATCGCCCACCAGCCCAGCCCGGGCGAACGTTTTTACCCGGCCTTTGAAGTAACGCCGGAGCTTGACGCCGCCGCAAGCGAATACATCACGCATTATCCGGAAGGCAGGCAGAAATCCGCCGTACTTCCCATCCTGCATGAAATCCAGAAGAAGTTCGGGTTCATCTGTGCAGACGCCATCGTCTGGACGGGGGAAAAGCTGAATGTTTCCGCCGCCCACGTGCTGGGCGTGGTGACCTTTTATCCCGGCCTGCGCCAGATGTGCCCCGGGAGAACCCACTTCCGCGTGTGCCGCACCCTCTCCTGCGCCATGGCCGGAGCGGACAGCCTATTCAACACCATCTGCGAACGCCTGGGCATTGACAAGGACGCCATTGACCACCATCACCCCATCGGCGTCAGCCCGGACGGCCTGTGGAGCGTGGAAGGCGTGGAATGCCTGGCCAACTGCGGCTTCGGCCCCAACATGATGGTTAACGACCTCCTGTATGAAAAAGTCACTCCGGAACTGCTGGAGGAAGTGATCGCCAAGCACCAGAACGCCTAACCCTTTTCCACCCCGCACCAGATTTTCGCCATGAGCATCACCTATCTTTCCGGTAAAGAACCCCACCCCAGGGAAACGCGCCGCATTCTGAAAAACGTCAACCGCGAAGGCTGGAACACTTCCATTGACTGCTATCTGGCCGACGGCGGCTATGAGGAACTGAAAAAGGCGCTCGGCATGGAGCCGAAGGCCGTCATTGACGAGGTGAAGAAATCCGGCCTGAGGGGCCGCGGCGGCGCGGGCTTCCCCACTGGCGTGAAGTGGACCTTCATTCCGCCGAACAACACGAAACCCGTTTATCTGGTCTGCAACTGCGACGAATCCGAACCCGGCACCTTCAAGGACCGCTACATCGTCCACCAGGACCCCCACCAGCTCATTGAAGGGATGGTCATCTCCAGCTATGCGGTGGGAGCGCACCTGGCTTACATCTACATGCGGGAAGAATTCCCCATCGCCGCGGAAGTCATGCTCAAGGCCCTTCAGGAAGCGCGCGAACGCGGCTTCCTGGGCAGCAACATCCAGGGTTCCGGCTACGATTTGGAAATCCACGTGCACCGCGGCGCGGGCGCCTACATCTGCGGTGAAGAAACGGCCCTGCTCAACTCCCTGGAAGGCCAGCGGCCCTATCCGCGCATCAAGCCCCCCTACTTCCCGGCCGCCATAGGCCTGTACGGCTGCCCCACCATCGTGAACAACGTGGAATCCCTCTGCCAGGTGAAGCACGTCATCGCCATGGGCGGAGAAGCCTACAGCCAGGAAGGGGCCAGGCGCTCCCCCGGCACCCGCATCATCGGCGTTTCCGGCGACGTGAAACGCCCGGGCTTCTATGAAATCATTTCCGGTTCCATGACCTTCGGCGAACTGCTTTACGACGTCTGCGGAGGTCCGCGGGACGGCCGCGAGTTCAAGGCCGTGATTCCCGGCGGCTCCTCCTCCAAGGTGATGCGCACGGACGTGGAATACAAGGTGCAGAACCCGGACGGCACCATGGGCAAAATCTCCTTCTTCGACATTCCGCTGGACCTGGACAGCCTCGCCCAGCACGGCTCCATGTCCGGCTCCGGCGCGGTCATCGTCATGGACGATTCCCGCTCCATGCCCTGGGCCATGAATAACATCAACCGCTTTTACGCCCATGAATCCTGCGGCCAGTGCACCCCCTGCCGGGAAGGCTGCCCGTGGATGGTGAAACTCAGCACCCGCATTCTGGAAGGCAAGGCCGCTCCGTCAGACGTGGACCTGCTCATAGAAGTGGCCAACCAGATTGAAGGGAAGACGGTCTGCGCCTTCGGTGAAGCCGCCTCCTGGCCCACCCAGGCCATGGTCTCCAAGTTCAAGGAGGAATTCGTGGCCCTGACGGACCCCTTCAACGCCTGCCTGCCCCACACCAGGGAAGGCAGGGAGCAAGCCCGTTTCCTCACCCGCTAACAGCAGAACGCAACACCAGTTTTCAATACCATTCCCCTCCCATCCGTCATCATGAGTGAAGAAGCTTCCAAACTCCCCAAAGACATTGCCGCCGCGGAAGGCAAGGTGAACGTCCAGATCAACGGCACGTGGCACCGGTTCCCGCGCGGCACGCGGATTGCAGACGCCTGCCGTTCCGTAGGCGTTCCCATTCCGTGCTTCTGCTACCACCCCAAGCTGGCCGTCGTCGGCTCCTGCCGCATGTGCATGGTGGAACAGGGGATGCCGCCCAGGCTGGCTCCCGGCCAGACGCCCTCCTATGATGAAAACGGCTACCAGCGCATCCAGTGGATGCCGCGCCCCATCATTTCCTGCGCGAACACGGTGGCGGAAAACATGGGCATCCGCACGGACAGCCCGCTGGCCAGCGAGGCGCGCCGCGGCGTGATGGAATTCTTGCTCACCAGCCACCCGCTGGACTGCCCCATCTGCGACCAGGCCGGTGAATGCAAGCTTCAGGAATTCTCCAACGACTACGGCCAGGTGGAAGGCCGTTATGAGGAAAAGAAGACCAAGAAGGGCAAGAACCTGAGCATCGGCCCGCGCGTGAACCTGGACCAGGAGCGCTGCGTGCTCTGCGGCCGCTGCGTGCGCTTCATGCGCGACATCATGCATGATGAAGTGCTTACGATGGCCCAGCGCGGCACCTATAACGCCATTACGGTTTATCCCGGACGGGAGCTGGACAGCAACTACTCCCTGAACACCGTGGACCTCTGCCCGGTAGGCGCCCTCACCTCCAAGGACTTCCGCTTCAAGATGCGTGTCTGGTTCCTGAAGGAAACCAAGACCATTGACGTGGACTGCGGCACGGGCACCAACATCATCCTGTGGACGCGTGAAGAAAAGGTGTACCGCATCACCCCGCGCCCGAACGACGCCGTGAACTCCTGCTGGATGCCGGACTCCCACCGCCTGAATTACAAGTACATCAACGCGGAAACGCGCATCCCCCAGCCCGTCATCCGCACGGACGCCGGAGCGCCCCACCGCCCGGCTACCTGGGAACCCGCCCTGGCCTCCGTCACGGAAGCCGTCAAGCGCGTCGCCCCGGACCAGATCGCCATCATCGCCTCCGGACGCATGACCAATGAGGAACTTTACATGGTCCGCCACCTGGCCGCGCAGATCGGCACGGACAAGGTGGACATCGTCCCCCGCACGGGTGAAGGCGACGGCATGCTAATCGCCGCGGACCGCAACCCGAATACGAACGGGGCCAAACTGGTGCTGGGCATTGAACCCGGCTCCAAGCTGACCGCCATCCGCGAAGGCGTACGCAACGGCTCCATCAAGGGCATCCTCACACTGGGGGAAGACCTCACCGCTCCGGAAGCCGGCTTCACGGCGGAAGACCTGGACAAGCTGGACTACCTCTTCATGACCGCCCACAGCGCCAATGAAACGGCGCGCCACGCGGACCTGGTCCTGCCGGGCGTCACCTTCGCTGAAAAATTCGGCACCATGATCAATGTCACGGGCCGCATCCAGCGCCTGAACCGCGCCATCCAGCCCGTGGGCTACGCCAGGGAAGACTGGCAGATCCTCCGGGACGTCACCCTTCTCCTGGGCGGCAATCCCGCGCTGAAAGACTTCAACTCCGCCCTGGACGTCCTCACCGTCATGAGCACGGAGTACGACGCCCTGAACGGCGTCACCTGGGGCTCCATCGGAGACGGGGGCCAGCCCATTCTGGAAACCGACATCACCATCCCCGTGGTGGAACGCGAAAAGAGCCAGGGCCGCTAACCACCCTTCACACGCACACAACCTGTTAATCCGCCATGATTGATTCGATTCTAACCTTTTGCGACGAGGTGCTCAGCAACCCTATCTGGTTCTACATCATCACCCTGCTGATCAAGATCGTCATCTGCTTCGCCATCACCATTCTGTTCATTCCGGTCTGCGTGTACATTGAACGCCGGGTTGCCGCCTGGATCCAGGACCGCGTGGGGCCCAACCGCGCCGGCATCCCGCTGAGCATCTTCCGCCGCTTCGGCGCGAAGTCGGACCTGCCGTTCAAAAAGACGCTGGACTACTTCGGCCTTCCCCATGACGGCAAGATCGCCAACCTGTGCCGCTTCTTCCGCCTGGACCGGGACATCCCCATCTTCGGCCTCGTTCAGCCCATGGTGGACGGCGGCAAACTGTTCCTGAAGCAGGACTTCACGCCTCCCTTCGTGCGCCGCGTGTACTTCTGGGTGGCTCCCATCCTGGTGCTGGCCCCCCCGCTGATGACGGCGGCCGTGGTGCCCTTCGCCGGAGACCTGCACACTTCCTACGGCAGCGTGAACATGGCGGTAGCCAACCTCAGCGTAGGCCCCCTGTGGATGTTCGCCATCTCCTCCCTCTCCGTGTACGGCCTGGTGCTGGCGGGCTGGTCCTCCAACTCCAAATTCCCCTTCCTGGGCGGCGTGCGTTCCTCCGCCCAGATGATCTCCTATGAAATCAGCATGGGCCTGTCCATCATCCCCGTGCTGATGATTTACAGCACGCTGGACCTCTCCAACATCGTGGAATACCAGGCCGCCAACGGCTGGCTGCTCCTCCCCGTGTGGGGGGAAGGCCTGAGCTGGCAGCGCTGGATTCTGCTGATTCCCATCGCCATCAGCTTCATCATCTTCCTCACGTCCATCTTCGCGGAAGCCAACCGCACGCCCTTTGACATGTCGGAATGTGAAACGGACCTCGTCGGCGGCTACCACACGGAATACTCCTCCATGAAATTCGCGCAGTTCTTCATGGGTGAATACGCCGCCATGGTGGTGGGCTCCTCCCTGGTGATCACCCTGTTCCTGGGCGGCTGGTCCATCGGCTTCGGCCTGGACGGCTGGCTGAATGAACACGTAGCCAACTGGGTGGCAGTCCTCTGCCAGCTCATCATGTACGTGCTGAAGCTTCTCTTCTTCGTCTTCTTCTTCGTCTGGGTGCGCTGGACGCTCCCCCGCTTCCGGTACGACCAGGTGATGAAACTCGGTTGGATGGTCTTCTTTGAACTGGCCGTCATCAACATCTTCATCACGGCCGCCATCCTGTACTTCGTCAAGTAATCCCTTCTTCATCCCGACAACATCACTATTATGGCCTTCAAAACGATCAAGCGCCCGAAGATTTCCCTCGGAGAGCGGTTCTACTTGCAATCCATCCTTGGCGGTCTCTGGATCACCATCAAGCATCTCGTCCTGGCCCTGCTGGGCAAATCCCGCAACAAGAAGGAACTGGCCGGCTCCGGCATCGGCGTCACCATGCAGTATCCGGAATTCCGCTGGGACAAGCACCTGCCGGAATACTACCGCGGAGCTCCCGTGCTGGTGAAGGGGGAAGACGGGCGCGAACGCTGCGTCTCCTGCCAGCTCTGTGAATTCATCTGCCCGGCCCGCGCCATCACCATCACCCCCGGCGCCATCAAGGAAGGCCCCTGGGGCAAGGTGGAAAAGGCGCCCAAGGAATTCCAGATCGACATGCTCCGCTGCATCTACTGCGGCATGTGCGAGGAAGCCTGCCCGGAACAGGCCATCTTCATGAGCCAGGATTACCTCTTCACCCCCACGGACAAAGCCCAGGCCATCCACAACAAGGCCAAGCTTTATGAAATGGGCGGCACCCGCAAGGGGCTGGTCAACAAGTGGAACGAATACAAATAACACAACCCCGAAACACTCACTCCAATTTCCGTACGTTATGAACATTTTTGCCAGTGACATACTCTTTTACGTCTTCGGGGCCCTGGCCGTGATCCTGTCCCTGATGGTCGTCTTCATGCGCAACCCCGTTTCCTCCGCCATGATGATGGCCCTCTCCTTCGGAGCCACGGCCGCCGTCATGATCGGGCTGGGCGCCCACTTCCTGGGCATCCTCCAGATCCTGGTGTACGCGGGAGCCATCATGGTCCTCTTTGCGTTCATCATCATGCTGCTGAACGTGAAGCGGGAAACCTCCCCCTTCCGCCGTCCCGTCTCCGTCGCCATCGGCGTCATCATTGCCGCCCTCTTCCTGGGCCAGCTCATCGGCGTCATCTACTCCCTGCCGGGAGCCAGGGACAGCCACCGCTGCCCGATGGTCACCGCGGAACAGGCCTGGAACGACCTGAAAATCGGGCAGGATTCTCCTGAAAACGCTGCTGCACGCAGTACGGCGTGCGAACAGGGCTTCACCCCCTCAAACTGCTGCATAGCCAGGGAGCAGCTGGACAAGCTCATCCATCCCCACGCTCCCGCCGCCGTTCTTCCCCCCCTCTCCCCCCAATGTTCCGCGGCCCTTTATCCGGAAGGCACCACCATCCGCGCGGAAATAGACAACGGGGAATTCCCGGACACCGCCCTGCTGGGCCGCACCCTGTTTGACAAATACAACCGGAGCCTGGTGATCGCCGGGCTGGCCCTGCTGGTGGCCTCCATCGGCGTCGTGGTCCTGAGCCGCCGCCCCTCCGGAAAATAAAAGAACCTCTTACCAAGCCCAATCATCATGATACCTCTTACGCATTACCTGATCCTTTCCGGCGTCCTGTTTGCCATCGGCCTGCTGGGGGTGATTGTCCGGCGTGACATCATCGTCATCTTCATGTGCCTGGAAATGATGCTCAGCGCGGCCAACCTTTCCCTGGTGGCTTTTTCACGCGCCCAGGGCACCATGGGGCTGCCGAACTATGACGGCCAGGCCCTGTCCATCTTCATCCTGACCATCGCCGCGGCGGAAGTAGCCATCGGGCTGGCCCTCATCGTCTCCCTGTACCGGGCCAGGCGCACGGTCAGCACGCAGGACCTCAATACCCTGAAAGACTAAGAGCAACACACCATTCCACGAACATGTTTACTATTGATCCTCAATACGCCTGGCTCCTGCTCTTTCTGCCGCTGCTCACCGCCGCATTCACCTGGTTCCTGCTGACCAGGCGTCCGAACGTAGCGGCCCTGGCCTCCACCTTCTCTTGCCTGGTCACCTTCGTCCTCGCCCTGGGGCTGCTGGACCAGACCGGATCGGACTCCTTCTCCTGGCTTCCGATTTCCGACACCTTCTCCGTGGACCTGGGCTTTGTGCTGGACCCGCTCTCCACCCGCATGATGCTGGTGGTCACGGGCATCGGCCTGCTGGTCTACATCTTCTCCCTGAGCTACATGGCGGAAGACAAGGCCAAGACGCGCTACTTCGCGTGCCTGAACCTGTTCATGTTCTCCATGACGGGCATCGTGCTGGCGAACAACATCGCCATGACCTTCATCTTCTGGGAACTGGTGGGCCTCTCCTCCTACCTGCTCATCGGCCACTGGTACACCCGAGACGCCGCCGCGAACGCCGCCAAGAAAGCCTTCATCTGCAACCGCGTGGGCGACTTCGGCTTCCTGATCGGCATCCTGACCCTCTGGGCGCTGACCAACACGCTGGACTTCAGCCTGATGGAAATGCCCGCGGGCCTCAGTGAAACCCTGCTGAACATCACGGTGCTCTGCCTCTTCTGCGGCGCGGTGGGCAAATCCGCCCAGTTCCCTCTGCACGTCTGGCTGCCGGACGCCATGGAAGGCCCCACCCCCGTTTCCGCCCTGATCCATGCCGCCACCATGGTGGCCGCCGGGGTATACATGATGGTGCGTGTGCAATACTCCATCGGTGAGGAAGCCTTCCCCGCCCTGGCCTGCAACGTCATTGCCGTCATCGGCGCCATCACGGCCATCATCTCCGCTTTCATGGCTACCCAGCAGAACGACATCAAGCGCGTGCTGGCCTATTCCACCCTCTCCCAGCTCGGCTACATGGTCATGGCCCTGGGCCTGCTGGCCGGGGAAGCGGCCATGTTCCACCTCTTCACCCACGCCTGGTTCAAGGCCCTGCTCTTCCTGGGCGCCGGCGCCATCATCTTCGCCTGCCACCATGAACAGGACATCTGGAAAATGGGCGGCATCATGAAGCGCATGAAGCTGACCTCCCTCACCTTCATCCTCGGCACCATGGCGCTGATCGCCATTCCGTTCACGTCCGGCTTCTTCTCCAAGGAGGCCATTCTGGAAGCCGCGCTGCACCGCAACCCCGTCTTCTTCTGGATCGGCGCGGGCGTGGCCCTGCTGACCACCTTCTACATGATGCGCGTGGTCTTCGTGGTCTTCTTCGGCAAAGCGCGCAGCCACAGCTCCGATCATGCCAAAGAAGTGGGCGGCCTCATGCTGGTTCCCCTGCTGGTCCTGGCCGTGCTGGCCGTCATTTCCGGCTACGGCTTCATTGCTGACAGGCTGGTGCCTTACAACGGCTTCGTTTCTGAAAGCTTCCACGTCGGCATGCCCTTCTACGTCTCCCTGGGGGCGCTGGTGCTCGGCATCCTGCTGGCCGCCGTCTTCTACGCGGGTTCCCCGGCTTCCGACAAGCTCTCCGGCAACGCCGTCTCCCGCGTGCTCGCCAACCGCCTCTACATCGACTGGTTCTATGACAAGGTGCTGGTGAAGGGCATCCAGGGCTCCCTGGCCGCCATCATTGACTTCATGGACCAATTCATCATCTCCGGCCTCATCGTGGGCGGCCTGGCGCGGCTGACCGCCGCCGTGGGCTCCCTGTTGCGGCGCCTGCAGTCCGGCAGCATGGCCGCGTACACGGTCCTCTTCGGAATCGGCCTGCTCCTGGTCATCTACTTCACCGTCTTCTATTCCTGCTAACCTACCAACCCATCACACACCATGCTTATCTGGCTTGTTCTCATTCCTCTGATTGCCACGGCCCTCATCGGTCTGTGCAAGGCGCCCGCACGCCCGACAGCCCTGCTCAGCGCTGCGCTGACGCTGGCCCTCGGCATCTGGGCCCTGGTTAGCTTTGACGGCTGTTCCTCCTGCTGGTCCCGCTTTGAAGGGATGGACCTTCAGCTCACGCTGGCCCCCGCCCTGTCCAAAGTAATGCTGCTGCTGACCATCCTGGTGACCTTCGCCACCGTCCTCGGCACCAACCCGCCCAAGGGAGGGGAAGCCTCCTGGTACAACTCCGCCCTGCTCATCTCCGCGGGCGCCACCGGAGCCTTCCTGTCCGACAACATCATTTCCTTCTTCGCCTTCCATGAACTGGCCCTCATCCCCACCTTCGTGATGATCGGCCTGTACGGGCGCGGCGACCGCCGCACCATCGCCTGGCGCGCCACCCTTTACCTGGGGCTTGCCTCCATGGTGCTGCTGGCCGCCCTGCTGATGATCGGCGCACAGGCGGGCTTCACCTTCTCCGGCCTGAAGGACTTCATGGCGAGCGGTCAGCCGCTCGCTCACGCGGAACTGATCGGCGCCTTGCTGATCGCCGGCTTCGGCACGCTCATCTCCCTCTTCCCGTTCCATTCCTGGGCAGCCCCTGCCTATGCCTCCGCCCCCGCTCCGGTGGCGATGATGCACGCGGGCGTGCTGAAGAAGTTCGGCCTGTACGGCCTCTTCATGTTCCAGCCGCTGATGGAATCCGGCTTCCTGCCGTGGACGAACATCCTGCTCGTCCTGCTCGTCTGCAACGTCATCTGGGTGGGTTACGTGACCGTGAACCAGAAGAGGCTGGACCTGCTCCTGGGCAACTCCTCCGTGATGCACATGGGCTACATCTTCCTGGCCTTCGCCGCGCTGGTGGTCTCCGGTTCCGCGGAAGCCAATCCCTGGGCGCTGAAAGGCGCGGCGCTGCTGATGCTGGCCCACGGCCTGACCATCGCCCTGCTCTTCATGCTCTGCGGACAGATTGAAAAGCAGACCGGCACGCTGGAAATCAACTCCCTGGGCGGCCTGAGCACCAAGCTTCCGCGCATGGCCTTCGTCTTCGGCCTGGCGGGCATGGCCTCCATCGGCCTCCCCGGCCTCGCCAACTTCCCGGGTGAATTCATGGTCTTCTTCTCCGGATTCGCCGGCTTCAACGACAGCTTCGGCCCCGTCCAGATCGCCACGATCCTGTGCCTCTGGGGCCTGGTCATCGGCGCCGTGTACATGCTGAGGGCCTACCGCAACATCTTCCAGGGAGACCTGGCGAAGGCCTCCGCCTACGCCACGGAACTGCTCCCCTCCGAACGGGCGGCCAACTACTTCCTGACCATCGCCCTGGCGGTCTTCGGCTTCTTCCCCACGCTGGTGCTCCAGTTCTTCTCCTGATTTCTTCCGAACACAATCCAAGTCTAACCTGATCTTCTTTTACCCATGCAAGCGTATATTCCGGAATTCATCCTGGCCGGCCTGGCGATGCTCCTGCTCCTGGCCGAGACCTTCTGCAAAAAGACGCCCAAATTCGTCTTTGGGCTGATTGGCGCAGCGGGCGCCCTGGCGATGCTCCCCTTCTACATGGGAGGGCTCTACGACAACGTCTACATCATCCTGGCGCTTGTCGCCACGGCAGTCACCCTGCTGCTCTCCGTGGACTTCCGGGCCGTCATCAACCTCTCCTCCAACGACTCCAAGTCCCAGGACGGCACGGGGGAATTCTACATCCTGCCCCTGCTGGCCTGCGTAGGCATCACGTCCCTGTGCAAGGCCGCCAACCTGGTGGAACTGTTCGTCTCCCTGGAAGTGCTCACGCTGAGCTCCTTCATCATGGTGGGCTACTTCCGCCGGAACCTGGGTTCCACGGAAGCGGGCATCAAGTACCTCATCCTGGGCGCCATCAGCACGGGCTTCCTCGTGTTCGGCCTCGCCTGGTACTTCGGCATCACGGGCACCTTCATTTATAATGGTGACATCGTCAGCCAGGCGCTGGCAGGCCAGACGGCCCCGGCCATGTACCTGGCGCTCGCCATGCTGCTGCTCGGCACCGCCTTCAAAATCGGCGCCGTTCCCATGCAGCTGTGGATTCCGGACGTGTACCAGGGCGCGCCCACTCCGGTGACTGCCTTCCTTTCCGTGGCCTCCAAGGTAGCGGGGTTCGCCCTGCTCAGCATTATCCTGGCTCCCTTCGCCGCGCAGCCTCCCGTTGAATTCGTCATCGCCCTCATGGCCGCCGCCACGCTGCTGGTAGGCAACCTGGGCGCCATTCCGCAAACCAACCTGAAGCGCATGATGGGCTACTCCTCCATTGCCCAGGCCGGCTTTATCCTGCCCCTCTTCATCGGCACCGTGGACGGGAGCCTTGCCCCGAACGCCCCGTTCTACTTGGCCGTGTACCTGGTCATGACCTTCGGCGCCTTCTTCGCCCTCGCCATGATCCGCATCCAGCGCGGGAGCGAGGAAATCTCCGCCTTCCGCGGCCTGGGCAGGACCAATCCCCGGCTGGCCCTGGCCGTCACCATCATGTTCGCCTCCCTGGCGGGCGTTCCGCTGACCGCCGGCTTCTTCGCCAAAATGATCTCCTTTGTGCACGTCATCAACACGGGTCTGTACCTGGCATGGATGCTTCCCATCATGATCATCTGCGCGGCCTCCGGCTTTTATTACTACTTCAAGGTCATCCGTTCCATGTACTGGGACAAGCCCGCGGAAGATGCGGAACCCGTGCAGGTGCCCGTCATTTCAGGCGTCATGCTGGCGGCCTTTTCCATCTTCATCGTACTGGGAGGCCTGATGCCCCTGTTCATGAATCCCATCCGGTAAAGAACAATCCTTTCCATTCATCATCCCGAAGGCCGTTCCCGCATCCCGCGGGGACGGCCTTCCTTTTTTTCCTCCGTCCCTCCGAATCGCCGCATGCCCTTGCGGCACCCAAATACCACGCCCGCAGGACACTCCATGGTCTTCCATTTGTCCGCTGACGCTCCATTTACTTCCGTCGCCGCAAAGGTCCGCGGCATTCCTCTGGTCTTATCCCGTTTCCAGGGCAACTCCAGGGCGAAAAATCTTGAAAAAAATGCGGTTCCCATGTGAGATTGCCCGCAGGCGGAACGTAATTAGTCCGTACTAATCATTCGCCGGCCTCTTCCACTGGACGGGGCACGGCCAACCACTCAAACGATCATCCAAAACCATGCGCCTTTTCTCCGCAACAGCCGTCATCTGCGCCGCCCTGCTTTCCGGAACCGCCTTCCTGCACGCCCAGGACCCGGAACTTCTGATGAAACGCCAGTGCCGTTCCGTCCATGTCATGCAGCAGGGCCACCCCGCGCAGGCAAGCGCCCTGTACAATGAAGTAAAGGCCAAGACGTCCGTCCCGGGCACCTACTTCTGCGCCATGAACTTTGACGACGGCTACATCGGCTTCCAGGAGCAGTCCAACGGCAAAAAAGTGATCATCTTTTCCATCTGGGACCCGGTGGCCCACGGCGACAATCCCAACAGCGTCCCGGAAGAGGAACGCACCAAGCTGGTGAAACTGGGGGAAAACGCACGCGCAGGACGCTTCGGCGGCGAGGGAACGGGCGGCCAGAGCTTCGTGGACTATCCCTGGACGGTCGGGGAGAAGATGCGCTTCCTCGTCTGCGTCAGAAAAATGGGGAAATTCAAGGAAATCAGCGGATTTTACTATAACAACAAGGACAAGGCCTGGGACCTCATCTCCAAATGGAAGACGCATTCCTCGGAAAAGGAACTCTCTTTCTCCGTCGGTTTCGTGGAGGACTTCATGCGCAATTTTGAATCCGCCAAGAAAGCCCGCGGCGCCTTCTTCGGCCCCAGCTTCGCGTACAAGGACGGCAAGTGGTTCCCCAACACCAGCGTGACGTTCACGGGGGATCCCACTCCGTCCACCAACGTCATGGCCGACATCCAGCCGAACGGCTCCGTGCTGCTCCAGACGGGCGGAGATACAAAGATGACGGATTTCAAACTGTTCCAGAACCGTCCCCTGCCCCAGGATGCCAATCCCGTCCAGCCTGATGAAGACGTCACCAGGCTCGTTCAGGAGAACACCAAATAAATCATGTCCCTTACCGGCTGGCTAACCATGATCGTTTCCATCGGCGGCGTCCTGGCCGCCGCCGCATGGGCGTATTACAAAGTTCTCTCCACTCCCAAGGAGACGGAGCACCTGGGCAGCCCCACTCCGCCCATGCCGGAAGACGCAGGGGAATAAGCTCCGCACCCCTCACCGGAAAACCGCGGAACCTCCCATTCCGTTCAGGAAACGGATAAGCTTCCGGGCTCCGGAGAACGGGAAATCATTGATCTTCTTACCCGTCAGTCGGGGGAAGAATGAACCCCAGACGGTCAATGCCGTACCTGGCGCATTCCTGCCACAGGGATTTTTCCAGAGCTTCCGCGGTTTGGCGGCGTTCTTCCTCCGCCATGTTTTCAAAATATTCCGGTCCCAGGTGCTCGCTGATCGCCTTGTCCGCCATGCGCGTCACCAGGTCCGCCCAGAAAATATTGTCACGGTATTCGTCCAGGCAATCCTGGAAGAAGGCGTTCTCCTCATATTCCCGGGTGAAGGCGTAGCCCCCCAGGTCATCCGCATAAGTAATGCTGCCTTTCAGCCTGGGCGTGGAGGAAAGTTCCTCCATCAGGCGGGAGACCAGCTTTCCCCATGCGGCCAAGCGCGCCTCCGTTCCGTCCTGCTGGTTGGCAGCGGCCACCGTGGCGGCCATGGAGAGCATTTCAGCCAGATCGCGCGCCTCGTCGTCGGAGAATTTTAATGTCAACGGCATGGAATCAGATCAATCCGAGTTTCATCCTGCCTTCCTCACTGACCATCTCCTGGTTCCAGGGCGGGTCCCACACCATTTCCACATCCGCGGCTTCCACGCCTTCCAGCGCTTCAATGCGGTCCTTGGCTTCCATCACCAGATGCGGGCCCATCCCGCAGCCGGGAGCGGTCAGGGTCATCTTAACCGCCACGTGATGCAGGCCGTTTTCCAGCTCGATCACGGTCACGTCGTAAATGAGGCCCAGGTTGACGATGTCCACGGGGATTTCCGGATCGTACACGCATTTCAGCGTGTCCCAGACGCGTTCTTCAAGCGTGGCGTTTTCGTCCAGCTCCGCCGTTTCCGGGGAGGGTTCCTCCGCTTCCGCGCCCAGGGCGTCCGCATTCTCTTTGGAGATGCGGGCCAGGCCATGATCCGTAGCCACGGTATAGGAACCGCCCAGGATCTGGGTGATGTACACGCGTTCCCCTTCCGGCAGGGTGAGCACATCCCCGCTGGGAATCTGCACCGCCGTTACTTCTCTTTTGAGTTCTACTACCTGGTTCAGCATAAATCCTTGCGATTAAAGGAGCATCCGGCTACGGACGTACGCCGGAAGAAACGGCAGCCGTGGAGCAATGCGCCCCCGGCATCCGGAATCTTCCGCGCAGGGGAAACATAAGGCGTATTTGCATCACCGTCGAGGTCAAAAAGTGTCCTTACCCCTTTGCCTTGACAGGGCCAGGGAAAATGGGCCGCCCTCTCCTCAATGCACTCTTAATCGAACAAAAGAGGCGTATGCAGATTCAGGGGCTTGCGTGGTTCAGGTTTCCTGGGTGGCGGGGGATTTTTCAGTTTCATCTCATGCCTGCGGCCCCGGTCCCCCTTGTACAAGAATTCCGTGTGCACATCCCGCCCAACGGTCCGGTCAATGAACTCGTCCATCTCCTCACCACGGTACCCGGCCAGGTTGAGGTACTTTTCCACGGACGCCTTATCCCCGGGGAAGCAGAGCAGCAGGGTATTCATCAATTCCCCTGCCAGGAATTGATTGAGACTGGACCGCGCCGACGAGTTTCTCGATTCGTTCGCGAGGAAGTGGGAACGGAGATTTTCCGCCGGACCGTCAATTTCCATCATGCCGGACCACGGATCATTGGCATGATCCTTGAACCAACGTTTCTGGCGTTCCACGTAAATTTTATCGTACTTCAGCGCCAGTTTTTCTTGCTTCTTGCGCATGTCCGGATCATAGACATCATAGATGGCCCGGTTGATGGTCGCGCTGTACAAGGCCATTAATTCTGCAAGCTGCTTCTTGTTGACGCCGCATCCAGCGGCAGTAGCGGAAAGTTCACGACACTGCATGAGAATGATAGACGCAATCTCTTTTTTACGAGAAAAATCAATATTCTTGTTCTCAACGGGACGTTCGGTTTCCTTGTAGCCGATAGGGGGAAACACGGGGGCTTTGGCCGCATAATAAAAGATCCACATGAGCTGGTTTACTTCCTCTTTGGAATAAACCTCTTTCCTCTGTATGTCATCTACGAGCTTCTGAGTTTTCTCCAAAGCACCATAGAACTCCGTCAGCTTGTCCTCTTTCAACAGTTGATCCCAGCCCTGTACCACGGCAGGCTTCTCCTGGAACAGGGGAATGGTGTCCGGAGCTTTTAGAACGGGTTGCGGATAAGCCATGCAGGGCATGGCGGAAACAAGAATAAAATTCATAAGGCAGATGAAGAACGTTTTCATTATCTTAATTTTTCAGGGGGTCCAAAATAATTTTTGCCATCAAGGGTGTTCCTGGTGGCGGTGCAGCCGAATTTTTGAAGGGTTGCCTCAAAGTAAACATCCCCCTGAGGGGAGGCCGATTGCTTGAAGGAAAAATGCTGGTTGACGGTATCAATAACTGGGCCGTCCATGTCTTTACCGTTCAATCCTCCGGCGCCGTAATGCGCCCTCCACTGGCAGACCCAGTCCCATTCCTGGGGAAGTTGATGCACGGGAGGCTGCCCGTTTTGGGAAATCAAGTCAAAGCCGGATACTGCACATCTGGTCCTGTCCGCTACCCGGTTCCCACCATCCAAGTTCAACTTCTGGTCGCATCCTTGAGTGGGCGTATGGGAGGGATCCAGGCTTTTGCCTTCCGGCACGGACCCCAGATCACGTTCGATGACGGGAAGATCCTTAAAACACACATCCATGGGGTGCACCCGCAATTCAAGAATGACGGAAGTCCCCACGAAAAAGTTCGGGAAAATGGCGGAAGGAGTTCCTCCTTGATAATGCTTCCCTTCTATTGAGGAAGGAAAAGACACTTCCAGTTCCAATTTTTCCGAACGCTTGTCCTCGAGCTCCACCTGAATGACCACCTTGCCGTTCTTCTTCCTGCCGCTCTGGTCCAGGTCCTTCTTAAGAAACCGTTGTTTGGCTGTTAATTCCATGGTTGCCCGGTTGGTTGTTTTGTCCGGCCAACTTTCCAGATACTCTTTACCACTGATCAGAAACCATTTAACCTTCTTAGCATTTGCAGAGTTACCGCCTTCCACCATCTTGCCGGACAGGGAGAGGGTGAACGTTTCTCCAATGCCTATCTTTTTCCTCTCATAAGCCTTTTCTTCATCCTGATGAATCTTGAGGAAAAATTCTGCGGAAGGTTCTTTCGTTTTAGTCTTGATGGACAACAATGCAGCTCCCCAACATTCGTCATCTTCCGCATATACTGTGCAGGGGATGTTCACCGCCAGCATGGAGGCAAGCACCAGAGCCAAACAAAATATCTTGCGCCATGAGCATGATTTCATCCAGTCATGCATGGTCTTATATGTATCTTTTTTTGATTCATGGTCAATATTAAAATACTCATTCAGTGGAAGCAATATGGGATGCTTTCATGAGGAGACCGCGCATGCCGCAATGTTTTGGAAAAGCCGCCGGAAGCGGAGAGCTTCGTTCTTGCCTAGCGGCGGGAAAAGGTGTAAAAGGTCCGGGCTGTCCAGGCTGCCGTCAGTCGGGGACCGGGCACACGCGCATTTTCAACCTACCATTCCATGTTAGATTACTTACGTAAACATACAATCGTCATCATGGCAGCCATGGCCCTGGTGTTTGTGGGCCTCATGTTCATCGGCGGGGACGTAAGCGGCGGCTCCGTGACCGGCATGTTCAAGCAGACCTTCGTTTCCGTGGACGGCAAGTCTTACGGGGAAAAGGATTACAACAACATGGGCAGGACCGGCCTTTCCGTGGCTTTTTCCTTCCCTTCCACCTTCGGCCCGCTGCTTCAGGACAATTTCAGCTCGGAAGAAAGCCTGCGCGAACTCTGCCACCTGCTGAAAACGAATAATCCCAACGCCGCCTTCCTGGCCTACCGCGGCATCATCCGCCGGGAGGCAAGCCGCCTGGGCCTGACCCCCAGCACCACGGAAATTGACGACGCCATTTGCAACATCCCGGAATTCCAGGATGAAAAGGGCGTCTTCGATCCCCGGAAGTACGACAATTTCATTTCCATGCGCGGCAACATGGGCAAGAAGCTTCAGGAGGAACTTCTGCGCGGCCTGATGGAAGACACCATCAGCCTGGTGCGCATCAAGGACGTGCTGACCGGCGGCATTTCCGTGGAAGCCGGCTTCTCCGAAGCCGTGGCGGAATCCAGCAACCAGCAGATCACGGTCAATACCGCCTTCCTGGAAAAGAACGCCTTCCGTCCCAAGACGGACCCCGGAGAAGAGGAAATCAAGACCTTCTGGGACAAGCACAAGGAAAATTACAAGAATGAGGAAGCCCGCTTCTTCACCGTTTACACCTTTACCCCCGCGGGCGATGCGCAGGCTCCCAAGCCCGGCGACATTTCCAACGCCACCATGGAGACCATGAATCTGGTGGAAAACGACATCTGGGAACCCCTGAACGCCACCAACGGCAGGAACATGGACCAGGCCATTGCGGAAGCCCTCGCCAAGACTCCCGGCGTCTGCAAAATGGAGAAGAAGTCCTACACGGCCGTGACGCGCAAAAACGCTCCTCAGGAAATCAACCAGCCGATCAACCAGTCCGCCTCCGACGGACGCAGCGCCACCCTGCTGGACGTGACCTTCTCCCTGGCGGACGCCCCGGCCCTGAACGCAGACGCGGACGCCAGGGCCATTGAAGAAGCGCGCGCCAAAACCGGGGCTGAACAGATCAGCACCATGCAGGTTCTGGAAAACGGCCAGGTAGTTCTGGTGCGCCTGGAAGGTGTTACTCCGGTGAAGCCCCTTCCCTATGAAACCGCCCGCAACAGCGCCCGCGCCGACCTGCTGGAAAGCATGACCGTGGAATCCATGAACAAGGCTGCCGCGGACCTGAACACGGAACTCCAGAAGGCGGAAAAGCCCCTGGAACAGTTCAATGCCATCGCCGGGAAGGCTGGAGCCAAGACTGCCGCTTACGGTCCCTTCGTCAATCCGAACTCCCTGCTGAGCACCGCCAACCTGCAAAACGCCAAAAGTTCAGAAGAGCTCCAGGCCCTGCTGGACCAGGCCATGAATTCCCGCCTGGCCCCCCCCAAGGAGCTCCCCGCTCCTGAAGAAGTATTCCAGGCGGCCTCCGTCATCAACCCCGGCCAGATGGCCCGCCCCATCAATACGGGAGACGGCATCCTGCTGACCCAGCTCGTCAAGCGCGAACTGGAGGATACGCCGGAGTTCCAGATCAAGGCCACCCAGCAGATTGCACCGGCCCTCACCGCCCAGGCCAAATCCATGATCATGCTGGACTGGCTGAAGGCGTGCATCACCCAGTACAAGGTGGAAATCGCCCCCATCCTGAACCAGGAACGCTAACCCTCCCCCTTTCATGACAGCCGTCATTCCGCCCGTGTCCCCTTGCACAGGGGCGGACTGGCGCCAAGGCACTTTTCCCATGATGGCCCCGTACCGGGGCCATCATTTTTATTGCCCTTTTTCCACCAACCCCAATCCACGCCCTTTTCATCCATGAGCGCCCTGCCCTCCCAGTCCAGGTACATTATCGGAACGGAAGCCTGCGAACGCTTCAGCTTCTACGGCATGAAATCCATTCTCATGCTGTACATGACAGGCCATCTGCTGATGAGCGACAACTGGGCCACCGCCACCCTCCACGTCTTCGTGGGGATGGTTTACCTGCTTCCCCTGGCGGGCGCGTGGCTGGCGGACAAGGTCTGGGGACGGTACAAGACCATTCTTTACATTTCCCTGCTTTACTGCGTGGGGCACGGCGTTCTGGCAACGGCGGACCTCTTCCATACCATTGAGGCGCGGCGTTATATCCTGATGGCGGGCCTTTTCATCATCGCGCTGGGCGCCGGGGGCATCAAGCCCTGCGTCTCCGCCTTCATGGGAGACCAGATTCCGGACAAATCCCCCCAGCTGATGACCAAGGCCTTCAATGCCTTTTACTGGGCCATCAACCTGGGTTCCTTCTTCTCCTTCCTGGTCATTCCGGCCATGGAACAGCATTACGGGTACAGTTGGGCGTTTGCCGTTCCGGGCATTTTCATGGGCATCGCCACCTTCGTCTTCTGGCTGGGCCGCAAGAAGTACCACAGAATCCTGCCGGAACGCAGCAACGGCCGCGCCGGTTTCTGGAAAGTGCTCTTCATCATCTTGTTCCACGGTGGCTGGAAGAGCGCGGAGGAACGCTGCGGCGCAGCCGCCGTGGAGGACGCCCGGCACATCCTGAAAATTCTCTCCATCTTTGCCTTCATCATTCCCTTCTGGTCCATTTTTGACCAGACGGCTTCCTCCTGGGTGGCCCAGGGCAACAGGATGATCCCTCTCCCCATCCCGCTGCCGGGCGGAAGCACCTGGTCCATCGGGCCGGAAGAAATCCAGGCGGCCAATCCCGTTTTCGTGATGGTATTCATTCCGCTGATTACCGTCTTCGTCTATCCCAAGGTGGTGACGCTGGCGCGGCCCCTGGTGCGTCTCGGTACGGGTCTTGCCCTGAGCGCCGTCACGTTCCTGATTGTGGCCTTCCTGCAATCCAGGCTGGAAGACGGAGCCTCCATGTCCATCGCGTGGCAGTTGATTCCCTATTGCGTGCTCACCGTCTCGGAGATTCTGGTCAGCACCACCGGGCTTGAGTTTGCTTACACGCAGGCGCCTCTGCACTTGAAGAGCGTCATCACCAGCTTTTGGAACCTCACCATTTTTGCGGGCAACATGCTGGTGGCCGCCATCACCTTTTTCCTGGCCAACGGAGAATCCGCCAATGCCATTTCCACGGACCGCTTCATTCTGTACGCCGCACTGGCCGGCATCGTAGCCGTGGGCTACGCCTTCCGGGCGCGCAGGTACGGAAAAACGGAATAATCCACCTTTCCGTCTTCAGCAGCACGCAGAACAATGTCCGGATAACCGCAGAGAAATATCCGCTGGCAGACTATCTCTTCCCCGCCCCGTCGCATCTTTCAGAAAGCGGAGGCATTCCTTGACATACCCTTTCTTTCCCGCATCCTCTTTCAGGCGTACATCATCATTCACCGGCTTCATGAACCCCGGTGATCAAGATGACACAGAACCAAGATATACCCGCCTATTCCTCCGCCAGTGATGGAAGGATCATTATGTGCACCGTTCCCGATACCTATCAGGAGAAGATGGCACAACAGACTACTCACCCTTCCTGCGGTTTTTATGCCGCTTCCTATGTACTCCATTGCTTTAATCCGGAAACCCGATGGACCAATATGAGCCTTTTTGAATTGGCTCATCACTACCCCCTCGCCAATCGTTCAGAAGGCAATTTAAGCGAGGTGGGAGAAGTTTTTCATCCGGAGGACTTTGCCCGTTTTATCAATGAACAGGCCCAGGGAAGCTGTCGCGCCGCCTGCCGTCTTTTCCATGAACCAACCATTTGGGATACCGTTGATCAGGGAGGGTATGTCCTCGTTCCTTTCCAGGTAATCCATGAACAGGGAAACGAACGACACGGCTTTCCCAAAACCAATGTCCAACCTGCGGATGCCCCTCATGCGCATTGGTGCGTTCTTGCAGGGTATGCAACAACGGACCGTTCCCAACTGCTTGCCAAGCACTGGGGAAAAAGTCATTTATTTGATATGGGGGACCTCCGCAACAGCAATCAGGGAAACTATCCTGTCCAGTTGACCAACGGCATCACCCCGAAACGCGCTGCCAGGGTACATCTGCTGCAAAACCGAATTATTACTATCCTGCCCGGAGAAAGTGCCGACCTTTCTCCGTCAGTCAGGAGGGGCTGCGCCTGCTAGCCTCCATGCGTGTTCACGGACTCTCCCGGAAAAGTACTGGCAGAGGAAGTGAGAAGGACGGGTATTTCAAACCGGAGGCCGCGTCAGGAGATACGGCAGTCGTTGAGCAGTTCGTCCATGTAGAAGGTCATCTCCGCCAGGGCTTCACGGTATTCCGTCTGGGGGAGGAGCCACAGGATTTCACGGGCAGCCTCGTTTTTCTCCAGAGCCACCTGGATGGCCTTGTCCAGGGCCTCCGCAAAAACGGGATTGTCCTGGAAGGTGGAGTAATCCACCACTTCACGGTTTTCAATGGCGTCCCTGAGCGTGGCTTCCACATTTCTGTCCCCGCATTCCAGCAGGTTGAAGATGGGAAGAGTCAGCTTGCCCTTGGTGGCGTCCGTGTGGAGCGTCTTGCCTGCATCGTCTTCATCGCCCACCATGTCCAGGCAGTCGTCGTAAATCTGGTAGGCCACGCCCAGCAGGTCCCCCAGCTGGTACAAGGATTTTTCCACTTCTGGGGCCACTCCGGAGATCCACGCCGCGCCGCCTGTAGCGGCGGAGAACAGGGAGGCGGTTTTTTTCCGGATGATTTCAAAGTATTCCTCGCGGGTCATGCTCAGGTCATACAGGCGGCTGGACTGGGCCACTTCCCCCTGGCATACGTCCCTGACGGTGTTCGCCAGCCTGCGGCAGAATTCCGTGCTGCCGAATTCCGTGCCCAGCACCATGGCATGGGAAAAGAGAACGTCCCCCAGCAGCACGGCCAGGCTGTTGCCCCACAGGGCGTTGGCGGTAGCCTCGTCACGGCGCTTGTCCGCCTCGTCAATCACGTCATCATGCACGAGGGAGGCCAGATGCACCATTTCCAGCAGGGCTCCCAGCCGGATGTGGGCTTCCTTGATGCCGCCTGTGGCGCCGGCTACCAGCAGAACCAGAGCGGGCCGGAGCATTTTCCCCTTGGACTGGCACACTGTTTCCATGTAATCGGTTACTTCCGGATCAAAACAGGATGCCTGGGCTTCCACAAACTCAGAAACCTGCTTCAATTCCGGCTTTACCAGTTGAAGATAGTGCTTCTGGGATCGTAATTTGGAAAAGAACGGGATGGACATGATATGGAACGAGGGCCGGCGCTGGTCAGCGCCGCAGGGATTGTGGCATATTTGGAGTTCTCTAGCAATGTATTTCACAGGCCATTGCTGCATGGCCGCGCATCAGTCCGTTAACGCAGTGCCGCCGGGTGCCGGAGACCCTTCTCCCATAAGGCTCATTTTGACCTTGAGCCGGGAGGTTTTCCTTTTACACTGGCCCATCATGAAAGCCTTGGTCTATGATTGCAGCGCAGGCATCAGCGGAGATATGAACCTGGCCGCCCTGATTGATCTGGGCGTGGACCGGGAGAGCCTGGAACGGGAGCTGTCCAAATTGCACGTGCACGGGGAATGGAAGCTGGAATGCCGCCGGGCCGCACAGTCCGGCATCCAGGGAACGCGGGTTGACGTGGTGACGGAGGAGGAAGGTCATTCCGGCCATGGGCATGCACACCACCACCGCACCATGGCAGACATCCGCCGTCTTCTGGAAGAGAGTGCCCTTTCCGGCGCCGTGAAGCAAACGGCCCTTTCCATTTTTTCCCTACTGGCGGAGGCGGAAGCGCAGGTGCACGGCACCACGCCGGAGGAAGTCCACTTCCATGAAGTGGGCGCGGTGGATTCCATCATTGACATCACGGGAGCCGCCATCTGCCTGGATTTGCTCCAGGCGGACGCCATTTTCACCGGTCCGGTGGAGCTAGGTTCCGGCACCGTGAGGTGCCAGCACGGGACCATGCCCGTTCCGGCTCCCGCCACGGCCCTGCTGGCGCGCCATTTCCAGGCTACCCTGAACGGCACCACCCATGAGGCCACCACCCCCACCGGAGCCGCCTACATCGCCGCCATGGCGCAGCCCGTCCCGTCCCCGCTGGCTGGCCGCATTACCGGAACCGGCTACGGCATAGGCCACCGCCAGGGGCTGCCCCTGCCGAATATTCTCCGGGTGATGCTGGTGGAGACGGAGGAAGGGGAAACCTCCCCGGAGCTGCTGACGGAGCTGTGCGCCAACATCGACGACATGACGCCGGAGCAGACCGCCTACCTGGCGGAAAAGCTGATGGAGGCCGGCGCGCTGGACGCGTGGCAGGAGTCCATCTGCATGAAGAAGGGGCGTCTGGCCGTGAAGGTCTGCGCCCTGTGCCTTCCGGAACAGGCGGACCATGTGCGGGAGGCGTTTTTCCTGCACAGCAGCACGCCGGGCATCCGCCAGCACGCCGCCAGCCGCCACATCCTGCGCCGGGAGAGTGCCCCCGTGGGCACTCCCCACGGAACGGTCCATGTGAAGACCTCCTTCATGAATGGCCGCCCCCACCACAGGAAGGCGGAATTTGAAGATTGCCGGACGCTGGCGGAAGCCACCGGACTGCCGCTGGAACAGTGCCAGCTGATGGGACTTTTCCCTTCCCCCTCCCATGACGACGCTTCCACAAACCCCGTTTGAACGGCTGCGCGCCGTGCTGGCTCCCAGGGGGCGCATCGCCATCGCCCTGTCCGGAGGGCTGGACAGCAGCGTGCTGCTGGCCGCCGCCGTGAAGGTGCTGGGGCCGGAACATTGCCTGGCCCTGACCGCGCAGACGCCTTACGTGATGGAGGAGGAAATGCGGGACAGCGCCGCACTGTGCCGGAACCTGAACGTCACGCAGGAAAAACTCACCTTCCCCATCCCGGCCTCCATTGCGGACAATCCGCCCCTGCGGTGCTACCTGTGCAAGCACGCCCTGTTTACCGCCCTGAAGGCATGCGCGGCGGAACTGGGCTTCCCCCTGCTGGCGGACGGCTCCAATGTGGACGATCTGGGCGACTACCGCCCCGGACGCAAGGCGTTGCAGGAGCTCGGCATTCTGAATCCCTTTCTGGAAGCCGCCATGGGCAAGGCGGACATCCGCCGACTGGCCCGGGAGCTGGGCCTGCCGGAGTCCGTCAGCGGAAAGCCGGCCTATGCCTGCTTGCTGACCCGGCTGGAACACAACCGCCCCGTGACGGAGGCCCTGCTGAGGCGCGTGGATACGGCGGAAACGTTCCTCCGCTCCCTGGGGCTGAAAGGCTGCCGCGTCCGGGTGCACGGAGATGACCTGGCCCGCATAGAACTTCCGGAAGCGGAATTCCCCCTGTTCTGGAGCCGGGAGCTGGCGGGGCCTGTGGCGCGCCGCCTCCGTGAACTGGGCTTCCGCCACATTGCCCTGGACCTGGAAGGCTACTCCAGAGGCAGCATGAATGGACCATCATGAACGATATTACCGACATCCTGCATCAGCTTGAGGAAGGGCTCCTTTCCACGGAGGAGGCGGCGGAAAGAATCAGGACCGCCACAGCCCCTGCGGCCTCCCATACGGACATTGATTATGACCGGTTGGAACGTACCGGATGCCCGGAAGTGATTTACGGGGAAGGAAAGACGCCGGAGCAGATTGAAGAGATCGCCCGCGGCCTGCTTGCCGCCGGACAGAACGTCCTCGCCACGCGCCTGAGCGGGGAAGCCCAGAACCACCTGCGCCGCGCCTTTCCGGAGGCGGACATGCGCCCGGAAGCGCGCCTCATGCGCATCATCCTGCGGCCTGCTCCGCAGACGGATGGGTTCATCGGCATCGTCAGCGCGGGCACCTCGGACCAGGCCGTGGCGGAGGAAGCCGCCCTGACGGCGGAGTTCCTGGGCAGCCGCGTGCTCCGGTACCGGGATTGCGGCGTGGCGGGGCTGCACCGCCTGATTTCCCACCTGGACTCCATCCGCCGGGCTACCGTGCTGGTGGCGGTGGCGGGCATGGAGGGAGCGCTGCCCAGCGTGCTGGCCGGCCTGGTGAAATCTCCCGTGATCGCCGTGCCCACCAGCGTGGGGTACGGGGCCAATTTCCGCGGGGTCGCCACCCTGCTCGCCATGATGAATTCCTGCGCCAACGGCGTGTCCGTGGTCAACATAGATAACGGCTTCGGCGCCGGCTTCAATGCACACCTGGTGAACAGCCTCGCTTCCTCTTCCCGTTGAAAGCCGCACGGAACCGCCTTTCCATGACGGAACCTTCCGCATCCGCCATGGACAGATTCCCCCAATAGGGGTTAAATGGCCCGGAAGCATCCCTCACCCTCCCGTCATGACCAGATTTCCCCTTCTCCACCTTCTTTCCTGTTCCCTGCTGGCTCTGGCCTCCCACGCGCTGGGATGGCAGCCCTCCGGAGAGTCCGTTCCCGCCGCTCCCCAGGAGTTCCGCGCCGCGTGGATTTCCACCGTGCACAACATTGACTGGCCCTCCCGCTCCGGCCTTTCCGGCGCGGCCCAGCGCGCGGAACTGCTGACGATTCTGAATACGTGCGCCCAGCTGAAACTGAACGCCGTTCTCCTCCAGGTGCGCCCCAACGCGGACGCCCTGTACCAGTCCTCCCTGGAACCGTGGAGCCAGTGGCTTTCCGGCCCCGGCGTCAATCCGGGGTATGACCCGCTGGCCTTCGCCATTCAGGAGGCGCACCGCCGCGGCATTGAACTGCACGCGTGGTTCAACCCCTTCCGGGCGAAGGCCAACGTGAAGCACGCCGTGGGGCGCAACCACATTTCCCTCACGCGCCCGGATCTGATGAAGCGCAGCGGCTCCGTGCTGCTGATGAATCCCAGCGCCTCCGCCTCCCGGGACCACGCGCTGAAGGTCATCCTGGACGTGGTACGCCGCTATGACATTGACGGCGTGCACCTGGACGATTATTTCTACCCCTACCCCACACCCGGCCGCGCCTGGTCCCCGGGCAATTTCGGCGACGGAAAGACGCCCTCCCAGCGTAGGGCCTATATTGACGACTTCGTGGAGGACATGTACAAGTCCGTCAAGTCTTCCAAACCCTGGGTGCGCGTGGGCATCAGCCCGTTCGGCATCTGGCGCCCCGGCGTTCCCGGCGGCATTGAGGCCGGAGTGGACGCCTACGAGCACCTTGCGTGCGACGCCCGCAAATGGCTTTCCAAAGGATGGGTGGATTACCTGGCGCCGCAGCTTTACTGGCGGTGCAGCCCGTCCAAGCAGAGCTTTCCGGCCCTGATGCAGTGGTGGGCCGCCCAGAACACGAGCCGCCCGGTGTGGCCCGGCATCGCCACCGCGCGCATCATGAGCAGCGAGGACCCGGGACGCCCCGCCTCTGAAATCGCCGCGCAGGTCAATTATTCCCGCTCCCTGGCCAGATGCGCCTCCGGGCAGTGCTTCTGGAGCGTTAAATCCATCATGCGGAATGCCGGGGGCATCCAGAAGTACCTGAACAGGCTGTATCCTTCCATGGCCGTTCCTCCGGCCATGCCCTGGTGCGGAACCGGAGCGCCGGGACAGCCGCGTGACTTTCACGTGGCGGACAACGGCTCCACCGTCACCCTTTCCTGGCAGCCGTCCGGCAATCCCTCCCGGAAATGGGCCGTCCAGGCGCGCTACGGCAGCCAGTGGACCACCCGTATCCTGCTGCCGGGTAACCAGACCCGCGTGACGCTGCCCAAATCCTTCCTGGGAGATGCGGGTTCCGTCGCCGTCAGGGGCATCAGCGCCTACGGAGCACAGGGGCCCGCGGCGGCGGCCAGAAGGTAGAAAACTCCTTTTTCCCGGCGCCTTCCGGTGAAAAAGAGGAAAAAATGCCCGATGCTCCAAGTTTTTTGAACAACTCAAAATCCATCCATGTCCAAACTTCCATGAATTCCCATGGCGCGGACATGAACAGAAGGCGTTTTATTGCCCTTTCTTCACTGGCGGCTCTGGGAACGATCAGCCAGGCCCGGGCCACAGGGCCGTTCATACAACCACAGCACAACATGAAAAAAGTTCAAAACCCCTCCACGGTCGGTTACGCAGACGGCAAATACGTATTACCCCCCCTTCCGTACGCCTACGACGCACTTGAACCCCTGCTGGATGAAAAGACCGTGCGCATCCACCATGACAAGCACCATGCCGCCTATGTAGCCGGCGCCAACGCCGCGGCTGAAAAGCTCCGTGAAATCGCGGACGGCAAGCTGGACGCCTCCGCCACCACCAACTGGGTGCGCAACCTGTCCTTTAACGTCTCCGGCCACGTGCTTCATACCATTTACTGGACCAACATGACGCCCGATCCCAAGAAGGAACCCCAGGGCCCCCTGATGGACGCCATCAAGGCCAAATTCGGTTCCCTGGAAGCCATGATGAAGGAATTCAAGGCCGCCTCCCAGGGCGTGGAAGGTTCCGGCTGGGGCATTCTGGGCGTGGACCCCATGAGTGAAACGCTGGTGATCTGCGGCGCGGAAAAACACCAGAATCTTGAAATCCCCGGCATTGTCCCCATCCTCGTCTGCGACGTGTGGGAACACGCCTATTACCTGAAGCACCAGAACCTCAGGGCGGATTACATTGAAGACTTCTGCCGCCTCATCAACTGGGACGACGTGGAACAGCGCTACCAGGACGCCATGGCTTCCTGACCTGTTCCGGCACATTGATTTTTCTTTTCTCTTCAAACGGCACGGCCCCTCTGCGGTCCGTGCCGTTTTTTGGCGTTCCTCCACCCGGCTCTTGCATCCGGCGGATCAATGAGGCATACTGCCGTGGACTAATTATCTACCACCACGCGCATGAAAAAAGTTTTCGTCTCAGGCTGCTATGACATTGTTCACGCCGGACATATCCAGTTCTTTGAAGAAGCCCGCGCCCTGGGCGACTATCTAATCGTCTCCTTCGCCTCGGAACCCGTGCTGTGGCACCACAAGCAGCGCAAGCCCTCCATCCCGGACGAGCACAAGAAAGTGCTGCTGGAAAGCCTGCGCATGGTGGATAAGGTCATTCTGGGCACCGGCATGAAAAAAGGCCTGGATTTTGAAGAGGAGTTCCTCCAGGAAAGGCCGGACGTGCTGGCCGTGACGGAGGACGACCTGTACAGCGGCATCAAGAGGGAGCTGTGCTCCCGCGTGGGGGCTACGTATGTGGTACTTCCCAAGACGCCGCCCAAGTTCGCTCCCGTTTCCACCACCATGCTGGTGAACCGCATCAAGGCCCCGTCCTCCGTGCCGCTCCGCGTGGACTTTGCCGGAGGCTGGCTGGACGTTCCCCGGTACGCCAGAAAAGGCTCCTATGTGGTCAATTGCGCCATCACTCCCATGGTCTCCCTCTGCGAATGGCCGTATGAAAAACGTTCCGGGCTGGGCGGCAGCGGCGCGTGGGCCATGCTGGAGGGGCGCGACTCCGTCGCTTCGGAGCTCGCCCTGGGCGTCGGCTGGCAGGACCCCGCCGTCATTGCGGAAACGGGCCTCTGCGTGTGGCGTTCCGGCAGTTCCCCCGTGCTGGACGTCAAGGGCACGGGCGATTTCCTGGAAGGCCGGATGGCCATCCTGTACACTGGGGAGGAGCACGACACGCCCAGAATGGCGGACGAACAGCGGGATTATGTGCGCATCTCCCAATCCTCCCTGATCGCCCGCACCGGAGTGCTGGAGCGCAACATCAACACCCTGGCTGCAGGGGTGGCCCTGTATTACAGCGTCCAGCTGGACGAAGGGATGCAGCCGCTTCCGGACATCCCGAACGCCCTGGCCAAAAAATACCTGGGCGGCGGCTACGGGGGTTATGCCCTGTACCTCTTCCCCTGCCGGGATGACCGGGACCAGGCCGTGAAGGACAACCCGACCATGAAACGCGTAGAGCCGTACTGCCGCCAACTGTTCAACTAAGTTTTTTTGCATGTCCCTGATGCGGAACAGCCTGGTGGCCTCCGGCGCCATCTTTGCCTGCCGCCTGACCGGCATGGTCAGGGAAATCGTATACACCTCCCTGTTCGGAGCCACGGGCGTGCTGGACGCCTTTTACACGGCTTTCCGAATCCCCAACCTGTTGAGAGACCTGTTTGCGGAGGGCGCCCTCTCCCAGTCCTACACCAGCGTGGCCTCCAAAACCCGGGAGGCGGAAGGCGATGCAGCCGCGTGGGAGCTGACCAACAAGGTAGCCACCCAGCTTTCTACGCTGATGGTTGCCGTCGTGACGCTGGGCATCCTGTTCGCCGGGCCCGTCATGGAGGCCCTTTACAGCGGGGACCATTCCCTGACGGACCAGCTGTTCGCCACGGACCTGAGCCGCATCATGTGGCCCTTCATCGGGTTCGCCTCCCTGTCCGCCCTCGTCATGGGAGCGCTGAACATGGTGGGGGTCTTCGGGCTGCCCATGCTGGCTTCCGCCGCCTTTAACGTCACCTCCATCCTATTCGGCCTGCTGATCGGGTACTTCATTGATCCCTCCTTCGGTCCGAGGGCCCTGTACGGTTTTGCCTGCGGCGTCACGATCGGCGGGGTGGCCCAGGTGGCCGTTCAGCTTCCCAAGCTCCGCAGGACCGGCTTCCGGTGGAAGCCCAATTTCCATTGGGACGATCCCCGGGTGCGTAAAATCTGGGGCTTGATGCTTCCATCCGTGCTCGCTTCCGGCGTCACGCAGTTCACCATCTTCATCAACACGGGCTTCGCCCTGGATCTGCAGAAGGGTTCCGTCACGGCCCTGACCACAGCCTTCCGGCTCTGGCAGCTTCCCGTGGGGCTCTTCGGCGTGGCTACGGGCATGGTGGTCCTCCCCGCCGTCTCCCGCATGATGGTGGGGGACGGCAGGAAGGAAGTGGCCGTCCACATTGCCAAGGGGCTGCGGCTGGTGGCCTTCTTTGCCGTGCCCGCTTTTCTGATTCTCTGCATCCTGGGCACGGAATTCGTCTCCTCCGTGTACCAGTGGGGACGCTTCAACCAGGACGCGGTGCGCTACACCGGGGAGGTGCTGGGCGCCTATTCCCTGGGCCTGCTGGGCTATGCCGGAACCAAGGTGGTGCAGCCCGTCTTCCTGGCTCTGGAAAAACGCTGGGTTCCCCTGATTGCCGCCGCCGTGGCTCTGGCCATCAGCATTGGCCTCAACTACTACTTCGTTTACGGCCTGCATAAAAATGCGGCGTGGCTGGCGCTGACCACCTCCGTGGTCACCACCTTCAACTTCCTCTTCTACTTCTTCTACCTGCGCCGCCAGCTGGGCGGCGTGGACGGCAGGACGCTGGTCTCCGGCCTGGGCCGCATTCTGGCGGCGGGCGCCCTGCTGGGAGCCGTGTGCTGGGCGGGTAAAACGTGGTTTCTCCAGGGATTCCTGGACTGGTCCTTCCCGGCGAGAATCCTGGGCATCTCCCTGGTCTGCGGCTGCGCCGGCATTGTTTACCTGGCGGCGGCCTTCCTGCTGAAAACGCCGGAGCTGGACGCCGTGCGGGCCAAATTCATGAGACGCTGACGGCGGAATTTCCCTCCGGCAGGGAGAGACGGGCACGTGGAAAGAAAAAGAATGGCCTTCTCAAGCATTCTCCTTGCCAGGGGTGCGCTCACTTAGTAAAGTTTTTCCGCCTGTGCGGGAAATAGCCTGTTTTCCGCAAGGGCATTCAAAATTCTACGATCGCACCACAACAATGGACATGATTTCCCCCAGCATTGCTGCATTGACCCCTTCCCTGACCCTCAAGGTGACCAACCGGGCCAAAGCTATGAAGGCCTCCGGTGAAGAAGTTTACGGTTTGGCAGGCGGTGAACCGGAAATGGACACCCCTGAAAACATCAAGCAGGCAGCCATCACGGCCCTGAACAACGGAGCTACCAAGTACACTCCTTCCGCCGGTCTGCCCGCACTCCGCCAGGCCATTGCCGACAAGCTCAAGAGGGAAAACAACCTGGAATACGATCCCAGCCAGATCACCGTGGGCGCCGGAGCCAAGCACGCCTGCTTCAACGCCATCATGGCGACCGTTTCCGAAGGGGACGAAGTCATCATCCCCTCTCCGTACTGGGTCAGCTATCCGGAAATGGTCCGCATGTGCGGCGGCATTCCCGTCATTGTGGAAACCACGCAGGAAAACGGCTGGAAACTCACGGCGGAACAGTTTGAGGAAGCCATGACTCCCCGCACCAAGATGGTGATCCTCACCACGCCGAACAACCCGACCGGCGCCGTTTACTCCGAAGAAGAACTGCGCGGCCTGGGAGAAGTGGCCCTGAGCGAAGACATCCTCATCCTGGCTGACGAAATCTATGAACACCTCGTGTATGGAGACACCAAGCACGTCAGCATCGCCTCCCTGAGCCCGGAACTGTACGACCTGACCATCACCATCAACGGCTTTTCCAAGGGCTATGCCATGACCGGCTGGCGCCTGGGTTACTCCGCCGCTCCGGCACCCATCGCCAAGGCCATCCAGATGATCCAGGACCACACCACCTCCAACGTGTGCACCTTCGCGCAGTACGGCGGCATTGAGGCCCTTACGGGTGACCAAAGCTTCATCAGCGACATGCGTGACGAATACGACATGCGCCGCCAGTACGTCCTCTCCCGCCTCAACGCCATCCCGAACGTCAGCGTCGTGGAACCGCAGGGCGCCTTCTACTTCTTTGTGGACACCAGCAAGCTGGGCCTCACCTCCCTGAACCTGTGTGACAAGCTTCTGGAACGCTACAAGGTGGCCGCCGTTCCCGGCGTCGCCTTCGGCAATGACAAGGCCATCCGCATCAGCTACTGCACCACGCTGGACATTCTGAAGGAAGCGCTGGACCGCTTTGAAGAATTCTGCAAGGCGCACTAAGCGCTGAAATCGGTTATTTTCCATCTTTCAAGGACCGCCTCATTCATGGGGCGGTCCTTTTTATTGTTGCAGGGAAAATGAAACTTCCCCCATCAATTCCGGTTCTCCCCCCTCTGCATGCCATTCTAACATATTTTGGGCTTCATTGACATTTCAGTGAACAAGAAGCTATCATCAGTACCGTTCCCGGTAACTTCTGTATGAGCTATCTCTCCTTCCCTATCCCTGCCGCCGCCCTGTATGCCATGCTTGCCTTGGCTCATGCAGAAGAGGAGCCATCCACGGACAACTGTTCCCTGTACATCGAGTCTAAAACGGATGTTGTTTCTCCTCAATGCCTGATTGAAGGAGGAAATCAGGACGATGATAAGAAACGCACCGAGGTAGGCATTGGAGAAGTAGTCACCTTAACATTGAACGGCAAACGGCTCAAGGATGTGGATCTGAAATCCCTGGAATGGTCTCTGGAACCGGAAAACACAGCCACCATTGAAAAATCAGATAAAGAACAGAATCAGGCTACGCTGACCATCAACAGCGATCTCACTGATAAAACCACCTTAAAGGTTCGCATCAAAACCAGCCTGGACGAGGATTTGCCGGAAAGGGAACCCTACGTTTTCTCCATTCTTGTTCCTTCGGATATCACCGCGAAACATTCCGGGGAACGCATGAACGACTATCCCCTGGACAGAGAAAAGGACAGACCGGGAACTTCCAGCAAGCTTGCCGTGACCTTTCTTCCCCTGAACGTCAGCTTCAGCAATATTTCCATCATGGAACGAGCAGAAGACCCGGCAGGATTCACACCCGTCCATACCCCGGGAAAACTGCGAATGAGGCCCAATGCTCACAACATCCACCGCCATGACAGCATCGGATGGAGATGGGACGAAAAGCAGGCTATCCGCTTAAGGCACTTGCAGAACATGAAACTCCCAGCTTTCTTTTCCTGGACATGCGGATGGTACGTACGCGCCAACGGCAAGGACTGCTGCAAGATCAGCAACGATACGTACTCCCAGGACTTCAGCTTCAAGTACGACGGGATGGAGAACGGAGAAAACGCACCCACCAAAGGCTTGAAAAACATCAAGGTAACCATTACCAAATTCGGATGCACCGTCATGCGCAGCACGGCAGGAGACGCCTTGCATGCAGACTCTACCACCAATAAATAATCTCCCACCTACAAGCATCATGAACACCATTTACCGCATTATTCTTCTCTCCCTCCTCTTCCTGACGCTTCTTCCCACTTGGGCGGCGTCCCCGCAGGACAGGCTTCCCGTACCCTCCGTTATCAGGAATCTGAACAAGCAAAACCCGGAACTGCTCCGACTCAAGAAACTGCTGGACGACGGACAGATCATCCCGTTCTACCAGCTTGCCAACAAGATGCGGAAAGAAGCCAGCCGATACAGGAAAGAGAACGTTACGCCTCAGGAACTGACGGACGGGCTCTTCCTGTGCTACCTGATTGCCAAAGCCCCGTTCATTGACCTCAACAACTATGCCAATGTCGAATGGGTTTCCGAGTATACCGATGTGGATCACACCACAAAAGAATACATGTCCAATAGTGTTCCATTCATCGCCCTGACAGACAAGAACAGCAAACTTCCGAATAAGGAGGAAGCCCTCCGGTTTTATTTAAGCGCCACCGCGCTGGTCATCAAACAATTTCACACCCAGATCGACTACGCGTTCGAGGCCACGGAGATCTTCGCCTACATGCTCATCGACCACGCCACCGGACTATCTGACGATAAAGAAACCGAGCTGTTCAACATGACAAGCGCCCGGGGAGCGAGGAGCACCCATGCCCAAGCCAGTATGAAAAAACAAGAATCCGGCTTCGTCAAAGAGCTGATGATCTGCTTCCCGACCAAGGCTCAGGAAGTGAAGAAATACCTGTACCTAGCCGGATACGGGGACAAGGATATCCCGGCCTTGCTGGACAGAACCGTCGGCAGAACGCCGGAAGCCGCCTACCTCTACAAAGGCTTGCCTAAACGCAGGGATTGAAATTCTGTTCCCAATAATCCTGAACCTTTTCGATTCCTGTCCCCATCAAAGAAAAGCTGTACCGTTTGAAGAATTCCCGGCAGGATAGGTTCCCTGTCGCATGAAACAGTTCCTGTACTCCCAGGAGCGCCTCATCCCGGGCCATTCCCTTATTCCCCGGAGAAAGGTTCGTCGCCCCTCTCAGATGCCCGGCACCAGTAATTCCCGTCCACTTCCGCCATCAAGGGCCGGTAGCCGTGGTGCCGCAGAAAAGAATCATCATCACTGGAAATGGTGTAGATGGTGTCCGGGATACCCTGCTCAATATAATGATACTGTTCCCTGACCATTTCCTCAGACGGGAAGTTCTGAAGGAACCAATATCTTCCGCACGGCTTCCAGTCCCAGGTAATGCCGAAGCCCCTGTCCAGCCAGCCCAGATACAGGACGGAGGCCCCGGAAAACGGGGCAAGCCGTTCCCGGTCAGCCGGGGAATGAAACTCTCTGCCGTTCCAGACGAAATCCCCTTTCCGGGCGGCTCCCGTCAGCCCGGCAGCCATTCCGGCCCCCATGAGGCAGACAACCGCCAGCGTTGCCGCCGCCATCCGCGGCACGCGCAGGGAAAAGCGCCGTTCCACCTGTGCCGCAAAGAAGATAGTCACCCAGATCATCAGGGGGGAAAGGATGGAATTGTAATAGTAATCGTACACGCTGAACATCTCCACCTTGAAAAGAATGTAGAGTAGCACCGTAAACAGGAGCGCTCTCCGGGTCTTTAACCGGCGCCATCCCACTGCCGCCAGGGCCCAGATGACGGCCACCCACATTAAGACGTCGGACAGACAGCGGACCGGAACAGGCCTCAAAAGCTTGACCCACCATTGGGCATCCTGGGCCACCGTCCCATAGCGCACGGAGCATAGCACGTATTCATTCATCGCTTCCTTCCAGATACCGTTGGACACCAGCCAGACCGAACAGGGAACCATCACGGCCAGGAATCCGGCTGCCGTCACCCCCAGAGCCATGGCGGCCTCTCTCCTCTTCCCCTTCCACCACAGCCACAGGCACAAGACTCCGCATAAAAAGCACACGGGAAAGGCAATGGAAAACTTCATCATGAAGGCAGCCCCGGTAAATATCCCGCTTGTTCCGAACAAAAACAGCAGGCTGCGCCTGTCCCGCATCCGGAAATACCGGACCAAGCCGTAAACCATGGCCGCCATCCCTGGCCAGCACAGTTCCTCCACTCCTCCCCCGCGCTGAAAGGGGAATGAATCAAACAGGAACAGGCACAGCATCATGGAGGCCAGCAGGCTTCCGCACCGTGACAGATAAAAACGCGCCGTCTTGCAAGCCAGTAAGAGAGTGGCAAAGAGGGTCACGCATTGAATGAGGAATATCCCGGCAAAGGAATGTCCGTCAATCCAGGCGGCGGCATAATAAATCCAGACCAGCAGAGGACCCTTGCTGTCCGCCATTTCCACATAGGGAAGAAGGCCATGGAGCAGGCCGCGCCCGAACATGAAGAAAATGGAAGGGTCCGGAGAAGGATAAAAGGAATACAGGGGAGACGTATCCGAACACACTCCCACCACAGCAACGGACCAGATAAGAAGCGCCAACGGAATTTTCCACCCCAGGACAGCTACAGGATCATTTTTCCCTTTCATAAGTTGAATATCAGTAGGCAGGATTGTGCGGATTAGTAATCCGAAGTCAACACTACTTTTTCATGGCGAGTACATTTCTCCAACCGCGCCCATTATTTTCCCATATCTTCCCGTCCATGATAATATTTGTTGGAAATGCTCATATATCATTATGTTTAATAGGTATTTATTTATTTCTCTCGTTATTGGTCATCTCGTCCGGATTACTAATCCGCAGCCAGCCCTGACACGGAAATGCACGCCATGCCTCGCAACCGGGTTGCCCTTCCTTGAAAGCCGTGATTGAATGCCTTTCATATGAATACCCCCGTTCTCAATGACAACCTGCGGACTGCTACGGAAGCCCTTTGCAACATGCTTGCCAAGGAAGACCAGGTTGTGGCCGCCAAGGCAAAAATCGGCCTCTTTTTCCAGAATCCCGAGGCAACCAAGCTTTTTGAAGAAGTGAACGCCTACGGCGAAGAACTGCGCAACAAGCACCTGGCAGGCATGCCCCCCACGGAAGAAGAAATTGCCAAGTTCGACTCCCTGCGTGAAAACGTGATCAAGAATGATGCGGCCCGCGGCTTCCTGGAAGCGCGCCAGACCATCGACGAAATCCTGAACACCATCAACCAGTACCTGGGCATGTCCATTGACCTCGGGCACGCCCCCACTCCGGAAGAAATTGAAGAAGCCCGCCAGCGCGCCATGAGCTCCGAGTCTTCCTGCTCCTGCGGCGGCAGCTGCGACAAGGACAGCTGTGACTGTGACGGCAATTGCGATCACGACCACGATCACAAGGACGGCGGCTGCGGTTGCGGCCACCACTAAACCGAAGGTCTTTCCCCTGTTGCCAGGCGGCTTCACTTCCGGAGTGAAGCCGCTTTTCCATTTCCGGAGTTGTCTGTCAGACCGTCCCTCCCAACAGAAGGCCATATGGGGCGCCCATGCGTCACTTCCGTCTTGAAAAACCCCTCTTTCTCTGTCAGGACGGGCAAGGCGCTTGAACGGGATATGCGGACATGCTAGCCTCATTCTAAGGAATCATGACTTTTTCCAACCGCTCCGCTTCCCTTCCGTTTTTCAAAACGGATTTCCCCTTGTTCCTGGCGCCGATGGCCGGGGTGACGGACCCCATTTTCCGTACCATCTGCAAGGAACTGGGGGCTGACGTGATGGTCACGGAGTTCGTTTCCGCGGAGGGCATTCTCCAGGCATGGGAGAGAAACCGCCGGTACACGAGGATAGAGGACGCCCACCGCCCCATAGGCATTCAGCTTTTCGGCGCGGACGGGGAGCACATGGGGGAAGCCGCCAGAATTATTCTGGACCATGACAAGCCGGACTTTATTGACATCAACTTCGGCTGCCCGGTCCCCAAGGTGGTGGGCAAGAATGGTGGGTCCTCCCTGCTGAAAGACCTGCCGCTGCTGGCCTCCGTGGCGGGAGGGGTGGTGAAAGCCGTAGGAGACCGCATTCCCGTCACGGCCAAGATACGCATCGGTTGGGATTTCCAGAACTTATGCGCCATGGACGCGTGCCACCTGCTGGAGGAGGAGGGCATTTCCATGATTACCATCCACGGGCGCACCCGCTCCCAGCAGTATTCCGGCACGGCCAACTGGGACATTATTGACGAATGCGCGCGGGCCATGTCCGTCCCGGTCATCGGGAACGGGGATATTTCCACCCCGCAGGGGGTGGCCTACGTGAAGGAAAATACGGCCGTCAGCGGCGTGATGATCGGGCGGGCGGCCATGGAGAATCCATGGATTTTCGGAGACGCCAGGTATTACCTGCTGCACGGAGCCATGCCCCCGGCCAGGGACCCGCAGGAAAAAACGGACCTGATCCTGCGTCATACCCGCATGGCCCTGGATTCCGGCCATTACGGGGATGAACTCCATACCATGCGCCACATGAGGTCACGCATTCTGGCCTATACCAAGGGCTTCCCCGGCGCCAAGGAAATGCGCGCGCGCCTAGTGCGCGTCTCCGGCATGGCGGAACTGGAAGACGTGCTCTCCGCCATGCCCCGCCAGCGGCCCTGAGAGAAATGGAAATGCTGTCCGCCGGGATGTCCCACCGCTCCGGGAAGCGGCGTGTGCGGATTTTCCTTTTCCCCGCCTCCGCTTCCTCCTGAAAAAAAATGCCCTTTTGAGGGAAGCTAAGTTGACTTTACGGCCCGAACCTGTCAGAAATAGGGGAGTATCCTGCCGCTCCGTTTCGGCAGACTTCCAACCATAGACTCCAGAGATCGACGTGTACTCCAACGAATCATATCTCATCGAACTTCTTACGCAGGCCGGCTATCTGAATGAAGAGATTCTTCAATACGCGCGCAGTCAAAAATCTCCCACCCAGGACCTGGTTGATTTTCTTATCCAGGCCAATTATCTTACGGAAGACGTCATCGCCCAGGTGACGGCGTCCAATTCCCTGCTGCCCGTCGTGGACCTGGGTCCCATGCACATTCCCCAGGAAGTGCGCGAACTGATCACGCCGGAGCTGGCGCGGCGCTTCCGGGCCATCCCCATTTCCGACGACGGTTTTTCCATCAACATCGCTATTGACGACCCGCTGAACCTGGAGACCATGGACAGCCTGCCCCAATTGATGGGGAGGGACATTATTTTCAGCGTAGCCACCCGCAGCGCGGTGGAAAGCCGCCTGAAGGAGTTTTACCGTGATCTGACCGTTCCGGCAGACGCCGCCGGCATTGAGGGGGAAGACGGAGACGCCCCCATCATCCGCCTGGTGCAGCAGATGCTGACGGACGCGTTCAAGATGCGGGCCTCAGACATTCACATTGAGCCCATGGAAAACAGGCTCCGCATCCGCTACCGCGTGGACGGCAAGCTGGTGGAAGTGGCCACCCACCCCAAGAAGTTGCTCAGCCCCATCATCGCCCGCCTGAAGGTGATGAGTACCACCATGAGCATTGCGGAAAAGCGCATGCCCCAGGACGGCCGAATCCAGATGAACATCGGCGGCAAGCAGGTGGACCTTCGTGTGTCTTCCGTGCCCAGCAACCACGGGGAAAGCATCGTCATGCGTATTCTGGACAAGTCAGCCCTGGTGCTGGGCCTTCCCCAGCTCGGGTTCTTCTCTGATGACGAGGCCATATTTGACCGCCTCATCACGCTGCCGGACGGCATCATCCTGGTGACGGGTCCCACCGGTTCCGGTAAGACCACCACCCTTTACGCGTGCTTGAACCACATCAACCGCCCGGACAAAAAGATCATCACGGTGGAAGACCCCGTGGAATACGAACTTTCCGGTATCAACCAGGTGATGGTGAAGGCGGACATCGGCATGACCTTCGCCGCGGCCCTGCGCGCCATGCTCCGCCAGGCCCCCAACATCATCATGATCGGGGAAATTCGAGACATGGAAACGGCCAGCATCGCCATCAACGCCTCCCTCACGGGTCACCTGGTGTTCTCCACCCTTCACACCAATGACGCCCCCAGCGCCGTGGCCCGTCTGGCAGACATCGGCATCAAGCGCTTCCTGATCGCCTCCGCCGTGCGCGCCATCATGGCCCAGCGCCTGGTCCGCAAGCTGTGCGACCGCTGCAAGGTGGACGGCGTGCTGACGGAAAAGCAGGCGCATACGCTGAATATTGACATGTCCCGCCTGACTCCGGGGCAGATCAAGGCACCCCACGGCTGCGACTTCTGCCGCGGCGGCGGGTTCAAGGGCCGAATGGGCCTCTTTGAAATTTTCGAGATCGACGACGAAGTGCGCCGCATGATCAATGAAAACCTGACCTCTCCCCAGCTCCGCAAGCGCGCCCGGGAACTCGGCATGAGAACCCTGAGGGAAGACGGCGTGCGCAAGGTGCTGGCCGGCCTCACCTCTCCGGAAGAAGTGCTGAACGTCACCATGGGAGACGCCAACTGATTTTTCCCCGCAATTCATTCTGATTATTATGGACACCAATCTTACACTGGAACTTTTCATCGGCCGGGGAATGATCGACAAATCCCTGGCGAAGGATATCAAGGAGGAAATGACCGTCTCCGGCAAGGAACTGCCGGAAGTGCTCGCGGACTTCGGCATCATCGGCAGCAAGGACGATATCTGGCAGATGATCGCCAGCGACCTGGGCACGGAATTCATCACGCTGGACAATTTCAAGCCGGACCCCAACGTGCAGAACATGATGCCGGCCACGCTCGTGCGCCTGCACGGCGCCCTGCCCGTACGGCACGGTCCGGAAGGCCTGTACGTCTGCCTGGTGGACCCCCTGAACCCGCAGACGGTGGAAGACCTGCGCTTCGCCCTGGGACAGGACATCCACGTCCTGATCGCTCCGGATTACCAAATTTCCGAACGCATCAATGAGCTGTACGGCGGGGAATCCGCCGCCATGACGGACCTGATGCAGGAACTCAACAACATGCAGGTCAACAATGAGACGGAAGATTCCGCCGCGGCGCCCGTCATCCGCTTTGTGGACCTGGTCATCACGCAGGCCATTAAGGAAAAGGCTTCCGACATCCACTTTGAGCCCTTTGAACAGGAATTCAAAATCCGCTACCGCGTGGACGGCTCCCTGTATGAAATGCAGCCGCCCCCCGTGCACCTGTCCGTGCCGGTCATTTCCCGCGTCAAGGTGATGGCGAACATGAACATCGCGGAACGCCGCGTTCCGCAGGACGGCCGCATCGTGAAGCAGGTGGGCAACCGTTCGGTGGACATGCGTGTTTCCTCCCTCCCCACCCAGTACGGTGAATCCGTGGTGCTCCGCGTGCTGGACCGCTCTTCCGTGAACCTGAATCTGGACAACCTGGGCCTCCCCAAGCATATTCATGAATATATCCTGGACACGGTCCACAAGCCGAACGGCATTTTCATTGTCACCGGTCCCACCGGCGCCGGCAAGACCACCACGTTGTACGCCGCCCTGCGTGAAATCAATACCATTGACTCCAAGGTGCTGACGGCGGAAGACCCCGTGGAATACGACATTGACGGCATCATCCAGATTCCGATCAATGAAGCCATCGGCCTGGATTTCCCGATGGTGCTCCGCGCCTTCCTGCGACAGGACCCCGACCGCATCATGGTGGGGGAAATGCGCGACATGGCAACCGCCCAGATCGCCATCCAGGCGTCCCTGACGGGCCACCTGGTGGTCTCCACCCTGCACACGAACGACTCCGCCGGGGCCGTCACCCGCCTGGTGGACATGGGATGCGAACCTTTCCTGGTGGCCGCCTCCCTGGAAGGGGTGCTGGCGCAGCGACTCGTCCGCACCATCTGCCCGGAATGCCGCACGCCGTATGAACCTTCCTCCACCATCCTCTCCCAGCTTGGCGTATCTCCCTATGAACTGGGGGATAAGCACTTTTACACGGGCCGGGGGTGTGACAAGTGCTCCAATTCCGGCTACAAGGGCCGCCAGGGGATTTATGAACTGCTGGACATCAACGATACCCTGCGGGATATGATCACGGACCGCGCCCCTTCCGTGGTGCTGAAGCAGAAGGCCATTGAAATGGGCATGTCCACCCTGCGTGAAGACGGCCTGAGAAACATTTACAACGGCAATACCACCATTGAAGAAGTGCTGAAGTACACTTAATGGACAGCCCGACACCGCACCCCCCCATTTCAACCACCAAGCAGAAAACACTTAAAACACTACATATATGCCTAAATATCAATATACAGCACTTGACCATAAAGGCGACCAGAAGACAGGTACCCTGGAGGCCAATTCGGAAGCGGAGGCCATGGAAGCCATCCGCGCGCACGGCCTGTACCCCACCCAGATCGTAGAAGCGGGAAAAGGCAAGATCCAGCAGGCGCCCGCCGCCAAGAAGAAGGCCAAGGGAGCCAAAGGGCAAAAAGGCAAGCTGGGCGGCAGGATCAAGGCAAAGGCGCTGATGATCTTCACCCGGCAGCTGGCCACCCTGATTGACGCAGGTCTGCCCCTCCTTCAGAGCTTGAACGTGCTGGCCAAACAGGAGGCCAACCCCAACCTGCGCGTGACCATTGAAGCCCTGGGGGATTCCGTTCAGGGCGGCTCCACCTTCTCCGAAGCGCTGGCTCAGCATCCCAGAATCTTTGACCGCCTGTTCGTGAACATGGTAAAGGCCGGCGAACTCGGCGGTGTGCTGGAAGTCGTGCTGAACCGTCTGGCGGAATACCAGGAAAAGGCGCAGAAACTGAAGAGCAAGGTGATCACCGCCATGGTGTACCCCTCCATCGTGCTGTTCATTGCGGTGGGCATCGTGATCTTCCTGATGCTGGTTATCGTTCCCAAGTTCAAGGCCATGTTCGCGGAACAGGGCAGTGAGCTTCCCGCCATTTCCGAGTTCGTATTCGGCATCAGCGACTGGTTCATGGCCGCTCCTTTATTCGTGCCGAACGCCGTTATTCTGGCCGCCGTCATCGCCATCCTGTACGCCGTCTTCACGGCCATGAGCAAAACGCCCAACGGGCGCCGCAAGATTGACACCGCCCTGCTGACCATGCCGGTCATCGGCAACGTGCAGAGCAAGAGCGCCATCGCCCGCTTCGCCCGCACCTTCGGCACGCTGGTGACCTCCGGCGTTCCCATTCTCCAGGCGCTCACCATCACGAAGGACACCGCCGGCAACATGATCGTGGGAGACGCCATCGGCCTCATTCATGATTCCGTGAAGGAAGGTGAATCCGTAGTCACGCCCATGTCTTCCTCCAAGCTGTTCCCGCCCATGGTGATCTCCATGGTGGACGTGGGTGAAGAAACCGGCCAGCTTCCGGACATGCTCCTCAAGATTGCGGACGTTTACGATGATGAAGTGGACAACGCCGTGGGAGCCATGACCTCCATGCTGGAACCCATCATGATCGTCTTCCTGGCGGTGGTTGTGGGCGGCATCGTGTTCGCCATGTTCCTGCCCCTTCTGCAGGTCATTGAAAAAATGGGTTAACCCTCCTCAAGCAGAACCAGATGAAGATTCGCTCCGCATACAGCCGCCTCCGGGCGGCACAGGGCTTCACCCTCATGGAAATCCTGGTGGTGATGGTCATCATCGTGGTGCTTGCCACGCTGACCATCTCCATTTACACCTGGCTTGAAACCAGGAAAAACGAACAGGCCACGGAATCCATCGTCCGCAAGATTGAAATGGGACTGGAAAGCTACCACAGCGACCATGACCGCTACCCCTACGGCACGGAAGCCCCCTTCAACAACCACGGAGTGGCCGTGGCGAACGGTGAGGAGTACAGCTCCAACGTCGTTTACATGGCCCTCTTCGGCGACCACAAGAACGAAGGCATGCCCTCCCGGGACACCACCATTTACAATGACGAGCTGAACCCCTCCACCCAGCCCAAGAGCAACCCGACCGTCCGGGAAGTCCATGTGAAGGGCAAGGACGGCAGGCCCGTCACGCTTTACATTCTGGCGGATCCGTGGGGGTCCCCCTACCGCTACCGCTTGGGCAGCGAGCAGGCCATTCCCGCCAAATCCGCCGGCGCGAAGAACCTGAAAATGGGGAACGGCATGAATCCGGATTATGATTTCTGGTCCTTCGGCAAGGACAGCGACAGTGATCTGAAAGACCCGCACGCTCCTGAAAACGAGGATGACATCGGCAACCTGCCGAAATTCTAATCCTTCCGTTTTTTTCGCGCACAGCGCCTTTTCCGCCAGCCTTTCTCCCCGTCTCTGCGGGAGAAAGGCTACTCTGTGTACGGGCACTATTTGCTGGCATCCGGCAGGCCCCTGGCGTATGATGCGGGCACTGCCATGAAACGCATTTCTCTGATCGTTCCCTGCCTGAATGAAGAACAGGCCATTCCGGCGTTCAAACAAGAAGTGGACAGGGTGTTCAGGGAACACCTGGAGGGGTATGCTCCGGAGCTCATCTTTGTGGATGACGGCTCCACGGACAGCACCCTGGAAATGATCAAGGAGCTGGCGCAACACTCCCCGGAGGTGAAGTTCATTTCCTTTTCCCGCAACTTCGGCAAAGAAGCAGCCATTTATGCCGGGCTGGAAGCAGCCACGGGTGATTATGCGGCCGTCATGGACGTGGACCTTCAGGACCCCCCCTCCCTGCTTCCGGACATGGTGAAAGCCATTGCCGAGGAAGGGTACGACTGCGCCGGAACGCGCCGCGTGACCAGGCAGGGGGAGCCGCCGCTGCGTTCCTTCTTTGCACGCGCCTTTTACAAGACCATTCACCGGATATCGGACACCCACATCGTGGACGGCGCGCGGGACTACAAGCTGATGACGCGCCCCGTGCTGGAAGCCCTGCTTTCCCTGAAGGAGTACAACCGCTTTTCCAAGGGGCTGTATGAATGGGTGGGCTTCCGCACCAAATGGTTCGAATATGAGAATGTGGAACGGGTGGCGGGAGAAACCAAATGGTCCTTTTTCAAACTGTTCCTGTACTCCATTGAGGGCATTGTGGCGTTCTCCACGGCGCCCCTGGCGCTGGCCTCCATCATGGGGGTGCTGCTCTCCTTCATTTCCTTCCTGGCCATCATCGTGCTGACGGTCCGGGAACTGATCTGGCCCCATTCCGCCTATGGCTGGACTTCCATGGTCTGCGTCTTCTGCCTGATGGGGGGCATTGTCCTGCTGTGCCTCGGCATCCTGGGCCAGTACCTGGCCAAGACCTATACGGAGGTCAAGAAACGCCCCATCTATATCGCCAGGGAACGCTCCATCAATCCCTCCAAATAAATCTTCCCATGGATTCCGAGCCGGATTTCAGCATCGTCACGCCCAGCTATAATTACGCCGAATATGTGCGGGAGTGCATTGAAAGCGTCAGGAACCAGGAAGGAGCCACGTTTGAACACATTATCCAGGACGCAGGGTCCACGGACGGAACGCTGGACATCCTGAATTCCTATCCGCATCTGAAATTGAATGTAGAGAAGGATTCCGGCATGTCGGAAGGCATCAACCGGGGCTTCCTCAAGGCGCGCGGCAAGTGGGTCATGTGGCTAAACACGGACGACCGTCTGCTTCCCGGCGCCCTGGCGGCCGTCAAGGCTTTTGCGGATTCCCGTCCGGATGCGGACATCATCCATGGAGCCTGGAACTTCATTGATGCGGACGGAGCCGTCCAGAGGCCCATGAAAGCCCTCCCCTACAGCCTCAACATGCACATCTGGTACGGTACCTATCTGGCGTCCACCGCGCTCTTCCTGCGCAGAAGCACCACCATTGACGAAGGGCTTCTGCTGGACGAACGGTTCCGCTATGACATGGACGGGGAGTATTATGCGCGCCTGGGACGCGCCGGAAAGAAGTTCGTCCATTACAACAGGCTTCTGGCGGATTTCCGCTGGCACGGCGACAACCTGAGCGCCCCCAATGTGGAACGCCGGGACATGGACGCCGAATTAAAACGCCAGAAGCAGCATAGTGAAGACGCCGCCATCAAGCGCGTTTACGGCTATTCCTTTTCCAGGCAAAGCTGCAATAATATCCTGGACGGCTTTATGCGGGAGGCCTACCGCATGAAAAAAGCCTTCCTGTACCTGGTCACTCCCTGGGAAAAGTAATCCGCTTTTTTCCTATTCCCCCAGGGCATGCCCTTCTACTGGGCCTCGTTCTTCTGCGGACGATGCTCCACACACAGCAGAAGCCGCAGCCTTTTAAAGCCGCGGCTCCTGAAAACGGGATAAAAAAACCGAGCCTCAGTTAAGGCTGTCAAACAACTCTTCTTCACGGAAGAACCGCACCAGTTCCACGGCGGCGGATTCGCGGCTGTCGGAAGCATGGCAGATGTTCATCATGCTGTCCGTCCCATAATCCCCGCGGATAGTGCCTTTCAGCGCCTTCTGGGAGTTGGTGGGTCCCAGCAGTTCACGCACGCGCACGATCACGCCCGGCCCCTTCAGGGCAATGGCGATGACCGGGGAGCTGGTCATGAAATCAAGCAGTTTCGGGAACAGCAGTTCACCGTTGACGACAAGGTCCAGAATGTGGGCGTAATGTTCCCGGAGCACCGGTTCATCAAGCTGAATCATCTTAATGCCGCGCAGGCGAAACCCTTCGGACAAAAAGCGTTTTAAAATGGTGCCGGAAAGGTTTTTCCGCACGCAATCGGGTTTCAGCAGAATCAGTGTTGTTTCTTCTTGAGTGTTTGGCATAAAATTAGCGAAGTTTCAGGATGAGTGACGGAATTACACCCTAATCCGCGGCAGGTCAAGGATAATTGCGCGTCTGGTCTTTTGCGCCGGGCAAGGAATTCGTCACAGACTTCTCTTGTAGGAATCGCACCGGTTCTTCCATCCGGCAAGCCAGCGCGCTTCCCCGCGCCCCGCCGGACTGTTGCCCACACGACGCTGGAGCACCCTTTTGGCCGCCTCCGCAAATTCCGCCGCCGCGGGCTGTCCCGGAGCCGCAGGGCGCATTTCCTCCAGCACCTGCATGAGCCCCCAGCCCTGGCCGCGGTACCGTTCCGCCGGGTTGGTTCCCTCCCCCTTGAAATTCACGTAGTCAATCAGCGCATACATGCCGTTGGGCGCCATCGCCACGGCATTGTACCGCGCCGCCATCTCCGCCGGACGCCGGGACTGGCTCTTGATGCGCCCCAGGGCACCCACGGACCTGCTGATGATAAAATCCGCCTGCATCTGAAGGACTGCAGGGCTGGAAAGCCACTGCCGCATCCGTTCCGGAAGGCCGCCGCGGACGTCCGCGGCATCAAATTCCGTCTTCGTTCGCCACGGAGCGGCTCCGGAAAACCATTCCGGCACGCGGACGCCTCTTTTCTCGCAAAACCGGACAAAGGAAGGGAAGCTTTCCTCAAACCTTTCCGTGACCCCGGCGGGGAACCAGATGAAATGCCCGATGCCTAGGGAAGGAAACGCCTCCCCCCGGTTCCAGGAAACCAGCCCCCTGACGGTTCCGGCACACTCGTTCTGCCAGATTTTCCGCGCGATCTTCGCCTTCACTTCCCCAGCATCCGGAGCCGCCTGAACCCAGCCGGGCACGCAGCACGCCAGCGCCAGAACACAACCTGCCATTTTTCCATGCATGGAGGTACTTTCCTTCCCCGGCGGGGGCAAGTCAAGCCGCTTCAATTTCTCGTGCCAAAGGCGGCGGCCCATGCTACGCTTGCCCCGCACGGCATGATTCTGGCGTTCAACAAACCTTACGGAGTCCTCTCCCAGTTCACGCAGGAGGCTCCCCACCACCGGACCCTGTCGGAATTCGGCTTCCCCTCCGGCGTGTATCCCGTCGGCAGGCTGGATGCGGATTCCGAAGGCCTGCTCCTTTTGTCCGATGAGAAGGCCTTGGTGGACCGGCTTCTGAACCCGGCCAACCGGCACCCCAGAACCTACTGGAGCCAGGTGGAGGGCAGCCCTTCCCCAGCGGACCTGTGGCCGCTGGAACGCGGAGGCCTTTCCATCCAGGGGTATCGCACCCTCCCCTGCCGGGTGAACCTCATGCGCGGGGAACCGGACGTGCCGCCCCGGAATCCCCCCGTGCGCTACCGCGCCGCCATACCCACCTCCTGGCTGGAACTGACCCTGGTGGAAGGCAAAAACCGCCAGGTGCGGCGCATGACCGCCGCCATCGGCTTTCCCACGCTCCGGCTTTTGCGAGTCAGGATAGGCAGGTTCCCGCTGGAAGGCCTGGAACCGGGCTCATGGAAGGAGCTCACTTCCCGTGAACGAAGGGGGCTCATGCCGTAATATAGGCTTGCTTATGGGCAGGGAGAGCCTTTATATGTCTTTCCGCATCAGGAGATCCTATCCAAACAATTTTACATGAAAGCCGAACTCGTCGAACAAGCCACCAAAATCATTCCCGAGCCCCAGATGCTGATCAACGTGGTTTCCCGCCGCGTCGCCCAGCTCAACAATGGCCGCGCTCCCTTGGTCCCCACCACTCCCCACATGGGTAACGCGAACATTGCCCTGACGGAGATCGTTGAAGGCAAGCTCGTCTATCATGCCGAGTCAGACAGTCTTGAAGAAGACAACCAGTAAAGCACGTTTCCCCTGTTGCCGTTCCGGCCCGGATTTCCGCACGGAACATCCCATCTTCACCAGGCCCCGGCTCTTCCAGCCCGGGGCCTTTTCATCCCCTATCAACCATGAGCTCCGACATCTCCACCAACAAGAAAGCCCGCCGCGATTATGAAATCCTGGACACCTACGAATGCGGCATGGAACTCAAGGGAACGGAGGTCAAATCCATCCGTTCCGGCAAGGTGAACATAGCCGATTCCTTCGCCAGGGTGGAAAACGGCCAGATGCTCCTGTACGGCTGTGACATCCAGCCGTGGGAAACCGCCGGAGAATTCTTCCAGCACCAGTCCCGCCGCCCGCGGCGCCTGCTGCTCCACAAGCGGGAAATTTTCAAACTGGAACAGCAAACCTCGCAGAAAGGCTGCTCCCTGGTGGCCCTGAAACTATACTGGAAAAACGGGAAGGTAAAGCTGGCCCTGGGGCTGGGTAAAGGCAAGACCCACCGCGACCAGCGCTATGATCTGAAAGCGCGCGTGGAAATGCGGGAAGCCCAGCGGGAAGTGGCGCGCATCAACCGCCGCTGATTCAAACGTCCCTCCCTTTTCCGGAGGCGCCGCCGTTCCCGTCTCTCTTTACAGCTTCCAGTCCACAGGCAATTCCACCGTACCGCCCTTCTTGTCGTCATAACGGATGAAGCCGTGCTCCGCTCCGTACCAGTGCACGTCCCGCGTCACTTTCACGTCAAAGCAGCAATAGCGGGCAATCTCCATCAGGATATCCGTATTGCCCGTCTGCACGTACTCCGCCCACCACTTGAGGGCCTGGGTGCCTACGGCCGTTTTTGAAGAACCGATGGAGGCGGCCGCTACGGAATCCAGCTTCACGCGCACGCCTCCCCGCTGTTCGATGTCTTTGCAAAGGTCCAGGTTGTTGGTGATGTCCACCAGGTTCCACATCGTATAGCGCTGGAGCACGCCGTAGTCGAAATGCTCGTGATTGTATCCCACCACCAGATCGGCCTGGCGCAGCTGCAGGATCAGGTCATCAATCATCTCCTCGGAATAAATCGTATACTTGCCGGAGGCCGTGGAATAAGTCACGCCCACGGAAACGCGCATATCCGCCGTATTGTGCCAGCCGCCCACCTCCGCCGCGGAATGACGGGTTTCCAAGTCAAAATACACGATGTCTCTCATCGGAAGGAACCGTACATTATTTGCCACTTTTGGACAAGTCTCACTTGAACGGAAGGCGCGTTTGTGGTGAGAATAGGCGCATGCAGCCCCGTTTCCACATCGTCATGTTCCATCCGGAAATTCCGCACAACACGGGGGCTGCCGGGCGGCTGGCGCTGGCTACCGGGTCCCGGCTCCACCTGGTCAGGCCGCTGGGATTCAGCCTGGATGAAAAGCATGTGCGCCGCACGGGCCTGGACTACTGGTCCAAAGTGGACCTGCGCGTCTGGGAAAGCCTGGAGGAGCTGCAACAGGCGGCGGCTCCCGGCGCGCGGTTCTGGTACCTGACCACCAAGGCGCGGCGTTCCCACTGGGACGCGGAACTCCGGGAGGGGGATTACCTGGTCTTTGGCCCGGAATCCCGCGGACTGCCGGAAAGCATGCTGAAAGAGCATGCAGACACCGCCCTGACCATTCCCATGCCGGGGGAAGGCTCCCGCAGCCTGAACCTCTCCACCGCCGTAGCCATTGTCCTTTATGAAGGGCTGCGCCAGGCAGGCCTTTAACAAAACGCCGTCCGGCAAATTTCCTTCCAGCGGCAGCAGGGAATCCACCGGCTCATCGCTCCGGGTGGGGAGGAATTCCTTTGGAGAAGCTTCCGGTGCGAAGCCGTTCCCATGGCCGCACCAGATAGAAAAGGATAAGTGCGGAGACGGCTCCGCAAGTGTCGCAGAACATATCCTTCTGAGCATCCCAGATATCTCCCTGGGAACCGAGAAAATCATTCGCGTCATTCCCGCCCACGATGACCGCGTACTGCCATTCAATAATCTCATAGGCCGCGGCGACGGCCATCACGAAGAAGAGACCGAAAATCCCGGCCAGCATTTTTCCCGCATATTGTTTGCGAACCAGGTATTCCGCTACGGGAAAGGCATAAAACCCCACCGTAAAGTGAGCCACGCGGTCAAAGGGATTCCGTTGCGCGCCCACCAGTTCCCGGAACCACTCGAACGGCACTTCCGCAAAGGTGTAGTGCGCTCCTACCGTATGGCACGCCAGCCAGAAAAACATCAGCGTGTAAGACCAGTTGCTGAAACGGAATTCCCGGAACCCGGCCGCCAGAATGACCGCTACCAGAACCACGGGAATCACCTCCGCTACCCAGACGGAACGGGAACTGGGGGAAATCCCCATGACGATGAACAGCAGGGCGAAGACCGCCAGCAGGTAGAACGGATAGTTTTTCATGAGAGAAGGAGGCAGGGGAATGATGCAGAAAAGGCGCCGGAGATGAACATCCAGCGCCTTTTCCGTTAAAAAACCTTGTTACCGCATATCAATGGTGGGAACAGGAATGCGGTCCTTGGGCCCCGTATAAAGGGTCAGGGGCCTGTACAGCGTATTGTCCTCCATCTGTTCCAGCACTTGGGCCACCCAGCCGCAGCAGCGGGCAATGGAGAAAATGGCCGTGAACAGCCTGGTGGGAATGCCGATGCTGTAATAAACCGTGGCGGAATAAAAATCCACGTTCGCATTAAGCCCCTTGCGTTCCCGGACCAGCTTGGCGATGCGTTCCGACATGCGGATCCACTTGGGTTCCCCGATTCTGGAGGAAAGGCGGATGGCCATGCGGCGCAGGTGCGGAGCGCGGGGATCCAGCACGCGGTACACGCGGTGCCCCATGCCCATGATCTTTTCCCTGCGCGCCAGCTTGTCCTCAATGTAGGGGTCCACCTTGTCCTCCGTCCCTATTTCCTTGAGCATTTCAATCACGCCTTCATTGGCGCCGCCGTGAAGCGGCCCCTTCAGCGTGCCGATGGCCGCCGTAATGGCGGAATACATGTCCGAAAGAGTGGCAATGCAGACGCGCGCCGCAAAGGTGGAGGCGTTCATGCCGTGGTCCGCATGCAGGATGTAGGCCACATCCAGGATATGGGCTTCATCCGGATTAGGCTCCTCTCCTTTCAGTAGCCACAGGAAATGTTCGGACTCACTCAAATCCTCCCGTACGGGAGGAAGGTCCAGCCCCTGGCACAAACGGTAATAGTACGCCACCATCACGGGGACCTTCGCAATCAGACTGAGGCCAATTTCCTTCAGCTGGCCGGAGTCCTTCGTCCGGTCATCATACATGCCGAGCATGGAAACCGCCGTCCGGAGGGCGGACATGGGCCGGGCGGACTTGGTGGCCGTTTTAAAGAAATCCAGAATGGGCTGGGGCAGGTCCCGATCGGAACGGAGGCGCTTCTTGATGGCCTCCAGCTCCTGCCGGTTGGGCAGGCGCTTGTTGAGAAGTAGATAAACCACTTCCTCAAAACAGCACATTTCCACCAGATCATCAATATCGTAGCCCAGATAGAGCAGGCGTCCTTCTTCACCGCGCACATCACTCAAGGCGGATTCATTGGCGATGATTCCTTTTAAACCTTTGGGATATGCGGGCTGTACCGAAGAAGTGTCATTGCTCATGTTTTAAAAAATGCTACTAGTGATGAATATTACCGTTTAAAAGTCTAACAATCCGCCAGAAAGTCAAACCTTAATTACGCCTTCACAGCCCAGGCGGGGCGTTTGGCGCAAGTGATGTGCGGAGCCCTTACATACAGCGGTTCCGCCGGCCCTTCCAGAAGTTCCTCCCGGCGGTCTGCGGCCAGGGCCCGCCACGCAGTCCCCAGCGCCTCCGCATCAGGAACCACCAGAACGATCCCCTCCATCTCCCTGGCGGCTAGGTTTTCCGCCGTTTCCGTGGAATAAACGGGCACGCCGTTTTTCAGGCATTCCGCCACGCGGGCACGCGCCTGTTCCGCGGGGATCACCTCCGGCGGCGCCATCAGAAAACCGCGTTCCAGCCTGCCCCACGTCCAGCCTCCGCGCCGGGCGTCCGACATCACGAAAGCTTCATCATCATGAATGCCCAGGCCATTCCAGGAACAAAATGCCGCCACGCGGGAGCCGTGCACCAGGGAAAGGCCGTCCGCCACGGCAAGCGCCACGCGGATTCCTCCATAGGCGCCCGGACCGGAGCCCACCGTTATTTCCTTTAAAAGGCGCCCTTCCAAAGAATCCAGCGCCTGCCGGACCGCCTCAAAAATGGAGGAGGAATGGTTGCGCTCCGCTCTCCATTCCACCCGGCGCAGCAGTTCCTTTCCGCCCCATACCGCGGCGGAAGACTGCGCACAGGAAGTTTCCAGAACCAGCAGAGCATCTTGCATGGGGCGGATCATACAGGAAGTTCCGGCACGCATAAAACATTTTTTCCTCCGGTTTCCGGAAGCAGCAAATTTGGTTCGCAATTCTCCAAAAGTCCCCTTATGCTGGCTCCGCACCTCATCCCCGCATGCCCAAGGCACCCAAACACACACCGCCGCGCCAGGACTGGCGCCGGTATGCAGAAACCGCCCGGAAGCCGCGCTCCACGGCAAGCCTCGGCGACATGATGAGGCAATGCAACCGTGACGCCTGGGACAAGACCTACCGCGCCCAGGTCTCCTCCGAATGCTGGGAGGATGAATGCCAGGAATTCACCTTCATGGACCTCCCGCGCAAAACCCGGTTCATCAGGCACGCTGTAGCTACCTTCCTTCTCCTTCCCCTGGCCCTGATTACGGCCATGTCCCTGTGCGACCAGCTTGCCCACGCCTCCGGCAGTCTCAACATCCTCTTCTCCATCCCCGTGTGGTATGCCCTGCTGGGAGCGGCCGTGTGGGTGGTGCTGGGCAGCAGCAGGCTGTTCACCTCCTCCCTGCTGTACCTGTATGTACTGGGCCATGAACTGACGCACGTGCTGGCAGTCTTCTGCAGCCGCGGCTCCGTTCATGACTTCAAGGCGGATCTGGACGGGGGCTACATCCAAACGGATAAAAACAACCTGTTTATCTCCTTATCCCCGTATTTCCTGCCTCTCTGGGCCATGCTGTGGGGATTGGTATGGGGGCTGACGTACATCTTCTGGCCCACGGTAACCTGCCAGGCCCTCCTTTACTCCGGCCTGGGCTTCTGGTGGTGCTTCCACCTGTTCTGGACGGCATGGATCATCCCCAAGGACCAGCCGGATCTGGCGGACAACGGCACCTTCTTCTCCCTCATCCTCGTTTACTTTGCCAACCTGCTTCTGTTCCTGGTGCTGCTCCGCCTGTTTAACGCCGTGAGCCTTCACCGTTTTTTTGCAGACTGCATCCACAATGCGGAAAGGCTGTGGGATGCCCTCAGGGATCTTGCCATGCTGGTGTCCGGCCTCTTCCTGTAAAAAATATTCTTTTCCTTACCGGGAAAGATGAACGGCAGAAGGTGAAAAGGAATCCAACCTTTCAACAAAAAGGAGTTCCCATGCACACCGCACATTTGATTACCCTGACGATGGCCGCAGTTTCCCTGCTCGGCTGCAACCCGAAGGAAACCGTCAACGCCCTCGCCTCGGACCAGAACGTCACCCAGCAAATGGCCGTTAGATTTGCGGAAAACATGGTCGGCCTCCCCCGCGCCCTGGTCGTCTCCGACGCCAGAAAAGCAGCCCCCGGGGAAAAAGTCACCGTCAAGGGAGCCGTCCTGGGAGACGAACCCGTCTTCTCAAAAAATATTGCCTCTTTCACCATTGGAGACCCGGCCCAGCTTCTGACCAACATGAAGGAGCATGGAGTATGGGCTGCGGACACCGTGCCTGTGGAAGTACGGAAAAACAACACGATGACCGTCCAGTTTGTGGATGACCAGGGACAGCCCATCAAACACTCCGCCAAAGGCGTAAACGGACTGAAGGAACGTGACGCCGTCATCATTACCGGGACCATTGATTCCCACTCCACCCCGGAAAACCCGGTGCTGAACATTGAAAGCATCGTGGTGGAATAATACCTCTTCTGAGCCAAACCCTGATTCATGTCAAACGGTTCAGGCGTTTTGCGCCTGGACCGTTTTTCATATCAGGATGCGCGCATGGGATTTGATCCAGCATCTTTGGGAATGATAGCACTGGCCGCCACGTCGGCGGCAGCGGGCACGGCCTCCGCGTCCGCCCAGAAAAAAAGCGCGGACGCTACCGGAAAAGCGGCGGACGCCAACGCCGCCACCCTCAGGAATGAGGCTGAACTCCAGAAACGGACGGGCATGGAAAATGCCAAGCGCATGCAGCAAGACGCCTCCCGGCAGATGGGGGACGCCCGTCTGGACGCCGCCCGGTCCTCCCTGCTGCGGGATGGGTCCGTCCCCGTCACGGAACAGGCCCTGGCTACGCGCCTGCAAATCCGGATTCAGGATGAAGCGGCGGAAGCCATGAGAAACGCGCAATCCCTGTACAACCGCGCGAACACGGAGCAATACCTGGGCCGCGCCAACGCAAGAGCCCAGAAAACCGCGGCGGCAGGCACCCTGCTCTCCGGCTTTGCTCAGGGGGGCAATACCCTGCTCAAATGGTAATGCGGATCACAGTCCGCGGAGACCAATCAGCGGGAACAGGAATCCGTCCGGGGCTCCTTCTGCGGAGCTGGAAGGGCGGTAGCCATCACGCCGCCCATCCCTATTTTAAGGTCCACCGGAACCGGGCTAATGCGGGAAGGCCCCAGGTACAGGACGGCCACCTCCACAAACCTGGGGGACCCTTTGAACAAAAAGGACTGTCCCCGGTTTTCATTATGGGTATAGTGACAGGTACGCAGAGGCTCCAGCTTCGCTCCCTTCATATCGTGAAACACAAAATCCTGTGCAAGGAACATCTTATCCGCATACATCTCGGAATAGACCATAAACTTCCATTCCTCCCCTGATTCGTTCGCGGGCGCATGGCGCTTTGCCCCCTCCACCCTGGTCACTTTCAATGTCACTGTCTCCATCTGGGCCATATCCGCAATCTCTATCCGGTTATTATTCTCCAGGGCCCTCCGCACGGCAGTAGGGTCCGGCACCGGAATGGACGCGCCGCTCTCCTTCAGCTCCACTTTTCCGAAATCCAGAGTTTCCAATCCATGGCACAAAGGAAGAAAAAGAGTACCTTTCACCCGAATCCACCGGGCGCCGCAGGACGGGATGTCCTTTAAATTAATACGGACCTTTGCCTTTCTCAAACGCTTGTCCCTGATCCACCCTTCCCACAGACGGATGGAGCGCACTCTCAGGCGAACGCCATTGGAATCGGTAACCGTCAATTCCTGTTCAGGCTGTTCCGGGACCAGCATCGCCGGCCCTGGAAACACGCAATACAGGTCGATATGCGTTGTGAGGAAAGTAAAGGGTCCCCCCATCACCAGAGACATGGAGGACAACCCGACGCGCGGCTCCTGCAAACCGGTTCCGGCATAAGGGACATCCTTCACGGGAATATCCGCCCCTATCAGCACTCCTGCACAGCAGCAGGCGGTTATCATAAACCTTTCCATAAACTTATTCCCTGTCAGCATCCGGGAACAGCAGCTCCTCCCAGGCTGATTTTCATATCTACGGGCACCTTGCGAAACATACGCTTATTCCAGTAGGAAACCACTACGCGCACGGAACGGTTGCGGGGAGATATGCGGTATCCCCTGCCCCACATGCGCATTTTCCTGCCCCGGCTGCTCAAGGTGAATGTGTCCTTGCCTTTCGGGACCTGTCCATATTCATCCTTCACATGGAAGGAATTGAAATAAAAATCACTCTTCCCCTCCACTTGCAATTTCCAGAATGCACTGGACTTCTTCAAGGTGAGGGTTACCTTGTCCTTCCTCGGCTTCTCAAGCGGAAGTTTCACCGTGGTTCCAGCCTCCTGCAGCGGAAGCACCACGGGAGGAAGCTCCACCAGGTCATCCGCAAAAGCGCACAGCAGAAATCCCCGGACGCGAACCCACTCGGCACTGGGGTCCGGACGCTGGACAGCCATGGTAATCCAGACGGGGTCTCCGTGCCCTACGTCAAACGCCCTGTCCGCATCAGCAGAAACCAGGTATATATCCAAAGCCTTTCCTGTTGAATCCGTACAGAAAAGTTCCTTCGGAACCTCTTCATAAAAAACGGGTCCTCCCAACTGGTCCTCATAAGAGCACGAAAGGCCCACCAGAAACTGGGGCACAACCCCGTCCATGGAATCTTCAATCAAGACTCTCAGAAAGGACAAATTCAATACCGCTTCCCGGAGCAAGGGAACGTCCATGGACGCAGCAACGGGCTGAACGGCTGCACACGCAAGCAGGAGACAGGCGGAAAAACACTTCATGGAGGTAGTTACGGAGGAAATCTAACAAACAATCCCGTCCATACAAGAAAAATAATCATGGATGTGATGGAATCTCTTCAATGAATTATTTTATTATATTCATATATGATTAAAAATCCATATTAATACAGAATATCCACCCTTGTGGGAAAACCCCGGCGCCGCTTTCAAAACAGACGGAGTGCGGCATGTTTCCCGGCGTGGATATTCCCCCGGAACCAGGGAGAAAGGCCTGGTTTGATCACGTAATATCTGCCTGGACTTGCGCCGATGGGCGTTTCCCTGCCCCGTAACGCCGCTTGAGGAATCCACCATTAAAGACGGAATCATCACACAGGCCTGCACAGGACCCACTGGGACCGGCGATATGTTTGAAGCTTGTCTAATGGAAAATCTTTTTGTCCCGCGTTCCTCCATTTTCTTCCGCTCTTTTCCTGCCTCTCCACTCCCAGGGTGAAACGGGATTCGGTTCAGCCCATAACCCCTTCCTGCCGGCTCTGGCTTCTGCTTCATAAGCCTCAAGCTTTCTGTCGGTCGAACGCTTATAACGCCATGCCCATCCTTCCTTCACCATCTCCTCGTTCACGCGCGATGCTCCGCACAGGACCCGCCCCAGAATGCGGCCATATTGGTCATCTCCGTTATATTCAATCGTAACCGTTTCTCCCCAAATGAGCTCTTCCAGATATTCCCTGGCCTCTTCACCTCCATCCTGGCCCTGTTCCGGAGCGTCAATCCCTTCAAGCTGCACCCGGTGCGTGCGCTTCCCTTCCTGAGTCTTCTCCAAAAGAATGATCGTATCGCCATCAACCACATTAATGACCACTCCCCGGAGGGTCTCTCCATACGTGACGCCAATACCCAGCAGAAACAGAAGCAGCAATCTCACAAGAAAGAAGGGTAACATAATAACTTTCGATCCACAATAACAAAGGAGCATCCACTTTTCCGTAAAATCAAAACTTTCCCTGTTCAGGTGATAAAATCCCACCTTGAGTTTCGAGAAACGGCCTCATTCCAGCGTTCCCGGACTGTTGAATCTTTCAGATAAAGGTCAACATGCCTGATCGCCCTTTTTGGCAGCAACCCGAAATCGTTGACATGAGGCATTCTCCATCCAAATGAACTAAAAAATTTATAAATCCAGACAGTAATCTATTTTCTGCAGTATAGTAGTTATAAGACTCCGTCCACCACAGGCGAATATAGCTCCGGAACAAAGTTCAGCATAGCCACGGCTGATGCTATGGTTTTAAGTCTCATGATTCATTTACTCTCTGAATTTTAGAGTCTTTAAGTAAAACCAGACGTAAAACCAATGGGAAGAGGAAGATATTTTATATTTATTTTCGCATGTGCCATGATGAATGTCATAGATGCTCATGCGGAGAGCAGGATGTTGGAAATCACATCCCAAACTGAAAAACCATCAGCTGATTGCATCATTAAAAAATTGAATGAAAAAAAGGATAAGGCGCGAAAAGAAATCGGAATAGGAGAAATCGTAACACTGACATTAACCCGTAAAGGAGACAAGCCCTTAAATAAAAATACGAAGGTTACCTGGACTAAAAAAGGTAGTGGCGCAACGTTAAAGGGTCGAGGAACCACTGCAACCTTGACGGCTGACTTGATCATGGAAAATAATAATGTTACCGTCAAAGCAGAAGCTGATGATTTTCCTCCAGCAGAAATCACTTTTAACATCAAAAAACCAACTCACTTAACAGGAAAAAAGGGAGAAGAATCCGGCAAGCAATCAAATATTGGCTTTGGCATCATTGGAAGCATTATTATTACTGTACATCCAACTTCCGTCAGTTTTGCCAGGTGTGGCATCATCGAAAAAGATGGCGGTACCGTCATTGATCCGAAAGCCCGTCCACCATTTGACGTTAACGATCATGATCCGGGCAATAACGGCAATCCTCCCAATGCGCGTAACGAAATCTTTGATAAAGTAACTTTGGTTATGTTCTTTAACACCATTTCTAAATTAAACGGAACGTGCAGATGGACATGGTTATGCAATTATGAAGCAACTCAAATCAAGAAACGCATTGAACAAATCCAGCAGACATTTACCGTCACACGGACAAATGATCCTAAATTCCCAAAACAGAAAAATTGTTCCGGCACCATTACAAAATTCAAAGTTCCTTTTTCGGTAAAAGCTACAGAACAAACATTATAAATTTTTATCATAAGATGATGAAGCTATTAATATCGGTTGGATTCCTCATTTTTTCCATCTATCCCGCCATGGCAAAAATACAATTATTTGACTCCAGCCTCGTCAAACCTGATCATCCCGATGTTTTAAAAAACATTCAAGCACCTGCGTCAAAATTAAAAAAACTTCTTGATGACGGTCAATCAGGAAAATTCTTCAAGGAAGCCGCTGTAGAACTCGAACGCATCAGGGAGCTTGCGGCAGAGAATGAATTCCCAAGTGAAGAAACCCGTAAAAACATTCCGTGGATTTTTTATTTCATCGCCAATACTCCTCTTGTTGGCATAGATTCAGCCGAGCAAGCAAGGTGCGCCATCAACAACCATGACGCAGATCTTTATCTTAAGGAGGAAGCCCTGGAAATGCTCACCATTTCAACTTATCGTGACCTTTTTCCCGATGGTAAAGCATCAAGAGAATTGATGGCATCCTACGGGGCTGCCATCATGCGCAGCTTCCTCAACGGCACCAAATCAAAATCCTACTCGGACAAGCCGATATTCGTTTCTGATGAAGAAGTAAAAGCCATGCTGAAGAGAGACATCAAGATCATGGAAAACACATTTTCTGAAATTGCTCAAATCCAAAAAAAAGGAACGGGGGCGGAAACAGACAAAAAGATAAATGACGTCTCTGAAGACATGAACAAACGGATTAATGACAACGGCCAACAATTCCAAGATCACACTGTTATGGTCAACACGCAAACCTCCCGAAACCTTCTGCTAAAGAACATTATTGAACGCTCGGAGAAGAATTTCATGATTCTTCTTACTGATTTATTTCCCGGCAAAAAAACAGAGATTCCGAAATATATTAAGATAGCAGGATATTCGGACCAAGAGATTCGTAAATTTATCGAGCGCGCCTTGAAAAAAGATTGAAAGGCCAAATTGCTCAATAGAACACTTGGCACTCGAAACTAAAATCAATCCGGAGTTAGCATCATCTTACTTTCCTTACTCAATACATGACGAAAGCTTTCGTTTTTTCGGATGGGCCACCATTGAGAATAGCGGGTAATTCTCTCCGTTTTTACCTGATGTTCCCTGCAACGTACAACGAGACAAGCCAAGCATGGTTTCTCTTCTTCCACTAAGCCGTCATGATAGATAATTACGGGCGTGCCTTGTGAAAAGTACCAAATGTACCCTTGAGTGTAGTTCACCCCAGAGGATCATGATGGTGCACTAAGGGAATGCAATAAATAAAAACCTCACAAGCATTTAACTTGCAATGTTTTACAAGTGGCGTCCCCGGCAGGAATCGAACCTGCATCTAGTCTTTAGGAGAGACCCGTTCTATCCATTGAACTACGGGGACCGGACATTGTCCGTGCAGGACAATAAACGGGAAGGTTCCCCCGCTCAAGCAAAAAGCGGGGTGATTGTGCCATGAACCTTGATTTTGAAGCGTTTTTTCCTAGGATGTTTTTTGTGAAATTCTTTCCTGCTGCCTGCCTTCTTTCTCTTCGACAGAAAGGAACTGGAAAGATATATGGAAAAATATCCTCCGAAACAATAAATCCGCTCTTCCGGCAGCGGAACGGGGCGCACAAAAGCCTTGAGCCGGGAGAGGAAGAGCCGTAGCGTGAAACGCATCATCCCCGTATTCCGGCCATGCTCAATTTCGTTTACGACAACAAGACCACCATCATTTTCGGAAAAGGCACCCAGCATGAGGCAGGCAGGCTTTTAAAACCCTTCGGCAGGAAAGTTCTGCTGCATTACGGGGGCGGCAGCATCAGGCGTTCCGGCCTTTATGATGCCATCACGGCCTCCCTGAAGGCCGCCGGGGTGGAGTATGAAGAGCTGGGCGGCGTCCAGCCGAACCCCACGCTGCCCCTGGTGTATGAAGGCATCCGCCTCTGCCGGGAACACGGTCTCGGCATGATTCTTGCTGTGGGTGGCGGGAGCGTGATTGATTCCGCCAAGGCCATCGCGCTGGGCGTTCCGCATGAAGGCGATGTGTGGGATTTGTATCTTTCCAAAAAACAGCCGGAAACTTCTCCGCTGCCCGTCGCCACCGTGCTCACCATTCCCGCGGCGGGCAGCGAGAGCAGCCCGAACACGGTCATTACCAATGAAGAGACCAGACGCAAGCTCGGGTACGGCGCTCCCCAACTGCGCCCGGTGCTCAGCATCATCAACCCGGAATTGTTTTTCACGCTTCCGCACCACCAGATGGCCAACGGCGTCAGCGACATGATGAGCCACATCTTTGAACGCTATTTCACCAGAACCCTGCATACGGACCTTTCCGACGGCCTGTGTGAAGCCACCCTGCGCGCCATCATGAGGAACGCCCGCATCCTGAACGGGAACCTGCATGATTACGACGCCTGGGCGGAGATCGCCTTTGCCGGAAACCTCGCCCACAATAACCTGCTGGGCGTGGGCCGTGAACAGGACTGGGCCTGCCATGCCATGGAGCATGAACTCAGCGCCCTTTACCATGTGGACCACGGCGCGGGCCTGGCCGTGGTCACTCCGGCGTGGATGAAATACGTCTCTCCCAAGCACCGGGAGATGTTCGTGCAGTTTGCCGTTCATGTGATGGGTGCGGGAGGTTCCTGCCGGGAACCGGAAGCCCTTATCCGGGAGGGCATCACCCGTCTGGAACGTTTTTACCGGGAGCTGGGGCTGCCGACGACCATGGAGGAACTGGGCATCCGGCCCAGGGATTTCCCCCTGATGGCGGAACAGGCCATCAGCGTGCGCGGCCCCGTCGGCGGACTGGAAAAACTGGACGCCCGGGATGTGGAAGCCATTTACCGCCTGGCTTGTAAGGACGGGCGGCCTGATTGACAGGGGCCCATCCCATTTGCCGGCATTAAGACAATTTACCGCCTTTTGTAACCTACTTGTAACTTGCCAAATATTTTCCGGGGAAGTAGTCTGGCTGAATGAACAGAATCTTTTCCGTGCTTCTTCTGGCGGCTGGCATGCTGACTTCCGGAATGACTTCCACGGCATCCGCCGGCACCTCCCCGCAGGAACAGGAAGGACAGGCCGCCGGAAATGCGGGCAAGGCCCCATCCCCTGCCGGACAGCAGAGGAAGCAGTCCATTGAGGCTATTAAAAAGCTTTTGGATAAGAGACTGTTCAAACAGGCGGCGGAACAGTCCTTGAAGCAGCTCAACGAGTATGACGACCAGTACAGCGGCACGGATCTTCTTCTTTACTGCCAGGCGCTTCAGCGCCTGAATGCCCTGAATGATTCCACAAATCTTGACACCATCCTTCAGGAACAAATGAAGCGCCATGGAGAGAATCCGCAGTTTCTGATGGACGCCGCCCTCCTGTATCAGAACGCGTGCCATACGTTCAAGCTGGTGGACGGCGCCTACATCCGTTGCAGCCGGCCATGGGACGGGGAATATTCCGGAGAAGCCCGGGACCGGGTAAAAGCCCTGCGGTGCCTGTTCAAGGCCATGCAACTTGCGGAGAAGAACAAGGATATGAAGCTTCTGGGGCAATTGCGCTTCCTGACGGCACAGGCGCTCCTGACGAGAGGGGAGCGCTACAATGTTCTTTCACCTTTCCAGGCTTACGCCGCCCTGGGCAATCTGACCAATCTGGAGAAACTTCCGGACTACGTCTCCAGGGAGGAAGCCGCCCCCTTCCGGAACGCCGGAACGGTACCCGTCACGGTCAATCCGGAAACCGGAAAGCCGGAAGTGGTTTTCTACCATGCGTCTTCCTCCTGGGAGACAGCCAGGAACGACGGGGAACGCATGCGCTGGCTGCTGGACTCAGCCATTCAGGCGAACCCGGAAATGGCCAATCAGGTCAATTGTTATACCGCGTCCTGGTGCCGCCAGCTGTTCTCCTATTCCAACACGGCTCCCGATCAGGAATTCGTGTACGGGTCCGGCAATGCGGGCTCCGTGGCGGGCATCAACCCGGCGGAATTGAAAACCAGCCAAACCGTGGTCAAAACGGACCGGACGGGCAAGGGGAAATTCATGCTCGTCACCCTTCCCCCGGATTACGATTTCATCAAGATTGCCTCCGCCGTCCGGATTTTCCCCCACCCGGATTATTACGTTGCCGCCGCCCATCTGACGGCGGATGAATTCCTGTCCCGCAACCAGAGACCGGCTGCGGCGGAAGTATTACGATCCACCTTGAAAAACTGGAACGCCCAGTCCTGGAATCAAGAAGACAAGGAGGATTTTCTGCGCGTTGCGGACAACCTGAAGAAACGCATGGCCGCCATCACGGAACCCAACGGAACGTTTGATACGGACAAAAGAACCCTGCTGTCCGGAGAACCGGTCACGGTTGCCTTTTCCTACCGGAACGCCACCGTTGCCCGTGTCACGGCCCATCCCGTGGACATGCGGCGGTGGCAGCAGGAACGCATGAACAAGGTGCAGTCCTCAAGCACGCTGGGCAAGGCGTACAGAAAGAAGTATTCCAACATGGGGACTCTTCTTTTCAATTTGCTGCATGACAAGTCATATGCCGATTATCTGGGGGAAGAAATCAAAGGGCCGGATGTGGCACTGTCACCGGGTGACGGGCACCTGAACCGGATCGCCCAGATTCCCGTGCCCACGGAGCAGCCCGGCTGGTACCTTCTTACCATCACGCTGGACAACGGCTACCGTTTCCACCGCTTCCTCACCCTGTCAGACATGGTGCTGGTGCGCCGTTCCGTCCCGGAAGGCAACCTCTGGTTCCTGGCGGACGCCAAGACAGGAACGCCCGTGGAAGGGGCTGACCTGCGCCTCCTGCGCTACCGGGAGGATAAAACGCTTCAAAAGCATCAGGTGAAAGGGACCACGGACAAGGACGGAGTCATGATAGAGGCCATTCCGCCCCAGGACAGGCAGAACCCCTTTTATTCCATGTTCCTGGGCATCGTCTCCAGGGGAAACAGCTACGTGCTGGCAGGCGTGGAGGATTATGGCTGGGAATCCGGCAACCGGCGCATGGATACGGACAACAAGGCTTCTGCCCACTATTCCTGCTTCTTCCTGGAAAGCCAGCCCGTGTACCGTCCCGGACAGACGGCCCGCTTTAAGGGCGTTCTTTTCCGCCCGGACATTGCGAACCCCGGAACGCAGGACTGCGCGGGAAAAAAGCTGACGCTGACCGTCACGGACCCCACAGGGGACAAAAGCGTTTTTCCGCAAAAAACGTTTACCACGGATTCCACGGGCTGCTTTGAACTGGAGCTGCTCATTCCGTCAGGAGCCCCGCTGGGACAGTATTCAGCCAGCTTGCAGCTGCAAGATTCCGCCGACCCTGATTTCAGGTTGTACGCCCCGCTTTTCCGGATGGAAGAGTACAAGAAACCGGAATTCTCCGTCAGGATGGACGCCCCCGCCAAGCCCATCCGCCTGGGCCAGCCCATCCCTGTTTCCATTCAGGCGGATTATTATGCGGGCGGTCCCGTGAGTGAAGGGAAGGCCACCATCACGATCACCCGGACGCTGGGCGCGGACGTCTGGACTCCCTATTGGAAATGGAGCTGGCTGTATGACAGGTCCTTCAGCCCGTACTACATCCCCTTTTCCCCGGACGCTCCGCTCACCGTCCTGGAAAAAACGGTCCCTCTGGACAAGGATGGAAAGGCCTCCGTGGAACTTTCCACGGCACAGGATGCCCGTGATTTCGCCTCCCAGAATATCACTTACCGTGTCTCCGCCAGTGTTACGGATGCTTCCCTGCGGGAAATTTCCGCTTCCGGCCAGGTGATCGCCACCTTCCGTCCATTCAACATCTTCATTTCCCTGAACCGCGGCTACGCCCCTACCGGAACGCCGGTGCAGGCCACCATCACCGCGGCCACGGCGGACGGCGTCAAGATCAGCGGCGCCAGGGGAACGGCGGTATTGCAGCATGTCAAGGCGGACGGCAGCCGCCATGACCTGGAAACCTGGCCCATCACCACCGGGAAGGAAGGGGAAGCCTCCCTTTCCTTCCAGACCGGGGAATCAGGGCTGTACGCCCTCTCCACCACGCTGGAGGACGGACACGGGAACAAGGTGCAGGAATCCTTCCAGTTCCTTTCCTACGGCACGGGCAAACAAAATCCCTTTAAAATCAATCCCCTCGCCATCACTCCGGATCAAAGGGAATACGCCCCCGGAGATACGGCCAGGCTGCTCGTCACCTCGGACTATCCGGACGCACGCGTCTGGACCTTCCTGCGCAACTCCTGGAAAAACGAATCCCGGCGCCTGGTCACCCTGAACCGGCAAACCGCCCTGGTGGAATGCCCCCTCACCCGTGAAGACATGCCGAACATGGGCGTGAACGCCTTCACCGTCAGAAACGGGGAACTTCACCAGGCGTCCGCGGAACTGCTGCTGCCGCCCTCCAGCCAGATACTGTCTCCCTCCGTCACGCCGGGCAAACCCCAGTACCAGCCCGCGGAACAGGGGCGCGTCACGGTCCAGGTGAAGGGGCCGGACGGCAAGCCCGTCAAAAACGGCCTCGTGACCCTGGCCGTTTACGACAAGGCGCTGGAATACATTGCACGGCCCAACATCACGGACATAGCCAAAACCGTGTGGGGCAACCTGAATGGAACCACCTTCCTCAACCTGAAAAAAATGACGGCCTCCGGAACCTCCCAGGACAGGGGTCCGGACCAGCCTTATTTCCAATCCCTGCTGTTTTACGGCAGAAACGGATATATGACTGGAGCCTGGGGCGGGAGCCCTACAGGGTCCCTCAGGTCCGGAAATTCCGCCATCCTCAACAAGTCGGCAAGCCGTGCTCTATCAGAGGATATGGATATGGCCACCCCCGCCATGGCAGCCCCCGCGCCAGTGGTGCAGATGGCCGCCGACGTAGAAGACGCCGGACTGGACGATTCCTTTGCTGCCGGACAAGGGAAAGAGAACGCCCAGAAAAATACTTCTCCCGCCATCCAGCTGCGCACCAACTTTGCGGACTGCATCAAGTGGTGCGGCACGCTCAGGACGGATGAGGAAGGCAGCGTGGCCGTTCCCGTGGACATGCCGGACAACCTGACCACCTGGAAAGCCGCCGCATGGGTCATCACCTCCGGTCTGCAAGTAGGCCAAGCCTCCGCGGAATTCCTGACGACGAAGGACTTCATGGTCAGCATGCAGGCCCCACGCTTTTTTGTGGAAAAGGACGTAGTCATGCTCAGCGCCCTGGTCCGCAACCGGACGGACAAGGCCGTCCGCGCCCGTGTCTCCATTTCCCTGAAAGACGGCTGTCTGGAACTTCTTCCGGCTGACGCCCCGGCGGTGAAGGGACTGGCCGCGGATACGGATAATTCCGCCGTGCGGGAAGTGGACGTGCCCGCCCAGGGGCAGGCAGTCGTCAACTGGTGGACCGCCGCCATCCGGGAGGGAACCGCCACCGTCGCCATGGAAGCGGCGGCAGGTTCCACCGGGGACGCCATGCAGATGAACTTCCCCGTGCTGGTGCACGGCACGAAACAGCTCCATGCGGAGAGCGCCGTGGTGCTTCCCGGGGAACAGGAACAGCAGCTCGCCATCACCCTGCCGCAGCAGCGGCGCAGGGAGGAAAGCGAACTGGTCGTCAAGGTCTCCCCCAGCATTGCCCTGAGCATGGTAGAGTCCCTTCCCTACCTGGCGGAATACCCCTACGGCTGCGTGGAGCAGACGCTTAACCGCTTCCTGCCCGCCCTCGTGGTGACGAACACGCTCAAGCAACTGGGACTGAACCCCGGCTCGGCCCTGGAAAGCCACCGCAATCTGAATCCCCAGGCCATCCGGGACAAGGCCTTCTATGACGGCGTCATGAAGAGGCTGGAACGCAATCCCGTGTATGATGAGGCCAAGCTGAAAAAAATGGCCGCCCGGGGCATTGCCGCCCTCCGGGAAAAACAGCTCTCCAACGGTTCATGGGGATGGTTTGGCGGAGCCGATGAGGGGGACCCTGTCATGACCGCCCATGTGGTCCATGGCCTCAAGCTGGCGTCCAACACGGTCAAGGTGCCGGAGGGCATGCTCTCCAGCGCCATCGACTGGCTGGAAAACTACCAGGCAAAACAGGTCAGCCTTCTTGCGAAGGGGGACGAGTACCGGAAGCTGGAAAAACTGCCGGACGGCCCGAAGAAGAAGGAAGCCATCCTCAAGCTGGGGGATTACCGCCTGACGGCTTCCGCAACGGACACGCTGGTCTATTCCGTGCTGGCGGAAGGCGGCGTCATCAACCTTCCCATGGAACGCTACCTGTTCCGTGACAGGCTGGAACTCCCCGTCATCAGCCAGATCCAGCTGGCGGAAATCCTGCTGGACGCCCACCGCATGGACGACTTCAAGCAAGTGATGCCCATCATCTCCCAGTTCCTGCAGCAGGACGACTCCCTGCAAACCGCCTGGCTGCGGCTTCCCAATGAAGGGTACTGGTGGCGCTGGTACGGAAGCGACGTCGCCACCCAGGCGGCCTACCTGAAACTGATGGCCAAGAGCGACCCCGGCAATCCCGTCACGGCCCGGCTGGCCAAATGGCTGCTCAACAACCGCGCCAACGGCACCTACTGGAACTCCACCAAGGACACGGCAGACTGCCTGGAGGCCCTGTCTGCCTACCTTTTCCAAACCCGGGAAGGCATGGAGGACATGGAAGCGGAAATCCTTTACGACGGCGTTCCGGTCAAAACAATCTCCAGCACGAAGGAGACCCTGTTCACCTTTGACAATTCCTTCCGCATGAGCGGAAAGGACCTGACCGACGGCAAGCATGCCATCACCATCCGGAGGAAGAAGGGGAAAGGAAACATCTATGCCAACTCCACCCTTACCTATTTCTCCCTGGAGGACCCCATCCCCGCCGCGGGGAATACCGTCACCGTGGAACGCGCCTACTACCGCATCCAAAAGGAAACCGTGAAGGATGACGCGGTGAAGGACACGCAGACGGACAGCGGGAAACTCGTCTCCCAGGGGAAGGACGTGACCCGCCGCACCCTGCTGAAGAACGGGGACGTCATCGCCAGCGGAGACATCATTGAGATAGTGATGACCGTGAAAACGAAGAACGATGTGGAGTACCTCATGCTCCGCGACCCCAAGCCCGCGGGATGCGAATCCCAGGAAACCACCAGCGGCTACGCCTGGATGGGGACCATCTCCGGCTACAGGGAGATAGGGGATGAGGAAATACGCATCTTCCTTTCCTCCCTGCCGATGGGTGAATACCAGATCAGCCACCGCCTCCGCGCGGAACGTCCGGGACGGTTCAGCGCCCTTCCCGCGGTGATTGAAGCCATGTACGCTCCGGAACTCCGCGGCAACAGCCGGGAGCACAAGATAGGCATCTCCATGCCTGCCGAATAACAGTCCCGGTCATCCCGCCTTTGATCTTAGCGTCCGGAACAAAATGTTCCGGACGCTTTTAACTTCCACAGGTCGCGGCGCCTTGTGGCATGTTCCCTGAAGATATTCCCGGGGTTCCCGTCTCCCGGACTCCAGCCTTACGCTGAAAACGCTTGCAATCCGTCTGCGGAAGCGGAGAATGCGTTGCCCGCCGCGCAGCGGGCGCAGCCATGGAATCCGGGACCTTGAAGGGACATATTGCCATGGGGACGGCGGCCGTCATCTGGGGCCTCATGTCTCCCGTCAGCAAGCTGGTGATGCAGCCGGGGGAAGTAAGCTCCGCCTCACTGGCTACATTCCGCCTGCTGGGCGCGGCCCTCCTGTTCTGGCTGGCCTCCGCCTTCGTACCGGGAGAAACCCTGGAACGGAAGGACCGGCTCACCCTGTTTTACGCCTCCCTGTTCGGCATCATTTTCAACCAGATGGCCTTCACGGTAGGCGTGGGCTTCACTTCCCCGGCGGATGCGGCCATCATCACGACCATCACCCCGGTGCTGACCATGATTCTGGCGGCCTTTGTCCTCCGGGAAATGATCACCGGGAAAAAAATCATCGGCGTCTGCGCCAGCGCCGTCGGGGCCATCCTGCTGATTTCCGGCAGCGGAGCGCGGGCGGCGGCCCTTCCCGGAGACAACAACCTGCTGGGGGACATCCTTTGCCTGGCCTCCCAGTGCAGCGTAGCCGTGTACTTCGTCTTCTTTAAAAACCTGATCGGCAAATACTCTCCCGTCACCCTGATGAAATGGATGTTCACGTACGCCGTGGCCGTCTGCCTGCCCTTCACCTTCCGGGAGGTGGCATCCATCCATTACTCCGCCCTGCCCGTGCAGACGTGGCTGGGCATCGCCTACGTGGTAGTTCTGGCCACCTTCGTCAGCTACATCTGCCTGTCCTTCGCCCAGCGGCGGCTGAAACCCACCGCCGTCAGCATGTACAACTACTGCCAGCCGGTGATTGCCTCTTCCGTGGCGGTGCTGTGGGGCATGGACCACTTCGGATGGATGAAAATCCTCTCCGTCCTGCTGGTATTCACGGGCGTGCTCCTGGTTACCGGAACCGGGAAAAAGACCGCCGTTCAGGAACCGTAAAAAATCCGGACCGCCGTCAACCGGCTTTCCTCAACCATCCACCAACCATACAGCAATGAATGCACTTGTTTTGGGAGGCACGGGATTTCTGGGAACCCGTCTGGTGAATACCCTGCTGGAAAAAGGGCACCGGGTTTCCATCGCCACGCGGGGCATCACCCGTGACGCCTTTGGGGACCGCGTGCACCGAATACGGGCTGACCGGACGGACCGGCGTTCCATGGCCGCGGCATTCCGGGGAACGAGTTATGATGTGGTTTACGACAACCTGGCTTATGAAGCCAGGGACGTCTCCACGGTTCTGGATACGGTTTCCTGCGGCTTTTACGTGATGGCGTCTTCCGCCGCCGTCTACACGCTGCGTCCCGGCCTGCGGGAAGGGGATTTCCGTGCTGAAACGTATTCACCCATCCGTCACGGACTTGAAAAGTCCTCTTACGCGGAGGGGAAACGCGCCGCAGAAAGCGCTATGAGGCGGGAATATGCCTCCCGGAGAACCCTCGCCGTCCGCTTTCCGGTCATCATGGGACCGGAGGACAACACCCGCAGACTGCTTTTTTATGCAGAGCATCTGCTGGCGGAACGTCCCATGATGATTGACAATCCGGACAGTCCGATGAGCTTCATCCATGCGGAGGAAGCGGCGCGGCTGCTGGCCTTTGCGGCGGAAAACCAGGTGGAAGGCGCCCTGAACGCCGCCAGTAAAGGAACCGTTTCCCTGCGGGAAATGCTGGCTTATCTGGAGGAGAAGACGGGAAAAACGCCCCTTCTTGACAAGGAAGGAGACCCGGCGCCCTACAATGGAACAGGAAATTACAGCCTCTGCCTGGACCGCGCGGAAAAACTGGGATTCAGGTTCTCCCGCGCCAGGGACTGGATTTTCAACCTGCTGGATTCCAGCCTTTCCGGAAAATAATTCACGGATACAAGGAGCGTCTCCCCTGCGGCAACCAGGAAGAAGCTGAGCGCCAGCGAACCTGCTTCATCAGGAAAGCGCGATCTTTTTTAAACCATGCGCGTCCATCGCCCGCATTTCCATTCCGTTGTTGCAGAAGTCCGCGGCGCTCCGGAACGCCTGCCTGTGCTTCCCCCGGCAGTCATGAAAAAATGTATGGGAAAATCCGCCCCGGTGATGTAGCATGTGCCCGTATCCTCCGCCCCGTCCCCGCTCTCCGGGGAGTCCAGCTTCCATGCCATGAACCGACTTTTCTTATCCTGGGACAAACCGGCCTGCCGCAGCGTAGCGGAGCGTCTGCTTTCCCTGGGAGAGCATTTCCACCGGCATCTGGTGCTGGTTCCAACGCGGGAATCCGGCAGGCAGTTGAGGGAATACCTTGCTTCCATCTCCTCCTCCCAGGCCATTTTCTCCCCCCAGGTGATTCCGGCGGACCAGTTTCCCCGGATGGAGGAAAAGGAGGAAACGGCCTCCGGCCTGGAAGAACTGGCCGCCTGCCTGCAAGCGCTCGGGCCCTCTCCCCACCGCCTTTATCCGCGTCTGTTTCCCCGGAACATGCCGGAGGATTTGTCCAGCATGCTGGAGATGGCCGGCAGCTTGCAATGCCTGAAGCACGCCATGGCGAACCAGGGCATTTCCTGCGGCATGGCGCAGGACTCCTGCGCGGGACGGGACGAACGCTGGACGGATGTGGACCGGCTGGCGGAACACTGCCTGGAGCAGTTGAAAGGCTGGCAGCTTGCGGATAAAACCGCCCTGGAAGTGAAGGCCCCGGCTCCTCTGCTGGATTCCCTCCGTGAAACGGGCGGGCACATCATCCTGGCCTGCGTGGCGGACGTTCCGCGCCCCCTGCGCCAGGCCCTTCAACACGCGGAACAAAACGGCGTGCCCGTGGAAATATGGGTGCACGCGCCGGAAGAGGAAGCCGCCACCTTTGACTCCTGGGGTTCCCCCATCCCGGAATTCTGGTCCCACTGTTCCATTCCCATCCGTGACGCCCAAATCAGGATCACGGCCAATCCCTCCCGCCTGGCCGGAGAAACGTGCCGCCTGATTGCCCTCACGGCGGCAGGCGGGACGCCGGAGGTAGCCCTGGGCGTCTGTGATCCGGATATGAACGTGGCGCTGGACGCAAGCCTGCGGGAATACGGCTGGGGACTCCACAATCCGGAAGGAAAGCCCTTTGCCGGAACCGGCGTCATGGACCTGCTCCGCCATCTCCGCCAGGCGCTGGAAGAAAAGGGAGCGGCCCGGCCCGTTTTCAACCTGGCGCGCTCCTCCCTGCTGTGCGCCTCCCTGGGCATCCGCAACCAGCAGTCCTGCTGCGCCGCGCTGGATAGAATCCAGCAGAAGTTCCTTCCGGAAACGGAAGATTACCTGCTTTCCAGACTGAAGGAATGTTATCCCGCGGCCCTTCCCTCCATTCACGCCATCCTGGCATGGCGGAACCGGATGGCGGAGCCCGGCATGCTGGGGGAACGCCTGATGGAATGGTTCCCGGCCCTAGCGGAAGTCTACGGTCCGGAGACGGAAGCCATGGAAATGTTCCGCTCCTGCCTTTCCGGCCTCATACGGCTGCAGCAGCGCTCCACCGCCTTTTCCAGGCCGGAAACGGCCCTTCAGCTCCTGATGAAGTGCCTCCAGCCCCTGCGCGTCAAAAACAGGAGGAAGGCGCAGGCCATGCTGGATTCCCTGGGGTGGATGGAAGTCCACTTCCGCCCGGAACGGCACCTCATCCTGACAGGCCTGAACGAGGGAACCGTGCCGGAAGGCGGCGTTTCCGACCAGTTCATGCCGGAGGAACTCCGGGAAGCCCTGGGCATTGATTCCTTCAACCGGAAAAAAGCCAGGGACAGCTTCCTGCTGACCGCCCTGCTCCATTCCCGTGAACGGGAGGGGAGCCTCACCGTCGTCCTCTCCCGCACCAGCAGCAAAAACGATCCGCTCACGCCCTCCTCCCTGCTCATGCGCTGCCCGGAGGCGGAACTGCCGCGCCGCGTGGAACAGCTTTTCCGGGAAATCAGCGATCCGCCCGCACCGCTCCCCTACCGGCGCGGCAACTGGCACCTGCAGCCCGCGGAAGGGTGGAAGGCCGCCGCGGACATCGGCACGATGGCGCCCGGCTATAAAAATCCATGGAAGGAGAAAGGCCTGCCCTTCTCCCCCTCCGTCCTCAAACGGTTCCTCTCCTGCCCCATGCGCTTCTGGATGCGGGAAGCCCTGCACATGAATGAGGAGGAGTTTCTCCCGGACAAGGAGGACATGGCCGTCAACGAACTGGGCACCATGCTGCACGACGTGCTGGAATGCTTCTGCCGGGAGCACGCCTCCCTGAAAGACGGCATGAGCGCCGCCTCCCTCCAGGACACCATCACGGAAGTGCTGGAAGAAACCTTCCGGAAGCAATACGGCACCTCCCCCCTCATGCCCCTGCTGCTGCAAAAGCGTTCCATGGAGCAGAGGCTTTCCGTTTACGCGGTCCAGCACTTGCAGGACCTTCAGGACGGCTGGTCCTGCATTGCCTTTGAACACCAGGTGGAAAACTGGTCGCTGGGCGGATTCCAGATGAAGTTCCGCATTGACCGCATTGACCGCCATGAGGACGGACGCGTGCGGGTCATTGATTACAAGACCGGAGCGGCCTCCTCCTGTGAGAAAAAGCATCTGGAAACCATCGGACGCCCGGACGCCCTGCCCCTGCTTTCCCCCGCCCTGCGCCCCTATACCAGACGCCAGAAAAACGGCAGGCTGGTGCATGCCCGCTGGAAGGACCTGCAACTGCCCGTCTACGTCCTTTGGGCCATGGAGACTTACGGCGGCCAGCCTTCTGCGGCCTATTACTCCCTTCCCGCCAACCCTCTGGACATCGGCCTTTCCTCCTGGGACACGCTTCATGACACCATGCCGGGCCATGAGGAATGCGCGCTGGACAGCGCCCGCTGCTGGACGGCGGAGCTGATGAAGCTCCTGCATGAAGGGCGCGGCCTCATCACCGCGGAGGAACTGGGCTGGAACCCGCCCTCCTATGACGTCTTCAAGGACCTGATGGTCTCCCGGAGGGAAAACCTTCAGGATTTGCTGGGCCTCAACTTCACCCCCCACCTTCCCTTCTGAAATGCCTTCCCTGACCAACATGCTGATCTCCGCATCCGCCGGAACGGGAAAAACCTACCAGCTTTCCCTGCGCTTTCTGGGGCTGCTGGCCCTGAACCACGGGAACCACCCCGAGAGGCTCATTGCCATCACGTTCACCCGGAAGGCGGCTGGGGAATTCAAGGACCGCATCCTGACGGACCTGGCTCAGGGCGCCACGGATGAAGCAGGAGCGGCACGGCTGAAAGAACAGCTGTGGGCGGTCATCAAGGGAACGCCGGAAGAACCCGGCATCTGGCCCGGAGCTCCGGAACCATGGCAGGTGGAAAACCTGCACCGTGAGCGTTTCCGCCATCTGCTCCGCATCCTGGTGCAGAATCTGGCGCGCCTCAACCTCTGCACCATTGACAGCCTGTTCGCCCAGATCGCCTCTACCAGCACCTTTGAACTGGGCGTCAGCGGATTCAGCATGATTGACGCCACGGCGGAAAAACTGGCGCGCCGTGAAGCCCTGCATGCCCTGTACCGGGAATGCTCCGTGGACCGGGAGCGGAGGCGGAATTTTGAGGACGCCTTCCTTTCCGGAGCGGATTCCGATGCGGAAGCCGCGGATGCGGAGGACTCCATGATGCGGCGTCTCAACACCTACCATGAACTTTTTCTGGATGAACCGGACGCCGGAACCTGGGGAAACCCCGTCACACTGGGCTTTACACCGGAGGAACTGGTTCCCCCGGTTTCCCTGGAACAGTTTGACGCCCTTCTGCACACGCTGGCTTACAGGGCGCGGGAAGCCCCGGTTCCGGAAGGAAAAAACGGGGCCAAAACCAGGGAGATGTTTCTGCGCTTCCTGAACGGCTTTTCCCTGTACGCCAGGCTGGGCCGCGTGCGCTTCCGCACGGAGGGAGGGTCCGCCTGGAACATCACCATGGAAGAGGCGCGCGAGAAATTCCGGGATTTCTGGTCGCCCCCGCTGGAAGAGCTCATCCAGAGCTGGCTGCGCATGGAGGTATTGCAGGCGCTGCACCGCACCCGCGCCACTCACGGGCTGATGCGCCTTTTTGAAAGCAAATATTCCTCCCTGGTCCGCAGCAAGGGAAGATTCCTGTTTCATGACGTCACGCGCATGCTGGGGGACGGAGCCATCACGCCGGAGCTGAAGAGGGACCTGCAATACCGCATGTACTGCCGGTATGACCACTGGATGCTGGATGAATTCCAGGATACGTCCCAGTCCCAATGGAGCGTCATCAGGCCCTTTCTGGAAGACCTGACGGAATCCAAGGCCGGAAATGAAGGCAGCATTTTTGTGGTGGGGGACATCAAGCAGAGCGTGTACCAGTGGCGCGGAGGTGATCCGGAGCTTTTCCGTTCCGTTTCCTCCCAGCTTGAACTGGAAGAACGCGGCATGTCCACCTCCTACCGCTCCGTGCAGCCCGTGCTGGACCTGGTGAACGACATCTGTGACTACGCCCGGACGGCTCCGGAGTGCGAACCCGCCGCCCTGGAACAATGGGGAGAGTACCCGGTACACCGGAGCGCCCCCCACCTGGAAGGACGGTCAGGCGTCTCCCAGATCTGGCAGGCGCCCAGGGCGGAAGCCTCCACGGCCAACGACCTGGTGTGCCAGGCGGCGGCGGACATTCTGGAACGCACGGGGGCCCTGCGCCGCGGCCTGGAAACCGCCATTCTGGTCAGCACGAAAAACCAGGCGCTGGCCATCAAAACCTGGCTGGCGGACCACGGCATTCCCGCAGAGGTGTGCGACGACGTTCCGGTGGGCGTGGATTCCCCCCTGGGGAAAAACCTGCTGTACTTTTTCCGTTGGCTGCTCATGCCGGGGGACCCTTTTACCGCGGGGCTGCTCACCCACTCCCCGCTTCAGCCCCTGGTCACGCCGGAACGCCCGGAAGGCATGGACTGGAAGGGCTGGCGCCTTCTGCTGGAACGGGAGGGCTATGCCGCCGTCATGGAAGAGGTGGAACGCAGGCTGGCCCGTGGGGGCACGGTCCTGACGGAATTCCACCGGGACCGCCTGGCCGTCTGGAAGAATGAGGCGGAACAGGTGGATGAGAAGGGAATTTCCCTGGATGAATGGATCAGGCACATGGAAGACCTGACCCGCCGGGAAGACCCCGCCGGCGGCATCGTCCGCATCATGACCATCCACAAATCCAAGGGCCTGGGATTCGACATCGTCCTCCTGCCGCAGATCGGCAGGGACGCCCCTTTTGCGGACGGCAGGCACCTGACCCACTTCGTCAAAAAGAACCAGGAAGGAAGAATAGAGGGCATTGTGCTGGCTCCCTCCAAGCACGTTTACACGAATGTTCCACAGCTCCGGGAGCTTTACCGGGAATGGCGCGCCCAGCAGCAGTTTGACGGATTCTGCAAGCTGTACGTGGCGCTCACCCGCGCCAAGCGGGCTACTTACGTCATTCTTCCGTATAAGGAGGACAAGACGGAAACGGCGGACTCCATGTGGAAGATTGTCCGTTCTGCGGCCCGGTCCTGCGGCAAGGAGACGGAGGATACCCTTGCGGAATCCGGAGCGGAATGCCTGTATTCCTGCGGCCATGCCGAATGGTACGGGGAATTCACGGAAACGGTACGGGACCGGGTGGAGGAAGAAATGCCGGAATGGCCCATGCAGAAACCGGTCATCAGGGAACGCCTTTCCCCCTCCGGTCCGGCTGGTTCAGAAGATGCGGCCCATGAAGGGAAGCATGCCGCGGATGTGGAATCCGCCGCGTTCGGGTCAGCCGTCCATGCCGTCTTTGAACGGATCACCCGCTGGGATGAGGGGAACAAGCCGGAATGGGCCCTCCATCCCGCCACGGAAGCGGAACGTACCGTAGCCGCCTGCATGGAAGTGCCTTCCATCCGGGAATTCTTCACGCCTCCTGAAACGGCATGCATCATGAAGGAACAGCGCATTGAGGCCATTGACGGGAACAGCTGGATTTCCGGCGTGATTGACAGGCTCATTCTCCACGAAGGCAGTGCCCGCATCGTGGACTTCAAGACGGACCACGCGGATTCCCCTGAACAATTGGGGGAACGCCACTCCAGCCAGTTGAACGCATATGCCCGCATCGTCTCCAGAATCACCGGAATACCGCCGGAACGCATCACCTGCACCATTGTTTCCACCTATTTGAAGGAAACTGTCCAGGTTTAAAGAATCCCTGCTTCAGAAAAACCGGGACGGGTCTTTTCAAACCGGAATGGCGCAGTTCCGGAGCACCCCGGATTCCCGGTTCACTATAATCCGCTCCCTGCGCTGGAAGAGCGCCGCAGTCCCTTGCGGCAACTGAAGGAAAGGGGACGCCAGAGAACGAATATGGAAGAAGCGCCTCTGAACCAAAAGAGAGCGCGGCATTAAAAACCGCACTCTCTTTCCAAAGCCGCAGGAATCTGCGGCGTCCCGGGAAACCTCCCTTTAAGGGAAACCCAATCAGGCCCGGCGGTGGCGCAGGCACAGGGCACCCAGTCCCAGCACGCCCAGGGCAGCCGTAGCAGGCTCCGGAACCTGGGTCAGGGAAAGGTAATTGAGAGCCGTGCGTCCATAACTGCTGGAGCCATCCCCCTGGATGGTGAGCGTCAGCGTACCGTCAGCCCCTACCACAATGTGGTCCACCGTGGAATAAAGGCCCTTGTTGGCGGAGGCATTGGAGCCGTCAGCGGCATTACCCGGAGCCAGGGTGCCGGAGCTGTCGCCCGTCGTCGTGGAAAGCTGGTTCCATGCTCCACCGGCGTCTGTTCCAAAATTGGACCACGTCGCGTTGGAAGCGTCGGCGCCCCCGATCGTCCACGTCTGGGCGGCAAAGGCGTCCTTCCCGGTGAAGCCGCCGAAAAGGGACAGGGAATATTCTCCGGCGGCCAAACCGGTGAAGGTCAGCGTAAATGAGCCGGAACCCGTCGTCGTCTGCGTTAAAAGTCCGTCCCGGAAGCTGTCTCCCAATGAGAAGGGCATACTGCCGCCAAAGGGATTCTTCCATCCGTTTTCTTCCCCGGGCGTCTTGGTCGTGGTATGGCCGTCATCCCCTACGGGCCACGCCGCAGTACTCCACTCCAGAGTGACATTGCCCGGCATCGTGCCCAGGGCTCCGGAGGCATTGTCGTAATTCATATTAAGCGCACCGGAAGTCGCGGCGTCACTGCGCCCGAAATCAATTTGCACGGTCGCCGCCTGCGCCGCCAGCAGGGAACTTGAGATTAAAGCCAAAGAAAACAAGTATTGCTTCATGGTGAAATAAAGTAAACCGGATCATTAATCCGGTGATGATGCAAGTTTCTTAAACGGTTATTTATGATATTTAAATTAAACATCTTGCATTTATTTATCCGTTAAAATGCCCTCTTCCGTGCATGGAAAATAAAAAGATTATCTTGTTCAATATTGAGTATTTTCCATTGACACCGGATTAATGATCCGCAAAGCATCATCCATCCTGTTCACATTCAAATAAATATATGATTTAAAAACAAATCCGTTGATCCTTCCGGACAGCCGGGCCTGCGGCAACATTGCCGCTCCATCAAAAACGGTCTTCCCCTCCCGCAAGGAAATCAAGGCTCCGGCACAGCCACCCGGATGCTTTCAATCCCCAGATAACGGGCTACGGAACGGTTAATGAATTCATCCGGGTCCGCACTGCCCATGCGCCACATCACGGAGACGTACGGAGCCAGGGGCACGGGGTCATAGGGAGGCACCACCATGTTCCTTTTTCCCGCTGCCAGTTCATGGAGGATAAACGCCCTCCGTTCCGCGCACTGGCGGTGGATGCGCGGAAAAGCGTCCAGATACCCGCTGCACACCCACAGGGCCACCCCACCCGCCGCGGCCAGCAGGCACGCAGGAATCCAGCGTTTCCGCGCGGCATCCATCCACACTCCGTACACCCCCAGGGTGCCGGTCATCATCAGCACCGTGGCGGAGAACATGGCATGCCAGCCGGGAATGACGCGCACAAAAAAGCTGACCGCCATGGCATGAGCCACCAGAATGAACAGCAGGGAGACACACAGGCGCCTTCCGGAAACGCCCTTCCACCAGCTCCACCCCCTCCTCCACGTCAGCAGGACCAGGGCGGCGGCAGCCACAGCCAGCAGGAATTTGGGCAGCAGCATGAACTCGTAAAAAGCGTTCATCAGCTCCGGGATGGCGCCAAAACGTTCCCCCCAGGAGTGAAGGACGGCGGCGCCGCCCGCCGTCTCCGAATGAAGGCGCACCGCGTTTCCCGGAGCCAGCAGGAGGCAGGCTCCCCCCAAGGCATGAAAACCCCAGCCAATCAGGAACCAGCGGGGGAGCTCCATCCTCCTCCAGCGCGCGTAAACCCAGTACAGGAACAGCATGCCCAGGGAAGCGGGCACCTGGTTCTCATTCGTCATGCCGGCGGCAAAAGCCGCAAGGCTTATCCAGAGCCAGGAAAAAGGCGTGTCCGGAATCCGGGACGTTCCGGCCAGCAAGCCGCGGTACAGGCACAGGAACCCCAGCCAGACGGCGGCGGACCAGCCATAATTCGTTCCTCCGGACAGCCAGAACATCGTGATGCCGGGCCGGGATGAAGAGGTAAGCAGAAGAAGGGCTCCTACGGAAAACAACAGCACATCCCCCCAGTCGCCGGGCCGCACCCTCCTTCCCCGCGCCAGATAAAACATCATCAGCGCCAGGGAAAGAATAACGAAGGGGTTGAGGACCAGAAAAAGCCACTTTCCCGCCGTGGCCGTAAAGATCGCCAGGAATTCCCCCAGCCGGGGATTCCAGTTCATGTAGGACCACCAGCACCGTTCCAGCACCGGCTGGAAGGCCACACGGTGGTCCGCCCCGAAGACGGCGTGCATGAAGCTGTCCCCCGTGAAGGGAGTCCACCAGGTGAGCAGCATGGCGTAAACCAGCAGGGCCAGCACCACCGTCCGGAACAGGAAACGTACCGCCAGTGACTGCTTCATGGAACTGAACCGGAAATGGGGACGAGGCCCCGCGTTTAATCCGTCACGGCCTTGAACACCGGGGCAGGCAGCTTATCCGGCTTCTTGCCGAAGAAGTCCCCCACGTCCTTGAACGTCACGAACAGGAAGAAGCCCATCAGCACGAAGACGAAGCCGAACTGGATGACTTCCAGCACCTTCACGTTCAGGGGGCGTCTGAAAACCAGCTCAATGGTGTTCATCACCACGTGGCCGCCGTCCACCACCGGAAGGGGCAGGATATTCAGGATGGCCAGGTTCACGTTCAGCACCACGGCAAACCACAGGGCCAGCTTCCAGCCTTCCTCCAGGGAGAACATCTTGTAAAACTGGTTGGCAATTCCCACGGGGCCGGAGAGATGCTCCACGCCCACGCTGCTGCCTGGGGCAACCACCTTGGCCAGGGTATCCCCCATCCATTTCAAACTTTGTTTAATCTGTGCCCACGGAGTGGGATGCACGGTCACGTCACGGCCCACAGCGCTCAGGTCCCAGGTGACGCCCAGGATGGGCTGGGCGCCCTTGAGCAGGGAGCCGTCCGCGCTGTTGTGCCAGTTTTCCGGGAGCCTGCCCTGAATATTCACCTGCCTTGCAGCACCATCCCTGCCCGTCACGTCCAGCAGGAGCGGTTCATTCTTCTTCAACAGGACATCCAGCGCCGCGGGGCTCCAGATGCGCTCCCCGTTGGCCGCCGTCACCACATCCCCCGGCTTCAATCCGGCCTGGGCGGCGGGAGAGTTGGGAAGCACTTCCCCCACGACGCAGGGCATCGCCTGCATCAGTCCCACCTGGCGCATGCCGGAGCGCTGCCACCAGGACGTTTCCGGAATCCGGAATCCGCAGGAAATGTCTATCTCCCCTTCATGGCCGGGCCTCTGCACCGTAAAAACCACCTGGTCATGCTCGCCCAGCATGATCAGCTCCCGCACGCCTTCCATATTGCCCGCCCATTTGTCCACGGGACGCCCATCCACCTTCACAATCTTGTCACCGGGCATAATGCCGGCCTGCGCCGCGGGGCTGTCCGGAGCAATGAAGCCGACGGTCGTCACCCCCATTTCCACATCCGGCTTACCCACCATCCAGACGGCTACGGCAAAAAACACGGCCAGCAGGAAAGAGGCAATGGGGCCGGCGGCGGCCACGATGATCTTGTCCAGGGGAGTGACGGTTTTCAAATCCTTGGGAAGCTCCACGCTCCCTTCAATGGCTTCCATGGGAGCCATCTGCGGCAGGGAGACAAACCCCCCGGCGGGAATCCAGCCCAGCCCCCACTGTACGCCGTTAATGGTTTTTTTCCAGATGGGGCGGCCAAACCAGATTTGGAACCTGTCCACATACAGGCCGCGCCAGCGGGCGGCGAAAAAATGCCCCAGTTCATGAATGAAGATCATGAAGTTAAACAACATCACCACGCCGAAAATGATGCCAATGGTGGTAAGAACAGAAAGTACGCTATCCATGGTAGTGCTTTGTCGGTGAGGCTATCATGACGCTTTCCGGGGGACAAGCTTCAAGGATGTCCTAATGACAAAGGGTTGTTTAAATTCTGGACAAACGACAGAAAATTCCATAACAATATCATATGATTGTCTCCAAAATTTCCGTGACAGGCATTCTGGCAGCCGTGTGTCTGGCCTTCCCCTCCCTGCTTCATGCGGCGCAGGCGGAAGAGCCGGATATCCCCTCCATGACGCGCACCTGGACGAACAGGGAAACGGGCGCTACTTTCCAGGCCAGACTGGCGGGCCTGAACAAGGTTAATGCGATCCTGCAGAACGTGTCCACCAGGAAAAAGATACCCTTTCCCCTGAAAAAGCTCTCCAGGGAGGACCTGGACTGGATTGACTTTCACAAGGAACTGGTAGGCAAGACAGACGCGCAACTGGCTAAAATGGTCATCCCGAAGGGGTTTCTGGGCAAGCAGTTGAAAGGGCTGACCTACCGGGAAAAAGACGGCAAGTTCGTGAAGATGGACGGCAAATGGAACGCCAGGTATTTTATCCTGTACTACTCCGCAAGCTGGTGCGGCCCGTGCCGTGCCGCCCTTCCGCACAACCTGGAGGTATACCGGGATAAAATAGCAGACCGCAAGGATCTGGAAGTGGTCATGTGCAGTATGGACCACGGGCTGGAAGGCGCCCAGAAGTGGGCTGTTTCCAACAAAATGCCATGGCCCGTCTTCCTGTTCGGCTACCTGGACAACCTTTCCAAGGAGTGCCCCCTGATCCGCCAGAACTATCCGGGCCCCATCCCCACCATGGTCCTGGTGGATGCCAACGGGAACAAAATAGCCTCCGGAGGCCTGGAAGGGCTGGTGCGGAAGGTGGATTCCCTGACCGCTGCGGAAAAGGAGAAGCAGGAGGCTTCCGAATAAATGCGGAGAAATAAAGAATTCCGTTCCGGGGCCTCTCTACCATTTCCTACCTCCCGGAGATGAAAAACAGCCCCGGGGGAGTAATCCTCCGGGGCTGTTCGTTGATGTTTACTGAACAGATGAACTCTGCTGCGTCTTAGGCGCGGAGAGCGGCACCATCCTTGGCTTCAATGGCTTTCTTGGCTTGCGCGAAGATGGCGTCAAAAGCCTTTTCGTCAGAGACGGCCAGGTCGGCAAGAACCTTGCGGTCCAGATCGACGTTGGCGGCTTTCAGGCCTTCCATAAAGCGGGAATAGGTCAGACCGCGGTCGCGGACGGCAGCGGAAATACGGGCGATCCAAAGACGGCGGAATTGTCCCTTCCGGCGCTTGCGGTCACGGTATTCATACTGCCAAGCCTTGTAAACGGCGTCCTTGGCGTAGCGGAAGAGTTTGCTGCGGAAACCGCGGAAACCCTTGGCACGCAAGAGGATGCGCTTACGGCGCTTGCGAGAGGCCGGTCCATTAGTGGCACGTGGCATAGCTTGTTTCTATTTCTATCTTGAACAGACTGTTCTTCCTCACCTCCTTGCAGTCTCGCCTGTTCTTATCTTCTCATCGGAAGAAGGCTGCATGAAGGCCCCCCGTTCAGCGGGAGGAAAGCTCGGCGTTGGTCGAGCGTTTTCGCGGTTTAGGCGAAAGGCAGGTTCTGCTTGACTGCCCAGACTTGCGTTTCGTCCACCAGAGCCACCTTGCCAAGCTGACGCTTGCGCTTGCTGGACTTCTTCTGAAGGATGTGGCGCTTACCCTGTTTACGGCGCAGTACCTTGCCCGTGCCGGTAACCTTGAAACGCTTGGCGACTGCCTTGCGAGTTTTATTGATACCACCTTTGCGGGTCATGGTGGAAGGAGTATAGGCACCAATCACCCTTTGGCAAGAGGAAAATACAATGTTCTCCATTTTTCCCTTTTCCACGCGGACGGCTGCGGGGGATTGATGCACCAATTGGGCAAAAGGCGTTCCGGCTGGCCGGGTGATTCCCTTCCGCGGCAACGCAAGGTGATATTTTTTCCTTCCTGTTTCCGTTTGTGGAAGAACACGGAAAATAAGGTATTCCCGTTTGGAATAAAAACCGTCAGGGAGCGCTCTCCCGGAATCACTTTTCCTTTCCGCCGCGCAGCTGCCTGATTTCATCACGGATGAGGGCGGCGCGTTCAAATTCCAGATGGGAGGCCGCTTCCTTCATCTCCGCTTCCAGCCGGGAAATGCGTTCTTCCAGGCCGTAGCGGCCCTCGTCTTCCGCCACGCGGAAGGACTCTTCATCCTCCTCCGCATACAGCTTCAACTGCCCCTGTTCAGACCGGCTCACGGTCTGCGGAATGATGCCGTGTTCCCGGTTGTACTTTTCCTGAATGCTCCGGCGGTAATCCGTCAGTTCAATCAGGCGCTTGATGGAATCCGTCATTACATCCGCAAACAGGACGCATTCTCCATGCAAGTGGCGCGCGGCGCGGCCCGCCGTCTGCACCAGGGACGTCTCATTGCGCAGGAACCCTTCCTTATCCGCATCCAGAATGCACACCAGGGAAACTTCCGGCAAATCCAGCCCTTCCCGGAGCAGGTTGATACCCACCAGAACGTCTATCTTCCGGGCACGCAGGGCGCGCAGGATTTCCACACGCTCAATGGCGTCCACATCCGCATGAATGTAGGAGACCTTCAGCCCTACGCCCTTCAGGTATTCCGTCAGGTCTTCCGCCGTCTTCTTGGTCAGCGTTGTGACCAGGACGCGTTCATTCCGGGAAACGCGGTCGTTGCACAGGGCGATCGTCTCATCAATCTGCCCTTTCAGCGGGCGGATGGTGATCTTCGGTTCCAGCAGTCCGGTGGGACGGATGATCTGCTCCACAATCAGGGGAGTGGAACGCTTGGTGGGGTCAAACTTTTCCACTGGCTCCGTGGACGGGCTGGGGGTGACGCGGATGTCCTTGGGAGAGGTGAACAGGATGCCCTTGAAGCCCTCCGGGGCCTTTTCCCCGGCCCTGGCGGCGCGGCGCACGGGAATGTAAGTCTTGTTGTCCGCACGGCAGTTCACCAGTTCAAACGGTCCCGGTGTGGCGGAGGCGTACACGATCTGGTTCTGCCTCTCCATGAATTCATGGAATTTCAGCGGCCTGTTGTCCAGCGCGCTGGGCAGGCGGAAGCCGTGCTCCACCAGAATGTTTTTCCGGCTGCGGTCCCCCTCGTACATGCCGCCGAGCTGGGGCACGGCCACGTGGCTTTCATCAATCAGGGTCAGGGAGTCCTTCGGGAAGAAATCCAGCAGGGTGGACGGGGAACTGCCCGGCAGACGCCCGGAAAGGTGGCGGGAATAGTTTTCAATCCCCTTGCAGAAACCCAGTTCCTCAATCAGTTCCAAATCATAATCCGTGCGCAGTTTCAGGCGCTGCGCCTCAATAAGATGGCCATGCCTTTCAAACCAGCCTACGCGGTCTTCCAGCTCCTCCCGGATGGCTTTCAGCGCAGCGGCCCGCTTTTCCGGAGCGGCCACGTACTGCTTGGCCGGGAAGAAGGTGTAGCTCCCCAGCCGTTCCCGCACGCGTCCGGAGTTGGAATCAATCAGGGACACCCGTTCCACCTCGTCTCCGAAAAACTCCACGCGGATCGCCTCCCCTTCCGAATAGGCGGGAAACACCTCCACTACTTCCCCGCGCACGCGGAAGGTGCCGCGGGTGAAATCAAAATCCTGCCGTTCAAACAGGCGCTCCACGAGCTGCCTCAGGAATACGTCCCGGTCCATGATGTCCCCTTCCCGGATGCGCAGGGTCAGGTTCCGGTAGTCCTCCGGCGTGGACAGGCCGTAAATGCAGGAGACGGACGCCACCACGATCACGTCCCGGCGCGTCATCAGGGAATTCATGGCGTTCAGGCTCAGGCGGTCCAGCTCGTCATTAATGGCGGAATCCTTTTCAATGTAGGTGTCCGAGCTGGCGATGTACGCTTCCGGCTGGTAGTAGTCAAAGTAGGAGACGTAGTAATCCACCGCGTTATTCGGGAAAAAGCTCTTCAGCTCCGAGTGGAGCTGCGCGGCGAGCGTCTTGTTATGGGAAATCACCAGCGTGGGCCGATTCATCCGGGCGATCAGATTCGCCATCGTGAACGTCTTGCCGCTCCCCGTCACCCCCAGCAGGCCCTGGTGCTTGTTGCCCGCCTCCAGGGACTTGAGGAGCTTGCCGATGGCCTGCTCCTGGTCGCCGGAGGGCTTGAAGGAGGAATTCAATTCAAAAGACGACATATGCGATGCCGCCAGTATAGCCCCCCCTCCCCGCCGGGCTAGGACAATGTTTGACAATTCCCCCCTGCTGACCCAGTATATGCGGCATGTACATTCCCACGCAGGAAGAACGGTATGCGAAAAAAGGGATCATCTCCCTGAGCCTGTGCGTAGTGGTCCCCTCCTGCCTGTACCTCTCCCTCCTGTCCAAGCAATTGATGATGGTGCGCGGCCATGAATGGGAGGCCATCATGACCATTTTCCTGGCCTTCACGTACCCGCTCGCGGCCCTCTTCTCCATGACGGGCATTCCGTTCTTCTGGTGGTCCGTGGGCATCTCCCTGGCGGTCCACGCGGGAATCATCACCTGGCTGAAGGTGGCCCCGCGCCTGTCGCCCAAGAAGGCCATCTGCATCGCCCTGTGCCTGGGGATACTGGACTTCCTGTTCGTGAAGATCTTCCCCTTTCCGGCGGAAATCATGGGTTGAACCTGTTTTCAGCGGGCCGGAATGTTCTGCCGCCAGATTCAGGACTGTTTTTTGGCCAGGGTGATAATCTGCTTCTTGATCTCCCGCGCCGCCTTTTTGGAATCCGCCTGATAGGCTTCATAAGTGAAGCACTGCGCGCCGGAACCGTCGCTGGCGGTCAGCACCAGCTTGGGATAAAACTTGCCCTTCTTCAGGGCCTCCTTCACGGGTGCGGCTATCCCCGTAGATTTGCCGCCCTTCACCGGGAGGTAAACCAGCACGCAGCGTTTGCCCACCGCATCAAGAAACCCTTCCGACACACCGGCGGCCAGCGGGCACGTGGTGGCCGTGTTTGTGTAAAGATAAGCCACCGGCTTCTTCTGCTCCCGCGCCGTTTTCAGCGCCTCTTCCATCCGGTCCGGAGTAAACGCGCTTTTGGGAAGTTTCACATCCGCCCGGACATGGGAGGACGCCGCCAGAACACAGACACTCAACAGGGTAATTATTTTTTTCATAGGCCGCCAGCATACGGGGCACCTCCCGGCATGTCAAAGAGAAAGCCTCCTGTTTAATCTTGAATGGAAAGGCATGGTATGGCAGAGTGCGCCCACGCATTCGTCGCGCCTGTGGCGAAATTGGTAGACGCGCCAGACTTAGGATCTGGTGCCGAAAGGCGTACAGGTTCGAGTCCTGCCAGGCGCACCATTTGCAATAATCACCATCTTCCTTTTTTAAGGGTTCGGGTAAGAGGGGGCACGGAAAGAGAGGATGTGACACGGCTTCACCTTTGCCGTCTACCTGAATTTTTTCAGGAAAGGAGCGATGAAGGCCGTTCCCAGCCCCACCAGGGCAATCAGGGAGAAGGACCATCTCAAGGAGGAAGCGTGGGCAATGTGCCCAATGACCGGAGGCCCCAGCAGGAAGCCCAGAAAGCCGATGGTGGAGACGGAGGCAAGCGCCACGCTGGGGATCATTTTCCTGGATTTTCCGGCCATGCTGTAGCAGAGGGGGACGATGGAGGAGGTGCCGAAGCCTACCAGCAGAAAGCCCAGCGTGGCGGACCACAGCACCGGGAACAGCACGGAAACCAGCAGCCCGGCGGCAATGAGGATGCCGCTGGCGCGCAGCACGCGCACGGGGCCGAAGCGCATCACCATGCGGTCCGCCGTAAAGCGCCCCAGGGCCATGGTGCTCATGAACGCCACGTACCCCACCTGCACCAGTCCCGGTCCGGGCTGGACCACGCTTTCAAAGTACACGCCGCTCCAGTCAAACATGGTGCCTTCACTGACCATGCTTCCGAAGGCGATGAGGCCGATGACCAGGACATAGGCGTCCATGCTCCGGAACATACCTCCGCCCTGGGTGGAGGAACGCCGGGCGTCCCGCGGCAGGAGAGTGCGGGAGAAGACGGCCAGAATGACCATGCACAGCAGGAAAATAAAGATGAAGTGCGTTTCCGTACCCACGCGCCAGTCCACCATGACCGCGCCCAGCAGCGCGCCGAAGAAGCCCGCCAGGCTCCACAGTCCATGGAAGCGGGCCATGATGCTGCATCGGTACAGCCGCTCCACCCCCACGCCCTGGGTATTGACGGAGATGTTGGTCATGTTTGCGGCCACGCCGAAGAGGAAGAGGCCGCCCGCCAGCTCCCAGAAGGAGGCGGCCATCCCAAGGTATACGAGCACGGCGGGATAAAAGACGGAAGCAGCCATCAGCATCCTCCGGCTGCCGAAACGGCCCACGAGGTAACCGGAGAGGGCCATGGCGCACATTTGCCCCACCGGAACGGCGAACAGCACGGACCCCAGATCGGCGTCATTCAGCTCCAGCGCTTTCTTGATGTCCGGAATGCGGCATGCCCAGCTGGCGAATACCAGCCCCTGCAGGAAAAAGAAGGCGCTGACCGACAGGCGGTAGGCCCCCAGGGGCGTTTTGGGAAGAGGCAGGTTCATGCTGGATTTCCGGTCACGCAAACGCTAGCTTCATTCTCCTCTCCTGGCAAGAGAAATCTTCTTTAAGACAATAAGAAAATATTTCCAAAAGAGGCACACAAGCAAGTAACAAGCCTATGCCGCGTTTCCGCCTGCGGTCGTGTTCCCCGGTCCATTCCCCTCCTCCAAGTAAAACGCCGCATTCCGGCGGGGAATACGGCGTTCCAGTAAAAAGGGACAGGGGATAATCAGCGGGGATCGTGGTGCCAGTTCAGTGCACCCTTGCCCAGCGCGTACAGGTAGGCCACCAGCAGAATGCCGATGAAGATGCACATGGCCGTGAAGGATTCCGGATTCATCATCACATAGTCACGGAAGTTGACGGCCCAGGGATAGAGGAAGACCACTTCCAGGTCAAAGATGACGAAGAGCATGGCCACCATGTAGAATTTCACGGAGAACATGGGCGCGCCTTCCCCCATGGGAATCATCCCGCATTCATAGGGAATGTCCGCAGGCTTGCGCACGGATGAGCGCTTGCCCATCAAGATACTGAGCAACAAAATAATGCCGGCCAGCCCCAAGGCTGCCACCACCTGCACAAGCACTGAAAAGAATTCCTGATTCATGACGTCTGGCACGGGTGTACCATATCAGTCCCGGAAAAGCAAAACTAAAAAGGACGGCGGCGGTTCCTGCTGACAGGCCCTCCCGTTTCTTCCCGGAACCGGAAACGGTATGATGGACTCTCCTCCCCCATGTCCCTGCGTTCATTCATCCAGTCACGGTTCCAGCGCCCATCCGCCGGAAAAAAACGGGAAGCGGAACGGTTTTCCTGTCCGGAGCCCATACCGCACCGCAGCCATTGGCGCATCATCAGATGGATGCTCACGCGGCGCACGCGCCCCTACCCCGCCGTGGCGGAAAATGAAGATCATCCGTGCCTGCCCTCTCCCGTGGAACCGGGACAGTGGGAGGCCACCATGGTCAACCACGCCACCATCCTGATACGGCTGCACGGCCTGAATGTGCTGACGGACCCCGTGTGGTCGGACCGCGTGAGCCCCGTTTCATGGATGGGCCCCAGGCGCACGCGGCCTGCGGGAATACCGTGGGAAGAGCTGCCCCGGGTAAATGCCGTGCTTATTTCACACGACCATTACGACCACCTGGACATCCCCACGCTGAAACGGCTGGAGGGACGGTTTCATCCCCTGTTCATCGTGCCGCTGGGTCTGCGTTCCCTGCTTGCCCGCCACTGCGGCGCAGAAGCGCGGATACGCGAACTGGACTGGTGGCAATCCGCCATTCTGCCGTCCGGAGAAGGGGAAACCACCGTCACCTTCACCCCTTCCAGGCATTACAGTGGCCGCAGTCCGTTCCACAGGGACGCCAACCAGTCCCTGTGGGGAGGCTTTTTCCTGCGGGGAACGGATGGTCCGGGCATTTATTTTGCCGGAGATACGGGATGGACGCGCTTTTTCGCGGAAATACGGGACAGGCTCGGCGCGCCGGACCTGGCTCTTCTTTCCATCAGTTCCTATCTTCCGGAAGACCTGATGGCAGCCGTCCACCTGTCGCCGCGCGACGCCGTCCGCGCCTTCAAAATCCTGCATGCCCGGCAGGGCATGGCTTTCCACTTCGGCACCTGGCAACTGGCGGATGACGGTTATCAGGAGACACGGGACGATTTCCGGGATGCCCTGGAGCAGGGAGGCGTGCAGGAAGCCCGCTTCATCGCCGCGGACAACGGCTTTACACTCTCATCAAATGAAGTGTCCGGTTCCATCCCTGTTCCAGCAGAACCAGTCCTCTCACAAAAACCGTAAAACGTAGCCCCATAAATTTGAGGAACAGGAAAACCGCGCCCAGCAGAGCCCCAGCCACGCACGCGAGGAAGCCTGTGGCCAGCAAAGAACACAACTCCATCAAAAACTCCGGCATTGCAGCAAACCTTCATGTTGCGGATTCCGCACCCCGGACAACACAAATCCGGACGTCAGCGCAAAGGGGCCCCGCCGTGCGGAGCGTGGGAGTCCAGTACCTTTCCGAGCACCTGCATGACTCCGTTTTCCTCATTGGACGGAGCTTCAAACGCGGCCATGGCACGGATTTCCGGCACGGCGTTCGCCACGGCATAACTGAACCGGGCCTGCCGCATCATTTCCGCATCATTCATCTGGTCGCCGAAGACCATGGTTTCCGCCGGAGAAATGCCCAGTTTCCGCTGGATGAGTTCCAGGGCGCTTCCCTTGTCCGCTCCCTTCCGGCTGATGTCCATCCACTTTTCTCCGGAGACGGCCACCTGGAAGTCATGTTCCAAGTGCTTCAGGCGCGGATAACTGTTTTTCTGCGCTCCCTGAAGATCATACACGGCAATTTTCAGCAGCCTGTCTCCCTGCACGTCCAGCAGATCGTCCACCTCCCTGCACCGGGTGTAGTACCTGCGTGCCTCCCGGACGAATTCCAGCTCTTTGTCCTCAATATACGCGGAATCCCGGCCAGCGAGGACGATGCACGCCCCTTCAATGCCCCTGACCATGCCGATCACCTGTGCTACCGTTTCCCGGTCCATATCCAGCACGCGCCATTCCTCTCCCCCGGATGCCGCATAGGCCCCGTTCTCTGCAATGAACAGCATCCGGTCCGCTACCGGAGCAAAGGTCCGGCGCAGTCCGTCATATTGCCGCCCGCTGGCTGCGGCAAAGCGGATGCCGCGGCGTTCCAGTTGTTCAAACAGGCTGAAAAACGCAGGGTCCAGCTCCCCTTTTCCATTGAGCAGCGTGCCGTCCATATCGGACGCAATGAGTTTGACTGAATCCATCACCTTGCCTGAATCATCCTTTCCCGGTTCTTCCAAGGCAAGACCGGCCTCAGACAGCAGAGTACAGGAGAGAAAAACAATTCCTGCCAGCGAATGTTTCCTCCTCCATCACATTCATGGAAAAATGGCGCTTCCTGCATTTTTCCATGGTGGATCACCAATCGGCAAATGAGGGCAATTTAAAGTCAGCCGTCACACCCGCAATGCCTAACGCATCATACCGGATTGTGAATTCGGCGTGGGATTTTTTTCCGCCCGGCAGGGAAAGGAAGCCCATAAATAAAGTAAATTACGGGGGCCGGGGGAAATATGGTGTCATGTCCCAACTGTCCCGGCATGCCTGGGGTATGGTAATATGATTTATTTAAATTCAATTAGTTGGATTATGTCCGGATTCACAATCCGCCATTCAAATTCCCGTACGGTCCGCAGCGGGCCTTGCTTATGCGGACCATTTTTTCATTGCTCGAAGTTACGGATTCCTGCATCATAGCCTCTCGCAGTTACCCTGCTTATGATACACATGACATTAAGAAAAAAGACTCTCTGGTTTTTTGGAGCTTTGAGCGTTTTTGCGGCTCTTGTCGCGGGTTCCACCATTTTCTGGTTCCTCAGGAGTGATCCCGCTCCCGGGGAATGGAGATTTAATCCCCTGTGGTCAAGGGCGGAGAAGGAGCAGATTCTCACTGCAGCGGATTTTACGGCGCACCGCAGCCCGGAACGTTTCATCCTCCGCGGGCTTTCCCCCAATTCCCGCCATATTGACTGGCACATGTTTTCAGAGGTTTCCATGCGCCAGTACATGCAGGAGGAGATCAGGGAAAGGCTCCAGATGATCCGGAATACGGCGGAGGGGGCGGACGGCCGCTGCCGCACCCCCTCCAATGAAACCCTCCTGCATCTGGCTGCCGGGCTGGGACAGGTGCAGCTGCTGAACCGCCTGCTGCAGCGCAACGCAGACCCGAACCTCCAGATCATCCTGCCGCACCAGGCCATTCCGTCCATGCCCGGTTCCGAGCTGGGGGATACTCCCCTGACCTATGCGTGCTACCCCGGAATGGACGATGCCCACCCCCTCCCGGTGCACAACAGGCTTTCCTGCCTCAACCTGCTGGTCCAGTACGGCGCGGATGTGGATAAACCGGGCCCGATGGGCTGGCCTCCGCTGGTCATGACCTGCGTGGCCGGCATCGGAGGTGCGCCCTATGAGGAAGCGGCTCTCTTTCTTCTCAAATGCGGGGCGGATATTTCCCTGCGGCCGGAATTGAGGGGGAAAAAAACCAGCCTCCTGTCCTGGGCCGCCGCCGCGGGCTATCCCCTCCTGGTCCGCAAGCTGTGTGAAGCCGGGTATGATCCCAATTTCCGCGGAGAGATGACTCCTCCCCTTCTTTCCCTGAACCTGAATAGTTCTAAAACCGCGCTGCAAATAGCGCATACGCTGGTGGAGTACGGGGCGGACGTCAACGCCGCCATGCCCATGGGGACAGCCCCGCCGGATTCCGGCGGTGACACGGCCCTGCTGAACCTGTGCCGCCAGCTGGCCTTCATTGATGTAGCCCACCTCCCGGAAATCCGGGAACTGGTGGATCTCTTCATCAATGAGGGAGCGGACATCAACCATCAAAATGCAGCCGGGGAAACGCCTCTGATGCTATGCTGCCGGGACATGCTGCTGGGGGACGATACCCTGGACCGGCTGAAACTGGGCATTGCACGGCTTCTGCTGGACCACCACGCAGATACTACCCTGCGGGACAAGTACGGCCGCACGGCCCTCCAGCAGATCGGGAACCGGTCAAACGACCACCTGCACCTGGTCCTGAAACACCTGCCGGAGTTAAGCACCGCACCACTTCCACAGGACGGAAGCCGTTAGGCTCCGAGCCCTGCGCCGCGCCGCCTATTTCACACGGACATTCACCGTATCCAGCAGAACGCCTGCGTCCGGCTTGGACCCGGTGCTGATGAAATGGATGTAACTGGCTCCATTGGGAGACTTGTTCACCATTTTCAGCGTGCCCGCCTTCTTTCCGTCCAGGGAAACCACGGCCTGGGGGCCCTGCCAAAGAATGGAGACCTCATGCCATGCTCCGGACGTAACGGGCACTTTTTTCATCCCCAGCAGGAGATGGGGCGCGGGTTTCAGCTTAATGGGGAAGGTGAACAGAGCGTAATCCTTCGTGGTGGTGTCACAGGCGTTGAACAAACGGTCCGTCAGGGAGACCTGAAGGCCGGAATCGTCCGCCTGCTCCCCGTCCGCCACGCGGAAGCGGAATTTGACCTGTCCCGTGGTTCCGTTCGGGAAGTTCCAGGTGGCGCCCCCGTTCTGATAGTCTACATTGGATTTTTCATTGACCAGCTCGGGATCGTTCAGGCGCTTGATTTGCAGAACTTTTGCGGCACCTCCGGAGGGGTTCGCAACCAGTTCCGCGGAGGGCTTGCGGTTATAGCTGCAATGGCCCTTTTTCTGCGGGATATAGGTATGGATGGTCCACTGGGTATCCAGGTCCCTGCCCGTCTGCGTGGCGCGCGTTTTGGCAGCCACCCAGCGGCGGTCCACGATGACCAGGCGGCGGTGGTTTTTGTGCTGCCCCAGGGAAATCAGGATGCGGTTCTTGTCCAGCTGCACCATTTCACTCTGGTGCTTGCCGCGGTCTTCCGGACCATCTAGCGTGGCATAGCCGGGATGGTTGCGGTGTTCGTCCAGAATGATTTCACGGAATCCGTACCAGGTCTTGCCTTCGTCATCGGAGAGGGCGATGTGGTGGGAATCGCGGTTGGTGAACACGTCTTCCCACGTGCCGTTGCCAGCGGTGGCGTTTTCAGGAAGGGCCATGGTATTGGTCCACAGGGAAACGATGGTTCCGTCATCCAGGCGTCCCAGCGTGTTCATGGTGAGGGTGCCGAAGAAGCGTGACGGCTCCGGCTTGCTCCACATCTCGCCAAAGTCCCTGGAGAAAGCCTGCCATGCCTGGTCCTGGGAGGTGCGGGCGAGCGCCCACAGGGTGCCGTCCTTCATTTCCAGCACCGTGGCTTCCACGGCATTGTTGAACCATCTGACGCCCTGGTGGGGCGGTTTGCCGTCATGCTTGGGAGAGGTAACTCCATTCCTGGAGACGTGCCAGGTGAGGCCGCCGTCATCGGAAATATGGAACTTGGTGCCGCCGCCCATGTTGTGGAACGGCACGATCACCCTCTTGCCCTTGTTGACAAAGGTAGGCGTGCGCATGATGCCCCCCAGCTTTTTCAGATTTTTCTGCTTTTCCGGATTCTTCCAATCCTCTTCCAGTTTGCCGTCATTCGTGACGGCAAACCACTTGCCGTCCAATCCTCCCTTGGAGAGGAACACGAAGCCGCCGATGGGCTGCACGCGGATGAATTCCCGGGTGACGGGGTTGCGCGCAATCGCCGGGGATTCCTTGGGAATGCCGCCGTAGTTGGGCGGATAGCTGGCCGGAGCCATTTTCATTTCCCAGGTTTTTCCGTTATCCTTGCTGACCAGGTAATCCGGCTCCTTGCGGGTGCCGGAATAGTGGCGGATTTCACGGGCATTCACACGGATGAGGCCGCGTCCTGCATCAGACGGCGGCGTGGCTACCACTTCAGGCTCCGGAGCGGGAACAGTGGTCTGCTGGGCATAACAGCAGCAGACAGAACCGGTAAACAGGGCAAACAACAGGCTTTTCATAAATCGGACATTCAGACTAAAGGCCGTATATTCTTACAGGAGGGGCTTCCCCTTCAAGCCCAAATCCCTCCTTATTCAAAAAGACCACCGTCACGCCTGCTTCCCGGCGGGTTTTCCGCCGCGGTACTTCGCATCCATCTTTTTCAGCCATACGGCCAGTTCCTTTTCCAGCACTTCGTACCCCCTTGCATTGGGGTGCACCACATCCTTCATGAATTCGTTTTTCGGAGCAGCGCCGTCTCCGGAAAGGAGGGCCTTCCCCGGATCGGCAAAGAAAACGTTCTTCCCATTCTGAAGCTTCGCCAGCAATTTATTAGTCTCCTTCACCGGTCCGGCCAGGTTTTTCTCTTTCCTGGGCAGAATGCCCAGCAGCAGAATTTTGGAGGAAGGGCATTTCTGGCGCACCAGGCGCACGAACGCCCTGATATTGTCCGCACAAGCCTGCGGCGTATCCTTGCGGTGGCCCAGATTGTTGGTTCCCAGCAGCACGATGATGACTCGCGGGGAAATGCCGTCCAGCTCTCCGTTCTGCACGCGGTAATAGGCATTGTCCACGTAATCGAAGCCGAAGCCCATGTTGGTCGCCGCATGGGGACCGAACAATTGGTTCCAGGACGCCGCCCCCACTTTCTTGCTGTCTCCGGAGGGCTCTCCGCCCCAATGGTGGGTGATGCTGTCCCCGATCATCACATACTCCGGCTTCACCGCCTGGTTCCGCTTTTTAACGGCTTCATGGCGGGCATTCCAGTCATACGGATCCCGCTGGTGGGGTTCCGGCTTCAGGGTGGGAGGCAGAGCGGGCGCGGGCGCGGAAGATGCGGGCAGCGCCAGGCAGGCGGCGCCCAGCAACACGGTAAATGTATGCAACACGGCATTCATGACGGGATGGCGGAATTGGAAACCAGTTTATGGAAATCCTTCCGCGCATCAAGATCACATGCGGCGGCAACCCCGCCCGCGCGGAAAAGACCACCGCTTCAACAGGGCCTTATGGCAGGGAAAAGGAACCTGTTTTCACCCGGCACCTATACCCAGGCGCCGGGACACGCTTTCCTCCCTACTCCCGCCTTACCGGACTACGGAGCCGCCCTTGTACTTGTCGTCCATTTTTTCCAGAAGAGAACTTAATGCCTGCCCCAGCATGTTGTACCCCTCGGCGCTGGGATGCAAACCGTCCACCAGCAGGCCGCGCTTTGGCGACACGCCGTCTTCCGCTAGAAACTCCGTGCCCGGATTGGCGAAAAACACCGTGCTTCCATCAGCCATGCCGGAGATCATTTCATTGGTTTCCACAATCAGGGGAGCCAGCTTTTTTTCCTTCCTGGGCAGAATGCCCAGCAGCAGAAGCTTGGAATCCGGGCACTTCTGGCGCACCAGGCTCACAAAAGCCTTGAGGTTGTCCGCACAGGCCTGGGGCGTATCCTTCCGGCCCCCAAGATTGTTGGTTCCCAGCAGCACAATGATCACGCGCGGGGAGATGCCGTCCAGTTCCCCCAGCTGCACACGGTAATAGGCATTGTCCACGTAATCGGAACCAAATCCCATATTGGTCACCGTGTGAGGGGAGAAAAGATTTTCCCACGCTACCTTGCCCGTCCCCAGCGCCCGGTCGTCTCCGGAAGGTTCCCCTCCCCAGCGGTGGATGATGCTGTCACCAAAGATGACATACTCCGGCTTGACGGTCCGGTTCCGCTCCATCACGGCCTCATGGCGGGCATTCCAGCCATAGACGGCGCGCTTGTTCACCTGGGGCTTTAGCGTAGACGGCAACTCCTCGGCACAGGCTCCGGAGAAAAAGGCAAGGCAGGAAACGCCCGCCAACAACAAACAACGGAATAAAAGAGACTTCATTATAATAATCAAAATAATGTGACGAACATGCGGAAAGTAAAGGAAAAACGGTCTTTCCCGCCCCTCCGCGACCGGAATTTTTTCCTCGCTTTTATTCCGGCACAGTCAGATACCTGAAACAGACCAGGGCAACGGCCCGGACACCCTTTTCCGGAAGAATTGGCCTTGTTGTCCCCCGGAATTCCCGGTATAATTATGTGGCGCGGAGTTTCGCGGTTCCCGGCCTTTCAGCGGTTGAGGAGTTCCCTTCTCCGGTTTTCCACACTATATCCTATTTATGATCAGCATGGCAAAAGACTTGAAGGCATCCCCGGCCCTCCCGCAGGAGTGGCAGGGATTCAAGCCCGGAGCATGGACGGAGTCCATCAACGTACGGGATTTCATCCAGAACAACTACACTCCCTATTCCGGCAATGAAGATTTTCTTTCCGGCCCTTCCCGGCGCACGCTTCAACTGTGGGAGGAACTGAAAGTCCTCCTGAAACAGGAAACGGACAACGGCGGCGTGCTGGATGCGGACGAGGAAGTAGTCTCCTCCATCGTCTCCCACAAGCCCGGCTACATTGACAAGGAGCTGGAAGTGGTCGTGGGCCTCCAGACGGACGCCCCCCTGAAGCGCGCCCTGATGCCCTTCGGCGGCCTGCGCATGGCCCAGCAGGCCCTGGAATCCTACGGGTTCAAGATGTGTGAAAAGACCGCGGACATTTTCAACAAGATACGCAAGACGCACAACGAGGGCGTCTTTGACGCCTACACCTCGGACATCCGCGCCGCCCGTTCCGCCGGCATCATCACCGGCCTTCCGGACGCCTACGGGCGCGGGCGCATCATCGGGGACTACCGCCGCGTGGCCCTGTACGGCACGGACAAGCTGGCCGCCGAACGCCGCAAGGACCTGAAGAACCATGAAAACATCCCCCTCACGGACGAGGTGATCCGTCTGCGGGAGGAGATGAGCGAGCAAATCCGCGCCCTGGAAGAACTCGCAAGGATGGGCGCCTCCTACGGGTGCGACCTCACCCGCCCCGCCGCCAATGCCCGCGAAGCCGTGCAGTGGACCTACCTGGGCTACCTGGCCGCCGTGAAGGAACAGAACGGCGCCGCCATGTCCCTGGGCCGCGTCTCCACCTTCTTTGACATCTACTTTACCCGGGATCTGGAACGGGGCCTCATTACGGAGGAGGAAGTGCAGGAAATCATGGACCAGTTCGTGATGAAGCTGCGCATCGTCCGCTTCATCCGCACGCCGGATTATAACAACCTGTTTTCCGGGGACCCCACGTGGGTGACGGAATCCATCGGCGGCATGGGGGAAGACGGGCGCACCCTGGTCACCCGCAGCTCCTTCCGCATGCTCCAGACCCTGTACAACCTGGGTCCGGCTCCGGAACCGAACCTGACCGTTCTGTGGTCCGTGAACCTGCCGGAAGCCTTCAAGAGCTTCTGCGCCAAGGTCTCCATTGAAACATCCTCCGTCCAGTATGAGAATGATGACCTGATGCGTCCGCACTGGGGGGACGACTACGGCATTGCATGCTGCGTGTCCGCCATGCGCATCGGCAAGCAGATGCAGTTCTTCGGCGCGCGCGCCAACCTCGCCAAATGCCTGCTGTACGCCCTGAACGGCGGCGTGGATGAACTCAAGGGCAAACAGGTAGCCCCGCCCTCCCCGCATTATACGGAAGAAATCCTGAAGTATGAGGAAGTGATGGCCCTGTATGACAAGATGCAGGACTGGCTTGCCAGGACCTATATTGACGCGCTGAACATCATCCACTACATGCACGACAAGTACAGCTACGAACGCATGGAAATGGCGCTGCATGATCCGGAAATCCTGCGTACCATGGCTACGGGCATCGCCGGCCTTTCCGTGGCCGCGGACTCCCTGTCCGCCATCAAGTACGCCACGGTGAAGGCCATCCGCAATGAAGACGGCCTGATTGTGGATTTTAAAACGGAAGGGGATTTCCCGTGCTACGGGAACAATGACCCGCGCGTGGACGGCATCGCATGCAGCCTGGTCACCGGCTTCATGGAAAAGCTGCGCAAGCTGCACACGTACCGCAACTCCCTGCCCACCCAGTCCATCCTGACCATCACTTCCAACGTGGTTTACGGCAAGAAGACGGGCAATACCCCGGACGGACGCCGCGCCGGGGAACCGTTCGCGCCCGGCGCCAACCCGATGCACGGGAGGGATAAGAACGGAGCCGTGGCCTCCATGCTCTCCGTAGCCAAGCTTTCCTATGACGACTCCCTGGACGGTATTTCCTACACCTTCTCCATCGTGCCGCAGGCCCTGGGCAAGGAATCAACGGAACGCCGCACTAAGCTCGTCTCCCTGCTGGACGCCTACTTTGCCGCCACCGGCCACCACATCAACGTGAACGTGCTGGAACGGGAAACCCTCCTTGATGCCATGAACCACCCGGAAAAATACCCGCAATTGACGATCCGCGTTTCCGGCTATGCCGTGAACTTCATCAAGCTCACCCCGGAACAGCAGCAGGAAGTCATCAACCGCACCTTCCACACCCGTTAATTCCACCAAAACACGGATGCCGCAGGCTTTTCCCCAGAATCCGGTCCCGGACGGCGACGGCACGGTCACGGGGCTGGTCCATTCCGTGGAATCCTGCGGCACGGTGGACGGCCCCGGCATCCGCTTCGTCCTCTTCCTGTCCGGGTGCAGCCTGCGCTGCCGCTACTGCCACAATCCGGACACCTCCTGCGTGCGCCGGGGCCGGACCAGAAGCGCGGCGGACGTTCTGGAGGAGATAGCCCGCTACCGGGATTTCCTGCTGGCCGCGGGAGGGGGCGTCACCCTCTCCGGCGGAGACCCCCTTTTCCAGCCGGATTTCACCAAAGCCGTGCTGAAAGGGTGCAAAAGGCTGGGCCTGCACACCTGCTTGGACACTTCCGGCCATCTGGGCCGGAATGCGGATGAAGATATGCTGGCGCATACGGATGTGGTCCTGCTGGACATCAAGGCATGGAATGCGGAACAGTACAAGGCCCTGACAGGCGCCGAACTGCGCCCTACCCTGGAATTCGCGGAACGCCTGGCCGTCCTCCGCAAACCCGTCTGGCTCCGGTACGTGCTCGTCCCCGGATGGACGGACAACATGGAAGACATCGCGGAGCTTTCCCGCTATGCGGCAAGCCTGGGCAACGTGGACCGCGTGGATGTGCTCCCTTTTCACCAAATGGGCCGCTTCAAATGGGAGGAACTGAAGCTGGAATATACCTTGAAGGACGTTCCGGAACCGTCCGCGGAACTCACGGAACAGGTTCGCAGCACTTTCCGCCGGGAAGGATTTCCGGACTGCGTGCATTGAGAGTTCCTCTTCTTCCCGGCTGGAAGCAGTGTTCATTTCCGCATCCGGTAAATTCGGAAAATGAAGAAATTTTCCTGAATTGGTTTAAAAACAGGCCCGAATACTTATACCTATCGCCCTTGTTGAGGCCGGGAGGGCCTAACTCCCAGCCGGATGCTCCAGGCATGCCACAAGAACCTGTTCTTCCACTGGGCCTTCCAATGGCCGCGCTGCCAGAAATGAGGCCGAAAGGCCCCCATGGACAAGGCACAGGCAGTTACAAAAACCTTCCTGCATTCCTTCCCCTCCATCCCCCTATCCTCATTCCTTCCCGGAAATCTCCTCCACCGCCGCCAGCACCTCCTGTACGGAAATATGGCGGTTGCAGGGAACGTCACGGTCACATTCCTTCAGGAAGCAGGGGAAACAGCACTGGTGGCTGTACAGGGAACGGTTGAAGAGGCCCATGGGGCGGTACACGTCCGGAAGGCGGGTGGAAAACAGGGTCACCACCGGGAGGCCGCGGAAAGAGCAGAGGGCCGGGATGTCTCCATCCACCGCCACGGCAGCCGACGCATCATTCATCACGGAGAGCAGCGCTTCCGGCGTTCCCGCCGCCAGCTCCACGTTCAACCGTTCCGCCAGAGCGGAGGCGCGGTCACGGTCTTCCTCCAGGGCTATCAGGACGGCCCTGCGCGGCAGCAGCGGCACCAGTTCCGCCCACTGTTCCTCACTCCATTCATTGGCAGGCCCCAGGTTGGAGAAGGGGGCTATCAGGATGGGGGCATTTTCCGGAGCATGCGCCTTTTTCACCGGGAAAAAGGCCGGGCGCCATGCTTCCAGCCCGTGCAGGTCGCCCAGTTGCAGATAAAACTGCACCCGGTGCGCGGGGGGAGCGGCGCGCAGCACAGGGGCCGTTACCCGGAATTTGTATTTCCGGGCGCCGGGATGCGTGGACAACCCGGAGAACATCATGGGGCCGTACGGCTCCAGCGCCTTCAGGGTTTCCATGTCCTGGTCCAGCATGACGCCCATGTCCAGCGGGCCGTCCCTGTAAAATTCATCCGCGTCCAGCGCCTTCCGGAGCTGGTCCAGGGAGTCGTGCGGCAGCACATGGCTGATTTCCGGCATGGTTTTCCATATCCCCGTCTGGGCGGACGGGCAAATGACGTTCACCTGCATGTCGCACCGGGCGGCCTTCAAGGCCCGGATCAGGGGGACAGTAGCCAGGGCTTCATCCAGCGCCTTCGGCACGGCCACCAGGATGCGGTACGGCTTCAGCTCCATGTTTTCCAGAAGCCGGGACGTTTTTTCATCCCGGGGGGCAAACCGGTCAATGGATTTCCAGCGGTGGTGCATCCAGAATACATCCAGCACGGATTTGCCGATCAAGGCTTCCAGGGCCCGGTTCACTTCCATGGTGTCCCCAGCCAGGGAACCGTCGGAACCGGAAAAGTCCACCACGTTCCCCATGTCCGCTATCCAGTGCCCGGGAGAATCCGTGCGCACCGCTATGGCTACCATGCCCGCTCCGGTCCTCTTCCTGAGCAGGGCCGGTAGCGGAGTGGTGCCGGTCACCTTCCCGAAGAAAGGGACATGCACCCCCTCCCAGACAAACTGGTCGCTCAGCACCCCCAGGGCCGCGCCTTCCTTGAGCAGCTTCATGGGCGCCTTGATGCCGCCCTCCTTGGAAAACATCTGCGTTCCCCGCTCCGTGCGGCGCCTGTACACGTATTCTTCCATCAGCGGGTTGTCAAACTGGCGGTACATGGACCCGTAACGCGCCACTTCCGGGAAAAACACGCGTATCCTCGCCAGCGCCTCCCAGTTGCCGGAATGGGCAATGGAGCATACCTGCCCCCGCCCTTCCAGCACGGGAGCGGCAAATTCCTCATGCCCCATGATGGTGACGCATTTTTTCAACTGCTCATCCGTCAGGGTGGCCGTCTTCGCGGAGCACAGGAAGTTGGCGATCGTTCTTTTAAAGTTTTCCCGGCTCAACTTGTGGAGCTGCTCCCCGCGCAGGGCCGGGTCCAGCACAATGCGCAGGTTCCTCTCCACGATTTTGCGGCGCTCCGGCAGCAGATACCACGCCGCACCGCCCGCCACGCGCCCCAGGCGGTAAAGCGTTTTTATGCCGACGAGCTTCAACAGCCCCTCCATCAGCAGAAACCCTTTCATTCCCAGATGATGGGCAAACGCATTCCGGGAAGCCGGGGAGGAATCGGATGGGGAGGAATCAGTCATAAGAAAACCGGAAGGGATTTTATACGAATCCCTTCCGGTCCACAAACCCTTTGTGCGCCGCGCAGACGGTCTTTATTTCCATATTCACCCGCCAGGAACCGGCATCAAAAAGAGGACTTCCGTGCCCGGAATGCCCGCCCCGGTTTTCAAACGGAGGAAATCCGTCCCCCCTGAATCGGAAAAGACGTTTCCATACGGTATCCCCGCATCCATCGAAAAGCCTCCGCCGTGCCGTCATACGGCCTCGATGGAGCCCGCGTGCCCCGTCCTCCTCTCCTCTTTCACCTGCCTATCCTGCGATTGGCCCATCCGGAAAACGCAGCAATTTCACTTCCGGAAAAGAAATGACTTTACAATTCTTAACTAAACGGTATATTCCGTCTCCCGAACCGAACACCAAACCGGAGTTACACACCATGAAAGTTCTTTCTTCCTTAGCCTCTATGAAGCGCCGCCACGCAGACTGCCAGATCGTGAAGCGCAAGGGCACGTTGTATGTGATTTGCAAGAGCAATCCCAAGTTCAAAGCCCGCCAGGGCGCCACGGCAGGCACGCGTCTTTCCAAGAAGGGCGTCAAGTAACCCGTGGTCCAACACAGATTTCAAGAAGACCGCCGCCCGCCGGGTGCCGGTCTTTTTTTGCTGACAGAACCCCTTCCCCACGTCCATGCAGCTTCCCTCCGTCCAAACCAGATTTCTGGACCTTCCCGGCTCCTTTTCCCTGCGGAACGGAACCGTGCTGGACAAGGTGCGCGTGGCCTACGAGCAGTACGGCTCCCTGACGCCGGAGAAGGATAACGTGATCCTGCTCTTTCACGCTCTTTCCGGCAGCCAGCATGCCTACGGTTACAATCCGGAGGTGCCGGGCATCGGCTCCCTCTGGAAGCCGGAGAACCATGAAGGCTGGTGGAACAGCATCATCGGCCCCGGCCAGCCGCTGGATACGGACCGTTTCTGCATCATCTGCGCCAATTATCTGGGCGGCTGCTACGGCACTACCGGACCCGCCAGCCCCTGCCCTGAGGACGGCCTGCCCTATGGCGCCCGTTTTCCCCATGTGGAGGCAACAGACCAGGCGCGCCTTCAGGCCCTCCTGCTGGACAGTCTGGGAATAGACCATGTTCATCTGGTGGGGCCCTCCGTGGGCGGCCTGATTGCCCTCAGCTTTGCGTGCCAGTTCCCGGAACGGGTCAGGAGTTTTATTTCCATCGGTTCCGGATACCGCGCTTCCATTGAACACCGCCTGTCCCTGTTTGAGCAAATCCTGGCTATTGAACTTGATCCGGATTTCCGCGGCGGGGATTATTATCAGGGTCCGGCTCCCAAAAAAGGCCTGGCCTTCGCGCGCATCATCGGTCACAAGGCATTCGTGTACCAGGAAGGGCTGGAACAGCGCGCCAGAAAGGAAGTTGGCGGGCAGTCCGGCCTGCTTGCATGGATGAAGCCTACCCGCAGCACGCAAAGCTACATGCTGCACCAGGGCACCAAGTTCGCGGAACGTTTTGACGCCAACGCCTACATCCGCATCGCGGACATGTGGTCGGAGTTCGACATCCGGGACCAGGCACCGGACGGAACCTTTACCACCGCCGCGGCCGGATTCCGCCGCGCGGGGATTCCGGCGCTCGTTTTTTCCATTGATACGGACTGCTGCTTCCGCCCGGCGGAACAGAAGGATTTTGTGGAGCAGCTCAAGGCCGCGGACATTCCCGTGGAGTTTCACACCATTGTTTCCACCAAGGGACATGATTCCTTCCTGCTGGAGCCGGAGCTTTATGCGGAACCTATCCGGAGGGTTCTGGGGTGAGGGGGAGAGGATGGTTCTATCTAAAAACCGGGGTTTGTCTGGTGGGTTAAATCGTTCCGGCAAGTCCGGGAGACGGATTAACAGGAGGCATTCCCGGCTTTAGTCTGCCCATCAAGGCCCTGCATGCTTCCGGGGAGCACGGGAACCCACAGGTTCCCGGCAACCGCGCATTTCATGCCAGCCGCCACGTCCATCGCTTATCAGAACAGAAGGATATGAGTTACTATTTTATCGTTACGGTTTCATTAACCGGGGAGGCGCACACCCCGTATGATTCCTACGTCAGGGAGGTGAAACCCATTGTGGAAAAGCACGGCGGCGAGTACCTGGTGCGGACCAATGAGATTATTCCGCTGACTGACGGCTGGAAGCCGGACCGTGTGATCATCATCCGGTTTCCCTCCCGGGAGAGTCTGGAACGCTGCTTTGCCTCAGACGAGTACCGGCAGATCAAATCCCTGCGGGAGGGTTCCGTGGACAGCCATGCCATCATCGTGAAAGGGACGGATGGTAACGAAACTCTGTAACGGGCCGCACCAGCTCCGGATTGATTTCCAGGTAACGCCGGTGATCAGGCGGTCCGCGTATATTTATCTGATTGAGGGGGCTTCCTGCTACCTGGTTGATTCCGGCGTGGGCGAAAGCGAGAAGGCTATTTTTTCCTACATGGAGGGGATCGGACGGAAACCGGAGGAGATCGAAGGGATTTTCCTGACGCATGCCCACCCGGACCACATCGGCAGCGCGGCCAGAATCAAGGAGCTCACGGGCGGAAGCCAGCGGGAACGACGGTGGATTGAGGATATTGACCTGCAATTCAGGGAACGGCCCATCCCCAATTTCCACGCGCTGGCCGGGAGGCCCTGTTTACCGGAGACGCCATTCCCGCCGGGAACGACGTTCCCATTTACATCAGCAGGGATTGGAGCATCGCCACCCTGCGCCGCCTGCTGAATCTTTCTCCGGTACGGTTTTATTGCTCCGCGTGGGACCGGGTTTACACGGGCCCGGAAGGAGCGCAAGCCATTACCCGGGCGCTGGACCTCATGGAAGATATCCAGCGCGGCGTGGATGCCGTGATGAACGGACGCCCCGCAACGGATTGGGCCGCGCTGATCAGCCGGATCTGCGCCAAGCTGGGCATGGAGAGGTTTTTAAAGAATCCCCTGTTTGCCGGAACGCTTGAACCACACCTGCCTTCCGGAATGCGGAATATTTTTCCACAGGATCTTAAAGAATAAAAATAACCAAATTCCTGTGAACCCAAAACGGGGCTGGGCTGTCCTACTCCTATGACTGATAATCATTACACCTCCGAAACGGAGAATGTCGGACAATTCCGCTGTGAAAGCACCTATATTCCCTCCAATATCACCTTTGCCACGGACCTGCCCGCCTCTTTTGAAGGCCGCGCGGAGTTCCCCTCCCCCGGCGTGATGCTCGGTTCTACGCTTGCCTCCTGCATGATGAGCCTGGTTTCCGTCGTGGCGGCCAGAAAGGGAACGGACCTGAAGGGGATGCGCGTTCTGGCGCGCGCGGTGGAATCCTCCAAGGGCATTGAAAAGATTGAGCTGAAGGCCATCATGCCCCTGGAAGGCACCCACCCCCTACGCTCCATGCTGGAAAAGACGGCCCTGAGCTGCCCGGTCCGCCAGGCGCTGCGGCCTGATATGGAAACGCCCATTGAATGGGAATGGAAGTAATCAGCCCGATGAAGGACCGGGAATGAAGCTTTAAGATCTTCCCCTCAAAGAAATCCCGCCCCATCACAAAGAAGGCCGTTCCGGAGTGTTCCGGAACGGCCTTGTTGTTAAACAGCGTTTCCCTGCCTTAGAAGTTGTAGCGGTAGCCGATGCTTCCGTTGATGGAGCTGGAGCCGCTGCGGATGTCCGCGTTCCCGTCCGCAAAGATGATGCTCTGCGTGCCAACCGGGATGCTCAGGCCCACGCCAACCTGGAAGGCCGTGGAACCGACCTTGGCGCCGTACACCGGACGCGTGTAGGAGGGGTCCGCCAGGAAGCCCACGTTGGCCTGCCCGCGGCGGTCGCCCATGTCCTGGGAGACGTTCGCCCTCACTTCTCCGAGCGCTTCACGCCCGAAGAGGTTGGAGCCCAGAAGGCCGGAGAGCCTGGCGCCTACGGCGAGCGCCGCCGTGGTCAGCTTCTGCTCTTCCACCCTCAGGCCCGCGTTTCCGGCGGAACCGCTTTCACTGTACCCGTCCATGCGCGTCGTCACGATGGAGGCGTTGAACAGGGGCTGCAGCACCACGCTCTTGTCTTCATTGAGGGCGATGTCATACGCCAGTTCATACATGGCGCCGAAGCCGAAGCCGGTCGTGCTGCCGTGGGCCTGGTAGGAGCCCGTACCGTAATCCACGGTGCGCGTGAGTTTGGCATCATTCCAGCCGCCGGTCAGAATCAGCAGATGGGACCATTTGCGGGACTGGTAGCGGCCAAACAGGTTGACATAGTAGCTGTCCAGGTCTCCGTCCGCCGTGTCCGCCGCATTCGCGGTCAGGGTTCCGTAGTTGGCCGTGAACGCCGCGCCTGCGGTGAAGTGGTCGTTGATGTCCACGTCCATGCCCACGGTTCCCCCCCAGGTGGAGAGCTTGTAGCCGCTTTCGTCACCCTTGGTGTCCAGCTTGGCGTAGGAACCGGTGCCCTGCATCCACATATGGAAGTACGGCATGTCTTCATTGATGTACGCAGGGTTCACGCCCATCTGGGCCACGCGGTTGCGTATCCAGCCCATCTGGTCCCGCAGGGAGTCCCGCTGAGCGATTCCCAGGCTGGTGACCGTGCTGCCCGCGGCGGCGGCCAGCTTGCTGGCCGCTCCGGAGTAGTCACCGCTGTTCTGGGAGAGCAACACGGAGGTGTACAGGTCCCGCAGGGTGGTTCCTTCCTCCATATGGTAGCGGGAGTTCCAGAGCAGGTCCGCCCCGGTGGCCGCATTCCGCGTGAGGGAGGAATCACCGAAGATGTTTTCCGTGCGCGCCGTCCCGGACAGGATGATGGCCGTCATGCTGTCATTGGTGGTCAGATGCAGGTTTTCATACAGGGAGCTGAGGATCATGTCCTTGAGGGTCACGTTGTCCCCCAGGGAGACCAGTCCGCCGTCCGTGGTCTTGAACAGTTCCATGTTGAGCGTTTCCGTATTTCCGGTAACCAGGGTGTCCAGGTTGTTCATGACCAGCGTGACTTCTCCCGTTCCGTCACCCAGCGTGATGTTCCCGCTGGACGTGACGAAGGGATTCCCCAGGCCGTCCACCGTCGTGGAGGAGGTGGTGATGGTCACTGTGCTGTCCCCCGTCACGCTCAGGCCGTCCGTGCCGAGCGTGAGCTGGGTCTTGGGGTCCGTCGCGCTGCCGATGTTGAGCGTGCCGCCGTTCACGGTGATGCCCTTGTAGGCCGCCTGCGCTGGATTGCCGCCTTCCGCCGGCGCTCCCGCCAGGGTCAGCGCGCCGCCGTCCGCCACGTTCAGGTTGTAGCCGGCGTTGCCCGCGCCCTTGATGGTCTGCACGCTGCCGTTGCCGGATTTGAAGTTGAGCGTTCCGGATGCTCCGTCCAGCGTACCGGTGAAGGTCTGGGAGGTGGTGGAGTTGACCGTCATTTCCGCACCGCTCAGCTTCAGGGCGCCCGCGCCCGTCAGGCCGGAGACACTGTTTACGGAGCCTGCGGCGGTCGACAGCGCGGAACCTTCCCGGATGTCCAGCAGAACGCCGTCCAGGGAGGAGCCGTTGCCCAGCGTGAGGGAAGAGTCCGTTCCCTCCCCGCCCAGGATCAGCGCGCCGTCCCCGGAGATGGTCACGTCCGTCACATGGCTGGCCGCCTGCTGTCCGGTGACCACGAGCTGGGCGCCTTTGCCCAGGTCCAGGGTTCCGCCGCCCGTGCCGGAGGCCAGGTTTTCCACCGTCGTCACACGGGAAACACCGTCATTCCGGCCATCCAGCGTGATGTCCCCGCCGGAGAGTTCCAGCGTGGTGAGGCTGTTGCCCGTGCCGTTCAGGACGATGTTCCCTTCCGTGGAGTTCAGCCTGGAGTCATTCCCCGTGAAGTTTCCTTCCACGGTGAGGGTTTCCGCGCCTTTCTTGACGAAGTCCACATGATCCCCGCTGATGGTGCCGCCGTAGCTGTTGGTGCCTGCGTCCACATTCTGGATCAGGTCCACCACGGCATGGTTGGCCGCCGCGTCCGCCGCCGTGTTCGTCACCACCAGAGCGCCGTTGCTGCCGATCAGGTTGCTGACTTTCAGGCCGTCTCCGTTACGGGAGGCTTCCGGGGCGCCGTTCAGGCTGATATTGAGCGTGGTGCCGTTGATGCCCACGGCCTTGTAGGGGTCTAGGGCGGCATAGTTATTGATGTTGGGATTGTCTGAATTGGGGGTGGTGTCCACCAGGTAGACCAGATCGGTATTGCCGCTGACCATCAGCGTTCCGTCCGCGCCCAGGACTTCCGTGACCACATAGCCCAGGGAGGCCAGCAGCGGAGAGAAGTTGATTTGCTTGTAGTTGTCCACGGTCAGCGTTCCCGTCGTCAGCACCAGCCCCACGCCGTCAGCGGAGGCCCGGTTGGCGGAGAGCAGGTCCAGGACGCCCTGGTTGCCGAGGTTGATGGTCGTGGTGGCGGCGGAGAGCGTCAGGCTGTCCGCGTCAATGACGCCCTGCCCGGAGGTTCCTCCAGCCGTGAGGCTGCCGCTGTCCAGCTTGAGCGTCACCGTCTTGCCCGTCATGTCCAGAGGACCGGATACGCCGGTAAGCCGGGAGAAGTCCTCCATGACGATGGAGCTGACAAGAGAGCCGGACAAACCGCCGAGGTCAATAGTGTTCAGGGCGCCCTGCGCTCCGGCGGAGGCGGCCACTTCCACATTGCCCGCTGTCTTTGCACCCGCATTCGCCAGGCTTCCCTTCGTGATCAGGATGACGTTGGCCGCGTTCTGGGAGGCCAGGTTCAGCGTTCCGTTGTTTACGGTCACCTTGCCCGTTCCCAGGGAACTGGCATCCGTCAGGGTTACGGTGCCGGTGCCGGAGAGCGTGGTTCCACCGGTAAAGGCAGTGTTCCCGCCCGCCAGGGTGATGTCTCCCGTGGTATCAATAACCAGGGAGCCGGCACCGGAGAGGCCGCCGGCCCAGGCGCTGCCGTCTCCCAGCCGCGCCGTGGCTCCGCCCGCAATGGACAGGGTGCCCAGGAAGGTGTTTACTCCGGTGAGTTCCAGTGTTCCGCCGTTCACGGCCACCGTGCTTCCCGCCGTGCCGCTGATGACGCCGCCGTAGGAGAAGTCGCGGGCAAAGGCCAGCGTGGAGTTGTTCTGGATGTCAATGCTGTCCCCCAGCTTCGTCACATTGGCGGAGTTCACCGTCACCGTGCCCCTGTGCACCTTGAGCTGCCCGTCCAGGTTGACGCCGCCCGCCAGGGTCAGGTTGCCCGTGCCCTGCGTGGAGAAGGCCGTTCCGGTCAAGTCTCCGCTGAGGGTGACGTCTTTCGTGGCGAATACCTGGTTTCCCGTGAAGACGATGTCATTGGCGAAGGTTCCTCCCGCCGTGCCGTTCCATTCCGTCCGGACGTTGGAGTCCGCCAGGTTCAGGATGGCGTCCGCGCCTATCGTCACGTTGTTGAGCTGGAAATACCCGGCGTTCACGGAGAGCGTCCCCTGGAATCCTGTGCCCAGATTCAGGATATTCGCACCGTAGGCAGTATTCAAGGCCACGGAAACGGTACCCGTCCCGGTAGCGTTCAGCGTCAGGGCGGTGCCGTCATCCGCACCGCTGATTGTCAGCACGGAGCCGGTCGCCAGATCAACGCCCTTTCCGTTGGCGAGCGCCTTGGCAACCGTGGCCGTGGCGTCAGCCCCCAGCATGAGGGAACCGCCCGTCCAGGTCATGTTATCCGCAGTAAACGCGGTGGCAAAGTCACCGGAAGCCAGGTTCAGCACCCCTCCCGTCAGGGAGATGGCGCCCATGTCCTGCTGCACTTCCCCCGTTGCCAGGGTGAGCGTGCCGCCGCTGACGGTAATGGCGCCGGAACCCAGGGAATGGGCAACCTGACCCACCAGTTCCCCCTGCTGGACGGAGATGGCTCCGGTCCAGCCCGTGTTGTCCAGGTTCAGCGTCAGCTTGCCTTCTCCGCGCTTGGTCAGGGAGCCGGAGGCAATTTTCCCGGTCCCGTCAGAGACGAATTCATAGTCATTGCCCGCGGCGTTGCTGACCGTGATGGAATTCGGGGTAACGGCTCCGGAGAGCGTGACGGTTCCCGCTCCGGTGTTGTTGAAGACAAGGTCCTTTCCGGCAGCCGTCTCGACAGAGCCATCAATGCCCCACTGGGCGCCCGTAGTAGAATCGCTCCAGTGCAGGCCTTCCGTCCCCTGCCAGATCCACACATCCCCGGCGGCGGTCACCACCAGCTTGAGGGTGGTTCCGGTCTGGACCAGTTCATAGATAAGCGTTTCATCCCCGGTATAACCGGCCCAGTTGAAGATGGCGCTTCCGGCGTCCAGCCCGCTTGCCGCGGAGATGAGCGTGTATTCCCCGGCGTCCGTAATCCCCTCAAGGCCGTTCAAGGTCAGGGTGAAGGTTCCGGCTCCGAAGGCGCCCCCCGCCGTGATGGCGGAACTAATGTCCATCGTCAGGGTGGAGCTGTTCGCCAGGTTCAGCGCTCCGGCGGTGGTCAGGCGGGTATTGGCGGCCATCGTGACGTTCCCCAGCGCGGTGGCTCCGGCGGCAGTCAGGGCCAGCGTGCCCCCGCGGATGTCCGTCAGCCCGGTATAACTGACCGTGCCGCCCAGCGTCAGCGTTTCATCGCTGACCTTGGTGAGGGACAGGACCCCGGTCGTGTCATAGGAGATGGTCGTGGCTCCGTAGGCGATGGCGACACCCTGGTCCGTGATGGTGCCGTTGTACGTGCCGGAACCCACTGTAAGGGTGCGGGCGCCGCCCACGGCGCCCACCTGGGAGTTGGCCGTGCCGTCCAGGGAGGCGATTTCAATATCCCCCAGCACGCGCATGAAGGCGAATCCGGTGGTATCCGTCCCAGACGTAAGGGTGACGCCGCCCTGCGCCATGGAGGTGCGCAGGTCAAGCCCCGTGCTGTACCCGTTGGAGGAGTCCATGGTGATCATCCCGGTAAATCCGGAAGCGTCACCGCTGATGATGAGTTTGCCGTTGGAGTTATATTTTCCGTCGGCCGCTCCGCGGCTGTAGGTCATGCTGCCGGCTCCGGTAAGCGTTCCGGTGAAGCCCATTTCCTTGGCCCAGTTGTCCCTGCCGACCAGGGAGACCGCCCCGTTGACGGTGACGGCGCCCGTGAAGTTGTGCTGGTAGTTGGTGGCGTTGGCCTGGGAAGCGTCCACCCATTTCAGGGAGACCGCATCCGAGGCGGAGGTGCCCAGAATCAGGTCGGACCCGATCGTATGGTGGGCGTTGCCGCCCGCAATGATGAGGGACGTACCGTTCTGCAGGGTCACGGAGGAACCGGCGCTCCCCCAGTTGACGGCAGAACCGTTCCCTATCTGGACGTTGCCTTCCTGCACGATCAGGTGGCCGGAGTTGGAACCTGTCAGCTTCAGCAGTCCCGTGCCGGTCTTCCGGACGGAACCAGCCCCGGCAATGTTATTGCCGAAGATGATGTCAGACGGCGTTACCAGATTGATGAAAGAATTGTTGTCCGCCGTGAGGGAAAAGGCCGGGTTCGTCACGGTTCCCAGATTCACCGTCACCGTCGCGCCGTTGGCAGCTCCCAGGAAGGAGCCCGCACCCCAGGTAATACCCGTAGCAGGCAGGTCCGTATCATAGCCGAACGCCAGAACGCCCTGGTTCACGGTTACCGTGGTTCCCGTGCCAAGCACGGAAGCGGTGCCCAGCACCAGGGTTCCCGTGCCTTCCTTGGTGACGGCGGTATTGGTCAGGGCCCCGGTTCCCGTCAGTTCATAGCGGGTGGTGGAGTTGCGCACCAGAGCGGAACCGGGAGAAACCTCGGAATCCAGCTGCACCACGGAAGTGGCTACCCCTGCCTGGTCTGCGAAGGAAACGGCTGTGCCGTCCACATACGTGGCGGGGTTGCCGCCATCCGTCCAGATGTTTTCCGCCGTCCAGACGCCGTTTTCACCGCCCGCCCACAGCAGAAGGGTTTCCGCCGTGAAGACAAGATCCCTGCCGTTGTTGGAAACGGTGATGGTTCCCGCCACGCCGTCCGCAAAGGTGGCCTTGATGGAGGAGATGTTGGTCAGCCCGGTGGTGGAAAGCACGGACATGCCGTCCGTCAAGGCGCCAAACGCGGTGAGGTCCAGATTCAGTTCCCCTTCCGCGGAAAGAGCGAATGCGCCGTTCACGTTGATTCCCGTTCCTGCGCCGCCCGCCAGCGCCAGCGTACTGTCGCTGTCCACATTCAGGCTCCCGGAGAAGAAGGAGTTCTGGAACATGGTCACGATGTCAAACCCGGTGATGGCCGTATTGGCGAAGGAGATGGCCTGGTCCGCCGTATTCCCGTAGCCGCCCAGCAGCAGGGAGGAAGTGCCGCCCACCGTGCCTTCCGCCGCCTTCAGCGTGCTTCCCGTGCGGAACACGGCTTTCTTTACCGTAAGGGTGGCGTCTCCGTTCACGGCGGACCTTGTTCCGCCGCCGCCCGCGTAAATGGCCCCGGTGTAAGCGCCCCCATCCAGCGTCAGGCTGGAATTGCCGCGCACTGTGGAAGTTCCGGCGGTAGCGTAACCGCCGCCGTAAATGGCCCCGGTGAAGACGGCGTCATTGCCCGCGGTGATGCTCACGTTGGAGTCCCCCGCAATCGTATAGGTGCCGGAGCTGCCGGAGTAGGAGCCGCCCACAATGCTCTTCACGAAGCTGCCGGAGGCGGTCCCCAGGTCAATCGTCACATTGGTGCTTCCGGTGATGGCGGCGCTGGAAGTGGAGTTGGCTTCATACGCGCTGCCGCCGATGATGAAGCCGCGGGCTACGGAGTTGAGCGACACGGTTTCATCCGTCACGCTCTGCATGCTGCGCACCACGACGTACGTGCTGCCGTCAATGTTGTTGGTGGAGTTGTGGGCTGCCGTTCCGCCGCCTATCACGCTTCCCTTGACCACGGCATTGCCGTCCACGGAAATATAGACGTCCCCCGTGATTCCGGCCGCCTGGCCGTCCTTGTAGTTGCCGCCTACCACCCAGTTGACGGAGGTGTCCCCCTCAATCTGGGTATGAACGTCTCCGGTAATGTTCCATTTGCCGGAGCCGTTCCAGTTGTTGGCATAGCTGCCGCCGATAATGAGATTGTAATTGCCGCCCTGGACATCCGTCCAGATGCCGGTGGTGATTTCCGTGGCCGTTGCGTTGGTCGCGGTGTTGTAATATCCGCCAGCCAGCGTCACTCCCGTCAGGTCTCCGGTTCCGGTCACTACGTTTACGGAACCGAAGCCTTCCTGCATGGAGGCGGCGCGGATGTTGTACAGGGACAGCGTCTGCTGGTCCGCCAGTGTACCGGCCGCGGAAGTGGGAGTGCTTTCCAGCCCCCAGCCGGAATCCCACGTGGTGTCATATGCACCGGAGCCTGTGAAGGTAATGACCGTTTTTCCGTCAACGGTGGTGATGGTGTACAGGGACTCGTCAACGTCCGCCAGCGTGAAGCCCGTCCCCAGGTTCATGCCCAGATTATAGGAGGTGTTCACGAGGGCTTCGGAACCGAAGAGGTCCTGGAATTCCTGGAACCCGGAGAAGTCAATGAGGCCGGAAGTCAGCGTTACGTTCTGCAGCACGCTGCCCACGTCATCCATGGAAGTGTAATACAGGCGGCCGCCGTCCACGGTTACATTGCCCGTGATCGTCCCGGTGCCGTTGGCGAGGATGCCCAGGGTTTCCCCTACCGTAAAGGCATCCTGGAAATGCATGGTCCCCGCGGAGGCGGAGATGGTGCCGTTCCCGGTCAGGCCCGTCACGTTCATGGTGCCGTTGCCCGCGTCCAGCCGGCCTCCGGCAAGCGAGGCGTTGATGTCCCCGGTCTTGGAAAGTACCGCTCCGGAATTGACGGTATAGGTTCCCGTCAGCGCCACGTTTTCCGACAGGTGCACCCACCCTGACTGGGCCACGAAGTTGCCCGCCCCCGTGATGGAGTTGCCGATGACATCCGCCGTTTCTCCCGCCGTGCCGTAATACGTCAGGTACTGGGTTCCGGCAGTGGTGGTCACGGCGGCAGTTCCCAATGAACCGGAAGCGTTGATTCCCAGGGAAGTGGAGTTGCGCGTGATGGCAATCGTCCCGCCGATCTGGTTTTCCGCGTTGGTCAGGGTGTAATAGGTATATTCCTGGTCAGTCCCGCTGATGGAAAAACCGTCAGCGGCCGTAAGCACGCCCGTGAATTTAATATTCTTTCCATACTCCGTTGTCAGGTTCACTCCTGTACCGAAGGCGGCCGCCCCGGAGAAGGTGAATCCTTCCCCGTTGATGGAAGAAGCGTCATACTCATAATAGCCGGAAACGGCCGGCCCGTCCTGTACCGTCATTGTCGTGCCATCCCCCATGACCAGCTTCTGAGTCCAGGTAACATTCCCGGAGAACAGGGAGAGCGTGCCGCTGCTTATTTTAAGGGTGGCATCCTCCGAGGCCGCGGGAGACAGGGCCACGCTTTTGTCCAAACTGCCCAGCGTAAACGTTCCGCCGCCCGTATAGTCCACCGTCACGGTTCCGCCGAAGCTGCCGCCGTAGGAGGAGGAGTCCCCGGTGATGGTCAGCGTGGTCCCTTCCCCGGTGATCAGGGCCGCGGTGTTGTTGTGCACCAGTTTGCTGATGGAGGTGTCCACCCCCGCTTTCAGGATGGAAGCGCCCGTCGCATAGCCGTAACCGCCCAGCTTGATGGTGGCATTCTGGGCCGCCAGCGCATGGTTGAGGTTCAGGATGTTGTTCTGCGTTCCCCCTGTGGTGTTGGAATAGACGGAGATAATGCCATTAAAGGTCCCGGCCCCGTTCAAGGTCAGGGTGGAAAGATTCGCCGCTCCGGAGGCCGCACGGTTCACCGTCAGTACCGCTTCCGGGGCGTCCCCATTCAGGTTCGTGATCGTGGCATTGCCCGCTCCGGCAAATTGCAGCGTCGTAGAGGCCGTAACCGTCCCCACATCATAGGTGACGTTCCCTCCCGCCGCCACATTCACCTGGGTCCCGTTGAAAGCGACATCCGCAGCATAAGACTGTGATACTGTGATTAAAAGACCAGAAACTGCTGCAAAAGTGGCGGTCCCCACCGTTACTCCGGAGAAGGATGTCATCAAGGCAGCCAGCAGATTCAAGGGAAGGTGTAATTTCATGTAACGTTTGACAATTAATGGGTTATTTAATCATACAAGAACCTTTCCCACAACACGGCAAGGGGAATATGATTGTGAATATAAATAAGGAATTCGCAATCCGCCGTCTTTTATTCACCTGAAATTAAAAATTCGATTATTTGATAATGTTTAACAATCAACATATTATAAATTCCAAAAATAGCCAATCCAGAGAAAACGGGGAAAATCTTGTCCATGAGGGCCTCTTCCCGCTGTTAGAAAACCATTGCAACTGATTCTTTTTCTTTGACAGCGGATTGCGAATTCGCATTTGGCCCGTTCATAACAGGACAAAATAAAAGATGCCCACCAACAAGTTATGAAAGATGCTCCCTGGGACCCGATGAATAAGGGCCGGACCAGCCTCTAGTTCATTTCCCAGATTTTTCCCACTCCCGTATCCGGTGAAGGCCTGAACGGAACATCCCGGGTACGGATCCGCAGCCATCTGAAACGCACGGGGCAGAGGCAGGAACACGGCTCTTTTTAATCCCCGCGGAACCAGCTCCTCTTCCCTGGAAATTCCCCTTTTGTGGAGCAGGCATCATGCTTTTTCCGAATGATCATGGAAAATGACCCATTTTCTCTGATGCATGAGTACTTGTCATGATAACTTTGATAACTTTGATGAATTAAAAATAATCAATTAATGTAAATTTTTCCACGCCGGAAAAATAAAAACCGTATCCATGGAAAGGGGGTTCCGGCCTTCATGCCTGATCTGCTCCGACGCACAAACGAAGAGGCTTCCTTACAAGCTCCGGAAAGCCCCTGACGATTGGATGGATTTTCCCCGTTTCCGCACATGCGACGGATTATCAATCCGTTGTCAACCCTGATTCCATGATAGGGAATTATTTTAAGGCCAATTCCTCTCCTGAAACGGGGCACGGAATGAGAGCCCGCCCCCCTTCAGAACTCCATGGTTCCGGAAGGAACTGCTCCTTTTCTTTTTTGCTACGGCAAATTTCCCAAGCATCAAAAATATCTTACAACCAAAGAAGTACATGGTTTTCCAATCTCAGGTTCCTTTATTTCCATTCCCCCGACGGCATAGGTTTCAGTTCCCCCTTACGGCTGAAGAAAAAATGCGGATTGATAATCCGCTATTGGTTCCGTGTTGTTACAACAAATTCACTACTGATTATTATCATGAGAATAACCATTCCCCTGTCGTTGCGCCGCAGTCTGCTGGCCTCCCTGCTGGTTCCCGTTTCCCTGTCTTTTTCTGCCTCGGCTGAGGATTATGCGGTAGACGCGTCCCAGCCTTCCGATCCGGATAATAACATCTATAACACGCTGGAGGAACTGGTCGCCTCCGGCTCCCTGACCGCCGGAGATACGGTGATTTTAAATAATGACGATGCCCTGACCACCGGCTTGACCGTTCCCGTCAACTTCCATTCGAATGACTGGGACACTCCACGCACTGTGGATTTGTCCGGCCTGGGAACCGAGGCCCTGTACACCCTGGCAGCGGGCGATTATGCCTGGGACACCGCCTCCGTCATCTGGGCCAATGCCGCCAGCGGGGTCATCAAGGCGCAAGGGGATCATTCCACACTGACCTTTGGAAACAGTGCTGTTTTTTCCGGCAATCACCTCTTCAATTCCTACTACGGCAGCCCTAACGCCAGCAAGAACCAGGGCGGAGCGATTGATGTGGAGGGAGACTATGCAACACTGATTTTTGGGAACGGCACGGTCTTTTTCGGAAATCATGCATCCGGAGGCACCTATTACAGCATCAGCCAGGGCGGTGCCATTTGCATGGAGGGAGCCAATTCCACTCTGGCCCTGGGGGACTACGCAACCTTTGCCGGCAATTATGTCTCCGGCAAGGACACAGGTTCCAGCTCCGGCGGAGCGATTTACATGCAGGGAAGCTCCACAACTCTGGCCCTGGGAGACTATGCCTCGTTCTCCGGCAATCATGCCTCCGGTGAATACGGCATGGGAGGCGCGATTCATCTAAGCGGGGACAAGGCAACAGCGGCCTTCGGGGACCACGCGACTTTCTACGGCAATCATGTCTCCGGCCTCGGCATCAGGACGGACACGACCATGTACGGCGAAGGTGGAGCGATTTATATGGCTGGAAGCAATTCAACATTAGCCTTTGGAGATTACGCCATCTTCTCCGGCAATTATTCCTACAGCAGCAGCAACAGCCACGGCAGTTCCAGCGCTGGCGGAGCGGTTTATATGGTTGGGGAAAATTTAACACTGGCCCTGGGAGATTACGCAACCTTCTCCAGCAATCATGCCTGGGGCACAGGCGACAACAGAAGCCGCGGCGGAGCGATTTATATGAGTTCAGACAACGGGACGCTGACGGTGGGAGCCAACGCGGTCTTCTCCGGAAATTATGCTCCCGGCACCTTCCACCAGGGCTATGGCGGAGCGATTTATGTGAATGGTGACAACACCTCCCTGACGATCAGGGACGGCGCCACGTTCACCAACAATTACGCTGGCGCCACAGGCGGAGCCATTACCCTGGAAGGGGACAGGACCGACACTCCCAGCCGCTTTCTGGCCTTCACCCATGATGTGCTCTTCAGCGGAAACATGATCGACGGCACGTTCTCGCAAGAAGGCGGCGGCTTCTCCGTAAAAGACGGCACGGCCAACGCCATTCATGTAGCCGGGACCAACCATTTCCAATTCGCCGCCGTCCAAGGCAGGCAAGTCCGTTTTAACGACCCCGTCACCAGTTCATCCTACTTTTCCACCAGGGACAATCTCACTCTCTCCCTCAACCAATACGTGGACGAGGAAGGCAACATCCACACTACCGACGGCACTGTCATCTTCAGCGGGGAACTCTACCAGGGGGATGCCGCACACCTCGTTGACAGCCGCTACAACGACTTCAATGGACAAACCACCCTTTACGGCGGCACTCTCATCCTGGAGCACAACGTCGTCTTCGGCAACTCCGGGCTCAGGGAGGATACGTCCATGACCCTCCAGGACGGCACGCTGGAAATCACCGGAGGCAGCGTGATTAACGCGGCCTCCTTCACCGTCGCCCATGGAGGCGTCATCCTGCGTCCCGGAACCAGCGCCTTCATCAACGCCAGGGATGCGGACCTTTCGCACGGCTTCATCTTTGACATGCAAAAGCAGGCGCAGGAAGAGGCCGCCATGGCGGAAGCCGTCTCCGGCATTTCCATCTCCGCCCCTGATTCCTTTACCCTGGGCGGCTCCATCGGCGTCATGGACACGGGCGGATGCGCCTACTATTTTTATGCGGACAATTCCTGGGCGCAGCAGCGCACCTTCATTGTGCTGACAGATTCGGAGCAATCCCACACGGATGACTTCTCCGGCGCCCATTCATTGGCTACCGGCTCCGGCCAGGTGGACAGCCCCTATGCCTACACGGGGGCGTGGAGCCACCAGTGGGTGGACGCGGACGGAGACGGATTCGCGGAACAGCTTCAACTTGTCTGGACGCCTGAGGAGCATGCCGCCATCCGGGATATTCTGCCGGAACTGGCAGGAGCCCTGGCGATGAATTCCCTGTGGTCCTCCGCCTCCAATGCCCTGGGCATGTCTAAAACCGCCCTGGGCAATCTGGACGCTACGCGCTTCATCACCGGACCGGAAAACAATTACTGGGTCAAGGGCATGGGAGATTTCCTCAACCATGCCTCCGAGGGAAATCTGGACGGCTTTGATTACCACGGAGGCGGCTACTCCGTTGGAGCAGACAGGAGAATCATGCCCCGCACCGTTCTTGGCCTGGGCTTCGGGGATTTGTACGGCAGGATGCGCGGACGCCGCTTTGCGGGAGACATTGACCAGCAGACCCGCATCGGCATGCTTTATGGCGGCTGGTGCAAGAATCTCGACAGGAACAACACGTTCCTGGTGACGGGAACCGCGGGTTACGGCTGGACGGAGAACAAGATGAATTCCCGCCATACGGGGGACTGGGCCCACGGCAAGTGGACCAATGAGACCCTGTTCGGAACGCTCAACGCGAAATGGAGCCGCCGGTTGAATGAGGCCGTCACCGTGGACGTCATGCTGGGGCTGGAGTATACGGACGCCACGCAGGAAGCGTTTACGGAAACGGGATGGGATGCGCGCCGCTTTGAAAGGGGGCATTTGAAGAACCTGTCCATGCCGGTGGGCATTGGCTTCACCCACCGCAGCGAATTGAAGGGGAGGGAATGGATGACCGGGGCTTCCGTGAGCTATGTGCCGGACGTGTACCGTGAAAACCCGGGCGCTCAGGCGGAAAGGCTGCTCAACGGGTACCGCTGGGAAGCAAAGGGCACCGCTCCTGACCGGAATGCGGTGAGGGTGAATGTGAACAGTTCCCTTCAACTGAACGCGCGCTGGAGAATGTACGCCGGGTACGAGTTTGAGGGCAGGAGCAAGGCCACGGCGCACCGGTTTAATGCCGGCGTCAGTTACGCCTATTGATAAGGCCTGCGTGCAGGCACCGGAAAACCGCCAAAATAAAGGCGGCGCCCAGCGGCAAGGAGGCTGTGCAGTTATTCTGCACAGCCTCTTCTAATATAAACGGAAGACGTTATCTTATTTTCCGGTCCATTTTCCCAGAAATTCCGCGGCGTCCTTCCCGTCCGCAATATGCCTGAGCAGGGCGCTGCCGAGCACGGCGGCGTCCGGACGGGCGTCTTCCGGCAGGACGTCCAGCTGGTCCGGCGTCTGTAGGCCGAAACCCAGGGCCAGCGGCACGTCAAACACGGACCGGGCGCGGCGCATGGTTTCCGCAACGCTCTGCGCCAGGTCCACCTTTCCTCCGGTGGTGCCCAGCACGGAGACCACATACACGAAGCCGCGGGTATACGGCTTGTATTCCCGCATGCGTTCCGCGGAAGTGTTGGGGGCCACCAGCGTGACGAGCGTCAGGCCGCGGGGGTCAAAGGCGTCCCGGAAGATGCCGGATTCCTCCAGCGGCATGTCCGGAACGATGAAGCCGCTGACGCCAGCTTCCGCCGCATCCTGCGCGAGCCGTTCCAGGCCGTACTGGTAAAAGGGGTTTACGTACCCCATCAGCGCCAGCCTGGCGGAAAAGCGGCCCTTGCGGGCTTTCAGCCCGTCCAGAATCCATTTCAGGCTGACGCCGCGGGCCAGCGCGTCCCGGGAAGCCTGTTCAATGAGGGGGCCGTCCGCCACGGGGTCCGAGAAGGGAACACCTATTTCAATGATGTCCGCCCCGGCTCCGTCAATCCGTTCCAGATGGGTCCAGAAAGATTCCTTGTCCGGAAATCCGGCGGTGATGAAGGGGATGACGGCGCGCCTGCCGAGGGCATGGGCATGCTCCACGGCTTCCTGCAACGGTGATTTCTGCATGTTGTTCATGGAAAAGTGCTGCTTAAAGGTTCAGATATTTTTTTACGATGCCCAGGTCCTTGTCCCCGCGGCCGGAGAGGTTCACCAGCACGTCCCCGCCCTGCGGCAGTTCCGCCGCATGGTCCAGCACCCACGCCACGGCATGGGAGGATTCCAGGGCCGGGATGATGCCTTCCTCCTGCGTCAGGGTCTGGAAGGCGTTCAGCGCGGAGGCGTCACAGATGACGCCGTAATGCACCCGGCCGGTTTCCGCCAGGTGGGAGTGCTCCGGGCCCACCCCGGGATAGTCCAGCCCGGCGGAGATGGAGTGGGACGGCTGGATCTGCCCGTCTTCATCCTGAAGGAGCATGGTCACATGGCCGTGCAGCACGCCGGGGCTGCCCAGGTTGATGGGGGCGGAGTTGTAACAGCCGGGTTCCCCGGTGCCTCCTGCCTCCACGCCCACCAGGCGCACGCCTTCATCCTTCACAAAGGGGTGGAGCATGCCTATGGCGTTGGAACCGCCGCCCACGCACGCCACCACCACGTCCGGCAGCCTTCCGGCGCGTTCCAGCATCTGGGCGCGGGCCTCCGTGCCGATGACGGACTGGAGCTGCCTGACCAGCGTGGGGAACGGGTGGGGGCCCGCCGCCGTGCCGAAGCAGTACAGGGTGTCCTGCTGGTGGGAAATCCAGTAGCGCAGAGCCTCGTTAATGGCGTCCTTCAGGGTGCGGGAACCGCTCTCAATCGGGAACACGCGGGCTCCCAGAAGTTTCATGCGCATCACGTTCATGGACTGGCGCTCCACATCCTCCGCTCCCATGAAGATGGTGCAGTCCATCCTGAGCCGGGCCGCTGCCGTGGCCGTGGCCACGCCGTGCTGCCCCGCCCCGGTTTCCGCAATGAGGTGGGTTTTTCCCATCATTTTGGCCAGCAGGGCCTGCCCCAGCGCGTTGTTGATTTTGTGCGCCCCGGTGTGCAGCAGGTCCTCCCGCTTCAGCCACAGGCGGAAGCCCAGCTTTTCCGAGAGGTGGGGGCAGAATGTGAGGGGCGTTTCCCTGCCCGCGTAGTTGACCAGCAGGTCCTGAAGCGCGTCCCGGTATTCGCGGGACGGCATGATGGTGCTCATGGCTTCCTCCAGCTCCATGAGCGGGGGGCGCAGCGCTTCCGGTACGAAGCGGCCGCCGAAGTTGCCGAAATATCCTTCTTTGTTCATGCGATGTGGTAAGGGGTGTAGGAGACGAGTGATTTGAGGGCCGCCAGCAGTTTTTGCGGACTTTTCTGGCCGGGGATGGCTTCCACGCCGGAGTTCAGGTCAATGCCGTTCGGGCTGCACTGTTCCAGCGCCTTGTTCAGGGAGGCAGAGGAGAGGCCTCCAGCCAGGAACCAGGGACGGGGGGATTTGAGGGATTCCAAGGCGTTCCAGTCCAGGGAGACGCCGTGGCCGCCTCCGTGGCTGCCGGCGTCCAGCAGGAACCAGGCGCAGCTGTCCGCCCACAGCTCCATTTCCTTATGAAGGGCGTCCAGGGATTCATACCGGTCCGGCCACAACACGCGGATCACCTTTTCCGGGCCGATGCGGCGCGCGCAGTCCAGGGACTGCGCGCCGTGGAGCTGGGCGAATTCCAGCCGGGCCGTTTTCATGGTTTCCATGATTTCCTCCGCATCCTGGTTCACAAAGACGCCCACGCGGCGCACCAGCGCGGAATCCAGCGCGGCGGCGCGTTCCGGCGCAATATAGCGCGGGCTGCCGGGATGGAACACGAACCCGCAGAAGTGGGCCCCCATCCCCATGGCGGTTGACAAGTCACTCTGGCGGGTAATCCCGCACACCTTGATTGCGAATGAATGTTTCTTCATGTTGTTTCTTCTAAAATTGCAGCCAGGGTTTCACCCGGCTTTCCGCCGTCCATCAGGGCAGTCCCCATCAGCACGGCCTGGAAGCCCGCATCCGCGGCTTCCCTGAGATGCGCCCCCGTGCTCATGGCGCTGGCGGCGATCCACACTTCCCCCTCCCGGCGGAGTTTGCCCATTTCCAGACAGGTCTGCCTGTCCGTCTTCAGGGTATCCAGGTCACGGGCGTTCACCTGGATGATGCGCGCCCCGGATTCACGGGCCAGGGCCAGGTCCGCCTCGTCAAAAATCTCCACCACGGCGTGCATGCCGTAGGCTTCCGCCTGCTCCCGCAGAATGCGGAGCGTCCGGGCATCCGGCGTCAGGCGCACGATGAGCAGCAGGGCGGAGGCAGGAGTGGACGCCGTCTCCATTACCTGGAGCTGGTGGAAAATGAAATCCTTGCGCAGCAGGGGCAGGCCCGCGCGGCTCATGCGTTCCAGGTACCCGATGCGGCCGCCGAAGAATTGTTCCTCCGTCAGCACGGAGATGCAGGAGGCGCCCGCGGCGGCGTATTGTTCCGCCACGTCCTCCGGCTTCAGCCCGGTGGCGATGACGCCGCGGGACGGGGAGGACTGCTTAAATTCCGCAATTACGGCCACAGGGCGCCCGGAAGGCGGCTCCGCGATGGCCTTCAGGAAGTCTGGCCTGCGCCCCTTCCAGGGGCGGGGAAGCTCCCGCCGGGACGCTTGGTCCGTGAGCAGGGCTATTTCCTCCGCCTTGGCTTCCCTGAACCGGTCAAGCAACATGAAGCGTTCTCCTTCCTACCCCGGCGCATACGGCCTCACGGGCCTTCGCCATGCAGACGGAGAGGTCCATGTGATCCTCCAGCAGGAACATGGCCACCCCCACGTTCAGAATCACCATGTCCATCATGGCACGGGGACCCTTGCCGGACAGGATGTCCTTCAGCACGGCCACGGCTTCCGGCTTGGAATAAACCGCCAGTTCCTCCGGGTCACAGGGGGGAATGCCGTAATCCGCGGGATTCAGCGTCATGGGCGTGAGCTTGCCGTTGTGCACGATCATCATCTTGGTGGGCCCCAGAGGCGTCACCTCGTCATACCCGCCTGCCCCGTACACCACGGCCGCCTTGCGGATGTGGGACTGCCTGAGCGTTTCCGCCAGCAGTTCCACCAGTTCCGGACGGGCCACGCCCAGCAGGATGTGCGTGGGGCGCGCCGGGTTGATCAGCGGCCCCAGCAGGTTGAACAGCGTGCGGATGCCCAGCTCCCTGCGGATGGGGCCCACGTTGCGGAACGCCGGGTGGAAATTGGGCGCGAACAGGAAGGCGAAGTTGCGTTCATCCAGCAGATGCTGGACGTCCTCCGGAGCCACGTCCAGCGGGAAGCCCAGGCCTTCCAGGGCATCCGCGGAGCCGCAGGAGGAGGACACGGCGCGGTTGCCGTGCTTGACCACCTTGTACCCCATGCCGGCCAGGGTCAGGGACGTGGCGGTGGAGCAGTTGAAGGAGCTGCGGCCGTCGCCGCCCGTGCCCACCACGTCAATGCAGTCGCCTTCCAGCCCTTCCACGCGGTTGGCGCGGCCCAGGGCGATGCCCACGGCGTGGGCCATTTCCAGCGGGGTTTCCCCCTTCATGCGGAGGCCCATCAGGAAGCAGCCCGCCTGGGCCGGGGACATGCGGCCGTCCATGATATCCGCAAAGCCGGCGGCGGCCATGTCAGCCGTCAGGTCCTGCCCGGCGGCCAGCGCATCCAGAATGCGATTGATCCTCTTTTCCTTCTGTCCGGAGGGAACGATGTTGTCCGGGAAGTTCCCCAGGAGCTGGAGACCGTCCGGCGTCAGGATGGATTCCGGGTGGAACTGGATGCCCACCCACGGGCGGTCATTGTAGCGCAGGGCCATGACTTCCCCTTCCGGACCGCGGGAAGTGACGGTGAAGCGGGGATTGGGTTCGTCCTCCTTGGACTGGACCACCAGGGAATGGTAGCGGCCCACGGTCATGGGGTTGGGAAGCCCGGTGAACAATCCCTTGCCGTCATGGATGATGTCCGAGCTTTTCCCGTGCATGACGTACGGGGCGCGGGAAACCTCCGCCCCGGCAAAGCAGCCCAGAAGCTGGTGCCCCAGGCACACGCCCAGCACGGGAATATTCGCCGGGAGGCGTTCCAGGAATTCCAGGCACAGCCCGGCATTGCGCGGATGGCTGGGGCCGGGGGAAATGCACACGGCCTCCAGGTCCGGGCTGGCCGCCAGATCCAGAATGCGCGGGTCGTCATTCGTGTACACCACGGGCTTGCGTCCCAGGGCGTAAAACGCCTGCACCAGATTCCACGAGAAGGAATCGTAATTATCAATGAACAGAAACATGGTCTTCTCCTTTCAATATCACGTCAATAATCTTGCCCTTGTTCATGCACTCCTGCCATTCCGCGGCGGAGTCTGAATCGTACACGATGCCCGCGCCCGCCTGCCAGTGGATGCGGCCGTCCTTCACCCACATGCTGCGGATGGTGATGCCGGAATCCATGTGCACGCCGCCCTTGTCCAGCCCCAGCCAGCCAATGCACCCGGCGTACGGGCCGCGCGGCAGGGGTTCCTCCTCCGCCAGTATTTCCATGGCGCGCACCTTGGGGGCGCCGCTGACCGTCCCCGCGGGGAAGGCCGCGCCGAGGATGTCCAGGGCGTCCAAACCGTCATTCACCTGGGCGGTCACGCGGGAAGTCATGTGCATCACATGGGAAAAACGTTCAATCTCCATCAGGCGCTCCAGCTTCACGGAGCCCGGCTTGGCGACGCGGCCCAGGTCATTGCGGCCCAGGTCCACCAGCATCACGTGCTCCGAGCACTCCTTGGGGTCCTTTAAAAGGTCCGCGGCCAGGGCGGCGTCTTCCTCATCATCCCTCCCGCGCTTGCGCGTCCCGGCGATGGGGGAGAGCTGAAGCTTGCCGTCCGTGCACCGCACCATCAGTTCCGGAGAGGAACCGAACAGCGTCACCTCCGGCAGACGCATGAAAAACATGTATGGGGAAGGATTGATGCTGCGCATGCGGCGGTACAGCGTGAAGGCGTCTCCGTGGAACTCCGCGGACGCCTGGGAGGAAAGCACCACCTGGATGGCCTCCCCGTCATGAAGCAGTTCCTTGATATGCTCCACGCCCTTCATGTAGCCCTCCTGGTCCGGCGTGCGGGAAACCGCCCCGATGGAAGGTTCCTCCGTTTCATGCAGGGCGGCGTGGGACAGGTCCCGGTGTTCTCCCAGGCTGATCTGGGTAAGGCGGTTGTACAGGTGGTCAAAGACGATCACGGTGCCGGCCAGCACCAGGCAGGATTCCGCGGAAGCGGGGTTGATGGCCTGCGCCAGCTTGGGCTGGAACAGGGCGGCGGTTTCATACCCGAAGTACCCGTATAGCGCCCGGGTGATGGGGGCCTGCCGCTTGTCGTCCCCCACCAGTTCCAGGCGCTGCATCAGAGCGCGCAGGCCGTCCAGGTAAGGCATGCCGTCCAGCTCTTTCAGGGAAGCCAGGCGGTCGTCGCTGATGGAAAGGGAAAGTTTGGCGTCCGCACAGGAAACGGTCATCAGGTAATCACAGGCGATGACGCTGTAACGGCCCCATCTTCCGTCCACTTCCGCGCTTTCCAGCAGAAGGCCGGGGTTGTGTTCCTGGGTGAGGCTCAGGAACAGGCTGATGGGAGTCTCCAGGTCCGCACTCAGGCGGCGGCTGCGTTGTTGGAGGGTGATGATGGATGGTGGTTGCATGGGTGATTCATTGTGTAAGATTGAACATAAAAAAACTGCTTTGACTCGCGGAGGAATCAAAGCAGTTCTTGAAAAATGGTCATAGCTGGATGCTATTACTGCACTTCGGGATTCCCCCGTCCGGACATGGGTATACGCCACCAATAGCCGTTGCCATAATAACGGTTCGCGCTAAAGAAAGCCTGTCCGGTGCTCAGTTGCATCTGCGCGTTTATTACTCCTCCCGCCGCCGCTTGTCAAAAAAACTTTCCGGCGATGACAAAAAACACCCCACCTTCCTCCCGAGTCAAGGAAAGCAAGATACTCCTCCAGACCTTTCCAAAGGAATCGCCAACCACTCTCCCGCCAGCGGAACGGCTCTGCAACGATGGTGCTGCGCCTTCACCATTTCTCCCCGTTTTCCGAAATATGCGGCATAGCTCATACGGGAGAAAAAATCTTGAACATTCAGGAAGCGGCTTCGTCACTTCTTTTTCCTGTACAGTTTGTCATGTTCCTGACGGTGTTTCCCCTTATAGAGGAAATCCGTCTTCTTGTTCCTTCCCACGGTTCGATCAATCAGGCCGGGGATGTCTTCTTTTGAATATCCTGCTTCCAGAATGAAATTTTCCACTTTGCCGTATTGTCCAGGAAATTCGGTGACGAGCAATTTCATGAACACTTTTTCGTTGTACTTGATCTCGTCTTCTACAACTATATTTCTTGATCTGATATATGACTCACCGTCAGCAATCTCATTGATGCGATCCATAAGTTCATCTATTTGCTTCCGAGAAGTAATGTAGACAATATCTTCCTTGTTGGTTTCCTTTGATTCCTTGGTTTCCGTCACCCGGTAGGGATTGTGTTCGTGCGCATTTTTAAACTGCTTCAAGATACGTGCGGAATAGGGAAGGAGAAGACGCCGGATGATCTGCTTCTTGGCTGGTTCCTTGATTTTGTGCGTATCCTGGACCATGCTGATATATTTTTGAATAAGAAGGCACACCTCCGATTTGCGGTTGATATCTTCCATGTCATTCATATAAACGTCCGGTTCGATTTCCTGGGATGTTTTAAAGGTAAAAATGGGAGCCGAGGCTACGAGATAGTAATTCCATATTTTTTCCTTCAATTCGGTATCAATATTATCCAGCGTTACCATCGTGAAAGACAGCGTATGTTGCCTTGCTTCCTTATAAAACGTTTTAAACTGTTTGGCTTTCAGTTTCCCGGAAAGCTCCTGAATGACCTTGGACGGCTGTTTGTATGTATCAAGGCAAGCCGGACTTTCCAGAGAGGCATCTGCTGCCGGAGCATTCCAGCTCATAAGCAAACAGAGAGAAGATAAGAAGAGTAATATTTTCATGACTTTTTAATCGTCGTTGCTGTTCCTTTCAAATGTCACGTTGAATTTTTTAATGGTGGTTTTGGTGGCGCCTTGATTAAAAAGCGCCTCAATGGAGAATTCCTGATTAGTTGTACCAAGTAAAAGGTGGTCCTTCCCTGTATCTTTCAAATACATATGAGATTTGCACACCCACCAGAATTCTTGAGGATTTTGTTGGGCCTCTCGGATTGCATTGAGCACAAAAATCAAATCGTTAATTTCACTGACGCAATCATAGAATGTATTTTTGTCTTTTATTTTCATAGCTTTATCGACGCCGTGGCCGGTGTGGCCGGAAGCCAGAGCCGGAGCACGGGTTCCCATCTCCTTACCGGACCATTCAAGACCTTTGTCCCGCTCAATAACATAAATGTTTTTAAAACTTACATTGGTGGGAGACAGAGTTATTTCAATAAACCCGATGAGGCCGTGCCTGCCCTTCGGGAGTTTGTACTTGCTGGCGTCGATCGGCTTTCCATCCGATCCTTCAAATGTTCCCGTGTATTTTTTACCTTCAATTTTTGAAGGGACTTTGATATGGATAATGACAGTCGCTTGGATGCCTTCACTGGTTTCTGCCGTAATGGTTGCGCTCGTATCTTCTGTTAAATCACTCTTGGCGGTCAGAGTGATCTTTTGTGAACCTTTAAATGGATTAGTGTCTGTCTGCTGGAAGCCGTCTCCTTTGATGCTCCAGACAAGTTCTTCTACATTCCCCTTGGGCTTGCCGATAAGAAGCAAGGTGATTTTCTCCCCGACGCCTATATTCTTCCTTTTTCTGTCTTCTTCCCTGTCCTCTTCACCTCTTTCCTTGATATAATAGTCCGCAGAACATAATTCTGTCTGGGATTTGATCTGGAGAGGGCCGTAGGATTCTTCCTCCGTCTCCTCCAGGTCATCATCCGGTTCATTTGCAGCCCACAGCAGACCGAAGCTGAATGAAACGGCCAGGGAGAAAAGCAGAAGCCGGAGGAAAGAGAGGAATGATGAAAAGCGGGAAAACATACCGTTTCAAACTTTTTAACGTTTCTAAACGGTACATAATAATATTTTTTTGTAAATGAAAATGATTATTTTTGGGAAGGGAATACTTGTACTAAATACTTCTGATACACGGAATAAAGCGTACAAGTAGAGAAAACCGGGAGTCCTTGAAGTATGAAGAGGATTCAAAATTCCCTTCTGCCAAAACGTCTTTGCAACAATTCAACTATTGATCATCAGTCCCCCTGAAGATCAAATCCCCTTCATCCGAAAAAAAGGGAGTACCGTCAATCTACGGTACTCCCTCCGTTTTCCGTAAAGGACTCTTCCGGTTAGAACAGGGTAACGGCGATGTTCACGCCGGCGGTGACGATCGCCACCATGCTCATGAGCTTGATCAGGATGTTCAGGGACGGACCGGACGTATCCTTGAAGGGGTCGCCCACCGTGTCGCCGATGACGGCGGCCTTGTGGCTTTCCGAGCCCTTGCCGCCCAGGTGGCCTTGTTCAATGTATTTCTTGGCGTTGTCCCACGCGCCGCCGGAGTTGGCCATGAACACGGCCAGCACGAAGCCGGAGGCCAGGCCGCCGGCCAGCAGGCCGAACACGCCGGGAACGCCGAACACGAGGCCCATGCAGATAGGAGTGATGACGGCGAGCACGGACGGCCAGATCATTTCATGCTGCGCTCCGGCGGTGGATATTTCCACGCAGCGTACGTAGTCCGGCTCCGCCTCCCCGGTGAGGATGCCCTTGATTTCCTTAAACTGCCGGCGCACTTCCTTCACCATCTTTTCCGCGGCGCGGCCCACGGCGTTCATGGTCAGGCCACAGAACAGGAAGGACATCATGGCTCCCACGAAGAGCCCCATGAGCACCTTCGGGTTCATCAGGGTTACCTGGAAGTAATTCATGAATTCAGGCAGCGTACAGGAGGCGATTTTAGACACTTCCACGCTCACGGCGTCATTGATCTTGTACATGGTGTTTCCCGTGGCGTCCCCCCAGTGCTGGATGGAAATCTTCAGCTCTTCAATGTAGGAAGCCAGCAGGGCCAGCGCGGTCAGCGCGGCGGAACCGATGGCGAAGCCCTTGCCCGTGGCGGCGGTCGTGTTGCCCAGGGCGTCCAGGGCGTCCGTGCGGCGGCGCACTTCCGGGTCCAGCTTGCTCATTTCCGCGTTGCCTCCGGCGTTGTCGGAAATGGGGCCGTAGGCGTCCGTGGCCAGGGTGAGGCCCAGGGTGGAGAGCATGCCGACGGCGGCAATGCCGATGCCGTACAGGCCCTTGCTCATTTCAGCTCCGGTGAAATGCCAGTCCCCGGAGGTCATGCCGTAAGCCAGCACGGTGCCCACCACGATGGTGATGACGGGAATGCAGGTGGAAATCATGCCGATGCCGATGCCGGAGATGATGACGGTGGCCGGGCCGGTCTTCGCGCTGTGGGCGATCTTGCGGCAGGGATAGGAATCATGGGAGGTGTAATGCTCCGTGCTCTTCCCGATGATGATGCCGACGGCAAGGCCGGTTACGATGGCGCCCCAGATGCCCGCCCAGTTATCCAGGCCGATGAGCTGGAGCAGGAAGGCGGAGGCAATGGCGATCAGGAAGGAGCTGAGGTTGATGCCACGGTTCAGGGCGGCCATCAGCTCCGTCTGGGAGGCGCCGCGCTTCACGCGCACCGCGTACACGCCCAGCAGGGAAAGAACGGTGCCGAGGGCGGCGATCAGCATGGGAGTGAGTACGGCCTTGATCGCCATTTCCGGCACGGCCATGTAAGCCGCCGCGCCCAGGGCGGCGGAAGCCAGGATGGAACCGCAGTAGGACTCATAAAGGTCCGCGCCCATGCCGGCCACGTCACCTACGTTATCGCCCACGTTGTCCGCGATGGTGGCGGGGTTGCGGGGGTCGTCTTCCGGGATTCCGGCTTCAACCTTCCCCACCAGGTCCGCGCCTACGTCCGCGGCCTTCGTGAAAATGCCGCCGCCCACGCGAGCGAACAGAGCCTGAAGGGAGGCGCCCATGCCGAAGGTCAGCATCGTGGTGGTGATGACAACCAGGCGCATGGAAAGCTCCATATCCGCATAAAACCAGTCCAGTACCCAGTACCAGGCGCTGATGTCAAGCATGGCAAGACCCACGACGGTCAGGCCGAGCACCGCCCCGGAGCGGAAGGCGATCTGAAGGCCGGAGTCCAGGGAATGGCGGCAGGCATTCGCCACGCGGCCGGAAGCGTACGTGGCCGTTTTCATGCCGATGTAACCGGCCAAGCCGGAAAAGAAGCCGCCGGAAATGAAAGCGAACGGAACCCAGGGATTCTGGATGTGGAGGCAGTACGCCAGAAAAGCGAATACAACGGTAATCAGCACAAAGAAAATGGCGACGATCTTGTATTGCTGCCGCAGGTAGGCCATGGCGCCGCTGCGAACGTGTTTGGCGATCATTTTCATGACCTCGTTCCCCTCATCCTGGGCTTTCATGCGGTAAAAGAAGACTCCCGCAAAGACGAGAGCCAACACCGAAGCCGACGGGATGAGCCAAAATAAATCCTGGATGGTTATCATTGTCAGTACACTTTAGATTAAAGTGTGAAGATCGTACCACCCGCTCCACTTTACTCCAAGAAAAAACCCCCGCTCCGGACGGAAAATTTACCTTCCTGCGGAAAGACCAGACCGACGGGAAAATCAGGGGGATTTCCGGAAGAAACAAGCGCTGCCCTGATTAATCCAAATTCCCGCCCGGAGAACTCGCCGCTTTTTCCGTCCTTTCTCCACTCTCCTTCCAGGAGGCGGAAGTGGCTGGGATGCCGCCGCGCATGCTCATTCTCTCCGGATTGCAAGAGGCCGGAAGCGTCCCTCCAGCGGAGAACGGGGCATGGAAAGGAGGAAGAATGTCAATCCCCTCAGCCGCCACAGCGGTTACCTGGCCGCTATCTCATCAATGGCGGAAAGCTCCTCAGGCGTGAACCGGACATGTTCCAGGGCTTTCAGGCAATCCCCGATCTGGGAGGGGCGGCTGGCGCCTATCAGGGCCGTGGTCACCACGGGATCTCTCAGCACCCAGGCCAGCGCCATCTGCGCCAGGCTTTGCCCGCGGCTCCGGGCCAGAGTGGCAAGGCGGCGGATTTTATCCTCATGCTGCCGGACACGCTCCTCCGTTAAAAATACGGAGGAACCGGCCGCGCGGGAATCCGCGGGGATGCCTTCCAGATAGCGGTCCGTCAGCATGCCCTGGGCCAATGGAGAGAAGGCCACGCAACCGGTGCCCGTTTCCCGGATAGCCTGGAAAACGGACTCCTCCGGCTCACGGTTGAACATGTTGTAACGGAGCTGGTGCACCAGGCACGGCACGCGGGCCTCCCGGAGCATGGCGCATATCCGCCTGGTCTGCTCCGCCGGAAATTTGGAGATGCCGGCATACAGGGCCTTTCCGGACTGCACCGCCGTGACGAGAGCCTCCGCGGTTTCTTCCAGCGGAGTCTCCGGGTCATACCGGTGGGCGTAAAAAATATCCACGTAATCCAGCTTCATGCGGGAAAGGGACTGGTTCAGGCTGGCAAGCATGTGCTTGCGGGAACCCCAGTCCCCGTACGGCCCTTCCCACATCAGGTGGCCGGCCTTGGTGGCGATGACAAGCTCATCACGGAATCGGGACAAATCCTGCATGAAAATGCGGCCAAAGCACTCTTCCGCGGAACCGGGGGGCGGTCCGTAATTATTCGCCAGGTCAAAGTACGTGATGCCGGCGTCAAACGCGCCATGAATGAGCCGCCGCGCATTCTCAAAATCATCGGCAGAGCCGAAATTGTGCCAAAGCCCGAGGGAAATGGGGGGAAGCAGCAACCCACTGTGCCCGCAGCGGCGGTAGTCCAGATGGCTGTAACGGCCGGGATCAGGAAAATAACTCATCATCAGGAAGGATTGGAAGGTTTCCGGGCATGGGACAGGCGTTCATGCCGCACGCCGGAGCGCCATGCCTCCGTATGGTATTTGGAGGCCAGCAATTCCGCCACACGGGCGTTCATGCCGGGGAAAAGTTCCGCTTCCCCGGACACGGTATGTTTCTCCGCCAGGCGGGAGGCCAGCATCTCGTCCCATCCGGAGGGAAGAACGCAGTTCTGGATGCTCCCCTGGTGAAGAACGCTTCCGCGGACTCTTCTCTGGCCGCCTCCAGCCAGTTTCTCCCCGCCGGGGAGTACAAGATCACTCGTCACGGGACTGGAAAAACAGGCGCGGCCCCCATCAGGGGCGTCCCCATCCAGCATCACGCACTCCACGCCGCAATCCTTCAGGACGCGGGCCAGGGCCCCGTGAATCCAGCGGTACAGCGTGGCGCTGGAAGGCCGTTCCGTCCCGTCACCGCGGTGCATGGCCAGGGTGAAGGGAATGTCATTCCGGTGGTCCACAATGCCGCCGCCCGTCCAGCGGCGCACAAAATGGAGGCCCTGCTCCGGGAAAATGCCGCGCGCCGTGGCTTCCGCGTCAAAATAGCCGTAGGTCACGGTAGGCTCCGCCCACCGGTACGCCCGCAGCACGGGCTTCTCCCCCCACTCCAGAAGGGCTTCGTCCACCGCCATGGCTTCCTCTCCGCTTCTGGCCGCCGGATCACGCCACAGCACCAGCTCCGGAAGAGGGGACAAATTGCCGACAACGTTTGCGAATCCCGACATGTTTAATGGCCGCGTTGATAATGGAAGGGACGTACCGGGCAGGAAGAGGCGGAGGAAACTCCGCGTCCTCCGAAACACGCTTAATGGCTCACGGGCAGCGCGACGCGCTGGGTGAACGACCGGGTATAACGTTCAAAGAACTCTTCCGAAGAGGGAGCGGGACGCTTCTTCTGCCGGATCTGGTCCACCAGGGCCATGCCTTCATCCGTAACCACCGTCATGGAGATGGTCACTGCGGTGACGCGGCCCGATTTCAAATCATCAATATTCACGCTGCTTCCGATGATATTCAGCCGGTTGCCGTACACATCCATCTGAGTGCATGAGCCGAGCCGATTGGCCCCGGTCGTCATGACGGGAATAAGCACGGAGGCCCGCTGGGTGGCATCCTTGTCCGACTTGTTGCTGCCGGAATTGCCGATCTTTTTCTGGTAATCCACTTCAAAGATCAGCGTCATTTCCACCACGTTCTCCACCAGGAAATTGGCGGGAATGGTTTCATCCTGCTGGTACCGGGTATAAGCGGACCAGAGGTCCTGCTGGCCCAGAAGATTCTGCACAGTATCCTCCGCGCTGATCAGATTGCGGTACAGGGAGTAAACCGGAAAACCGTCGGACTCCGCCGTAGCGTCCTGGTCCAGAATCTGGTCCCGGTAAAGCAGCTTGTAGCCCACGCAGTTGATGTCCCCGATGATGCGGTCGTTCCTCATGTCCATGCTGGACTTGGCGGGATTGCGGTCCGTGGGGGTGGTGAAGAAAATCAACTGGGAGGCATTCGTGATCTTGGCGCCTTCCGGTCCCATGGTCATCAGGTTCACGCGGGCTTCACCCAACCCGGAGGCCTTGCCTTTTTTCCTGGAAGCCGTGGTCTTCTCCGCACGGGAAACCAGATCGCTGTCCCGCTGAACCAGCATCCATTCAAAGGGATTTCCGGGGCGGAACTGCATGCTCTCAAAATCCTTGGTCATGGTATCCATGGCCGTGCGGGCAAGCGTAGTTGTCCGGACATCCTGGAGCACCCATCTCCAGATATCCACCCCGCGGGAGGTCAGGGCCACAATCACCAGCACCAGGACGGTGGTGATGGTCATGGCCGCCAGAAGCTCAATCAGGGTAAACGCGCCGGATTTGATTTTCGCAAATGTCTTCATGATATTTCAGAGGTCTCGGATCATGTCCGTTAACGGCGGAAGGCGAGATTGCGCGTAAAGACGGGAGTCTTCAAATTCTCCCACGTCACGTTCTGCAACCGTTCGGGGTCCGTATTCAGAAGCTGGAAAAACTCCGCCTGGTACAGCACTTCCGCTCCCCAGGGCAGATTCAGGCCGCCGCCCTTTTCCGGAGTGTACACGTACAGGGAGGGCTCCGTAATCACCTTGCCGCGGTTGTAGGGATTGTAGATGGTCCCGTACTTGGGAGCCAGCTTGTACCCGTAAGCGTTGGAATCCATGCGTTCCACCACGAGCTGGGTCATGCGCACGGCGAAGACGGGACCCACCAGGGCCTTGAAATCCTCCCAGCGGGCCTTGTTGTCAGCCAGGCAAACGCCCGTCACGACCGCCGTATTCCTGCCGGGAATGCTGCCGCCATCCTCCAGCCAGGGCTGGGGCGTGCCGTCCTTCCGGGCGCCTTTGGTCAGATCCGCCCTGTAATTGTAAACGAGGATGGTTGTAGCGGGCTTGGCCGTAAACTGCATCCAGTAAAATGCCTTGTCAAAGGCGGAAATGTATTTGGTGGGGGAAGACTTTCTGGCATTGGGCGCGGCGCGCTCCGAATTGCGGAGTTCTCCGAGTTCCGCCGTCAGGGCGTGAACAATGCGGTCCGCCTCACGGATAGTCAGGGCGGCCTGAACCGTTCTTCTGGCGGGAATGAACATGGCCATGAATACCACGATCAGCACGGCAACCACGCCGATCGCAAGCACCACTTCCGTCAGGGTGAACCCTCTGGAACGAGACTGTTTCATAAAATGGGTCAACATAAAATGGAAAATCCGGTAGAATATTAATTAGTTGGGAATCACCTGCTCCGTCGTTCTCAGGCGGCTGATATTGCCCTTGGGATAAATGACGATGCCGCCAGCCAGGCCCGGCTTGCCGTCCACCATCGGGGTCGGTTTTTCCTCCTTGCCGTTACCGGCGGAACCGGAAACCACCACCAGGCGGGTGGGGGCGTTCGGCTGGGACATGCGGCCTTCTTCGTCAAACTCAATGAAATAAATATCAGTCATCCTGTTGCCCGGAAGATTGACGGTATCCTGCCCGTCGCGGCTGGCAAAACTGCGCGCTACGGATTTGCCGCCCTTGGTCCTCTTGGAACCTTCCAGAAGGGTGCTGTAAGTGGGGCTGATGTAAAAACCGGCGGGGAGCGTCTGCAAGCGGTTGACCAGGTGCCACTTTCCGGTGCGCGTATTCTTGGACATCACGCCCAGGGTGCGCATGTTGCGGGCCTCGTCCTCAGGAGTGCTGACAATAATCAGGCGGCTCCACGTTCCTTTGCCCATGGCGTCCAGCCGGGCTTCCTGCACCATGCCGTCAACCATCTCCACGGCGGACTGAAGGCCCTGCCCCCTGCCCCCGCCTCTCAACATGCTGGCGGCCAATGCCATCATGGCAACCATAATGGTAATGACGACAATCAGTTCCACCAGGGTGAACCCCTTGCTCTCCGACGAGGAACAGCGTGACGCCGCTCCGGAATGCTTGGAAAAATTTCTCATACAGATGATGCAGGATTGAACAACGATTTTTGGCATGCTACCCGTTTCACACGGGCACGGCAATCATTTTTTGAGAAACGGGAATGCCGGATGCGGTCCCGTCCGGATAAAACTCCGCGATGCACATAAGGCTGCCGTCTTTAAGGAAAACCCGCTCAGCTTTTTCTACCTCAATTCCACCCACACGCCGCGGTGATCGCTGGCCTGGCGGGAGGGGGGAGAGTCAAGGATGCCCATGGGGGGCTTGCGGCCAAGGCGCTTTTTCAGGGTGTTGTTGATGAAGAGGTGGTCAAAGGAGTGGTAGGTGTCCCCGTCTTCGTAGTAGATGGTCCAGGTTTCCCCGCGGGAGTCCCTGGGTTTCAGTCGGTTTAAACGGTATTCCGTCTTCGTTGGACCCTGGATGACCTGCACGGAGCTGTCCGCCGGACCGTCATTGAAGTCTCCGTACAGGAGCAGGGGCATTCCGTCCTGGGAGGCGATGGCTTTATTCAGGTAGTCCCGCAAGGCGTAGGCTTCCCTGCGCCGCGTGTCTTCCGCGGAGCCGTCGCGGCTGAGGCGCGATTTCAGATGGATGCCCATCAGGCGGAAGAGGCGTCCGTCCGGCGTTTTCACTGTGGCGTCCAGAATGCCGCGCAGCATCGTTTTCTTCCGTTTGGTTTCTCCCGATACCGGCATGTCCGTGACGGAGCGGTTGTCCACAATCGGATATTTGGAGAGGAGGGCCAGGCCCCGGTCTTCCCCATCCCTCATGACGAGCACCTTGTGCGGCAGTTGAACGCCTTTTCTTTTCAGCCGCATCTGCAGGTCGCGCACAGCGGCTTCTCCCCCCATTTCGCACAGGCCCACGATTTCCGCTCCGGATTGCCGGATCAGTTCCGCCAGGGCCTCGCGGGCTTCTATCGGCTTGTATTTGACCTGGAAGTTGCTCCGCCGCGGGTCCTCCGGAACAAAGTAGTTGCCCGCGTTCATGGTCATCATCCGGACAGGTTCCCCCTTGTCCGGGATTTCCACTTTTTCCGGGACAGTCTGCCGCGCCTCCCTTTGCTGGGCGGGAACGGCCTCCGGCATATCCAGAAGCGGCTTCCATTCCGTCAGGCCGTACCCCAGCACCGCACAGAGTACAATCAGGGCCGCAATGACGGAGGAACCCCTGCGTTTTGACGTTTTCCTGATCATGCCCGTTGACTTGAAAGATTTTCTCCATGAGGGACGTAGTGAATACACAGGTCCAGCCTCGTAAAATTTTCAGCTTATTACTCGGCTTTCACTTCACTTTCATCCGTAATTCATGATAAACCATGAATGTGCCTCCATTGCAACCCCAGAACGAGTCCCTGCCCGATGAACAGACGCTTTCCCAGTATGCGGAACATACCAGGAAGAGCCTGATTGCGCGCCTGGAGAATTGGGAGGACCAGCGCACGTGGGATGAATTTTACCGCACGTACTGGCGGCTGATTTATTCCGTGGCCCTGAAGGCCGGATTGAGGGAGGACGAGGCCTGGGACGTGGTTCAGGAGACCATCCTTTCCATCGCCAAGCAGAGCAAGAAGAATATTTACAAGCCGGAACAGGGTTCCTTCAAGCTCTGGCTCTGGAATATGACCCGCTGGCGCATCAACGACCAGTTCCGCAAACGGAAGAAGGATACGGCCATGCTGATGAGCCCGGACGCCACGGAGACCCAGGAACATCCCATTGACAAGATTCCGGACGAAGGGAAGAATAATTTTGACCAGGTGTGGGAGCGGGAGTGGCAGAATAACCTGCTGCAGGCGGCCCTGGAGCGCGTCAAGGCGAAGGTGTCCCCTAAGCAGTTTCAGATTTTTGACTATTACGTGCTGCGGGAATGGGACGCCGCCAAAGTCCGCAGGCAGCTTGGGGTCACCATTGCCCAGGTGTATCTGGCGAAGCACCGCGTAGGGAGCGCGCTGAAGAAGGAGCTGCAATTCCTTCAATCCCAGGAAGAAGAGAGGGAGAAGTAGCCGGGAGCGCCTTAGGGAGAATGGGGGCACTGCCCGCTTTTTCCGCGCCCTTTGCCTTTTCAGGAATGATTCCTTTATTTTGCCTCTTGCCAAGGAAGGCGTTTTGTCGTTAGATAACGGCAACTGCAATGCCGCCCTCACGCAACAGACATTCCGCCCAGAAGGTTTTTACCTGGGACAAGATCAAGATGGCCCTGGCGGCGGCGGAAGAGGGTTTTTATATCTGGAATATCAAGACGGGCGTCATCCATTACACGGACCGCTGCCTGACGATGATGGGGGCCAGCCGCAAGGAGAAGGCTCCCAATATTTTTACCCAGCCGGAACTGACCATCCATGAGGAGGACCAGGCGTTCTTTTCCCAGGAGGTGCGCCGCTATCTGGACGGCCATTCCCACATGCCCATGCGCATTGAGATCCGGATGAAGAAGCTTAATTCCAAGAGCTGGAGCTGGGTCCGCATCAACGGACTGGCGCGCAGGGACAAGCAGCGCCGCCCCGTCATGCTGGTGGGCGTATGGGTGAATATCACCCGGCGGAAAACGGCGGAGCTGCGCGCAGCGGAGGACAGGGACCTGTTCCACACCCTGATTGAGCACATTCCGGACAGCATTTATTTCAAGAACCGGGAGTCGCGCTTTGTCCTGGCGAACACGGCCACGGCCAATAAATTGGGCGTTCCCACCCCGGCAGACCTGACGGGACGGACGGACGATTACTTTTTTGACCAGACGATGTCCGATGTTTCCCGCAAGGAGGAGCTGGACATCATGGCGACCGGACGCCCCATCCGCGCGCGCCTGCACCATGAGACGTGGCTCCACAAGGATGATTCCTGGAGCCAGATCAGCAAGTTCCCGTGGTATGGCCGCAACGGAGACCTCAAGGGCATCGTGGGGATTTCCAGCGACGTCACCAAATTGGTGAAGACGGAGATCAAGGCCACGGAAACGGCCCGCATTCTGGAAGAACGCAACAAGTCCCTGGAAAAGGAGATAGATTTGGCGCGGGAAATCCAGTTCGCCCTGCTCCCGTATGAGATTCCCTCCCGCTCCCATACGGAACACGGCCTGACGCGCCATGTGGATTTCCACCACATTTTCACTCCTTCCGAGGGGGTGGCGGGTGATTGGTTCGATGCCTTTCCCGTGGGCAGTTCCGGCGTAGGCGCCATCGTCTGCGACGTGATGGGCCATGGCATCCGCGCCGCGCTGATCGCCTCCATGCTCCGCGGCCTGATGGAACAATTGTCCCATCTGGCGGATAATCCGGCGGCGTTCCTCACCTCCCTGAACCACCAGCTTGCCAAGATTCTGCAACGGGCGAACACCACCATGTTCGCCTCCGCCGTTTATATTTACCTGGACCTGGAAACCGGCGTGATGACCGCTTCCACGGCAGGGCACCCGCATCCCATTATCCTGGGGCCGGACGGCGTTGCCCGCAAGATGCCCCTGCCCAGAGGCATCGCCATGGGCCTGCTGGATGACGCCACTTACCAGAATGCCCAGTTCCCGCTCCTGGCAGGTTCCCGCGTCCTGATGTACACGGACGGCCTGACGGAAGCCGCCAACCCGGAAGGGGAAGAATTGGGCGTGGACAGGCTGATCGATTATTTCAACAGTTCCGCTCCCAAGAGCACCAAGGATTTTGTGCACCAGGCCCTTACCTGCGTGGCCAAATTCACCGGATGCACCAATCAGGCGGACGATATCTGCATGCTGGGCATCAGCTATTCCGAGCACGAGAAAGAGCCCGAACGCTGACGTGCCCTCCTGTCAGGGAAGCCTCAAGCATGGTTCATCCACACCAATGGCAGGGGGAAGTCATGTCGCCTCTGGGCTTTCTTCCGGGGAGAATCTGAAGTTGCGCCAGAACGGGATGCTCAGCATCCAGACGGAGAACAGGGCCTCCAGTCCTCCCGCCATGATGATCGTTGTTGAGACTCCCCAGGCATCCACCACGGCGCCCCAGCCCATGGCGGCCAGAGGCTGCACCCCGATCGTGACGATGCTGAACAGCCCCAGAATGGCTGATTTGCGTTCCGGGGGCGCCAGAAGCTGCACGGCGGAAGAAGAGGTGACAAAGAGGGAGGACGTCGCCAGCCCGGCAAAGAAGAAGCACACGGCCTGTATTTCCACCACGGGGATGATGCCCGCCACGCACAGCGCGCCGCCCATCCACAGCGTGCCGGAGGAGAGCTTGGCCCCCACCCGGTCACTTTTGCGCGCAAACGGCAGGACAAAGAGGATGCTGACCATGGCCCCGGCCCCCACCGCACCCAGAATGAGGCCGGTATTCCGGGGGTTCCCGTGCATGAGCGCGGGAACAATCTGGTAAAGGGATTGCCCGCAGATGTTCTGAATCAGCGCGCTGATCATGATGAAGAGCAGACTGCGGGAGGAGAGTACCGCCTTGAGTCCGGAGGCCTTTCTTCCGGCTCCGCGCTGTTTTCTGGGAGTGCAGGCATCGGTAACGCGCCCTTTCAGGGAAACCAGGCAGCCGATCAGCGGCAGACTTGCCACCACGTTGCCGCCAAAGGCGGTCCCGGCGCCCCATTCCGCAATGATGTACCCCGCCAGCGCCGGGCCTATGGCGCGGCACGTATTGAATACCAGGGAGTACATGCCCACGGCTTCCTGCAATTGTCTGCGGGGGATCAAGTCGCCCACAAAGGCCTGCTGCGTGGGAAAGCCCACCGTCTGGTTGACGCCCATCACCAGCCCGGCGGCATACAGATGCCATAGCTGGAGCATGTCCAGGATCGTGAGCAAAAAGAGGCCGACGGCCACCAGCCACTGGACGCACTGCACGGCGATCAGCAGTTTTCTGCGGTCAAAACGGTCTCCCAGCCCGGCCAGCAGCATGCCGCCCAGAAAGAAGGGGAGCGCATTGAGCGCCGCCAGCAACCCCACTGCCGTAGCGGAACCCCCGGAAATTTCATACACAAGGATGCCCATGGCCGTGACCTGCAGCCACATCCCGATCAGGGCGGCTGCCTGTCCGGACCAGAAGATTTGCAGGTTCCTTACCTGAAGGGGCTTGAAGAAGCCCAGCCAGTCATTCAGCCATTTCATCAGCGCCTTCATCGTAGCCTCCGCCGCCGGAACCGTCCAGACGCGAGTGCGGCAACGGAAGTCCCCTCAGGGGCCCCGTTTTATTCCCCAGCCGTGTAGCAGGCCGGGTAGTCCTTGGAGGGCAGCCAGACGGGGAGGTTTTTCATCCTGTCCACGGCGCGTTCAGAGACAGGCATGCGCCAGATTTTGAAGAAAGGCCCCATGTTCTTTCCCGTGACCTTGGAGAAGGCGTTCATCACCCATTCCCATTTCTTTTCATCGCTCAGCTTGCCGTTGTCGTACGGCTTGTCATGGTACTGGAGCGCCACCTGCCGGAAGGCATCAAAGCCCAGATAGTACATGAGCTCCACCCAGAAGAAGAGCTGTACCTTGTTGGGCGCTTCATTGTAGGTCTGGGTGCCGGAGAAGTATTTTTTCATCTCCGCGCTCATTCCGTACGGCCCCATGCCTCCGCCCCAGCAGGATTCAAAGTTTTTGCCTGTTCCCATGACTTCACAGACCATGGAAAAGATGTTGACGGAGACTTCCGTCTGCCCCTCCATCGTAAACGGCGGGGACTGGTGGTTATGCCCCAGTTCATGCCACAGCCCCCAGCTTCCGGACTGGATGATGGAGCCGCTGGCAATGGGGTTCGTCCAGTCCTTTGTACCCATGGCAGGGTAGCCGGAATGGCCGGCCCCGGCGGAAATCTGCCTGTCCACGACAAAGCGCATGGGATGGTGGAGACGGTCCGGCTTGGTATCCCACCCCATGATCCAGTCCTGAAGGCTCATGTTTTTTTGCAGGAATTCAGCCGTTTTCTGAACGTCCGGACAGCGTTTCAACTGCTCCACGGGCATCGTGACAATGAGGCGGGGCATGCAGATTTCACCCCACGGCGCTCTGGTGTTTTCCAGTTGTGCGGCCCATTGTTCCGGAGTGGTTTTCCCCATGATGAACAGCGGAGCAGGAACGGCTCCGGAAATCTGCACCTTGAAGACTTTTCCGCGCTTGGAACGCTGGCCCACATTCACATACACCAGGCCGCCCATCGGATTCACCATCTTCACGCGGCCCCGGTCCGCCGGCACCTGCATGGTTATCTCCGGAACCCGCTTCCATTCATCCAGCTTATGCAGGCTGTCCGTATGGCATCCTATGCGGACGCTGATGGAGCTGTCCTTGGGCGTGCCGGACAGAGAGAAAGAGATTTCCGCTCCGGGAGGCGCATAGAGCCCCGTGCTGTGCCAGCCGCCGATGTTGGAGTCTATCTCCACCGTGCGCCGGACAAGCTGGGCCCCATCCTCCGGAACGCCGGGGAAATCCTTTGCCGCCGGGCACGCCTTCAGTCCGGAGGGTTTGGCATCCTTCCATCCGCGGCACTTTTCCAGAAGTTCCTGCATGCGCCGGGCGTTCTGTCCGCTTTTCCACGGGGCGGCGCCCGTGGGGAATTCCTCCATCCCCTCCATTTTTTCAGCCTTGTCCCATGACCATGTTTCCAGGGGCTTGTCCGCATCCATGGGTATTTCATCCTTGCTGGGGGTGGAGTAGACGGAGAGCTCCGGCAGGACGTTCTTCACCGGCTGGGGAAAGAGCCCCTCCGGTTCCGGCTCCTCTTCCTCCACCGGAACGGGTTCTTCCTGCCTGCGGGCTTCTTCCTCACGCTCACGCCGTTCCAGTTCCTCCCTCCTCTGTTTTTCCTTTTCATCCAGCGCAGCCTGTTCCCGGAGCTTTTGGGCGGCTTCCGCAGCCTCCCGGGCTTTTTTCTCCGCGGCGGCATCCCTGGCCTTTTGGGCCTCCTGACGTTCCTTCTCCTTCCTTTCCCGTATCTCCTGCTCCCGTTTAATTCTCTGTTTTTCAGCGGCTTCCCTGGCCGCTTTCTCTTTCACTTTGCGTTCCGCCGCCAGTTCCCTGGCCGCTTCCCTTTTTTCCACATTATCCCGGTACAGGTAGTATCCGGCTCCGGCCCCGCAAATCAGCAGCAGCACTAAAAACCAGCCCACGGCGGAACCTCTGAATACGTTACGGGAGAAAGAAGGATTGTTCATGGATCAGAATTTGGAATGAATCGTCATCATTTCCGCATTGCGGACATTCCTTGTCAATCCGATTCTTCCTTTTCCACAGGCATTTTCATGGAAGAAATACGCAAAAGCAGGTTTCCCGGGCACCCTTTCCGCTCCCGCTCTTCAAGCATCCGCCCTCGGAATATCCGCCTTCATGCCGAAATGGGGGAGCGCCCCGTGCACCAGACCGTCCAGCACGCCGCGGGTCCGGGGTTCCGGGCTGATGTATCCATGGCCGCAGGCAACCATGGCTTTTACTTCCTGCGCCGCATTGGAGGGACAGCACCGGAACGCTTCCGGCAGATGCCGCATGGCGTCCAGGTCATTGTGCCCGTCGCCGAAGATGGCGGCATGGACGGGCGCCACGCCGAACCGGGAGGCCACAAAGGCCAGCGCGGTTCCCTTGTTATAGTCACGGTGGCTGAAGCGCAGGTAGGGCCCGGCCCTCTGCGTCACGATTTCCTCATACGGCCCTACCGTGTCCTGGATGACGCAGGAGACGTCATCCAGCCCGCAGGCGTCATTGACCACCAGGGAAAAAGCGTCATTGGACTGCCTCCGCAGCTCCAGCCCGGAAAAACGGCATTCCAGATGGGCCATCAGTTCCTCCAGCATGGCGCCGTAACGGCTGAACAGGTCGTCATGGGCCACCGCACAGGCGTCATTCCACGGAATGCCGGGCATCAGCCTTCCCTCCGCGTCCGCCAGATGGACGTTGCGCTCCATGGTCACCGTAAAGTCCGGGGCAAACCCTTCCGGGTCATCGTGGAACAGGTCCATCAGCCCTTCCCGCAGATAAATGGGGTCCCGCCCCGTGTTGATGCCCCACAGCACCCCGTACCGTGCCCGGAGCCTGCGCATGATGCTGAAAAACGCGCGCCTTTCCTCCGCCGGGCCGCCCATCGTAAACAGGGTGTCGTCAAAGTCAAAGGAGAAGAGGTACCGGGGCTGTTCCGGCAGGGGCAAGGCCCGGACCGGCAGAAAACGCATCAGCTCCATTTCAGGCCAGACCTCCCTTCACCCCGGCGCGGCTTTCCGCACGCACAACGGGCTCCGCCAAAGGAATATCATCCTCCACCGGCTCTGCCGAGGGGATATGCTCGTCCACAGGCTCGGCGGACGGAATGGTTTCCGGAACAGGTTCCGCCTCCGGAATGACCTCCTGCCGCGGCTGAGGCTTCTCCGGGCGAACCGGAGCCGCAGGAGCGGGACGCACTGCCGGAGCGGCGGGCGTTTTCCGTTCTCCGGCGGAAGGGGGGATTTTAGCCTGGGCTCCCACTCCGGCACGCACCTGGCGGGCGATGGGAGTGTTCATGTCCACCGCATAGGTGACGGGCAGGCTTCCGGCAGGGATTTCCTCTCCCGGCTTGCGCATGTGGATTTCCACCCTCCGGTTGGCCGCCTGCGCATTCCGGTCCCCCCTGGTGGAAACCACGGGGCGGGAGGCCCCGCACGCGCGGATGTACAGCCTGCATTCCCCGTTGGGCCGCGTCAGGGCAATGCCGTTATCCTTCAGCCACTGGCGCACGGCATTGGCCCGCATCAGGGAAAGCACGGCGTTGTACTCTTCGGAACCGAAGCTGTCCGTATGCCCTTCCACAATGAAGATCGTATCCGGGTTTTTCATCATCAGCCCGGCCAGCTGGAGCATGCTGAGACGGGCGGAATTTTTCATCACCGCCTTGTTGTATTCAAACAGAAGGTCCGCGCCCAGCCTGCTGTACCCGCTGTTTTTTCCCAGGGAGGACTGTGCCATCAACTGGGAGAGGGACTTGCTGCCGTCCGGCAGGTGGGAATCGTCCTGTCCGCCCGCTCCCTTGAGCTTGTTGTTATACCATTCGTCCGGATTGACCATGTCCGGTTCCACCGTCTTGATCGTGGCCGGGCTGGGAGAGGTCTTCAGCGCTTCGGGCGCGGAGGGCTCCGGCAGCCCCTGCGCGACAGCCTTCATGTCCACCTGCGGCATCTGGGGGGAGAGGGATTCCGGCGGAGCCGGGGCCACCGGGTCAGGGGAAAAGCTGGTTTCCCCCGGAGCGATGACCACGTCTTCCGGCACCATGTCCTCCAGGTCCGGCAATTCCGGGGGAACTTCCTCAAGCTGTTCAATATCCGGCGGCTCAACCGCCTCCGCTACATCCGGGGCCGGACGGTCATCCGCTCTCAGCACAATTTTTTCAGGCGGCGGCATCCGGTCTTCCGGAAGCGCGGGCGCCTTGTGCACATGGATGCCCAGGTCAAACCAGCTCAGAACGATGAAGCCCAGGTAATGCACCAGTACAGCCGCAAGAAGAGCCCCTACCGCCACGGCGGCCAAATGGCGCGGCGCAGGCAGGATGAAACGGCTGCGCCTGCGGCGGTTTTCGCGGAGTTCACGGCTGTTGTCCTGATTCGCACTCACGGGATGATCAACAAAGGGAGAAACCCGGTTCATGAACCGGAAGGCGCCGTGCCCGTAGCGGGTGCACTGTAGGATTCATGGGACAACACCCTGGGCATGGGCATGCGCGTATTCTCGTGAATCCATTCCGCAATGCCAGCCTGGAGCTCGTCATCCCCCGCATAGACATTGACCTTGTAGGTTTTCTCAAATTTTTCACCCTTCTTTCCCTCTATGGTGTGAAGGAACGTCCGCTCCCGGGTGCCGTAGGGTTCCCCTTCCCGGATGGATTCGTAGAGCTGCTTTTTCTCATTTTTCAGGGAATCGTAAATGCTCAGGCAGTCCTCCAGCGTGGAGAAGAAGTACTGGTTGGTGCACACCACCATGACCGGATAATCCAGTTTCAGGGCGTCATCCACCGGCGCCACGTCAAACGTACTGAAATTCGCCCGCCAGTCCACGCCGGCATCCAGAAGCCAATAGGCGGCGTAGCACAGGGGTTTCCCCCAGTCCTGCTCCATCTCCCGGACCGCCACGGTCTTAAGGGACGGGAAACAGTCCATGCTGATCATGCAGCGGATGCGCGGGTCTTCAGACGCGGCCTTCAGCAGCACGGCAGCGCCGAAGCCCTGCCCTACGGCGGCCACGGGCGGCAGCCCCCCCTCTTTCCGGGAGATGGCGTCCAGCAGCGCCGTCACGTCCGCATATTCCTTCAATCCATACGTGCAGAATTTCCGGGCATCATCCTTCCCGCGCGGATTCCATACCAGGCAGGTATACCCGGCTCCGGTCAGGCCTTCCGCCAGCGGCAGGGAGCTCTTCACTCCCTGGTCCCACGCCGTGGCTATCACGACCAGCTCCGGCTTGGCTTCCAGATGCGGCATGTTGCCGCGCAGTTTCAGGGCGTCCCGCACGCGGCTCTGGCGCGGGGACAGCGCCTCCGGCCTGCCGGGGCGCACCAGATAGCCTTCAATGGCCGTGCCGTCCGCGGAGACGGCTTCCACAGGCTCCATCACCAGGGAATCCGCCACAGGAGAATCGGCGTCCCCGTCCCCGCCCACGGGAACAAGCAGAGGGGTGGACACATACCAGGCAAACCACACCAAGGCACCCGCCGCCGCAAGAATGAGCAGAAGAAACAGTTGAACAAGACGTTTGAACATGGAAAGGCTGTGCCCGGAAGGGAGTTATCGGAAAAATTCTATCCCATCCTGCCTACGTTGACAACACTCAACTTCTATCAGGCGAATATCCTCCGCCCTTCTTCCGGTCCGCCCCGGAGGCCAAATAACGCTTTATTTCCCTCCCCCGATCTGGCATCCTTGCCCCACCTTCCTTTTTCATGGCAATCCAGGCCCGACATTTCCGCCAATGGTCCGCATTCCTCCTCCTGCTTGCGCTGGGAGGACTGGCGGCCTGGTTCCTGATGCCCCGGGAATGGTCCCAGATGCAGTGGGAGATACCCGGCACGCCATCTGAATATCCGCTGGCCCAGATTCTGCGCCCCTGGCTTATCCTGCTGGGATGCTTCCTTCCGGCGCTGGGCATGCTCCTGTACAACCGGGCGGGCATCATGGACAGGTACGTAGCGCGCACCTGGTTCACGGCTTTCATCATGTGCACGGCCATCCTGACGCTGATTTACATCATCGGGGACTTTGCGGACAATGTGGGGGACCTGATGAACCTGGACTCCCCCCTGGAGGGCACCTTCCGCTTTTACCTGAGCCAGCTGCCCATGATCCTGAACCTGATCCTTCCCTACACCCTTCTTCTGGGAACGCTCTGGGCGCTCACCAAGCTTTCCTCCTCCTCGGAAATCACCGGGATGCTGCAATCCGGCAGGTCCCTGCTCCGGATCAACGCCCCGGTCATCATCGGCGCCGTGTTTGCGGCCATCTACTTCGGCATCTTCGGGTTCCACTGGGCGCCCAACTCCACGCTGTACAGGAAACTCATGTTCTCCTCCCTGAGCCAGAACAGGAATGACAATGCCTCCCGCAGCTCCATTTACAAGAACGATGCGGAGTCCCGCATCTGGTACCTGGGCAACCCTCCCGGCATCGACTCCCCCGGAGAGCCGTTCAGGCAGGTGCGCGTGGAACAGTTCAGCGCTCCCGGCAAGATGGAGTATGAGCTGTTTGCAGATGAAGCCTCCTGGGACCCGGCTTCCAGAACGTGGACGTTCCGCCATGCCATCAAGAGAAATTATTCCCAGGAGGAGCCCCGGCAACTGAACGACGTGCCCGTTTTTGACGGCCTTGAGTACCGGACGCTGAAAGAACAGTATTCCGAAACTCCGTGGCAGCTGATCTCCCCCAACGTCCGCGTAGATACCCAGGGGACCCCGGCCCTTCAGGAAATCCTCCAGGCCGGCACTTCGAACGCCAAGTACCTCAGAAGCCTGCAGACGGAATGGCACGTCCGGATCGCCCGCATGTTCTCCTGCATCATCCTGACGTTCATCGCCATCCCCTCCGCCATCACGTTCCAGAGGCGGTCCGCCATGTCCGGCATCGGCATTGCCCTGTTCCTGGCGGCGGCCATGCTGTTCCTGTATGAATTTTTCCCCACCCTGGCCTCCGCAGGCTACCTCCCCACCTGGCTGGGAGCGTGGATGCCCAACATCATTTATACCATCATCGCCATCCGCCTGTTCCAGACCAAGCTGGCCCACAGAAGCTTCCTGGAGATATTGAAGGGCCTGAAAAAGACACCTGTCCATGACCAACCCTGACTATCCTGACGCCGTCCGGAAAGCCCGCGAACTGCTCCGGCAGGCGCATGCCGTGATCTTTGACTTTGACGGCCTGCTGGTGGATACGGAATACGCCATTTATTCCTCCTGGGAACGCGTGTTCTCGTCCTGCGGCCATCCCCTGCCCCTGGATCTGTTCAACCAGTGCCTGGGCAGCGGCTACACCCACTGGAACCCCGGAGACCATCTGGAACAATTGACGGGACGCACCTACGACTGGGACAACATCAACGCCCGCCGCCAGGAGGAGATTGTCCGCGACCTGGAGCACGCCGGCCTTCTGCCCGGAGCGTGCGAACTCATCCGCCGCCTGGCGTCAGCAGGAACGCCCATGGGAGTGGCGTCCAGCTCCTCACACCGGTGGGTGGATGGCTGGCTGAACAAGCTGGGCATCATGTCCTACTTCCAAACCGTTGTCTGCCGTGACGACGGCCTTCCCGTCAAACCGGACCCGGCCCTGTTCCTGAAAGCGGCGGAAAACCTGGGCATATCCCCGGCGCAATGCCTGGTGCTGGAAGATTCCCAGAACGGCACCACGGCAGCGTTCCGGGCGGGCATTCCCGTCATTTCCATCCCCAACCGGGTGACGGAACAGGCGGACTTTTCCCTGGCAACCAGCAAAATCCGTTCACTGACCGAACTTCTTTAGAAGTCCCCCCTTTATCCGGCAGCTCTTGTTTCTTGACGGAATTCCCTCCATGCCTTATGTAAGGAGGATGGCTTCCCAACACATTCCATTATATCACTACCGGGTCAAAGACAAGATTGTGGGCCCCGTCTCCCTGGCGGACCTCCACGCCCTGCTTACCTCCAAGAAAATTCTTCCGGACACCATGATCCGGGAGGAACATTCCCAGGGGTGGATGCCGCTCACGGCGGAACTGCGCCGCCAGGAACGCCTGGCGCGCCTCAGGACATCCGCGTTCATGCTCTCCTGCCGCCCGCCCAAATGCTGCCTTCTGTTTTACATTATTGCCCTTCTCCTGCTGGCGTGCGGCGTGGCGCATTCCATCATGCTCCACTCCATCCTTTACATGGAAGTGCTGTTCGTGCCCGCTACGGCTTTTTTCATGGGAAAGGTACTGATGTACATGCATCTGCTCACCGGAGGCATCAGGAAGATGCCTGTGGAGGAGCGGGAACGGTGACAGAGCGAATAATTTTCCCTGCTTTTAAATTCAGCCCGTCCCGCAACTTCTGCCTCCGCCGGAGCCGCATCGCGCTGCCCAAGAAGCCTGAAATGGAAAAACCGCCGGAACCCTGACGGTCCCGGCGGTTAAAAGATCACTATTCCGGAGAATTACTTGTTCAGCTCCGCAACGGCGGCTTCCAGGCTGGGCACGTCTTCAATGGAAATGACGGTGGCATCCTTGCAAATGCGGCCCATCATGCCCGCCAGCGTCTTGCCCGGCCCCAGTTCAATGAACAGGCGGTGGCCCTGGTCCACCAGTTTCTGCATGGAGGCCGTCCAGCGCACGGAACCGCATACCTGGTGTTCCAGCACATTGCGGATGTCGTCCGCGCCTTCCACCACGCGGGCTTCATAATTGCAGTAAACGGGCATGGACGGCGTGCCGAAGGAGACATTCTTGAGTTCCTCCGCCAGTTTCACCATGGCGCTGTGCATCAGGCGGGAGTGGTAGGCGCCCGCCACGTTGAGCTTCTTGGCAATCTTGCACCCGGCAGCCTTGGCTCCGGCAATGGCCTTGTCCACGCCTTCTTCCGTGCCGGAAACGACCGTCTGGCCGGGGCAGTTGAAGTTGGCCACGTCCACGTCGCATTCCTGGGCCAGCTTGATGACGTTTTCATCCGTCCCGCCGATCATGGCGGCCATGGTGCCCTTCGTGGCGTTGCAGGCTTCCTCCATAAAAGCGCCGCGCTTCTGGACCAGACGCAGGCCTTCTTCAAAGGAGTAGGTTCCGGCAGCCGCATGGGCCGTGAATTCACCCAGGGAAAGGCCGGCGGCGGCCACGGGATTCAGGGAAGGCACCAGTTCCTTCAGGACGGCCAGGCAGGCCAGGCCATGCACGTAAAGGGCCGGCTGGCAGTTGCAGGTGCGCGTAAGTTCCTCGCCGGGGCCTTCAAACATGATGGAAGAGAGGGATTCCCCCAGGGCCTTGTCCGCCTGCTCAATCAGAGCCCTGGCGGCAGGATACTGGTCATACAAATCTTTGCCCATGCCCACTTTCTGGGCACCTTGTCCGGAAAACAATAGTACTGCGTCCATAGTTAAGGCCTAAATTATACCGTTCCGGAAGGAAAGAAGCAAGAGCGATCTCGCCGCCTCAATGACGTCTTAAACGCCTGACGGCCAACATGAATAAAAAATCCGCCCCGGTCTCAGCAGGAGGCCGGGGCGGAGGGTTAAACCGGATGGCTCGGGAGAACGGCCTTAGGCCGTGGCTTCCGTGGTGGCGGGAGCTTCTTCCTTTTCAGCCGTTTCACGGGGCAGATCAATGATCTCGATCATGGCCACGAGGGCGGAGTCCGTGAGGCGCTGGCCCAGCTTGATGATGCGGGTATAGCCGCCCTTGCGTTCCGCACAGAGGGGAGCGATTTCATCAAACAGGCGCTTGACGGCGGCCGTGTTGTGAATGGTGGCGGTAGCCAGGCGGCGGGAATGCACGTCACCGCGCTTGGCAAGCGTGATCAGCTTTTCCACGTAGGGACGGAGAGCCTTGGCCTTCGCCAGGGTGGTGGTGATGCGTCCGTTGAGGATGAGGCTGCATGCCTGGTTGGCGAGCAAAGCCCTGCGGTGAGAAGCGTTGCGCTGAAGCTTGGAGGTTTTTACACCGTGTCTCATGATGATATTTTTCTATGTGTGTTGGTTTTGTGAGATTTAGTCGTCGTCGTCTTCGATGTTGGCGGCAATGAGGTCTGCCAGGCCCACGGGGCTTTCCTCTTCCAGACCCAGGCGAGGCTTGGCCTGCGGCACGGGGCCGGTAAGCAGGGAGGGGTCCACCTGAACGCCCAGGGAAAGGCCCAGTTCCAGCAGCTTGTCCTTGATTTCGTTAAGGGACTTTTTGCCGAAGTTGCGGTACTTGAGCATTTCGCTTTCGCTCTTCATGGCGAGCTGGCCAACGGTGGTAATGTTGGCGTTGTTGAGGCAGTTGGCGGCGCGCACGGAAAGTTCGATTTCGTTGACGCTCATGTTGAGCAGCTTGCGCAGACGGGCCGTTTCCTCATCCTGGACGGCGGAAGGAGCTTCTTCAAAGTTGACCTGCTTGTCGTCATAGTTGACGAACACGTCCAGGTGGTGGCGCAGAATGGCGGAGGCCTGGAGCATGGCGTCTGCCGGGGCGATGCGCCCGTCCGTCCAGACTTCAAGAATCAGCTTGTCGTAGTCGGTCATCTGGCCCACACGGGTATTCTGCACGGAATACTTCACACGGGTGACCGGAGAGAAAATGGAGTCGATCGGGATCACGCCGATGGGCATGTCCGGCACCTTGTTTTCGTCGCCGGTGGAGAAGCCGCGGCCAACGCGCACCTGGAATTCGCATTCAAACAGGGTGTCCTGGTCCAGGGTGCAGATGATTTGATCGGGGTTGACCACCTGGTAGGTGGTGTCGTCGGTGATGTCGGCGGCGGTCACGACGCCCTGCTTGTGCACGCGCAGGGAGAGCAGGCGCGGTTCCTTGCCGTTGTGCTTGAATTTGACCTTTTTCAGGTTCAGCACGATTTCCGTCACGTCTTCCACCACACCGGGCAGAGAGGAGAATTCATGCTGCGCGCCGGCGATGCGGACGGAGGTGATGGCGGCGCCTTCAAGAGAGCCCAGAAGAACGCGGCGCAGGGAGTTGCCGAGCGTGTGGCCGTAACCGTTTTCAAACGGTTCCGCGACGAAGGTCAGATGATTCGCATCATTCGGATCTTCAATTTTTTCCAGACGGCTGGGGACTTCAAAGCGGGCCAGCGTGGTCACGGCCGTTTCTTCTGCAGTAGTGGTTTCGTTTTCCGACATAATCGTATGTAATGTACCGGGTTTCCCCCCAGCACGGGCACGGCGGATAATCCGCCTGAAGGACCTACGGCATGTTTTGGAAACGCCCGTGCGGGGAGCAATTTAACGATCTGTTTTCAACAATCAACTCTTTTCATGTCCTCCTGCAAATTTTCTGTGACTTAACGTGCGTCATCTGTCATAGTGGGCGCAAACCTACATTACAATTGCATGAAGCATCCTGATTTTTTGGACAACAGGGATTTTACGGGGGAAGATAAGAAGCGCCCCTCCACCATGTCCATGGACACCAGCTACCAGGCCCTGGAGGGAGTCGTCAAAAAACTTTCGGAAATAGCCTCCACCCGGCACGATCCCCGCTACCTCCAGGAGTATATCAAGACGGGCATCAACATGGCGCAGTCCGACGCCTCCGACCACGATTTCACCGTTCTGATCCGTTCCGGACGGGAGATGTACCGCGCCAACTGCGTTTTTGCGCCGTACCGCCATATCCGCAAGATTTCCGTCTTCGGCTCCGCACGCATCAAGGAAGACGAACCGGCCTATGAAACGGCGCGGGAATTCGCCCGGGAGGCCAGCGACCAGGGTTACCTGGTCATTACGGGGGGCGGACCCGGCATCATGCAGGCGGCCAATGAAGGCGCCGGGGAAGACCGCTCCTTCGGCCTGAACATCACCCTGCCGTATGAGCAGACCTCCAACCACGTGGTGGCCCACAGCGACAAGCTGATCAATTTTTACTATTTCTTTGTCAGAAAGCTGAATTTCGTGGCGGAAAGCGACGCCATGGTGGCGCTCCCCGGCGGCTTCGGCACCATGGACGAGGTGTTTGAAACCCTCACCCTGATTCAGACGGGAAAGGCCACCATTTACCCCGTCGTGCTGCTGGATTCCCCCGGCAAGACCTTCTGGCTGAACTGGCTGGCTTTCATCCGCGTGGAACTGGTGGATTCCGGCCTGATTTCCGAGGATGACCTGCACCTGATCCACGTCACCAAGAATCCGGCGGAGGCCATGGAACACATTGACCGGTTCTACCGTATTTTCCATTCCTACCGCTTTATCAAGGATACCATCGTCATCCGACTGAACACGCACCTTCCGGCCCAATGGGTGGAGCATCTGGAACGGGATTTCTCGGACCTGATCCTGCCCGGAGGCAAGATAGTGCAGACCGGGCCGCTGCCTGATGAGGCGGACGAGCCGCATCTGAACCGCCTGCCCCGCCTCGTCTTCCCCATCAAACGCGGCAATTACGGCAGGCTGAGGCTCCTGATCGACCGCATCAACCAGACGCCCAGCAGGACTTATTCCCATCCGTCCCATGTCTGACGCCCTTCCCGCGTGGCTGGTTCCCCTGGTTTTCGGCCTGATGGGGGCGTGCATCGGTTCCTTCCTGAACGTGGTCATTTACCGGGTGCCGCTGGGCATTTCCGTGAATGACCCGGCTCGTTCCTTCTGCCCGGAGTGCGAAGAGCCCATCCCGTGGTACCTGAACATCCCGGTTCTGAGCTGGCTGATGCTCCGGGGAAAATCCGCCTGCTGCGGAACCTCCATCAGCTTCCGCTACTGCCTTGTGGAGCTACTCACGGCCCTGCTATTTGCCGCCATGGGGTGGAGGTACGCGGACGCCTCCGCGGGAGCCGCCATCCTGCTCTGCGTATGGAGCGCCATGGCCATCGTCATCATCTTCATTGACGCGGAACATCTCATCGTTTTCCGCACCCAGACGCTCATCGGCGCTGCGGCGGGCGTGGGGGCCTGCACCCTTTACCCCTTTCTCCTGCCGGACGACAACGTCATGACCTGGACGGACGCCTTTAAGGCAGCAGTGCTGGGAGGCGCCGCCGGGTATGCCGTCATCAGGCTGGTGATTGAACTGGGCAAGCTCCTGTTCGGAACCTGGAAGCAGCATTTTGACGTCCCGACCCCGTGGAGCCTGAAGGAACCGGAAGCAGAGCGGGAGGAGCTTCAGCTCATCATTGACGGGCAGCCTCATGACTGGTCCATGCTTTTCCACCGCGCGTCGGACAAGGCGGTTATTTCCGGAGGCTCCGTCACCATTGACGGGGAAGCTCTTCCGTCCGGCGCCGTCACCCTGCGCCAGGACAGGATAGAGCTGGAGAACGGAGACGTTTTCCCGCTGGAAGACCTGGAAAGCGTGGAAGGAACCATGACGGATATTCATGCGCGGCGGGAAGCCATGGGGTCTGGAGATGCCTGGATTCTGATGATGGCCGGATGCGCAGGCGGCTGGCAGGGCGCCGTGTTCTGCCTGTTCATCGGCTCCCTGCTGGGCATTGTGCAGGCGGTCGTTTCCCGCATGGGCTTCGGCAGGAATCTCCCCTTCGGCCCGGCCTTGCTCGGCGCCGCCTTCATCTGGCTGCTGGGCGGCGACCAGTGGTGGCTGGCCTATATCCGCTTCATTTCCGGAGAATAATTTTTCCGCATGACACGGCAGGAACCGCATCCCTCCGGGGATGCGGCTTTTTTTGCCGATTCCATTCATATTCAGCCCCTTTCCATCCCTGCCCCCGCACCTGGATGGAGGCAGGGATACGGTCTGTTCCTACTCCTGTGCCGGAGGCGCGCACGTTTTTATTTTGCAACCAGGACGGAATCCGGGGGTTCATCCTAGCAAAGGGAGGCGCCTCCGCGTTCAAACCACCGCAGAGAAACGTCCCTTTCCGAAACGCAATAACCTCACCACTCAAAGATATGACCAAACAAATGTTGATCGCAGCGGCCTTCGCCGCATGCTCCGCGTTCGCCCAGGACGCCCCGCCGCCCCCCGCCCCGGATGCACCCTCCGATGCTCCGGAAATGCAGCCGCCCCCCGAAAGAAGGGGAGGCCCCCGCAACCGGGCAGGAGGCCCGAACCGCCAGGGCCCCCGCCAGGAACGGGGCGCCGTCCAGATGAAGAGGATTGATCCCGGCATCATGATCATCGGTGAAGAACTAGTGATCGCCAAGTACGACACCGACAAGGACGGCAAGCTTTCCGACGAGGAAATAGCCGTTCTGCAGGCCGACGTCAAGAAGGCGCAGGAAGCGAAGAAAGCCGCCATCCTGAAGAAGTTTGACAAAGATGGCGACGGCAAGCTTTCCAAGGAAGAACGGAAGGCCATGCAGGAAGAATGGCTCAAGGACCATCCGGAAGCCGCCAAGCGCATGGAGGAAATGAAGGCCCGCCAGGAAGCCCGCAAGGCTGAAATGCTGAAGAAGTATGACAAGGACGGCGACGGCAAGCTTTCCGACGAGGAAAAGAAAGCCATGCGCGAAGACTGGGCCAAGGACCATCCGGAAGCCGCCAAGCGCATGATGGAAATGAAAACCCTCCAGGAGGCCCACGCCGCCAGAATGATCAAGGAGTTTGACAAGGATGGCGACGGCAAGCTTTCCAAGGAAGAGCTTCAGGCCATTCCGCCCCATCACGGGCAGCCCGGCCCGCACCATGCCGGCCCCGGCGGTCCCAAGGGACCGGGAGCTCCCGGAATGGACGGCCCGCGCCGTCCCGGAGGCCCCAGGGCTGAAGGCCCCCGCGCGCCCAGAGGACCGGAAGGCCGCAGGGGCGGTGAAGGCCGCCGTGGAGACGGAGACCGCGGCCCCCGCGGCAACCGTCCGGACGGTCCCCGTCCCCAGCTTGACCCCAACCGCGCCCCGATCATGGCCGCCGGCTGGATCCTGATTGAAGAGAAGTATGACGCCGACAAGGACGGCAAGCTGAATGAAGCTGAAATGGCGCAGCTCCATGCGGACGCCTCCAAGGCTCTGGAAGCGCGCCGCGCCGCCCGCAGAGATGCCAGAAAGGCAGCCCGCGGCAATAACGACATGCCTCCCCCTCCCGCCCCGGTGCAGGAAGAAGGGGATGACGAATAAGCTCACCCGCAGCAACGCATAGCAGAAACAGAGAGACTGCCCCGTCTGCCTAACGGCAGGCGGGGTTTTCCGTGTTCCGGAACAAAGGAAAACAAGACTTTCCACAGCAAGGGCGCGGATGCCGAGACACGACCGGCAGGCCGCAACGCGGGTGAAGATAAAAAGGCCATTTCCCCGTCCTTGCATTCACAGGGGCATTCGTTCCTCCCGCCCTTTCCCGTCTTCCTCCGGAAAACAGACCGGGGGAGGCATGGTGCCTCCCCCGGTCAAAAACTCAGTAAATCAATTTCCCTCCAGGGATCAGGCGCCGGCCTTCATGGCTTCCTTGACTTCCGCATGCAGCCCATGCTTCCTGGAGAACAGGAGGGCCGCCGGAGAAGCGATGAAGATGGAGGAGTACGTACCGATCAGGATACCCGCGGAAATCGTCCAGGCGAAGTCTTCCATGGAAGGACCGCCGAAGAAGTACAGGCACACCAGCACGGAGAGCGTGGAGAGGGAGGTCAGCAGCGTGCGGGAAAGCGTCTGGTTGATGGCTTCATTCATGATGTTTTCCGCACTATCATTCGGGTCCGAGAACCGGAGGAATTCACGGATGCGGTCAAAGACGATGATCTTGTCATTGATGGAGTAGCCGGCCACGGTCAGCAGCGCGCCGATGTGGATGACGTTCAGCTCCGTTCCGCTGATGATCACCAGCCCCAGCACAAGCAGCACGTCATGCGTCAGGGCGATGACCGCCCCAATGGCAAAGGTCCATTCAAACCGCACCGTCAGGTAGACCATGATGCCCAGAATGCCGAAGAAGAGGGCCCAGGCGGATGTGATGAGCGTGTCGTACCCCATGGACTGCCCGATGGTTTCTTCACTGAACGGGGCATCCTTCAGCACGGGGAAGGCCTTGTTCAGCGCATTGGTGATGGCCGTCTTGTCCTGGGCGTTGTCGGAGAAGTTGACCAGAATGTTCACCTTGCTGCTGTCCGTGGATTCAGCCACTTCCTGCACCGTGGCCTTCTGGGTCAGCGCCAGCTTGTTGACCACATTCTCGGCTTCCCGGAAGGAAACTTCATTCTTGTTCACCAGGTAGGAGATGGAGGAACCGCCGGTGAAGTCCATCCCCAGGCAGTCCTTGCCTTTCATGGCGCCCACCACCAGGCAGATCAGCAGCAGGATGGCGGACAGGGAGCAGGACCATATCTTCTGGCCCATGAAGTTGATGTTGCTCTTGTTCTTGAAGAGGTTCAGGAATTTGACGTCTTTCATCAGGCCGACCGTATCCGCCCAGTAGAACAGAACGCGGGTGACCAGGATGGCCCCGATCATGGAGGTAATGACACCCACCGTCAGCGTAACGGCAAAGCCCTTGATGGTGCCGGTAGCCATCCAGTACAGGATGACGGCGGTAATCAGGGAGGTGATGTTAGAGTCAAAAATGGCGGAGAAGGCCTTGTCAAAGGAGTTGCGGATAGCCACGCGGAAGGGGCGGCCCGCTTCCTTTTCTTCCCGCAGGCGTTCATAGATCAACACGTTCGCGTCCACCGCCACGCCCAGGGTCAGCACGATACCGGCGATGCCCGGCAGCGTCAGTTCAAACCCGAAGATGGACATGGCCCCCAGCAGAAGCAGGGCGTTGATCGTCAAGCCCATGATAGCCACCAGACCGGCAAAGCGGTAGTAGATGATCATCATGATGAAGCACAGGATCAAGCCCGTGATGCCCGCGTATTCCCCCTGAAGCAGGGCCGTATGGCCCAGGGAGGCGGAGATTTCACTGGCGGATTCAAAGTTGAGCTTGTTGGTGAGGGGGTTGGAAAGCACCTTCGTCAGGGCCTCCGCCTCGCCGGGGGCATCCAGCCCGCTGATTTCAAAGCTCTTGGAAAGAATGGCCTGAACCGTCGGGGCGCTCTTCACTACGTCATCCAGCACAATGGCCATGCGGTCATGCCCAAGCTGCATGCGGGAAGTGAGGTTGTACATCTTGTCCGCCCCCTCGTTGCTGAGGGTAACGTTGACATGGCCGGGACGGGCCAGGTCCACCCCGGCGCGGACAATGTCCTTGCCCGTCAGGGATTCACGCTTTTCCAGGAAGATTTTTTCCTTAATGTCCTCACCCTTGCCGTTCTTGGAGGTGTATTCATACAGGCGGTAGCCGGGAACGCGGATGCGGCCCTCCGCCACCAGTTCATTGTTGCGCGGATGAACGGGGAGAATCTGCAGCTTGGCTACCTTCGTCAGAATGGCCTTGGTTTCCTCGCGCTTGGCGGGGTCCGCGGCGGGAATCTGCACTTCAATGAGGTTCAGGTCATCCTTCTTCTTCGGGCGGATGATGACGTCATTGGCGCCGGTGCTGTTGAGACGTTCCGTCAGAATGACGCATGCCTGCTCCATGGCCTGGTCCGTCAGCGGGATGGGTTTGCCGTCATCCCCGATGTTCGGTTCCACGCTCAGCGTGAAGGAGACGCCCCCGGCAATGTCAATGCCGTACTTCAGGCCCTGCTGGAAGAGGGAGAAGAGGGAGAAGGACGCGATGCCGATGATGAAGATGGTCCCGGCGTTGCGCTTGACCTTGTCCTGATCGGAACCCAGGTACCAGAAGAACACACCCAGCAATACCAAGCCGCCAATGAAAATGAAGAGAGGGTTGCTGAACAGATCGTAAAAAAACGCGAGAGGAGCGGACGTTCCGCCGGCCGCGGGTAGAGTATCGGCAGATGCCAGGAGATTCATAGACATTTCAATCCGGATTGGGTGTGAGTAATACGGCAAGGGATTGTGGAGAATTTCACCAGCAGGTCAAGCCTTCTGTGTGTGTACCCTTTAAGAGAAAGGGCGCCCGCGCGGCGCTCCGGAAAACACGCCGGACCACGGGCATGAAAAACCCGGTTTCCGCTGGGAAAACCGGGTTAAAGGGAAAACCGGATACGCCGGAATTACATGCCGGCCACCGTTTCCACGGGAACCGGAGCAGGCGTCACGGGAGTGACGATGACGGGCGCGGAAAGAGGGGTGGAGTCCGGAATGGCCGGGGAAGGAGACATGGAGGGCGCATGGCCGGAGGCTGCGCGGCCCCGGCGCATGAGTTCGGAGACGGTCACCAGCTCATAACCGCGGTTTTTCAGTCCTTTCACAATGGCGTCCACCGCCGCCACCGTGGAGGCGTGGATGTCATGCACCAGGATGATGGAGCCGGGCTTGGCGCCGTTCACGGCGCGGGCGGCCACCACGGAGGTGCCGGGCTTGCGCCAGTCATTCGTGTCCACATCCCACATGATGGTGGTGAAGCCGAAGCGCTGGCGCGCCCAGGAGGCTACGCCGGCATTCGTGTAACCGCCGGGAGGGCGCATGACCACGGGAACCACGCCGCAGGCGTTGCGGATGGCTTCATTGGTGCTCTGGAGCTGGGATTCCGCCTTGTCGCGGGAGATTTTGCTCAGGTAAACGTGGTTCCACGTATGGTTGCCCACTTCATGGCCCTCATTGACCATGCGCTGCACCACCTGCGGATGGGCCTTCACGTTGCAGCCCTGCATGAAGAAGGTGCCTTTCACGTTGTTGGCGCGGAGGATGTCCAGCACCCTGGGGGTCAGCGTTCCGTGGGGGCCGTCGTCAAAGGTGAGGGCCACCACCTTGTCCGGCACGGCCACGCGGCTTACCGTAACGCCGGGAATGCGGGGGGAAAGGGGAGTGTCATTGTAGGACGGACTGACGGACGGCACCGGGGCGGATTTGCCAGGCAGTTTCACGGCGGGGCGGTCCGGCTTCTTTCCGGGAGCCGTCACCGGGGAAAAGGAGGTCTTCACCGGAGCGCCGGGCCGGACCGGCTGCTCAGACTGGTGCTGGGAACAGGCGGACAGCCCGAGCGCCAGGGCGCATGCAAGGAATAAACGTTTCTTCATAACAGGTTTTTGGAGGATTTACGCCCATCCCGCCTGCTTGTCACGTCCTAAATCATCCATCTGTGCGGCATAAAAAAGGCGCCTCCGGGCTTGAGAGGCGCCATGCGCGCGGGAACGGTCCCGGAATGGAGGAGGGGCCTACTCCGGGCTGTCCATGTCAATGTAGCTGACGGATACCGTCCTGCGGGGATTGGAGGGGTCCCTCACTTCCACCTTCATCCGTTTGAAAAACCAGGAGCCGTCCTTCAGCTTCATCACGGAATCAATCATGAACCGTTTGGCCAGTTCCCCGCGGCCGTCAATGCCGTCCACCTGCCACATGGCGCCGTTTTCCTTGTCGATCCAGACGCGTACCCAGGCATACTGCCCCACCTTGGGATTCGGGTTCGGGATCTGGACAATCCAGCAATCGCGTCCCTTCACCGTGCTAGCCGCGTCGTCCCGGACAATCTTGGCACTCGGCCAGTACAGGTAGCGCATGGAGAGGTCTTCATACGTCACGTCCGTCCCGGCAATGGGAACCGTGTACTGGGAGACGGGCAGAACGCCAGATTTCCCGTTTTTCCAGGAGAGAATTTCCTGGCCGCGGTCCTTGAATTTCAGGTCAAACCTGTTCCAGACATTGTTAATCTGGTACTGGAAGGCAATCAGATTGCCGCGCAGGCTCATGGAGAAGGGAACCTTCACGCTGCGCCTGCGTATCTGCCCCTTCACGTCCTTGTTCTCCTGGAGCGTCGCCCCCTGGCGCACCCTTTTCAGCAGCTGCCCGGCATCCGGGGCGGCCTCCTGGGAGAATGAAGGAGCCAGGGAAAGGACCACGGCGGCTACCCCGGCAAGGAACGTGAAAATCAAGGAACGTCTGCTCATCATGAATTGCTCATATCACTCCGGAAACACGGAAAAAAACCTTTTCTCAGTCACCGGACGCTGTCCATGACATTTTGCGCCGATTTTGCTCGACTAGGTTATACAAAACGACAAGATGTGCCCAACGACATCTATTGATCCATCAATTATGGAAACGCCTGCATTCTTGAAGCCCATCCAGTCCTCTCCTGGAGAAATCGTCCAGTTCATTGAAAGAATTCCGGGAGTGGACGTAACCGGAGACCGCGAAACCGTACTGGAACGGCTGGAACCGTACCACCGGGCGGAAGTGGAAGCCCTGGGCTGGCGGTGGAAGGATCTGCGCCGCGCCGAACAGGTGCACGGCACCAAGGCGGCCCTGGTGGGGGACATCGGCTCCAATTATCCCGTGGAAGGCGCGGACAGCCTGATCTGCTCCGGGGTTTCCGACTGCGTCCTTGCCATTTACGTGGCGGACTGCGCCGCCGTCTGGCTGTACGATAAGGAACACTGCCACCGCTCCCTGATTCATTCCGGCAAGGCGGGCACCGCCGGCAACATCGTGGCCAACACCATCAAGTCCATGAAGAAGTGCCTGGGGGTGGACCCGGCCAACCTGATCGCCGTCATTTCCCCCTGCATCCGTCCTCCCCATTATGAGGAAGACATCCCCACGGCCATCAAGGCCCAGCTCATTGAAGAAGGCGTGCCGGAAGACCAAATTCACGATTCCGGCCTGGACACGGCTTCCGATACCAAGCGCTTTTACTCCTACCGCATGGAAAAGGGCCAGACGGGCCGCATGCTGGCCCTCTTCGGTCCGGACCACGCCACGCGCCCGCATCCGATCATTCTTTAACACCGGGAAGGCACGCCCTCCCCTTTCTCCAGCGCATCACGGTTCCGCCGTGGTGCGTTTTTTTTCCGTATGCCTCATACCCGTTGGCGCTGGAGGGCCCGGCCACGCAATCCCGCAGGGGACAAGGCCGCAGCCCGCCGCGGCAGGACCGTTCCGGTTACGCCGGACCCGACAATCCGAGTTGCCGTTCCCGCATTCAAACATCATTACATTTGCAATCATGGCAGTAACAATCAGCGACAACTATCAGGTAAAGTACACCAGAAAATGGGGCACCCTGCTCCAGCAGCACGCCTCCCGGCTGGATAAATACGTCAGCGTCATGCGCGACTTGAGCGGCAAGGTGGTCTTTCTGGACCAGTTCGGCGTTCTGGACTTCACGGAAAAAACAACCCGCGTGGGCCAGACCGTTCTGAACGAGGCGCCCACCACGCGCCGTTCCATGCGTCCGCGCACCTTCACCAAGGCCATCGGCTACGATGAATTCGACGCCACCCGACTGGGCGACATGGACCTTCCCGTCAGCAAGACGATCGAAGGCCTCCAGGCCGCCGCCGGGCGCCGCATGGACGACGTGATGATCTCCGGCTTCCTGGATACGAATTACGTGGGCGAGGACGGCATGACCGCCGTTCCGTTCAAGGAAAGCCAGCAGATCCCCGTGGACCACGTGGACAGCGGCACCAAGGCCGCCAGCAACCTCACCGTAGCCAAGCTGCGCGCGGCCCTCCAGCTCTTTGAGGAGAATGAAGCCTGGAACCAGGACGCCCCGCAGTTCGGCGACCAGCTCGTCATTGCGGTCACCAGTTCCCAGATCATGAGCCTGCTGCGGGAAACGGAGGTCAGCAGTTATGACTTCAACAACGTGAAGGCCCTGGTGGAAGGCAAGATAGACACCTTCATGGGCTTCAAGTTCATCCGCACCCAGCGGCTTCCCAAGGCGGACAACGGCACCCGTTCCTGCCTGGCCTGGGTGAAGAGCAAGGCGCAGTTCGGCATCTGGAATGACTTCAAGGTGAAGCTTTCCGTGCGCGATGACATGGAGGAAGCCCTCCAGATCCGCGCCAAATTCGCCTGCGGAGCCACGCGCCTTCAGGAAGAAGGCTTTGTCAAAATCCTGTGTGACGAAGGGGCCAATTAATCCCCGGACGCCACTTTAACCCTGAACCCCTTCCCTTTTTTACCGGGGAGGCGCCCCGGACCGGCCTGCGGTCCGGGGTTTTTGTTTTTTTGTTTTTCCGCCGCCACGCGTACACGTTCCAAAACGGGAATTTGACTTTCCCGGCATACCGGATACATTGCCCGGATGAACTGGAAACGCTTTCACGCGGTATTCTGCATGCTTCTGCTGGCGGCGTGCGCCACGGCACACGGGGAGAAAACACGCGTTCTGATTGTGGACGGCTTTTCCAACCACGACTGGCAGCGCACCACCGCCTGCCTCCGTACCCTGCTGGAGGACAAAGGCGGCTATTCCGTGGACGTGAGCACCTTCCCGGCAAACGCCCCGCAGGCGGAACGGGAGGCATGGCGTCCGGATTTCAAAAGCTACGATGTGGTCATCCAGAATACCAACGGCGGAACGGATGGGCCGGAATGGAGCGCCGGGGCGAAAAAGGCCCTGGAACAGTACCTGGCAGAGGGCGGCGGCATGCTGGCCTTCCATTCCGCCAACAACGCCTTTCCCCGGTGGACGGAATACAACCGCATGATCGGGCTGGGGTGGAGGCCCCGGGATTACGGTTCCTCCCTGGTCATTACGGATGATGAAACGATTCTGCGCCTGCCTCCGGGCGAAGGGGGCCGCACCTCCCACGGCAGCCGCCTGGACGCGCTGGTCACGCGCCTGGGGAACCACCCCATCCACGCAGGCTTGCCGCGGCGGTGGAGAACGGCGGACATTGAGGTGTACCGCTACGTACGCGGCCCGGCGGAACACGTCCAGGTGCTTTCCTATGCGCGGGACCCGCTCACGGGCCTCAATTTCCCGGTGGAATGGACGGTCCAATACGGAAAGGGGCGGGTATATACCTCCACCCTGGGCCATGTCTGGCCGGGAGACCCCGGCCTGAAGGGGATTCAATGCGCCGCCTTCCAGACCCTGCTCTTCCGCTCCCTGGACTGGCTGGCGGGAAAGCCGGTCCACGACGCCGTTCCCGGAGATTTTCCGGACCCGGAAAAACCGTCCCTCCGGCCGCTTCCCCGTTCCCTCCGGCAGCCGGGCTCCTCCTGAACGGCTGATTCATTTGTGCGTGCCGCACCCTGTCTTTCCTCACGGAACCGGGCCATCATTCCACCCTGCATGCGGAACGCGGCGGCTTCCCGGAAAAGCTGACATTTTCCGCGCGTCAAAATGGGGTAATGTCATCAATAGGAGATTGACCTTCCTTTCTTAGCTGGGATAGTAGGATGTATGCAGCAGATTCTACGTGAACATCAGGCCTACCCGCCAAAAATCGTCGCGTCCATCACTTCCTGGGAACTGTGGAAAACGCTGAAGGGAAAGGATTTAACGGACCAGTGCGACTGGGTGGAGCTGCGTGTGGACGCTCTCCCCCCGGAACTCACGCCGGAGGAGGTCATGAAGTTCAGGCCGCAGATGCCCCTGCTGGTCACCGTCCGCTGCCATGAGGAAGGAGGGCTGCGCCGCATTCCGGAAGAAGAGCGCTTCGCCCTGCTCCGGGCATACCTGCCGTATGCCGCCGCCATTGACATTGAGATCAAGGCCATGCGCCATGCCCGGGAACTCATCATGGAAGCCGGGGAACATGACGTCCTTGTGATCGGCTCCACCCATGACTTCCAGATCACGCCGGGCGTAGACTACCTGCGAGAGCTGGAAAAGAGCGCGCGCGCGCATAAGGCGGACATCGTCAAATTTGCGTTCACCCCGTGCCTGGCCTCGGACATCCAGACGGGCGTGCAGCTTTTCACCAAGCCGAAGGGGCCGATTGCCGTGATGGGCATGGGGCCCATGGGACCCGTCTCCCGCCTGCTTTACTCCCAGCTGGGCAGCCGCCTGGTGTACGGCTACCTGGGCGACAAGGAAACGGCCCCGGGCCAGTGGCACGTCTCCCTCATCAAGGAAACCCTCCGCCATCTGGGCCCCATTCTCCGCTGATCCCTGCGCTCTTTTTGTTCTCTCATGAATATCATTACTTCCGCCTTCCTGGCGGCACGGCCCAAGACGCTCACCGCCTCCCTCATTCCGGTATGGGCAGGCTGCATGGTGGTGCAGAAACTGACGGGGCACTGGGACCTGCGCCTGGCCCTCCTGACCTTCGGGGCCTGCCTGTGCCTCCAGATTGCCTGCAACTTCTTCAATGACGCCATTGACAACGCCAAGCACGCGGACACGGACAAGCGCACCGGCCCCGTGCGCATGACGGCCAGCGGGGCGCTCTCCTACGGAACGGTCATGCTCACAGGCGCCGCCTTCCTGCTGGTGGCCTGCCTGCTGGCCCTCCCCCTCATTGAACTGCGCGGGTGGCCCATCATCGCCATCGGCATTCCTTCCCTCTACTTCACCTACGGGTACACGGGCGGCCCGTGGCCGCTGGCGTACAAGGGGCTGGGGGAAATATTCGTCATCCTCTTCTTTGGCCTGGTGGCCGTTCTGGGCACCATCCTGGTGCAGATAGGCACGGCCCCGGTCGTTCCCGGCACGCTGGTGGAATCCCTGGCGGTGTACAATGCCGGCATCGTGGTAGGCATCCAGTGCGGCCTTCTGTGCGCCGTCATGATCGCCGTCAACAACATACGCGACAGAAAGGAGGACCTCACCACGGGCAAGCGCACGCTGGCCGTGCGGCTGGGGGAAGGAAAGGCGCGCGCCATGGCCCAGGCCTTCATTCTGGCGGCGTACATCACGCTGCCCACGTCCAGCCGGGCCCTTCACCTGAACCTCTCCCATACGTGGTGGATGTGGATTCCCGCCATCCTCTTCGGCGGGTACCTGATGCTCCTGATCCGCAAAACGCCCGCGGACAAGCGCATGAACAAGGTGCTGGCCCTCTCCTCCGTGCATCTGCTCCTGTATCTGGCTACATACACAATTCTGCCCGCGCACTGAAAAACAGCCCCCTTTCTCACCGTAGTAATATACGTACATGGATCTGCTTAAATTCTTTCCCATTTTTCTCATTCTGCCCACCTTCTTCTCCTGCACTCAAAAAAGCACCCTGGAAATCGCCACCGGCAAGGTGACGACGATCAAACTGGGCAACGTGGTCCGCATCAAGGAAATCAACGTGCTGACCTCCGCGGATGACGGTACCTTTGCCAACATGGCGGGCACGGCGGCGGAAGCCATGACGCCCGGCATCATCGGCATGGGCACCTCCAAGCTGGCGTCCGCCACCGGCTCCATTGTGGACGGCAGGGTGGAGGCCACCAAAATGATCCGCGTGCGCGTCAAGCTGAAGGACACGAACGAACTGGTGGAAGTCCAGCAGGAAGTAACGCCCAACTTCACCTTGAAAATAGGCCAGGAAGTCGTCATTACCCAGGGCAGCACGCCCGGCAACGTCTGGCCTGACTAACGGACATGAACCATGCCGCGGCATCCGCCCCGCCGAAACGGGGCCTTCTGGTCAAAAGCGCCGGCATTCTGGTGTCCCTCTCCCCCCTCTGTGCGTGGAAATACTGGAACAGCCTGCCTTCCGCGGCCCTGCTGGCTCCGCTGCTCCTCACGGTCCTGCTTGCCGGAACCGTATGGGCCATGAGAAAAAACGTCCGTGAAACGCTATTCCCGGTTCTCCCGGCGGTGCGTTGCGCACTGGCCGCGGGTCTGGCCTTTACGGCTGTCACCCTGCTTTCCCAAATTGCCTTCACCTGGCTGCCCGAAGTGCTGGCCGGAATGGGGCTGATGCCGCTCGCGTGGATTATCCCGCTGGGGCACCTGAACCTGCTGATTTCCTTCTGTGCCCTTTTCCTGCTGACCCTGGCAGCAGCCTACGCGTGCCTGCTCTGTACGAGAAAAGCCGGGATGCGCCGGGATACAACGGCCATGGCGTCAGAGAACCGGGAATAATCCCCTCCCTCAACTCTCCCGCATCAGCTGGAACACGTCCTCCGGCCTCATGCCCGCGGCGCGCATCTCCTGAAGGCTCAGGCTCCGGTCCCTCTTGGCGAGCCTCTTTCCGGAGGCATCCTTCACCAGCCGGTGATGGTACCACTGCGGCACGGGAAGGCCCAGCAGGGCCTGGAGCGTACGGTGAATGCCTGTGACGGGAAGGAGATCCTCCCCTCGGCTCACATGGGTGACGCCCTGCGCCGCATCATCCACCACCACAGCAATGTGGTAGCTGGCCGGGCAGTCCTTGCGGCCCAGAATCACATCCCCCAGTTCCTCCGGGCGGCAGACCCGGTCCCCGAACCGCATGTCCCTCCACAACAGGGGACCTGTAACCCGCGCGGCAGCGCGGCAGTCCAGCCGCCATGAAAAGGGCCTGCCGGATTTGAGAAGCTCCTTCCTGCGCCCCTTGTCAAGCCGGCGGCAGGTTCCCGGGTAAATGTCCACCTGCTCCCCCTGCGGCGCGCCGCCCATGGCGGCCACTTCCTCCGCAATCTCCCGGCGCGTGCAGAAACAGGGGTAAAGCACCCCACGGTCCTTCAGCACCTGAAGGGCGTTCTCATAAGCGCTGAAGCGCGAGGACTGCACCATCATGGGCCCGTCAAAACGGATGCCCAGCCAGTCCAGGTCCTTCAGAATGCCGTCCACAAACTCCGGACGGCAGCGCGTCTGGTCAATATCCTCCATCCTCAGCACGCACCTGCCGGAAAAACGGTCCGCCAGGGAACGGGCCTCCCACGCGGCCAGGGCATGCCCCAGATGGAGACGGCCCGTAGGGCTGGGGGCAAACCTTGTTACGATGGGGGAATCCATGCGGTGCACCCACCATAAAAAAGCGCGGGCGGCTTTTCAAACCCTTTCCGGAAAATTATTGCGGCTTGACAGAAAGGGGCCGGGAAAGTAGGAGAGGTGGGCCTTCTCCCGGTCAATTCATCTTTCACTACATGCCTTCCCTCTTCAACATTAACTCCGCCGCCGTCATGGGCTGGATGGAGACGGCAGCCACCCAGCAATGGATTGTGGGGATTCTGCTCCTCCTCCTGTTCATCTGCTTCATCAAGGAATGGATGCCCGTGGAAATCACGGCCCTGGCCGGAACTGCCGTGCTCATGCTCACGGGAATCCTGAGCACCAGCGACGTTCTGTCCAGCTTTGCCAACAGCGGTCCGCTGACGGTGGTGTGCATGTTCATCCTGAGCGCCTCCCTGGAAAGGACCGGCCTGATCGGGGACCTCTCCAAACTCTTCAACAAGGTGGCCCAGGGGCGGGAACTGACCGCGCTGCTGGTCATCACGCTGGGGGCGTTCATGGTCTCCCCCTTCGTCAACAACACGCCCGTGGTCGTCATCCTGATGCCCATTGTCCTGGCCTTCTGCCGCGACCACAACATCGCGGCCTCCAAGCTCCTCATCCCGCTTTCCTACGCCACCATCCTGGGCGGCACCTGCTCCGTGGTGGGCACCTCCACGAACGTCGTGGTGCTCGGCCAGGTGCAGAAGCTGGGCTATGAAGGCATCCAGATGTTCACAGTGACGCCCATGGGGCTGCTTTACGCAGCGGCGGGGCTGCTCTACCTTTGGACTTTCGGCCGTAAATGGCTTCCTTCCCGCCCCACCCTTTCCACCATGCTCCCCGGCGGCATTCAGCGGGACTTCCTGCTCCAGGTCAGAATTCCCGCGGGGTCCCCCCACATCGGCGCCACTCCCGTCACCCTGATGCAGTCCGAACTGCTGGGCACCAAGATTGTGGAAGTGCGCCGCAAGGGCTTCTCCATGCAGGAGGAACTCCAGCACATCAACCTGGAGGAAGGAGACCGCATCCTGTTCCTGTGCAATGCCAGAAAGGTGAACCAGGTCCGGGAGGCCAAGGGCGTGGACCTGGGCTGGGACGACAGCCGCGGACTGGAAACCCTGGAACAGCGCGATGTGCAGATCGTGGAAGGCATGATCGCCAACAACTCGGAATTCGCCGGACTTTCCCTGGCCGAGCTCAAACTGCGCCAGCGGTTCAACATCTTTGTTCTCGCCATCCACAGGCAGGGAAAAAACATCACGGACATGGGGCCGGACACCAAGCTGGCCGCCGGGGACACCCTGCTGCTGGAAGGCCCGCAGGAAGGCATGAACCGCATCCTGACCAAGCAGCGCATCATTCCCCTGAGCCAGAGGCCGGCGGACGCGCACAACCGCAGCAAGCAGGGCTGGGCCATCTTTGCCATGGGACTGTTCATTATCATCGGCCTGCTGGGCTCCTTTGAGCAATACGGGGAATTCTTCAAATTCTTCGCGCGCTTCAACCCCTTCTATCTGGCGTTCATCGGCGCCCTGATCGTCGTCATCTCCGGCTGCATCAAGCCCAAGGAAGCATACCAGGCCGTGGACTGGGGCATCATCTTCCTGATTCTGGGCATGCTGTGTGTGGGGGACGCCATGAGCAAAACCGGGCTCGCCAAGGCCATCGCCTTCGGCGTGGTGGACAACATAGGGCCCATGGGCTGCCTGGTTGCCATCTCCGGCCTGTACCTGCTCTGCTCCATCCTGACGGAAATGATCTCCAACAACGCCGTGGCCGCCGTCATGGGCCCTCTGGCCTATGAAATGGCCCTGCAATTCGACGCCAACCCCATCCCCTTCATCCTGGCCGTCATGTTTGGCGCCAGCGCCAGCTTCTCCACCCCCATCGGCTACCAGACCAACACCTACGTGTACAACGCAGGCGGCTACAAATTCAAGGACTTCGTCAAGGTGGGCCTCCCCCTCAACATCCTCCTGTGGGTCCTCTTTACCTGCACCATCGGGTGGCTTTATCCGCTTAAGTAGAAAATCTATGATGGGGAAAGATCTGATGGAAGGAGATCCACTCCTCCGTATACAGGGTTAGGATTCATCCGAATCACAGAAAAGGCGTTCTTTCCGTATTTTCTGGCGCATGGGTTCTGAATGAAGATAAAGGGCCTCTTCATTCAAGTAGGAATCCGGCTGAGCCATGGTATGAAAAAAGAAAGAATAGTCTCAATCAGAGGCATGTATTCCTTCTTTTCTTTTAGAGAAGCAAGCTTTTGACTTACACGTCCATACATGGATTCCGGCTGATGAATGAAGGGAGACAAATTACTGTATTGGAGAAAGGCGTTTTCATAAAAGAATTGGCCCAGGGATTGCTGTTCTTCTTCCGAGGCGGGAGGCTGAAGGGACATCACGTTTTGACCGGCGGCAATAGCGGATTTCCAGGCTTCCACTGTTTTGGACAGATCCTTTTCTCCGTCCATGGCAAGGGTGAGGGTACACGCTGCATTCCATGCCTTTTGAAGGTTCAGTATGGCTTGGCGCTGCTGTTTTCAGAAGGCCCGGTTGTTTCTTACGGAACAGGGGGTCATACCCCTCACTGGATAACCGGGAGGGTATGCGGACAGTGGCTCCTTCCAGACTCTCGGCAATCATGACCTGCAACTGCTGTCCGCTGAGAATGTCCGCAATTTGCTTTCGGGCTGGACTACCCGGAGATAGTTTGGAGTCCAATTCCTTACAGATATCTCTAATTTGACGGTTTCTCCAATTCAGAGCAAAAAAGTTGTCCCTGGGACCTTCAAAAGGGTCAAAAATGACTTTTTCCAGAAAACGCTGATGGAGCGGGTCCACGGCATTTGCACCCTCGGCGAGCTTTTGGACCGCCTGCAAATAGTCTTCGTCGGGAAGTTTCCTGATATAATCTGCCATCTGTATAAGTTCCATGTTGGAAAACCGGGAAAGATCCTTGAAGATGAAAGGCATATTCTTAAGAATAAGTTGACGGTACTCGGCATCCGCACTTGGCGCAGCTTTCCATTGTTTCTCCTTGATGCATTGAAGCTTCTGTTGTTGAGCACTTTTTATCTTTTTCCAATAATCCGGAGGCGCCTGATTATTGGAAAAAGCCGGAAAGGAAAGCAGACTCAGTAAGAAATAAGATAATAGCTTATTCATGATTTCTAAAATAGTTCGGGAATATTAAATAAAGAATTTTATTGTTATCAGAAACTCCACCACTAATTCCTGCACCGTCATAGTCTATAAAATGGCGCAGTGGGCATCATCAAAACAAAACCATCCCGGTTCAGGCAAAATAGTAGACGCCTTGAACCACTTCCATACTTTTATCGTTGTAGTGGAGGATATCCACTCCGCAACTATGGGAGCCCGTGATTGTACGAGATTGATTGTAAAGGTTGGAACATCAATACCACAAGAATGACAATGGTAAAATACAAATATATTACATTTGCTCTGGTTATAAAAATTATTCCTTCCAAATGCATTATGTCCATAATTCTTTACTTCCCTTTTAAGAAGAGACGCTTCTGTATAAAGTTACTTGGTTGAAGAGCTGTTTTTAATTGTGCTTTTGTTCCAGTTTCGTTTTTCAAAGCCTTCAACAGGGTTATGGGAGATGCGGGAACGCTGGGAGGAGTGGCGCATGCTCCCTTGTCCACACAAGCACCCCCAATGGACACAGCTTTTCATCAGTTATATGTTATATAGCTAACATGTCAGTTATTTGTCAATATATTTCATCAATTTCATCCTACCCAAGAGAACAAAGGAGATAATAAAAATGGAAAGGGCATTCCTGATGATGATCCTTCCCCTGCCCTTGAATGTTTCCGAGCCACTTCCGGAAAAATATGGTTGATTCATCAAGATCTTTCCGACGGAATACTACAGCTATATATTCCTGAAAGAAGCATCTGCCGGTTTTGCGCTGGTTCGGCAATGCCGGATTGCTCCCTGATTCCATGGTATGTTTTACCTTCCGTGGTGATTCAGAAGTTAGCCCATTTCAAGATGAAGGGACTGCCTTACCTGTAAAGAAGTAAGACAGTCTCTGAAAAATCCCCCAGGCAGGGATTCTATTCCCGCATCAGCGCCACGCGCATGGACTGGCACTTGAGCAGGGCGGAAAAGGCGGCGTAGTCCGTTTCCCGGTCGGAGGAAATCAGGCAGTACTGGTACCGGGGCAGGCAGGCGTCTTCCTGCGCGGCGTTGCGCAGGCGCAGGGAGATTACCTCGTCTTCATCCGTCTGGCGCCCGCAGAGGCGGTTTCTCAACTCCTCCTGCGGCACGTAGATATAGAGGTCCGTATAGCATTTGGGGAGAATACCGTCCACGCAGGCGCGGATCTGCTCCGCTCCCTGCACGTCAATGTCCATCACCACGCTTTTCCCCTGTTCCAGGAGATTCAGGATGTCCGCCTTCAGCGTTCCGTAATGGTTGCCGTGCACCTCCGCATATTCCAGAAAGTGCCCTTTCCGTATCCTGTCGGTAAACTCGTCAGGAGTCAGGAAGTGGTAATCCACCCCGTTCTTCTCCCCCTGCCGGGGCTGGCGCGTGGTGCAGGAGATGCTGTACACGCACAGTCCGTCTTCCGTCGCGCGGCGGCACAGGGTCGTTTTCCCGGAACCGGAGGGCCCGGACACCACCAGCAAGGATCCCAATGGCTGTTTCATGGCTGTCATTCGATGTTTTGAACCTGTTCCCTGATTTTTTCCAGTTCCGTCTTGGCGGAGACCACCAGATGAGACAGCGTGGAGTCGTTCGCCTTGGAACCGATGGTGTTGAATTCCCGGAAGATTTCCTGGCAGAGGAAGTCCAGGGGCCTGCCCGCGGGAGCGGAGGAGGCGCACAGGGTGCGGAACTGGTCAAAGTGGGAGGAAAGGCGCGTGATTTCCTCGGAAATATCACACTTGTCCGCAAACAGGGCCACTTCCCGGATGATGCGTTCATCATCCGCGGAGACGGACAGGTCCGCGTCCGCCAGACGCTTGAGCATGGCTTCCCGGAGTCTCGCCGGGACGGACGGAGCATGTTCCACAATCTTGAGGCGGAATTGTTCCAGCGTATCCAGTTTGCCCAGCACGTCCGTTTTCAGGTTGGCCCCTTCCGCCGCGCGCATGGCGGTGAAGTCTTTCAGGGCACCCTTGAGGGCCTCCTCCACCACCGGCCATGCTTCCTCCGGAGAGAGGGCGGTTTCCGCCGCAGAGGTGATGATTTCCAGCCGCAGCAGGTCGGACGCCTGCAACGGCATGGGCTGTCCGGCCAGGTCAGCCGCGCGGTTCAGCAGCCCCATCAGGGAGGCCAGCTTTTTTTCATCAAGCTGAAGGGAGCCGTCCGCTTCCTCCAGACGCTCCACGGAGACGGAGACACCCACGCGGCCGCGGGACACCGCCCCCTGCACGATGGAGCGCACGGAGGCGTCCCATTCCGCATAGCTGCGGGGCACGTTGACGGCTATTTCCGTCTGCTTGCGGTTTACTCCGGATATCTCAACAAGGATGTTGTAACGGTCTGTCTGGGCAACGGCTCTACCAAAGCCGGTCATGCTGTTCATGGATACGGTTCAGATTGGGATTAAGAATGGGAGTAGGCCTTCTTCACTTCGTCAGCCACGATGGAAAGCCCCTTGCGCAGAAGGTCCTCCGTCTGGGTGAAGCTGATGCGGATGCATTCATGCCGGTGCGGCCAGGGTTGGTCCTCTTCTTCCGGGAGGGCGAAGAAGAAGTGATAACCCGGATTCACGAAGCAGCCGCGGGCCTTGCACCGTTCATAGAGCTCCTGGCACGTAATGGGCAACCCTTCAAACCACAGCCACAGGAACATGGCCCCCTCGCTTTTGTGGACGCGCCACGGAATGGATTCTCCAAAGAGTTCCGGAAGCAGGGCGAGGGCGAATTCCGCCTGGCGGCGGTAGAACGGCGTGAGAGTTTCACGGCACACGCGTTCCAGCGTGCCGTCTTCCAGATAGGGCGTCACCAGCGCCTGCCCCAGGTTGTTCGGGCACAGGGAAGAGGTGGTGACCATGCTGACGACGGCCCGGATGATGTCCGGACGCGCGATCACGATGCCGGTGCGCGTGCCCGGCAGTCCGATCTTGGACAGGCTCATGGTCAGGATCATGTTTTCATCCCACGCCGGTTTCACGGGCACAAAGCAGATGTTGGGCAGCGGCGGTCCGTACGCGTTGTCAATCATCAGGGGCACCCCGGCGCGGGCGGTCATTTCCCGCAGGCGGTCCAGTTCCTCATCCGTAACCACGTTGCCGGTGGGGTTGGTGGGGCGGGACATGCAGACGGCAGCCGTTTCCGGACGGATGTCCAGGCGGTCAAAGTCAATCACGTACTTGAACGTGTGAGCATCCAGCATGCGGATGCCGGGCCGGATGCCGCGGAACATCACGCCGCCGCACAGGGACTGGGACTGGTAGCCCACATAGTCCGGGCACAGGGGAAAGAGGATTTCACGCACGCAACCGTCCTTGCAGGGGCCCGCGAGCATGTTAAAGAGCGTGAAACAGGCCATTTGCCCTCCCTGGGTGATCGCCACGTTTTCCGGTTTCAGGTTCCAGCCGCAGCGTTCATTGAGGAAGCGGACCAGGGCGCGGATGAAGCGGGGGTCCCCGCCCGGATGGGCGTAATGCCCTACGAGCACGTCAAATTTTCCGTTCCGCACCAGTTCCGCCATGCTGCGGCGCCAGAGTTCCGTCACTTCCGGAATGACGGCGGGGCTCCCGCCGTTCAACTGGCACAGGCCGGCTTCTTCCGAATGGAGCGCCTTGAACAGATCCTCCATCAAATCATCAATACCCGTTCTGGCCGTCAGGTGGCCTCCGATCTCCGATAATTGCATCATCCCGCGGGCATTGTAGCCGCATGCGCGTTTTATGCGAGAAAAATCATTGTTCGGCAGGGCGCATGAACAGTTTGACTTTCCCCCCCGTTAATGTTCATAATCCCCGGCATGTTCAACATCGTGCGATTTACCAGGCGTACCTGTCCGGCGCTGGCCCTTGCGCTGGCCCTTACCTCGTGCGACAGCGGTACGAATGAAGCTCTTACTTCCTTCATTACAGGCAATTCCTCCTCCACACACCAGCAGCTCCAGGCTCAGCTGCAGCAGACGCAGGATGCCGTGGCCCAGCTGAACCAGGAAATCAACCAGGCGGAATCCCATGACGCCCGCGTGAATTACAATCTTCAAAAGCGGCTTTCCAATCCGGGAAAAATCACCACTCCCTTCACGGTGAAGGATATTGACATCCTGCCGTCCAAGCGCCGCGACTTCGAGCATCTGTGCTTTGACATTGAAGACATGCGCAAGACGCTGGCGCAGCGCAAGCAGGAGTTTCACGCCCTGCAATACCAGTATAACGCGTACGCCGCCAAACTGGCCGAATTCAAGCAGTCCCACCCGGTAGATTAACTCCCACCCCTGACGCATCCCATGACCGACTCACCTTCCCCGCAGCAGCCGTCCGGCGACATCCCTCCCTCTTCCGAAGACGAAGCCCGCTTTGCCCCGAAGGAGGAACAGAACGGCGGAGAAAACCAGAACGGCGCTTCCGCACCTAAAAAGCGCCTGAAAACGTCCATGGACGTGGTGGCCGAACACGCCGCGGAAGAAGAATCAGCCCAGCAGGAGGAAACGGAAAGGAAATCCAGGGGGGACGCCCTGTTCTGGAACCTGTGCCTGGGACTGTTCGCCATCATCGTCCTCGGAGCCGGATATATTGTTTATGAAAAATTCTCCCAGCTCCCCGACCCGGTGAGGGATACCCGGGAAGCGCTGGAGACCAGCCATGCGGAGCTCCTGAAAAAGCAGGAACAGTTCCGGGAGATACGGAACAGGACCGCTCCCAAGGAACAGCTTCTCAGCCTGCTGGATATTTTTGAAACCACGGCGTCCGACCTGGACGAAACGCAGAAGTCCATTGAGAAGGAAAAAATGCGCGTCGCCGGCATCCGGGGGGAAATCCGCTCCTACTTTGAACGCTACCGCCAGGGGGCCAGGGCGAAGGCCCGCGGCCGCAAGTTCGACATCCTGAGAACAGCCCATTCCGGAAAGACCTACCTGAACGTGGAGATCACCCGCGTGGAGAATGAGTTCGTGCGCATCATGCATGAACAGGGCAGCACTTCCATTCCCGCCGGAGACCTTCCGGACGATATCCGGGAAATGCTGGCCTACGGCGACCCTCTGAATATTACGGCCATGAACCAGACGGACGCCTCCCTTCAGGCCCCGGTCATCCGCAAGGCTCCGGCGCCGTCCCCAGTTCCCGCACCCGCTCCGGCGCCCCAGCCGGGCAAGAAGAAAGTGGTGGTGAAAGACCTGGACCCGCCCGCCGGCAAGCCGCAGATTGAAACGCCCACCCATACGGGAGATTCGGATTCCTCCTCTTCCGGAGGCATGTGGGTGCCTCCCGCCCATTCTCCGCTACCCCCCATGTAACTGATTTATCTTCAAATCATGAAAACAATCATCATCCCCATCGTGGCCGCGCTTGTTGCCGGATTCGCCGGAGCTTCCGAAGCGTGGAGCACCAATCCTGCGGAAGCCATGCAGCAGGCCGTAGCCCAGAAAAAGGGCGTTATGCTGGAATTCACCGGTTCAGACTGGTGCGGCGCCTGCATCATGCAAAAGAAGCAGGCCCTCTCCCTCCCCAAAGTGCAGGAAGACATCGCCGCCGCCTTTATTCCCGTGGAACTGGATTTTCCCCGTAAAAAGCAGCAGGACGAACAGACCAAAGCCATGCTGGAAACCTACAAGAAGTCCTACGGCATCACCGGGTTCCCCACGCTGGTCTTTGCGGACGCCCAGGGACGCCCCGTCCACACCGTCGTGGGATACGCCAACCCGGACCAGGTCATGAAGGATGCGGCCAAGGCGACGGAAGCCCTCAAAACCCAGCAGACCCTGACAGACAAGCTGGCGGGCCAGCTCACGGACGAACAGCGCCGGGACGCCCTGGTCCAATTGCTGAAAACGGTTCCCCAGTCCAGCATCCGCACCTTCTACAATCCCTCCCTGGAGGAACTGGCCAAACTGGACCCCCAGGACGCTTCCGGCATCCGCGCCGCACTGGACAGGAAGGAGCTGCTCCATACCCAGAGAGAGGAACTGGCCGACACATTCCGGCAGAAAAACGTCCACATTCTGGCGGATCAAAAACCTGACGAAGCCCTTTCCATCATGGACGGCTACCTGAAGAAGGACGGCCTGCTTCCGGAAGTCAAACAAGCCGTTCTCATGCAAAAGGTGAACGTGCTGATGCAGCAAAACAGGGTGAATGAACTGGAACAACCCCTGAAAGAGGCCGTCAAGCTTCTTCCGGACAGTTTTGAAGGAAAGATGGGCAGCCGGCTTCTGGAGCAACTGCCGGAGATCAAAAAGGAACGCGGCCAGTTGAAGCCGGGAGAAGAGCCTCCGCTCCCCCCCGGAGCCATCCGGGCCACCAAAATGATCATTCCCCCGGCCCCCGCAAAGAAATAACCCATTCTTTCCTGCCGGGCACCGGTCCCACCGTGCCCGGCAGGTCCGCGCATGGATCTTTCCACCAACCACATCCTCACCGTCTTCCTGCTCACCACGCTGGCGGGACTTGCCACCGGCATAGGAGGCTTCATCGCCTTCTTTATGAAGAGGACGGATACGAAGACGCTTACCTTCGCCCTCGGGTTTTCCGGGGGAGTAATGGTGTACATTTCCCTGGTGGAACTGCTGGGGGAGGCCCAGCACCGGCTGATGGAATTTGAGGGGCACACGGCAGGCGCCTGGATTGCCATTGCCTCCTTCTTCGGAGGCATCGCCGTGGCGGCCCTGATCGACTACCTGGTGCCGGAAGACGAAAACCCGCACGAAGCGCGCGGCCCGGAGGATATCCACGGGCAGGCCAGCGGGGAATTTTCCTCCGCCAAGATCAAACGGTCCGGCATTCTCTTTGCCCTGGCGATCGGCATCCACAACTTTCCGGAAGGCATCGCCACCTTTGCCGCCGGGCTGGACTCCCTGACGCTGGGCACGTCCATCGCCCTGGCCGTGGCCGTCCACAACATCCCGGAAGGCATCGCCGTGGCGGTCCCCCTGTATTACGGAACGGGCAACCGTAAAAAAGCCCTCTTTTACTCCTTCCTGTCCGGACTGGCGGAACCGGTGGGCGCGGCCATCGCCATGCTCTTCCTGTTCCACTTCCTCACCCCCACCGTGCTGGCCATCCTCTTTGCCTCCGTGGCGGGCATCATGGTCTTTATTTCCTTTGATGAATTGCTGCCGATGGCGGAACGCTGGGGCCACCATCACATTTCCATCATGGGCATCATTGCCGGCATGCTGCTGATGGCCGTCGTCCTGATCTGAACCGGTTCCGGACGGAAAAAACTTTCCGTGTCCTGAAAACGCGGCACATTGAGCATTTACCGGCATCAGGGGGTCTAAACGGAAACCCCCTTTCTCATCCATGCCGGACTCCCCTGCTACCCCTGCTACCCCTGCTACCCCTGCTACCCCTGCTACCCCTGCTACCCCTGCTACTTCCTCTGCTCCCGCCGCTCCGGCGCCCTCCCCTCTTCCCCCTTCCCCTTCATCCCCCGTTGCCTGCTGGAAAAAAGGGTTCCGGCATTATGCAGATTTCCGTGGCTGTGCTCCACGTGCGGAATTCTGGTGGTTCATGGCGCTTCCCCTTCTGGCCCTGGTTCCGGCCCTCACAGGCTACATCCTGACGGACTGGCTCCGGATTCCGGATACAAGGCTGAGCGTTTACGGAGACGGACTGACCATCCTCCTGTGGGCGGCCCTGATCGTTCCCTGCGCCGCCGCGGCATTCCGGCGCCTGCATGATACGGGCAGAAGCGGCCTCTGGATTCTTTCCCTGCTGCTTCCCTTCGGTCTGGGGCACCTGATTTTTTTCTACCTGACGCTGGGAGAAAGCAAAACGGACGGCAACAAGTACTGCCGCCGCACGGGCGTACCGGCAGCCACCGTCATTTCCGGAGAGAAGCCGGAAAAGCCTTTCACGCCGTTTTACCTTTACTGGCTCATCAGCCTCAGGAAGCTGACCACGCTGGCCGGGCGCGCGTCCCGGGCGGAGTTCTGGTCCTTCTTCCTCCTTTCCGTGCTCCTGTTCCTGCCGCTGGGCTACAGCATGATTGACGTGGACAGCAATCCGCTGGGATTCTACGTTTCCCCGTCCGAGCAAATCCTGGCGTACACCACCCATCCGCAGGATGCCCTCATTCTGCTGGCCCATGCCTGCTTCAACCCCACCTTTTACTTTTTCTACCAGTCCGGTGAACTGAGCATGCTTTCCCTGGAGCTTCTGGCCGCCGTAGCGGGGCTCAATATCCTGTTCAACATACCGGTAGCCGTCCGGCGCCTGCATGACAGCAACCTGAGCGGAAATTTCATCCTGATTCCCATCTTCATTTTCATCGTCACCTTCGCGCTGGTTTTCCTGCTGCGCCTGATTCCGGAGGATATGGCCCCGTACGTGACCTACCTGTCCATGATTTCCAACCTGATGGACCTGTTTTCCATCCTCTTCCTGTCCATGATGCTGCTCAAGAGCTCCTCCGGAGCCAATGATTACGGCGTGCTTCCGCAAAAAATAACCGTACCCTGATACCAGGATACGGTTGAAAAGCAGTCCAAGCCGCATCAAACGGCGGCTTTTGCCGGAGGCCGGGAAGCGTCAGTCCCCGAAGCACACGCCCAGGTCGCGCGCCGTGCGCACAAGCTGGCAGTCCGGGTCCACCAGTTTCAGGGTCTTCACGGCTTCCTCAATGGGGACGGCAGTCATCTGCGTCCCCCGCAGGGCCACCATGTAGCTGAATTTGCCTTTTTCCACCAGTTCCACAGCGTAACTGCCGAACCGGACACCCAGAATGCGGTCATAGGCGCAGGGAGAGCCGCCGCGCTGGATATGGCCCAGCACGCAGGCGCGGGTTTCAATGCCCGTGGCTTCCTCCAGTTTCTTGGAGATCACCTTGCCGATGCCGCCCAGGCGCACTTCCCCCTGGGTCTTTTCATCCAGCAACACCAGTTCATCCGCCAGGCGCGCTCCCTCGGACACCACCACCAGGATTTCCCGCTGGCCGGCAGCCTTGCGGGCCTTGATGCATTCCACCACGTTTTCAAGGGAGAACGGTATTTCCGGGAGGAGAATCACATCCGCGCTCCCGGCGATGCCCCCTTCCAGGGCAATCCATCCGGCGTGCCGTCCCATCACTTCCACCACCATCATGCGCTGGTGCGCGTTGGCGGTGGTTTCCAGGCGGTCCAGGGATTCGGACACAATGGATACGGCGCTGTAAAAACCGAAGGTGACGTCCGTCGCGCCCAGGTCATTGTCAATGGTCTTGGGCACTCCCACCACGGGAAGGCCTATTTCAGCAAGCAGAAGGGCCGTGGACTGGGAGCCGTCACCGCCCACGACGATCAGGGCGTCCAGCCCCAGCCGCTTGACAGTGGCCTTGGTTTTTTCCAGCACGGAGGGTTCAATTTCCCCCTTCTGGCCCACGCCCACCTTGATGGCGAAGTTCCCCTTGTTCACGGTTCCCAGGATGGTGCCGCCCTTGGCGCGCAATCCCCGGCAGCCGGCAGGGGTCAGCCATTCAAACCGTTCATCGTCCTCCGTGGACAGAAGTCCCTCAAACCCATCGTAAAAACCGACAACGTTCCAGCCGCGGCGGGAAGCCGCGCCTACGACGCCTTCAATGACCGCATTCAACCCGGGGCAGTCTCCCCCGCTATTCAAAACACCGATGTTCATATTCGGTGCTTCTTATAGCAGAAAATTCCCGGGGCGTCTACTTCCTATCGCTTTTCCGTCCCAGATTTCATGGGAAGCTGGACGAACTCCTTGGGGTCCTTCATGTCCATGCCGGAAGCCTGCCAGTTTTCCCACGCCCGCCAGCCGGAGGTCATCATCTGCCTGGCAAGGGGGTACCGCTGGGCAGAGCCCAGCACCACGATGATCATGCGCTGGGGATAAATCACCTCCGTGCCCGTCTGGGGGCTGCGGCGGGAGATGGCGTTCCGCGTGACGCTGAGCAGCAGGCAGGGGCCGGCGGCGCGGGAGGTGCCCGCCTTGATGCCATCCACGCCGGGAGAGCTCATGAGCTTGTTGTTGTTGGAGATGTCGTACATCGTCATGCCCTTGGTCTGGGACTGCACGCCGATGCGGCGGCTCGCCTGGGAGACGATGTAGCAGAAGGCCGGATTCTGCATGCTGTAAGCGCCCAGCAGGGCCATGTCCAGCGCGCAGGATTCAGAAACGGAGTTGCCCGCGTCCAGCCCGTGGGGAGCAGTGAAGCGCGTCTTGGCCATCCTCAGGGAGCGGGCCAGGTTGTTCATTTCCGTCACAAAGGCGCCGATGGGGGAACCGCCGCCCCGGCGGGACACCAGGTCACGGCCCACAAAGGAGGCGACCGTCAGGGCGGACACGTTGTCCGAGCCCAGCAGGGTGGAATATAGCGCATCCCGGAGCGTCAGGCGGTCTCCCGGCTGCAGGTCCATGGGGTTGCCGGCGCGGAGGCCGAACGCTTCCTGCGGAACGGCGATGAAGGTGTCCAGCGGCAGGCGCGTGCGGGCCACCCAGTCCAGCGCCACCATGGCGGTGGCTACCTGGGAAAGGCTGGCTACGGGCCTTCTGGCTTCCGCATTGGAGCTGAAAAGGAGTTTGCCGGAATTGGCCTCAATGGCAATGTAACTGGGCTTTTCCTGCGCCTGGGCGGAGAACTGGAATACACAGGCCAGGGTCAGAAGGAATAGAGATAGCTTTTTCATGGCGGGACCGGCGGGATAGTGCCTCTTCCCCCCGCGTTTGAAAAGCCTAAAATGTTTTCCGTACAACACTTATATGTCATGACACGGAAAAACGCATTGACCTTTCGGCTCCTATCCTATTTGTTGGAGGAAGCCGCTTCCCCCAGCGGGAGCATTCCCGACGCCCCACCGCCATGACTGCCATTCAATTCTTTTACAACCGGGATTTCCCGGGAAATGCCCTGCGCTCCAACGCCCGGCAGGCGCTGGAGCATCTGGGCATGGATGCGGATATCCAGGAGACGGAAGCTGCTCCGGAACAGGCCGGCTGCATGCTGCCGGCCCTCTCCATTGACGGGGAAATCGTCGTTTCCGGCGTGGAACCTTCCGTGCATGAGCTGGAGCTCCTCTTTGAGGACCACGCGCGGGAGCGGGAGGAAGATTCCGTCTGCGGCGCGTGCGGCATGGGATGCGGTGGCATGAATTGCACGGAGGACTGCGCCATGTGCGGGAAAAACGGGAAAAACGGGAAAAACGGGGAAGGCGCGGGCATGGCGGGAAGAATCATCGGCTTTGTCATTCTGCTCATCATCCTGTTCACGGCGGTAAAAATCCTCTCCTGATCTCCTCCCATGGGCGGAAAAAGCGTCGCGCATGGCCCCGCCCCGGTTTTCCTTCTTCCCATGGCGGCTTTCCAGCGCCAAGCGCGCTTCCCCCGTACACGTGAGCAGGCTTGATAATTTCTTGAATTCCCCTCTCCAGCAGGACACAGTAGCGGCATGCGCTCCTTCTTCGGTTCCATTCTCCTGATCCTGGTGCTGGCCGCCCTTGGCGCCACCATTTACTACCACTGGTCCACCAATTCCCACCTGGAATTTGAACTCCGCAATCCGGACGAACCGGAGAAAACCACCCAGGTCATCAACATGGAGAAGCGCGCCGCCGCCCTCCAGCCCGCCCCCGCCGCGGAGGCCCCCATCCCCTTTGCGGAAGAAATTCCTGCCCCCGCACCTGCCCCGTCAGAAGCCGCAGAATCCTGAACCAGCCCTGTTCCGTCTCATGAAACCGGTCATCGGATACACGCTGGGCGACCAGTCGGGCATAGGCCCGGAAGTCATTTCCGCCGCGCTTGCCTCCGGGAAACTCCCGGAGGAAGCGGAATACCGTCTCATCGGCAGCAGGGCGCACGTTCCTGTGGGAAAGCCGAATCCGGAATCCGCCAAATACGCCTTTGAACATCTGGAACAGGCGGCGCAGGCACTCCGGGAAGGAACCGTTGACGCCGTGGTGACCGCCCCCGTCTGCAAGGAGACCCTGCATGACGCGGGTTTCCGCTGGCCCGGTCAAACGGAATTCTTTGCGGAACGCCTGGAAACGGACAATTACGCCATGTGCCTGACCGGAAAACGGCTGACGGTGGGTCTGGCAACCATCCATACGTCCCTTCAAAGCGTGCCGTCCCTGCTGAGTACCGCGGAGCTGGTCCGCATCGGAACCCTGCTGAAGGATTTCTGCCTCCGCAAGGGCATCCGCCGCCCGCGCATCGCCCTGGCGGCCCTGAACCCCCACGCGGGGGAGCACGGAGCCTTTGGGGACGAGGACGGAACCATCATTGCCCCGGCAGTGGAACAACTGGGGATTTCATGCCCGGACGCCGTATTTGAGGGCCCCGCCGTTCCGGACTGCGTGTACCGTGACGCCGTGGAAGGCTGTTATGACGCCGTGCTGGCCCCCTACCATGACCAGGGGCTGATTCCCCTGAAACTGGTGGATTTCCACACCGCCGTCAACGTCACCCTGGGCCTTCCCCGCCCCCGGCTGAGCCCGGACCACGGAACGGCCTTCAATCTGGCGGGCACCGGAAAGGCCAATCCCTCCAGCACCATCCACGCCTTTCAGCTGGCCGTCCGGATGGCGCAGCCGCGTTAACGGCCCTCTTCCTTCCGGAGCTTTTCCTGCCACACCCGGGCGCACCGTTCCGGAAAGGATACCCAGTATTGGAAGGTTTCCTCCGCCAGCGGATCGGCCTTCTCCCCCTCCTCCAGCCCCCGCAGGAGTAAAAAGACCGTCAATAAGTCTCCGATGGAATTCTCCAACATCTGCGGGCCATATTCCTGCTTCTGAAGCCAGCACCATTGTTCGGGAGTCAACGGAGGAAGTTTGGAAATTCTTTCCGTCTCCTCCACCTTCCGATCCGCACTGCGCCGGATCAGCAGAAACTTCCTTTCCCGGGAAATCCGGGAAACCACATCTTCCAGCACCTCCAGGACTCCGTCATTCCAACAGCTTTCCAGGGTCACCTCCAGATGCCCGTTGACCAGCGGATCATTCTTCATCATGGAAGACAGGGAATATTCAGGAGTCAATTTCCAGGCCAGCAGTTTTTCATAGGAGTCACCGTCCGGAGATGACGGCAAGGGCAGTTCCGCCCCGGCGATAAAGTCATCCAGGGAATCAATCGCCGTCTTGGATATCCACATCAGCCTGCGCAGCGCGACAAATCCCTCTTCCACCTCTTCATGGGTAATAACGCCGTCATCCTCCAACTCCGCCAAAGAAACTATTTCCTCCTTCTTTTTCTGTTTCCTGCTCTCCGCCCATTCCCGGTACAACCGGATCTCCGCGTCAGCCATCCGGCACCATTCCCGCGTAGCAGGCTCACCGGACATGAACGCCTCCCGCCACGACTTTTCCCGCCGATCCGCCTCCCGGTTCAGTTCCTCCACCACTTTTTTACAGGAGGAGGAATCCTTCACACGACTGCTGATTGTCTCCATAGCCCTGGCAAATGACTCATCCCCAACCGTATTCTCCACGACATCCACCATCCGGACGCCGGAACGGGCATTCCCGCAGCAGATGCTCCCGGCAAGAAGCACCGTACAAAACAATTTCATCATGAAGGAATCGTTATCAACCACACACGGAAAGTCAACCTCTTCCGCAGCTTCCCCCCTTATCCCCTCCTCCGGCGGTAGTAAAATGCAGGAAACGGGCCATTCCCAAAAACAAGGTAAAAAATAGGCTTGCTTTCTGGCGGCAATCATTGCACCTTACTTGCCCGCAAGGTGCGCACCGTTCGCACGACACATTTCTAATCTATCACAAGACCATGAGAAATTACGAAGCTCTTATCGTATTCAACATGAAGGGTACGGAAACCCCCGTTGAGGAGTTGATCAATACCGTAGCCGCTACGATGAAGGAAGAAGGCGCCGACATCACCAAGACCGAAAACGCCGGACGCCGCGAATTCGCCTACGAATCCAACCACCTTTCTGCCGGCCAGTACGTGACTTTCACCTTCACTGCGGAACCTTCCGCCATCCGGGCCATCCGCGAACGCCTTCGCCTGAATCCCCAGATTCACCTTCAGTACTACAAGGTGATCGCCTAAATCCGGCACATGCGGACGAAGCATCCGCTCCTTGCTTTTTTATAAAAAGAACCGCCTCTTTACGGAGGCGGTTCTTTTCATTTTACGGAGAGCTACTTTTCAAAGACGCACTCTTGCGCCTCCTTAATAGACGTTTGCCGCTTTTGAGGCGATGTTCCGCAGCAATTGGCGGATGGGGGCAACAGGAGGCAGATTTTCCACGCCGTATTCCCGGGCAATTTTTTCCATGTGGGGAAAGCTGATCCACGTGCTGCCTTCCTTGTCCTCCCAGACGGCGATGCGCAGGGGCAGTTCCGTGGCAATGCCCGGATTGCCGAGCATCAGGTTGGTGCCTACCTTGGGGGAACCGAAAATGACCACCTTGGAGGGGGGCATTTCCAGCCCCGCTTCACGGGCATTTTTCCCGTGGTCAATCCTGGCAAAGACGGGAATGGATTTTTCCGCCAGTATCTTTTCAATGCGCTCCATGGTTTCATCCACGCCGAACACGCTTTCATAAAGATACAGGGAATCGTCATCCAGCTGCCCGGAGCCCAGCTTGGGGTCCAGCGCCCCGGCAATGCGGCGCGCCAGGTTGGTCAGGTCCACGCCTTCCTTGTTCGCCGTCAGCGTTACGCACACAAGCTCGGAAGGGTCCGTGAAACGGCAGATGTAGGAGGAAAAACCGGGAATGCCGCCCTTGATGTCCATCAGTCCCTTGTGGTGCGGGAACTGCCAGCCCGCCATGGCCGGAACGATTTTCCCGTTGTCCAGGCGGATGGGCTTGTAAATCATGTCCCGGTGCTTTTCATCCTTCACCAGGATGGAGCCGGCCAGGCAGATATCCCAGAAGCTGATTTCCTGCGGGGTGGACCAGATGTCTGAAAAACCGCGCAGGGAGGAACGCGCAGGCGGAGGAACGGATTTGACGGCGCCGTCCTTCACGGCATATCCCGCCGCCGTTTCCGCCGGGTTTACATATCCCACACGGGATTTGAAGAGGGAATGCCTGTTGTCGTGCTCACGCACGTTGTCCTGCTGTACTGCTCCCAGGTCCTTGCCGAACATGGTGTGCTGAAGGCCCAGGGGCTGGAACTGGTTTTCCCGGACAAATTCCTCATAGGGCATGCCCGCTACCGCATCAATGACCATGGACAGGAGGAGAAAGTTCGTGGCGCTCTGGCGCACATCCGTTCCGGCGGGGAATTCCAGGTCATTCAGCCTGACCAGGGAAAGGAGTTCGCCCGGGTCATAATCCCTGCCCATATCAAATTGGGGGGATTTCCGGTAATCCGGAATGCCGGAAGAATGCTGCAAAAGCTGGAGCACAGAGACATTCTGCCAAGCTTCCGGCAGCCCCGGCACATAGCGGGAAACCTTGTCATGGATGTCCATCTTCCCTCTCTCCACGAGCTGGAAGGCGGCAATGGCGGCATATCCCTGGGAGATTTCCGCCGCGGGCCACAGCGTATTGGTGGAAGCCAGAAGGCCCGTTTCCGCATTGGAAACGCCGTACCCGACAACGCGGGGAATGTAGGGGGCCTGGACAATCGCCAGAGTCATGCCGGGAATCTTCTCCTCCTGCATGAAGTCATAAATCAACTGGTCCATGGACTGGCCGAGGTATTCTACCCTGGAATCTCCACGCCCCTGGGACGGAAGATGAATGGCTGCTGAATCTTGAGTGGACATTTTGGTGGGGGGTTTGTTTGCGAGTACAGGGAGGCCGCCCAGCATGCACGCGCATGCGAGAATCTCCCCTGTTAACCTGAACAATTTATTCATGGCATCTGTTCTATAAGACCGTATTTTCTGCATACGGTTCATTCAACTTGTCATCAACATCTCCAAAATACCGCAGAAAGAAAAAAATGCAACCCGCACCCTTTCCTCCAGGGAAGAGTTCCGCCATATCCCGGTTCCCGCGAGGAACGAATTACAGGGAAATGAAGTTTTGCAGCAGCCTGACGCCCAGTTTCTGGCTTTTTTCCGGATGGAACTGGGTGGCTACCAGGTTGCCGCGCCTGATGGCGGCGGCAAACCGCACGCCGTACGTGCAGAAGGCAGCCGCCAGGGAGTCGTCCTCCGGCTGCGGATAATACGAGTGCACAAAGTAAAAGTACGGGTCCTCCCCCATGCCCTTCCAGATGGGGTCTGCGGAATTGGAGAGGGTGAGCCGGTTCCATCCCATGTGGGGGACCTTGAGTTCCGATTCCGGGAAACGGACCACGCTCCCCCTGAAGATGCCCAGTCCGGGCACCTGCGCATCTTCCTCCCCGCGTTCAAAAAGGACCTGGTAACCTACGCAGATGCCCAGGAACGGCCTGTCCTGTTCTATCCAGGTACGAATAAATGATTCCAGCCCCTGGCGGCGCAGCTTCTCCGCGCAGTCGCCAAAGGCGCCTACGCCCGGCAGGACCAGATGGGTCACGTCCGCCGCGTCTTCCGGCGCGCGGACCAGATGCCCGGTCACGCCAGCGGCTTCAAAGGTGTTCAGAACGCTGCGGAGGTTGCCCGCGCCGTAATCAATCACGCCGAGTTTCATGGACTTACAGCATTCCCTTGGTTGAAGGAAGGGTTCCGGCAGCCCGGGGGTCAATGGCGGCGGCCTGGCGCAGCGCGTGCGCAATGCCCTTGAAGATGGATTCCGCAATATGGTGGCCGTCCCTGCCGTAAAGCACTTCCACGTGCAGGTTGCAGCGCAGGTTGTTGGCCAGGGCGCGGCAGAATTCCTCACAGAGGGTCAGTGGAAAGTTGGGAGCGTCCGGCAGGCCGCCTTCCGGAATGCGGAAGACCACGTACGGGCGGTTGCTCAGGTCCAACACCACGCGCGTCAGGGTTTCATCCATGGGCAGGTAGGAACAGCCGTAGCGGGCAATTCCCTTTTTGTCCCCCAGCGCGTTTTTAATGCATTCCCCCAGAACGATTCCCACGTCCTCCACCGTGTGGTGAGCGTCCACTTCCAGGTCTCCCCTGGCCTGAAGGGTCAAATCCATCAGGGAGTGGCGCGCCAGCAGGTCCAGCATGTGGTCAAAAAACGCATGACCCGTGACGATGGCGGCACACCCCGCGCCGTCCAGGTTCAGTTCCATGCTGATGTCCGTTTCACCGGTGACCCGTTTGCAAGAAGCGTTCCTCATGCGACTCTTCTATACCGAAGCCGCTGCGGAAGAAAGCAGGAAATATCCCATGGGGGAAGATTTGCTCTCTTTTTTCCGCAAAAAACCGCGCCTTTCCCTGCCGGAAAAAATCCCGGGGACTTTTATCCGGTATCCGCGGGTTAAATGGACTTCATGGACTTCATGGACTTCATGGACTTCATGGACTTCATGGACTTCATGGACTTCATGGACTTCATGGACAAGGTAAAAACCAGGTCCACTCTGTCCATCAGGTTCATTCCGTCCATTCCGCCTCTTCCTGCGGCGCTTTCCGGAGGTTTTTTCTCCGGAAAATAGCCGGATTATTTTTTCTTGGTTTGGACGGCCCGTTCCTGCTGGCGCTTTTTATCCCGGTCTTCACGCGCCTTGCGCGCGGCTTCCGCGCGTTCTGCGCGTTCGCGGGCGCGCTGTTCCTGAAGGCCCACGCGCACCGTTTCCGTCAGTTCCTCATAATATTCCCGGGGAACCTGGGCTGTGCGGACATCCGCAAGGGCTTCCATGGCCTCGTCAAATTTCTTCTCGTCACACAGGGTCCAGGCTTTTTCCAGAGCGGCGGAGCCGGCCCCCTTTTCCGGTTCCTGGTTTTTCAGGCGCTCCGCATCCGTGTTGGCCACCAGCTTGACGTCCCTCATGGCTTCCAGGGAGCCTGCGGTGGGTTCATACCAGCGGTCCCCGCGGTCCTTGACCTTCTTGCGGTAGGCGCGGTACACTTCCGTAAGCTGGTTTTCACGCTCACGGATGGCGGTCTGCCTCTTCTGGAAAGCGTCCATCAGAACCTGGCGCTGTTCCTTCGTCAGCTTGGGGTCCCCACGGCGCTTTTCCTCCTCTTTTCTCAAGATTTCACGTTCCTTTTCCAGAGCTTTTTCCTTGGCGGCTATCATGACTTCCAGCTTGCGGTTGAGCTGGCTCGCTATTCTGGAAGCGTCCGGGTAGGCGTCCGCCAGGGCGGCAGAGCCGGGATAGCCGTCGCGCATGCGGTCGTATACCGCCATGGCCTGGTAGGGATTGCGAACGGCGAGCGCCTTGAAGCGCTTCAGCAGCTTGTTGGCCTCATGGTCGTACTTGGTGCGAACGGTTACTTCCGCCTCCTCCTTGGCTTCCTGAGCAGCCTGGGCGCCCTCCACCAGCTTCTTTTCCTCCAGCAGAACCACCACCCTGGCACGGGCTTTGACGGCGGCGTCATGGGCCAGCCCCTGGGGATTCTTCTTGATGGCCTTGTCCAGATCAGCAACGGCGCTTTCCAGCTCCCTGGTGTTCATGGCTTCCGGCTTGGCGTACGTTTTGGCAATCTTGGCGGCCTCCAGCTCGTCAGGAGTCGCCTTCTTGATGGATTCAATCAATTCCCTCTTGATGGTCACGGAATCCTTGATTCCAGCAGCTACGGGAACCAGGAGGCTCACGCTTTCCGGTGTTTCCACCTCCACGGTGCAATCCTTGTAAACGGTTCCATCCTTGAGTTTTACTTCATCCGCCGCAGCAAGGGGAACGAATGCGGCCAGCGCCAACATGAGGGACTTGTTCATAAATCTAAGGCTTTTTCCAAATTGATCTGACGAGTACTTATCCTGCACTTTACCAGAAGCCGCCATCTTGGCGACAAAAAAAAGCCCGGAGCCGTAAAAACGGTTCCGGGCCCTTGAGAGATAAAATCAGGCTGTCTGCTTACTTGGCGGCAGGGGCTTCTTCAGCGGCCGGAGCGGCTTCCTCCGTAGAAATGCGGGGGGCTTCCACGATGGCCACGATCACGTCGCCGGCCAGTTCCGTGTTCACGCCGGAGGGCAGTTTCAGATCGGAAATGCGGAGGGTTTCGCCCAGCTTCAGGCCGGAAATGTCAGCCGTGATGGCTTCAGGCAGGTTCTTCACCTGGCAGATGATCGCCAGTTCATGAATGGTCTGGTCCAGAACGCCGCCCAGGGCTACGCCGGCAGCTTCACCTTCCAGAATAACGGGAACGATGGAGTGGATGACCGTGGTATCGGTAACGGCCTGGAAGTCCACATGCACGCAGGAGTTGGTGATGGGGTTGTGCTGCACTTCCTTGAGAAGAGCCTTCACGATCTTGCCGTCGATGTCCAGAGCCACCAGAATGTGTTCGGAAACGGCGGAAGCCAGCATGCGGGAGAATTCGCGGGCGTCAAACTGGATATTGACGTTGTCAAAACCGGGACCGTAAACCACGCCGGGGACCAGGCCCTGGCTGCGGAGTTGCTTCAGATTACCGGAGCCGCAGGCTCTCGTTTCGGCCTTGAGGGAATGGGATGTAGCCATGTCTTATAGAGGCAATATTGAGTGTTGATTGATAATGTTTCCTAATCGGGTTCAGGCAGAGGCCCCGCCGGGATTTCTGAACCCGCGTAAACCGATACTCAGGTCAGGGCGCAGGACTCTGCACTAAAATTGTCTAAATGTCAAACAATGATGATACGGATTCTCCGTCATGAATGCGCTGCACGGCATGTCCCAGCAGGTCGCCCACGCTGATGCAATCCACCTTGGGGCCATAGGCCATGGGAACCGTGTCCGACGTGAGAACGCGTTCAATGCAGGAGCCGGCAATGCGTTCCCGGGCCATGTCCCCCAGCACGCCGTGGGACACGCAGGCAAACACGCGCTGGGCGCCGCGTTCCTTCAGAATGTTGGCGGCGGCGCACAGGGTGCCGGCGGTTTCCGTCATGTCGTCAATGAGGACGGCGTCACGGCCTTCCACGTCACCGATGACGTTCATGGCTTCCACATGCGTGGCGTTGACGCGGTGCTTGGCTACGATGGCCAGTTCCGCGCCCAGGGCGTCAGAATAGGCACGGGCCATTTTCACGCCGCCTACATCCGGAGAGACGACAACGAGTTTCTGGAGGTCCTTGACATAGTTTTCACGCAGGTGGCGGATCAAGACGGGAGCGGCGTACAGATGGTCCACCGGAATATCGAAGAAGCCCTGGATCTGTGCGGCGTGCAGGTCCATGGTCAGCACGCGGTCCACGCCGGCGGCGGTGAGCAGGTTGGCCACCAGCTTGGCGGTGATGGGAACGCGGGGCTGGTCCTTGCGGTCCTGCCGGGCGTACCCGAAGAAGGGGACCACCGCGGTAATGCGTCCGGCGCTGGCGCGGCGGGCGGCGTCCACCATCACGCACAATTCCATAATATTATGGTTGGTGGGGGGACAGGTGGGCTGGATGAGGAAGACGTCCTTGCCGCGGATGTTTTCATTTATCTTTACAAAACTTTCTCCATCGGGGAAAGTGTTCACCGTGACGTCCGTCAACTGAATGCCTACGCTTTGCGAAATGCGCTCCGCGAGTTCTCTGTGTGCTGTGCCGCTGATTATCTTCATACCGGAAATTGAAAAGCGGACGCATTCTGAACACAGGCCTGCATAATCGCAATACTTAATTCTCACAAATTGATTTTTCTCCATGATGGGTTCATCCGCTCCAGATGCAAAAGAGAGATTTCTGACCGTTCCCATGACCGCCGTCCTGACGGCCTGCGCCATTCTGCTGGCGTGGCCGTACCTGGCCTTTCCGGAATTCGGTTCCTCCGGGAATGACAGCAGCATCCAGTGGCTCCTTTCCTCCTGGAACAAGCAGACGGATTATGAGCACGGCTGGCTGGTAGTCCCCATCATTGCCTTCATGCTGTACCACGCCAGGAAGAAGGTTGCCCAGGCGCACAGGCGCATCGACTGGCGGGGACTGATTCTCTTCATTCCGGCGTGCCTGTTGCTGGCCCTTTCCTTCCGCGTGGGGCAGCCCCGCGTGGCTGTGGGGGCGCTCCCCCTGATCCTGCTGGGCGGCACCTGGTACCTGGCCGGGCCCCAGACGGCCAGACTGTGCGCCTTTCCCATGCTGTTTTTCTGGCTGTGCATTCCCCTGCCCTCCTTCCAGCAGGCCACGGTGGAACTGCAGATCGTCGCCACGGAACTGGGGCACCTGGGGGCCTCTCTTTTCGGCGTGGACACGTACCTCCAGGGCACCAACATCCGCTCCACCGGGGGCCACTGGGACGCCTTCAACATTTCAGGGGGGTGCAGCGGCATGCGCTCCCTGATGGCCCTGCTCATGCTGTCCGCGGCCTGGGCCTACCTGTCCGACCTGACGTTCTGGAAAAAATGCGTGCTCTTCCTGAGCGCCATTCCTCTGGCCGTGATCGGCAACGGCGTGCGCATCACCAGCATCGTAGTGCTGGCGGAGTACGGGGATGCCCAGTTTGCGGCCAAGACCTGGCATGACTGGTCCGGGCTGCTGTTCTTCTTCCCCATCTGCCTGGTCGGCCTGGCCGCCATCCACTCCCTGCTGGCCGGGGAGATGATCTGGAAGCCGTCACGCCGCAGGAAGCTGGTCGTCAAAATGAACAAGACCCAATAGGCGTTTTCCGATACCATGAATATTAAAACGCTCAAGATTCTCCTGCTGCCCCTCCTTCTGGCCGTCACGCTCGGCGGCATTTACCTGATGCCCCGCAAGGGCGAGGTGCAGGATTCCTCCATCAGCATGGCCCTCCCCGTGGGCATGAACCCGGACGGCTGGCACGGCACGCGCCGCCAGGAGTCCCCGGAGGAACGCGGCCTCCTGGCCCCGGATACAGAGTTTTCCAAGGCGGATTACGTGGAGGAAAAACCCATCAGCCTGGACGCTCCGGAAACGGAGCCCGTGCTTTGCCGGGTCTCCATCGTCAAATCCGGCCATGACCTGAACAACTCCATCCATCGCCCGGAACGCTGCCTTCCGGCCCAGGGCCACTTCAACCTCACGGCCACCAAGGTGGAGGTGCACGTGGAGGGGCACGGAACCATCAGGATGACCAAGCTGAAGTCCCAGCAGAACATCACCCCGGATGAGCCGCAGCCCATCATTCTGGACAGCATGCATTATTACGTGTTCATCGGCCACCGCCACATGACGGAAGACCACTTGGCCCGCACCCTGACGGATATGAAGGACCGGGTTCTGTACGGAGAGGACCAGCGCTGGTGCTATTTCCAGGTTTCCACCGCGTACGGGGACAAGATCAGGGTGCCGGAGGAGGAGGCCCGGAAACAGACGGAACGCCTCATCAGCCAGCTTCTTTCCCAGCTGGTCAAGTGGGATGAACTGGGTCGGTAGCGCCTGCCATGCCCGCGGCGGTCAGTCCGCCAGCCTGCCTTCCAGCCATGCGGAGGCCGCCTGAAAAAGGCTGCGCGTTTCTTCCGCGGGGGATTCATACAGCATGGGAGCGGGGCGCCGGTGGGAGTAAAGGCGCCCGGACACATCCCGCCGGTATCCGGAAAAGGCAAGGTTCACGTCCGCTCCGGCGCAGTGGCCCCAGCGTCCCCCGATCCTGGGCACTACGTCCATGAAGCCGCCGCCGTCCCGGAGGTAGGCATTTCCCCACCAGTCCGCGCACGCCGGGCGCACGCTTTTCTGCCGCCGCGCCACGGCGTCTATGGTAATCAGGCAGAGCGGAGCGGCCTGCACCGTCTGCCGCCGGGCCACTTCCACCGCGCAGGAGCCGCCGTAACTGTGGCCCACCAGCACCACGGGCAGCCCCGGGTGTTCCCGGCGCAGTTCTTCCAGCTCCTGCGCAATGTTTCCGCACCTGTCCAGGAATACGCCCCAGCCGCCCCCGTCCCAGTGGTAATAGGCCGTGGCATGCGCCACTCCCGGCAGAAAGCCGGAAAACCCGCGCTCCACACGGCTCAGGCAGCCCGCCACCGCGTCCCCGAATCCGCCGATGAATACGGCCAGATAACCGGGAACGCTCCCGCGCGGAAGCAAATTTAACGTCCTTTGAAAATGCATGGCTGGCGCCATGATGGAGAAATCACGTCAATATCCAAGCCCGTAAGACGTTCTGGCTTGATAAAACCGGCAAACTGTCCAAATGTGATGGTATGCAAGTAATCATTCACCAATGGGCCTTCAATGGAAGCTTTGAACAGCTTGCCTCCCTGCCCCGCCAGGAACTCGTCAACGACTGGTTTGGCTACGACGTGGAGCCAAGCGCGGAGTTCGCCTTTGCCACGGACGGCCAGTTTCTCTGGTTCCTGGCTGCCCGGAGCAAGGAAGCCACCGTGCATCCGGACGCCCGGCCCGGCCAGTTCCAGCCGGAATTATGGCGGTATGACCTGGCTGAATGGTTCCTGGCCGCCGGGGACGGCACCAATTACTGGGAGTTCAACCTTGCGCCCAACGGCGCCTGGTGGGCCTGCGCCTTTTCCGACACCCGCCGCGCCAATGAGGATATTCCGGCCCCACTGGCCGTGGATACCGAGTGCATCCTGACGGATGACGGCTGGTGCGCCATGGCCCGCATTCCGCTGAATGAATTGCGCGGCGTGGACATCCGGGACTGCAAGCTGGCCGCCACGTTTATCCTGGATACCCCGGACCAGATTTTCCTGACCACCGCGGACGACCTTTCCGGCACGCCGGATTTCCACCGCCCGGATTGCTTCTGCACCCCCATCCTCAAGTAGCCCATGTCTTTGGAAGAAGACATTTCCCGCATCCTGGGGCCTGAAAAAGTCTCCGGAGACCCGGCGGTGCTGGCCGCGCACGCCGGGGACAAATGGTACGCCTCCGTGCTTCCGGAAGCGGTCGTGTTCCCGGAGAGCACGGAAGACGTCTCCCTGCTGTTGCGCTACGCCTCCTCCATGAACATTCCCGTCACCGCCCGGGGCGGCGGCGTGGGGTACGTGGGGGGCTGCGTTCCCGTGCGCGGAGGCATCAGCCTTTCCCTGGAACGGATGAACCGCATTCTGGAAATCTCCCCGGAAGACGGCGTGGCCGTGGTGGAGCCTGGCGTCATCACGGCAGACCTCCAGCAGGAAGTCCGCGCCCTGGGGTGGTTCTACCCCCCGGACCCGGCCTCCAAAAAGGAATGCAGCCTGGGCGGCAACATCGCCACAAACGCGGGAGGGCCCCGGTGCCTGAAATACGGCGTCACCAAGGCCTATGTGCTGGGCCTCACCGTGGTGCTCGCCAGCGGGGAAGTGGTGGAGTGCGGCGGGCGCACCCACAAGAACAAGACGGGCTTTGACCTGGGGGACCTCTTCATCGGCTCGGAAGGGATGCTGGGCGTCATCACCCGCGCCATTCTGCGCATCATTCCCCATCCGGAAGCGTTCGGCGCGCTGAGCGCCAGCTTCCCTCAGTTCCCGCTGGCCGCCGCCGCCGTGCAGCGCATCCTGAACAGCGGGCACCTTCCCTCCGCGCTGGAAATCACGGACAGCTTCACCCTCCGCGCCGCCCGGGCCTACCTGGGCGACAGCGCGCTGCCCTCCGGCAGCCGCGGCCACCTGATTGTGGAAGTGGACGGCAGGCAGGCCGCCGTGAAGGAGGAACTGGATTCCCTGTGCGCCCTGCTGGAGGAATGCGGCGCCACCGACATCCTGCGCGCAGACACGGAAGCGGAGGCGGAAGCCGTCTGGCAGCTCCGGCGCGAGTTTTCCTACAGCCTGAAAGCCACCGGCATGACCAAGCTTAATGAGGACATCGTCATTCCCCGGTCCCGCCTGGTGGACCTGGTGGAGTTCTGCGAGGCCATGAACCGGGAAACCGGGCTGGACATCGCGTGCTTCGGCCATTCCGGGGACGGCAACATCCACACCAATATCATGGTGGACGATTACACGGACCCGGCGAAGAAGGCCCTGGCGGACGCCTGCGTGGACAGGCTGTTCCGCTGGGTTCTGGAGCACGGGGGAACCATCACCGGGGAACATGGCATCGGGCTGGCGAAGGCCAAATGGTTCCGGGAAGCCGTGGGAGAAGGAGCCTTCCACCTGCACGAACTGGTGAAATCCGCCCTGGACCCCCGGAATTTGCTGAATCCGGGCAAAATGGGGCTCCCGTAACGTAAATTAAACTTCCAAGATGCTTCCGGACGGGGCATCATGGCGACCGCACCTCATGAACAGTCCGCACAAGTCCATCCTTGCCTACCTCTACGACCATTTTCCGGTTGCAGACGCCATCCTGGTGTTCATTCTGGACCATCCGCTGGCCTGGTTTACGCCCAAATGGCGCAGGAAAGGCCGCATGGCCCTGAAAGCGGTGCGCCGCTACATCAATTACAACCGCGATCTGATGCCTCCGGAACGCCTGGCGGAGTTTGAGGAGAACCGCAACCTGCTGAAAACGGCCCTCCGCAGGGGGGACAGACAGCAGGTGGAAACCATCACCGCCAAACTGGAATCCACGCTGGAATCCATCCCCGGCGCGCTGCCCTCCGGCTTGGCGGAAAATGTGGAAGTGCTGTTCGTGATCCTGGCTATTTTCCTGGGCCTGCGCTGTTATGTGGTCCAGCCTTTCCGCATCCCCACCGGCTCCATGCAGCCCTCCCTGAACGGCATCCGCGCCATACCCCAGGAAGGAGACCCCACCCTGATGCAGAAAATAGGGGACATGGTCATGTACGGCGGGACCTACGTGCATGAAACAGCCTCCAAGGAAAAGAAGATCGTCCGTTTTGAGCCCGGCACCAAGTATCTTCTTCTGACTGTTACCAACGTGGTGTTCGACGACGGCTCCAGGCTGGAAATTCCCGCGGCGGAGGCGGAAACGCGCCGCTACTTCCTCAACCAGGAACCGCGCTTCGAGGCCGAACGGAATACTCCTTTCAGAAGTTACCTGCCGGGGGATACCATCGTCAACGCCCGCTTTGACGCCGGGGACCTGATCGTGGTGAACAAGATGGCCTACCATTTCCGCAAGCCGGAACGCGGGGAAGTCTTCGTCTTTGACACGCGCGGCATTGAAGGCATCGCCAACAAGGGCGGCAGCACCGGGCAGGAAGGGGGCACCCATTACGTCAAGCGTCTCGCCGGCGTACCGGGGGATTCCCTGTCCATCCAGGGTTCCCAGCTCATCGTGAACGGAAAACCCGCCACGGAATGGACCATTCAGAGGGTTGCCTCCGGCCAGCCTCCCTACCAGCCCTGCGGCTATGTGGCCCTTCCCGCCCCGCTGAGCCTGCTGGACGGCAGGGCGTACATCACGGAAGGCGGCACCGTGCACCTCTCCAATGACAAAAAGCGTCCCTACCTGCGCGAATACGTGGCCCTGGGGGACAATTCCACCCGTGAAAACTCCTTTGACTCCCGGTACTGGGGGCCTGTCCATCAATACAACATCGTAGGCCCCGCCAGCTTCTGCCTGTGGCCCTTTACCTCCCATTGGGGGCTGATCCCCTGATTCCCGCCCCTCCGCAGGTACGCTTTCCCTGTCACGACATGACTCAAGCCCAGACTATCACCAGCAAGGCCAAATCCAATCTGGCCTTCGCTCTCATTGACCTTCCTGAAGAAGAACGCCGCCACATGGCGGAATTTTACGCCTTCTGCCGCACCGTGGACGACATTGTGGACGAACCGGGCATGACGCCCCGTGAACGCCATGACGCCCTGAACCGCTGGATTGAAGTCATCAACGGAGAAAATGACCTGGAGCTGACGGAACTGGAGGAAGACATCGTAGCCCTGATCCAGGACCTGGAGCTGGACACCACCCCCATGCTGCACCTGATCGAAGGCTGCCGTTCCGACATCTGCCAGCAGCAGCCCCTCAACCGGGACGAATTGCTGGATTACACCTATTGCGTGGCCTGCTGCGTGGGCCTCACCTCCGCCCGCATCATGGGCGCCGGGGAAGCCTCCTATCCGTACGCCATCGCGCTGGGGCACGCCCTGCAAATGGTGAACATCATCCGCGACGTGGCGGAAGACTGCGACAAGTCCAACCGCATTTACTTGCCCCGGGAAGACATGGACCGCTTCGGCTACTCCCTGGAAGACCTGCGCGGGCGGGTGTACTCCCCCCAGCTCCGGGAGCTGCTGCAATATGAAGCGGACCTGGCGGAAAAGTTCTTCACGGAAGCGGAGGAGGAATACAACCGCCTCAGCCCGGAGGACAAGGCGGCGCTCGTTCCCGCCCAGGCCATGGCGCTGATTTACCACACTATTCTGGACAAGATGAAGGCGGGGGGCTTCCGCATCTTTGACATCCGCTACCGCGTCAACACCTTCCACAAGCTCTGGCTCCTGTTCCGCACCAAGCTGGACATTGACCCCCAGTCCTATTACGACAAGTCCAAGGCGTACTATGACAAGCTCGTCGGCTTCCTTTCCCGGCCCATCAAGAAGGATGAGAAGTAGGGATTCCCGGCCTGCCGCGGAAGGAACAAAACGGACATGAAGGAAACCCCGGGAAAGAGGCAGGAAAAAGGGCTGCCTCCCAAAGGAAACAGCCCCATTTCTCCAACCGGGAGGACTTCGTCATGCCACCCTTCGGCGTCTCAGCAAAAGCCCGGCCAGACCCAGAAGGCCCAGCGATGTCGCCGCCGGTTCCGGGACCATCAGTTCCCCGTCCACGGAAAGGCCCACCCTGGCGTTATTATTGTTGCTCCCTCCTCCTGCGCCCACCACGGCATAAAGCTTTCCGTTCCCGTTCTTTTTCATATCCGCCAGTTGTTCCGGCGTCAGGTCGTAATTCACGTTCCACGGATTGCCGTCGTTGTTTCTCGTGCCCCGGCACAATTCAACCATCTCTCCGTCCTGGGTCTCATACCAGACGGAGTACGTATAAGTGCCTCCCGTTCCGGTGGGAGAAACGTTCAGGCTGAAAGACAGCCCGGAATAATCCTGGATGTTTTCAATGGTCATTTTCAGGCCAAAGCACAACCCCGCGGTGCCGGGCATGCTGGGAAGATTGATGGTCTGGTCTTCCGTATTGGCGGAAGCGCAGCCCCAGCGCATGTCTCCGTTCCCGGTAGTGGTGTACCAACCGTCGTTACGGGAGCCGAGCCAGTTCTTGACGTCGTCTCCTGTGATTCCGTCGCCGGACAAGCGGCCCGAGGAATTGTAGCCGTGCCCCGTAACCGTGTCGATTTCAGGGACCAATCCAATGGTTGCTGCGGCGGCCATGGCCGTCAGGGCGGCCGCGCCCACGCAGATCATGTATAATAGCTTCTTCATATCCTGCTGAATAAGTGGATAACCGCATACTGCCGGATTATGAATCCGTTACATGGGCAGAAACCCGGTAAAAACCATTCCGGAATTCCCGGCTCTTATAAAGAAACGTCTGGAAGTTTTTCCGGAAGTGATATTTTACAAAAGACGGAGGTCTTCACTCCGGTTGACCCGCCTTCCGTCCAAGCCGTGGTTATTGTCCTTTCAGGGTATCCTCCCATTACCGCGCTGCCGGGAACCGGGGTCTCCCGGTTCCTGTAAAAACCTCTTCCATTTTCCTCCGGAACACACCGGGCCATGTAGACCGGAAAGCCTCCCCTCCCGTATGTAAAAACTCCGGATATACAGGGGAAATTTGTTCCAAACGCTTTTTGATCAAATTTGTGGGTTGACTTCGGATTCATAATCCGTTGGAAAAATTTAACTGATTGAACCTTTGGATATAACGGCATTATTTCCGGAGAATTCCAGATAGAAAACAGGAAGCGGCAGAGGCCTTTTCCCGTAACAGGGAACAATAAGAACTTCCCAATATGGCAAATCCGTCTTCGGGAGGGGCGCCCCTTTTCTTTCCTGCCGCTACAGGAAGCCGAATTTACCATTTACCCCCATTCAAACATCTTTCCGTCCCCGTGACGACAAGGAAGAAGAAAAAGACCATTCCTGCCGGAAAGAACCAGAATATTTCCCGGGCACAGGCTCCATCAATAGCTTTTGAAGCAGGGACGGCCATGAAAACGTTGTCCGTACGAGCATGATGAATTGGTGCCGGGCAACGGCGGCATGATGCGCCCCGGGAGCCGGAGGCACACGCTGCCCATGTCCCCCGCCGGATTTCTACTTCTGCCCTTCAATGGTCATGCGCCCCGGAGAACATACGAATTCTCTAGCGATAGAGGGGGGCCCAGGCAATCCCGTCCCTCATCCGGAAGGGAACGTCCACCGGAACATCATGGTTTCCGGCCATATGTTTGACCTCAAAAACGCCGCCGTCATCCGCACACGCTACACCGGAAAAGTGAAGGCGGAGAAAAACATTTTCACCAGGGACGGGAAAACCGTTCCGCAAGACAAGGCGGTTCATCTACGGTAAGAGCTTTCCTTCCCTTTACCGATGCCGGGAAACGTGCACCGTCACGGAAACGCTGTCCGTACGGGGCAGAATGAATTTGTGCAGGGTGACAATCACGTGGCGCGCGCCGAACTCCTTCAGGCAGACCTTCCCCATGTCCTCCGCCAGCGTTTCCACCAGCTTGCGGGGATGGGCCAGGGCCTCCGCCCTCAGGGCGCGGGCGATGGAGTCATAGCAGACGGTCCTTGAAAAATCATCGTTCAGGCCGGACAGGGCTTCATCCGGATAAAAGGTGATGTCCGCCTTCAGGGTCTGCATGGAAGCGCGCTCCTCCTCCGGCACGCCGATGAAGGTGTCCAGCTCCAGACCGTTGATGTTGATGGAATCCTGCGTATCGGACGGCAGCGCATAGCGGCGCATCAGCGTGCGCAGGACAAGCAGGTCCGGAACGATGATGTCCGGCCTGACCCTGGAAAGCTGGGCCGCGTCATTGTACCCCGTCAGCACGGCGATGGACGTGATGCCCGCATGATGGGCCGTCTCCACATCATGCTGCATGTCCCCGATGAAGGCGGTTTCATGGGCATGCAGGCCATGCTGGGCCAGCAGGGTGTGGATATGGGCGTCCTTATGGCGGATGCCCGCATGAATGGCTTCAAAGTATTCCATCATGCCCAGGTCACGGCACTGGATGTCAAATTCCTTGGCGTCCACGCTGGTGAGGATGAAGCAGCGCACGCCGCGCGCGCGGCAGAATTCCAGGAATTCCCGCGCATGGGGGAGCACCTCCACCGGAGCGTTGGAAACGCGGAAGGCGTACCGGAAATGGTCTTCCAGTTCATTCAGATCCGCCTGGGGCAGAACGCGGGCGTAATAGTCCGGATAGGGAAGCTGGAATTCCGCGCGGAATTCATCCCTGTTCATGCAGGGCTTTCCGTACTGGGAAAAGACGTAGTTGGACGCGTCCAGCGTCAGGGCCAGGTCGTCCACCAAGGTGCCGGACCAGTCGAAAATCAGATTCTTGAACATGGGAAGGAGTATCGGAGAAAAAAATCAGTCCAGAGCGTACCGCATGGCGGCCAGCCCGAAGAAGGCGGCCGTTTCCACCCGCAGAACGATGGGCCCCAGCGTGACAGGGGAGAATCCGGCCTCCAGGGCCATGGCCGTCTCCCGGTCCGTAAAATCACCCTCCGGCCCCACCAGCAGGGAGGCCCTGCGCACGGAGCGGGCACGCGCTTCCTCCAGCATATCCCTGACCGGGCGCACGCCGGGCACCAGGGAGGCAATCACGTTGAGGCCTTCCGAAGCGCCGCGGTTCAGCCATTCCGCAAACGGAATAGGGGCCGCCACTTCAGGCAGCGTGTTCTGGCCGCACTGCTTGCAGGCCTCCAGGGCGATGCGCTCCCATTTCTGCCTTTTGGCCTCCGCCTCACGGGCGTTCAGGCGTACGATCGTGCGGTCCGTCAGGAGCGGAACGATGGCGGAAACGCCCAGCTCCACGGCCTTCTGGATGATGAGGTCCATGTTGGCCCCCTTAGGGACCGCCTGGCACAGCGTCAAATGGGCCACTGCCGGAGAGGGAGGACATGCCTCCCCCGGAACCAGCAGCACGCCGGAATTGCGCGGAGGCTCCGCCACCACGGCATGGGCGGCACGGCCGCACCCGTCAAAAACGATGCAGGAGTCCCCCTGTTTCAGGCGGAGCACCTTGGCGGCATGATGCGCCTCATCCCCGCGCAGCTCCCAGGCGGGAGCCGTCCATTCGGAAGCGGGGAGATAAAAGCGGGCCATGTCCGGAATGGGAAAACGGGCCTTACTTGCTCTTCAGGTAGCGCGCCGCCTTGTCGGCGAACGCCACGCAGGCCGGCTGGTTGCGCTTTTCATCCAGGGTGGAGGAGAAGGCGTTCAGCTTGTCCATCTGGTCCTTGGTAAGCTTGGTGGGAACCTCCACCTCCACTTCCACCAGCATGTCCCCTACGTCCGAGCCGCGGAGGGCTTTCATCCCCTTGCCGCGCAGGCGGAAGATCATCCCGTTCTGCGTGCCTTCCGGGAGCTTGATGGTAGCGGCGCCTTCCAGCGTGGGAACTTTCAGCTTGCCGCCGGATACAGCCAGGGAGAGCGGAACCGGAACCGTGCAGCTCAGGTCATTGCCCTCCCGCTGGAAAATATCGTGCGGCTTCACGTCAATGAATACGTGCAGGTCCCCGGTGGGGCCTCCGTGCACGCCGGCGTCCCCTTCCCCGGCAATGCGGAGCTGGCTGCCCGTGGCGACGCCCGCGGGAATGCGGATGGTGATGTGGGAGTCCTCCCTCACACGCCCTTCCCCACGGCAGACGGGGCACGGGTCCGAGATGATTTCCCCGGTGCCGTGGCAGGTGGGACAGGTGGACTGCTGGACGAAAAAGCCGCTCTGCTGGGTGACAATGCCGCGCCCCTGGCAGGTGGGGCAGGTCTTGAAGGATTCCTTCCCGTCCCGGGCTCCGGAGCCGTGGCAGGCCTTGCACGTCACCAGGCGTTCAATTTCCAGCTTCTTGGTGCAGCCCTTCGCCGCTTCTTCCAGGGTAATGTCCAGATCGTAGCGCAGGTCGGAGCCGGGCCTCTTGGAGGACCTTTTTTGGCCGCCGTGGCCTCCGGCTCCTCCGAACATGTCCGCAAACCCGCCCATGCCGGAAAACATCTGGGCGAAAATGTCCATTGGGTCCTGGAACCCTCCGCCGGAATACCCGCCGCCGCCCGCGGCGGGACCGCCCTGTTCAAAGGCGGCATGGCCGAAGCGGTCATAGGCGGCCTTCTTGTCCGCATCGGAGAGCACCTCGTAGGCCTCCCCCAGTTCCTTGAACTTCTCTTCCGCAGAAGGGTCGTCCGGATTGCGGTCCGGGTGGTACTTCAGGGCCAGCTTGCGGTAGGCCTTCTTGATCTCATCATCAGTGGCGTTCTTGGAAACGCCCAGGATCTCGTAATAGTCTTTCTTAGCCATGTGGCGTGAATGTTAAAAAACGGTCAAACTTGCGGTTCAGGTTCCGGAGTCTGGGCCACCACGACGTTCGCCGGGCGCAGAAGCCTGTCTTTCAGCTTGTACCCCTTGCGGATGACGCGCAGGACGGTGCCTTCAGGCTGGTCGGAAGGTTCGCGCTGGAGAGCTTCCTCCGTGGCATGGTCAAACATGCTGCCCACGACGGGGTCCACGGAAGTCACGCCGTTGCTGGCGAGGAATTCGTCCAATTGCTTCTTCACCATGCTCATGCCGATGTAGATCATGGAGCTGGTGTCCGCACTGGCGGCGGCCATGCCCATTTCAAAATTATCAATTACGGGAAGCAATTCTTCCAGCAGGCGCTGGTTGGCGTACTTGGCGCATTCTTCCTTTTCCTTCACCATGCGCTTGCGGTAATTATCATACTCCGCGGCGGTGCGCATGGCGGTATCCCTCCATTTAAGCAACTCTTCTTCCAGGGAAGCGCCCGTCTCCTTTTCATCAACGGGAGCTTCCTGGCCCGGTTCCAGAACTTCTTTCTCTTCCGCATCCATGTTCTTCTTTTCTTTCTCTTCCTTGCTCATGCGGCCAATGTAAATACTTTTACCGAATGCGTCAACGGCCCGGTAAGACATGGATGACGTTTGACGCGTGATGACCCGGGCATGATGCAACTCATCTATGCAGAAAAGGGAAGGACGGCCTTTCCGCCGGCCTTTTCAGGCTTCCGGGACGTCTGATGCGGGCAGCAGCCGGGCAAGCGTTTCCGCGCACGCGTCCGGCAGTTCCACTACCTTCAGGCGTGCGGACTCTCCGCGCAGCAGGGAGACGGAAGACCGGGGAACATCCAGCCATGCGGACAGGAAGAGAATCACGGCCCGGTTCGCCTTTCCCTCCACGGGGGGAGCGGAGATGCGGAGCTTCAGCACGCGGCCCGCGCGGGGATCATCCTCCCAGCCCACGGCCTCGCTCTTTTTGGCGTTGGGGATGACTTTCAGGACCAGTTTCATGGCGTCTCCGGTGCGGATTCCACGCTCTGCCTGGCCACCAGGTCCGCGTACCTGATCAACCCGCCCCCGAACAGGTCCAGGGCGCTCCCTACGGTGGCGTCCATAGCGCCGCCGCTCAGGACGTCTATCTCGTCAAAATCCCGGACATGGCTGATTCCTCCGGCATAGGTCATGGGCAGGCGCCGCCAGCTTCCCAGCAGCTCCACCAGTTCCCGGTCAATCCCGGTGCAGAGGCCTTCCACGTCCGCCGCGTGAATCAGGAATTCCGCGCAGTGTTCCGCCAGCATGTCCAGCGTCTGCGCCGTCACCCGGAGTTCCGTCAGGGTCTGCCAGCGGTTCATGGCTACGGCCCAGCCGCCCGGAACCCTCCGGCAGCTCAAATCCACCACCAGATGTTCCGCACCCACGGCGGAAACCAGGTCCTTCAGCTTTCCCGGCAAAAACGTTCCCTCCGCATCAAACAGGCAGGAAGTCACAATCACGTGGCTGGCCCCGGCGGAAATCCATTCCTCCGCATTTTCCGGCACAATGCCGCCACCCACCTGAAGGCCGCCGGGCCACGCGGCCAGGGCTTCCCGCGCCGCCAGGTCATTGCCGGGCCCCAGCTTGATCACGTGCCCGCCCCCCAGGCCGTCCCTGCGGTACAGGTCCGCATACCATGCGGCGCCGCGGTCGGAGACGAAATTGGTGCGCAGGGAAGCGCCGTCCTGCGTCAGGGAGCCGCCTACAATCTGCTTCACCCGGCCGTCATGTAAATCAATGCATGGTCTGAATTTCGTCACGCGGCCACTTTGCCCGGACGGCTTCCCCGCGTCAAGAAGGGATTCCCCCTCCCCTCCTCATGGAAAAACGGACGCGGAAATTTACACAAAAGCCCCCCGGGCATTCGCTCTACCGGATAACCGCCCCTGAATATCGTTCCTGAAACCGATGAAAAACAACCCCGTTAAAAACCACATTCTTTCCTACTGCGCCGGAAGCGCCCTGTTTACCCTCCTGGCCTTCTCCGCCTCCGTGGCGGAAGCCGGAATCCATATCCACGGAGAAATCCGCCTCCCGGCAGGGGGACGGGCCCCCTTCCTGTATGACTCCGCCGGCTTTCCCATCTGGGGCTACGCCCCGTGCGGACGCCCCATTTACGCCTATTCCCCCGGCGGCGTGCCCATTTATGCCATCAGAGGCATTTACCGGGGCTGCCATGTTCCCACGTGGAATCCCAGGCCGCACTACCACGGCCCCTTCTGGCCCGCCGGAATCTGCCGGGGACATTATGCGGCGCCTCCCCGCTACGGAATGCCGTGCCCGCCTCCCCGTCCGCACTACCGGCCCTGCCGCCCGAGGCCTCCGCACGGAGGGCGGCCGCCCCATTTCTACCGCCACCGGTAAAACAACGGCCTGGCGCGAAGACACGGAAACAAAGGAGAACCATCATGAAACGCCCCGCCTTCCCCATACAAGGAAGGAGTGGGGACCATTATTCCGGGAAGGAAAGGCCGTACCACCCTTCCCCGATCAGCTTCACCAGCGTGAAGGAGTATTCCCCCTTCCGGTTGGGTTCCTTGCCGCGGGAGAGCAGGACGCGCATGCGCAGCATGTCGGGACTGTCATTGGCGTTCAGCACCCGGTAGGGGGAATGCTCCATCTCCTCATTGATCCTGAACAGCATGAACAACTGCCTGCCCATCTCCGATTTTCTGGGGACATGCACCATGGGGCGCGCAATGCTGCGCTCCTCCGAACCGTTCATGCCGGGCGCGATCAGCTTAAAGGCATAATCATCCTTGCCTTCAGACACGCGGTCCCGGATCATCCACACGCGGAATTCCGCAATGTCCTCCCCTTTTCCGCGTACAAAATCCTCCCAGTTCACCGGCTGGTAACGGGCGAACTGCTGCCAGTCCAGCTTCCAGGTGCCGTCCTGTTCATCCTTGAAGAAGCAGAATTCCATGTCCGGCGTCCGCTCAAACCCGATCAGGAGCTGGGCGCAGGGTATGCCCTCCACCTCGAGCACGGCAAAGCTTTTAGGCCCCGTGGGCTTGCTCGCGATCACTTCCGGAGGGGAGACGGCGTAATGCCTGACCATCAGGGGAAGGGACTTCAGGGAATCCCACACGAAGGAGGACTTCTGAACCACATCAGTGGCGCTCAAATACTTCTGAGCCTCCACCAGGCAGTTCCTCAACAGGTCCTGGCGCTCCATGGGCGGAATGTAGTACGGAGCCCAGAAACTGTAGTCCACCTTGTCTTTCAGAGCGGCCTGCAATCCCCCGGACAACATCTCCGGAGTGGCGCAAATTCGCGCGGCGGCTCCTGAATCCCTGGCCGCCTGGCGCTTCTGGAGCCAGAAGAAAAGACCGCCGAAAAACAGGCCCAGCGCCATCATGAAGAAGATGACGGAAAGAATGCGGCCCAGCGCGCCTCCCGCTTTTCCGCTGTTCCCGCGCATGGCCGGGGAAAGGGGTGGCCTATTTTCAGATAAATCACTCATTTTAAAACGGAAATATCCACAGAAAACAACTGCGGAAGGATAGTCAAACACTACCGGAACGCCAAGGGTAACGCAACGATAAAAAACAGACACATTTTTTTATCCGTTCCGGAGAAAATTGTTTCACATCCACAAGACGGTGATGTACATTAAACCGGACGAGTTTCAAGAGCTCCCTCCTTACCTTTCACCCCCCTCTTTTTTAACGCCATGTTTGGATCATTTACCACCGTTCCGGCCCCCAAGGGCAACAAGAATCCTGAATCCACCCCGAGCTGGATGGACGTAGCCAAGAGCCAGGACACTCCCGAACCCGTTGCGGAAGCCGTTCCTTCTCCCGCTTCCTATGCACCCACCACCCGCGTTCAGCAGCTCACCCGCAACGTGCTGAACTCCGATGTGGAGGTGGTAGGCTCCCTGCGCTTTTCCGACGATCTGCTGATTGACGGCACCGTGGAAGGCGACATTTCCTCCGAAGGCGTGCTCTCCGTAGGCCAGAACGCCGTTATCCGGGCGGAAATCAACACCAAGTCCGTCATCATCCACGGCAAGGTCATCGGCAACGTCACGGTCACGGACCGCGTGGAACTGAAAAGCACGGCGGAACTCGTGGGCGACATCCAGGCGGCCTCCCTCGCCATTGAAGGCGGCGCCATCTTCATCGGCCACTCCACCGTAGGCGCCCCCACGGTAGGCACTGCCGGGGCCCCCGCAGCCAAGAAGCCCGCTCCCGTCCATACGTTCACACCGGAACCGGAAGCCGCGGCTCCGGCCAGCCAGAGCACGCTGGACATTGACGCGGAATAAAAACTTCAACCAGCCATTTTCAGGGGCGTCAAAGGAACGGAATGTTCTTTTGCCGCCCTCTCTGTTCCATGAACCCTTTCTTCCAGCCCGTTCCGCGGACCAGCAGCGCGCCCTCCGGGAAGATCACGCGCCCCGCCCCGGCCCCGCCGTGGACTCTCCCGGCAGCGGCGGAAAGCAGCCCCGCGCCTACCCGGAAAGTGGAGTGTTTTTCCTGCCGCCGGAGTACGTCCGTTCCCGTTTCCGCCGTCTCCGCCAGATGCGGGCACTGCTCCGCATACATCAAGCTGGATGACGTCACCCTGCACAGCAGAACGCACAGGACGAAAGTGCAGACCTGCGGAAGCGTCACCGTGCAGGCCAATGCAGACCTGAAGGGACTGAACGTGGAGTGCCGGGACCTGGTCTTATACGGCAGGGCATCCGGCGACTTTCTGTGCCGGGGCGTCTGCAAGATCAAAACGGACCAGCACATCTCCGGCTCCATCTCTGCACGCAGGCTGGTGGTGGAGAGAAAGACGACGGTGCTGGTCACAGGAGCCATTCACGTGGAAAACATCTGGATACAGGGTGCCCTGGAAGGAACGCTCACGGCGGATGAAACCGTTACCATCCACCGGCACGCCAAATTCCTGGGGGACATCACGGCGCGCCGCCTCATCATAGAGGAAGGGGGCGCCCACCAGGGCTCCTTCACCCGGCTTACGTGACATGAACCTCCCCATCTCCATCCGCGGCGCGCGCCAGCACAATCTCCGGAACCTGAGTCTGGACCTTCCGTCCAACAAGCTGATCGTGTTCAGCGGCCCTTCCGGTTCCGGAAAATCCTCCCTGGCGTTCGACACGCTGTTCTCCGAATCCCGCAGGCGTTTTCTGGACTGTCTTTCGGCACGCGCCCGGCAGGGCATGGAACAGCCGGAAAAGCCGGACGTGGACAGCATCACCGGACTGCCTCCGGCCCTGTGCCTGGAACAGTCCGCCCGGCAGCAGAGCTCCCGCACCCTGCTGGGGAGCATCACGGAAATCCTGGATTACCTGCGCATCCTGTACGCCGCGGCGGGCATCCCCCACGATCCGGAGACGGGCAAGGAACTGGTGCGCAAGAGCCCGGACCAGATTACGGAGGAACTCATTTCCCTGCCGGAACAGACGCGCCTGGTGCTGACGGCTCCGGCGGAAGCCCTGCTGGCCCAGGACCCGGCGGCCACGCTGGGGGACTTCCAGCGCCAAGGCTTTCTGCGGGTTTACTGGAACGGGGAGGTACGGGACATGGAGGAGATAGGTGCCCCCTCCCCGCCTCCTGCGGATGCCGCCCTCGTCATTGACCGCATCATCCTCCGTGGGGAAAACACGGCCTCCCGCGTGGCGGACTCCCTGCAAACGGCTCTCCGGATCAATCCGGACGAGGTGCGGGCCATCATCACCCGCCCGGGGGAAGAGGCCGCCGTCCAGGCCTTCCACACCCGTTACCGCAATCCGGAAACGGGGTTTCTTCTCCCCCAGCTTACGCCACGCCACTTTTCCTTCAACTCCCCCCTGGGCGCGTGCCCGGTCTGCCAGGGTTCCGGCCTCCATGACCGGGAAGACGCCCCGTGCCCGGCCTGCGGAGGCCTGCGGCTTTCCCCGCTGGCGCTGGCCGTCACCATGCACACGCCGGACCGGGCTTACAATCTGGCGGAGCTGACGGCCCTACCGCTGGAAGACATGGCGGTGGAAGCGGAGCGGCTGGCAACCCCTCCCTCCCTGGCAGCGGCCCTGAATCCGCTCATGGGGGAAATCAACAAGCGTGTGCGCTTCCTGAATGAACTGGGCCTTTCCTACCTCTCCCTGGACCGTCAGGCGAACACTCTTTCCGGGGGAGAACTTCAGCGGGCGCGCCTGGCCTCCCAGCTGGGAGGGGCCCTTGCCGGGGTTCTTTACATTCTGGACGAGCCCACGGCGGGACTGCACCCTTCCGATACGGACCGGCTGCTGAACGCCCTCCGGACCCTCCGGGACCAGGGCAATACCGTTCTGGTGGTGGAACACGATGAACAAATCCTGAACGCGGCGGATCACCTGGTGGACATGGGACCCGGTTCCGGCGCCAACGGAGGGCGCATCCTTGCCCAGGGAACCCTCCCGGAAATTCTGGAAAACGCGGAGAGCCCCACTGGGGCGTGGCTCTCCGGCAAACGGAGCATGCCCGCCTCCAGGCACAGCGCGCTCCCCTCCACACGCCTGATCCTGACGGGAGCAAGCAAGCACAACCTCAACAACGTCACCCTGGATATTCCGGTGGGTACGCTGACCTGCATCTCCGGACCTTCCGGGTCCGGAAAATCCACCCTTGTCCGGGATTGCCTCATTCCTGCGGTCAAGCAGGACCTGGCCGGAAAAAGGGGCGTTCCACGCCTCGTCCAAGGGTCGGAAAACTTCAACCGCCTCGTCGTCATTGACCAGTCCCCCATCGGCAAAACGCCGCGCTCCACCCCGGCCACAGCCACGGGGCTGCTCCAGGTGCTGCGCCCCCTTTACGCCCAGCTTCCCCTCTCCAAGCAGAGGGGGTATACGGCGGCGCGCTTCTCCCCCAACATCCGCGGGGGACGCTGTGAGCGGTGCCTGGGAACGGGCATGATTGAAGTGGACATGAACTTTCTGGGCAATGTCACGATGCCCTGCGACGCCTGCCAGGGCCAATGCTACAACCGGGAAACGCTGGAAGTCACCTGGAAAGGAAAATCCATCGCCCAGGCGCTGGCGCTGACCGTGGATGAAGCGGCGGAATTCTTCTCCTCCCTGCCCAGGGCCACCGCCATCCTGAAAAGCATGCAGGAGGTGGGGCTGGGGTACCTCAACCTCAACCGCCGGGCGGACACCCTCTCCGGCGGGGAATCCCAGCGCATCAAAATAGCCGCGGAGCTTGCCAAGGCCCCGGCCTGGAAGCTGGCGGAAGACGGCAGGCGCGCCCTGTTCATTCTGGACGAACCCACCAGCGGCCTCCACTTTAATGAAGTGGCCCTCCTTCTGACGGCCCTTTTCCGCCTGAGAGCTGCCGGGCATACCGTCCTCTGCGTGGAACACCACAAGGACCTGCTGAACGCGGCGGACTACCTGGTGGACATGGGGCCCGGAGCCGGCAGGCATGGCGGGAACATTGTGGCGCATGGCCCCCCCGCCGTCGTGGCGGCCATGCCGGAAGCGCCTACTTCCCCCTGGCTTTCCTCTCATTAAAATGGGAAAATTTACAATGATCTTGACTTGGGCCCGATTCTTCTATAGCGGTAGGGAGACTCCTGTTCCGTCCGCCTATGAACTTCCGTCTCCTCTCCGTGGCGTTTCTTGCCCTGTGCCTTCCTCCTGAAACGGTCCGCGCCGCTCCGGTATTCCTTGAAAACGTCTCGGAATCCTCCGGCTGGTATGACTGCAACAAAAAGACCAAATGGGACTGGGGCAGTATTTCAAACCGCCCGTCCGAATATTACAAGCTCCCTCTGGACAGCCAGCTTTGCTGGGCGGCTGCGGCGTCCAACGTTCTGCAATGGTGGCAGGACACGCGAAGCGACCGTGCCTCCGGCACGCCCAACGGGAAATCCGCCACGGAGGCGGCCATGCCGGAAGTGGGCCAGCTGGCCATCTACTACACCATCGCGAACAACTGGACGGATGGCGGAGGGTCCGTGGAACAGGCCTATAACTGGTGGTTCAACGGCGGCATGCTTCCCTCCGTCTTTTATCCCACCGAGTCCCAGATCAGAGACCAGCCCGTCTTTTCACCGGCTTCTTCCGGTGGATACTGGAAGGAACTGAATATGAACGTTACCTACACACCGGGAGGCGGGGGCGTGGCAGATACTCCCCTGTTCAACTCCTACACCTTTTACAACCACGACGACAGAAACGGAGTCTACGGCATCCTGAAAAACAACATTAACAACAACTGGGGAACCACGCTCACCATCGGCCAGTACGGAACGGGCCACGCCATCACCATGTGGGGATACGACACGGACGCCGACGGCAATCTGATTGTTTACCTGACGGATTCCGATGACTACGCCGTGGGCATGTTCCGCCAGAAAGTGGTGGTGGATGACCAGAAGGACGTCTACCTGACCAGCCTGGACGGAGAAAAGGACGTGTACGGGTATTCCTATGAAGAACCCGGACTGACCGGATGCCGGGTGGGGGAAATCCAGGGCTTTACGGCCCCTTTGGGAGACCTTAAAGTTCCGGAACCCTCTGCCGGGATTCTGGCCCTCTGCGGGGTGTTTCTTCCGCTGTGGCGGCGCAGGAGGCACCCGTGAACAGAGCCGGCTTAAACTCCTCTCCACTCAAAACGAGCCTTGATTCTTGCAGGAAAAATGTGCAGAATTGGCAAACGCACAGTTCAGGAGAGCATGAATTGTTCCAATGTTCCCCAGTGCGCTACCTGTGAAATGAATGACGCTTCCAACAACCGCGGCGAGCTGGAAAACACCGTCTCGACTTACTCCGTCGACATAGAAACACTTCAGCAAACAGCCCTGAAGGGCGATCCCCAGGCGCTGTTCCAGCTGGCCATCAGTTATGAACAGGGGCGCGGAGTTGCGGAAAACCAGCAGGAAGCCTTCTACTGCTACCAGCAGGCCGCGGAACTCGGCCACGTCACGGCCCAGCTCAACCTGGGATGGGCCTATTCCAACGGCATAGGCGCCCCGCAGGACAACGACAAGGCCTTCTACTGGTACCAGAAAGCCGCCGAACAGGGCCACCCCACCGCTCAATTCGATCTTGGGTTCTGCTACATCAACGGACTGGGCGTGGAGAAAGACGAACACCAGGCCATCAGCTGGTACAAAAAAGCGGCGGAACAGGGCCATGCGGTGGCCCAGCTCAACCTTGGCTGGATTTACGCCAACAGCAACAGCCAGAAAAACTGGGAACAGGCCGTGTACTGGTACCAGCAGGCGGCGGAACAAGGGGATCCCCGCGCCCAGTATAACCTGGCCTGGTGCTACGGCAACGGAAGCGGCACGCCTAAAAACCCGCAAAAAGCGGCGTACTGGTATGAGGAAGCCGCCATGCAGAACCATGCCACGGCCCAGTACAATCTGGGCTGGTGTTATGAAAACGGCTTCGGCGTGCAGCCGAATCTGGACAAGGCGCTGGTATGGTACCATAAATCAGCCCTTCAGGGCCAGATCACGGCCCAATACACCCTGGGCTGGTGTTACGGCAATGGCCGGGGCATGGACGTGGACATGACCAAGGCCGTCCACTGGTACACCAAGGCTGCCGAACAGGGCCACACTACGGCCCAGCTTAATCTGGGATGGTGCCACCTCAACGGCAAAGGAACGCCCGTCAACCGGGAAGAAGCCTTGAAATGGTATCTCAAGGCGGCGGAACAGGGCAATGCCACCGCCATGTTCAATGTGGGCAACTGCTACGCCCACGGCTACGGCATTGAGCAGGATGAAGAACAGGCGGCGGCCTGGTACCAGAAAGCCGTTAGGCACGGCAATAAAAAAGCCGTCAGCGCGTTGCGCCACCTCGCCTCCAGGCAGGAAAAAGAAAAGAACCCGGACGCGCTGGACTAAGCCTGCTTGTTCCAACCTTCCAGGATGGGAATAGTCAGCCAGAGCTGAATATAAACGTGTCCCATTAGCGAAATCTATGACTTCTGTCTATGGCAAGTCAAAAAAATTACATCTGAAACGATGTTCTTTTAAAGAATCTTTATCCGGCCGAACTTTGGAATAACCAATTTCCTTATGTTCAAACGGCTTGATATAATCCGTAAATATTTTACTGTTTTGAATTTCTGGATTATTACTAACTATCACACAATATTTATCATCTAATGAAAAATATCCATTTTCAAAAGCTTTATCGTGAAAAACACATAAACACAATCCATTTGAAATACTTCCGCGTTTATCAGAATTATCCACCCAACGTGCAATATGCGAACCAATTAAAAAATTCGGATCGGTAACGTTACAATCTGGAAAACAGCATTGGAATCTATAGTTTTTCTTAACGTTGCATGAAAATTGCATTTGTCCAATACGCTGTTTTACTCTTCGCCATACTTCAGAAGTAGGTGTTATATCTTTTCCATGACTTGACGCATCCGGTACATTTTTTCTTAAAATTAAAGATAGTAATTTCTCGTCACACTTGGAAAGATAAGCACCGTTCAGACACTGCAACCGATCGCTTTGATATACAAAAAATCGATTAATTGGCGTTTCTGAAAGTTCTTTGAGATACTCTATTAGCTCACTTTTATGAGCTCGAAAAAAATCGTCTAATAGAATTCGTTCTTTGAAGGATTGGTAATCTTTGAGTAATACACGAAAATAGCTGGTTGCATAGTTCCATCGGCCTGCTTGAGGTGGTCGCTCCAACGTTTCATGACCATCAGTAGTAGCTATGGAATAGCCAACAAAGGCAGCGGAATGCCCCTTGCCATGCAAATGTAAAACAATATCACCCTGCCGGACTTTCAGTAAATTACTCCAATAAAGCCAGGAGACCTTTTGATTTCCTTTACTCCATGACTTATATGCGGGTGACCAAAGACATTTAGTAAATCCCCACTCACCGCCACCATGTACTTCATCTCGGCTCATTTCAATCCAAATCAAATGCACCTCCTTGTAAGATTTCTTATTGTATCAATACAAAATGATTATGTCATTCAATTTCGCTCTATTCATCTTTCCCATTCCTGATATTAGAAAATAAAATCCCCCAATCAATTTGTACTGAATATTTAATAAATATCTCTCTATGATTCAGTTTGTTTCAATATCCTTGAGAGCAGACTGTTACGAATGACTATGCCACTTACCTATTTTCTCCGCTTTTTAGTCATCCATGGCCTTGAAAGCCGTTCCACCGCCTCCGGCAGCCGGGAAGCGCCGTCCCCGCCCAGCGCCACGTCAATATCCTCCAGTGCGTGAATCAGGTCAATCACCTCCCGCCGGGGCAGCGCCCCCCCGGCGGCTACGCAGAAATGGGTGCGGCACGCCAGCGGCCTGCCCTCATAAATCATGCACCTTCCTTGCCCGTTTAGAAAAGGGCAGCTGCCGTCCGGGGACAATTCCACGCGCGTACGTCCGGCGGCGCGCCACGCCTTCCAGGCCACCCACGCCTCCCCCAGCGTCACATGGGGAGTTTCCCCGGTCAGGCGGAACCGGCAGCAATCCGCCGTTCCCATGCAGGAACGCTCTGCTCCGGAGGCGCGGCGGGAACCCTCCTCCAGCAAACGGCGCACCTCCGCTAATGATTCAGCGGAGGGGGCGCACCCCTCCGCCTTTCCATGACGGCACTTGCCGGACGCCATGACCAATAACACCTTACAGCGTCAGGCCGTCGGCCTTCGCCTGGTTCCAGTACGCATACTCGGAACGGTTGAAATCCACATACTCCGGAGACAGGTCCGTGGTATAAACCGTATGGGAAAACTCGCCCCGGTTCAAATTGATCTCCACCAGGAAGGCGGGAACCTGCACGGCCTTGCGCAGGTCGTCGGACGGCGTATCCGCCTGCATGCCGCCGCGGCACGCGGGCAGTCCGGCGATGTCGATGTCGATCTTCTCTTCATCCACCTTTGCGCCGCAATAGCCCACGGCATGGATGATGCGCCCCCAGTTGGGGTCATTGCCGTTCCAGGAACTCTTCACCAGGGAGGACTTGGCGACGGCTTCCGCCGCCTTCTTCGCTTCCTCCTCCGTGCGGCCTCCGGTCACGCGCACGGTTACAAACTTGGTCACGCGCTCGCCGTCCTGCACAATGTGCTTGGCAAGCTCCAGCATCACATGGGCCAGCGCCTGCTGGAACGCGTAAATGTCTTCCGGGGATTCCAGCTTCATGCCAGACGCGCCGTTCGCCATCACCAGCACCGTGTCGTTCGTGCTCATGTCGCCGTCAATGGTGATGCAGTTAAAGGAACCCTTCACACCGGACTGCACGCACAACTCCAGCACGTCGCGGGAAATGCCCGCATCCGTCGTAATGAAGCACAGCATGGTAGCCATGCAGGGATTGATCATGCCCGCGCCCTTGCAGCAGGCGCCGATGCGCACGGGCCTGCCCTGAACCATGAACTCAATGGCGATGATCTTTTCCTTCGTATCGCTGGTCATCACGGCCTGGGCCACTTCATGGCCCTTGTCGCGGGAAAGGCCTTCCGCCAGTTCCGGGAACTTCGGGTAAATGCGCATCATGGGCATCGGCAGGCCGATCACCCCGGTGGAGCACACGGCCACTTCCGCGGGCTTCAGACCCAGAAGCTCGGCAATACTCCGGCATTCACCCTTGGCATCCTCTACCCCCTGGGCTCCGGTGCAGGCGTTCGCGTTGCCGCTGTTCGCCACGATGGCGCGGATATTCCCCTTGCGGAGGTGTTCCCGGCTCACCTTCACGCAGGCGGCCTGCACGCGGTTGGTCGTAAACGTGCCTGCTGAAACGCAGGGGTCCTTGGAATAAATCAGGGCCAGGTCCAGGCGCGTAGCCGTGGGCTTCTTGATGCCGCAGCTAACGGCGCTGCCCAGAAAGCCCTGAGGCGCGCAGACGCCCCCGTCAACCGTAGTATAGGATGAATTATTCATCGTCTTGAAGTATCTTTCAGCGTATCAAAAAACTACAGGACCCACAAGCCTTCCGTCTCATCAAACCCGCACATGATATTGAAGGACTGCACGGCCTGGCCGCCGGCGCCCTTCACCACGTTGTCCTCCGCGCTCATCAGGATCACACGGTTCGTGCGGGGATCATAGGCCCAGCCGATGTCCACGCAATTCGTACGGGTCACATTCTTGGTATCCGCAGGCTGGTTGCGCCCCAGCAGGCGCACGAACGGAGCTTCCGCATAGGCCTCTTCCAGAAGCCGTCCGACGGACTCCGCATCCGCCCCCTTCTTCACCTTGGCCGTGATGGTGGAACAGATGCCCGTATTCACCGGAATCAGGTGCGGGGTGAAGGACATCACCACGGTTTCCCCGGCAGCCCGGGAAAGCTCCTGCTCAATCTCGCTCAAATGGCGGTGCTTCGGCACGCCGTAGGCATGGAAACTCTCATTGCACTCGCAGAACAGGAGGGGAATGGAAGCCTTGCGGCCCGCGCCGCTCACGCCGCTGCCGGAACAGACCACCACGTCTTCCGGTTCCAGCAGGCCTGCCTTGAACAGGGGAATCAGGGGAAGAAGAATGCTGGTGGGATAACAGCCGGGAGAAGCCACAATGCGCGCCTGGGCGATCTCCGCCCTGTGCCACTCCGGCAGGCCGTACACGGCCTCCTGCATCAGGGCCGTATCCGGATGGGCGTTCCCGTAATACTCCTTATACACGTCCGGGGAATCCAGACGGAAATCCGCGCTCAGGTCAATCACGCGCACGCCCCGGTCCACCAGGCCGCGGGCATAGGAAGCCGCCACGCCGTGCGGCAGCGCCAGAAAGGCCACCTCCGCTCCCGTGGCGGCAATAGCATCCACATCGGAATCCGTAAACTTCAGGTCGGACCCCGGAACCTGCCGGAACCGGGGAAACACCTCCCACAGCGGTTGTCCGGCATACTGGCGGGACGTGGCGCACACCAGCCTCACCCCGCGGTGATTCAACAGAATGCGCAACAACTCCTGCCCGGTATAGCCACTGGCTCCGACGACTGCTACTTGAACTTGCTTCATGACAAAAAATGTATGCAATGAAAAAAGACTCTTGCCAACCCTAAAGTTTTCCTATATACACCTCGCCGTCGCAAGACACGGCCCCGGTCGGTCCGATTATATCGGGTTGTAGCGCAGTCTGGTAGCGCACCTGCATGGGGTGCAGGGGGTCGCAGGTTCGAATCCTGTCAACCCGACCACTTTTAACCGCTGTAAGTTGAACAACTTACGGCGGTTTTTGTTTCACCTTATTTTTTAACCGGACACACGTCAAAAAGGAAAAATGTTGTGTTGCGTCCGCAGGCATGACAAGTGTAAATTGGGTATCTACATGGACGGAAAAGAATTGCTTCTCTATGCGCTGCAAAACCAATACCTGCTGGAAAAAGGCGGCAGGATGGACATCCTTTCCGGCCTGTGCGGACTGCAGGCCCAGTTCGCCGGCAATCCGCGGTATTCCCTGCGCATCCGCGCGCATGATTTTTCCGAAGACGGCTGGAGCGACGGCCTCCTGAAAATCTGGACCCACCGGAATACAATCCACGTTATTCGCGCTGATGAACTGGGGCTGTTTCTCTCCGCCAAGGGGGACCATGGCGACTGGGAAGAAAACTGGTGGGGAATTCCGCCCCGGGTCAAGCCTTACTGGTCCGCCTTCATCCGGGAAAAAGTGGCGGAGGGGATTGATGGAAGAGAGGCATTGAAGAACGCGTGCCGCGGCGCAGGCATGGAAGAAACACTGCTCAAACGCATCTTCCACGGGTGGGGCGGCCTCATCAAGGAGATGAGCGACCGGGGAATGATCGCCTACCACCCCGGAACGGAAAAACGTTTCCTGCTCCCTCCGGAACCGGCCTGGATGGACAGGGATGAAGCGCGACTGATCATCCTCCGGCGGTATTTTCAAAATTTCGGCCCCGCTACAGTGGAGGATTGCGCCTCCTTCACGGGATTCCGTCTCCCGGAAATCCGCGCCCTGCTCCGCAAGGGAAACCTGCCCCTTAAAAGCGCAGAGTGCGGAGGAACCTCCTATTACTATCTTGGGGAGCTCCAGGCCAGCCGATCCCTGCCCCCGTGCATTTACCTGTCCGGCTTTGACCAGCTCGTCATGGGCTACAGGGACCGCAGCCGCTTTCTGGACCCTGCGGATAAACGGCTTGCCGTCAACCAGGCAGGCATCGTCTATCCCGCTATCCTGCTGCACGGACGGCTCTGCGCCCGCTGGAAGAAGGAGAAGAACAAGCTGCTGATCACTCCATTCCATCCCCTCTCCCTTTCCGATCAAAGGCTTGCGGAGTCAGGAGGGAGGAAACTGTTTCACGGGGAAAAATTGGAAGTGAAATTCCTCCCCTCCTGCCGCCCATAGGGAACAAAAACTTTTCTCCTGCCGCGTGCAGGGCGCTTCCTCCGGTCCTGACGTGACATACGGGATGAATCCGGTTGGAAATGTGTGCAGATTCTTTTCTGCATGGCGTATGCCCTGTTCCCTGGTCAACGTCGACAGAAAACTATGGACGGCAAAAGCAATGGATACTTATTCCGCATATTCAGGGGCTCTGCCCTGAAACGGGCGCCGGACATCCGCCATCAGGGATTATCCCGAACCAATAGATAATAATCATGAATGAGATGATCACAATTAATGGAATCCCCATGGCCACACAGAATGAATTTTCTGCCCATGCGGGAAACGCAACTATCCACGTCACGGCGCAGGAAAAGGAAAAATGGAACTCCGGCGGCCAAGGAGCTAAAGGGGACAAGGGTGATCCTGGCCCGCAGGGTCCTGCCGGAGCACAAGGGCCCAAAGGAGACCAGGGCCTTCCCGGTCCTGCAGGTCCGGAAGGGCCCCGCGGTTCCAGTGCGGCCCCGGGCTGTTTCATGTGGTTTTGCGGCAGTGTAGCTCCCAGCGGCTGGCTGGAATGCAACGGAGCAATACTGCAAATCAGCCAATATCCGGAATTGTATGCAGCAATCGGCACCACCTACGGCGGCGACGGCGTGACTACCTTTGCTCTCCCTAATCTGGCAACTGATAACGGTTTATTCATCCGTTCCTCCTCTACAGAGAGAGCCGTAGGCAGTATTCAGGGAGACGCCATCCGCAATATTACAGGTTCCATGGTCTCATCTGCCCCTATCCCGGGAGCAAACATCCCAGATTTCGCAAGTGGCTGCCTTTCCCCTTCCTCTTATAAGAAAATTGCTCTTACAGGACATTCAGCGGTAACAGGATACACTACATCAACAGTATCTTTTGATGCTTCTCAAGTTGTTCCGACTTCAGAAGAAAACCGTCCCGTCAATATAGCTTTCATGCCTGTGATCAAATACTAAAACATGTTCCAGGAATAATTCCGTGGACTATCTCAACCGCTGCAAGTTGAAAAACTTACAGCGGTTTTTCTTTCCTTTACATACTAGTCTTCTTTTACATTGTCCGCGCCTGGAACCTTTGCTATAAAACAGGCGGACGCTAATCAGCCAGCATTTTTAAGATGTTCGGGCTTCATATTCTCATAGGAAAATCAGCCCCATGATTCAGGAAATAACGTATATGAAAAAAATTCTGCCGCTTTTCACCCTTTTACTGGTTTCTATTTTCTGCGCAGGAGGGGCCAATGTTCCCAGCGACAGCATTCCTTTTGAACTGGGAAAAGCCAGCCGCATTTATGTGAAGGGCAGCGTCAACGGCAGCCGTCCCCTGCTCTTTCTTTTTGATACCGGGGCCACCTCCATGGTAATCAACAGCAATTCCCTGAAGGGCGTTCCCATGACGTTCAATGAAACCGTCGTCAACTACGGCGCGACGGGTTCCAATGAAGTACGCAAGAGCACGGAAAACACGTTTTCCATCGGGGGGAAGTCCTTCGGGCACGCTCCCTTTGTCGCCATTCCATATGCTCCGGGCCACTGGGACGGCGTTCTGGGCCTGTGGTTCATCACGCAGCAAGTTACGGAGGTCAATTACACGGACCGGAAGATTTACCTGTACCCGCACGGCACGTACACGCCGCCGGCGGATGCCATCCGTCTCAAGATTGAATACATCATGGGCATCCCGGTGGTTCCCGTCCAGGTGACGGTGAACGGAAAAACCCACCAGCTCCGCCTGTCCGTGGATACGGGTTCCGACCGCGTTCTGGACCTCAATACCCCCTTCGTCAAGAAGCACCGGCTTCTGGGCAGCCAGACTCCGTTCTGCATTTCCAGCATTTCCAGTTCGGACACCAATACGGGGACGCTGGAAAACGTCATTTTCGACAACATCCAACTGGGCTCCTTCAAATTGCCGCTTATCCCCGGAGCATTCTCCACCGTCACCAGCGGCATCCAGAGCATGGCGGAGATGGACGGCGTGATGGGAAACAACCTCCTGAAACGCTTCAATCTCGTCTACGATTCCAAGGAGGGGTACATCTACCTGATTCCCAACCACCAGATTTACACGCCGTTTTACGACTGCCTGCTCCAGCCGCTGCCGGAGAAGAAGCCTTCCCCGGCCAAGTAACGCCGTGCCGCCTACCGGGCGCTTCCCCGCAGGTTGATGATGCGCGTGCAGAGGTCCACCAGCCTGGCTCCCAGACGGGAATGCAGGACCCGGTAAATGCCGAACAGGGCGCACCGCACGCGGAAATCATGCCCCTTCGCAATCTGTTTCAGGAGACGGAACGGGGATTCCGGGGATTGGACGAAATCCCGCCACTCATACTTGTCCAGCAGCGCCCGGACGGCATCCAGGGCTTCCCTTTTTTCCGCCGCCGTCTGGTTCAGCAGGTTGGAGGAGAAAAGCTGAATGCTGCCGTTCAGCCAGTTCAGCACCGTGATCCGGGCTTTTTCCAGACAGCCCAGTTCCCGGTAGGCCGCGGCAATCAGGTCGATACGCTCCAATGCCGGATAAAATCCGGAACCTTTCTTGTCCGGAGCCTTGTACACGTTCACCAGGGAGTCCGGGCGCGTGGGGCGGTAGATGTACAGGCAGTCCGGTATCTTCACGATATTCCGCACATAAGGCTGAAGCAGGTTGTTGAACAGGGCGTCGCTGCCCTGCCGCATCCCGGCCCTGAAGCGCAATCCCGTCTTCTTCAGGAATTCCGCCCGGTAAAGCTTGTCCCAGCACAGTTCGCTGAACGGACCCATGGCGGCAAAGTCGTAATGGTCACAATGCCATTCCGGGCATTGCAGGCCGTTGAGCATGCTCCACCGCACGGAAAGGGGCATGTCTCCCGCAATGGTGGCCCCCATGCAGACCAGGTCAGCACCGTACTGTTCCGCCGCCAGATAAAGCCGCTGGAACATGACGGGGGAGACGTAGTCATCCGGGTCCGCAAAGCCGATGTACGTTCCGGACGCCGCATCCAGCCCGGCATTCCGCGCCGCCGCCACGCCCGCATTGGGCTGGTCAATAATGGTGAACCTGTCATCCGCGGCTTCATATTCCCGCAGGATGTCCAGCGTCCCGTCTCTGGAGCCGTCATTGATGCAGATGATTTCTATCTCCCGGAGCGTCTGGGCGCAGACGGTATCCAGGCATTTTTTCATGAATCCGGCCACGTTGTAGCAGGGAATGATAATGGAAACGAGGGGCATGATGTTCAAAAGGTTAACGTTGTTGAGAAGAGGTTAGTTCACGGAACAGGTTCATCCATTCTGCGGCAATGGCGTCCAGCGTGTACCGGGCCGCTTTCCTGCGGGCGGCGGCTCCCATCGTGCGCCTCAGTTCCGGCTGGTCCATCAGCCGGATGATGGACCCGGCGAGTTGTTCCGTATCTCCGGGGGGAACCAGCAGACCGTCCTCCTCCGGAGAAATCACGTCGCGCGGGCCGCACGGGCATGCGAAGGACACGCACGGCACGCCGCACGCCATGGCCTCCACCAGCACCATGCCGAATCCTTCAAACAGGGAGGAAAAGACGAGCATGGAGGATTGCAGCAATTTGCCCCGCACATCATCCGTTACGCCGCGCAGGAAAACATGGTCTTCCAGCCCCTTTTCCCGGACCAGCCGTTCCAGGGCATCGCGTTCCGGTCCATCGCCCCAGATTTCCAGCTCCCATTCCGGATGAACGGAAGCCACTTTTTCCCAGGCCTGAATCAGAAGATGAAATCCCTTCACGGGAACCAGCCTTCCCACGGCCACCGCACGGGGGCCATCCAGGGAAGAAGCCCGTTCCGGACGCAGAATGCACGGGTTCGGGATGACATGCACGCCCTTCCTTCCCCGCCAGTTTTCCTCCCGGTCCTGCCGGGTCAGCACCACCGTGGCGTCATAGTTCCCCTTGCCAAGACCGAACTCATAAAAGTCGGAAATGGCGGCGACCAGCCGGGAGCGAAGGCCACCCTGAAGACGGGCATAATCCTTCCGGTACGTTCCAGAGTAATGGAACTCGCGCACCGTTTTCCACGGCCTGCCGCGGGAAAGCCGCGGAATCATGAATTTTTCCGACTGCCCCACGGAAATGACAATGTCCGGTTCCAGCTCATCAAGCACGTTCCGGAGGGCCTTCGCATGCTTCCTGCGCCTGACCAGAATCCCCTTCAGGACGTAGAGGAACCCCTTCCAGTCGTCCTCATAATAATTCACGCCCAGATGAACCACTTTTACCCCGCCGGGCAGGGAAGAGACGGTTTCACGGGAATCATTGGCCGTGACCAGCACCACTTCATTGCCGGGAATGGCGGCCAGCGCCGCGGCCTTGGCGCGCGTCACGGCCTGAATGCCGCCCGCCGCGTCCAGATCATCCAGCACATAGGCAATCTTCATTTTCCGGCCCCCTTCCCGTTCCTGTTCTTCCAGAGAATCAGGCCCATCAGCGCCACGCCGAACGGAACGGCAGCCAGCGTCAGAAAAAGCCGGGGGGATTCCCGCAGAAAACGGGGATTCCGGGCCAGCAGGGAGGCGGACACGTAATGCACCGCTTCCATGAAGCGCCTGCGCCGCGCGGGCTGATACTGCATGCCCTGCTTCCTCAGAAAGGCGAAGCCCCGTGGATTCAGCACGTACTGCCGGAACATGTTTCTGGAAGAGCCGTCTTCCCGGTATTCCACCAGGCAGAGCACCTTGTTCATGGCCAGCAGCGGGGCAATCCGGTCCGCCAGCATGTACTTGTAACCCAGTCCCACATATTTTTCACCGGGAAAGACGGGATAGGGCGGCAGCTCTTTCATCAGCGCCGTCCTGTACACCAGCTTCTTGTCCCCGCACCCTCCCGCCGCATAGAATCCGGTCAACGTCGTCTCGCCGCCATCCTCTTGAAACGGAGTTCCTATCAGTTCCCCCGTATTCACGTCCGCGTCCAGCCCGGCCATTCCGGCCACCCGGTCATTTCCATGACGTTCCCAGAACTCCAGGATGGAAGCCACAGCGTCCTCCGGCATCCGGTCATCGGAATCCAGGCACACGTTCAGTTCCGTATCCACCAGTTCATAAGCGGCATTATGAGCGGTGTGCATGCCTCCGTTTTTCTGGTAATGGTACCGTATTTCCAGCTCTCCGGCCTGCATCCATTCCTTCACCAGGTCTCCGGTCCCGTCGGAGGAACCGTCGTCCACCACCAGCCAGATGAAATCACGGCAGGTCTGTTTCCGCAGGCTTTCATAACAATCGCGCAGGCAGTCCGCACGGTTGAAGGCGGGGGTAAAAACAGTCAGCAGCGGCTTCATGCGTCACCTCCCTGTTCCAGATAAATTTCCTGAAGCTTTTCCGCGTTATGGACGATGTCCAGCCCGGCCTCCCGAACGGCGGCGGAAGCGTCCGTGCGCTGCCATCCATCCGTTACCACCCGTATTTTTTCCGCCCATGCATCGGGGGATTCCCTGAGAGAAAGAAAGTTCACATGATCCGGAACCACGGCGCCGTCCTCCGGCACCCGGTCGGATGCCACCACGGGCAGACCCGCCGCCTGCGCCTCCAGCATGGCGATGCCGAAGCCCTCAAACCAGGAGGGGAACGCAAACACGTCCATCCCCTGCAGCAGGGCGGCCACGTCATCCCTGCCCCCCAGCAGGCGGATTTTCCCTTCCCATTCCGGCTTCTGCGCTTCCTGCCGTATCTTCTCCTCCCCTTCCCCGCCGCTGCCCACCAGCACCAGCAGGGAGTCCGGACGCGCCGCCAGCAGGGCGCGGAACACGCGCAGCAGGAATTCATGATTCTTGGGCCAGGAGAAATTCCCGGTATGGCCCACCACCAGTTTTCCTTCCCATCCCATTTCCTTCCTCACCTGTTCCCGGATTTCCGGGGAGTACCTGAATTTTTCCGCATCAATGGCGTTCCTCACCACGATGGCATCCCGCACGCCCCGCCGCCCGAACAGCCAGCGTCCGCACAATTCATTGCACGTGAAACGGTGCGTCAGGTACGGGCGCATGAGATGCTTCAACAGGAAACGCTGGAGGGAGTTCCGGTCCACCCCCAGCGGGGAGCTGTGGGCGTGCGCCGCAATGAACGGGAGCTTCCGCGCCGCCGCTTCCCGGTACACCCAGTAGCCCAGCTCGGAACAATGTCCGTGCACCAGCCTGTATTCCGGGTGCGCGTCAAAAAACTCCGCCACCTTCCTGCGGTATTCCGCCAGGCCGGACAGGGTGATGGGAGGCAGCCTGTAGATCCTGCCGCCCAGGTTCCGGATTTCCTCTTCATAAATGCCGGGAGTTTCCCGGTGCACCAGAAAGTCAAACTGGAGCCTGCCGCGGTTGATATGGCGGTAATAATTCATCACCATCGTTTCCGCGCCGCCGCGGTTCATAATGGTGAATACCATGAGCACACGTTGAGGATTCATGTTGCCAGGATTCTTTTAATGGCTGTCAGAAGGAGATACAAACCGGGCACGAAGCCCAGTTTCGCGTTCAGGAAAAACACTTTCCAGTGCGGAGGCAGGGGAGCCAGCGGCAGGCCTTTCACCGCCGTACAGCACCAGTCCCGTTTCAGCAGGGTGCGGAGCATGCCGCATTTCACGAAGGCGGACCCCGGCGCGTCGCAGACGTTCAGGCCCAGGAAGATGACGGAGACGGCCATGCGGTTCCGCAAGGCGCGTTCCGCCTCCGCGGAGGCTCCATTTTCCTGCACATGCAGGGTCATCCGCCGGAAGAGTTCCTCCCACTGGGCGGTCAGGTTGGGCTTGTACCGTTTGGTCAGAGCCCCCGCCGCCGTCTTCCGGTAATGGTAGAAGGTGGAGGGAATGTACACGGCGCGGCGCGCCGCGCCGAACAGGGAGAGATTGCAGAGCACGTCTTCCGCGGAGCCGATGAGGGCCGTATCAACGAAGGACGCGTTCCCCTCCCGGAACAGGGCGCGCCTGTAGAGCTTGCCCCAGGCCGTACCGTAGGAATCCAGCCGTTCCGGACGGGCCAGTTCGGAGCCGTCCGGCCCCAATAGCCGGTTCCTCAGCCAGACCATGGATTCCCCTTCAAACACCCGTTCCTCCGGCCAGAACAACACCGGGGAGGAAGCCGTTTCATATTCCCGGGTGTAGCTCCAGAACACAACGTCCGCTTCCCTCCGCTCCATGGCTTCCACGGCATCCGCGCACGCATGCCCGTCCAGCCAGTCGTCCGCATCCACAAACATCACGTATTCCCCCTCCGCCAGTTCCAGCCCGGCGTTGCGGGAGGCGGAAAGGCCGGAGTTCGGGCGGCCAACCACCTTCACACGGCCATCCGTGCGGGCAAGTTCTTCCAGCACCTCCCCGGTGCCGTCCGTGGAACCATCGTTCACGCAGATCACCTGGAGATTCCGGTACGTCTGGTTCAGGATGCTTTCCATGCAACGGGACAGGTAGGCCTCCGCATTATAGGCGGGAACAATGACGGAAATCATGCGCGGCCTCCCTTCTTTTCTTCCAGCACGCGGTTGAACAGGGCGTCCCACTGGGCCGTCACCGTCTCCGCCGCGTAGCGTTTCACATTCTCCCGCGCCTTCACGGCCATGGAGGCGCGCCGTTCTTCATCCCCCATCAGGCGTTCCAGCGCGGAGGCCAGTTCAGGGACGTTCCCCGCTTCTGCCAGCAGGCCGTCCTCCCCGTGGCGGATAATGTCACCGGGGCCGCAGGGGCAGTCAAAGGCCGCGCACGGCACGCCGCACGCCATCGCCTCCGCCAGCATCATGCCGAACCCTTCATACCGGGAAGACATGGCACAGATGGAAGAAGCCAGGTACTCCCGCATGATCTCCCGCGTGGGGGGATGCAGCAGGAAACTGTCTTCCAGCCCTGCGTCCTGAATCTCTTTCCTCAGCTCCCCGCCATCCTTTTCCGCGCCGAACAGGTCCAGCTTCCAATCCGGGAATTTCCCGTGCACGTCCTTCCACGCACGGAGCAGCGCGCCATAGTTTTTCTGGGGGGAAATCTTGCCGACGGCAATCACCCGCTTTTCCCGTCCGGAGGAAGGGACCTCCGGATAAAACGGCAGGGGATTGGGAATCACCTCCACCCGGGCCATGGGCCATTCCGCCCTGTTTCCCGGGGTAAGCACCACAAAGCGGGAGAACATCCCGCCCAGCAGGCGCATGGCGGCAAATTCCAGGCGCATGAATGCCGGAAACCTTGCCCCTTCCGCCTGAATCAGCCGGGAAACGTGCCGCTCATAAATCACGGGAACCCGGAAACCCTTCACCAGAAGAGGAATCCAGAACCCCTTGAAGCCGTCGTCACACACCGCAATCACGTCCGGGCGCACCTCGCGCACCGCCTCCCTGATTCCGCGCGCCCAGGCCAGCAGACGGGCGGCGGGGCTGCCCTGCATGCGCACATCATGGAGGCGGAGGCCGGGGTAAAAGTCGTAAAAGGGCCCACGCCCCTCCTCATTCAGCGTCAGCACATGGATTTCATCCCCGTACTTTTCCGCAAGCAGGCGCGTCCGGACGGAGAGCACGCGTTCCAGCCCTCCCGCTCCGGTAATTCCATTGGTGATGTACAGCAGGCGTCTTCCCATGTCAAATCAATGCCTCCAGTTTCAGGATTTCATCACGGTTGCCGTAGTCCCTTCCGCGGCATTCCGCAGACAGGCGTTCCAACCGTCCGGCGTCATTCAGCAGGCGGAACAGTTCCACGGCGGCGCCCTCCTCCTCATTCGGGATGATGACGCCGTCCACCCCGTCTTCCAGATGCCCGGCGGAGGTCGGGAACCGGGTGATGGCTACGGGACGGCCCAGAATCTGCGCCTCCCTTACCGCCACGGCCTTTCCTTCATACCGGGACGGCTGAACGTACAGGTCACAGGCGGCCATATAGGGATACGGGTTGGCCTTCTTCCCCAGCATGATGACGTGCTCCTCCATGCCGCAGTCCGCTATTTCCCGGCGCACGGACGCCTCATCCCCGTAGCCGATGAGATGCCAGCGGAGCCGTTCCATGCCCAGGCCCACCAGGCGCGCGGCCAGCCGGACGGCGCGGTCCATCCCCTTGGCATGGGAGAACCTTCCCACGGTGCACAGGCAGGGGGAGCCGCCCATCACGCCGGAGGCGTCCTCCAGCGCGGCCTGCTCCCGCACCGCTTCCGGGGAAATGATGTTCTCCATCAGCACCAGTTTGTCTTCCAGTTCCGGGAAGCGGGCCAGGAAGCCCCTGCCCGCCTGCGGGGAGATGGAGATGATATGGTCATAACTGCGCCACACCGGAAGTTCACGCTCCGCATTGATGCCGATGGACGAGTAGTCCGTATGAATCCAGGCTATTTTCCTGCGGGCCAGCACCTTGTCCCGCACAATGCGGTGGGGCGTCAGGAAGCTGATGGCCAGATCGTACACCCCCAGCTTGTTCAGGGAAGGCAGAAAGGGGGAGACAGCCGCTGCCGCATCGTCAAAGACGGCGTAGTTTTCCGGTCCGTCCAGACGCTTTCCAAACTGCGCGGAACGCCATTTGGCCCACAGCCGCGCCCCGGCGATGCCCAGCCTGCCTTCCAGCAGAATGTCTTTCAGAGGCCGGGAAATGGCGCGGTACGCGGGCAGCTCCGGCAGCAGGTTCACCCCGGACGGGATGAGCGGCATCAGCTCCCCGGAATGGCGGTAAACAAACAGGTCCACCTGGAAGCGGGAAGTGTCCAGCGCGTCCAGCAGCCCCAGGAGAGCGCGTTCCGCGCCCCCCAGTTCCATGTACTGAATAGCTATAAAGATACGTTTCATCTGCATACCAGCGTGCGCATGTGGCCCATCAGCCCACGGAAGGGCCCCGTCCTGAACAGGACGAGGACATCCAGCCCCAGCGGAATAACAACGGAAATACTCCCCCACATGAACAGGTCAGCCAGGGGGGAGGAAAAATAGGAACGGGAGCAGAGGGGATACGTCAGCACATACCCCGCCGCCGCCAGCAGCAGGTACCACCCGTACGTGATGAAGTACCGCCTCAGCGGCTGGTGGAATACATGCCTGTACACCAGCCGGGGGAACTGCCAGACGCCGATGGAAAGCAGGCTGAGCGTCGCCGCCAGCAGCACGCCCGCAATGCCCCACCACTGCACCAGCGTGACGGACAGGATGACGTTGATCACGCCTTGAAGGAGGGGGGAGTAACGGTCCTGGTGGAAGATGCCCGCCTTGGTCTTGAACACCATGGCGGAGCGCCGCATGCCCACTACAAAGAAGTTCAGGATGATGACGAAGGAGCACGCGCCGGACAGGGTGTAGTCCGGCCCCAGCCACCAGGAGATGAACGGGTTCAGCGTGTTCAGCAGAACGATGGAGGCCACCCCGCAAATCAGGAAGTTGATCAGGAAGACCCTCCGGAAAATCTCGTACACATGTCCCCGGTCCTCACTGGCAATCAGGTTCCCCACGCTTTCCGCCATGCTGTTGATCACCTGCATGACGAAGGTGGAGATGGTCCCCACCACCAGCATGTAGTTGGAATAGAAGCCCACCGCCGCCAGCCCTACGAAGCTGGAAATGACGATGTTGCTGGTGGAGTGCATGAAGTACCCGCCCACGCTGTGCAGGAACAGAGCCTTGACGTTGACGACGATCTGGCTTTTCGTCACGGCGTCCAGCGCATGCGCCGCCCTGCTCTTCACGTAGGGGTACAGGGCGTCCACCTTGCGCACCATAGCCACGTTGAACCCCGCGATGAACAGGGATTCCACCACCAGGTACATCACGTAGTTGGCCGTGTAGTACAGGATAGCCAGCTTGGACAGGTTCAGGCCCACCTGGTAGACGAAGTTGATGGTCCCCAGCCGGTAATTCTTCTGGTCCGCATTGATCAGGGAATTCTTGTAGGCCGTCAGGTACGGCACGATGGAGTTGAAGACGAAGATGAAATACACCAGGGTCAGGTAGTCCAGATGCCCTTCATCCTTGATGAAGCAGCCCAGGAACGGATACAGAGCCAGGCACAGGACAAAGACGGCGGCGGCAATGATGCGGTACACCCTGCGGTAAAATTGGAGCAGGGCCAGAATCCGCGGCTGGTCATTCTCCGCCAGCGGCTTGTAAAGGTGGAAAACCACGCTGGTTCCAAAGCCGGATTCCAGCAGCGTGACAGCCGCCAGGATGTTGGTCAGCAGGCCGTTGAGGCCCAGATACTCCACCCCGATTTCATTGACGAACAGCTTGCGCGTCACAAAGCCCAGCAGGGTCATCGTGATCATCAGGCTGATGGTCACCAGGAAATTCTTTCCGGAGTTCAGCGTCCTCATGGCCTGCGTTCCTCCCCGTTCAGTTCCATGCTCAGCCGCAGGGCCATTCCCTGGGCGAACGGCATCAGGTTCCACACGTCGGAATACATGCCGATTCCCTTGGTATCCCCCTGGCACATGTCCAGCACGCCGCTGCGCCGCGTCACTCCCATCAGCGCCTTTTCCACATGGAACGCGGCGTCCAGAAAACGGTCCTCTCCGGAAATGCGGGAGGCCGTCAGCAACAGCAGGCCCAGCAAAGCCGTGCCGGAGGATTCAAACACGGATTCCGGCCTGGCGACCATCCAGCCGAAGCCCCCGTTCTTTTTCTGAAGGGGAAGCACTTCCTCCGCCAGCGCCAGAATGCGCCGCGCCATTCCGTCCGCCTCCGGCCTGCCGTGCACAGACATCAGGAGGTACAGTTCACACAGGCCCAGCGCATACCAGCCGATGCCGCGGGACCAGTCATACAGCCCCAGCGGGTAGCCGCGTTCCATCTCAAACCCGTGGGCCGGGAAGGAGGAATGCGGCAGCAGGGCCCTGTCATATTCCTCCACCTGCTTCACCGCCAGCTCCCAGTATTCCTCCCGCCCCGTACGGGCCGCACAGGCGGCGGCCATCGGACAGGCCAGGCCGATGGTATCCACGTAGCGCATGCCGGGCTGCCTGCGCCTGTAAGCCAGCGTCCCCGCCTCCGTCCGGAGGGATTCCAGCAGCGCGGCGGAAGCCTGCGCCACCTGCTCGGCGCCCCGGCATCCGGCTTCCAGCACGGCGTAATCCAGCAGCAGGCGGTCCGCCTCCCACCGTTCCGGTTCCGGAACGGCCAGAAAATTCTTCACCAGTTCATGGCCTTCCAGATTGCGGCGCAGCCTTTCCTTCAGCTCTTCATCCTTCCTGCCCGCCGCATAGGCATGCAGGCCCAGGAAAAGCCCCGCCGCCTGCCAGCCCTGGATAGCGGTATCCGCATACGTTCCGCGCGCCATCTCCCACAGGATGCGCCTGCCCTGGTCCCTCTTGGGGACGGCGGGCATGCGCCGCGTCCAGGACAGGGCCGTCCGGGCAAGAGCGTCCTGCCAGGCGCGCCGGTCCTGCCAGCGCCCGATGCGGAAACGCCCCGCCAGCGTTCCCATGAAGCGCCAGGCGTCCACGCAGACCACAGCCAGGGCCAGCAGGAGCAGGACGGACAGCATGGAAACATAAAACGTCATGACCGTTTCAGCAGGGTTGAAAGTTCCTCCGGCAACTGCTCCAGGCGTTCCCGGTACCCGGGAAGCTTCTCCGCATAAACGGCCTTCAGTTCATCCTCCCTTTCCATCATCACCACAAACGCCTTCCGCAGTTCATCCGGGTCATCCAGCGCCTGCGCCGGGAGCACGTGGCCTTCTTCCGTCCCGAACAGATCGCGGGCAATCCCCCGGGCCTTTACGGAATAGCCCACCACCAGCGCCGGAACGCCCGTGGAATAGGCGGCAATGGAGGCGTGCGTGCGTGCGGCCACCAGAAAACGGCACCGGGAGATGTATCCTTTCAATTCCTCGCAGGGGGCATCCCCGAGCATGAGGACGCGGCCCGTATGCCTGAACCGCTCATGCAGTTCCGCCAGCGGCTTCCGGTCGTCATTGCCGGGCCACACCACATGGGGGATCAGGGCCACGTTCATCTCCGTCTCGTTCAGCAGGTATTCCAGGAGCCGCGCGTAATTTTCCATCACGGCGCCGGCCCTCCCCTCATGCCCGATGACCAGGGGGCTGACGTTGATGCCCGCCATGTTCCCTTCCTTCCAGCCTTCCGGAAGGGCGGCCTCCTTCACCTGGAGGGCGAACGCGGGGTCCGGATACAGGACGGTGCGGGAACATCCGCATGCCCGCAGGGCGTCGCACGTCAGGGACTCCCGCGCCACAATCAGGTCAAAGGCCCTCAGGTCCTCCAGCATGGCGCCCTTCATGTCCTCCCGCTCCAGGGAGCACCCCCACAGCACGGTAGGCACGCCGGCGCGGCGCAGCAGGCCGTTCTGCAAATAGATATGCACGGGTTCCCCGTAGCAGTAGTTGTCCCCGCCGCTGCACAGGGCCACGCAGGCATCCCTTCCTTCCTCCGCAATGCCGCCGAAGGCCAGGCGGTCAAAGGCGTCCGGGACGCCCAGCACATGCCGCCGCAGCCATGCCCCCGCGTATCCCGCGGAGCATCTGCGTATGGGCCTCTGCTCCGGCAGCACGCGCACCGTCCGGTCCAGGCCATAACGGATGTCTTCCCCGCAAGCGGAGGAGAACAGCACCCCCTCTTCCGGACGGAGCAGCAGCATCGTGGACCTGACGATCGCCTCGCAGCCGTGATTGCCGCTTCCTCCATGGGGATATAAAAGAATCTTATTCATGCCAATCCAATTTATTTTTTCCGGGCACACGCCCCTTCCATCAGCAGGAACAGGGAGAAGGGCAGGCAGTGGAACAAACAGACGCGCATCCACCCCGGGCAGTGGAATACATCCGGATAGGCGCGCAGCAGATTGTTTTCCGGCGTTCCCACGATGGCCCGCACCGCGCGCCTGCGGCCCGTCAGGCCATAGTGATCACGGAAATGGTATATTTCAAACAGGGAATTGTACACGAGCCCCCACCAGCGGAACGCCAGGTACTTCTCCACCTCCTCCCCTTCAAGCCTCCGGGTGTGGAAATATTTCCGCTCCAGACGGAACTGCCGGACAATCCAGATGAATTTTTCCGGGACAAACCGCGTGGACAGGGTTCCCTCCTCCGCCCTGCGGTAAAAGTAGCCGGCCCTGTCCACGGTTCTCAAACGCCTGATGTATTTCAGGTACGCCATGTTGAACATCAGGTCCTCTCCGTAAGAAACGTCTTCCGGAAAACGGATGGCATGCCGTGCCAGCAGGGTGCGCCGGTACAGCTTCACCACCGGGACAAAGAGCAGGAAGGAGCGGAAGAGCCTGATCCATTCCTCCTCTTCTCCGGGACTGGCATCCAGCTCCACAGGCTGAGGCACCGTTACTTCATCCTTTTTTCCGGCGCGGACGGAACGCATTCCCTCCACCACCAGATCGCAGGCGCCATCCTCCACGGCGGCGGCCAGTTCCTGAAGGTAGGTGGGCGTCACCCAGTCATCCCCGTCAATGAAGCACAGCCATTTCCCCTCCGTTTCCATCATGCCGCGGTTTCTTGCGGCGGATACCCCCCTGTTCCTGTCCAGATGAATGACCCGCACGCGCTTGTCTCCGGAAGCCAGTGCATCGCACACCCGTCCGCTTCCGTCCGTGGAGCCGTCGTCCACCAGGCACACGTCAAAATCCGTAAAGGTCTGTTCCAGCACGGACCTCACGCATTTTTCAAGAAAGCGCCCTGCGTTGAACACGGGAATGATGACGGAGACAAAGGGCATGGCGGTCAGCACGTTTCTTCAAATATCCGTTCCACGGCCTTCATCTGTTCATCCAGGTCAAACCGGCTTCCCCCGCGGCGCGCCCGCCCGCAGTAGTCCCGGTAATCAGCCTTTCCCGTCAAAATATCTTCAAGCATGCGGTAAATCCCCGGCGCGTGATTCTCCGCCACCAGCCCGAATTCCCCGTTCCCCAATTGTTCCCGGACCCCGGAACACAGCGTGGCTACCACGGGCGTGCCGAGAACCAGGCTCTCGGAAATCACGGTGGAATACCCCTCGCTGCGGGAGGAACAAACCAGCCAGTCCGCCGCCTGCACATAGGGATACGGATTTTCCCGCTGCCCCAGCAGGGTGATCCTGTCCTGCAAATTCCCCTCCGCGATCATGCCTTCCAGCGCCTTCCTCTCCGGCCCCTCCCCCAGAATCCAGAGATGGAAGGAAAACCCCTTCCGCGCCAAATCGCGGCAGGCCGCCACCAGACGGTCAAAGCCCTTCTGCGGGACCAGCCGCCCGGACGCGCAGAAAAGCACGGTTCCCTCCGGGCGTTCCGGAACAAACTCCCCGGCCCTGCTCCTGATGCGCGGGACGTCCAGGGGATTGTAAACCACCCGTGCATCCCGCAGGGGGCCAACCAGTTCCAGCAGGGATTCCCGCACATTCCGGGAGACGCAGGCCACCGTGTCAAAGCGGCGGTAAACCGCTCTTTCCTCTTCGGCGTTCCGGTAGGCGTCCAGCGTCCAGTGGCTGGCGGCCAGGTCGATGTGGACCCAGGCCAGCTTGCGGCTTCCGGCATGGGGGGAGCCGGCGGCAATCCGCGTGGCGTAGCCTTCAATGAAGGCCGCCTCCACATCATAGGTTCCGCGGATGAACAGGCAGTAAAAAACGGAAGGGGAGCAATGCCTGTACACCCACAATTTCAGGCCGTTCCTGATCTTGACGCGCAGGCGCGCCCAAGGGCCGTCCCCTTCCCGGAGGGCGCCGAACAGAAACCGGAAGGAGACGCTGCGCGGGTAGCCGGACGGGATTTCCTCCTTCTTCAGGGAATAAATGACCACCTCCCACCGGTCTCCCTTCCAGCGGTTCAGCAGGGTTTGCAGAATCCTCTCCGCGCCTCCGCCGGACAGGCTGTTGACAAAAAACGCCACCTTCTTCATGCCATTCCCTCCAATAAATGTTCCACCTTCCGCACGGCATTCCCGTAAACCACCTCGCGGCCTCCCAGAACCGCCTTCTCCCGCCAGGCTTCACAGGATTCCCTCCCGGACACGAAATCCTCCATGCCATGGACCAGTGCCTCGTCATGATTGTCCACAATGCGCCCGAACCTTCCCTGGCCCAACTGCTCCCGCACGCCGGAACACTCCACGGCCAGCACGGGCACGCCCAGCACCAGCGCCTCCGTGATGACGGTGCTCATTCCTTCACTGCGGGAACTGCACACGAACAGATCCGCGCTAAGCATCCACGGGTAGGGATTTTCCAGGAATCCGGGCATCAGGACGGAATCCGCCACGCCCAGGGCGGACGCCTGCCGTTCCAGTTCCCCCCGCAGGCTACCCTCTCCCAGAATCACCAGTTCCGCCGTCCAGCCGCGCTCTTTCAGGCGCGCCAGCGCGGCTATCAGCCGGTCAAAGCCCTTCTGCTCCACCAGGCGCCCCACGGAGACAATCCGGAAATATTTCTTTTCCGGCACTTCCTCCGCGGCAGCGGCACGGGACCGCACGTCATCCTGGTCCACCGGATTGTGCAGGACGACGGACCCGGCATGCGCTCCAAAACGCCGTTCAAACGCCTCCCGGACAGTTTGCGACACATGCACCACGGACTGGAAACGGGCATACGCCTCACGTTCCTCCTGCACCGACCGGAACACCGTCTCCTGCGTCCAGGGCCGCGCTTCCAGGTCCACATGAACCCAGGCAACCCTCCGGGACTTTCCCTCCGGGGCCGCCGCCAGCAGGCGCGTAGGCAGCCCTTCCGTGAAAGCCACCTCCACATCATAATCCCCCGCAATGCTCCATCTGTAAATCCAGCCCGCAGGCAGAAAGCGGTACACCAGCGCGTACCTGATCCGGTAGAGCCATCCCCGGCCCTTCACGACGGTGCGGTAACGCGCGCAGCTCCTGACCGCCTCCCGGTACGGGCCGCAGTCCACCACCGTGCACACCGTCACGTCAAAACGCTCCCGGTCCAGGCCACGCACCAGGCCGGACAGAATTTTTTCCGCTCCTCCCCCGGCCAGGGATTCCACCAGAAACAGGATTTTTAAACGGGTGTGCGGCATGGGACGGCCTCCTGAAACAAATTATTTTCCCCCGCATGGAGAGGAAGTATCCAGGCTCCGGTACACGGCAGCCTTCCGGGAGGAACGGCCCTGGGGCTCCACGTCGCACAGGACGATGCCCATCTTCTTCAACTCCCCGTTTTTCCATACCTTCTCCAGTCCGGCCAGGTCGCGCTTCTTCGCGCATCCGGCCCGCATGACGTACAGCGTGGCGTCCGCCAGCCGGGCGACGATGCGGGCATCCGCCAGGCAGGAATAGGGAACGCAGTCCATGAAGATGAAATCATACTGTTCCTTCAATTCCTCCATCAGCTTCCGGATGCGGTCATGCAGCAGCAGCCGGGAGGGGTGGTCCGGAACGGTTCCGGCAAACAGGTAGTCCAGATGGTCGGAAACGGAGGACTTTTCCACCAGGGAGCGCCAGCCGCCTACCCCGGCCTGTTCCAGATCGCCGATGCCCGGCTTCCCGGTTCCGCCCAGCAGGGCGCTGAGCGTGCTCTTCCTTAAATCCATATCCATCAGCAGCACCTTCTTTCCGGCCACGGCAAGGGACACGGCCAGATTTACGGAGAGGTAGGTTTTCCCCTCCCCGGAACAGGAGGAGGTGATCAGAACGCTGAGGGGTTTTCCCCCGTTCTCTTCGGAAAGGGAGACCATGCGCTCCGCCAGCAGCGGGAAGCATTCGGACAGTTCGGAAGGCTCTTCCAGATTCACCACGATTTCCTGGTTCTTCAGCTTCCGCGGCTTGCGGGGCAGTTCCCCGTACACGGGAATGGCCGTCAGGGTTTCTATCTCCTTCCGGCGCTTCACGCTGGAATCCAGCATGGCCGCCACCACGCACAGGAACACGGGAATGGCCATTCCGGCCAGAAAGCCCACCATCAGGATTTTGGTCACGTTGGGCTCCAGCGGCCCGTTCCCGCCGCGCACGGCGTCCACCATCCGGGCATTGTCCTCCGTGGCGGCCAGGGCCAGGGAATTTTCCTCCCTCTTGTTCAGCAGGAAAACGTACAGGGATTCCCGGACGCGCTGTTCCCGTTCAATGTAGTTGACGTCCCTTTCCCGGCTGGAAACGGTCCTGATATGCTGCCGCGTCTGTTCATGCTGGTCCTCCACGTTCTTTTTCTTGACCAGCAGGGACGTATAGTAATTATTCACGGAACGCTTCAGCGCATCCTTCAGGGAACTCAGGTTGGCTTCCAGCTCGCGGACAATCGGGTTGTTGTCCCCGGCATTCACCTTCAGGCTCGTTCTTTTCAGCAGGGTGTCATTAAAAACGCCTATCTGGTCCCGGATGCCCATGTCCGCTATCTTGGCATTGATCGGCACCAGCCTGGAATCATGTTCCGCTTCCTTTTCCAGGTACTCCTTCAGGTATTCAATGGACTTGATCTCCAGCTCCAGTTCCCTCAAATCCTTCTTGTCGCTGATGCTGTTTTCATACTCCTCCGTGAGGGCCCTGGACAGGTCCGTCAGCACATTGGTCTCCTTCTTCAGGTCTTCAATGGAGAGGTCATTTTTCCGCATCTCATCACTGATGACGTCCAGGCGCTCCTCAATGAACTGGTTCGTTTTCATCCCGCGCCTGTTTTTCTCCTCCAGGGAGGCCTCATTGTAAAAACGGACGATGCTGTGCAGAATCTGCTCCGCCTTCACCGGGTTGTTGCAGCGCATGGAAATATTGATCAGGTTGTTTTTCCCGCTTGCCTTTTTAACGGTCAGCCCGCTCGCCAGCCCTAGCGCCGCCTTCCGGACGGACGTTCTTCTGACAATCACGGGAACGTTCAGGCTTTTTTCATCAAACCGGGGTGTTTTCTCCACGATGAACGTCTGGGAATCAAACTGAAGTTCCTTGCCGAAAGTGCCCGTTTTTTCCTCATACGAAGGTTCATCCACATTTTTTTCCACCCGGAATTCCTTCCCGGACACCGGAACCACCTGGAACCTGGCATCCGCCGCCGCCCCCTCTTGCGTGAACCGCACTTCAATGGGGGAATCCTGGTAAATCTCCACCTTGCGGAATTTGTCCTTCTTCCAGTAAGTGACATCCAGCTTCAGGTTCCGGACCACGGTTTCCAGCAGGGAGTGGGAGGAAAGCAGGAAGATTTCATTATCCAGATTGGTGGTGGCCGTGTTCACAATCCCATTGGTGGAGGCCAGCACCGTGGTGGCCACGGATTCCTTGGGATAGTCCTCCTTGACAAGGATGGTGGTGGCCTTCCCGTAAACCTGGGACTGCCTGGCCGCATACAGATACGCCAGGGGCAGGCAGACGGCCAGGGAGAGCACGCACCAGTACCAGTTCCGGGCAATACGGCCCATGATGGCCTTGGGGCTGGGGAGCAGGGATGGCGGCGCATTGCCGCCGCCGTCCAGTGAGTCAGTCTTGTTGGAGGAGGCTTTCATGGGATCAGATGCAGAAGGCCAGAATGACCATGGCGATGGACGTGCCGGAAATCAGGTAGGGATAAATCTGGAGCTGCTCGCTCCGGGTATTCACCTTCCTGTCTGACGGAGTGACGTAAATGACGTCATTCTGCTGGATGTAGTAATAGGGGGAATGGAACAGGGCGCTGCTGCGCAGGTCCACCTTGGACGCGATGCGTTCGCCTCCGGCCTCCCGGATGATGTAAATGTCGCGGTTGCCGTCCATGTTCAGGTCGCCGGCCTTGCTCAGCGCTTCCAGCAGGGTCAGGCGTTCCCCCTTGATTTCATAGCTGCCCGGCTTGGATACTTCCCCGAGAACGGAGAATTTGAAATTCATCAGGCGCACGCTGACCGCCGGGTCCTTGATGTACCCTTCCCGGATGATCTCGTTTTCAATGTCCGTCGCGAGCTGGGTGCATGTCTTGCCCGCGGCCTTGATTCTTCCCAGAACGGGGAACACGATGTCCCCGTCCGTATTCACGAAGTAGCCGCGCTCGTCATCACGGGGGCTGGAGACACTGCCGCTGTCCTTGTTGAACATCTGCGCGAGCGTCGGGTTCTTGCTGCTGACGGAAATGAAAAGGCGGTCGTCCTTCTTGATGACGATCTTATATTGCTTCCCGATGGACGCTTTCTGGTCCAGCACCAGGTCCTGGACGTAGTTGACTTCTTCAGGCTTGACGCAGGCGGAAAGAGCGCCCAGCAGGAGGCCCGCCGCGAGAAGGCGCCCCCAGAGAACGGGACGGTGGAACAGATTAAGGTATTTCATTGGATGGAGTTATATGGAGAGGGGTTTCTTCAGGTCGAGGTAGTCGTACTTCTGGTAAGGGGAGTTATTGCTCTTGTATTCGGGTATTAATTGCTTCATGGCGCGGATGGTTTCCTCCAGGTGGTTGGATTCCGCATGGCGCACCAGTTCTTCAAAGGCTTCCTTCAGCTCGGACATGTCGTATTTCCGGGTCTCGAAAATGCGGATGCGCTGGTGGGGGGTTTCCAGCGTGTGTTCATAGTCCGTCAGAAGTTCTTCATAAAGTTTTTCGCCGGGCCGCAGTCCGGTAAAGACAATGCGGATATCCTTCAGCGGGGAAAGACCCGCCAGGCGGATCATCTTTTTGGCCAGATCCACGATCCTGACCTGTTCCCCCATGTCGAAAACGAAAATCTCCCCGCCCTTCCCCATCGCGTTCGCCTGCAAAATCAAACGACAGGCTTCCGGAATGGTCATGAAATAGCGGATCATCTCAGGATGGGTCACGGTGACCGGCCCCCCTTTTCTGATTTGTTCCTTGAACAGCGGAATCACGGAACCGGCGCTTCCCAGCACATTGCCGAACCGCGTGGTAATAAATACGGTGGAACCTTCCCCGTGCTTCTTCACCAGGTGTTCCCCCAGGCTCTGCACGTACATTTCAGCCAGGCGCTTGGTGGCCCCCATGACGCTGGTGGGGTTCACCGCCTTGTCCGTGGAGACCATGACGAAGCGCTGCGTCCCGTACTTGACGGCCAGGGACGCCAGATGCATGGCCCCCTTCACGTTGTTGACCACGGCAATGCACGGGTTCTCCTCCATCAGGGGGACGTGCTTGTAGGCGGCGGCGTGGAAAATCAAATCAGGACGGTACAGCTTCATGCTCTCCTCCAGCTGGCGGCGGTGGCAGACATTTGTGATGGATGTGGCGACGGAAACCTGGGAATAGGACTTTTCCACCTCCTGGCGCACCAGCCACAGGGGCGTTTCCGCATGGTCCAGCAGCACGATCTGGCGCGGGACAAACCGGCACAGCTGCCGGACCAGTTCACTGCCGATGGAACCGGCGGCGCCCGTCACCATCACCACCCGGTCCTTGATGCCGCCGGAAATCTTTTCCATATCAATGCTGATTTCCTCCCGCTCCATCAGGTCTTCAATCTGCACTTCATTCACGGCAACGCCGGAATATTCATGGAAAGACTGAAGCAGATCATGGGAAACCATCAGCTCAATCCCTTTTTCCAGGCACACGTCCGCTAGCTTTTTCTCTCCCAGAATCTTATCCTTCCCCACAAAAATGATACCGGACGCCTGGAACACGTTCATCAAGCCTTCCACCTCCGCAGCCTCTCTGATCAACCGGATCGGAATCCCCCTGATTTCCTTGCCATCAGCCTCCGAAGCGGAAGTCAGGATGCCCACCACTTCATACTCATCGCTCTTCAGGCTCCGGATGAGGGAAGCCTTCAGCAGGCAGGCGTCCAGCTTTCCGGCCAAAGCTACCCTTTTGCGCCCGGAAATGGTGATGGCAGAAAGCGACTTCTCCGCATGAAGGTTTTCCAGCCAGCTCCTACCGCCAATGCAGGCCAGGCGTGCGCCAATCAGCGCCAGGCTGGTCAACATGAAGTTGAAAAACACGGCGGCCACATGCACTTTGTAATAGTTCGGCCACAGGATGATATAGACCAAGCTCACGAGCACGCACGCCAGCAGGATGGCGCCTATCAGCCTCTGAATGTCCTTCAGGGTCGTGAACCGGAGCATGCTTCTATAAATACCCGAGTTCCAAAAAACAACCCCGGTAATCAATAAATCGATGAGAAGAATGTAGTAGAAGTTGGGAAGCAGCCAGTTTCCCCGGTAGAGAAACCGGCAGTAGAAAAACGCCAGCAGCGTCGTCAGCGTTGAAACGACCAGGTCTATCACGAAAATGAACCTTCCGCTGGACAATAAATAGTGTCTCGCGTAATAGAAGAAGCGTGCAATCGGGCTGTAGTGCGTCTGGTCCATAAGCATGAAATCTACAGGGTGACAATAACGTCAATAATGCGGTCCAGGTCCGCCTCCGTAACGGCGGCACCGGAAGGCAGGCACAGCCCCCGGTCAAACAGGCGGTCCGATACTCCTGCGCCATAAAACGGGCAGGAGCGGAACACGGGCTGCAGGTGCATGGGCTTCCAGAGGGGGCGGCTCTCCACCCCGGCCTTCTGGAGCGCCAGCCGCAACGCTTCCCGGTCAAACGGGGCTTCCTCCGGATTGACCAGCACGCAGGTCAGCCAGTGGTTGGAATGGTAACGGGCATCCGGATTTTCCAGCAGGGAGAGACCCGGAACGCCGGAAAGGCGGCGGCGGTATTCCTCATGAATGCCGCGCCTTTTCTCCAGAAAGGCAGGCAGGGAAAGCATCTGCCCCCGGCCTATGCCCGCGCACACGTTGCTGAGGCGGTAATTGTAGCCAATGTGCGTGTGTTCATAATGCGGCGCCTGGTCCCTGGCCTGGGTGGCGTAAAACTTGACCTTGTTCCGGGATTCCTCATCCGGGCAGCACAGGGCGCCCCCGCCGGAGGTGGTGATGATCTTGTTCCCGTTAAAGGAAAAGGCCCCGTAGGTGCCCAGCACTCCGCACTTCCTGCCCCGGTACTCGGACCCCAGCGCTTCCGCGGCGTCTTCCAAAACGGGAATGCCGTATTTCCCGGCAATCTCCATGATCTCATCCATGCCGGCGGGCATCCCGTACAGGTCCACCGGAATGATGGCCGCAGGGGTGCGGCCCGTCTGCCTGATGCGGTCCCGGATGGCCTCCTCCAGCAGTTCAGGGGACATGTTCCACGTACCTTCCTCACTGTCCACAAACACGGGGGAAGCCCCCTGGTAAATGATGGGATTGGCGGAGGCGGCAAACGTCATGGACTGGCAGAGCACTTCATCCCCCGGCCCCACTCCCAGCATCACCAGCCCCAGATGAAGGGCGGAGGTGCCGGATGCCAGCGCCACCACGTGGCTTTCCCCCAGGTATTCCTCCAGCTCCCGTTCAAAAGCGTCCACATTGGGCCCCACCGTGGTCACCCATTTTGACCGGAAGGCCTCAAGCACAAACTTTTCTTCAGCCTCCCCCGTCCGGGCCAGGGAGAGCCAGATGGTGGATTTCTTCTCCGGCGCGGGGCCGGAACACGGGGCCTTCTTCAGCACGGCGGGGCAGCCCACGTACGTGCCGCCCTCCAGCGCGTCACGCACCAGCGTGGAATTGGCGCCCAGAACCACGTTCTCCTTCACCGTGCGGCACGGGAGCACCACGGACGCCGCGCCCAGAAAGTTGGCGTTTCCCAGCGTCACCCCTCCGGATACCTTGCAGCCGTTGGCTACCACGTTCCAGTTCCCCAGCGTCACGTCATGGCCGATCAGGGAACCGCAGCTGAACAGGTTGAAATCCCCCATGCGCACGTGGCAGCTGAACAGATGGCCGAAGCTGATGACGTTCCCCTTCCCCATGACCACCCGGTCACGGTCATAAAACTTCACGTCCGGGGCGATGATGTTGGGAAAGTCCAGCAGGGGATTATCCAGCAGGCTGGAAATGCGTTCCAGGGCCCGGGGGGAGGCGATGGCGATCACGACGGAGAGAGGCTCCTTCCAGTCATTCAGGTCTTCCACCGTGCCCAGCACGCGGCCATACTCGTTTTCCGTGCCGGCGGGGACGCCGTCGTCAAAGAAGCCGACCAGATTCCAGGCGGGGGACGCCTCATTGATTGCCCGGAGGCAGCAGGCCGTTTCCCTGCCGAATCCCCCGGCGCCTATAATCGCTATATTTTTCTTCATTTTCCGGAACCAGTGAATTTTTCCATGGTGGCGCTTCCTTCAGCGCTGATTCCCTGGCGTTGAACAACCTTCGCCAGGGTTAACAAGATGATGCGCACATCCAGCGGGAAACTCAGGTGGTCCACATACCAGACGTCCAGTTCAAACTTGCGCTCCCAACTGATGGCATTGCGCCCGTTCACCTGGGCCCAGCCCGTGATGCCGGGCCTTACGTCATGGCGGCGCGCCTGTTCCGCGCTGTACAGGGGCAGGTATTCCGGCAGGAGAGGCCGGGGGCCGATGAAGCTCATCTGTCCCGCCAGCACATTGAACAACTGCGGCAGCTCATCCAGGGAAAGGGAGCGCACCACCGTGCCCACGCGCGTCAGTCGCCGGTCATCCGGCAGGAGTTCCCCGCGGGAGTCCCTTTCATCCGTCATCGTCTTGAATTTGATGATGCGGAACAGCCTGCCGTGGCGTCCGGGCCGCGTCTGGCGGAAAAACGGCGTGCCGTGATTCGCCCAGGCCAGCAGCGCCATCAGCACCAGAAGCGGGACCAGAAGAACGGACAGGACGGACAAGGCAATGAAAAAGTCCATCACCCTCTTGAGGACATTCGTATAAATCATGCCGATACCCTCCCGTAAAAATTGAGCAGCGCGTCCCATACGATGCGGCAGGAGAATTTCCCCTCCACCTGCCGGGCCGCTTCCGCGCCCATCCTCCTGCGCCCTTCCGGGTCATCCCGGAGGGAAACCATGGCGCCGCGCAGCGCCTCCTCATCCCGGGCCGGGACAAGCAGGCCGTTCACGCCGTCCTTCACAATCTCATTGCACCCGCATACGTCCGTGGCGATGACGGGCAGCTCCATGGCCCCCGCCTGCAACAGCGAATTGGGGAATCCCTCCCGGTAGCTGGGGAGCACGAAGACATCCGCGGCTTCCAGCCAGGGGCGGATATCCTCCTGAAAACCGGGGCAGAACACGCCGGGCATGTCCAGTTCTTCCGCGGCGTAATCCTCCGTCCATCCCACGAGCGCCAGAAAAACGGGCGCCCCCTTCCCCTCCGCGCGCAGCGCGGAAAACGCGGCGAGCAATTCACGCACGCCCTTGTCCTCCGTAATCCTCCCCACAAAAACGAACAGCACGGCGTCCTCCGGCACTTCCAGGCACTTCCGCACTTCCTCCCGGCAGCCGGAACGGCGGAAATAATCCGTGTCCACCCCGTTGATGTTGCCGTGGGCCAGGATTTCCAGCGGCTTGGCCGTCACCTTCTCCGCCAGCAGGAGCTGACGGACGCCCTCTCCTTCCGGAATGACATGGGTGGCAAACAGGCACGTCAGGCGGTCCATCTGCTTCAGCAGGGCCTTGAACGCTCCCCTCCGGTAGGGGAAAATCAGGCCGGTGAAGGTATGGACCCTGACCGGAACGCGGGCGAAGGCCGCCGCCATCATGCTCAGCAGACCGGCCTTGGGAGTGAGGGAGTGCACCCCCCACGGGCGTTCCCGGCGGAACAGCAGGAACAGGCGCCACAGGCTCTTCACATCCTTCCACAGGGAAATGGACCGTTCAATCTCAAGCTCCACGGTAGGCACGCCTTCACGGCGGCGGATGCGTTCATGCTCTTCACCGGGAGAGGCCACGGCAAGAACGTCAAAGAAACCGTTCAGGTAATTCAACTGCCCCTTGAGCAGCAGGTCCAGCGAGATGGGGGCCGCCGCAACCCTGATGATCTTCTTTTTCATGCGTTGTAAATGTTCATGTAAAAGGTGAAGACGTAGATCACCGGGATAAAGCAGGCCAGTTTCTTTTCCTGGTCCGCCCAGAACCTGTGCTTGAAAAAGGGATAAATAAAGACAAAGCCCATCAGGAACCAGGAGAGCTGGGCGAACCTGTTGCTGAACGCCGCGTACATGCAGAGAATCCAGAACGCGTTGGCCGCAATGTAGATATTCAGCAGCCACGTGTACATCACGTCCCGGTATTCCTCCCGGAACAGGAAGTAGCAGCCCGTGGCAATGGGCAGGGCGCTGTAAACCAGGAAATCCCAGCGGAAGCCCACGCTGCTGAACAGGGCGGAGGAAGCCTTCAGTTCATCAGCCTGGTTGATGTAGAGGGTCAGGCGCGGATCATCAAAAAAGCCGGAGGAGGCGATCATCTCCCCAATGGCGGGTCCGGCCAGAATAATGGCGCCGATGCAGCCCAGCCACGCCGCCACGTAATACCGCGTGTCCGTCAAAAACCAGGCCAGGGTGCCCGCAGCGGCCAGCAGCATCATGGACTTGTGCAGGCTGACGGCCAGCACGGTGAACAGCAGCAGCATCTTGAGATTTTTCCGGAACGTGAGGCCCAGAATCATCACAGAGGCGGCCATGCCGTTGCGGATGCCGTTGACGCCGTACACCCAGAAGGTGAACATGGCGCACGCAACCAGGAACGGAATGAACCATCTGACGCCGAAAATCCTGTAACTGGCCAGGGCCAGCGCGCCCACGTACACCGCGGAGCAGGTTAGGAAATAATCATGCACGTTGCCGTGCTGCACCCATGCGTGCAGGATGACGGCAAACAGCCATTCCCCTTTCATGCCCGTCAACTGGGCTTTCCAGTTGCCGGCCTCCCCCTCCTGAAGAGTCTGGAATTCCGCGGCGTAATTGATGGTGTCTCCAAACTCCCCGCTGACGGGCCGCGCGCCCATGTACATGATCAGGGCCAGTACGAACAAAATCCCGGCCATATTGTCCAGCCGGGCTGTGGAAGGCGAATAAATCCCTCCTGTTCCCGCCTGATACACGGCGCCCAGCACAAAAAAAAGGACAGTCCAGTTAAACAGTGCTGTATACAGGGAAATGGGAATAAAATCAAAGCACATGCCAAGGCAAAGAGGACGCGGTGATAGGTTAACGGATTACCAGTCCGTTTGAAAATACAGGCTCGGGAAAGCCGTTAAATTCAACCTTTTAGGCAGATGGCTAAAAATACCCGGTTTCCCGGAGCAAAAATCCAAAAACGCCTTAAGCTTTATATTGTCAGAATCTTCGATTGACAGCGGACTGGTAATCCGGTCTTATATTTGGTCCTTTAAAAAACGCTTTTTCTTTCATACATCGTTACATATTGAATGTGAAGAAAATAGCAAATGATACATACTATCCGACAATTCAGAAAACAGTTTTTCAGCATTGTTTGACGGGGCCGGATGGCCTATCGTTCCCTCCGGTCCGGGCCATGTTCTTTACTTTCGTGCCAGACAGGCACCATCATCATGGCTGCGGAGCTTATACCATCATCAGGACCATCGGCACCATGCAGCCTCACTTGCCACCAACTCCGGAGTTCCCCCTCGTCAGCATCATCGTCCCCGTGTACAACCTGGAAACGTGCGTCTCCGCGTGCCTGGACAGCCTGCTGGCCCAGACCTGGTCCCCGCTGGAAATCATTCTGGTCAATGACGGTTCCACGGACGGCACGGAACATATCCTGAATGCTTACGCGGCACGGCATCCCGGCATCAGGGTCATCAGCCAGAGCAACGCGGGCGTGGACGCCGCACGCTACGCCGGCATGGACGCGGCGGCGGGAGAGTACGTCATGTTTGTGGACGGGGATGACGCCATTTTTCCGGACAGCGTGGAAGCCATGGCCCGGATGGCCGTCCGGGAACGGGCGGACGTCGTCATCGGAGACTACGTGCGCCACCTGGACCGCTTCGGCCTGTTCCGGCGGAAAGACGGCCATATTCCGCACAGCCGGGTGGTGGAAAGGGAAGAGTTCCTTTTCTCCTACTATTCCGGCTTCTTCGGCATGGACCGGCACGGCCTCTTCTACACGTACGGGAAAATGTGCATCAAGCTGTACCGGCGGGAATTCCTGCTGAACAACCGTCCGGCCCCCAGTGGGCTGAGGTACGCGGAAGACCAGCTGTTCAACCTTCAGGTCTTCCCCGCGGCGGAACGGATCGCCGTGCTGGCAAAAGAAGTGTACATTTACAAGTTCGGGGGAGTGACGGGCAACCTGTCCCTCTCCCTGTTTGACGACATGCTGCTCCTCCACTCCGCCAAACTGACCATGACGGACCGGGAAGATTGGAAAAAAAGCGAACTGGGGGCCTTCCTGAACAACGTCCGCAGTTTTCTGGCTACCGTGGCCGTCTCCGGAAAGCTGACGGACAGCACCATGCCGGAGGCGCTTGACAAGCTGAACGGCAGCGCCATCTGGCGCCGGGCGCTGGAAGCCCACCCGTCCTTTAATGACGCCTTCTTTTCCGCCATGCGCCGGAATGACGCCGCGGCGGCCTACGCGGAGCTCAGCCGCCATACCTTCCTGAAAAAAATCGCCTACCGCCTGCGCAGGATTATCCTGAGGCTGGTGCGCTGACCCCGTTCCGGGCCGGAGCCTTCCTGCACTCCCTGCGTCCACCGGACTAGGCACGAAAGGCAACTTAAATCAATGGAGCCTGCCCGGTAAAACCACTACCGGGACCCCAGGGAAAACGTCTCTGCCGCCCTGCCCGGAACGGACTATTCAGGGGCCAGCACCTCAACATCCAGCGTCCCCCGCTCAACGCCGTTCACCATAAGCGTAACCGAATGGATGCCGGGGTAATGCTTCCTGGTGCTTGCATCTGCAAAGGAATGGCGTCTGGTGTAGGGCTTCTTCCCGTTTTCCTTCAGGGAAAGCTCGGATATTTGAAATATCTTGCGGTTACGCCTGCCGTTTGCCTTCACATAATCAATGCCATATTCCAGCCGTACCCTGGTTGCCTTTTTCGCCTCAATCCTAAAGGAAAAGGTCATCTCCTCCCCAATGGAGACGGACGGAGAACCCAGCGCGAAGCCGTCCACATGCACGCAGCCGGCATCCGCCAGCCCGAAGAGGCCCAGCACATCCCCGCGGCCCTTTTTAAGAAGCGTCCTGCACCCGTGCTTTACAATCCAGTCAGTATGCCTGTTTTTTCCGTACCAATCCCTTGCTATTTCCGCAACCAGGTCAGGGTGTGTTTTTGAAATATCGTTCAGGTTATTGGCCACGCTTTTACGGACGTACGGCGAAGGATCGGCTTTCAACTGCTCCAAAATGCGAAGAACCGGAGACGGGTCCTTTTTAAAGCTGGTCAATGCCTGTCCCCATGGCAGTTGAGGGCGGCATCCCTCGCTGGCAAGCCTCCGGACATGCTCATGGTCATGCCGTGCCCAGGCGGCCATCTGCCGCATCATACGCTCTTCATGATTGATGATGAACGGCCTCACGGCAAACTCGGAAGAGGAGAAGGGAGTATACCTTTCCAGGGCCGCCATGGACAGCTCCCAGTGGCGTTCATCCTGCCCGTAGACTTCCACAAAATCCGAGAAGCACATGAACGTAAAATCATTCAGTCCTGAAGGACATCCCGCGACGACCTTGTCAATGACGCCAAGCGCCTGTCCATAATCAGCCGGCAAATGCCTTCCCAAATGGATGGCAATCTGCCGCATGCGGGCTTTCAGCCCCAACCCGTCCCATGTTTCATCCATGATGCCGCTGATAAAATCATCAACCCGGAACAAATGATCAACGGCCCTGATACGCAACGCCAGTTCGTGAAGCGATTCGTGATTAAACCTGTTTTTCAGTAATTCCGGCATGGGTTTTTCCTTCACAAGCCAACAGGCGGCCATGGATCAGCATCATGTATTTTTACGGCTGACGCCATCTTTCAAGTCCGCCTGATTTTCCATCATCCTAATATCCGCTGGTGAAAAAGTCAAACGGCTCATTTCCTGTCATGCCCCCTGCTGCCGCGCACAAGGCGTTTTGCCCCTTAATAACAGAAACACGGTATTCATGGGCTTTCCCTGCCGGCACGGAAGTTAAAATGACCCTGGCCGCAGCTATTTTTTATTGCGTTCCGGGCAGGTAAATCATATATCCCACCGGTTCAGCCGCCGCTGTTTTCCCTCCTTTACATGCCATGCCTTTCCCTCCCTTTCTGAACTACCTAGGAGTCCTCCTGACGGGCTGGCTCCTCCTGTGCTCCGGCGCGGGAGCAGTGGAAAACGGCAAAATCCTGATGGTCACGGAGGCCACCTTCCCGCCCTACGAATTCTGGGAGGGGAACACCATCATGGGCATTGACCCGGAAATCATGCGGGAAGTGGCCCGGCGCACCGGCAGGGAACTGGTCATTGAGGACATGAGCTTTGACTCCGTGATTACGGCGGTGGTTTCCGGAAAGGCGGACGTGGCGGCCTCCGGCATCACGGTCACTCCGGAACGCCTGGGAAAGGTGGACTTTTCCATTCCCTACATGGAGGCGGCGCAGGTCATCATCGTCCCCAAAGGCTCCCCCATCCGGAGCAGGGACGACATCCGCGGCAGGAGAATAGGCGTACAGCACGGAGCCACGGGAGACACCTACGTCACCCGGAACATCCAGCAGCCGGAACGGTTCCCGAACGGAGCGCTGGCCGTGGCAGCCGTGGCTTCCGGCAAGGTGGACGCGGCCGTGATCGACCAGGACCCGGCCAGGATGTACGCGGCGGGCAACGACCGGCTGGAAATCCTGCCCGAGCCCCTCACTTCCGAGAGCTACGCCATTGCCGTCCGCAAGGGAAATCCGGAACTCCTCCGGAACATCAACAGCGCCATTGCGGACCTGAAAGCCTCCGGCACGCTGGAGGAAATACGGGCCAGGTACGCGGCCATGCAGGTGAAATCCGCCGCGGGAGCCGGAAAACGCGCCGCCGGGGAAAGCTGGCTGGAAAACATGTGGCTGGACCTGAAGGATTCCTTTGACGTCAACTTCATGCAGGAAGGACGCTGGAAGTACCTGGCCAACGGCTTCCTGATCACGCTGGAGGTCTCCTTCTTCTCCGTTCTGCTGGGCATCCTGATGGGCTTTGTGGTGGCCGTCATCCGCGCCACGCACGACAAGACGGGCAACCTGCGCTTCCTGAACGCCCTGTGCAAGCTGTACCTGACGGTGATCCGCGGCACTCCGGTGGTGGTGCAATTGCTGATCATCTACTTTGTGATCTTCGGCACGGTGGACGTCAGCAAGGTGCTGGTGGCCGTGGTGGCCTTCGGCTTCAACTCCGGCGCGTACGTGGCGGAAATCATCCGCGGCGGCATCATGTCCATTGACAAGGGGCAGTTTGAAGCCGGGCGCAGCCTGGGCCTGGGGTACGCCCAGACCATGATTTTCATCATCCTGCCCCAGGCCTTTAAAAACGTGCTTCCCGCGCTGGGGAACGAGTTCATCGTGCTGCTGAAGGAAACCAGCGTCTCCGGCTACATTGCCCTTCAGGACCTGACCAAGGGCGGGGACATCATCCGCAGCCAGACTTACACGGCCTTCATGCCCCTGACGGCGGTAGCGCTGATTTACCTCTCCGTGGTCATGCTGTTCAGCTGGCTGCTCGGCAAACTGGAAAGGAGACTGAAAAACAATGAATGAACAGCCCGGGAACGCGCCCATGTTCCAGATCAGCCATCTGGTGAAGGAATTCAACGCCGTGCAGGCGGTAAATGACGTCACCACGCAGATTCGCCAGGGGGAAGTGGTCTTCATCGTAGGCCCTTCCGGCTCCGGAAAAAGCACCTTCCTGCGCTGCCTGAACCTGCTGGAAGAACCCACCTCCGGGGAAATCCGCTTCAAGGGGGAACTGATCACGGCCCCCCATGCGGACGTCAACAAATTCCGCCAGCACGTGGGCATGGTCTTCCAGCACTTCAACCTGTTCCCGCACCTGACCATTCTGGAAAACATCACCATCGCTCCCGTCAAAACGGGGCGATCCACCAGGAAGGAAGCCGTGGAACAGGCGGAAACCCTGCTCCGGCGCATCGGCCTGTATGACAAGCGGGACTCCTATCCCCTCCAGCTTTCCGGGGGACAGAAGCAGCGCATCGCCATCGTGCGCGCGCTGGTCATGAATCCGGACGTCATCCTGTTTGACGAGCCGACGTCCGCCCTGGACCCGGAAATGGTGGGAGAAGTGCTCTCCCTGATGAAGGACCTGGCGCAGGGAGGGCTAACCATGGTGGTGGTCACCCATGAAATAGGTTTTGCGCGCGAGGTGGCCTCCCGCATCCTGTTCATGGACAAGGGAAAAATCGTGGAAGAAGGACCTCCGTCCCAGCTCATTGACCATCCCTCCAACCCCAGGCTGAAGGAATTCTTCTCCAAGGTGCTGTAACGCGCGCCCTATTCCCGGACGGTTCCGTCCAGCCCCATCTTCATGTCCACCGGAAGGGAGACCGTGCCCATGTCTTCCCGGTAGTATAGCCTGATTTTCAGCTTGCTGAGGCCCGTGTTGGCATCCACCGTCATGTATTGCCCGGTTCCGGGGCATTCGGGATCTCCGGACACGATGTCGTTGACGTAGCTTGTCTTTAATGGTTTTCCATCTCCGTCCATCAGCTCCCAGGCGGCAATCCGGTAGTCCTTGTCATTCCACAGCATGACTTCCAGCAGCCACCTCTCCCCCCAGCGGCGTGAAACCTTCACCAGCAGTTCCTCTATTTCTAAATCTCCCGCTACCGCCTGCTCATCCTCCCCTCCGGACTCCCTGCAACTGATTTCCATGCTCCTGAGACCCACCTCTACGGGAACGTTCTGATCATGACCGCCATCACCGGCAAGGGCGCCCGGGCCGGAACAGGCCATCCAGCAAATCAGCACGGCTGTTTTCATCATTCTTCTTCCTCCTTCTTTTCTTCCCCCCCGGCGCCAGGATGCCGCCCATGGCCGCCTTGAAGGACACGGGCACCGTCACCTCCTGCAAGCCGTCCGCATAGTTGACGGCCATCTGGAACCGATCCTTGTTTTCCGTGCTCATCCAGATGTTTTGCAGCCAGTAATACTGGCCGTAGCTGCCATTGAACGCCTCGTAAAATTTGGAAACATCAGCCGGCTGTCCGTCCTCCGTAAAAAACTCCCGCTCCTTGATTCCCCAAGGCACGGGATCTTCACCCGGATAACAGCCGCCATCCCTTCCCGGCCCTTCCAGCGGTCCGGATGGCAGCGTTCCACCGTAACGGCGGCGCGCACGTCACTCTCCTTCCCCAGGGCGGCGCCCTTCAGCACCACGGACGCCTTCTCCCCATTTTTCAGAGAGAGCGTGAGTTTTTCCGAACAGGACACGGCTACAGGCACGCGGCCCACCACGGACATCCACGTGGAGCGGGGGGCTGGCCTCCATTTCTCTCCCAAATATGGAGGTTTGCCCGGAACACGGCAGACTTGTCGCGGTTCTCCGCCGTGCAGAAAGACAGCGGAGCATTCGGCAAACGGGTTCCCCGGGAATCCGCCATTTCCGGCTTGTCTCCGTCCTGGCGCACCTATGCCACACGCCAGGGCGGGTCACACCGGAGCCTCAGGTTCCACTGAATATGGAGCCTGGGGGAGGCTCCGGAATCTCCCAGCTCCCCATACTGGAACTGAAGGCTGTAAAAACTCTCCTTCACGCGGGGACGGGAGGGGGTCTCCGCATGCAGCGCTCCCGCCATGCACGCCGCAGGCAGCATCATCAATAATAAACGAAACATCACAAAAGGCAGAGGGTGAAGCCAATGTAACCCGCTTAACCGCCAACGCAAGCAAATAGAACCACCAAGACGCCTGCGGGCGCGGTTCCGTCACTTTTTCCTGTCCCCGATCTCTCCCCTCATTCCCATCCTGACATCCACAGGCACGGCAACGGGTTCCTGCGGAACGTTGTAAATCATCCGGAACCTGAGCTTTTGGAAATTCTCCGGGGCTTCAAATTGCAGGCGTTTTGTCCAGGACCTGGACATGGAACTCATGCTGGAGCCCCCGCCCCTCTCGTCAGCCTCCAGCGCTTCATCCTTCTCATTCAGGATTTCAAAGTGGTCCAGATCAAAAGGGCTTTCCACCTCCAGCCCCAGTTCCACTTCCATCATTTTCTTCCCATTCCTTTCAAACGCACGGCATTCTTCAAGGAAAAACCTCCCTGCGGGCGCACTTTCAGGGAGGACGATGTCCCCGCCTGCGGCTTCCTCCCGGTCATCGTTCCCGGGCAGCGGGGCATGTATTTCAGCTCCCTTCTCCAGAGGCAGCTCATAAACCGGGCTCTTCATGGAGAGGGAGACGGGCACGCGGAAAACGCCCTTCAACCGAACCCAGGAGGCGCCTGGGGAAGGAAATTCTCCGGCAACTCCGTTGACGGAGACCTGCACGATACCCTTTTCACTCCGCGGGTACATGCTGCCCATCTCAAATTCCACAGGAGCCAGTTTCCTGCCTGTTGAATCCGTGGCCTCCAGATACTGGAGGCTGTCATTATACCGGCTTAAAAAACCCAATGGCTTCCTGACGATGAAGTTCACGACGAACTTCAGCTTCAGCCCGGATTCCTGCGGCTGTCCGTTCATCCATATCCTGTCTTTCTCCATGCCGATGAAGGCAAACACAACCTTCACCGGGTTTTTCCCTTCCGGCTTCCCCGCGCCCCATGCAGCCATTCCTGAAACCATGGCCGCACACAACAGCGCCCGGATATAAATCATGTTCAGGCTGCTCATGTTAGTTCCTCCTGTCCTCCGTATCCTGTTGTTCCTCCACCCCAAACATTCCGCACCGTATCCTGACGGGAACCATGATTTTTTTTAATCCCGCCGCATAGGTAACGGACACCTTCAGTTCTTCCATCCTGTCTTCCTGCATCCGGAAATACCGCTCCCACTCATAATGCCCCGGGGAGCTTCCGAAGCTGGAGCCGTAATCTTCCGCCAGCAGCGGAGAGCCGTCCGGCGAGCACAGTTCAAAGCCCAGAAAACAAAGCGGAACGGAAGAAGACATCACTATCCTCAGCGTCTGCGCTTTCCCGCCGTCTTCCTCCCTGTCATAGGAACCTTTCAGCTCCACCTTCACGTCCTTCCCGTCCACCCCGGCATTCTTGAGGACCAGCGGAACGGAGAAATCCTTCACCGTCAACTTGAGCGCAACGCTTTCCGAGACGGCGGAACCGCCGTAGACCACAAAAGGCATCTTCCCCCCGGCTTCCACCCATGTGGCGCCTTCCGAAGGCAGCCAGGAATCCGCCCGCAAAAAAATGGTTCCGGCTTTATGACCCCGGAGCGGGGAGGAGGTAGCGCTATAACTGCAAGCGGCCTTGGCAGAAGAACTCCCCTCTGAATCCGTCAGGACCAGTTCACTCCCGGCCTCCTCCACGTAAGCCACTTTCCATAAAGAAGACGTTTCCGTTACGCTCAATTTCATGGAAAATGACCGGCTGGAAGCTGAGGACGGCCACAGCCCCTGCATGCTCGTCTCCCATCCGTCCAGGGAAACGGAGACGGCAGGTTGTTCAGGACGCTCCTTTCCGGGAGCGGCTCCGGCAACGGCCATCAGGCAGAGAACGGCCAGGGAGGACAGGCAATAATGACACATAGGCAGGGGGTTGGGGGTTTTTCAACCATAACAGGTTCTCCGGGCAGTACAAGTTGAAAACGACCGGCCATCAAAGAACGGGGACCTGATTTCAACAAAAACACTACCTGGCCTTCCTCCTCTTCTCTTCCCGTATTTCTCCTCCTATCCCAAACCAGGCGTCCACGGGAACGGTGACGTACTCCGACGCCGTTTTATAAATCAACCGGACTCTGCATTTTTCCCGGTCCATCTTTTCCGGGAGAGAGAACGTAAAATCAGCCGACCAGCTTCTTGATTTTTCATCAATGTCAGACCTGTTGGGACGGATGCCGGCAATCACCACCCCCTTCTCGTCCAGAAGCTGGAATTCTTCCGGCTCAAACAGATTACTTGCGTCCAGGCAAATACCCAGGGCAATCCGCTTTTTCTCATCTACCTTTTTCCACTCAAGCTTTTTTATAAAAAGGTCCCCCATGGGCAGCTCGTTTGATTTCACCACATCATCCACACTCCCGGCATTGATCTCCTCCCGGCCCGGCAGCGGCATGAGAACGGAAGCCCTCCGCCTCAACGGGAGTTCATAAACAGGGCTTTCCAGCAGGCGCACCACGGGAACCCTCAAGACCCCCTTCATCCGGACACGTGTGCAGCCGGCAGGCGGCAGATGGGCCGCCTCACCGTGAATTTCCGTAAAGCTCACCCCTGCCTTCTTCTGCTGGTTCAGCCAGCCCAGATAAAATTCCACCGGGGCCAATTCCCTTCCGTCCGCGTCCCACACCTCTACGGATTGTCTTGCCGCAACGGAACTGTTTCCAAAACCCCAGGGCTCAGGGATAAAAAGAACGGCCCGGCACTTCCATTGCAGATCCCCGTTTCTCTCCCCATTTTCAGAACTCCGTTCCAGGCCTGCGCTCGTAAAGGCAACTTCCACCTTTTCCGCCCTCTTCTCCCCGCCGGAACCCCGGCACGGCTGCCACAGCGGAAGGCAAACACAGATGCCGCACCATAAATAACGCATCACATGCCTCATCGCTGCTCCCGTGAAGTTTCCCGGACCATTCCGGACAGGCCGAATTTCATATCCACCGGTACATCCAGCTTCCGGAGGCCGGTCATGTAGTTCACAAAAACCTGTATCTTCCCCTGTTCACCGGCGTCCAGCCTGTAATCCCACTCCCACACCCATGAAGAGCGCCCCCCGGAACCGGGCGAGTGGCTGGTGCACCAGTTTCTTCCCATGACGGGAGTGCCGTCCGGCTTCATGAGCGTTACCCCGCCAATGCCCAGAATGCGGGGAGAGCTCAATTTCACATTCAGCTCCATGTTGCCGGAATCCTTGTTCAGGGACCATTCCAGGTTCAGAACGGTTTTGACGTCTCCCTTCCCTCCGTCGTCCATCAGGCCGCCGCCTTTCAGAACGAGGGGCAGTTCCTCCTTGTTCTTCTCCATGGAGAAAAGAACCCCTTCCGACATTGCCTCCTTTTCCGCGATGATGAGCGGAACATTCCCCTTCACGCTCACCCAGCGGGCTTCCGGGGAAGGAACCCAGTGCGCCGTCTCCATCCTCAGTTCCGGATCGCCGGAACCCAGGAAATCCTGATAGCCGGATGGAGCGCTGGCCGCCCCCCTGGAATCGCCCATATCCAGATGGATGCCCTCCTTCCGGCAGCCGATGATTTTTCCGGGAGCGGGAATGGAAAAACCCAGAGCCACCTGGAACTTCTTTTCCGTTTTCTTCATCCCCGGCTCCCAGGAGGTTTCACTGGCAGCCGATAAAAGAGACACGGAAACCGTTTTTTCAGGCGGAGGGCCGTCGCCTGGCGCGGCAACGCCCACGGACAGGCACAGGACGGGGAACAGGGAAAAAAGTTTCATAGGGGCAGTTTTCACTATAATTCACGCTAACATTTCCCTTTCAAGGAGCAAGGGCAAAATGAAGATGCAGGGGATTTATCACCGTTTCCCCCTCCCGGAACAGCGGAACCGTGATAACCGCCGTCTGTTACAGTGCAATATCCACGTTGTAAGAACCGTCAATCAGCATATAGTCACAGCCGTGCCGCTTGCACTCCTCCAGGTTCTCCCTGTTTTCACGCAGCAGCCTCTCCTGCGTGCAGGAGGCATCTTCCATGCGCCGCTCCATCACGTTTTCATGGTTCATGATGTCATGGTAATGCCGCTGAATGTAGTCCTCTGAAAAAATCAGGCACACGTAACGAATCTGCTCCCGGCAGGCGGAATCAAAATCCTTCTTCCAGTCAAAGGGAATATAGCAGCCTTCCACCACCAGATTCTGGCCGTTTTCGATCGCGGTTTTGACGATTTCCCGGATGATGTTCCATAGATAGGGAGTCAGTTCCCCGGCGGAACTTTCAGGCGTCAGGGAACACATTCCGCTGCGGATCAGGCCCATCTTTAAATGGTCAATGGATAAATAGGGATAGGAGTACTTTTCCAGCACCCGCTGTGCCGCAAGCGTTTTCCCCGTATGCGAGCTGCCGCCAATCAATAGAATCATCGGAAATCCCTCCTGACAGGCGCACGGGCACCTTAAAATTCCAGCTGCTCCGTCATCCTGACGTCGGCAAACATGCCGTTCAATCCGGCCATATAGGCATCATGCGCAGTGTGGGCCGGGATGGATTTCCCCATGATCTCCAGGTCCTTCATAGCGCACGCATCGTAAAGCAGTGTCACCGGAATGCCATCATCCTTCGCGGCGCGTACCGTGGTATCAATGCACATGTGGGTCATCATCCCGCAGACCACCAGTTCACTCACTCCCCGCGCCTGTAAAAGCTCCTGGAGATTCGTCCGGAAAAAGCTGTTGGGCGCGTGCTTGACCACTACCGGCTCGCCATCCACGGGGGCAATAGCCGGATGGATGTCGGCGCCGGGAGTATCCGGGATAAAAAAGGAGGCGCCGGGACGGGTATTGACATGCCGGACAAAGATAACGGGACATTTCTTCTCCCGGAACCGGTTCAGCACAGCCTGAACCCGTTCAAGGGCTTGAAGGGAACCAACCAGTTCACAACGGCCTCCGGGGAAGTAATCGTTTTGAACGTCAATAATCAGTAATGCACGCATATGTTTTTTGCCTCTCCCGTTATTTTACTGCCGGCTACTTTTTCAATGTATTATTGAAGCACTCCGTTGTCAAATACCGGCTTGCCGCTGCCGGAGCCCTCACAACCTCCCGTTTCCGTCCGCCAAGAAACGCCATGGAGGGTTCCCTCCATCCGGAGATGTATTCACCCAGGCGCCGGGCGTATAGCTGAGAAGCCTCTGCCGTTTCCGGCAGAGGCTTCTGGATGGCGCCCTTACAGGCAAAGGTAGGGTGGACTCCCTATTTGCCGTAGGAGGATTCCACGCGCGCCGCTACGTCGCGGTAGCCGTATTCGGCGTCGTAAATCTGCTGGAACGCCGCCAGGGACTCCTCCTTCCGGTCCAGCTTTTCATCAAGCAGACCGATCATGTAAAGGATTTCCTTCTTGGTGTCATTCATTTCAATCAGCTCCTTGTTGGCTTCCTCCAACTGGCGCAGGGCCATGTCATGCATGTTTTTGGCGTCATAGCACTTGCCGAGCAGCAGCATGGCGCGGATGCGGATATGGGGGTTGTTGCGCGCGCGCTGGAGTTCCGGAATGGCTTCCGTGTAGTTGCCGCAGTCAAAGAGCGCCTGGCCGAGCTCGAAACGCGTCTGCGGGTCCGTGGGGTTGTTTTCCACACGCTGGCGGTACAGGGCCACCTGCTGTTCAGCGGCTTCCTTGCTGAACTGGGCCAATTGTTCCTGAAGTTCCTTGTTGTCGGGGTCCGCGGCGGCGCGTTTGCGGATTTCCTCCACCTGCGCCTTGCGGTAGCGCTCATTCATTTCCGTAGCCTTGTTTTCCAGGGAAATGTCATTGTTGCTGAGGCTGAACGCATAGTTGTAGAAGGAATAGGCATTCGCCCAGTCTTCCATCTGTTCATATACGCCGGCGATGTCGCGCACGACGGCCAGATCCTGCTGGTTCTGGGCGTAACGGGCGGAGAGAAGCCCCAGGCGTTCTTCCAGTTCGGCGCGGGTGAGGCCCTTCTTGTCGCTCTTGTCCAGAGAGTTCGTTTCCGCGGAATTCTTCATCACGTCCCTGAAGCTCTTGGCTTCCTCCCAATTCTGCTGCTTCATCGTGGCGCGAGCCATGCAGTCTTTTTCACTCTTCACGGCCACGCTGTCCGTGGGGTCCAATTTCACGATGTCATGGTACACTTCCGCCGCTTCCGCGGGCATTTCACGGGAGACGTAATGGGAAGCCAGCATGTGGAGCATTTTTTTGTTGCCGGGATGGCCCTGGCGCACGGTTTCCAGCGCAAAGGCGGCCAAATCGGGGAAGCCCACTTCCATGGCCGCCGCATACAGGGCTTCATTTACCGGGATGCTGTACGGATCGTTTTCCAGTTCGTCTTCCAGCGCGGAAAGCTGGGTGGCCGCATCCTTCTTGGAGGAGGTGAGCTTGCTGGTGCTCATTTTCATGCCGCTGAACAGGCCGGCCTTCTTGGCTGACGGATTCAGCTTGATTTCACAGGCGCGCAGGGCCTTGCGGCCTTCCAGAAAGCCGGGGAGCTGCTTCACCAGGGCCTTGAGCAGGCTGACGGCATAAGGATAATTGTTCATGTCCACCGCCTGGCGGGCGCGCACCCAGAATTCGGCCTGCTGCGGGGTCAACTGATCTTCTTTAATCGTTTCAATCATGGAACTGTATAAGCGTAAATGGTAAACAACGGCGGCACTCCAAACAGGGAGTCCCCGCATGTAATAGTTTAATGCTATCAGCAGGGGAGGCATACTTCAACCTTGTTTTTTGTTCCCGTTAGGAAAAAATACGCCACATGAGACTGGATGCTCTTTTATCCCGCTACGGGTACTGTTCCAGGCGGGAAGCGCCGGGCTGGATCAAACGCCACTCCATCACCTTCAAGGGGGAACCCTGCACCGCACCCACGGACAAGGTGCAGCCGGACGGCATCCTGCTGGACGGGGAGCCGGTGGAATTCCCGGACGGCCTGTACGCCGCCCTTTACAAGCCGCTGGGGTACACGTGCAGCCATGACGACGGGGAGGGGGACGTGATTTACGACCTGCTGCCCTTCCAGTGGAGGCACAGGAATCCCGCGGTTTCCTCCGTAGGACGGCTGGACAAGGAAACGTCCGGCCTGCTTCTCATCACGGACGACGGAAAGTTCATCCACCGGATGACTTCCCCCAAGCACCACGTGCCGAAGGTGTATGAAGCCGTGACGGAGGAGGACATCCCGGCGGAGGCCGTGGAGCTGTTCGCCTCCGGAACCTTCACGCTGGACGGGGAGGAGCGCCCCTGCGCCCCCGCCGCCCTGGAAATCCTGGAACCGCGCCGCGCCCGGCTGACGCTGACGGAAGGAAAGTACCACCAGGTGCGCCGCATGCTGGCCGCCGTGGGCGCTCCCGTGGCGTCCCTGTGCCGCATTTCCATCGGCTCCCTGCGCCTGGATGAACTGAATCTGGAACCGGGGGACTGGATGCCCATCCGTCCGGATGCGCTGTAAGCCCCACCCTGCGCCATGTGGATTCCCATTTCCGACGCACCGATTGCCTGCTCTCCCCATTTTGAGGTGGCGGCGGAGTCCGGAGACTGGATCGTGGTGGACAAGGGGGCGCCCCTCATCGTCCACCCCTCCAACGGGAAAAAGGAGCCCCATCTGCTGGAAGGCGTAGAGGCCCTGCTGAGTTATGAAATCACCAATGGAGCGGTTCTTTCCCTGGTCAACAGACTGGACCGGGAGACCAGCGGCCTGACGCTGATCGCCAAGAACAAGGCGGCGGCACGCCAGCTGGGACGGGCCATGCAGCGGCGCCTGATGCACAAGGAGTACCTGGCCATCATCCGGGGATGGCCGGAATGGACGGAGACCACCTGCACCGCCCCCATCCTGAGGCAGGGAGACGTGGCGGAAAGCCGCATCTGGGTCAGGCAGGCCGTCCACCCCGCCGGGAAGGAATGCGCCACCGTTTTCCGGGTGGAACAGACGTGGAATGCTTCCCACGGCCCGCTGGCGCTGGTCCGGTGCATTCCGGAGACGGGCCGCATGCACCAGATACGCGTGCATCTGGCGCACCTGGGCCATCCCATCCTGGGGGACAAGATTTACGGCCCTTCCGGGGAGTGCTACCTGGACTACATCCAGCACGGCTGGAGCCGGGAGCTGGAAGAAAAACTCATCCTGCCGCGCCATGCGCTACATGCCTGCCGGCTGGACTTTCCCTTTGATGAACAGATGTTCACCGCGGAAGCCCCCCTGCCGGAAGACATGCGCAGACTGCTTGAGGCCGGGAATCAGGCCCACGCCGTCAAATCACCGGAATGACGTCGTCCCGGTCAAAGCGGACCTTGGCCAGGCGGGCGTACTTGTCCGCCTCTTCATTCCGGTAGCCCAGGGCCAGGGCGCAGAGCGTGTAATACGGGGAATCTTCCAGCTTCAGAATGCGGTCATAGGCCGCGGGGTCCATCCCTTCCAGCGCGCAGGTATCCACCCGGAGGTCCGCGGCGCAGCTCATCATGAAGCCGAGGGCGATGTACACCTGCCGTTCCAGCCAGGCTTTCAGCACTTCCGGGGACTTGGAATCCACCAGTTCAAAAATGCGGGCACGGTACTGGTCCAGGGATTCCATGGTGACGCCGCGCACCTCCACGATGCGCTCCAGATAACGCTGCACGTCTTCCGGCTTGAAGTCCCTGCGGGCGCAGAAGACCACCAGATGGGAGGCGTCCGTGACCTGGGACTGGTCCCAGGAGGCCTTGCGGAGTTCCGCGCGCACGGCGGGGTCCTGCACGTCAAGGAACTTCCACATCTGGAGCCCCAGGGAGGAAGGGCTTAAATGAAGGGATTCCAGAAGGGCCTCCCAGTCATCCGCCGGAATGGGGCGGTCCGGGTTGAATACCTTGGTGGCGTAGCGCCATTCCAGCGTCTTGATCAATTCCTGAGCGTTCATGTTCGTGATAAGATAATGGGTTGGGGGCCTTCCGCGGATGCCGGGCGCCGGACGGCGCTCCCGTGACGGCATCCGCCAGGGTTGGTCCCATCTCATGGCATCTTCCTTCTTTCCCTTCCGGAATGCAAGCCAAGGTTCCGGCACAAACGCGCAAGCCCTTGCGGCATCTGGATCATGCATGGCCGCCGCCCGCTCTTCCCGCCCGGAAAAGCTTCATGCGCCCATTCACAGGGGCACGGAAAAACGCCTCCTCCGTCAATCAAAGGAACTTGACCGGCATGTAGTCCCCGGTCTGCTGGATCGTGAAGCTGATGCCCAGGCCGAATTCATTTTTATTCCCGTTTTTGCGCACGAACGCGCCCACGCCCAGGTACCAGGAACCCATGTTGTGGTACACGTTGTATTCCTGAATGTCCAGCTTGCCGTCCAGCAGGGAGAAGCGCCACTTGCCGCTGAATGCCCAGTCTTCCGAGAAACGCTGCAGGAGGCGCAGGTCCAGCTGGCTGCTGTCTTCCAGCAGGGAGTGCTGGTTCAGGTAACGGTGCCCCACCACGATTTCCGTGGAACGCCACGGCATGAAGCGCAGGGAATTGTTGTATTCATGGCAGCCGGAGATTTTATCCTTCCCCAGGATGGGGGCCTGCATTTCCGACCGGTATTCCATCCACGGAACGGGATTCCAGCGCATGAAGGAGAAGAGGTTGGAGAAGTCCCGCTGATTGACCGGGTCATACAGGTACGCGTCCATGAACACGTCCCAGGAGAACCAGCGGTGGGAATTGGAGTCCCGGCTGGTCATGAGCATGTTGCGCAGCCCGTAGCGGAAGACCAGCCCCGTGGGCAGGGAGTCAATTTCCGTGTACCTGCCCAGGCTCAGGGACGGCGGATTGGTGGTAGGGGTGTCCCCGTCAATCTGGGGGTAAAGCTCACTCAAACGGTTGGTCTTCACGTACGCCAGCGTGAAGTGGGGCTGCACGATGTGGTTCATGCCGTTCAGCCCCATGGAATCACTGTACACGGAGGAATAACGGCGGGAAAATTTGAAGTCCGCATCCGTGCCCGCATAAAAAATCCCCTGGTTGAGCGGCTTGTAGTCATCCACGCCGTAATACCCCGTGTAGCCCCCGCCCACCTTGGGCGTCACATTCAGAAAGCCCATGATTTTCTGGGAAGCGGAAATCTCATGGTAGGAATGGAACCGGCTGTAGCTGTCCGTCATCAGCATGCGCGCCCAGTAATCATAGGAAGTGGTTCCGGGCTCCAGGTCATCCAGCATATCCCGGATTCCCGTCCGCATGAAGGGAGGGACGTACTGCTTGAGGAACGCGAAGCTGGTGCGGCTCTCATACATGACGGGAGAACGGAAAACAGGGGACTTGATCCGTTCATAACTGAACTCCGTCCGCTGGTCCGCCATGTAAAAGTTGTTGGGAACGAAACGCTGAAGCAGGGAAAAATCATTGGTGTCATCCGTGCGGGAGATGAGCACCGTGTTATCCGGAGAAGAATTGCGCTGATAGATTTCCGGATAAAAGTCACGCAGCATGTACTCGTCGCTCAGCATGTTGACGTTGGCCTTCAGCCGCCAGTCCGTACGTGAATTCACCCGGTGGGACCACATTTGCTGAAGCGCCAGGCGCCAGCGGTCCGGATCAAGGTGTTCGCGGGATTCATCATCCCCGGCGTTGATCTTCACCCCTTTGTCACGGGTCTTGTAAAAGGACAGCCCCGTCATGTCCGGACATTCCTTTTCCAGCAGCACGTCACGGATGTCCAGCCCGTAGGCAAAGCCGCGCCTGGTGCGGTAGTCCAGATGCAGGGTGCCCAGGTAGTCCGCGGAAGGCATGCCGTTGTCCGACCATTTTTTCCCCAGCAGGAACCCGTATTCATTCAGCAGGTAAGGCCCCCAGATGGACCGCATGCCGGGCAGAGGAAGATAGCCCACCTCCGGATTCAGGGAGTGGCTGAGGTAGGGAAAGTAAAAGAAGGGAACGCCCCTGTAATACAGGGTCAGGTTCTTGAAGGAGAACCTGTCCTCCGGATAAACGCGTATCCTGTCCGCTGAAATCCAGGTGAGGGGCTCGCTCACGTCCTCCGCCGTGACGGAGGCATCCAGAGCTTCCAGATAAGTATTGCCCGCGGCGTCCTTACGGGATTCAAACTTTCCGCTGCGCAGGATCAGCCCTTCCATCTTCGCCTTGATGGCATCCGTGAGAAGCACCTCGTTCTCCCAGTCAAACTCCGCGGTATTGGCGCGTACCAGGCTGTTGGTGCGCGTTCTGCTGTCACTCTGGTAAATGGCCAGGTTGCCTTTCAGGAAGACCTTGTTCTGGTCCAGGTCCGCCTGGGCGTAATCCGCAAACACTTCCACCCCCGTATCCGTAACCATGTGAACGCGCGGGCCTTCAAAGATGATTTTCTTGAAGTTCTCCACGCTGATGGGGCCGTCATTGGTGATGGAGATATTGGAGGGTATCTGCGGAACAAGCGTGCCGGAAAGGAGATTTCCCATCATTTCCTCCCGGGGTTTTTCCTCCCCGGTTTGGGCGGGTGCGGGAGCCGGGGATTGTTCCGCGGGCGTCTCTGCAAACAGGGGAGCCCCGGCGATCAGCACCGCCGCACCCCATAGCTTTGCATTCATCCCAATCATGGCTAGTCCACAGAACACTATGAGAAAGGACAAAAGACAAGCCTAATGTCATATTTCTCCGCCAGTGGAGCGGAAATTTACCGGGTCAGAATGCCGTTGGCAATAATGCCCCAGTCAGCGGTATTGCCGTCTCCGGCGTCATCCACGCGGATTTCCAGCTTCTTGCCGCCCTCCACCGCCGCCTTCACGGGAACGGAGGAACCATCCTTGAGCACGGGGGATTCAAAAAGCTTGTTGCCGTCCAGGTACACGCTGAATTTGACGCTGCCGCGGGAACCGAAGGGAAGCCCCACGTCCGCGCGGAATTCCTTCCAGCGGCCATCCAGGTCATAGGAAAAGACGGCCGGGGCATGCGCCAGGATGAAGCGGTCCGGCTTTCCAATCGTCCGGAAGAAGGGCACGGGGCCCAGGTCCGACGGGAAGAGGGCATCCCACAGGGGAACGGCCCAGCCCACCTGCGCCACGGAGGGCTTGCAGTCATTCAGGCTGATGCTGGCGGTCTCCGCCGGGATCTGGGCCGGGGTGGCCTCCAGAGACGGGTCCTGGCGATCCAGGGCGCGCTTCCAGATGGGAAGCCATTCCTTCACCTCCGGACGGGAGCCATGCTTGCGCTCCACCTCCGCGAGGGCCTTCCCGGCTTCCTTCATGCTGCCGCGCATCCACAGGTTCTGCACGTCCCCGAAGTAAACGGTCTGGGCCAGGGAAGGAACCCTGGCGCCCTGCGCATCCATCCACACGGGCAGTGTAATCATGCTGCGGGTGCTGTCACAGTTGAGCACCGCCACCCTCATTTCAATAAAGCCGCCCTTGTAGCCGGGCCGGCAGATGGTGAGGTCAAATTCCCCCTTTTCATTCAGGGAGGCGCCCACGGCATTGGAATCATAGTCCGAACCGCCGGGAGGGTCCAGGTGGACCACGATGCCGTAAGCGGGGCGCGTCAGGCGTACCTGGCCCTTCAACCGCAAGCCTTCCTTGACGGGAATGGCCTCCAGCCGTTCATAGGAGCCCGGAACGTACTTGCCGATCATGCGCCCGTAGGAGGCGTCCGCGGGAAGCTCCGTCTCCACCCCGTTGAACAGCGGCACGCTGGCCAGTTTCAGGGCGTCCGTAGGCGCCAGGTAGGCGCCCTTCCCCTCGTTGCGCAGTTCATTGCCGTACGAGGAATTGCCATGGCCCATCAGGGAATCCCCCGCATCGGGGTAATCCCAGCCGTTGCCCGTATGGGGAAGGCCGAAGGAGTGCCCCAGCTCATGGGCCGTGCCGCCGATGTAAATGGTGGCGTTCTTTCCCCTGGTCACCTTGAAGCGGCCGCCCTGCATCATTTCCTTATCCAGGAAACTGGCCGGGTCCAGGCCTTCCTGGTCACACGTCCAGCCTGTGCCCTGGTGGCTGAAGCCGCCGCCGTAATAAGGCCCCACGCCGTCCGGAAGCTGGCAGATGATCAGCACGTGCTCCTTTTCAATGTCAATGCCCTTGGAAGCCAGCACCTTCCTGGCAGCTTCACGGGAGACGGGACCGGAACTCTGCACGTTCATCTCGCTCATGGGCTTGTCCACATAGGCATCATAAATGACGAGCTTTCCCCGGTCGTCCAGGTCAAGCTGGAACGTGAGCGGAGGAAAACCGTTGGCCTGCATCTGGTCCGCGTAATAGGCCTGGATGTTTTTCAGGATATGGTCATACCGTTCCCGGTATCCGTCCAACGCCGGCCTGTCCTTGAACGTTACATAAACTACATGCAGTTTTCTGGAAGACCTGGGCTTGCCCTGATGGTAGGCTTCCAGCGCCTTCCACGCGGCGCGGGCGTTGGCGGCATCCCTGGGATTCACCGTCCAGCTCACGGGCAGGCGGGTAAAATCCGCCCCTTCCCGGGAAGCGGAGGCCGGAGACGGCAAGGCGCCAGCCCCCTCCTTCTCCGCGGCAGGAGCATTCCACACGCCGGCGCCCAGGGCCAGCAACAAGACAAAAAAGCGTTTTGACATAAGATCCATGAACCGGTGTCAGGATATACGGGTAAAACGCAGGTGTTTTATCACCATATCGTTCACCAGGCGGTTCATATTCTCGGAAAAAGCGTCGTACACCACCTCCACCCGGCAGGGACCGGACGGAATGACCGCCTCCACCGCCGTGGAATAAATGAAATACTCCCAGTTGCCGGAGCGGGACGTATGGGGAAAAGCCAGCGTGCCCACCCGCCGCCCGTTCAGGTACAGGCTGCGCAGGGCGCAGGTATTCCCGTCTGAAACGTCATATGTGCCGTTAGCAAAAAAGGCGTCCACCCGGTACACGCCGGGCTGGTCTATGTTCACATTATAGCACAGGGCATCCGGAGACTCCGTAACGCGGGAGAACCAGACTTCATCCCCGCTCAGGCCGCAGGGGCGGGTCTCCATGCGGGAATCCGCGGAAGGGTAATCATTGGGTTCATTAAGGTAGGATTCCCTGCCGTCCAGCGCGACCGCCATCACCTGGAAATACACATCCCCCCGGCTGGGCGGAGGCATGTAATGGCAGAACTCCGTCTGGGACACCGGAATGCCATTCCGGTAAACGCGGTAATAATCCGCTCCATCCACGGCCTCCCACGCGATGCCGTGGCGGGCGGCCTTCCATGCCGGAAACGGCAGGCTGCGACCCATGTGGGCCACGTTCACCTGCCCCGCCCCTTCTTCTCCGGCGGCCAGTTCCAGCTCCACCTGAACACGGCCCTTCATGCCTGCGGAAAGAATCGGACGCCCTTCCTGCCCATTGACCAGGCAGCGCGCTATCCGGTGCCCGCTGCCGTTCAGACGCACATCCACCGTCATGCCGCGGTATTCCAGCCCGGTCAGTTCATGAACGCCCTCAAAGGATTCCGGAACGCAGGGGCGGAATTCCAGGGAATCCGGCAGGAGCCGGATGCCGAAAAGCCCCTTGTAAAAACTGCCCAGCATCCCGGCAATGCTCCAGAGCTGGCTGTCCGAGCTGAGCAGAAGGCCATCATCCAGCCCCGTTTCCAGAAGTACGTTCTCCTTGTTGGTGCCGCACAGCAGGGCGGCGCGCACCATGCAGGCGAACGCCAGGGACAGGGCGGACTCATTCTCCACCGCGGCGGCGGCCTGAGCATAATAACCCTCCAGGAACGGCCACATGGCGCGGTTATGGTAGGGGGGCACCTCATCCGGCATCTGGGGATGAAAGCAGGGGATGCCGTAAACGCAGTGGGGAAGACCGGCCACCATTCCGGCGGCATGGGAACCGTGCGCCTGCCCCAGAAGCACGCAGAGCAGATTGCCCAGGGAATCCACTTTTTCCGACAGCACGGGATACCCGCGGCCATACAGGTATTGCCCATACAGGGCATCCTCCGGAATCCGGAAAAACCGCTCAATCACGGCGGAAAGGACGGCGCTTTTTTCCTCCCACTCCCGCGCCTTCTCCTCCATCCCCAGCTCCCGGAACATGCGGGAAAGCGCCTTGCGGGCCTCCGCGTGCAGAAGCATGGTGGAGAGGCTGCACGAATCCCCGATGTCCGCGGAAGTCATCCACGCGGGGTAGCTCTGTTCCCGCCAGTCCAGAAAGGAAGACTCCCCCTTCACCAGACCGCCCGTAGCAGCAAGCACCTCTTCATCCCGCAGGCACGTCTTTTCCAGCACGCGGCAGGAACGGGACAGCCAGTCCGCATCCCCCGTCAGGCAGTAAACCTCCCACGCGGCCATACCCCACACCACGCGGTCTGAAGAAATGGGCCAGGACCCGCCTGTTCCGGTATCCTGCTCCACCTCCCCGTTCCGCACCCGCGCATTCAGGCTCTTCATGCAGGCATGAACGTTCCACAGGCCGAGCCCCAGATGGGTGGCATAGGAAATATCCCGCGTCCACACGGTGGGCCAGTTGTTCCCCGTACGGAATGTCCCCTCCCCGTTGAGCAGGGAGGCCGCCTCATTCAACGCCAGGCTGTAGGCCTTGTTGAGCACTTCAAAACTTCCCCGGTAATGCGGGTACGCCCCGCTATCCTGGAGAATGCGCCATTCCGAATAGCGCCCGTTCTTCATTGTCCTCACGTGCCCGTCCGGCTCCACCTCCGCCCAGTGCGCGGCGTCCTGGCGCACGGAATTTCCGGTCAGTGCAAAAGCCTCCCCCCGGTATAATATACGGTCTTGATCCATAAATAAACGGACGCTGCGTCCATCCTTCTTTTTAACATGGAAAAAAACTTCTGTCCCGCAGAAAATGAGGCTTACGGAGCTTCCCGGACACAAAAAAAACCGGGCTCTCCGAAAACGGAGAGCCCGGCGCAAAAGCAAATCAACTTCAATGCTTCAACAGAGAGGAGACGGCGTCACGTTCTTCCTTCAGTTCATTGACGGTAGCGTCAATCTTTTCCTGAGAGAACGCGTTGATCGGGAGGCCCTGCACGATTTCCCAGCCGCCATCCTTGGTGGTGCGGACCGGGAAGGAGCAGATCAGGCCTTTTTCAATGCCATAGGAGCCATCAGAGCAGACGGCCACGGAGTACCAGTCGCCTTCAGGGGTCTGGGTAGCCAGGCTGCGGACGGTGTCCACGGCGGCGGAGGCGGCGGAGGCGGCGGAGGAAGCGCCGCGGGCCTTGATGATGGCGGCGCCGCGCTGCTGCACGGTGGTGATGAAGTCACCCTTGAGCCATTCAATGTCCTTGATGACTTCCGTCACGGGCTTGCCGCCGATCTTAGCGTTGGTGAAATCCGGGTACTGGGTGGAGGAATGGTTGCCCCAGATGGTCATGTTGGTCACTTCCGTCACATGAACGCCGGCCTTTTCAGCAAGCTGGCTCTTGGCGCGGTTTTCATCCAGGCGAGTCATGGCGAAGAAACGGTCGGCGGGAACGCCGGTAGCGTTATGCATGGCGATGAGGGCATTCGTATTGCAGGGATTGCCGACGACGAGCACGCGCACGTCCTTGGCGGCGCTGCGGGCGATGGCCTGGCCCTGGCCGATGAACACCTTGCCGTTGATGTCCAGCAGATCCTTGCGCTCCATACCTGCCTTGCGGGGGACGGAGCCCACCAGCAGGCACCAATCTGCGCCGGCGAAGGCTTCATCCGGATCAGAGGTGGGGACGATTTCATTGACCAGCGGGAACGCGGCGTCACGCAGTTCCATTACCACCCCTTCCAGAGCATTCATGGCCGGGGGAATCTCCAGCAGGCGCAGGTTGATCGGCTGATCCGGTCCCAGCATGCTGCCGGAAGCAATACGGAACAGCAGGGAATAGGCGATTTGGCCGGCGGCTCCTGTAACGGTAACGGTGATAGGTGTTTTCATAACGTTCAAATTAAAATAAACAGATCCTTTCTGTCTGGTCGTGGTTATAGCACACGGAGGGTAGGCGCTCAATCAGGAACTTTTTATTTTGACAGAAAAAATCCTATCTCCCATTATGCTTGAACATTGGTCCTCCGGCCCCTATCCTTTAAGGCAATTGAGTTTTTACCATCTATTTGCACTGACACCATGAATTTAACGATCATCGGCAGTGGCTACGTGGGACTTACCACGGGCACCTGTTTTGCGGAAATGGGCCATCACGTCATCTGCGTGGACAATAACGAGGAAAAAATACGCACCCTCCAATCCGGAGCCATTCCCATCTACGAACCCAAGCTGGAAGACCTCGTCAAGAAAAACGTGGCCGTAGGGCGGCTGGAATTCTCCCCTTCCATTGCCGACTCTATTGCGGAAAGCGACGTCATTTTCATCGCCGTGCCCACCCCGCCCAATACGGACGGCTCCGTGGACCTGACCTACATTGAAAAAGTGGCTCGGGAAATTGCCCAGGCGCTGAAACCGGAAATGGGCTACAAGGTCATTGTGGACAAATCCACCGTTCCCGTTAAAACCGGGGAAAAAGTGCGCCAGACCATCAAGCGCTATGCAAGGCCGGGCGTGGAATTCGACATCGTCTCCAACCCCGAATTCCTGAGGGAAGGCTGCGCGGTGGACGACCTGCTGCACCCGGACCGCATCGTCATCGGCGCCAACTCCGAACGCGCCATGAACGTCATCAAACGCGTTTACCAGCCCATCCTGGCCCCCATTCTGGAAACGGACGTCAACTCCGCGGAACTCATCAAGCATGCGGCCAACTCCTTCCTGGCGCTGAAAATCTCCTACATCAACGCTGTCGCGAAAATTTGTGAAAAAACGGGAGCGGACGTGGAGCTGGTAGCGGAAGGAATCGGCATGGACAAACGCATCTCCCGCCACTTCCTCAACGCCGGGCTGGGCTACGGCGGCTCCTGCTTCCCGAAGGACGTCAAGGCCTTCATCAACATCAGCCGCACGCTGGGCATCCCCTTCACCCTGCTGGAGGAAGTGGAGCACATCAACAATACCCAGCACGTCCACTTCCTGGACCATATCCGGGAGCGCCTCTGGGTGCTCAAGGATAAAAAAATCGCCGTCTGGGGCCTGGCGTTCAAGCAGAACACGGACGACATCCGGGAATCCATTGCCCTGAAACTCTGTGAAAAACTCCGCAGAGAGGGAGCCACCGTCACTGCCACGGACCCCAAGGCCATGAACACCGCCGCACCCATTCTGGAACCTCTGGGCGTGACGCTGGTGGAAGACATGTATGAATGCGCCGAGGATGCTGAAGTGCTGATCATCGCCACGGAATGGAGCGAATACGCCAATGCGGACCTGCAAAAGCTGGCGGATGTCATGCGCAACCGCATCATCTTTGACGGAAGGAACATCCTTTCTCCGGCCAACATCAAGGCCATGGGATTTGAATACCACTCCGTGGGGCGCCCTTCCATTGAGGAAGCCTGATCCTGCCCGGACCTGCCCGGTTCTGAACAACTTCCCTGCAAAAAGGCCTCCGGAGCATTCAGCGCTCCGGAGGCCTTTGTCATTTATTCGCTAATCCTGTTGGCCGATCAAAAATCAAACTGCAATCCCGCGCGCAGGTAGAAACCGGGATCATAATGGTACTTCTCCAGTTCATGGCTCCCGTTGCTGGTCTTGATGGTGCCGGAGTTCCCGAAGGAAAAGCCTACGTCCGTCACAATGCGGGGGCGTACGCTGCCCCAGCGGCCCAGCCCTATCTCCGCGCCTACGCCGGCAATGCCTGAAATCCATTCAAACTGGCGGATGCGGCGGTCATGGTGAATCGTCCATGTGCCGGAAACTACGGAGACGAACGGCCCCCACGTCAGTCCTTCGCTCACCTTGCTGGTATAGGAAAGGCGCGCGCCTTCCAGTTGAAGAGTCCAGTTGCGGGTTGCCTTCCACTCAAACTGGATCAGGGGAAGGATGGGGAAATCCCCCAGCTGGGGATAACACCCGACGCCGATGCCATAGCTGAACCGGTCGTTGAGGGGGCCGGCGAGAAGGGCATGGCCGCCGAAAAAGATATTATGGCTGGTCCAGGTATCGAAATCCGTGGAAATCTGCGGCGTCACGCCGAAAACCAGTCTCGTCTTCCCGCTGAGCTTGTAGGAGGCAGTGGCATTCAGCCACACCGTGTACAGCTCATCCACATCCATCGCACGGGCGCCCTCTCCGTTGAACCAGGTCAGGCGCAAAGCCGTCGTGGCGGAAAAGCCCCAGGAACCGCTGGACATCCGGCACAGATTCAGGTCCGTCATCCAGTTCTGCACATTCACGCTCCCGTGGCCGTTTCTGGAATCCATGGGCCCGAGCAGTTCAAAATAGGACTGCGTGGGGAAAACGGGCTTAGGGGCGGACTCCCCTGTGGGAGCCGGAGAGCTATTATATCCCCCGGAATAGGCTTCCGCATAATAGCCGGTATCATACCCGTCCGAAGAATCGGAATCCGGATAAGGCTGGGTGTTGGCCTGGGCAACCGCAGCCACGCCGGCAGCAAGAGAGAGACTCGACAAAAAACGGAGGAACATGGACGGAAAGTATACATACGCGCACGCGCAGTCAATCAAAAGATATACAAATGACCAATTAACTAACTCCCATTCCTTAACAGCACCGCAACCATAATCATCACAACTACAAGAACTAAGTACCAGCGGGCGATTTTACTGCTCCTGACACAAGCCCCTGCACAAACCAGAGAAGCCACAAAACAAACCGCCGCCAGCAGAAGCAGCCCCCGCGCCAGCACGGGCAAATCCAGCGCCCCTGCCCCCGCCGCCAGCAATGTTCCCGCCACATACCCGGTAAACGACCACCTCAACCCCGCCAGCCAGGAAGGAGGTGCTGTCTTCTCTTGGCTGTGCTTCATATATGTAGTCTGCGTGCCTCTTTCCGAACCTCAAGCAAAAAATTCAGCACTTCCAATTACATCAGCAAAAAGGAACTTTAGTGCCATAGGATGAATCCAAATGGATAGCAAGGGAAAAAGAGAAGTTTCCTTGAGACTCCATTAAATAACTTGAGCAATTAAACAAAAATACCATAATAAAGTCATGGTCAGTACCGATGCTACTACATCACCTACAGTATTCATTTCATACGCATGGTCAACGGAAGAGCATGAGAAAAAAGTTTTCGAGTTGGCGGAACGGTTGATATCAGATGGTATTTCGGTCATCTGGGATAAATGGGATTTAAAGGAAGGACAGGATAAGTATGCTTTCATGGAAAAATGCGTCGTTGATACTGGTATAAAGCGGGTGCTGCTGGTCTGCGATAAAGTCTATGCCGCGAAAGCAAATCAGAGGAAGGGAGGCGTGGGCGATGAAACAACTATTATATCTTCCGAGGTTTACGGAAAAGTAAAACAGGAAAAATTCATTCCTGTGATTTTTGAAAAAGATGACAACGGAGAAGCTTATTGTCCCGCTTACATAAAAAGTCGAATATACATAGACCTTTCTGACCTTGAAATATACGACCGGGAATATGAAAAACTTTTGCGAAACTTATACGACTGCCCGACTTATCAAAAACCGGCTCTTGGCCGCAAGCCGGAGTGGCTTGATGATAAAAATGTAAATTTATATTCACTGGAAATAATAATCAGACAACTCAAGGCGGATGATGGCAGAAACAAAAAAAAACAAGATATGCTGCTACGGCAATTTCGGGATGAATTCATCGAAAAACTTTCCCAATATGAGATAGTTGAGAATATAACTGGTACACTGGTTGTCGATAAAATAAGCGAGCTTAAACCCCTCCGGGATGTGTATATGGAATACCTCTCCACAATAATTTCTCTGGAGGTTTCCTTGGAAGATCTCATACCGGACTTTATGGAAACTTGCTATAATAGCATCCATGAAATACCATCAACTAACCAATATGGTAGAGATCCCCATTTATTTTTTATCTGGGAAATTTTTATATGTACCATAACAACTCTTTTATACTATGAAGAATTTGAAGTTATACATCAACTAATCACCCATACATATTTTTTGAAAATGTATGGAAATTTAGAAAACGAATCAAATTTTATTAAATTTAGATGTTATCTACATACTATAGATAAAATTTACCCCAAAGAAATAAACCAATCGCCCTGTAAATTGTCGAATATGGCGGACATTTTACTCACTAGAGAAAGCAAGCCAATCCTAACGCGTAAAAATCTGATCTTTGCAGATATATTGCTTTTTCAGTTATCCAATCTTCTTCTGGATGATGAATCTCGTCTGTGGTTTCCGTTTACTTATTGTTATGATGAATACGATTGGGGGCAAAAAGAAAAATGGAGAAAGATTAAATCTCGAAAATATTGTCATAAAATTCTTCCACTTTTTGGAGTCTCAACCATCGATCAACTTAAAAAACTAATAAGCGAAGAAAAAAATCAGGATGGATACAAGTATGATTCAAGTTTCTACCGGGCCAGCATTATTTCTGATAGTATTAAGGTCGAGGAAATTGCCTCCTTGCCATGATGGCTTTATTCCTGTCGAGCTAACGCTTGGATCACATTAATAGAAAATCCCCAATAACTCATTGAAGAATAAATGGTCGGGAAGACAGGATTCGAACCTGCGACATCCTGCTCCCAAAGCAGGCGCTCCACCAGGCTGAGCTACTTCCCGAATAAAAAAGGGGATTAAAAAAATTGGGAGAAAAAAATGGTGGCTCGGGACGGGATCGAACCGCCGACACGGGGATTTTCAATCCCCTGCTCTACCGACTGAGCTACCGAGCCACTTGCTTGCACGCAGAACGTGGTTGCGGGGCAGAATCTAGCACTGGATCTCTGGTATTGCAACCACAAAATATCATTTTTTCAATTTTCCTATGTTTTGCCTCGGTCCCAGGGGGAAGCTCTGCCAGACAATCAGGAGGAAGCCTGCGCCAGAATGCCGCTCAGCACCAGCGGAAAGATCAGAGCCACCCAGGAGAGGGTGTACAGCATGAGGGGAGGCATGTTCCTTTTCAGCCTGTCCAGCACAAACATGAATACTCCCGCCGTAGCCAGTCCGTAATAAATCCACGCATCTCCGGTGTATTCCCGTGCGGCGGCGGCCAGGCAGAAGACCACGTAAATGACAATCACCCCCATCCATACCAGGGAGACCATGTCGCGGGCGGCGGAGTCCTGTCCGTCTTCATCTTCTTCCTCTATCCACCGCCTCCGGCTGAGCATGCTCAGCATGACCAGGGCCACCAGGTACCAGGTGGGCGTGGACAGCTGCCCGCTCATCCCTCCCCCCATGGTTCCGTAAAAGTAAGCCGGGATTCCGGCGCCGGTGGCAAAGGAGACGGAGGCGAAGAACGCCCCCATGACGAATGCGGAGGACAGGATTCCCTTTTTGTGCGGATTGGTGGAAAAGTACAGGAACAGCAGGCTGCAAATACCCGGCAGCAGGGCGAATTGGAAGATGACCACGCCCAACTGGAAGAACATGATCCACAGTCCCGTGATGGCGGCCACTATAATGAGCAGGGAGATGACGAAGCAGTGCTTTTTGGCAAACAGCAGGCATTCATCAGAGAATACCGCAGGACCTCCCCGGAATACTTTCATCACACGGTCCAGCATGTTAACGCACCAGACGGCCACAAACAGGAATTGGTACAGCCAGGGGGAGGAGACCACCACCAGATGGGACTGGCTGACGGCAAAAGCCCACGCAATGGCTGCAGAAGGAATCTCCAGTCCCATCAGGGAAAACCACGCCCACCAGGGGGGTCTCTTCAGCACCTGCTCCATTTTTCCGTTCCATCATCCCCATAACCGCTCCCCGGGCAAGCCCATGCACCGTCATTCACAGAGTTCCGCATTTTTATGCGGGGATGCTTGACATGCAATAAAACGCACCTATACTGGTGCTCCCCTTGCGTCGGAAACGCAATACATCACCATGAAGAAAGATATTCATCCCCAGTATAATCCGGTCATCTTCGTTGACATCACCACCGGACGCCGCTTCATCACCCATTCCACGGTTCGTTCCCCCAAGACGGAAGTTATTGACGGGGTTGAACATTTCGTGGTTTCCTGCGGTATCACCTCCGATTCCCACCCGTTCTTCACCGGTAAGAACCAGTTCGTGGACACCGAAGGCCGCATCGACAAGTTCCAGAAGCGTTTCGGTTCCGTCCGGCGCAGCGGCGGCAAGCCCAAGCTTAACAAGTAAGGCTTGTTCCAACAGTTTTCCAACCCCGTTTCCTTCCCGGAAAACGGGGTTTTTTATTTGAAGGCTTCTCTTTGCCCCTTTTTCCTGCTTCACTGGCGGCAGCATGACGTTGACACCGGACCATTTTGACAGCCAGTGTGCGGAGCTTCTGCGTTCCGGGCGTCCCGTCCTTGCCGGCATCAGCGGCGGGCGGGATTCCATGGCCCTCCTTTCCCTGCTGTCCGGCATGCAGGGGTGCAACCTCATCGCCTGCCACGTGCACCACGGTTTGCGGCCGGAGGCGGATGAGGAGATGCAGTTCGTACGCCAATATGCCGCCGCCCTGAGGGTTCCCTGCGTGTGGGAGCAGGCGGACGTCCGCACCATGGCCCGTACCGGGGGCATGTCTCTGGAAGAAGCGGCCCGGCATGCGCGGCAGGCGTTGTTCCGGAAGTGGGCCTCAAACCGCCCCGGGGCCTTCGTGGCGCTGGCCCATCACCGGAACGACCAGCAGGAGACCGCCCTCCTGCACCTGTGCCGCGGGGCTTCCGGCATTCACGGCATGGCTCCCGTCTCCACGTGGGCCAACGGTTTGACTGTCGTCCGGCCCCTGCTGGATTTTTCCAGGGAGGAGATCACCGCGTACCTGACCCGGCGCCATATTCCCTGGAGGGAGGACGCCAGCAACCAGTCCACGGAGTATACCAGGAACGCCCTGCGCCATGAGGTCATCCCAAAGCTGGATGCCCTGTTCCAGCGGGATACCAGCCTTTCCTTTTCACGCGCGTGCCGGGTGGAGAACCGGATACGCACGGCGCTTTCCCAGGCTCTGGATTCCATGAACCTGACGGACCCGCAGGGACGCCTGTTCCTGCCTAAGGTGAACCGGCTCCCCGCGGAGCTGAGGCAATGCGCCGTGCATGATTACCTGCGCCGCCAGCATGTTCCGGACCTGACGGAGGATGCCGTGCTCCGGGTCATGGGCATCCTGGCGACGGACGGCCCTTCCCGCACTTCCCTGCCGGGGGGCAAACTGGCCGTGCGGAAGGAGAAACGCCTGCTGGTCAAGGACGCGCCGCTCCCGGTCAATAAAGGGGAGCAACCCCCTGCGGATACAGCAGGTGGAATTTGATGGCTTCATTCCCCACCACCAGCGCGGTGCCGAACATCCGGTCTTCATCCGTCAGCCGCGGAAGCTGGGCAATAGGGAAGAGCAGGCCGCCCAGAATCAGGCCGTAGTTATATACGGAGGGCATCATGCAGATCAGCTTTTTGGAGATGTCGGCGGCATCCAGGGTCGGGAAAACCCACACGTCACTGGGTTGCAGCATGGAGTTGCGGTGCACGCGCACGCTGTAGGAGTCCGGTGACAGGGCGGCGTCAATCTGGATTTCCCCTTCCACGGAGATTTCACTGTTCAGGCATTCCTTCTGCACCATGCTCCGGGCCAGCGCCGTGGCGGCCTTGGTACGGTCCGCGGCCAGTTCCGGCACGGAGCCGTCCGTGGACGCGCTCAGCATGGCGACGCGAATGCTTTTGCCGAGCATGTGCCGGGCCATTTTGGCCGTTTCCACGGCAAAGTAGGCCATGTTCTCCACCGTGGGATCAGGCGTCACCCCGGTATCCGCCAGGAAGTAGATGCCGCGTCCGCCGAATTTTCTGGCAAATTCGGGAACCAGCACAATGGAGATGGCGAAGAGGGGCTTGGCAGGAACGGGGTCCTGCCGATATTTGTTCACGGCGCGGAAGACGGAGGCCACCCTTTTCATGTTCCCGGCCACAATGGCGTCCGCCTGGCCGTAAAGCACCATCATGGCCGCAAAGTGGACGGGTTCGGAAACGATTTCACGCGTGTTCATGGGCAGCCCGTTGCCGAACATTTGTTCCGCACGCTCATAGCGGTCGCAGAACATCTGGAGGTCGGAGCTCTTTTCCGGTTCAATGATGCGGACGAATTTCAGGGAAATTCCGTTCATTTCCGCCATTCTCCTGATGACTTCCTTCCGTCCCAGCAGGATGGGCACGCCAGCCTGTTCCGCCACGAAGCGTTCGGACACACGCAACACGCGCACATCCTCCCCTTCCGGAAAAACGATGCGCTTGGGATGGCGCTTCAGGTTGTCCAGGAGAGGTCCTGTAAAATCATTCAGCGGGGAAAAACCTTGCCAATCACTCATATGTCACGTGTCCTATTCAACGGGACTCTAAAAAATCCTGTCCATAAAATCAACCCATAAAGTCAAAGACGGCAAATAATCGGCAAATACATCCTCCGGATTGAACCGCCCGCGCCGCCGTGCTAACATGGGCATTCCCCCATGTACTGCGATTACCATACCCATACCCCCCTGTGCCTGCACGCCTCCGGCACTCCGCAGGAATATGTGCAGTCAGCCGTGCGTGCCGGACTGCGGGAATACGGCATTTCCGACCACGCCCCGATGCCCGGCGAACCTTTTGACGACTGGCGCATGAAACAGGCGGACATCCCGGCCTATCTGGACTGGCTCACGGAGGCCACGGAACTGGCCGCCCCGCACGGCCTGACAGTCCGCACCGCGCTGGAATGCGACTGGTTCCCCGGCATTGAGCCTTGGATAGAGCATTTGCAGAGCCTGCACGGGTGGGATTACCTGATCGGCTCCGTCCATTATCTGGGGAAGAAGGAGGAGTTTGACAATCCCTACAGGATGGATTTCTGGAGCCGGACGGCTGTGGAGGACGCCTGGGCGCAGTACTGGGAACGCTACCGGGACATGGCTGCCTCCGGCCTGTTCCAGATTATGGGCCATGCGGACCTGATCAAGAAATTCGGGTTCCGCCCTGACGGAGACCTGCGCCCTTATTACGAAGCCGCCCTGGAGGCCATCCGGGAATCCGGCGCGTGCCTGGAGCTTAATACCGCCGGCTGGCGCAATAAGTGCGCGGAGCAGTATCCGGACGCGCAGTTCCTGAAAATGGCGGCAGAAATGGATATCCCCCTCACCATCAGTTCAGACGCCCACAAGCCGGAGGATGTGGGCCGGGATTTTGAGCGCGCCGCGGAACTGGCCCGCCAGGCCGGGTTCCGGCATCTGGCCTCTTTCCAGGCAGGCCGCATAACGCTGATTCCCCTGCCCGGAGTGTAGCCAGCATTCCTTTTTTATAGAGGAAAGGCCTTTCCGCAGTCCCTTGCGTCCGATTTCATGATATGGGCAAAGGCCGGGGAGGAATCGGATTAGGCCGCGGAGGAACGGGCCGCGGCGGAATGGGATGGGGCCTGGGCGGCGGGAGAGGCGTAGGCCGGATAATTACGGGAGGGGGCGGATAGTTCCACGTCCTGATGATCGGGGGGACGATGATGCGTTCCGTTCTCGGCTGGCTGGCTACCTCGCGCACTTCCCCCTGCAGCTGGGAGACCTGCTTGTTCAGGTCCGCAATCTTCTTCTGGGTTCCGTCCTTCAGGGCCAGGTACTTCTTTTCCAGGTCCTGCCAGTACTGCTCGGCGGATTCCCTCTTTTTACGGATGGCGCTTACCTGATCCTGATACGTGCCCATCCTCGCACGGAATACGCGGGCATCCTGCGGGAGCCCCACGCGGTCCGCTTCCAGCGCATTCCATTGCAGGGCCATGACTTCCGCCTCCACCTGGGAGAGTTCCCCCAGCAGCAGAAACATGCGGGCAATGTCCGCCCCCTCCAGATAGCGGGGGTGGCGTTCCGCCTCGGACAGGGATTCCCGGATTTTCCTGGCCTCCTCATCTGCCGCCTTCCTGGCCTCTTCCGCCTTCTTTTTCCGCACCGCATCTTCCAGGCGCCTCCGGTCCAGCCTGGCCTCCACGTCCTCCGGCGTCATTTTATAGTCCTTCTGCTGTTCGTCCGTCAGTTCCTTGTAAGGAACCTTGGCTACGCCGTCCGTGTACTGGACGCTGACAAAGTCATCCCCGGAAGATACCACGCTGGCATCCTTAAGCACCCTTCCGGACCTCAGGGTCATGTTTTCCGCCAGAGCGGCGGGCAACAGGGCGCACAGTATTAAAAGACAGGTTCCATGCTTCATATGATTCTCCTCTTCTACGTGGGTAAGAGGCGCGGGGAAAGAAATTTATTCAAAAAAAATAGGACCAGAGGTTAATTCTGGCGCAGCGGACCGCTTTTCGTTAGCATTACGCGAATCCTTTATACTTGTATGAGTCTTTATTCTTCATCCTGGAGTCCCCTACCCTCTCTTCCCGATCCGGAAGGTTTCGCCGGCATGTATGCAGGAACCCACGGAGAAACAATGATTTGCGCCGGAGGCACCAATTTCCCGGATAAACCCATGCTTGAAGGCGGCTCCAAGACGTGGACGGACCGCATCTTCACGCTGGCCCCGGGCGCAGCCGCCTGGACGGAGGCCGGAACGCTCCCCACGCCTTATGCGTACGGAGCTTCCGCCAGTATTAAAGACGGGGTGCTGTGCATCGGCGGATGCGGCCAGGCAGGTCACCGGAAAGACGTTTACCTGCTGAGCGCGGCGGACGGCGCCGTGACCGCGGCTCCCTTCCCCGCCCTCCCCTTCGCCCTGGCTTATACGGCGGCGGCTGTTCTGGACGGAAAAGTTTATCTCACGGGAGGCTGTGAGCGTCCCGGAGAACAGGACTGCACCAACCGGGTGTTCATGCTGGACACACGCCAGCCGGAACAGGGATGGCAGGAGCTGGCTCCCCTGCCGGGCCGCGGACGCTTCCTGCACCAGATGGCCGCCGCGGACGGCGTTCTTTACGTGCTGGGCGGCATCGGCCTGAAGGAACAGGACGGCAGACAGGTCAGGGAACTGCTCACGGAGGCCTGGAGCTTTACCCCGGAACGCGGCTGGACACAGCTTCCGGACATGCCTTACGCCATTGCCGCCGCGCCCACTCCGGCCCCGGTTTCCCGGACGGGCGTGATTTACCTGCTGGGCGGGGATGACGGCTCCGGGAAAAAGTACACCCCGCAGACCAATCCCGGTTTCAACAACCAGTCCCTGTGCCTGGATACGGCAGACATGACGTGGCACGACGGTGGCTCCATCGCGGCGCCCAGGGCGGTTCTTCCCTGCTGCGCGTGGCAGGGCGGTTTCGCCGCCGTCAACGGGGAGCTCAAACCCGGCAGGCGCTCCCGTGAAGTGTGGAGCATCACCCTTTCCTGATTTTTTCCTACCGATCCCAAGCAACATTTTCCAGCATATGCACCTTTCACGTTACCTTACCCGATTCTCCAAGCCATGGGGCTGCGCTCTCGCCGCCCTGGTGCTGATCGCGGCTCCCGCCGCCAATGCCTCCTTTTCCGTGGAGGTCCAGCCCGCCGGTACCATCCCGGACCTGCCGGACCCGGTAGGCCGCGCAGGCATGGTTGCCGGAACCGTTACGGAGAATGACGGCACCCAATCCATCATCGCCGCGGGCGGGGCCAACTTCCCGCAGGCCGCGCCGGGAGCCTCCACCCCGGAGGAGCGCGGCCCCAAGGCGTACCACCAGGATATTTTCAAACTCCGCAACGGCCAGTGGAGCAAGGCCGGAACACTGCCCGCGCCCCTGGGTTACGCGGCCTTCGGCAGCGTAGGCAAAGGGCTAGCGGTAGCTGGCGGCCATAATGCGGAAGGCATCCTGAAAGACGCTCTGCTGATCAAGGCGGACGGCTCCGTGGAGAAGCTCCCTCCCCTTCCCACCCCCATTACGGAAGCCGCCTTCGCCTCCCACGGGAACAAGCTGTTCGTCATCGGCGGACGGGACGCGGACCAGCCGGAAGCGGCGCTCAATACCGTCTACATGCTGGATACCACGCCGGACACGGCCAAAATGAAGTGGCAACTGCTGCCGTCTTTCCACGGTCCGGGCCGCATTCTTTCCACCGCCGCCGTCTGTGACAGCACCCTGTTCATCGTGGGCGGCTGCACCCTTTCCAGAGACGCCTCCGGAGAATCCGTCCGCACGTACCTTTCCGACCTGATTGATTACAACATGACGTCCAACAACCCCTCCGAGTGGGGCGCCATGAGCAAGCAGCCCCTTGCCGGACCGGGAACGCCCGTTGCCGCCGCCGCGGGACCGGCCCCGGTGCGTGAAAACGCTATCCTCCTGATTGGCGGGGACAAGCGCGGCAACACGCCGGACGCGTCCAGGCCCGTAGTGCAGTCCAGGGACATCCTGGCCTATGACGTCATCAAGAACAAATGGACGCATGAAGGGGAATGGCCCGTCGGCATCGCCACGGCGCCCGCCCTTGTCAAAGGCACCGAGATCATGACCATCAGCGGGGAAACCGCTCCCGGAGTGCGGACCGCCGTCAACGCCTCCGCCAATGCGGGCTACCATTTTGAAATGAGCATGGTGGATTACGCCGTGCTGATCCTGACCGTCATCGTGGTGGCCATCATCATCGTTTCCGCCATGCGCCACGGCGTTAAAAACGTCTCCGCCGTCACGGACCCGAACACCAAGCCCGGCCTGTGGGCCTGGGTGGCCGTCATCGTCCTGTGGTTCGTGGTGATGCTGAACTACTTTGACCGGCAGCTCCTTTCCGCCCTGCATGAACCCATCGTCCGGGACATTCCGCAGACGGAAGCCCAGTTCGGCATGGTGACCTCCGTCTTCCTGCTGATTTACGCCCTGCTCAGCCCCGTGGGGGGCTTCCTGGCGGACCGTTACAGCCGCCGCCTGATGATCCTGTGCTCCCTCGTCGTGTGGTCCGTGGTCACCTGGTGGACCGGCCATGCGGAGGATTACACGTCCCTGCTCCTGGCGCGCGGCGCCATGGGCATCAGTGAGGCCTTTTACATCCCCGCCGCCCTGGCCCTGATTACGGACTACCACCGGGGCAGTACGCGCTCCATCGCCACGGGCCTGCACATGAGCGGCATTTACGTGGGCATGGCCGTGGCGGGCTTCGGCGCCACCATGGCTTCATGGACGGGCTGGCGCATGACCTTCGCCCTGTTCGGCCTGATCGGCGTGGCGTACGCCATCGTCCTCATCCTGTTCCTGAAAGACCCGGCCAAGGCCCCGGCGGATACGGCCCTGACCCGGAAGCCCTCCAAACCGGAGGAAAAGACCGTGCTGATCAATGTGGATAATGACGAGCAGGTCATCAAGGAGCCCGTCTCCAAGCTCTCCACCGGAGCCGTCCTTTCCAGCCTGCTGAGCGGCCGCCCCATGTGGATGCTCCTGGCCGTGGTGGCCTTTGCAGGCGCCGGGAACTGGTTCCTGCTCACCTGGTACCCCACCCTGCTCCAGGATAAATACCAGCTTTCCTCCGCGGAAGCCGGCCCCGCCGCCACCCTGTGGAGCTCCGTAGCCAAATACGTGGCCGTGCTGGGCGGCGCCATCCTGGCGGACATGTGGTACAAGCGCAACGCCCGCGCCCGCGCCCTGGTGCCGGGCATCACCTTCACCATCTCCGGTCCCCTGGTGCTTCTGGCATTGCTGCCCGGCATCTTCGGCTGGGACATTGCGGTTCCCCTCGTGCTCATGCTGGGTCTCGTCGCCACGCAGGGGCTGGCGCAGGGATCGCTGGACGCCACCCTCATGCCTGTGCTACGCTCCCACATTGACGAGCGTTATTCCGCAACCGGCTACGGTCTTCTGAACCTCACGTCCGCAGGCGTGGGCGCCCTCATTTCCTTCTTCGGGGGATGGTTCAAGGACCAAGGCGTTCCGCTGACCACCACGCTGGCGGCAGCGGCCTTCCTGATGCTGTTCTGCGGTCTGCTGCTCCTGATGCTTCCGCGTCCCAAACACTGACAGCCACAACTTTCCACACCCTCCCCTGTCCTATGAAGAATACCGCATGCCTCTGCCTGGTAACGGGAGCCCTGTGCTCCCTCTCCCTCCTTTCCATGGCCCAGGGCCGCACCTGGACCAGCGTCCAGGGAAAAAGCCTGGAAGCCGACTTCGTCAAACTGGACGGCCAGAAAGCCGTGCTGAAACGCTCCAGCGGCCAGACCGTCTCCATTCCCCTGGCCCAGCTTTCCCAGGAAGACCGGAATTTCATTGCGGAACAGGGAAAGGGAGGCTCCCCCGCCAATCCCGCGGACAATTACCACCTGCCTTGGCCCCGGACCGTCAAATGCCCGGATAATTTCAAGGTGGAGACCATCAAGGAGGAAAAAGGGGAGTACATTTATGAAACGCCCCATTTCCGCTTCATTTGCGACGCCAAACTGGGCGCGGGCATGATCAAGCGGCTGGGGCTTCTGTTTGAAGCCACCCACCTGGCGAACAAGACCCTCCCCATCGGCAACACCCCTCCGCACGATGATTCCGCCAAATTCCCGGCCTACCTGTACGAGAAATTCAGCACCTACCTGGAAAACGGGGGGCGTGAAGGCACGGCAGGAATTTTCCTGGGGACGACGCGCGCCAAAGACCGCGGCAGAATCCTGGTGCCGTTTGAATCCCTGGGCGTCAAGACCATGGGAAGCACGTACATCATTGACCGGGACAAGGATTCCTCCACCCTCATTCATGAACTGACGCACCAGCTCATGTCTCCGGAGGCCAAGCAGGCAAGCTGGTTCTGCGAGGGCTCCGCGGAATACATGGGAATGACTCCGTATTCCGGAGGCCGCTTCAACTTCGGAGCCAACCGGTCCCACATCGTTTCCCGCGTGACGGAATACGGCAAGAAAAATACCGGGGGCCGCGCCCTGGGGGACGATTTTGAGGCGCCCGGCCTGGAGTCCTACATGAATATGCCATATGACCAGTTCACCGGGGAGAACGCCAACCTGAATTACGGGCTGGCCGCCCTGATGGCGTATTACTTCTACCACATGGACGGCAAGGGTGACGGCCAGCGCATCAAGAATTACATGAAGGCCATCCAGTCCGGCACCAGTGAAAAGAAAGCGCAGAAGCTCCTGCTGGACGGCCGCAGCTATGCGGAGCTGGCCAAGGAGATTGAACAAAAATGGCGCAAGGCGGGTATCAAGATCCATTTCCGCGCCTCTTCCTGAACCGTGCCCGGGAACGCCGCCCCGGGAGGGAGCTTGCGGACAGTCTGTGCCCTGAAAAACCGTTGACATGGCGGGGAAAGGCGGCACACTCCTGACAGCAGGGTTTATCAGACACGCATGGCAGAAGACGCTTCCATATCCGCCCTGATGGACAGGGTGGCCCGTACCGCGCCCTTTCACCGGGAACTGGCCAAACTGGGCACGGAGGAACAGGCTGTTTTTGACCACACGGCCCTGGCCGGCGTCCCCTTTATAGCGGCCCTGTGCATCCGGTCTATTCCGGACGCCTCCCGCGCCTGGGTGGTCGCGCCCCACCTGCGGGCGCAGGAATCCATCGCCGCGCAGCTGGAAACCTGGGGAGTGCGGAACATCCTCTTCGTTCCGGAAAAAGAAGTGGCGCTTGGGGAGGAAGTGGGAGACCCGGAACTTGCCGCGGAACGGCTGAACGTCCTGCACCGCATCGCTTCCGGGCATGTGGGCAGACAGACCATCGTGGTGACGGAAGGCAGCCTGAATGACGAGGTTCCCTCCATCAACGGCATGCAGAACCAGGGGATGACCCTGAAAACGGGGGAAACGCACGCCCCGGACGATTTGATAACGCTTTTTACGGAAGCGGGCTTCGAAGGGGTTCCGCAGGTGATTTCCCGCGGCCAGTGGTCCCGCCGCGGCGGCATCCTGGATATTTTTCCGCTCCAGTCCTCCCACCCCGTGCGCCTGGAGTTTTTTGATGACGAGATTGAATCCATCCGTGAATTTGACGTGGATTCCCAGATTTCCTTCCGGAAGGTGGAGCACGTCCATCTCGTGCTGACGGAAGCGGCAGGCGTGGAAACCCTCCGGGACTGGATCAGGCCGGGGGACGTGGTGATCACGGCCCCCTTCTGCAAGGAACGCGGGAATGCCTGCATCCTCACCGCGCCGCCGGAGAACGCGGAGGGAGAGGAGGATTTCTCCCTGGCCATTCATGATAATCCGCTGGGGAGCTTTGACGCCGGGGACTTCGTGATGCAGGAAATGCGCCGGGAGCTGGCGGAACGCCAGATCCGGGAATGGCTGGACCGTAAATGGAATGTCAGCATGTTCTTTCCCAATGAGGGGGAGGAGGAGCGCTTCCGGGACATCTGCGCCGGAACGCCCGCGCTGCTTTCCATCACCGCCCTGCGCGGGGACCTGCCCGCGGGTTTCAGCATTCCGGGGGCAAAAACGGCCGTGCTTTCTTCCTCGGAGCTGTTCGGCAGGTACCAGTCCGCCACCGCGCGGCGCCGCGCCAGCCGGGAGGACAAGGCCCGGAAGGCCCGCGCCCAGGCCTCCCTGAAGGATATCAACCCGGGGGACCTGGTGGTGCACACCAGCTACGGCATCGGCAAATTCATCAACATTTCCACCTCCCCTGACTCCGGGGATGAGGAGATGAACATCCTCTACCGGGACAACACCATCCTGCACGTCCCCCTCAGCCAGGCGCACTTGGTTTCAAGGTACATCGGCCTGGGAAGCAAGACGCCGGAGCTGAACAAGCTGGGGGACGCCAAATGGCAGCGCGCCAAAAAGTCCGCGGAGCGCTCCGTGGCTGATTACGCCGCCCAGCTCCTGAACGTGCAGGCGGAGCGCCAGACCGGAAAAGGCTACAGCCACCCGCCGGACAGCAAATGGATGTGGGAGTTTGAAAGCTCCTTCCCCTTCCGGGAGACGCAGGACCAGCTCCGCGCCATCGCCCAGACCAAGGCGGATATGGAAACAACGCGCCCCATGGATCGGCTGATCTGCGGGGACGTAGGCTTCGGCAAGACGGAGGTGGCCATCCGCGCCGCCTTCAAGTGCGTGACGGGCGGCAGGCAGGTGGCCGTGCTGGTGCCCACCACCGTGCTGGCGGAACAGCATTTCCGCACGTTCAAGGAACGCATGAGCGAATACCCCGTGCGGATAGAAATGCTCAGCCGCTTCAGCAGCGCGGCGGACGTCCGTTCCACGCTGGAAGGGTTGAGGACGGGAGCTGTGGACATCGTCATCGGCACGCACCGCCTCATCTCGGATGACGTCTCCATCAAGAACCTGGGCCTGGTGGTGATTGACGAGGAGCAGCGCTTCGGCGTCCGGCACAAGGAAAAATTCAAGGAACGCTTCAAGGGCATTGACGTGCTCACCCTCTCCGCCACGCCCATTCCCCGCACATTGTACATTGCCCTGATGGGGGCGCGGGACATGAGCTCCATTGAGACGCCGCCCATCAACCGGCAGCCCGTGCAGACCAGCGTATGCCCCTATGACGAACGCATCATGAAGAAGGCCATGGAGCGTGAACTGGAACGCGGAGGCCAGATTTTCCTGCTGCACAACCGGGTGAAGACCATCGAACTGTTCCGTGACCGCATCCAGGCCCTGGTGCCCAAGGCCCGCATCGTCATCGGCCACGGGCAGATGCCCAAGGACGAGCTGGAAAAGGTCATGCGCACCTTCGTGAACGGGGACGCGGATATTCTGCTGGCGACCACCATCATTGAATCCGGCATCGACATCCCGAACGCCAACACCATCATCATTGACCGCGCGGACCGCTTCGGCCTGGCGGACCTGTACCAGCTCCGCGGGCGCGTGGGCCGCGCCGGGCACCGCGCCTATGCCTACCTCATGCTTCCCCGGTCCGCAGCCACCACGGGAGACGCCCGCAAGCGCGTCTCCGCCATCAAGCAGTACACGGAGCTGGGCTCCGGCTTCAAGATAGCCATGCGCGACCTGGAAATCCGCGGCGCGGGCAACCTGCTGGGCACCCAGCAGAGCGGCCACATCGCCGCCATCGGGTTTGACCTGTACTGCCAGCTTCTCCAGCAGTCCATTTCCCACATGCAGGGCAAACACACGGCTCCGCGCCCGGATGCGGCCCTGAGAACGGATTTCATCGTGAACAGCGAGACGCAGTTCGCCGCCAAGTCCCGCAAGGACTACCTGGGAGCCTTCCTTCCCCGGGATTATATCAGCGACGCAGCCCTGCGCATCGCCGCGTACAAGGACCTGGCCTCAGTCCGCACCCTGAAGGAGGCGGACGCCCTGCTCCGGGCTTGGGAAGACCGCTTCGGTCCTGCACCGGAAACGGTGCATCATCTGCTGGATTCCCACAAAATCAAGATACTGGCCTCCACGGCCAACATCTCCATGGTGGAAATCAGCGGGCAGCGTCTCATGCTCACCCGGAACGGGGACTTCATCCTGCTGTCCAACAAATTCCCGCGGCTGGCAAGCGTTTCCCCCGCAGACAAGCTCCGGGAGACCCTGGAAATGCTGAAAAACATTTAACCGGGGTCCGTTTTTCCTTCGGGGTCCGGGAGGTTCCGGCGGTCCGTTTTTTCCTCCGGACTCATTCCTTGTAATGAAACGGCGCGGCGGGACGTATTCCATTAAAGGAGACGTTATGAAGAATTTGATCATCCTCAGCAGCATCGCCGGGCTGGCCGTACCCGGAACCGTCCTGGCAGGAAAACCTTCCGCCGCCCTGGCATCCCCGGACGGCCTGGTTACCTGGAATCTGACGGTGCGGGACGGAAAGGCCGGGCACTCCCTGAACAAAAAGGATCAAACGATTCTGGAACCTTCCGCTCTCGGCATCGCCGTGGACGGCGCCGACCTTGCGGACGGCATCACGGGCTGGAGCGTGGAGAAGGTGAAGGAAAACGTTATAGAAACTTTTGAAACGCGCGGCAAGTACCCCTCCGCTTCCGTCAATTTCAATGAATACGTGGCTTCCGGGGACAACTCCGCCCTGCGCCTGCGCGCCCGCGTCTTCAACAACGGAGTAGCCTTCCGCTATGAATGGACGGAAGACATGAAGAAAAAGGCCGCCCTGAGCATCGGGGAAGAAAAGACCTCCTTCTCCTTCCCGGGGCAGGCTATCCTGTGGACCCAGGACGCCGGCTCCGCGCTGGGACCGTGCGAGGGTGTGTGGTCCCCTTCCCGGATAGCGGATTTCCACAAGGACCCCGGCAACCCGCGCAGCTATATCCGCACCATGCCCATGACGGCGGAACTGCCGGGCGGAAGCTTCGCCCTGATTCAGGAGGCCGTCAACTTCAACAAGCAATGGGGCGGCATTAAATTTTCCCTTCAGGACGGCGCGTGCCGGGCGGTGCATTTCCAGAACCCGGACGGTTTCTCCGTTCCCTCCGCCGTGGAGATGCCCTGGCGGGTCATTCTGGTGAATGATGATCTCAACGGCCTGGTCCGGAACGACATCATCCCCTCCCTGACTCCGAAACCGGACAAAAACCTTTTCCCGGAAGGGTCCAAAGCGCCCTGGATCAAGCCGGGACGCTCCACCTGGACCTGGTGGGACCGGGGGAACGTGCTTGAAGAGGACCAGTACGCCTTTGTGGACATGGCCTCCGAGTTCGGGTGGGAATACCACCTGGTGGATGAAGGATGGAAGAAATGGGGAAAGACCCTCCCGGAAAGCATGGAGAAGATCGCCCGACTGGTCCGCTACGCCGCAGATAAGAAGGTATGCATCTGGGTATGGGTGCGCTGGTCGGACGTCAATGATCCCGCCAATAACTGGGAAAGCATGCGCGGCTTTTTCAGCGCCCTTGCCGGCACGGGCATCAAGGGAATCAAAATAGATTTCATGGACTCCGCCTCCCAGGAACGCCTGGCCTTCTATGACGCCGTGGCGGAAAACCTGGCGAAGAACAAGCTGATGGTCAACTTCCACGGAGCCAATACACCCACGGGGGAGGAACGCTCCTGGCCGCATGAAATGAGCCGGGAAGGAATTTACGGGGGAGAACAGAACATCTGGGCGGCCATCGGCGGACAGCATTACTGCGCGCTGCCTTTCACGCGCCTTGTCTCCGGCCATGCGGATTTCACGGGCGGCTACTTCGGCCACGGCCCCAAGCTGCGCGGTTCCTCCTGGCCCCTCCAGATGGCGGCCAACATTATTTACACGTCCCCCATCCTCCACTGGGTCTCCAACCCTGCGGACATGCAGGCCGCCTTTCCGAAAGGCTCCCCGGAACGCGAAGCCATCCGGAACATTCCCTCCGTGTGGGATGAAACCATCGTCCTGCCGCCGTCCAGGATAGGGGAATGCGCCGCCTTCGCCCGGCGCTCCGGAGACCAGTGGTACGTTGCCCTGATGAACGGGGACGGACAGGAACGCACGGTTTCCATTCCCCTGGACTTTTTGGACAAGGACAAGACGTACAAGGCCACCATCCTCCGCGACCTGCCTGACAGGAACGACGGCTGGAAGGTGGAGAACGGGGAATGTTCTTCCAGAGACGCCCTTCCCTTCACCATGCGCGTGAAGGGCGGCGGCATTGCCCGCCTGGTTCCCGCCGGGAAGTAGGATTCTTTTCCACCAGCAGCCGGAAGACACGGGGAAGCCGGGAAGAGTCAGTCCCTGCCGGGTTCCCCGGAGATTTCCTCCCGGGTGCTCCACGCCGGGATCCACTGGACGTCACGGAGGCGGTAGCCGCGCTTCACCAGTTCACGGTGCAGGCCGGGAAGATGGGCGGCCCCGTAGAAAATGCCTGTTTTACGCACGTTTTTGCCGCTCCACTGGTCAAACACCTCCATGCATTTGGCATTCCGGCCCTCCAGAATTACGGTGTCCTCCAGGTCATCCGGAGCATTGGCAAAGATACGCATCAGTTCATTTTTCAGTCCCGCTTTGTTCCCGGAGAGCAAGTCCAGCATCATGCCGAATTCATTGGGCTGGTACGCACCGGGCTTCTTCACCAGGGAAGACAGAGCGGATTTAACCATCAGCCCGGCAAAGCTTTCCCCCTTCCTGGCCTGCGCCTGCCGGAACTCCTCCAGCGTCATGTCCGCATGGACAAAGCGGGGCGCGGAATAATCAATGCCCTGGTGCTGGGTCTGCAAATTCAAGGCTTTGCCCAACTCCTGATAGGCGCTTCCCAGCAGCCCCAGCAGGAAGGATTGCTCCTTCTCCGCCCTTCTTCTCCTCCATTCCACGATCCGGTTCCATTCGCGCGCTTCTTCCAGCGTCAGGCCGCCCAGCGGCTTGCTGCGGTCCAGCTTGCGGCGCAGTTCCTGCTCACGCTGGAGCCCTTCCCCTCCGATCATTTCAAACAGCAGCACGTCATACCCGCCGAACAGCTTGTTCAGGCGCGCGTAATATCCAGCCTCCGCCACATGAATGGCCCCGATGAGCGCCACTTCCCTGCCTTCCGCATTCACATAGGAGGCCACGGGGGTGGACAGGCTCTGCCGGTCGCGGGAGGATGATTCCAGCAGCATGTACCGTCCGGGGTACCCTCCATGTTCCTCTTTTTCCGCAGCGGGGGTATCCACCGCAAGCACGGGAGAGCACCACAGGAAAACGGCCAGAAGGCAGCGCAGCATGTTCATACATGCTCAGCCTAGCCGGAGGCGCCCGCAGAGCAAGCCAAAAGAGGGGCTGCTCCGCCTTTCCGCGACAGGAGGCAGACAAAAAATTCCCCGCGCCCGGAAACGGGAACGGGGAATGAAAGAATGGAGTCAAGATGCCAGGCGGAACGCCCTGCAGCCGTGGATGACTATTTCTGGCAGCAGCAGCCGCACTTGTCCGTCAGGGCGCCCACGCCGGGGAGCACCTTGCCTTCCAGCAGTTCCAGGGAGGCGCCGCCGCCCGTGGAGCAGAAGGAAAGCTTGTCCTGGACCTTGAACTTCTTGGCCGCCGTCACGGAATCGCCGCCGCCCACGATGGAGATGGCGGAGGAATCCGCCAGGGCTTCCGCGATTTCCTTGGTGCCCTTGGCGAAGCAGTCCATTTCAAACACGCCCATCGGGCCGTTCCACAGAACGGTCTTGGCGCCCTTGATGATGGCGGAGAATTCTTCAATGGCCTTATCGCCGATGTCGATGGCCATGCCGCCTTCCGGCACCTTGCCGCCTTCCGCGAAGGGAGCCGTGCAGAAGGTTTCCGCGCCGTCTTCAAACTTCATGGCTACGCGCACGTCAGCCGGAAGCAGGAACTTCACGCCCTTGGTCTTGGCTTCCGCCAGGATTTCACGGGCCAGGTCCAGCTTGTCGCCTTCAATCTTGGAAGCGCCCAGGTCGTACCCTTCAGCCGCCAGGAACGTGTTGGCCATGGCTCCGCCGATGAGGAACGTATCAGCCTTTTCCATCAGCTTGGAAAGCACTTCAATCTTGTCGGACACCTTGGCGCCGCCCATGATTACCACGAAGGGCTTTTCCGGGTTTTCCAGCTTGCCTTCCAGGTATTCCAGTTCGCGTTCGATCAGGAAGCCCATGGCGCTCTTTTCCGCAAAATGCGTTACGCCTTCCGTGGAAGCGTGGGCGCGGTGGGCGGTGCCGAACGCGTCGTTCACGAACAGCGTGGCGTTGCCCAGGAGAGCCTTGGCGAATTCCGGATCGTTCTTCTTTTCACCGGGGTAGAAGCGGACGTTTTCCAGCAGGACCACGTCGCCGTCCTTCATGGCGGCGCGGGCGGCTTCCGCTTCCGGGCCGATGGCGGCGGGAACGAATTTCACTTCCTTGCCGAGCAGTTCGGAAAGCCGGGCCGCAACGGGCTTCAGGGAGAAAGCGGCATCAGGCTCGTTTTTGGGACGGCCCAGATGGGAGGTCAGGACAACGCGGGCGCCCTGGTCCAGCAGGAACTTGATGGTGGGAAGAGCCGCCACGATGCGGGCGTCATTGGTGATTTCCCCATCCTTGAGGGGGACGTTGAAGTCGACGCGCATCAGGACTTCCTTTCCCTTGGCGTCAAGGTCACGTACAGTAAGTTTGGCCATATTGGTTTATATTTTCTGGTTCAATGGAATAAAAAAGGGAGGGCATTTCTGCCCTCCCGGATCAATCCCCGGCTGCCTGGACAAATCCGGTTCATGAACCGGAGGGTTGATGCAGGCAACCGGCAAGATTTGTCGTGCAACTGAAGAGCAAGCGTTGTTCCGGGGAACTTACTTGCCGCAGGAGCTGCCGCAGCTCAGGCTGTCGCCCAGCTTCTTCAGGGCTTCAGCAGCGCGGTTGGAGTAACCCCATTCGTTGTCGTACCAGCCGCAGACCTTCACCATGTTGCCGCCGACCACGTACGTGAAGCCGGAGTCAAAGATGCAGGAGTGGGGGTCGGAAACGATGTCCTGGAGAACCAGGGCTTCTTCGGAGTAGGCCATGATGCCCTTCAGCGGGCCTTCAGCGGCCTTCTTCATGGCGGCGTTCACTTCTTCCACAGTCACGTTCTTCTTGAGAATGGCCACGAAGTCGGTCAGGGAACCGGTCGGGGTCGGAACGCGGAAGGAAGCGCCGTTCAGGGAGCCCTTCAGGTTCGGCATCACTTCACCGATGGCCTTGGCGGCGCCGGTGGTGGTGGGGATGATGTTGATCGCGGCGGCGCGGGCGCGGCGGGGATCGCTGTGCGGAAGGTCCAGGATGCGCTGGTCATTCGTGTAGGAGTGAATGGTGCTCATCATGCCCTTTTCAACGCCGAACGTGTCGTCCAGCACTTTCACCATCGGAGCAAGGCAGTTGGTGGTGCAGGAAGCGTTGGAAACGATGTCATGCTTGGCGGGATCGTATTCGCTGTCATTGATGCCCAGAACGAAGGTCAGGTCCGGGTCCGGGGAGGGAGCGGAGATGAGAACCTTCTTGGCGCCGGCGGCCAGGTGCTTCTTGGCGGCTTCACGCTTGGTGAAGAGGCCGGTGGATTCCAGAACGACGTCTACGCCCAGATCCTTCCAGGGAAGGTTGGCGGGGTCGCGTTCCACGGTGATGAGTATCTTGTGACCGTCGACGACCAGGTATTCGCCGTCGATGGAGATTTCGCCGTCAAACTTGCCCTGCGTGGAGTCATACTTGAGCAGGTGGGCGATCATTTCAATGGGGGTCAAGTCATTGATGGCAACAACCTTGTTGCGTTCTTCCTTGGACATGGCACGCAGTACGTTGCGACCAATACGTCCAAAACCGTTAATAGCATATTTGGCCATAAGATTCAGAGCTTCAGATTTGATTAATTACTAGTCCCGGACTTATTTAAGTACCATGGACGCCATAAGTTTAAAAACGATTCCACCAGCCGTCAACACTATTGTTCCCCCATCATGGCAGTATGTGCCCGCACCCGTACGGCCGGGGGAGGCCGGACCATGCGGAGATGCTCCCTCATGGAAGTCAAATGCTTGCGGAAGCATCCCCCCGCTGGAACATTCAGTTCATGGAGCGCAGGGAAGCGCGGATCAGTTCGTCCGCATCCGCATCCGGATGGTCCTTCAAGTGGGCCGCAATCGCCTTGCGGGATTCCACCTGCTTGAACCCCAGCGCAATCAGCGCCAGCTCCGCGTCCCCGGCTGCCTGGGAGGTGGCGCCCTGCGCCTGGGCCTCCCACGTGGCGGCCAGCCCCACCTTGTCCTTCAACTCCAGAACGATGCGTTCCGCCGTTTTCTTGCCCACTCCCTTGGCGCGGGCAATGCCGGAAACGTCCCCGCCGACTACCGCCTGCTTGAACTGTTCCACGGACAGGGAGCCCAGGATAGCGATGGCCGTGGCCGGGCCGATGCCGGAAACGCGGTCAATCAGAAGCAGGAAAATATCCCGTTCCGCATCCGTGGAAAAGCCGTACAGCACCTGCATGTTCTCGCGGACATGCAGGTACGTTTTCAGCGTCAGCTCCCTGCCGGGCAGAGGATTCAGCCTGTCAAAAGTGGACAGGGGCACAATCACCTCATACCCCACGCCGTGAACATCCAGAATCAACCGCTGGGGGTAGGATTCCGCCACCGTGCCGCGCAGAAAAGCTATCATGCCCATAACGTGACACAATCCCGCCCGCGCTCAAGCCTAAAACGCATCTGCCCGGGGAGCATGCCCGTCACCTCTTCTGAAGAACGTGCAGGCGGATATGCTCCAGGTCCTCCCGGTTATAAAAACAGCGCACGCGGAAGCCGCGGGTCGTCTTCATCCGGCACCTGTACTCCCGCAGCAGCCCTTTTTTCACGAGCCTGTAAATATAGCTCCGCACCACCCCCAGCATGCAGACGGCCGTAGCCATGTCCACATGGCACGGAGGAACGCGGCGGCGCACGGGCTCCCGCCGGGCGAGAATGCGGTCCACATCCAGCCGCCGCCAGTACAGCGCCAGGGAACCGGTGCTCTTGCGCACCACGCGGAAACGGGCGCCGTGGCGGTGCAGGTACTGGCGCGCGGCGGAGGGGCTGCAACAGAGCTGTGACGCAACGGCGGAAGTCTCCACAAACGCGCCGCCGCATTCCGCATAGGGCAGTCCGGATTTGGGGTTCGTCCCTTTGCGGCGGACTTTCACATGAGCCGGGAAGCTCAGCTTGGGGTTGTTAATGTATTCGCGGCCTCCTACTCCGATGAACGTTTTCTTAAAATGGTATATCATGGTTAATGGGATTTCTCATTGGAAATACAAAGCTCCACGCAGATAGTCCGCATGAAACTCTAACATTTTTGGAAGATTCCAAAATGCATTGAGCCTACGAATGTTCAACATTTTTCTTTGTTTTTTTGTTTTTCGCATTCATACTGAATTCATTTCATCGCAATATATGCCCAAGGACCCGGTGATCCAACCACGTGAAAAGGGCCTACGCCTCCGGCGGAAAGCGCATGTCCATCAACTCTTTCCGCCCGGCGCGCCTGCCCTTTCCGGTGAATGCAGGGCCTACAGGCACAGGGGAAACTCTTTCCGCCGGCGTTTTCACCGATGCCGTACGGGTCCCATGGGAAAGAATTTCCCCGCTATTGATCCTACCATATTATTCCAGCCGTGCACGATCCATTTCCGGAACAGGGCCTATGGAAAATTCCGGGAAGAACGCCATCTTTCCGGAATTCCATGGATTTTCCGGGAATCAGGGCCATAAAAAACCCGGCTTCCCTGTGGAAAGCCGGGCATGAAGAAAAGGATGGTTCAGGGAAGGAGCTTTGCAGGCCGTCCTTCAAAAATCCCGCGCTGGGGAACGAAGATGCGGTCATTGGGCTGAATGGGAATGCCCCTGTCCCGGATGGAGAAGTAGTCATACGTCACGGTTTTTCCCCCGCGCGTCACCTGGATGTACCGGGAACCGAAGTCCGTAATGTCCCCCGCGCCTACAATCGCTTCCAGCAGGGTCATGCCGCGCCGCCACAGAACGTTTTTCTTCATGGCCACGCCGCCGCTCACCAGCACGATGTGCTCCGTCAGGTGCATGTCGGAACTCTGCACCTTCACCAGGAAGGTAGGCGCCGTATACAGCTCCGCCTTTTTATAGGCGGCCATCAGCATGTCTTCAATCTGGCGGGCCGTCTTGCCAACCACACGCAGCACGTCCTGCCCCGGGGGAAGCTGGGGCATACGTATCGTCCCGTTGCCGTCCAGCAGATACTGCCCGGAGATGGCGGTGGCGTCATCATTGGGGATGCCGCGCACCTGGATTTCAATGGTCCCGTGCGCAGGCACGGCATCCGGAGACTGGGCGGGCGCCAGCCCCGCCGCGCCCAGCAGAAGGCAGAGGATGGAACAGATAAATTTTTTCATGGAGCAATGAGGTTAGTATAAATCTTCACTATCATGGGACTGGGTGGCAGCGAGCTCCTTGGCCTTCCCGGAACGTTCCGCCTTCTTCATGGAAGAGGCGTCCACGTTCCCGCCGGAGGAACTGCCATCCGCGGAATAGTAGGAATAATACGTGGTGTAGTATTGATACTGGTGATCAGACGTGATGTCCACATTATTCATCACCACCCCGGCCAGGTTGCCGCCCACGGATTCAATCACCTGCTTCTGCCTCAGCAGGGCTTTCAGCGGCAGCTTGCGGGGCTGCACCACCATGATGGTCATGTCCACCTCGCTCACGATGACAGCGGAGTCACTGACGCCCAGGATGGGCGGGGAGTCCACCAGCACAATGTCAAAGCGCTGTTTCACCTCCTGGAGCAGTTCACTGAATTTGCGGGAATTAAGCGTTCCGGACGGGTCAAAGGGAGTGGGACCCGCAGGCATCACGTACAGGTTTTCAATGGGCGTCTGGAAGATCACTTCCTCCAGCGGGTAGTCTTCCAGCAGGTAGGAGGTCAGCCCCACTTCATTGTCCAGTTCATAGTACCGGTGCAGTTTGGAGCGGCGCAGGTCCGCGTCAATCATCAGGGTGGCGTAACCGCCCTGGGCGCAGATGTAGGCCAGGTTGCACAGGGTGGTGGTCTTGCCTTCCCCGGCGCTGCCGGAAACGAACGTCAGGGAAATTTCCTCCAGCCCCTTCTTGTTGAATTCTATGTTGGTCCGCAGAATCCGGTAGGCTTCCGCATCCGGCCCCATCACGTCGGAAGAATGGAGGATGGGAACATTCTTGGGAATGATGCCCAGCACGGGAACCTGAAGGGCCCGTTCCACATCTTCCATCGTCTTGACGGAGGTGTCCATGAATTCCAGGAAAAGGGCCAGGCCAATGCCCAGCAGCAGGCCCACACTCGCGCCCACCGCCAGGTTGATGGTGATGCTGGGCTTGTAGGCCACGGCGGGGTATTCAGGCAGATCATACATTTCAACCGCATCACGGGGAACGCGCATCCGGGCAATTTCATCCGTGTACCGGGCAGACAGGTTCTTGAGCTGGTCCAGGGCGGCGTCATAGTCACGGCTGGCCTGCTCATACATGGGCACTTTCAAGACATGCTCCTGAAGGGCCTTTTCCTTGAGGGCCACGGTTTCCTCCCAGTGCTTCCGGCTTGCGGAGACCATTTCCAGCTTGCTTTTCAGCGAGGAGCGCAGACCGATCAGTTCCTTGTTCAGCTTGTCCGACAGAATTTTTTCCGTTTCCACCAGCGCCAGCATCTTGGGGTGCCTGGGACCGATGTTCTGGGCTTTCAGGTTTTCCTTCTCCTTGAGCTTTTCGGAAAATTCGGCATAGGTTTCACGCAGGGCCTTGGCGCCCACGGATTCGGCGTTCAGCAGGTCGGAGCTGATCACGTAATCCAGCAGCTTGTCGTCTGGCAGGCGCTGAAGCTCATGCACGTAGGAGGCCAGTTCCTTTTCATCCTTTTCAAAGGCCATGGCCTGGGACTTGGCGTTGCGGAAGTCTTCCTCTTCCATCCCCGCAGTCAGGGTGCCGCGGTTTTCACCGTTCCTCCAGGTAGTGGGCAGGTAGGAGCTCTCCGCAATCAGCTTCTTGAGAGCCATCATCTTTTCATTGACGGTGTCTTCCTGTTCCCGGAGAACGTCCTTCAAACTTTTAATGGCAGTTTCAACCAGACGGTTTTCACGCATTTCACGGTCCTGCTTGTAGGCTTCCGGGACCGTTTTGGCAATGTTCTGCACCAGTTTGGGGTCCGGACCGGAAACGATGACGTCCACCAAGTCCGTCGCACGCACGGGAGCCACCTTGATCATGCCAGCCAGGTTGGACGCGGCCTTTTCATCCGTCATGCCCCATTCCGCGGCAAGGTTCAGCTTCTTGGACACCACTTTCAACACTTCGGTTGAAGTCAGCACGGAGTACTGCATGGGGATATAGTTGGACGTCACGTTGGACGTGGCGACCACATCCCCCCCCTGGCCGATTTCCATCACGGGCTTCGGCAGCTTGATCTGGAATTGGCACTTCGTCTGGTAGGCCGGCGGCATCAGGAAAGTCACCACCACGGAAATGACCAGCACCAGAAGGAATACCAGGAATACCTCCTTCCAGCGATTTTTTAAAACCTGCAAATAATCAATATTGCGTACAATCCGATCGCTGTTCTGCTGATCCTGGGAATTCATGAAAGATAGAAAGGTAGTAAGATAAAAACTCCTCTAATTGTGAACGCAAATTCGCAATTAGAGGAGTGTAAGCATTAATGGTCGGTCAAGACTTAGAAGCTGTAATTCACGCCGAAAGAGAACACGTTGCGGTTGTAGGCGGGCATCGGATAGTTGTAGCCGCTGTAGGTACCGTTGGTGTAGGAGTACTGGGCCGTGAGGGCCAGGGCGTTGGTCAGCATCAGCTTGATGCCGGCCGTAGCGTTGAATGTCAGCGTCGTGGTATCACTGTTGCCACCGGAGCTCGGGCGGGTGTAATCGCTGGAAATAAGGTTGACGCCGCAGTCCAGGCTGACGCGGTGCGTCAGTTTCAGCGTGCTGTTCACACCGAAGCGCCACGTTTCATTGGAGTAGTAGCTGGCACCGCTATTGGGGATGTACGTATTCGTCGCTTCGTTGGAGTAACGGACGAACATGCCAATCATGAAACGATCGCTCATGCGGTGGTTCAGGCCGAATTCCGCGGAAGGATACGTCTTGGTGCCGTAGCCGTCCACATATTTGAACTGGGGACCGACGCGCAGCGTGGCGGACGTGTTTTCAGCCACGGCGTATTCGGCACCGGCCATCACGAAGTTGGAGAATTCGTTGTTGCCGTATTCACGGTGGCAGTAGGAACCGTTCCAGCTGAGGGAAATGGCCAGGCGTTCCGTCCACTTGTAGCGGTTGGTGAAGTCCATGCCCACGTAGTCGCGGTTATCCGTCTTGGCGGTATCCTCCTGATAGTCGATCATGGAGAAGTTGGCGCCGAGCGTGGTGGAATAGCGGGAAGTCCAAGCCTTGCTCACGGAGCTGGAGACGTACACGTAAATGTAGTCGCCGTCCTGGCGGGAGTTGGCGATACCGTTGGAATAGTTCGGTTCCGGCTGCCACGCAAAGGACAAGCTGCCGTTGTAGCGGAGGGTCTGGTCAAAGCTGTGGGAAAGGTTGGCCGACAGCGTGGAGTTGGAAAGGGATTCATTCGTGTTCCCCTCAAGATCCTTCAGGTAGAAGATGCCGCCGAGCTTGGCGGAGAAAGAGTATTGCGTCACGGAATCGTAGTTAGCCAGGGAGGCGCCGATGTCCGTGCTGATGAAGGCGGATTCCTGCTGGTCATAGTTGGAGGCGTTGACGTTGTCGTCATAACCCCCCGCCAGGTTGAACGACCATTTCAGAGGAATGGATTCTTCCAGGCCGACCGGGCCCGCCAGCGTGTACAGAGACTGCCCGTTGGCATGAACGGCCAGCATGCCGGCCGCCATCAGGGAGAGGTAAAAAAGACTCTTCATGCGATTAATAAATGGATCGGGTTAATTTCCAGCAGGATTGGACACAGGGGAGGGACTCGTAGGAGTGCCACCCACCGAAATACCGCCGGGCAAGACCAGCGCACCGCCGGAAGCTTCTTCGCCAGGCTTCACCAGACTTCCGCTCTGCGTGATTACGCCCTGGAGGGGATTATCCGGAGTCTGGGCGGCCACGCTCACCGCAATGGCGGGAACGTCATTGGCTACCATGGAATTGCCCAGAGCCTTCGTGACCGCTTCACAAATGGGGGAAACGGAGGCGTACGGCTTGGGCTGCACGGCAACGGCGGATGCTACGATGTTGCGGACCTGGGCTGCCGTTACCTGCGTTCCATAGCTCTGAACGGCGAGGGAGGCGATACCCGGAGCTTCTGCCGGAAAAGCACCTGCGGCCATGGAAACCATGGAGCCCATGGCGGAGTCGGATATGCCTGCCTTGGCGGCGGCGTTCAGTACTTCGGCCACGGCTTTCATATCCAGCGCGCCGGCCTTCAGACCAGCCTGGACGACACCTGCCATTTTCTTCATAAAAGCCTTGTCGGAAGCGGAGACTTTAACCTGGGTAACAGCCGGAACGGCTGCCGGAGAAGCAGTTTGCTGAGCCACACAGGGGAGGGTGCCCGCAAACGCAAGTGCCAGCGCACTGAGCGCCGTCTTTGTCATAGACCTGGCTTTCATAAAGAAATTATCTAGCAGGTGGATTTAATAAAAAATGGAGCGGGTAACGGGAATCGAACCCGTGTGATCAGCTTGGAAGGCTGGAGCTTTACCATTAAGCTATACCCGCACAACGGAGGCATTATGTTCAAGCCTTGGGGATAAGACAAGTTTTTTTTCATTTCCGCGTCAAAATTACAAAAAAGAAGACACGATTTTTCTGTGGTCTTGACATACCGGGTTTCTACCGCTAAATAAGCACCCGCATTCCATGCGGGCGTCGTTCAATGGTAGGACGCGAGCTTCCCAAGCCTGAGACGTGGGTTCGATTCCCATCGCCCGTACCAGTTTCCTACCGCAAGCATTTGTTCTTCAATGCTTGCGGTTTTTATTTACGCTTCCCTCGTGTGGGTCTTGCGGGTTCCTTGACTTCTGGAAAATCTTCCATGCTCCTGCCGTTTCCGTTCTTCCCGGAAGGCTTGCGGAGGGCCGGACACGGCCTTTCTTTTCCCCCGCGCCGGAAGCGTGAACCCTTCCGGCGGGAGCGCCAAATACAACCCGTTACCAGCCAAGCACAAATTTCCGCTGAATTTTCGCCAGCAGAAGCACCTTCCGGATCATGGTGCGTGTTTCATTGAGCAGGTTCAGATAAAGAAGCGCCCTCCTCATGTCGGACACGTCTTCCGCCCGCAGGATGATCTGTTGCTTGACCGCCTCCGCAAATTCCTCATCCAGGGCGTCCATGCCGTCCAGACATTCGTCCAGCCCGGTGTAGTCATTGCTTTCCATCATGTCCCGGAAGCGCGGGTACAGGGAGGAGACACGGTTGTTCATCCCCCGCAGGTGCTCTATCCTGTCCAGGTCCAGGCCCTCATGGTTGTTGTCAATGTAGGCATGGCTGGCCGTGGTGATGTTGGAGAGGGATTCAAAGACGGAAGTGGCGTATTCCACCATCTGCACGTAGCGTTTGCCGCGGTCCGCCTCCTCATCCGGCAGTTCCCGGACAACGGGCATGACTTCCATCGCCATCCTGTCCGTCAGGGAGCGGCGGATGCCGCGCGCCTCCTTCCGGAGCTTTTTCAGCCGCTTCCGGTCTTCCACGTTCAGGGCTTCCAGATTCATTTCATAGATTTCCGCCATGCGCTTCATCAGTTCAATGATTTCCTCATTGTAGCGGGCAGCGGCAGCGGGATCACGGTAATTGGCGGCCTGCGCCAGCGCCGCGGCCTGCGCCCTCTTTTTGTGAAGCCCGGCACTTTTCAGCAGCAGGAAGGCCGCCAGGGCACACATGGCGATGATGCCGAAGAGGCCACCGTACACGATGCACGCCGCCACGATGAAGCACATGGTGAACGCGGCAAAGGCCGTGAAGAACCATCCGGAGATCACCGTAATCACTCCCGTGATGCGGTACACGGCGCTGTCACGCCCCCAGGCCCTGTCCGCCAGGGAGGAACCCATCGCCACCATGAACGTCACGTACGTGGTGGAGAGGGGAAGCCGCAGGGAGGTGGCCAGGGAGATCAGCAGAGCGGCCACCGTCAGGTTCACGGAGGCGCGGATCAGGTCAAAGGAGGCCCCGTTATCCGGCCCTTCCTCCAAAGGCCGGAAGCGCTTTTCAATGAATCTCCCCACGCAGGCGGGCATGATTTTTTCCACCACGCGGGAGGCGTTCAGCGCATAACGCACGGCCATGCGGGCCGGGGGAACGGAGCCGAACCGCTCCACGCCCCCGCCCTGCCTCGCCAGGTTGACTTCCGTATCCGTCACGGTCTGCGCCTTTTTGGAGAACATGAGGGCGAGCACCATGATCACGCCCGCGCCCAGCAGGTAACGCCAGTCCGCCGTGACGGGAGCCATCAGGCCGCCCATGGTCAGCGTGGAGATATCCGTGCCCTGCGCTGCGGCGGCGGACGCTATTTCCATGGAGGATTGCCCCGCCATGAAGACGCCGATGAAGTTGACCAGGTCATTCCCGGCAAAGGAGAGCGCCAGGGCCATGGTTCCCGCCAGAACGGCTATTTTCAAAATGCTCACCTTGCAGAGGTTCTGGAGCACGGCCATCAGGACCGTCCAGAAGACCAGGCTGTAACAGACGTATAGCCAGATGTGCGCATCAAGGTGGCGGACCATGTCCTTGGTGACCAGCGTACTGCCTTTCAGCCCCTTGAAGACGGCAAAGTACGTGATGGCCGTGAGGGCCACGCCGCACCAGACGGCTCCCAGGTATCTGAAGGATTTTTTGTAGTTGAAGGAGAAGATGAGGCGGGATACCCACATGACCGTTACCCCGCAGAGGAAGGCGATGAAGACGGAGGAAAAGATGCCGGAGATGATTGCCAGCGCCTTGGAGGAGTTGATGTAGCTGGACAGTTCCTGCGCCACGCCCGGCCCTCCGGACCAGATTTTAAACAGGGCCACCGCCACGGCACCGCCCAGGAGTTCAAAGACGATGGATACCGTGGTGGAGGTGGGAAGGCCGAAGGTGTTGAAGACGTCCAGCAGAATCACGTCCGTCAGCATCACGGCCAGAAAGATGAACATGATGTCATGGAAGGTGAACTGGGCGGGCATGAATACGCCGCTCCGGGCAATTTCCATCATGCCGCTGGAGAACAGGGAACCGATGATAATGCCCAGCGCCGCCACCAGCACAATCGTCCGGCGCGGCGCAGCCTTGGAACCGACGGCCGAGTTGAGGAAGTTGGCGGCGTCATTGGAGACCCCTACCACGAGGTCAAAGCAGGAGAGTACCAGAATCAGTCCTATGATGAAGTAATAGATGGGATCCATATGCGTAATAAACGGCCTTCTCTTACAGGAGAGCTTTTCCGTACGCCCGTTTTAAAACGTGATTATTCCGTCACATTAACACAAGGTTCTTATTGTTAATAAAATACTTTATTCTCATCAAATTTCTCCATGACGCCCCCTTCCCCTGCTGATGGCGCTCTCCTCCGCCCGGGCTCCGGAGGAATGACCGGTCCCATCACGCAAAAAGGCTCCCCGGAAAACCGGGGAGCCTTGATAATCGATTGCTGTGTCTCGCAGAAACGGGCGGGGCTTACATCATGCCCATGCCGCCCATTCCTCCCATGCCGCCCATGTCGGGAGCGCCGGAGCCGCATCCGCAGCCCTTCTTCTCAGGCTTGTCGGCAATGACGCATTCCGTGGTGAGCAGCAGACCGGCGATGGATGCCGCGTTCTGCAGGGCGGAACGGGTCACCTTGGTGGGGTCCACCACACCGGCGGTAAGCAGGTCTTCATACTTGTCCGTGGCTACGTTATAGCCGTCGGCAGCTTTCTTCATACCTTTCACCTTGGCGACGATGAGGGCGCCTTCACGTCCGGCATTGCTGGCAAGCTGGCGGAGCGGAGCTTCCACCGCACGGTAGACGATTCCAGCGCCTGTTTCTTCGTCACCTTCCAGCTTGAGGGAGTCAATGGCTTTCTGGGCGCGGATGAGGGCTACGCCGCCGCCGGGAACGATGCCTTCTTCCACCGCAGCGCGGGTGGCGTGCAGGGCGTCGTCCACACGGGCTTTCTTTTCCTTCATTTCCGTTTCCGTAGCGGCACCCACATGGATGACGGCCACGCCGCCGGCCAGCTTGGCCAGGCGTTCCTGGAGCTTTTCACGGTCATAGTCGGACGTGGTGTCCTTGATCTGGTGGCGGATCTGGGAGATGCGGGCTTCAATGTCGGCAGATTTGCCGGAGCCTTCCACGATGACGGTTTCATCCTTGGAGACGACGACGCGCTTGGCCTGGCCGAGGTCTTCAATGCCTACGTTTTCCAGCTTGATGCCCAGGTCTTCCGTGATGCACTTGCCGCCTGTGAGGATGGCAATGTCTTCCATCATGGCCTTGCGGCGGTCGCCGAAGCCGGGGGCCTTCACCGCGCAGATGTTCAGCACGCCGCGCAGGCGGTTGACCACCAGGGTGGCGAGGGCTTCGCCTTCAATGTCTTCCGCGATCACCAGGAAGGGACGGCCGGTCTTGGCCACTTTTTCAAGCAGCGGAAGGAAGTCCTTCAGGTTATTGATCTTCTTTTCGTGAATCAGGATGTAGGGGTTTTCCAGCACCGCTTCCATCGTTTCCGCATTGGTCACAAAGTAGGGGGAGAGGTAACCCTTGTCAAACTGCATGCCCTCCACCACGTCCAGCGTGGTTTCAATGCCCTTGGCTTCTTCCACGGTGATGGTGCCGTCCTTGCCGACCTTGTCCATGGCTTCCGCGATGATGTGGCCGATTTCAGCGTCCCAGTTGGCGGAAACGGTGGCGACCTGGGCCACTTCCTTGCTGGAGTCAACAGGCTTGCTGATCTTCTTGAGTTCCTCAACCACGGCGTCAGCGGCCTTCATGATGCCCCTCTGCAGGGAGATGGGGTTGGCGCCGGCAGTGACGTTGCGCAGGCCTTCGCGGTAGATGCTTTCCGCCAGCACGGTGGCGGTGGTGGTGCCGTCGCCGGCGATGTCGTTGGTCTTGGAGGCCACTTCGCGCACCATCTGGGCGCCCATGTTTTCAAACTTGTCTTCGAGCTCGATTTCCTTGGCGACGGAAACGCCGTCCTTGGTGATGACGGGGGCGCCGAAGGACTTTTCGATCACGACGTTGCGGCCCTTGGGTCCAAGGGTCACCTTGACGGCGTTGGCGAGCTTATCCACGCCGCGGGACAGTTTTTCACGAGCTTTGGCGTCAAACAGAATTTCTTTGGAAGCCATGAGAATATCCTCCAGAACTATCTAAATAAGAATGATGTTTTGGGTCGCAAGCGGCAAAAGGGTCGCTTAGGCAATGATGGCAAGGATGTCGTCTTCACGCATGACGAGATGCTCGGCGCCGTCGATCTTGACTTCGGTGCCGGCATACTTGTTGAAGAGGACCATGTCGCCCACCTTCACAGCCATGGGAACGAGCTTGCCGTCGTCGGCGTGCTTGCCGGGGCCCACGGCGACCACTTCACCCTTGGAGGGCTTTTCCTTGGCGGTGTCGGGGATGTACAGGCCGCTGGCGGTACGTTCCTCGGATTCGAGGCGCTTCACAAGAACACGGTCATTCAAAGGTTTCAAACTCATGACGACTTATCCTCCAAAAAAGGTATTTTTTTGTTGCAACCAGCCCCGTCATCACCGGACTGCCTGCGGGGAATCCCTGCAAGCTCTCCGAAATGGCGGACGTGTCCCCGATGTAGCGGAAGAGGCCGCTCGTTTCAAATCGGGGAAAACGCTCGCCGGGGGGGTAAGCCTTGCAAGCGGGCCGTGGTGTTCCGGCCTCTCGTGGCATTAAATAATCCCCCTGCGCGCATTGGGAAGGGGGGAACGACGATTTTTTTTACATTTTTTCCTTTTTTTTAATAACTGCCAGTAAATAATTGTTCTTTTTGTTCCCTTTCCGGGGCGGCTCTTTTAGCCTACTTGCCATATCCTTTAAAATAGGATTATAAACGGAATTCGCGCCCGCTGGCCTGCACGAACCCTTCACCTAAGAGCAACCGCACGTGGGCGAACCTGCAAAGTACACCAATCCGCTTGACAGGTTGCGGAGAAGGGGGTACTTATCCCTTCTCTTTTTTCGGAGGTTCTTAATGTACGCGATTATCGAAACGGGCGGCAAGCAGTTCCGCGTTGAAGAAGGCACCAAGATCCTCGTGGATCGCATGGCTGCCGACGTGAACAGCGAAGTGTCCCTCGACAAAGTGCTTATGGTTGGTGGGGCCGAACTGAAGGTCGGCGCGCCCTATGTTGAAAATGCCAAGGTGACGGCCACTGTGCTGGATCACGTGCGTGGCGACAAAATTCTTGTCTTCAAGAAGTGGCGCCGCAATGATTCCCGTAAGCTGCAGGGCCATCGTCAGGACTATACCGCCATTCTGGTGAAGGCTATCGAAGCCTAAGCCCGAAGTGTAAGGAGATCCCCTCATGGCACATAAAAAAGCAGGCGGCAGTTCTCGTAACGGCCGCGACAGTAACGCACAACGCCGCGGCGTGAAGCGTTTTGGTGGGCAGCCCGTTCTCGCCGGCAATATCCTTGTCCGTCAGCTCGGCACCGTGATCCATCCCGGCGAAAACGTGGGCATGGGCAGCGACTACACCTTGTTCGCCAAGATCGACGGCACGGTGAAGTACGAAACCTATGTTCGCAAGCGCAAGATCCAGAAGCGCGTCCACATTCTGCCTTTCGAAGCTCCCGCTGCCGAATAGCTCGCAGAAAAGACGATTTTTCAAGGGAAGGGGCCGTCAGGCTTCTTCCCTTTTGGTGTATGCGCCGTCCCCAGAAAGCGGAGGGTGCCTTTCCCCAAAGGCAGCCCCTCCCGTTTCGTTTCTCCCAAAGATGGCCCGGCACCCCCTTCCCCGCTCCTTTTTTATTCCACAGAAAGGCGTTTCCCTCCTCCGATGCGATTGTGCAAGGCTCAAGGAGATACGATGAACAAAGTGTTTCTGTTCGCCCTCCAGCTGGGGGTATTGGCTCCCTTTTGGCGCAGTATGCAGGCGTTGTTGTGGGCCAATTCCGGTAGGGCGTCCGAAGGGGCGTTGTGGAATATCGTTTACTGCGGAGGGCCGCTTTTGATAGCCTGTGCCCTTGCCCGGTGGCGGATAC
>DBGCTZ010000021.1:0-1793 GCA_048388685.1 Akkermansia sp. | reverse complement strand
ATTGAAAGTACCGAAGACGCCCTTGCGGAGCTGAAGAAACAGCGCGTCAAGACACTGACCGCCGCCTTTTCCGTCTCTTTCCTCGGCGTTGTCCTCATGGGCCTTCTTCTTTACCTGGTGCATATTATCGTCGCCGTTCCGGAAGATCCCCCCATGGTGGCCTACGCCACCCAGGAAGGCGACAACCCGGACATTGACACCCCGGAAGTCACCCAGACCACCCAGCGCCCCAGCAGTTCCTCCACCGCCGCGCAGGTGAAGGTCATCGCTGCCGTCGCCACGGCGGATGTGGCCGTGGTCAACCCGGACATTGAGGTGGACGTCCCCTCGGAAGAACTTTCCATGGGCATCGACATCGGCGACGGCTTCGGCACCGGCACGGGAGACGGCGACGGAGGCGGCATTCCCGGCATTCTTTCCAAGCGGTGCGACCTGAACGACCGCATGAAGCGCATCACGGAAAACGGCGGCACCCCGCAGTGCGAGGAAGCCGTGGTTAAATCCCTCCGCTGGCTTAAAAAGCAGCAGAACAAGGACGGCTCCTGGGGCGGTACTCCCCAGAATTACAAGTGCGCCATGACCGGCCTCGCCCTGCTCTCCTACCTGGCCCACTGTGAAACCCCCCTTTCCGAGGAATTCGGGGAAAACGTCCTGAAAGGCATCTCCTTCCTGGTGGACCTGGGCATGAAGAATCCCGTGATTTCCCTGGTGCCCCAGCGGAACGAAGTCAGCTATGACCACGCCGTAGCCACCTACGCCCTCTGCGAGGCCTACACCTTCTGCAAGCAGATGGACATTCCCTCCATCACCAATCTGGAAAAAGTCGTCGTAAAGGCGGTAGACAAGATTCTGGACAACCAGAACGTGGACGGCGGCTGGGCCTATAATTACAATACCAAGGCAGGCGCCCACACGGACCTTTCCGTCACAGGCTGGAACGTCCAGGCGCTCAAGGCCGCGGAGCACGGCGGCATCAAGCCCTCCAAGGGTGAAATACGCACAGCCCTGCGCAAGGCGGCCTCCTATTGCCGCAAGTGCGGCAAGCCTGACGGCCTGTTCACCTACATGCAGCCCGGGAGGGAAGATGCCACGGCCCGCCCCTCCCTGGTGGGCGTAGGGGTCCTTTCCCTGCAAATGTGCGGCGACGGCTCGGACAGCACGGCGCGCAGGGGTCTGGACTGGATGCTCAAGAATACCAACCAGCCCTTTAACTGGAAGGCGAACAACACTTCCTCCAACCTCTACCAGCATTACTACGGAGTGCAAGCGGCCATGAACCGCGGCGGCGATGTCTGGAAGGCTTACAACAGGGCCTTCCGGGATTCCACCCTGGGCGCCCAGGCTTCCGACGGCAGTTTTTCCCCGAACGGCTTCCCCGGACCGGGGGGCCTCGTGAACAGCAACGGGGGCAGCATTAACGACAAGATTTACCGCCAGTGCCTGGCCACGCTCATGCTGGAGGTTTACTACCGCTTCCTCCCCGGGACGGGGGAAGGCACCAAGAATTCCTAATCTGATTGACATACCGGCGCGTCTGGTTTTAGTATGCTGCCAGCCTGGTGAACAGGCAGGCCAGCATCATTTACCTGTAACCTGGCAATTCTCCCCATTTTTCAAGGATGCGGGAGCGTTTGCCGTTATACCAACCAGACACGTCCCTCTATGAGTCTCCATATTGAAAGTACCGAAGACGCCCTTGCGGAGCTGAAGAAACAGCGCGTCAAGACACTGACCGCCGCCTTTTCCGTCTCTTTCCTCGGCGTTGTCCTCATGGGCCTTCTTCTTTACCTGGT
>DBGCTZ010000020.1:0-106756 GCA_048388685.1 Akkermansia sp. | reverse complement strand
GATCACAGTCTACAGTGAGTTAGGACAAGCCGCAAGGCGAACTGTTCTATTGGACACCCTCCATCCGGAAGATACTTCCAGTAACAGGATATCGGAAACCTTCTCCTGTTACCAGATTGGGGAAGACGGCGTCTATCAGGTACAATCCTCCATAACCTACAATGCAGACGGGCTTCCCCTCATTCAGACCACGGAGAACATGGTTTCCATACTCAATGCCGTGCTGGAAAACAAATCCATCACTACAGATGTCTATAGTCAGGAAAGCGTGCAGTGGTCGGAATATACCGCTCCGACTAGGCACACCCGGTTCAGCCGAATTCCGACTTCGAATATCGTGGCAGAGACCCTCATTGTAGACGGGTTTACTGTAAGTCAGAGTGACCATGCAGGAATTCATTCCTCTCTGAAACGCTTTTATACTTCTACAGGAACGATCCTCAAACATACCGATGCCCGGGGCAATATCACCATCACGGAAAAGGACGTAGCCCGACGGACGGTCAAAATCACCGATCCGGCTGGAAATTGTACCACGACCAGCTACCTTCCCTGCTGCGATGCCGTGGCCTGCATCACCGACGCTCTGGGAGAAACGACCTGCTACTCCTACGATATCCGCGGAAGAAAGGCGTCCGAGTATGGCACCGCCATTCAGCCAGCCTGTTTCTCTTACGACGAAGCCGACCGTATGGTCTCGCTGACCACTTTCCGGGCAGACGAAGAAGACATCACTTCCGATCCTTCCGGCCGCACCGACGGAGACACCACCACCTGGCTCTATGACGAAGCTACGGGGCTGGAACTTAAGAAGACCTATGCCGACGGTTCCTGTGTCTCCAAAACCTACGACGGCCTCAACCACCTGGAGACGCTGACCAAGGCGCGAAACATTGTCACTACCTATATCTATGTTCCCCTTACATAACTACCGTCATCTTAATCCCACAGATGGAAGGTGGATTAATAGAGATCCCATTGCTGAAAAAGGAGGAATAACCCTGTATGGAATGGTTGATAATAGTCCTACTAATTGGATTGATAGACTGGGATTAAATCTTTATGCTATAGACGGAACTTGGTCAGACATGGAAGACAATCATAATACAAAGAGATTATTTGATTTATCTTTGGAATCCCCCAAATATTATTGGGAGGGCCCAAATTGGGGCGTGACCGGACTTGATGCCTCCAGCATATATAGAGGAGTAAAGAAACAAATATGTTCTGATTATTGCAACGATAAAAACATTTCTATTAACTTGGTTGGATGGAGTAGAGGTGCAACCATAGCAATGGAAGTTGCTGAAGAATTGGAAGATGATGGATGTTGCTGTAATAAGAAAACAGAATATCCAAAGGTTAATTGGTTAGGGCTTTTTGATGCTGTTGACATGACTATCACATGGGGATGGGCTAATGATATTACTAGTAATGTAAAGAATGCATCGCACATAATAAAATCTGAAGATCAGCTTTTATTTCCTACCTCATCAGCTAAGGCAGAGGATCCAAATTCAACAAATTTAACTACTGTTCAATTGGAAAATAGTACTCATGGAGATGTAGGAGCCACAAGTGATGTAGCTTTGCATTGGATGGTAGATCAGGCTACCAGAGCAGGTGTAAAAATGCAACCAGTAGAAAGAAATTGGGTTATCAAATGAAATGGGCTTATCTTATTATATATCCTTGTTGCTTAGTCATTGGAAAAATTCTTATCAGAGAAAGTGATTTAGAGACACGGCTTCTTTTTTCGTATATAATTTATATTCTTTCCCTATTTACAATTTCATTAGGATTTATTATTTTATTTAGAAAAAATAATAATATATACGGATTTTTGTGTATTCTAATTTCCATTATTTCTATTTTAGTTGCTGAGATGGATTTATAGCTTATGATATTTATTAAGACTTTATTCCCCATATTCATTTGTTTCTTCTATTCATCCTGTCAAATAATGAATAAGGAATATAACTTTGTGTATAAGAATGTAGGAAAGACTCCTTTGAAAAACGTGAAAGGCAGCTTTAATGATTTTCACAGTGCTGGGGGAGTCCTTTATCCTGGAATGATAGCGCATCACAAAATGGTGAACAAGCATGGGCCTATACCGGATACGGTAGATATAGACTGGATGCGTGTGAGTGACAAAAAAAAGTTCCATAAAAAATTAAATGTCAAATCCGAACTTCCCAAAGGAGAATGGACGGGAGATATAATATTCTTGTTTGATAATGATGATGTCCATCTGACTTGGAAAAAGAACTGATTAGATTTAGAAAGTATTCTTGGTAAGAGGTAATCAGGAAGTAACCCTGACTGGATGCGTGATTCATAGATATCGTTTCACTGTTGAAGTAAAAGAAATGATGAAAATGGTGTTTACTTGGCGCCCCGGTATTTCCATTTATTGCATTCTTTTGGGGTTGGCTCTCCTTCAGCAAGTCCATGCCGGTGTGGATTTGCTCTCTATGCCGCCTTCAAACAACAAGACCGTATTGGTGGAGATCAATCGGGAGGCAGTCAGCCACATTTACAGCTATCGGCGGCTGGTGAAATGGTGTGAAGCGGAACGGAGCTTTGACTTGGATTCCCAGCTTTGGGGATTGAGTTTTATACTTGGCTGTGGGGAGGAACATATACAGGCCTACAACCGCAATACGTTGCCTCCCTCTCTATTATGGATGATGTTAAAACAGCCTCTTTGCCGTGATTATTTATGGATGCTCACGAGAAATCAACTGCCGGTCGTACAAAAGGAATGGAAATACCTATACATGTTCCCGGAATGGCCCTGCTCCCGCGGATGGCTTCCAGTTCTGATTATCCCATTCAACCAGGAACTTATCTTCCGCAACGGCCAGCAACCACCTGTAAGTCTGGGAAACCGCCCTTATTTATGCGTGGTTGTCCAGGGAATCGCCCAGTTGGGCGAATACACCAGAAGGGACCAACATGGAAGGGACAAACGGTACGGCATTTTTTCAACCGTCAACTGGACATTGATGTACGACATTGAAAACCATTGTTATGCCAATGAATCCCCAGGTACCGTTCAAGTATTTCACTTTCAACCTAAAAGCCATCCCCTGACCACGAAACAGGCCCCCCACATACTTCATTATCATTGTCCCACCATCCCTCCCTTTGATCTTCCGGAAAACATGCCAACGCCGGATGAAGTAAAATTTAAATGAATTTTATCAGGGCCTTCCCCTTTGGCGGGTCACCAGCATGCACTTTACAGAAAATACGTGCTCATCATTAATGCGCTCTGGCACAGGGACGGAAAAAACATCATCCCCGTCTTCATGACCATAAGACAGGACCCCACGGAACGGTCTCCTAAGATGGAAAACCGTTCAACGGCTCCATCCGACATCAACGGATTTCAGCTCCCTGGAGGAGGGCCCGTTCATCAGCATTCCGCGCGCCACCGGGCCTGTTCCGTCTTGTAGAGCTTGTACGTGACGGCGTCCGCCAGGGCTTCCAGGCTGGCCTCAATGATGTTGTAGGAGACGCCCACCGTGGTCCAGGTGGCGACTCCGTCCGAGGATTCAATGAGCACGCGGACATTGGAACCGGTTCCGTTTTCTTCTGCGGCGTCCGGAATGTTCGTCCGCGTGGGGGAGAGCACGCGCACCTTGTAGTCAATCAGGTGCATCTGCTCCAGTTCCGGGTACCAGCGCGTCAGCGCGCGGCGCAAAGCGCGGTCCAGCGCGTGCACGGGACCGAAGCCCCCGGCGGCGGTGTGCTCCACGTTGCCGTGCACATCCAGCTTCAGGGAGGCTTCCACCATCATGTCCGGGTCCATTTCATGGCGGGAGGTGAGCACCACGGTGCGCAGGATGTTGAAGTAGGGCTTCAGGGCGCTGTCCGGCATGTGCCGGAGGAAGAGCAGTTCCGCGCTGGCCGGGGCGGCCACGTAGTCGTATCCCAGCGCGGCGTTTTTCTTCACGGCGGCGGAGAGCACGTCCAGAACGGGATCACCCTTTTCCAGTTCAAATCCCAGGGTGCGGGAAAGGGAGAGGATGTTGCTCTTGCCCCCCTGCTCCGTCATCAGCACGCGCTGGGCGTTCCCCACCAGGGAGGGGTCTATGTGCTCGTACAGCGCGGAGTCCTTCATAATGGCGCTTACATGCACGCCCCCCTTGTGGGCGAAGGCGGCGTTCCCCACGAATGGCTGCCTGCGGAAGGGCGCCAGGTTGGACACTTCGGAAACGAAGGCGGCAGTGGATTTGAGACGCGTCAGGGAGGCTTCGCTGAGGCAGGTATAACCTTCCATCTTCACCTGGAGGTTGGGAATGACGGAGCACAGGTTGGCGTTTCCGCAGCGTTCCCCGATCCCGTTCACAGTGCCCTGCACCTGCACGGCCCCGTTCCGGACGGCGGCCAGGCTGTTAGCCACGGCCAGTTCACAGTCATTGTGCGCGTGGATGCCTAGGGGAGCATGCGGCAGATGTTCCCGGACCGTCCGGATGATGGAGCCGATTTCCTCCGGCATGGTGCCTCCGTTGGTATCACACAGGATCAGGCAGTCCGCACCGTGCTCATGGGCCGCGCGGAGCACCGCAAGGGCATAGTCCGGGTCCCGTTTGAAGCCGTCAAAGAAGTGTTCCGCGTCAAAAAAGGCTTCTTCCAGATTCTTCTTCAGGTAGGAGATGGAATGGCCGATGATTTCCAGATTGCGCTCCCGGGAGATTCCCAGCGCCACTTCCACATGGCGTGGGCAGGATTTGCCGAAGATCGTGGCCACACGGGCGCCGCAGGAGACCAGGGCGGTCAGCGTGGGGTCCGTTTCCGGCGTGTTGGACGGATGGTGCGTGCTGCCGAAGGCGGTCAGCTTTGCATTCCTGAGGTCCACGTCCTTCATGGCCTTGAAAAATTCCGTTTCCACCGGATTGGCGCCGGGCCAGCCGCCTTCAATGTAGTCCATGCCCAGATAATCCAGCTGCCGGGCAATGCGGACCTTGTCCGTCGCGCTCAGGTTGACGTCTTCACTCTGCGCGCCGTCGCGCAGGGTGGTATCGTAGAGAAATATTTTGGTGGACATCGCCTCCGTTCATACATGCAAATACGGCTGCGTTCAAGAGCGGGGCCCGGCTTTTCCCCGGATGCAGACACGAAAAGCATGAAGCTTGAAGGAGTGATGAGCTTCCGGTAGGATAGCCGCCATGTGGTCACTCCGGCAGTTTTTCCTTCTCTCAGCTTCATTCCTTTTAGGTTCCCTTCCCTCTCCGGCGGATGCCGCCGATCATCCTTTTCTGGACAATTCCCGCCCTATCCGCTGGAGCTTTCTGACGCCTGAACGGCTGGAACCGGATATCCGGGAAGCCATGCGCCTTACGCAAGCCGCCGTGGACCGGATCAGCCGTCTCCAGCCGGAAGAGATGACGTATGAAAATACCTTCGGAGCGCTGGAAAACAGCAATGCTTCCCTGCTGGAAGGCATGCGCAAGGCTTACGTTCTGAAGAGCCTGTGCGACAGCGGGGAACTCCGCAAGGCCATGGATTCCGTGGCCCCGCGCGTCTCCGCCTTCCTTTCCTCCGTTACCAAGAACCAGGCCCTGTGGAACGTCCTGAAAACGGCGGAATCCCGGTTGAGGACCGCAAATCTTACCCCTGAACAGAAACGGTACATGGAGCTTTCCATGCAGAATTTCCGGGACAACGGGGCGGGCCTTCCCCCGGACCGGCGCGCCCGGCTTGAAGACATTGACCGGGAACTTACCCTCGCTTCCCAGCGTTTCAACAATCTGTACATGGACGCGCGGAATGCGTGGTCATGGACGGTGCAGGACGCCTCCCTGCTGGAGGGGATAGACCAGGTAGCCCTTCAACAGGCGCAGGATGAGTTCAACAGGCGGAATCCCGGCCATTCCGGCCCGGGCTGGACGTTTACCCTGGATTCCGCCGCCGCGGCCCGAGTGATGGAGAAAGCACGCTGCGAGGAATGCCGGAAGGATTTGTGGGAGCATCTCCAGACCGTCGCCAAGGGCGCCTGTGACACGGAACCGGTGATCCGTACCATTCTTTCCCTGCGCGCTGAAAAGGCTCATCTGTGCGGGTATGGAACGTATCCGGATTACGCCCTGCGGGAGAGCATGGCGGGGAACGGGGCAAACGCCATGAAGTTCATTAATGAACTGCTGGGCAAGGTGAAGGAACCTTTTTTCCATGAAATGGAAAACCTGCGCCAGCTCAAAGCTCGCCTCACGGGGCAGGAGAACGCCCTCCTGCACCCCTGGGACGTGGCGTATTACGCCAGCCTCCAGGCTAGGGAGCAGTTCAAGCTGGACCCGGAGGAACTGCGGCATTACTTCCCCCTTCCCCGCGTCATGGACGGCCTGTTTTCCCTGGCGGAACAGTTGTACGGCATCCGGGTGACGGAGGTTCCCGCCGGAACCGCGGAGCTCTGGAATCCGGACGTCCGTTTCTTCACCATTGAAGATGAAAACGGCACCCGTCTTGGTTCCTTTTACCTGGATCTTTTTTCACGAGGGAATAAAAGGGCCGGAGCGTGGATGAACGCGCTGGATACGGGCATGCCGCCCACGGAGGGGAATCCCGGCTTTCCACGCCTGGGCATGGTGTGCCTCAATATCCAGCCCCCTGCGGAAAATGCCCCGGCGCTCCTTTCCCATCAGGAGGTGCGGATACTGTTCCATGAGTTCGGACACCTGCTGCATCTGATGTTTACCAGGGTTTCCATTCCCTCCCTGGCGGGCACCAGCGTGCCGCGGGATTTTGTGGAAGTCCCCTCCCAGTTCATGGAGAACTGGTGCTGGCATCCGGATGTGCTGAAAGGCTTTGCGCGCCACGATCAAACAGGACGCCCCATTTCAGAGGAAATGCTGCGTTCCCTGGACGCTTCCCGCGGCAATACGCCCGCCATCTCCCTGGCCGGGCAGCTCCTGTACGCAAAAACGGACCTGGTCGTGCACCTGGAGCCGGAACGCTTTACCGCCGCACCTCTGGACGCGGCGGATGCCGCCGCAGCCGGAGACATGGAGTATTTCAAGGATTACAAGCGGGCGGGAAAACTGCGCACGGCGCGCCACCTGTTTTCCTCCCCCGCCGGTTACGCCTCCTTTTACTTTGCCTACCGCTGGGCAGAAGTGCTGGACAAGGATATTTTTGAAGCCTTTGAACGAGCGGGAGGACCGGACAGGGAAACCGCGGAAAAATTCCGGAAAACCATTCTGGAAAAGGGTTACACGGTTCCCCCAATGCAGCAGTTCACGGAATTCATGGGAAGAAAACCGTGCATGGACGCCATGCTCCGCAAAAGGCGTCTGGCTTCCTGAACTGGGAGGTGCAGCGGTCAGGGAGGGCATTCCGATAAAGGCAGAATTCCACAGTCAACATATTATACATTTGTTTAATTAAATTATCCGTTCAATATGCACAGGTTACGGATATTTCACGGATAGCAGAACACATCTTTGCGTTGACTTTATGAGAAAAAGAAGCAAAATTCGCCTGCTCTGCCGCATCTTCCGGCACCAGCTGCAACCAACCGCATTCATTTATGTACAACAAGCCTTTGACGATTGCCGCCACAACCCTGCTCCTGTGTTCTCCGGTGATGATTTTAACGTCCTGTGAAGGAAAAAAGGACGCCGCAGGCCAGATGCCGACGCTCGTTCCCGAAGTACAGGTAACCAAGCTGGTGACCAAGGACGTTCCCATCAGGCAGGAATGGGTGGGCACCCTGCGCGGTACGGAAGATGCTGAAATCCGCTCCCAGGTGACGGGATACCTTCTTTCCAAGGATTACCAGGACGGCGCCTACGTCAAGAAGGGCCAGATTCTTTTCCAGATTGACCCCCGCCCCTTCCAGGCGACGCTTGACCAGGCCCAGGGACGCCTGGAACAGTATGAAGCCACGCTGAAGAAATATAAGCTGGACGTGGATCGCTACACGCCGCTGGTGAAGACCGGTTCCGTCAGCCGCAAGCAGCTGGACGACGCCCTGCAGCAGGTCCAGGAGACGGAAGCCGCCATCGCCACGGCAAAAGCCCAGGTGGATGAAGCGAAGATCAACCTCAAGTTTACCACCATCACGGCCCCCATTTCCGGCCTGGCCGGCCTGGCAACTCCTTCCATCGGCAACCTGCTGACTCCTTCCAGCCCCACGCCGCTGACCACCATTTCCGCGATTGACCCCATCCGTGTGGATTTCTCCGTGAGTGAGCAGGACTTCCTGAACTCCATGGACAGCAACCTGACCAAGCAGAAGCACCTGAAGTTTGACGTGATTCTGGCCAACGGCACGGAATACCCCATGCAGGGCGAGCCCGTAGCCATTGACAGAAACGTGGACGCCCAGACCGGCACCATCAACATCGTGGGCCACATTCCCAATCAGAAGCTGATGCTGCGCCCCGGCATGTTCGTCCGCGTGCGCGCCACGGTGAAGACGCTGGAAAACGCCACGCTGGTGCCGCCGCGCGCCATCCTGTCCGCCCAGAGCGCCAAGTTCATTATTTACTTGGACGACAAGAATGTTCCCCACATGCAGGTGGTGAAGCTTGGTCCCATGGTGGACGGCATGCAGGTGATCGACATCATTCCCATGCCGAACTCCACCTTCACGAAGGACAGCCCCATCGTGGTGGAAGGAATCATGCAGGCCGCCAAGCTCCAGGGACAATCCCCCGTGAAGCCGCTGCCGTACAAGCCCGTGGTTTCCCAGCCCGTCATGCCTTCCGTGGGCGCCCAGTCCTTTGAAAAGGCCAAGACGCCGGAAGGCATGCAGCACGGTGCAGAGCAGCCGGCCGCCAAATAACCCCTTTCTCTCCGGGAACAAGCACTCCTTCTCTGCCTTTCCCGCGCACTTTCATGATTTAACACCATGTCCAGCTTCTTCATTAAACACCCGACCATCGCCATCGTTATCTCGATCGTGATGATCCTGCTCGGCGCCCTGTCCCTCATGGGGCTCCCCATTGAGCAGTACCCGAACATCGTTCCGCCCACCATCAAGATGCAGGCGACCTACCCGGGCGCCAATGCGGAGACGGTGGCCAATTCCGTGGCCTCCCCCATTGAGCAGTCCATTTCCGGCGTCGTGGGGATGGACTACATGACCTCCACCAACGCCAACAACGGCATCTGTTCCCTGAGCATCGTCTTTGAAGTGGGTACGGACCCCAACATGGACCAGACGCTGGCGTACATGCGTTACGGCCAGGCGACCGCCCAGATTCCGGCGGAAGTCTCCCAGATGGGCATCACCATCACCCAGTCCACCGGCAGCCCGCTGGCCGTGATCAACCTGTACTCCCCGGACGACAGCCTGAATGCCATTTTCCTGAGCAACTATGCGTACGTGAGCCTGGTGGACCCCGTGAAGCGCGTTCCCGGCGTGGGTGACGTGCAGGTGTTCGGCGCAGGACGCTACGCCATGCGCATCTGGCTGGACACCACCAAGATGGCTGCCCAGAACATCTCCGTGGGAGAAGTCCAGTCTGCCATCCGGGCGCAGAATACCGTCATTCCCGGCGGCCAGATCGGCGCGGAACCGGCGCCTCCCGGAACGGAATTCACGTACAGCATCCAGACCAAGGGCCGCCTCCAGACGGCTGAGGAGTTCGGCGATATCATTATCCGTGCGGACGGGAACAAGCTCCTTTACCTGAAAGACATCGCCAAGGTGGAACTGGGTTCCCAGACCTACAACGTCTCCAGTAAGTACAACGGCAGGGATTCCGGCGCCATCGCCGTGTACGCCGCCCCAGGCTCCAACGCCATCAACACGGTGGACGCCTTGAAAAAGCTTTTCGAAGACCGCTCCCGCAGTTTCCCCGCCGGGATGGAATACAATCTGACGCTGGATACCACACTGGCCGTGCGCGCCTCCATTGAGGAAATTGAGCACACGCTGGTGGAAGCCCTCCTGCTGGTGGTGCTGGTGGTGTTCGTCTTCCTTCAAGGCTGGCGCGCCACGCTGATTCCGGCCATTGCCGTTCCGGTCTCCATCATCGCCACCTTCGCGCTGTTCCCGCTTCTGGGCTTTACGCTGAACACCATCTGCCTCATGGGCATGGTGCTGGCCATCGGCCTGGTGGTGGATGACGCCATTGTGGTGGTGGAAGCCGTGGAATCCCACATGGAGCGCGGCCTGACTCCCCGCCAGGCGGCCTTTGCCGCCATGGAGGAAGTGTCCGGCCCCGTGATCGCCATCGCCCTGGTGCTGGCCGCAGTGTTCCTTCCTTCCCTGTTGCTGCCGGGTATTACGGGCACGCTGTTCCAGCAGTTCGCCGTGACCATCGCCATCTCCATGCTGATTTCCGCGTTCAATGCGCTGACGCTATCACCGGCCCTGTCCGCCATCCTGCTCAAGCCCAAGGACCCGAACAAGGGCGGCCCGCTGAAATTCTTTTACCGCATTTTCAACAGGAGTTATGACGCCACGGCCAACGGCTACACCAAGGTGTGCCACTTCCTGACCCGCAAGCTCATCATCTCCATTCCGCTGCTGGCCCTGATCGCATACGCCATCATTCCCGTAGCCAAGCAAATCCCCAACGGCTTCCTGCCGGATGAAGACCAGGGCTACCTGTTCTCCGCCCTGATCATGCCGGAAGCCCGCTCCCTCCAGCTGACGACGGCTGCGGCGGACAAGGTCTCCGACCTCATCCGCCAGAACCCGAACGTGAAGGACGTGATCGCCATCTCCGGTTTCAGCCTGTTGACCGGGGTTCAGAGCACAAATAACGCCTTCTTCTTCGTCATGCTCAAGCCCTGGGAGGAACGCCCCAATCCGGACCAGAGCGCCAAGGCTGTCACCGCCCAGCTCAACGGGCTGCTCAGCACCAAGGTTCCCGAAGGCATCACCATGTGCTTCCAGCCGCCGGCCATCGCCGGGGTGGGTTCCGCCAACGGCGTCACTTTCATGCTGGAAGACCGCGACGGCAACGGCACGGAATACCTGGCGGAACAGACGGACATTTTCGTGAAGGAAGCAAGCAAGCTCCCGGTCTTCGACCCGCAGAAAAACGGCGGCGTGCGCAGCGTGATGTCCTTTGCCGTGGAACAGAAGGACGTGCGGCTGGATGAAGAAAAGTGCGCCACGCTGGGCGTCAGCATCAGTGAGGCCAACAGCCTACTCCAGGCCTACATGGGTTCCCTGTTCATCAACTACATCACCCTGTACGGCCAGCAATGGCAGGTGTACATCCAGGCGCAGGGCAGCGACCGCACCGGAACGGACATGCTCAAGAACTTCTACGTGAAGAACAACACGGGCAGCTCCGTCCCCCTCTCCACCCTCGTGAAGATCACGGACATCAAAGGGCCGGAATTCCTGCTCCGCCAGAATCTGTACAACTCCTCCAAGCTCATGGTCACTCCCGCCCAGGGCTACTCCAACTCCCAGGCCATGGAGGCGCTGGAACAGACCTTTGAGGCCAGCATGCCCACGAACATGGGCTACAGCTACGCGGACATGAGCTACCAGGAACAAAAGATCCAGAACGGCATCGGCATCGTGCAGATCTTCCTGCTCTCCTCCGTCTTCGTCTTCCTGATCCTGGCCGCCCTGTATGAACGGTGGTCCCTGCCGCTCAGCATTTTCATGACAGTGCCCATTGCAGCCCTGGGCGCGTTCCTGGGCCTGTACTGGTTCGGGTATGAACTGAACCTGTACGCGCAGATTGGGCTGGTGATGCTCATCGGCCTGGCGGCCAAGAACGCCATTCTGATCGTGGAATTCGCCGTCATTGAAATGGAACGCGGCAAGACGCTGATGGAAGCCACGCTTTCCGCGGCCAGAATCCGCCTGCGCCCCATTCTGATGACCTCCTTCGCCTTCATTCTGGGCTGTGTTCCGCTGGCCCTGGCCTCCGGCTCCGGCGCCTATTCCCGCAATATCATCGGGGTGGTCGTGATTGCCGGGATGACGATGGCCACGGTGGTGGGTGTCTTCCTGATCCCGTGCTCCTTCTACTTCATCATGAAGCTCTTCCGCGTCCGCATCGCCCGGAAGACAGTGGAAACGGAAGACCCGGATGAAATCATCGCCCGCAAGCACCTGTTCCATGAGGCCCATGAATCATTAAAAGGGTAACAAGCGCCTCTGAAACCATTTAAAAACAGACCAAACGCCATTATGCGACCGAATCAATACATCACACGCACCATCTTGCTGGGTACGGCCCTCACGGCTTCCTCCTGCATGATGGGTCCCGACTTCAAGCCCGTGGACATGCCCATGCCCACGGCATTCAGAGGCGCTCCTGCGGCCACGGAATCCATTGCGGACCTCCCCTGGTGGAAAGTCTTCAAGAACAAGGACCTCCAGGACCTTCTGACGGACACCTACAATAACAACCGCGACCTGAAGGCCACGATGGCCCGGGTGGAAAAGGCCCGCCAGTACATCACCGTGACGGAAGCCCCGCTCTTCCCGTGGGCGGACTATTCCGGAACCCTCAGCAAGGGAGCCAATTACACCAACGGAAACATCATCCAGACCGGCGGCAATACGCTGACTCCGGGGACGATTGACGGCGGCATCTCCTGGGAGCTGGACATTTGGGGCAAGACGCGCCGGATGACGGAAGCGGCCCGCGCGGACTACCTGGCTTCCGAGGAAGGCCAGCGTGCGCTCATGCTCTCCCTCCTCCGCCAGGTGGCGGATTCCTATCTCCAGCTCCTCCAGCTGGATGAACAGCTCGCCATCGTGCAAAAATCCGTGGAATCCTATTCCGAAAGCCTCCGCCTGTTCGACGAACAGCTTGAAGGCCAGGTGGGGGACAGGCTCCAGGTGTCGTCTGCCAAAGCCGCCCTGGCTTCTTCCCAGGCACAGATTCCCGCCATCCAGGTGCAAATTGCCAATCTGGAAAACGCGGTGTCCGTCCTGGCCGGACGAAATCCGGGCCACATCCGCCGTTCCGGCAGCACCCGGGACATTGCCTACAATGTCAAGGTTCCCGCCGGCATCCCGGCCTACATCCTTTCCAGAAGGCCTGATGTCCGCCAGAGCGAATACCAGCTGCGCGCTGCCAACGCGGAAGTGGGCGTAGCCATTGCCAATTATTTCCCGTCCATCTCGCTGACGGCGGCGGGCGGCCTCGCCTCCGCGGACCTTCGCCACGTGCAGGGACGCCGCAGCGGCTGGGGCGTGGGAGCCAACCTGACCGGTCCCCTCTTCCAGGCAGGCAGGCTGACAGCTTCCGAAAAGATGGCCAAGGCCGAATTCCTGGCAGCCAGCAACGATTATGAACAGACGGTGCTCAACGCCCTGGCGGAAGTTTCCAGTACGCTCATCCAGCGGGACAAACTGCGCAACATCACCTCCATCCAGTCCGAGGCCGTGGAAGCCTACCATACGGCGGTGAAGCTCTCCTTCGAGCGCTACCGCACAGGCCTGTCCAACTACATTGAAGTGCTGTACGCCCTGCAGAATCTGTACCCTGCGCAAATTCAGCTCTCCCAGTACTATTACCAGCACGCCAGCACGCTGGTTTCCCTGTATACGGCCCTGGGCGGCGGCTGGAACATGAGCCACAAGGCGATCATGGACGGACCTCCCAGGCGCTAAAAGGCCCCGGCAAAGGGTTCTCCCTCCCACAGCGGCCCCCCTGAATTGTTTTCCCCCGGCAAGTAGCGCTTGCCGGGGGTTTTGCATTCCGGAACCTTGAATAACTCCTATCCGTGCGTGGGCGCACTGGCGGAAGACCAGATTAAAACATGCCCTGGGAGCGGGTCCGGCACCAGCCATCGTCTCCCGGAACCTGCCGGGCCGGAAATAATGGCGGAGGAGGGCCCCACTGAATGTAACCGTTTCTCCTTTCCGGAAAGAAAGCTTCCACGGGTTCTGAAGGCGGGCGGACACAGTTAAAGGCCCAGCCTTTCCTCCCATATCATCATATACCATCATGCCCAGCAATTGATGAAAGACGGGGAATAATTATACCATGAATCAGATTTCCGGTCGATGAAAAAAGCCCACCCTCCAAAGCAGATGATTCCTTTGACTGTTTTTGCATCCCTTCCCCAAGTAAAATTTTCCTGGGAATTTTCCTTTCCGTCACAAGGAAAACGGATGGGCGGCTTCTTTCAGCCCCCGTTCCCCGCGCCCTTTTCTTCCGGCAAAACGGCTCATGATCCTGAAGCATGATGCTCAACGTGTTCTCCATTCTCGCCGGATTGAAGAAAACGGCGGCTTCTCTTCTTTTTTCTCCTCTGCCCAGGAAGCGCGGGCACGGGATCCCTGGCGTAATCAATTACAATACAATTCATTTAGAATTAAAACCGTGAAATAATCACCATCTCGTTTTTCAGGAATTAATTCTTCATGGTTTTCCTACTCCATCATTACACATAACCCGGTATTGCTTCTGCCCTTATGGATAATTTTCAGCACCATTCCGGATTCCTAATCCGCTTCTCCTCTCTGCCGGGCCAGGCATGGATAAAGTCTAGAGAATCATCGTGAAGTGAATTATCCAAAAAAGACCAGACCTGAAATATTCCAATGAACATCAATGTTTTACGATCAGCAAGACATTTACCGTTAATATTTTTAATTGTTGACGGATTAGGAATCCGATAAAAATCGGACGTTCTCTTGCGCGAGAACGTTTCTCTAACCCGCTATAGCACTCAACATGAAGACCACATACTTGTCCCTCCTGATCGCCGTTCTGGGAGGCGGCTTTTCCTCCGGGGCTTCCATCAATGATTTGAACTCCTCCTATTCAAAGGATTATACCGTATATGACGGAAATAACGGAGACTCCCTGAATGTCTCAACCCCCACCGCCGTTCCCGTACATACTGGCAGCGGAGCCACTCCCTGGACCATGGCATTAACCATCTCCGGCCTGGGCGCCACTTCCGGAATGGACGTAGGCGTGCTGTTCACCTATAACACCACCTCCAACTACAAGAATTTGGAAGGGTTGGGGTACAGGCTGACGGAGTCCGGAGACTTCACCCTGTGTGCGGGCGGCTTTAATTACAACGGCGGCACAGCCAGCACTTCCCCCTGGAAAACCGGTACGCTTGCCGGTTATTCCGCGGAACAGCCCGTGACCCTGTTTTACACTTATAATAACGGAAACGTCACCATTTCCGCCATGCTGGGCAATGATACATCTACGCTGACCACCCTCGCATCCCTGAGCGGCTCCGGCGTCAAATTCGGCAGCGTCACCATGAACCAGATCAACTTCTCCGCCAAGGACAGCACCGGAAACACCTGGAGTGTTCCGAACGGCGTCACGGGGGAATACACGCTGGACAACTTTGACCTGTATACGGTCGCCTTGACGGAAGACCAGATGAAGGAGTACGCCCTGAGCGCCGTTCCGGAACCGGCTGCCGCCTCGCTAAGCCTGCTGGGCCTGGGCATGCTGCTGGTACGCCGCCGCAGAGCCTGACCTTCCCCCCACCAGCCACGGCCATCCCTTCCTATTCAGGGCTGGCCGTTTTCTTCATCTTCTTTCAAACGCACGTTTTATTCCTGCCTACCTTCACATGAAAACCAGGCTTCCCCTCTCCCTGCTCGCCTCTCTGCTGGCGGCCACTTCCACCGCCATGGCCGCTCCTGCCGGAACGGACCTGGGCAATGTCATGTACGTGGGGGATTCCATCACTCACGGCGTAAATGACGCCTCCTACCGCTGGGCTCTCCATAAAATATTTGCGGATAACGGTATTTCCTGCAAGGCGGAAGGCGTGAAAACCGGCAATTATTCCGGAGGGGTTGTAGCGGGAACCTCCTACGGCGGCCAGGTTTTCAATAACGCGCACTCCTCCCAGGCAAGCGCAAGGGCCTGGGAAATATCCGGCAGGAAAAACGGGACCAGGTTTGACGGCTCCAATATTTCCAACTGGTTGGGGATTTCCGGTACAAAGGCAAACGGAGGCGCCTACCAGGGGAAGACTTTCACGGGAACGGATACTCCGGACACTTTTTTCCTGATGATCGGCACCAACGATCTTCTTTCCGACGGCAACAACGCCACCCTGGGCGACCGCATCGGCACCGTTACCCAGAACCTGCTGGGAGACATGGATGCCATGGTGGATACCATGCAAGCCGCCAACGGAGATGCCAATGTAATCGTCCTCACCATCCCCTGCTGGACCCAGCATTCCAACGGCAATTCAGCCGCCACCCACCAGGCGGTGGAGACCTACAACACCTCCCTGAAATCCTGGGGGCAGTCCAAACAGGGCGTCACGGTCATTGACGTCAACAGGGGCATTATTGACGTGGCCTCCTCCACGCCGTTCTACGGAGTGCGGTCCATGTTCAACAATCCCGCGGCGGACGGGCTCCATCCGAACGCCCAGGGGAACCTGCTCATGGCAGGCAACATTGCCAAAGGCATGGGCTATGCAGGCCGTTCCGCCGGGCAGGCGCGTCGGGACGCCGGGGAAATGGCCCTCAATTTCCACCAGGAAGGGGGGGCGCCCGTATGGAGCGGAGTCCAGGACCTGACGAATGCGGGGTTCTCCGTCTCCAATGTTGCCGTGAGCGCGGAAGGCATCAGCCTGGGACAGGCAGGGACAAGCTCCATCTCCCGGACCTGGACGGAGGGAACAAATCTGAACAACGGCTTCACCTTTGATTTCAATCTGGCGCTGGGGGACGGTGAGGCCAACGGCTGGAACACCACGGACCAGTTCAGCATCAGCCTGGGGAACGGCTCCTTTTACGGCACGCTCCATATCAACGAGGCTTACATCAAATGGGGGGACACCATCCTGTATTCCCTGGACATGTCCGCCAATACGGAAAACCTGCGCATGGCATACGTCACGGGGAACGAACTGGAAGGGCTGAAAGGCGGCTATTACGTCTGGCTGGGGGACATGCTGATCGGGGAGGCGCTTTCCATCACCTCCGGTTCCGGCTGCAACGGCGTCATCATCCAGTATGACGGCAGTGGCAACGCCATCCTGAAGGACTTGTCCATGGACGGCACGGGGTCCTACGCTCCCACCACTTCCGGCCTGGTCAATGAAGATAACGCCTTTGTTTCCGTCAGTCCGGACAACAACTCCGGAGGAACTCCGGAAGGCAACATTGCGTGGCCGGAAACGGGTTTCACCCACACCGCCGGCAACCAGAACTGTTCCGGCACCTTCAATGCGCGCGCCGCGGCGGATTCCTCCGGCGGACTCGCAGGGAACTCCGCGGGCGTCACCATTGCCTCCGGAAACGCCACGTACATTTATGCCAACAGCGGCAATTATACCGGGGACGTCTGGCTCACCATCGCCAATGAAGGAAAGGCCTCCTCCTGGTACGCGGCCCACGGAGCTTCCGGCACGCTCAACGGGAACGCCAGCCTGCGCTTTACGGCTACCGCCGCGGGCGGAAGCACCGTCTTCGGCGCCGTGAACAGCACGGGCGTCACTGGAAACGTCTATCTGGAATTCTCCGCGGAAAACGCAGCCTTCGGCACCTTCACCAGTTCCAACCCTTCCTCCGTAGTCGGTTCCTACGCCACAGACATCAAGGGCAATGTGGGTATTGTGGTTAACTCCGGCACCTTCTCCAGCCAGATCATGGGCGGCATCTATGCCAACGCCAAAAATGCCGTCACAACCATCGGCGGAGCCACCAGCGTCTATATCAACGGAGGAACCGTAAACGGAGACGTCATGGGCGGCGGCCTGACCGGCTCCATTGCCGGAGGCTCCAGCGCCACCGTCACGGGAGGCGTCATTGCCGGCTCCGTTTACGGCGCGGGCAAGGGAGGCTCCATCCAGCAGGGAAGTTCCGTGCGCGTTACAGGCGGCACGGTCAAGGGAAACGTTTACGCCGGGGGCTCCAACGGAAGTGTGCAGGGGAATACGTCCGTCACCGTGACCGGAAACTCTGCCACGCTCCATAACGGAAGCTCCTGGGGCAGCATCTCCGGGGGAGGTTCCGGCGGCACGGTCACAGGGAACTCCGTCGTGCGCATCCAGGATCTTTCTTCCGGAACCTCCGCCTACGGCTTTGACAAGTATGCCGGAGCCATCAGCGGCGGCACGAACGTCAGCGGCACCAGGACCCTGGTGCTGGACCATGTGACCGTGGACCATTTCCAGGCAACCCTGGCTGATTTCACGAATGTCTCCGTGATCAACCATACCAACACCGCGCTGGATTCCCTGGGCGGAGCGCTCACCGTGACCATTGAGGCCGGAAGCGGCCTGGTGCTGAACGGCGTTTCCGGCCTGACCACGCTCATTCTGGGGGAAAACTCCTCCCTGACGCTTCAGGGGCTTACCGCGGACACGGTCATCGTGGACATTACGGGAACGACCAATTACACGCTTTCCCTGACGGAGATTCCCGCCAGCCTGGACAACATCAAATTCCTGAACAACGGCGTTCTGCATGATGCCGCCATGGCCACGGACCCGCAGGCCAATTCCGCCATGATTTTTGCCCATGCCCCGGAACCGGGGAGCGCCGTCCTCTGCCTGTCCGGACTGGGAGCCCTGCTGTGGCGGAGGCGCAGAAAAATATTCCATTAACGGCCCTTTGTTTCTTCAGGCCCTGATGGACGCCGGAAGCCTCCGCTGCACAACACCAGCGGGGGCTTCCTCTTGATACTACCTGCCCGGCATGAAAGAGGCAATTACTGCCATCCTTTCATGCTTCACGGAGCGGGAATCCTAGGCCTCCCTGTTTTTAAACAACTCCAGCGCCAGCTGGGACCAAGTTTCCAGCTTGTCAAACAGGTCCCCGGACAATTCTTCCGGAGCCACAAAACGGAGATTCGCCAGTGCGGTTTCATTCGCGCGCACCCGGTCCGTATCCAGTTCAAACAGATGGACGATGCCCAGATGCACGGCGCCCACGTCATTGGAATCATCATTGATCACGCCCAGCACCCGCTGGGTGCAGCTTCCGTCAATAACCAGCTCCTCCCGGATTTCACGCTCCACTCCGGCCAGGTAGGTGGAAACGTCGTCATGGCCGGACTGGCGGTCCACGGGATTGATGTGGCCGCCGATGCCGATGGAGCCCTTGTCATGCAGGCGGGCCTCTCCGCCGGAACCGCCGCGCGTGTAATGCAGGATGCGGCCCTGGTGGCAGAAAATGGCGTAGGCGATGATCTGCTTGTGGGAGGGGTCGTTTTCCGCCGCCTCCCGGTCCATGAAAGAGGATACCCCCGGCTTCATGAATGCGTTCAGATACTGCTCTCCGCCTTCCCGGTGCCCCTGGAAATAACCTGCCTCCTCGAAAGTGGCGCGGGGAACCACCAGAACCTGTTCTCCATTGTAACGTGACATGGAAATACCCTACCCGTTTTGACCCAGCGCTCAATAAAAAAGGCGCGGATACCAGAAATTCGGACCGCTCCGGGAACAGGGCCCAGCCAGCTTTCCGCGTCAGGAAATCTCCCGGATTTCCACGCCGTGGTTCCGGAACCTGCTGATGATGCTCGCCAGCTCATCCTTGCTCATGAGCTGAATGGGCAGCCACAGAACCAGCTTCTTTCCGAACAGGAACAGCAGGGCGTGGCGCGTCCTGCACAGGGTGGTGAAACGGTCATAGGGGATATTCATGGGCTCCACGCCCTTGCTGGAGAAAGTCATGTAATCCTCATGAAAAACGTAATCCTTCTCCTGATGGTACATGGGCACCTTCTTGTTGGCGGCCAGAGCGGCCTTCGCCAGAAAGGGAACGTAGAACCAGGACAGGATGATCGCCATCAGCGCCCCGGCGAGGGAGAGCCATGCAAAGATGGGCAACGGACGCAGGGAAAAGGAGTACAGCGTCATCAGCACAAAGAACGCGGTAATGGACAAATCCAGGGGCTTCTTCCACTTGGGGCGCACCGTATTGTACCACATCACCAGCACCTGGGTGGCCAGGCGGTCGGACGGCACGGGCTTGACGAGTTTGATGACCTCTGAATCCTGCATCATGGCGGCAGGGTAGCTTCATTCCCGCGGAAGAGAAAGCCTAAAAACAGGCCGTTCCTCCGCGTTTGTGTCAAAACGGACACGCCCGGAAGGCACCTGCCCCCATTTTACCCGTTCCGATCTTCCGGTAAAGCGCCCTTCCCCGTCCGCAGGCCAGAATTTCCTTGATAATCAGGGTTCCCTTCATAGAATTAAAAGTCAAAAGCCTTTAGCAGATCCGGTGGCAGACAATCTTCAAATTCACGTACGCACGTTCCAGCCCGCAACCACTCAGGAACAGGCCCTGGAAACCTTGACGGACTCCATGGCGGAAGTCCTTGACGAACGCCAGCTAAGGCATATCAAGAATGCCGTTCTCCTGCGGGAGGAAACGCAGACCACCTACCTGGACCACGGGCTGGCCGTTCCCCACGGGCGCACCAGCGCCCTGGATTCCATGCAAGTCACCGTGGGCCTCAGCCCGGAGGGCATTCACTGGCCGGATGACGCGCGGCAGGCCCACCTCATCGTCATGCTGGGCGTTCCCACCGCCATGGTGACCGGTTACCTGACCACCATGCAGAAGCTCCTGCGGTGGCACAAAAACGCTCCTCTGGGCCCCAACGGGGAATGGACGGGAGATGAAGCCAGCCTGCTGGCGTCCCTTCAACACGCCCTGCAATGACGGACAAGAAGAACGAGCCTGCGGCGAACACGCACATCTCCTGGTCATGGCTCCGCATGGCGCTGAGCCTGCGTGAAAAGGTCAAGCTGGGGGACAAGCAGGTCATCTTCATCTGGGCGGTCGTCGTAGGCGCGCTGGGGGCCCTGACGGCCCTTGTCTTTGAAATGGGGGTGGAACTGGTTCAGGACCTTCTGACCGGACGCACCAGCTATAAGCAGATCCAGGTCTTTCAGGAAATGGCCCGGCAGGACTGGGCCTGGTGCATCTTTGTCCCGGCGGCAGGCGGATTGCTGGCCGGCCTCACCCTTCTCTTCACGCACCGCTTTGTCCCGGCCAAGGCCACGGAATACATGGAAGCCGTGGCTCTGGGCAATGGCTACGTGCCTCCCAAGCCCAGCCTGCTGCGCTCCCTCTCCGCCGTCTTCTCCGTAGGTTCCGGCGCCTCCATCGGCCGTGAAGGTCCGCTGGTGCAGGCCGCCGCCGTGGTGGGCTCCGCCCTGGGGCGCTTCTTCCATCTCTCCGCGCCGCGTCTGCGCCTGGTCGTGGCCTGCGCCGCGGCCTCCGGCATGTCCTCCGCCTTCCACACGCCTCTGGCCGGCGGCCTGTTTGTCAGTGAAATCGTGCTGGGCGCCCTCACCATCGACTTCCTGGCCCCCCTGCTGGTGGCAAGCTGCGCGGGTTATTTTACCATGGGGCTGTTCCATGAACCAGCCCCCATCTACCAGCTCCAGCAGGAAGTCTCCCTGACGGGCAACCAGCACGTGCTCTGGTGCGTGCTGCTGGGCGCGCTGGCCTCCCTGGTCGCCAGTTTCTGGCTCCTGATCCTTAAAAAATCCCGACAGTACCTGAACGGAAAACGCCAGTGGCTTCCCGTGCGCCTGATGGCCGCGGGCATGCTGGTGGGCGTCATCGCCATCTTTTACCCGGAAATCGTGGGCAACGGCAAAAATATCATCACCTCCCTCATTCACTATGAATTCGACGCCACGAGGGCGGGTATCCTGCTGTTCCTGAAAATCTTCACCGTCGCCATCGTCTTCGGCGTGGGTACGGTGGGGGGCGCGCTGACGCCCAGCCTCACCATCGGCAGCGTGTGCGGCTTCCTGTTCAGCACGGCGCTCACCCAGCTCGGCGTGCCGGGGGACCATGCCATCGCCTACTCCCTGGTGGGCATGGCGGCCTTCTTCACCACGGCGGCCAACGCCCCCATCACCTCCCTGGTGCTGGTGGTGGAATTCACCATGGCCGGACACATGATGTTCCCCCTGATCATCGGCGTGCTGGTCTCCTACGGCATGGCGAGGCTGACCAAGGCCCAGTCCATGTACCACGACTCCCTGGCCTTCGGCCCCAGAAGCACCTTTGACAAGCCCCTGGCCCAGGTACAGCTCCAGGACGTGGCGCGCAAGGACCCGCCCGTGGTCCATCCCCTGGACAAATTCGGCACGATCGCTTCCATGCTCATTAAAAATCCGGCCCAGCCAATCTTCGTCACCTCCCCCGCGGGCAAGTACCTGGGCAGCGTGGTCGCGGAAGACGTGGCGGCCTTCGCCCGCAACAAGGAACTGGCCCAGGCCGTCCTGGCCATGGACGTGCTGCGCAGCGACATGCCCACCCTGCCCGCGGACATGCACCTTCCGGAAGCCCTGGGCATCTTCTCCCGCCCCCACTGCGCGGAATCCCTGGCGCTGGTGAACCCGGACAACGACCTGCTGCTGGGCGTCGTCAACAAGACGGACCTTTACCTGGTGCTTTCCGAAATCATGCGGCGGGAGAAACTGCAATAGGAATGGTATCTTTTCCAGCGGTGAAGAAGGGACGCGTTTTTAGAAAGAAGCGGTCAGGGAGCGCCGATCCACTCCCCCTTCCGTCCGGGCCTTGCAGGGAGCCGAAGCCCCTCACTCCCGGAAGAACGTTGATGAGAACGGCACAACCTTCCCTTCAACTCCGCAATTTTTTCCTCCTCTTTTTTCACAATAGGGGTCAGGTTAAAAATAACAACAAACTTGCATTTTTATCCCCATCCGGTACGCTTCCGGCATGAGCCGTACGCTGAGAATAGAGTACCCCGGAGCGGTCTATCACGTGCAGAGCGAAGGCAACCGCGGGGACGCCATCTATCTGGATGACGAAGACCGGGAAATTTTTCTGCGCACCTTTCATGAGGCGGCCCGCAGAAGCGGCTGGACCGTGTACGCCTACGCGCTAATGGCCAACCACTACCATATCCTCTTCCAGACGACCCGGGCCAACCTGGTGGACGGCATGAAGTGGCTCCAGACCGCCTACACCCAGCGTTTTAACGCGCGCCACCGCATGCGCGGCCACCTGTTTGCCGGCAGATACCACGCCATGGTGGTGGAAGCGGAGAACGCCCATTATTTTTCCACCATCATTGACTACATCCACCTGAATCCGGCGCGGTCCGGCCTGGCGCGGCGCCACACGTTCCTTTCCGGGTGCAAGTGGACCAGCCTTCCGGCGTGGCTGGACACTCCAGCCAAAAGGCCCAAGTGGATTCACCCGGAACGCGGTCTGGTGTGCTTTGGCTGTGATGATACGGACGACGGACGCCAGAAGTACCTCAACCACCTGATGGGCCGTTTTGAAGCGGAACGCATGGATGAACGCTCCCTGCTCCCGGCAGGGCATGTGGGCCCGGGCACCGTGCAACGGGGCTGGTGCTACGGCTCCAGCGCCTTCCGCGCCCGGCTGGTGGGGGAACTGCCCCGGCTGGCGCGCAGGAAGCCCGTCACTACGGGCATGCGCGCCTCGGAAATAGGGGAGTACCGGGCAGAGATTATTGTAAAAAACGGCCTGAAGGCGTTTGGCCTGTCAGAGGAGGATCTGCTGGTAACGCCATACAGCCATCCGTCCAAACTGATCATTGCGCTGGCCGTCCGGCAAAGTACTTTGGTTCCATACGCCTGGATCAGCAACCGCCTGCACATGGGCATTCCCAAATCCATGGGAACCCTGCTTCACCGCGCCAAGAAAATGGCGGAGACAGACCTGAAAACGCGGGCATGGATTGAGCGCCTGACGGCCTGATTCCATGATCCCGGAACCTGTCTTCCCTTCTGTCCCTGCGTGCCCGGCCCGGGAACTCAGGCCTTGCGGCGGCGCAGCATCAGGGCAGCCAGCCCAACTAGCCCCATGGATGCAGAAGCCGGTTCAGGAACTACTGAAAAGGCCATGGCCGCAACACCTGCCTTCCCCCCTCCGATCCGGAAATCAAGAGTATCCGCCGTCGCCTTTCCCGTCCACTTGACCAGCGTAAGCTTGCCGTTGGCGAAGGAAGGAGATGAGGAGAATCCCGTTCCATCCGTTGCCGCATATTCAAAGGCGCCGGTTCCCCCCGTCACGGTGGTGGCGCCGGGAGCAGTGACCGTACTGGATACAAACATGTAAAACGTCACCGTGTCCCCCACGGTCAGTCCTCCCAACTGAATGGAGGACGTGGTGGAACCTCCGGCCCCCGGTGCCATGTAGGAGGACAACGCACCATAGTCAAAGGAACCAAGCGTGCCAACCAGATCCGTCATCGCAGCCGTGTTCTGGTAATAGGCATAATAAGCCGGATCACCTTCCCCGGGAGTTACCGTGGCAAGAGTCGTGTTAAAAAAATTCCCGCTGCTCTTCACAATTTTAAGCGTGTAGGGAGTATCGTTTCCGGAAGCATCCTGAAGGGAAAGGACATCCGCAGCATTGGATACATACTGGTTCATGCCCTCCCTGCCCGTACCATCCCTGTACACATCTACAAAAACGGAAGCCGCCTGTGCGACGGAAAAAGCCCCTCCGGAAATCAGCAGAAATAATGTCTTCTTCATGGTTTTTTCTATGTTAAACGATTATTGTCAGTGTAAGGATTTTGAATCCGGTGCAGGAAGAAGGAGAAGAAAAATGTCCCTCCATTTCGCCTCGGAAAAGATTCATCTGTGAAGGCCGGAAGGCCTCCGCTCCCAGCTGGCCGTTTTCCATTCATCCTGAGGAAGGCCCTCTTCCACAGTATCTTTTGAGAGCCGCTCTGCGGGGAGCAAGAGCCTCCCAACCCATGGGAAAACGTTCCGGCGTCTTAAATACTCCATAAAGGCCTGAAACCTTCATTCCCAGGTGCTCCAGAGCCTGGAAACACCGGTGTGAATCTCCATTAAATGTTTTTAATCAAATTTGTGGGTTGACTCCGGATTCAAAATCCGCATTCGGGCAAAATAAGCAAGAACCATCCTGTATATTCCCTGATTTCCGTCTCCCGGAATACGCTGTCCGGACAACGGTCAATCATCAGGAGGGGTCAGTTTACAAATTACAACATGAAAAAATATTTTCTATTTTCCTGCTGACCCCTCATACTTCCCGGGAAAAAAAATGATTGCCAGTCCGCGCCGCGGAATGATAAACGGAGAGCGCGCTCGAAAAACCGTGCGTGAAGCGTCAACCCAAATATAACAACAGAGAGATGGCACAGACATATTCCCAGCGCGTGCTCGACTTGGTGAAGGCCAAGAACAGCCACGAAAAAGAATTCATCCAGGCCGTTCAGGAAGTGCTCAATACGATTGAGCCGGTTCTGGCCGCGAATTCCAAGTATGAAGACCACGCAATTCTGGAACGGATCGTGGAACCTGAAAGGACCATCCTTTTCCGCGTGCCGTGGATCGACGACCAGGGCAAGGTTCAGGTAAACCGCGGGTACCGAGTGGAATTCAACAGCGCTATCGGGCCGTACAAGGGCGGCCTCCGCTTCCACCCCAGCGTGAACCTCGGCATCCTGAAGTTTCTGGGTTTTGAACAGGTTTTCAAGAACTCCCTCACCACCCTGCCCATGGGCGGCGGCAAGGGCGGTTCCGACTTTGACCCCAAGGGCAAGAGCGACAATGAAGTGATGCGCTTCTGCCAGAGCTTCATGACGGAGCTTCAGCGCCACATCGGCGCCGATACGGACGTTCCTGCCGGGGACATTGGCGTGGGCGGCCGCGAAATCGGCTACCTGTTCGGCCAGTACAAGAGAATCCGCAATGAGTTCACCGGTGTTCTCACCGGCAAGAGCCTGAACTGGGGCGGTTCCCTGATTCGTCCGGAAGCCACCGGCTACGGCTGTGTGTACTTCGCCCAGAACATGCTTGCTACCCGCAATGACGATTTGCAGGGCAAGATCTGCCTGGTATCCGGCTCCGGCAACGTGGCCCAGTACACGGTGGAAAAACTGAATGAACTGGGCGCCAAGCCCGTGACGATGTCCGACTCCAACGGCTTCATTTACGATCCGGACGGCATTTCCCCGGAAAAGCTGGCCTGGGTCATGGAACTCAAGAACAAGCGCCGCGGCCGCATTGCGGAATACGTGAAGGAATTTCCGAAGGCACAATACTTTGAAGGCCAGCGTCCCTGGAGCGTCCCGTGCGACTGCGCCTTCCCCTCTGCCACGCAGAATGAAATCAACGGGGAAGATGCCCGCACCCTCATCAAGAACGGCTGTACGCTGGTGGCGGAAGGCGCCAACATGCCTACGGACCTGGAAGGCATTGAAACCTACCTGGCCGCCAAAATCCTGTACGGTCCGGCCAAGGCCGCCAATGCCGGCGGCGTGGCTACCTCCGGCCTGGAAATGTCCCAGAACAGCCAGCGCCTTTCCTGGACGCGCGAGGAAGTGGACCACAAGCTGAAGAGCATCATGGCCAATATCCACGCGAACGCCCTGGCGCACGCCCATGAATATACCTCCGACAAGTCCTTCACCAACTACGTCACCGGCGCCAACATTGCCGGCTTCGTGAAGGTGGCGGATTCCATGATCGATCAAGGGGTAGTTTGAGCCTGCCTGCTTTTTCAGCGTAAAACACACCATGAAGCGCCGGGTTCGCCCGGCGCTTTTTTATTCTCCAAGGCCCCTTTCCGGAGCTTTTGGCACTCCGGAGAAATCCAGAACCAAAGCCTGAACACAAAAACTGCGCTTCACAAAAGACAACAAGGCACGTTCCAATACCACCGGCCTGTCCCGTCCCTCATGGAGGTAGTCCGGCTATTCCTGAACCAATATTCCCTGCGGAAGGGAGCCTACTCCTCCATCAACCGGCACACGGCCTGCGCCGCGTGTTCCGCCGCCCCGCCCTGCCCCAGCTTGTCTGAAGCCTGTTTCATTTCCGCCAGAAGAGCATCCCTGTTTTCCGGAACCAGCAGGCGTTCTATTTCTTCAATCACCTTGTCCGGCGTAAAATCAAACTGGACCAGTTCTTTCACCACGGACTTCTGCGCCAGAATGTTCACCATGCCGATGAAGCGTATTCTGATCAGCATGCGGGCCATCCAGTACGTAAGCAGGGGAACCTTGTACACCAGCATGTACGGGAGGCGGTGCAAGGCGGCCTCCATCGTAGCGGTGCCGGAAGCCACCACGCCCACGGCGGCGCGGTCCATCAGGTCATGGTAATTGCCCACCGTGATGTGAAACAGTTCCGATGAAATGCCGGCCTTCCGCGCCATGCCGCGCATCCTTTCCGCAAGCGCCTCATTGGAAGCGGCGGTTTCAAACGTCAGCTCCGGCCGTTCACGGGAGAGGCGGCGCACCACCTCAATAAACACCGGGAAATGCCTGTCAATCTCACGGTTGCGGCTGCCGGGAAACAGGCCGACCAGGGAAGGCACCCTGGCGTCCTCCCTCCGGATGGAAGCAATTTCATCCACCAGAGGATGCCCCACGAATTCCGTCCTCAGCCCGGCCTCCTGAAACAGGGGAGCCTCAAACGGGAAAATGCACATCATCAGGTCCAGCATGCGGACCATCTTAGGGATGCGCCCGCGGTGCCAGGCCCATACCTGGGGGGAGATGAAGTAAATGATCTTGGTATGGGGGGAGCACTTGCGCACTTTTTCCGCCAAGCGCAGGTTGAACCCTGGATAATCAATCAGAATAAGGCAGTCCGGCTGGTCCTGCCGTATCCGTTCCAGGATGGAAAGGAACCGCTTCCTGAACCAGCCGTATTTCTTAAGCACCTCCACCACGCCGATGACCGCCGCCTCATCCGCCCAGTCCTCCACGCCGGGGCACAGCGCATGCATGCCGTGGCCGCCCAGCCCATGAACATCCATGCCGGGCATCAGGCGCAGCAGATTCTTCAACAGCAGGGTTCCATGAATATCCCCGCTCTTCTCCCCTGCTATAATATAAAGCTTCATCACTCTCTGCAACGGTGCGCGCCGTATGCCTTTTTATCTTACCAGCCCCGTTTCCGCGGCGCAATAAAAGACTTTCCTTTCAAGGATTTTAATGCAAGATACGCCCCGTTATGCATGAGTTGGTCTCGCTTTGGATGTCCTGGGTCCAGGACTGGGGTTATGGGGGCGTCATCATTCTGATGGCCATGGAAAGCTCCATTTTTCCCGTCCCCAGTGAGGTAGTCATTCCGCCCGCGGCTATCCTGTCCGCCCAGGACGGAGCGGCCATGAGCTTCTGGGGGGTGGTGATTGCCGGAACGTTCGGTTCCTGGCTGGGTTCCGCCATCACGTACGCCGTAGCCCGGATTGTGGGACGCCCGGTCATCATGCGCTGGGGCAAATTCTTTTTCATGCCTCCCCACAAGGTGGAAAAGGCGGAAGTTTTTCTTCAGCGCTATGAGGTCTCCGGCGTCTTCTTCGCCCGCCTCCTGCCCGTCATCCGCCACCTGATCTCCATTCCGGCAGGGATTGTCCGCATGGGGTTTGGCATCTTTTCCCTGGTCACGGTGCTGGGCGCGTTTGCCTGGTGCACGGTGCTCGCCTGGTACGGCCACCGCATCGGGGAACGGCACCCGGAACTGCTCAAATCCCCGGATGAACTGATCCTCACCGTCAAGAGCGAAAGCCTTCCTCTCATTCTGGCCGTGCTGGTGCTGGCCATCTGCTACATTATCATGCTGCGGCTGACGGACCGGAAAAAGCCAGAGGATACCGCTGCCGAGGCTACTCCGGAAAAGAAACAATAACCCTGCTTTCCCATGAGCGCTTCCAAGGAAGACCGGGAAACCCGGGCGCTGGACTATTTTCACCAGGGGTACAATTGTTCCCAGTCCGTCTTTGCCGCCTTTGCTGACGTCTGCGGCCTGACGGAAGAAACAGCCCTGAAGCTCTCCTCCCCACTAGGGGCGGGCATAGGCCGCATGCGGGAGGTGTGCGGCGCTTTTTGCGGGCTGAGCATGCTGGCGGGAAGCCTGTACGGAAACACTTCTCCGGAAACCGGAGAAAAGGAAAAAATTTTTTCCCTGGTGCAGTCCTTGGCGGCCTCCTTCAAACAGGAATTCGGTACGCTTTACTGCCGGGAGCTGTTGGGCCTGTCTCCGGAACGCCTGGCCGCAGAGACGGCGCGCCCCGGTGAGCGGACGGCGACCTATTACGCCAGCCGTCCCTGTGAACGGTGCATTGCCTTCTGCGCCTGCCAGGCGGCCCTTCTGGAAGCAAAAGCGCGGCAACACTGAAATGCCCGATCTCCCCATGAAGGGAAACCGGGCATTTCAGCCAGACGGAAGGTTCCGTCAATGAGCGTTGCAAGAACCGTCCTTGCAGGACCCTTTCAGCTTGTCAATTTTTTCATTGGTTTCACCCATTCCTTCATCGTAGAAGCCCTGTTCATCCGGAGCCAGAACCTGAAGGAGACGGAGAAATTCGCCCGCGTGTTCCTTTTCTTCATTGGAAATATCCAAAAGAACTTCCTGGGCAAGCTTGTTGTCGATGGATTCGGCAAGCTGGGTATAGAGCTGGATGGCCTCATACTCCGCTGCGATCATAAACCGGATGGCCCTCACCAATTCGTCATGGGTAAGCAACCGGTCTTCTTTTAGTCCGCTAAATGCATTTGTAAATTCAGGCATGCAGGGTATGACCCAAATCGTCGCTTATATATTCAAAATGTTTTTGTCATAAATTTTCCGCGACATTCTTTGAACTTTTTCCATTAAAAACGGTCTAAGGAAAATCACACCGCTCTTGAGCATTTTTTAACGTCAGGAACAGCGATCCTCGAGTCCCGCATCCTCGAGGAAAAATCCATCACCATTCATTCGGGAATAGGCGACGTATTGCGTCTCCTGGAGACAGGCCGAAATGCGCGGTTTCTTCCAGAAAAACCGCGCGTTCGGGAGAGGCGGATGAACATCCATCAGTGGGCGGCAGAATTGCTGCATTTGCCGTCCGTGCAGGACGGCTTCAGTTTGTCAATTTTTTCATCGGTTTCACCCATTCCTTCGTCATAGAAGCCCTGTTCATCCGGGGCCAGAACCTGAAGGAGACGGTAAAATTCACCCGCGTGTTCTTTTTCTTCATCGGAAATATCCCAGAGAACTTCCTGGGCAAGCTTGTTGTCAATAGAGGCAGCAAGCTGGGTATAAAGCTGGATGGATTCATATTCCGCCGCGATCATGAACCGGATGGCCCTCACCAATTCGTCATGGGTGAGCATCCGGTCTTCCTTCAGTCCGCTAAAAGCATCGGCAAATTCAGGCATGCAGGTATGACAGAATGGAACGATCCTTCATTCAATATGGTTTTGTCATCATTTTCCTAGGGATTCCTTGGAACCCACGTGATGAAAAAGAGTCCCATGAAAAATTTTTGATTTTCCTGCAAAACACGGTAGGAGCTGCGGCCCGGGCACCGCAGCTCCTGCTGAAAATTCTGATGGAAGTAACCGCCTTATTTGGCCTCTGCCGTTTTGGGGGCGTACTTCTTGAAAAACTCAACGTACTTGGCCGGAGTCATGCCGGGAACATAACCCGTGCGGCCCAGCTCCTTGCCCTTGGCGTCCACCACCACGATGGCAGGAACACCACGGATGCCGTATTCCTTCGCTTCCTTGGATTTGCTGAAATCGGAACTGCCGAACTCAAATTTGACGCCGATGGCTACACCGTCCATTCCCTTCTTGAACTCCTTCTGGGAAAGAATCTCCTTCTCCAGCTTCATGCAGAAGACGCACCAGGACGTGCCCGTGAAAAGCAGGACGATGGGAAGGCCGGTTTCCTCCGACTGCTTCTGGGCGCTCTTCATGCTCTTGCCCCACTTGAACTTCACCTTGGCGGCCTTGGCCGCTTGAGCGGCGACTTCCTTGTCGGACGGAAGGTCCTGGGCCATGGAAACGCTGAATCCGAGCACGGCGCACAATGCAAAAATTAAATGTCTGTTCATCGCATTTGGGAATGGTTCCCTGCAAATTAACAGGAAATGACAGCATAGGAAGACAAATCAGCGTCTTCCCCCATCTGGGAGCCAAACACTTTCCTGCCAAAATAGACGCTCTCCTAAAAAAAGTATTGCTCTTTCCGCCCCAATCGGGTAATAATCCACCCGCACTTCCAAACGCGCGGTTAGCTCAGTGGTAGAGCAACACCTTGACATGGTGGAGGTCGTAGGTTCAAATCCTATACCGCGTACCATTTTCATTAAAATCCCGTCTTTTTCAGGACGGGATTTTTTTATTCCGGCGCACAGAGACGCCGGACTTCCCCTCCCTTCTCCTCCTCCGACCTGTCCAGGAAGAGAGGAGGCCCAAATGTGAAAGCTGTCCTGCAATGCCGGATAGAGAAAAAGAGGCCGGAAAAAAATGCCATTTACGGGGCCTGCAGAGAGAAAAGTAAAAATCTTTTCCCGTCTTTTTTTGAACATAACCCCTCCCTCGGGACGCTAATAGTGTGAAGGCAGATGAAGGCCGTAGCCCTTAACCCTCCTTCCCTGATGAAATAATGACCATGAAGCCCGGCGGAAGCAATCCTTCCGCCGGGCTTGCTGTTGGTGGGCGCCACGCCAGACAATCTACGGATTACCGGGACGTCAGGCGGTCATACAATTCATTGGCGTACCTGTGGTTCGGATGGTTCACGCTCATGTACGCATCATAAAGAGGGTGGGAAGGGTCCGACTCCATGCGCATGGCTTCCTCCGCGGGGGAAGGCGTGCCTTTCCCGGAATGATGCAGGGGCGCTTCATCCAGCAGGTGGGAGGCCTGGAACAGCAACCGGATGACGTCCGGGTTGGAACCGAGGCCCGGATTGTCAAGCAGGGCATCCGCATCCACGCCCGTCTCCGACGCGAGCCGCTGAAGAGCGGCGGTAGCACGCCCCATGTTGCGCTCATAATTGGCACCCCATTCCTGCTGCAGGGACTGTTCCGCCTGGGTTTCCATCTCCGTCCGGGACTCCGCCATCTGTTCCCTGGCCTCCTCATACGCCTGGGACATCGTCTCCTGAAGGGCGTTCATGGCTTCCGGAGGCACGCCGTAACGGTAAGCCGTGCGGGCCATGCGTTCCGCCAGTCCGGCATTCCACTCATTCTCCGGCGTGGATTCCGGGCGCTCCAGGCTGTACTCCTCCTCCGACTCCGGAAGCCCGGCCATCCGCCGGAAGCGCTCCATCTGCTCCTCATTCTCCACGCCGGGATAATGCCGCATGCGTTCCAGCTCCGCGTAACTCTTCGCCAGAGCCTCCGGCGTCTTGAACTTGGAAAGGGATTTCTCCATCCCCTTCAGCTCGTCAAACCGGGTGTACCAATCCGGGACAAAGCCCCCGTCCTCTCCCAGAAGGCCCGGAAGAGGTTCGGAGGACGCGGAGGGCCCGGATAAAATTTCCGCCTCCGGGGAAACTGCCCCGGAAAAATCCGCCTCCCCGGAGGGGGCGGCCGTACTGTGGTCAATGGAATCAATCATTCTTTTCTTCTGCTGTGGATTCTTTAATAGCCAGCTGTAGCTGGCGGCGGATGTACAGGAATATTTCCCTGTAGGCATCCCGCCTCATGGCGTCCAGGGGGTCGTAATTCCCCGGACTGCCTTGAAAAACGGGCAAATCAGTCTGGAAGCGGGCTTCCAGAAAGGTCAGCGCCTCCCGCCCGTCCGGCGTGTCAAACACCCGACGAAGCTGGCGCCTTTTAAGACGGGCCTCCTTGAGGGAAGCCTCCTGCTGCCATGTCGTATCCTGGTTCATTCCTGAATCGCGGTTAACTGGTCAAGCAAGGGATTGAGGGACGCGTAAGGATCCTCTTGCGCCGGAACCTGCGTGGCCATCTGTTGGCGGTCTTCACGCTCCTTCCGCAGGGCCTGGACATCCGCCCATGGCCTCAACATGCTCTCCGGAGCGCCGTCCACACGGGCAGAGAGACGGAAACAATGGTCCCAGTCTACATGGTCTCCCAGGTCCGGTGCGGCCTGCATCATCATGTTCAGGCGCTGGAGGCTGCGGTCCATGCCCTCGCTCTGCAAACGCCTGAGCACCAGGGCAATTTTTGACTGGTACACCACTCTGGGTTCCCCGATGGTGATGGAGCCGTCCCTCCCCTCCCGCAACACGGCGCGCGGAGGCCTGGGAAACCTTCCCATGCGGAACAGCAGGGAAAAGATGCGCGTCATGGTGGAATACAGGTCACTCACGAACAGCGTGAAAGACGGGGAAAACATCAGCACGCGTTCATTCTCCCGGGCCATCACCTCCGTGGCGGTCATGCTGCCGCGGTGGCCGCTCCAGAGCTCCAGCATGGGCAGATAATAAGCGCGCCGGATGGCGTCCTGCTTCTGGGCCAGGCGGTCCATGCCCACGTCATACCTGCCCTGCGTGGCCCACTCCCGGGGGAGGTGGAGGGAGGCGGCCTCCGGGGTAATGACGGTTCTGCCGCCGGCCCGCAAATCCACCTCACCAATCTGGTTGGCGAGCTCCAGAATGCGGGGAAAGGCGGCCACTTCCCCCAGCGTGTCCAGAATGCGGTTCAGGAACTGCACCTGCTGAATGGCCGGAAACACCAGCCTGCCGGGAGCGAGACCGTACGGACCGCTGCCCCATTTCAGAAAACGGGTTACCAGGTACGGAAACTCCATGTATCCCCCCTCCTCCACAATCACCTGGTCATCCAGGGACAGATACACGCTCTCAAACGGCATGTGGACGGCCTGCTCCCTGCGGCGGCTGCGCCGGGTGCGGGGACGTACTACATGCAGAAACCTCAGGGACGTGGCGTACGGATTGCCGCCGCGTTCCAGCACTTCCCGCGCCCGGGGCCCCAGGGCCTTCAGTCCGAACATGGACCGCGCCTGGTGGGCGGTATAGGTAAACTCCCGCACGTACGTATCCACCCGGCCTTCCGCATTCTCTGCACAAGCGAACTGACCGCACGGGATATTGGTGAACAGCAACCTGCCGTCCGATGAATTCCCGGTGAACAAGCTGCCCGTTCCCAAAGCTACGCGGTCCAGGAAACACTCATGGATCTCCGTATAAAAATTGGAAACGGACAACTCTTTCAAGGCAATCTCCGAACACTGGTTGTACCAGGCTTCCGCCTCGTCCCCGCCCCGGTCATCCGGGGCAGACCACTTGAACCATACGTCATGGCTGGGCGTGATGTAGGACATATGGCCGCTGGCCAGCTTCTGGCACGCCTCCACGGCGGTGGTATCCGTCATGCGGTCCATGGCGTCCCTGCTGGGCAGGGAAACATCCCCTTCCCTGTTCAGGCGCCGCGGCAACACGTAATCCCTCAGGCGGTCCCACCACGTCTCCCAGGGAGCGCGCTGGGCAGCCAGGGACTTGTACACGGAATTCAACTCCGCAACTCTCTCTTCCATGGCGACGGCTATCCCAGGGTTTTCCTAAGCAGGGTGCGTGGATTGACCTCCTCCTGGCCGGAGGAAGACTTGCGGCGCGCCAGAATGGTGGAAATCATCCCCTGCCTCTGCCGCTCCCGCGCCTGATAATCTTCTCTCACTTCCTCTCCCACGCTCTCCGCCTTCACCGGAATGGTCTGCTCCGGTGTGGGGACGGAAGGCGTGGATGGTTTCATGAATCCCATAATTTCTTTTACTTTCTATGCATGGTTTTGTTGATGGCCCGTTCCATCTGCCGGAATAAATGACGGCATGGAGGCCCGGACGCCTGACGCACAGACAGCCCATGCGGTGCAGACACCTTCTCACCGTAAGGAAAAAGGCCGTTCTTCACCTGCCCGGAGACTTCCGGACCGGTGGATGCCATCTATCAAATAGATTAATTGCCGGAAAATGCACCTGGGGAAAAAACGGCCTCATACATGCCACCAGTGGCACAAAAGAGGGCGTTCCCAAACAAGATGCATTCCGTACCCAATTCCGGCAAACATTAAGGCGTTATGACCCAAGAATCCTTACTTCAGCCGGACACCCCCTCCGCGTTGGACATTTGCAACGCGGCACTCTCAAAAATCGGAGAGGCTCCGCTGGACGCGCTGATTGCCAATGAATCCACGGCATCCCGCCTCTGCGTTCTTCATTACCATCCGGCCCGGAGGGAAACCCTCTGCATGGCGCGCTGGACCTTCGCCACCACGCAAACCATGCTGGGCTCCGTCTCCGCCCAGGCCCCTAACTCCCTGACTCCCTACCAATTCACACTCCCTGCGGACTGCCTGCGCGTGCTGGATGTGGAATGCACGGAATGGAAAATGCAGGGGCGCCGCATCCATGCCTCACGCGCGCCGCTGCTCATGAGCTACATTGCGGATATTGAAGACGCAGACCAATTCGACCCCCTCTTCATGGACGCCCTGGCTACGCGCCTGGCGGAAAAACTGGCGATGCCCATGACGGGAAACCAGAGCCTGCGCCAGAACCTTCATCAGGAATTCCATAAAATCATCCTTCCGCAGGCGGCCACCGTCAACGCCGTGCAGTCCTTTTCCAACGATTCCCACCCCCTGCTGGACCTGCTAAGAAAAATCAAGTCCCCTGCGTACCCGGAGGAATGTGAATAACGGGAGAATAACACGGGAACAACATCACGATAACTTGTGAATACACGCTCATGAAAGCCCTGGACTTCATACAGATATTCGCCACCAACGTCCGCCGGATGAACTTCCGCCTCAGCAGCGCCCAGGTCATTCTGGCTGTCATTGCCGGGTACAGGCGCCACAGCACCATCACGGAAGCCACCCGCCTGCATCCCAACACCGTCACCAATATCCTTCAGGACCTCATCGCGCAGGGATACGTCAACCGCTTCGGGGACTGCCGCCCTTACGTGTACCGTCCTACGGCAGAAGGCGAGCAGCTCGCCGGAAACCTGCTGGACAAAAACACGCTCCCCGGTACATGAAAGACGCCCTGCTCAGCACGGAAGAAAAACGCCGCTGGCTCGCCCGGGTCTTCCGGGATACGGATGGGGAATACTCCCAGGCGGACAAATTCAAGGCGCTGGTGGAAGACACCAAGCTGGCCGCCCTCCAGCAGGAAGAAGAGGAATTCAAACGCCGGCAGGAAACAGGAGAGTCCACTCCGGACCCTATCCTGGCCCTGCTCCAGGCCCTCCCTCCCGCAGAACTCAATCTGGACAACAAATCCCCTTCCTGAAAGCTTAGCAAGGTAACACAACAAAAAAAGCTCTCTAGACCAAACAGGTCTGAAGAGCTTTTCCATGTTATACAGAGAGATATACGACTCCGTGTGGAGCGCGACCCGTATAAGCAGATTGAGTGCTCGGAATGCGTGCGTTTCAATCCACGCACTCCGTGTGGGGTGCGACTTTTCTTCCTGTCCCTACGAAGAGGGGGAAATCGTGTTTCAATCCACGCACTCCGTGTGGGGTGCGACGCATGCGTCAGGCGGTAGCGGATTTCTTGATGGGGTTTCAATCCACGCACTCCGTGTGGGGTGCGACGCAAGGTCGTCGGCGTCCCAGCCGTCGCTATTCAGTTTCAATCCACGCACTCCGTGTGGGGTGCGACCCTTGTCGGAAATCAATCTGCGACTCTCCAACCTTGTTTCAATCCACGCACTCCGTGTGGGGTGCGACTTCAATGCGTAATTGATAAGAGCTCCGGTGATAAGTTTCAATCCACGCACTCCGTGTGGGGTCGACACATCCTGCCCATCTTTGAGGTCGGAAGCAAGTTGTTTCAATCCACGCACTCCGTGTGGGGTGCGACCTTCATGTTCGAAGAGGCCACCAAACTATTGACGGTTTCAATCCACGCACTCCGTGTGGGGTGCGACCCTTCCCATCACGAGAGGCTTCCAGGTCTGCCGCGTTTCAATCCACGCACTCCGTGTGGGGTGCGACCACAAAAATGATGGAAAATAATATTGACAAGCCAGTTTCAATCCACGCACTCCGTGTGGGGTGCGACTTCGCCCAGCACTGCGGGGGCTTCGTTGGTCAGGGTTTCAATCCACGCACTCCGTGTGGGGTGCGACTACTTAACAACGTATGGATCGTCCTTGACAATGAGTTTCAATCCACGCACTCCGTGTGGGGTGCGACACTTGGTGTTTGTGGGACTCATTTACGTTGCGGTGTTTCAATCCACGCACTCCGTGTGGGGTGCGACCCCTGGGTGGCGGAGATTACGCCCCTCAGCACCGTTTCAATCCACGCACTCCGTGTGGGGTGCGACAAGAAGGATGAAAACCATTACTTTAGAGGATTTGGTTTCAATCCACGCACTCCGTGTGGGGTGCGACGATTGCTGAATTGCCAGGGACAAAAAGATTATTGGTTTCAATCCACGCACTCCGTGTGGGGTGCGACTTTCTCCGGACCCCTAAAGGCAACTGGTGCACCGAGTTTCAATCCACGCACTCCGTGTGGGGTGCGACTGACAATCACGCCGGAAGAATACTATCAAAAAACAGTTTCAATCCACGCACTCCGTGTGGGGTGCGACCTGTTAAAGCCTATAGTCAATTTAACGAGTTCAAGTTTCAATCCACGCACTCCGTGTGGGGTGCGACCAGATTTGATTCACCGCGTTCTCGCTCACCAGCGGTTTCAATCCACGCACTCCGTGTGGGGTGCGACCGGTAGAGGCTATTTAGAGCAAAAAGTTCCACGTGGTTTCAATCCACGCACTCCGTGTGGGGTGCGACGAGTTCGCTCTGATAGGCTACCGGGTTGTACGAGGTTTCAATCCACGCACTCCGTGTGGGGTGCGACTGGAGGCAATTACGCACTACGCGCTGGATGTTCAGTTTCAATCCACGCACTCCGTGTGGGGTGCGACCCCACTGTATGAAGCTTTGGAAATAGTTAAGCACGTTTCAATCCACGCACTCCGTGTGGGGTGCGACAGCCGCTATGTCACAAGGCAGGACAGGTGAGGCGTTTCAATCCACGCACTCCGTGTGGGGTGCGACGACTGGCGGCATCGTTGACCTATTCACCAACAGGGTTTCAATCCACGCACTCCGTGTGGGGTGCGACGGCGTATGACCATATACGTTGACGTTCAATTGCGCAAACGATAGTTTGCGCTAACCTCCCGGAGAAGGGCGCGATGGCACGGCCTCCCATCCCAGGCATTCATCTGTCAATCTTCGATTCCCAATGCATTGCACCGATCGCCGACTTCCCGGGGAATTGGTGTAAGCTTGGGGTTGGCGCAAAGGCCGTGTTCAGCAGTCTTTAAATAATCAAGGGTCCGGAAATGTCATAGCTTTTTTCCTTCCCCAATTGTTCTATTTTATGATGCCAATTGGAACCCATATGATAAATCCGCAGGCTGTCGCTATCGTTATCAATAATCTTAAGCAGCTTGTTCCTGATGTCAACCAATTGGGCAGGAGCCAGCTCACATTCAAAGACCGAATTCTGCACTCTCTGCCCGATATTTTCACAGGCACGGGCGACCTGACGCAGACGGCGCTGCCCGGCCTTATCCTCCGTGGAGACGTCATAAGTGATGAGAACATACATGGCAAAGGTGTGGTTTATTTACTGATAAACGGAGGATAACAGTCCAGATCACCCCGCAGATGACGTGCCAGCAAAAGAGCCTGAATATGAACCAGCAATCCCAGCGTGGTCTTTTCCTGAAGGAAGGGATGCTCCAGAACAGTCTTCTTCCGTTCCTGCCACGCATTCAACACTTTCTTACGAGAGTCCTCCTTCAGGAAAACGGCCCCGGATTCTTCCTTGTCAAAATCATCTGCGGTGATTTGCCTGCGGTTGATCAGGGTAAGAGCCAGCCGATCAGCCAGAGGAGCCCGGAATTCCTCCATCAAATCCAGAGCCATCCCGGGGCGCCCCGGACGGTCACGATGCAAAAAACCGGCGGCGGCATCAATGCCGGAGCTTTCAAGGGCAGACCTGGCATCATGGCATAACAAACTGTACAGAAAAGATAACAGGGCATTGAAACAATCCTTGGGAGGACGCCTGTTGCGTCCTTCAAATACCAGCTCCGGGTCTTCCGTCCTCTGGCAATGGGAAAGGCAGGAGAAGTACGTTTCCGCCGCGGAGCCTTCAATACCCCGCAGAATTTCTCCAGAATTGCATCCGCGGGCCATGCGGCAAAAAGCCGCCAGACGGTCCACCGCCTCCGATAAGTTTTTTCCATACGTTCTCTGTGCCCTCAAAAGCAGGTTACGGCAGTTTGCAATCTTGGCCGCAATCATTTCCCGGGCTACGCCAACCCATTTTGTTTCATCATCGGCCCAGCGGTACTGCTCCCGGCGCAGCAGAATATTTCCCTTCATGAATCCCTGGACCCCCGCCAGAAACTTCCCATAAGGATTACAGAAGGAAAGGGTGACGCCGCGTTCAGCGCAAGCGCCCATCAAATAAGGGGAAACCCCTATGTCCCATCCAAGTGTGACAATACCCTCCAAATTATGAAGGGGAACCCGCAACAGGCAACTTCCTTCAGAACTTACTTTTACGGTATCGCCATCCTTGGACAGCCAGCATCCCTCCAGCGTAACAAACAAGGTATTTAAATGCTTCTTCATAAATCATCAGCTTCACTTGTGCCAAGGCTGTCCTCAAACACCCCGTCCACCCGCACCTTCATCGTCTGCCTGTGCTCCCGGCACACGGACGGCAGGCAATCATTGACCAGGGAGCAGGACTTGCAACCCTTGGAATAATGAGGCGGCGGCGTAACCACGCCAGTCAGCACTTCCCTGGCATCACGGATGACTTGGGCTGTCAGGGAACGCAATTCCTCATCAAATATTACTTCAAGCCTTCTCTGGGTTTTCCCGTAAAACAGAAAGCCGGAAGGAATTTTCAACTGAAACATCTCCTCCAGGCATAAGGCCTGGGCACACACCTGCACTTCATCTGCACGGTGCGGCTTGGGCTTGCCCACCTTATACTCCACGGGAGTCATGGCCACTACGTCGCCGCCTTTTTTAGCATAAACGGCTTCCACTACATCCGCAATACCATGAATGCCCCACTGCCCGGAAGAAACATGTAGAGAACGCAGCACTTTTTTCAATCCCCTGCTTTCCGTCATCCCGGAATCAGCCCGTTCATGGAACACATTCCCCTCCGCCGTAAACTGGTTCTCCTCCCATGCGCATTCCAGATGAATCAGCGCGCATTGCCTGGGACAATAAAGGTAATGCTGCAATGCCGCCAAGGGCACGGAAAAGAGAGGAGAAGACATCTTGGAAATTCTGTTCAGAGCGGAACACTAAATAAAAAGCTAAATTAATCAATTCATATCTTGCTAATTCCAGAAGAAAGATTACTCTAGTCTCTTGTACCGCCCTGGGAGAAGGAGAAAGCATGTTAGCACGGCCTGGACAAACGATAGAGCAGCACACGCATGAGTGTATTGTAGGAGCTTCCCTCAACGCTGCAAAAATAGGGTTGGCGAGGACAGGAGCGCTCATTGGAGCACTTCATGATTTTGGAAAATGGAGTGACGCCTTTTATAAGTATATGGAGGCTATCGCATCAGGAAAAGACCATGAGAAACGAGGCTCCGTCGATCACTCCACGGCGGGGGCCCAGCATCTGTGGCGTTATTTCATGGATGGTCACCCTCAGAGAGAACCCTTTGAAAGATATTGGATTCAAATCATAGCTCTTTGCTGCCTCTCACATCATGAAGGATGCCTGATTGATAATTTAAAACCGGACGGCACTAATTACTTCAAGGCCCGCATTACTAAGGACACCGAGAAATCCCATTACGAAGAAGCTTGCAACAATATACCTGAAGAGGAAAAGGTGCGGATACAGGCCATGCTTTCAGACCCGGCGTTAAGGGAAGAATGGCGTTCGTTTGATGCTCTCCTCAGGAGTGGTGGAAAAAAACTGTCCGGCAAGGAAATCAAATACCAATATGGCCTCTTGTGCCGCTTCTTGTTGAGTTCTCTTGTGGATGCCGATCATTCCAGTGCAAGCGGAGAGCCGGTAGAAGCTACCCCTACTCCTCCATGGGAAAAAATGCTGGAGAATCTGGACAATTATCTGGTACGCTTCACCTCACGTGGGATGGTTGATGATTTGCGTGCAGAAATTTCCCAACGCAGTTTCACCGCTGCTGCCCGCCCGCAAGGCAAGTTTTTGATGACTCTCCCCACAGGAGCCGGAAAAACCTTGGCCAGTTTGCGCTTTGCATTGGTTCATGCACAGAAGCATCATCTGGACCGGTTAATGTATGTCATCCCCTATACCTCTATTATTGACCAGAATGCAGTTATCATCCGTGAGGCATTGGGGGATGAGTTTAAAGATCTCATTCTGGTTCACCACTCCAATGTCTTGGTGGATCCCCAAAAGGAATTATCTGAGGAAAAGCTCTCCGAAAAAGAAAAAGAGCGTCACAAAGCCGAATGCACCTGGAATCCCCCCGTTATTCTGACAACGGCGGTCCAGTTTTTACAAACGTTGTTTTCCAAAGGCAACAGCTATGTACGCCGCATGAACAGCTTGGCGCACTCCGTGATTATCTTTGATGAAGTTCAGGCGCTCCCTTTAAAGTCCACCTACTTGCTGACATCCGCATTAAATTTCATGGATGAAGTCATGGGGTGCAGTCTGGTTCTGTGCACGGCTACACAGCCCATATGGAGCCGGTTGGATGATAAAGATTGGCCTTTAAGGCTGAACTCTGATCCTCATATCATTCCCGATTATCAGAAATACTTTGAACTGTTTCATTCCAACCGACGGGTCTCTCTGAATATGATGGAGGAATCCAAACAATGGAAACTTCAGGAGTTTGCTGATTTTGCATTAAAACAGGCGCGAATGGGAAGGAATACCTTAATGATCGTTAACACGAAATCCTTTGCCCGCAATCTGTATGAGGCTTGTGGAGAAGTGTCGGATGTGCAAACCTGTCATTTAAGCACAAACATGATCCCGGCGGATCGTTCAAACATCATTCAGCATAAAATAGACAACCAATCTCTTGAAACGGCCAAAAAGATAGGCAAACCTATCTTGTGCTTCAGTACACAATTAATTGAAGCAGGCGTGGATGTAGACTTCGACGTGGTTATTCGCAGTGCAGCAGGTTTGGACTCCCTGGTCCAGGCCGGAGGCCGCTGCAACAGGAATGCCCGGCTGGACAAGGGAGAAATCTTTGTCGTCTTCCCCTCCACAAAACTGGAACATACAGACCATTTGGAAGAAATCAACATAGGCAAGTCACTTCTGCAACAAATATTCAGCGATGCACACAAGAATGCCGATTTACTGATGGAAGAAAACGCCCTGGATTCATTTTACCAACATTATTATTCCGAGCAAAAAACCAAGCTGGCTTATCCGTTGGAAGCCAGCAGTTACACCATGATGGACATGCTTTCTACGAATAAAGCCGTAAAAATGGAGGCTGAACGAGTCCAGGCCGATCCCACCTTCATGCTCCTGCACCAGTCATTCCAGAAAGCGGCAGAAACTTATAAAGTCATCGAGGGCTTATCCACCCCGGTCATTGTGAACAAAGACGAGGGGGCTGAAATTATAGAAAAATTGATCCAACTGGCGCATCCTCATTCACAGGAAGAATGGAAGTCCGTCCGGAAATTACTCAAGGAAGCCATGGAATACACCCTTTCATTAAACTATTCCGAACAGGAGATTAAGGCCATGCAGGCAGACGGAATCCTTGCATTACTGCCGACGGACTATCCTGTCTACATGCTTTCAAAATCCTATTACGACGGAAAAACTGGATTTTCATGGTCTAAAGAAGAAACCTACGCGAAAAATTCAAATGCTCTTACTCTTTAACCTATTTTATCATGGGAAATAACATAGAATACATGGTATCAGGTAAATTAGCCTTATTCACTGATCCCCTTACCCGCATGGGCGGAGAAAAATGCTCCTACCATATTCCTACCTATGAAGCCTTAAAGGGAATCACTAAATCCATCTATTGGAAACCTACCATCAACTGGGTCATTGATGAAGTTCGCATCATGAATCCCATTCGGACGTTCGCCAAGAATATGAAACTGATCAAGTACCACGAAAGTGGTGCCGAACTATCCGTATACACTTATTTGACAGATGTTTCCTATCAGGTAAGGGCGCATTTTGAATGGAATTTGCTCCGTGAGGATATGAAGGCTGACCGCATTGAAGGCAAACATGCCGCCATCATCCGGCGCACACTGGAAAAGGGGGGCAGGCGCGACATCTGCCTGGGCTCGCGTGAATGCCAAGCTTATGTGGAACCTTGCCGGTTTGGAGATACTCCAGGAACTTATGATGGCATTCCGGAACTCGCCTTCGGCGTCATGTTCCATGGATTTGATTATCCGGATGAAACCGGAAAGGATGAATTAGGAGTACGCTTCTGGAAACCTGTCATGAAGCATGGGACGGTGAAATTCATCCGCCCTGAAGAATGCAGCATCACCAGGACGGTCCGTAAGATGAAAGCGAATCCCCCACGCTCCTGCGGAACAAATGACTCCTCTTTGGAAGAATAGAAAGCGAGGTAAACAATGAACTGGATGGAAGCTTTATATAGGACGTACGAAGATAATGCGCAGCAGGCAGGGCAAAATTCTTCGGAAGAGATAGGTTCAAAAAATCGGGCAATCACGCCATTATTCCCGCTTTATCACGGGAGTCAGAATGCCCAGGTAACGGTTGTACTGGATGGTTCCGGTAATTTCAGAAAAGCGGAAGTGGTCCCCTCCGGGAGCCAGCAAACAATCATTCCCGTTACTGAAAAATCCGGAGGAAGAACCAGCGGGCTGTGTCCCCACCCTCTTTGTGACAAACTGCAATATGTGGCGGGAGATTTCACCAAATGGACAAACAACAGGAAAAACGGGTACAAAGAATATCTGAACCAATTGGAACGTTGGAAAAATTCTGATCCTTCCAATGCGACGCTTTCTGCTATATTTACTTATGTATCAAAAGGATCCCTTCTGGAAGATCTCATTGAATCAAAAATTCTGCCCGTCAATGAAGACTCCGTCTTAATGAAAAAATGGGTGGGAGAAAAGAATGATATGCCGGAAATTTATGCAGCCCTCGGAGTAGTCGGCATAGATTCCATTCTAGTGAGATGGAGGGTGGAAATTCCCGGCAATCTTGCTCCGGATGTATGGAAAGACGAGAAGATGTGGAGCTCCTGGATCAAATTTCAGGAATCACAAGAACAAAACACAGGTCTTTGCTATGTAACGGGTAAGACAACCAATTTGGCAATACAACATCCGGCACGTATCAGAAATGCCGGAGACGGGGCCAAAATCATCTCTTCCAACGATTCTTCCGGATTTACGTTCAGAGGAAAATTTGACGACTCGACCGAGGTATGCGGCGTAAGCCGCGAAGTCTCCCAGAAAGCACACAGTGCCTTGAGATGGCTTATTTCCAACCAGGGGTGGAGAGATGATTCCCAGGCAATCGTAGCTTGGTCATCCGGAAGCATTTACATGCCAAATCCACTAACTGACACCCGAGAAATGATGGACATTGATCCGGACGAAGAACCTGAAACTGTCCAGTATACGGCTGAAGAAGTAGGAAGGAAACTCAGAGCGAAAATCTCAGGCTACAAAGGAGAGATAGGCGACATCAGCAAGGTCTTTATCATGGGCCTGGATTCAGCCACTCCCGGGCGCCTCTCCATTACCTTTTTCAATGAGATGGACTCCATTGAATACTGGAATAACATTGAGCATTGGCATACAGAATGTGTATGGTGGCAGTGGAGTGAAAAAAACAAATTACGATACGTCGGTGCCCCTTCCCCCAAAACCATTGCGGAAGTGGCTTACGGAAAATCCGTGGATGAAAAATTGCGCAAGCAGACCGTGGCACGTCTCCTTCCTTGTATCATTAAAAGACGGCCTATTCCGTCTGATCTGGTAAACGCCTGCATTCAACGGGCTTGCAACAGGAACGGCCTGGAGCCCTGGGACTGGAATCTTGCCGTCAATACGGCGTGCGCTTTATTTAGATATCAAATTTACTCAACTAAAAAACAATACCATTACACCATGAGCCTGGACAGAACCATTACAGAACGGGGATATTTGTACGGAAGATTGCTCGCTGTGGCAGAATTGCTGGAAAAAGCAGCCCAAAAAGCGTCTTCCGATACAGAACGCCCCACCAATGCGGAAAAACTGATGCAGCGCTTCAGTTCCCATCCGCATTCAACGTGGCAAACACTGCGCAAAGCACTGGATCCGTATATTCAAATATTGATCAAAAATAAACCGGGGTTGAAAAATTACTATGATCAGGAATTAGAAAGTATTCATGACCTCTTCGACCGAAATGATTTCATCAATGACACCAAGGTTTCAGGGGAATTTCTCCTAGGATATTATTGCCAGAAATCAGAAATGTTCACTAAAAAATCTCCCGATAAGGAAGGAGAAAATCCTCAACCTAAAGAATAAAGACTATGTCAATACAACATAAGATAGACTTTGCGGTTATCTTTACCGTAAAAAATGCGAATCCCAACGGAGATCCGTTAAATGGCAACCGTCCCCGTACCACTCTTGACGGTAATGGAGAACTTTCCGACGTCTGCCTGAAACGTAAAATCCGTAACAGGCTCCTTGATTCCGGAGTTCCTATATTTGTCCAATCGGATGATCACAAGATAGATACATGCAAGACATTGAAAGACAGGGCGTCTATTCTCCTGGAAGGGAAGAAAACCAGAGAGGAACAAACAAGCCTGGCCTGCCGGACATGGTTTGATGTGCGCGCCTTTGGTCAATTGTTTGCTTATAAAGGTACCGGTGAAAAAAAGAATGACGGCGTTTCCATCGGTATTCGCGGCCCCGTTACTGTGCAGGCGGCTTTCAGTGTGGAACCTGTGGAAATCACCAGCACGCAAATCACCAAAAGTGTTAGCGGAGAAGGGGATGGCACTAAAAAAGCATCCGATACCATGGGGATGAAACACCGGGTGGACCAGGGAGTCTATGTATTCTACGGAGCCATTTCTCCACAACTTGCTTCCCTTACAGGATTCAGTGATGAAGATGCAGAAATCTTAAAAAATGCCCTTCCCTCCATGTTTGAAGGGGATGCCTCCTCCGCACGTCCTGAAGGCAGCATGGAGGTAAAAAAAGTGATCTGGTGGAAACATTCGTGCCCCGCAGGCCAATATTCTTCCGCTAAGGTTCACAGGAGCCTTATTGTTAACGCTGATGGCACGTATGAAATAAAAAATCTCCCAGGACTGACTCCGGAAGAAATTGATGGTTTCTAATACCTTATCCGGGCCTATCTTCGTAGGGAGATAGGCCCGGAATTTATTTTCTTATATTGGCAGAACGAATTGATACTTGAAAAATTCATGTGAATCCTGAGATTATTGCTTCCTCTTCTTGAGCCACGTTACTTACCCCGAATATTTTTCATCTGCAAGGACCACAGACGTTTCAATCTGTCTCTCCGGAACCGTCCAATACTTCTTTAACAGAAGCTTCCGTTCTTCAGAGTCCACCAGATGGAATCCGTTTTTCTGATAAAAGTTGATTGCCCAGGTCGCATCCGCCCATGTGCCTATTAAAACAGGTTTATTCTGATTTTTTCGTAAATAGCCAAAAAGCTGCGCCCCGATTCCTCTTCTCCGGGCGGACGTTTTGACATAGGCATGACGTATTAGCTTAACGTCTTCCCGATCCTGAATACCCATGACGCCAAGAAGATGCCCTTCATCTTCAAAACAATAAAACACCACGCCATCCCTGATCTGCTCTTTTAATTCATCCATGGGCATGTAAGGTTCCTTCCACCTATCGGCAGGTATTCTGTCTTTATAAGCCATGGCTGAATCATTGATAATTTCATAAATTGTTTCTAATTCCGACTCTAAACACTTTCTAATCATCTCGTCTATCCCTCCCTTGATGCAAAAATTCAACAGGAATTTAATATCCCAAGCTGTGTCCCTATACTTGATCCTTCCATGTTTTAGAAGTTTTATTTGTGTCACAGATTCCCTCTCCTGGAATGTTCAAGCTCACCAGTATCTTTCTTCATTAACCACTAAAAATAATGTCTCATAACCTTTTCCTCTCCAGCGTCCATACTGAATGAAATACCCATCCAGTATGATCGCCATTGAAGGTTCCCATCTACGCACCGGTGAGGGTGCGACCCGGGACCACCGGGACACTGGTGACCGTGGCCTGCGTTTCAATCCACGCACCCGTGAGGGTACGAGCGTTAAACTGGCTATAAACCCTAACCGCCGCCATGTTTCAATCCACGCACCCGTGAGGGTACGAGTGTTACTCTGTCCCGCACTTCCATTTTTTCAATGGTTTCAATCCACGCACCCGGTGAGGGTACGACTGTGCGGCAATGAGATAACTTTAAAATACGCGCTGTTTCAATCCACGCACCCGTGAGGGTGCGACTGGCCTGCGCCGCGACTTGGCGGACATGCGGCGCGTTTCAATCCACGCACCCGTGAGGGTGCGACACTGTGAATTTGCTGATTATCCCCGGATTCCGAAGTTTCAATCCACGCACCCGTGAGGGTGCGACTTCTTTTCAACCCTTCCACCATTCCGTTTACCCTGTTTCAATCCACGCACCCGTGAGGGTGCGACGTAAGTTCTTCTTTGATTTCTTGATATGCTTTTTTGTTTCAATCCACGCACCCGTGAGGGTGCGACTGGTCATCCCCTCCACAATTCCCCCCAGGGCTCCGTTTCAATCCACGCACCCGTGAGGGTGCGACCCCATGCTGAAGCTCAATTTTTCGTCAATGATATGTTTCAATCCACGCACCCGTGAGGGTGCGACTCCATCGTGTGCAATACACGGGGGGATGTGCTACTGTTTCAATCCACGCACCCGTGAGGGTGCGACCTCCACACAGGATTTACCTGTAAGCATGCAGCGATGTTTCAATCCACGCACCCGTGAGGGTGCGACGGTAACGTCCGATGCACTCCATATCTTTGACACGTTTCAATCCACGCACCCGTGAGGGTGCGACGCGTTCCACATCCAGACAGGCCGCCAACAGCCGGGTTTCAATCCACGCACCCGTGAGGGTGCGACTATGGAGGACATTAAACATTAAACGTTTGAATATGTTTCAATCCACGCACCCGTGAGGGTGCGACGCCGCTCATCACCACACCGGTGTTATTCTCGCTGTTTCAATCCACGCACCCGTGAGGGTGCGACCGTGTTTCAAAGAGAGTTCTTGGCATTTAATTCTGTTTCAATCCACGCACCCGTGAGGGTGCGACAGGTAAGGAGCCCGGAGACACAATCCAAAAAACAGTTTCAATCCACGCACCCGTGAGGGTGCGACCCGCGCTGGCCTTGACGTTGAGCACAACGACGCAGTTTCAATCCACGCACCCGTGAGGGTGCGACTTCTCATGGCCTGACTTTAAAAGATTATTTTGCGGTTTCAATCCACGCACCCGTGAGGGTGCGACTTCTCTCACCGCGTCATCACCCGCCGCCACTCCGGTTTCAATCCACGCACCCGTGAGGGTGCGACCTTAAAATCGTCACTGCGGTGGCTCTCAAACTGTGGTTTCAATCCACGCACCCGTGAGGGTGCGACGGCTTCTAGTACCCGCGCAGGGACTGCCGAAAGCGTTTCAATCCACGCACCCGTGAGGGTGCGACCCCGCTAACGGATAGTGTTGTAGTAGTGGTGCGGGTTTCAATCCACGCACCCGTGAGGGTGCGACGGCACTAACCTCTACTCCTATGACACTCTGGTTGGTTTCAATCCACGCACCCGTGAGGGTGCGACGGTCTACACGGTCAATGCCAGTGACGTATACACGGTTTCAATCCACGCACCCGTGAGGGTGCGACCTATCTACCCTGACATTACAGTTTCCGTAACTAGTGTTTCAATCCACGCACCCGTGAGGGTGCGACATTCTTCATCTTCAAAGACATAGACCCTTCCGTTGTTTCAATCCACGCACCCGTGAGGGTGCGACTTCCCCCCCCGGTAGAGGGACCAACAAACCAATAGTTTCAATCCACGCACCCGTGAGGGTGCGACCTCTGCTTTCCTTACCCTCTTCCCCGAGGACCTGGTTTCAATCCACGCACCCGTGAGGGTGCGACCATGAGTTCCTGTTGCCAAGCGGACGGCTGTTCAGTTTCAATCCACGCACCCGTGAGGGTGCGACGCTTTGCTTTTTGAGGTATTGTGTTACGGACATTGTTTCAATCCACGCACCCGTGAGGGTGCGACCCCTCAAATCAACCTACTAACCACAAACATACTATGTTTCAATCCACGCACCCGTGAGGGTGCGACGGCACGAGGATGATTGGCGTTGGCGTTGTGAGTTGTTTCAATCCACGCACCCGTGAGGGTGCGACTGGGGAAGGGGGGCCAATCAAACAACAAACCAATAGTTTCAATCCACGCACCCGTGAGGGTGCGACCCAATCAAACAAACCAATAGAAAACCTACAAAATGTTTCAATCCACGCACCCGTGAGGGTGCGACTGGGATTCCGCAAAAGCTTTCGCCCTCCACAGCATGTTTCAATCCACGCACCCGTGAGGGTGCGACCCTACATCCACTCAACCCTGCATTTGGTGATATTGTTTCAATCCACGCACCCGTGAGGGTGCGACCCTCGCTCCTGTTGCCTGCCTCCACCTCTAAAAAGAGTTTCAATCCACGCACCCGTGAGGGTGCGACCCAAGTGGGGGTAATTATCCTGGGTAATAAGAGAGTTTCAATCCACGCACCCGTGAGGGTGCGACGATTATCCTGATTTTGTTATTACAGACAGGCGCGGTTTCAATCCACGCACCCGTGAGGGTGCGACAGGGCCCGCATGACGGGATTGGAGAACAGGACGGTTTCAATCCACGCACCCGTGAGGGTGCGACATCAAAAATCTGATACCGCAATATTTGGACGGTACGTTTCAATCCACGCACCCGTGAGGGTGCGACAGGTCAAACCCATTCATGCCACTCCCATCAGTCGGTTTCAATCCACGCACCCGTGAGGGTGCGACTATTACGCCTAACCCTTTAACCAACAAAGACAATGTTTCAATCCACGCACCCGTGAGGGTGCGACTCTTAGATGGCAAAGCAATCGCTAAAGACCTTCCGTTTCAATCCACGCACCCGTGAGGGTGCGACTGATTACATTCTTGATAAGCGGCTGAAAGTGAATGTTTCAATCCACGCACCCGTGAGGGTGCGACTAGCGTTCAAACTCGTCGCGCTTCCACACGTTACGTTTCAATCCACGCACCCGTGAGGGTGCGACTGGCATGAGGATGATTGGCGTTGGCGTTGTGAATTGTTTCAATCCACGCACCCGTGAGGGTGCGACGGCGGAAGGAGATATGTGTTGAAAGTTAATGGTACAAACAGCTTGTTGCGCCAACCTCTTTCAGGATGCCTATTCCTTACGCCGTGTATTTTATTGAAGTGGATGTCAATCTTCTGATTTCAAGGACTTACAGGAATCGCCGTTCTACCGGGGAATTCCTGTCAGCTTGGAGTTGGCGCAAACAGATGATCGGCTCTTTCATTCACTTGGAACTGCAGATTCACATCTATTAAACCCAACCTGCCTTGATGCTAGACGTTCGGTGGTCTACCGTCCAGCAAGTTTTTCCTTTACGGCCATTCTGGAAAATAAAAGACCGCTCCGTGTTAAACGGAACGGCCTTGAAGTATTTTCCGGCATTAACAGCTGTCACAGAAGTCCGTTAGCGCACGCGGGCAATGAGCCAGTGCAGCAGGTCCTTGATGGCGACGCGTTCCTGCTCCATGGAGTCGCGGTGGCGGATGGTCACCGTATCCTTGAGGGAGGCATCATTTTCTCCGAGTGTTTCAAAGTCCACCGTGATGCAGAAGGGGGTACCCACTTCATCCTGGCGGCGGTAACGGCGCCCAACGGCTCCCGTTTCATCATAGAAGACGGGCATCCATGGCTGGAGCGTTTTTTCAATTTCCCGGGCGATGCGCACCTGTTCCTCGTTTTTCTTGAGCAGCGGGAAGATGGCGGCCTTGATCGGAGCCATCCGGGGCACGAAGCGGAGCACGGTGCGGATGTCCTTTTTCCCTTTGTCATCCACCAGTTCTTCTTCATCGAAGGCTTCGCAGATGATGGCCAGAATGGTGCGGTCACATCCGGCGGAGGGTTCCACCACATGGGGAATGAATTTTTCCCGCGTTTCTTCGTCAAAGTATTCCAGCGGACGGCCGGAACCCTTCTGGTGGCAGCTCAGATCATAGTCCGTGCGGTAGGCAATGCCTTCCAGTTCCTGAATGCCGAACGGGAATTCGTATTCCAGGTCGTAGGTTTTCTTGGAGTAGAAGGCGCGTTCACCGTCCGGCACGTCCAGCAGATGGATGTGCTCACGCGGCACGCCCACCTCATCATAGAAGCTGAGGCGGTGCTCCAGCCATTCATCCACCAGCCGCAGACCGTCTTCCGGGCGGCAGAAGTATTCGATTTCCATCTGCTCGAATTCGCGGGAACGGAAGGTGAAGTTACGCGGGTTGATTTCATTGCGGAAGGATTTGCCAATCTGCGCGATCCCGAAGGGGAGCTTCACACGGGAGCTGTCCAGAATGTTCTTGTACTGGCAGAAGATGGACTGGGCCGTTTCCGGGCGCAGCCAACCGGTGGCGCTGGGATCGTTTTCGTCAGAGGTGGCTCCGATGGTCGTCTTGAACATGAGGTTGAATTCGCGGGCTTCCGTCACCAGGGAACCGTTGGCGGGGTTGTACATGGTGGAGTCCGTGATGGGTTCCATGCGTTCGCCTTTCAGTTCCATTTCCTTGTGGGAGACGTCCTTGCCGGCGAGCTGGGCATAGTATTGGGCCGCAGTTTTGCGGGCCTTGTCCGCCTGCTTTTCAGAGTCCACCAGCACGGAGTATTCCTTTTCCACGCTCCAGGAGCCGTCTTTTCTGGCGGCTCCGGTGTAGAAGAAGCCCATGCCGCTCTGGGCCGGAATCTGGTCCGCGCGCAGGCGTTCCTTGGTCAGAAGGCAGTCGCACATCGGGTCGGAAAAACCGCCCACGTGTCCGGAGGCCACCAGCACGGAGTTGTGCGTCAGGATGGAGCCGTCCATGCCTACCATGTCGTCTCGTTCCTGCACGTTTTTGCACCACCAGTATTCCTTAAGGTTGCGCTTGAGTTCCACTCCCATGGGACCGTAGTCCCAGCAACCATTCAGCCCGCCGTAGATTTCAGCTGCCTGGAAGATGAAGCCCCGCCGTTTGCAGAGGCTCACGATTTTCTCCATTCGGACGGGATCTGTATTGGTTCTGTCTGCCATGATAAGATATATAATTGGGTTGGCTATGCGGGTTGTATTGAGACCGCAAACAGCGGCCAGTGAAAGCAAAAAGCGTGTCTTCTCAAGAATTCCAGGGGAGAGCCACTCCCTTGAGCAACTGGGAGTCATATCCGGCTTCCACCAGCGTGCGGAAGGCTTCCATCGCCTCCGGAGTGACAGGCTGTTCCGTGGAAAATCCCTGCCGGGGGTATTCCAGTATCCGCTGGAAGTCCCCCACCATGGCGGAGACTACCAGTTCCCGCGGCAGTTCCGGAGTCAGGTATTCCCGGAAGCCCATGGGAGGGGAACTGACCGCCACCCCGGCTTCCGGCCACTGGGCCTGGAGCGTAGCCAGGGTGCGGCGCTCCATGTATGGTTTTTGCAGGGCAATGAGGCTGACGGGTTCCGGAATCCCGGCCTTTTTCAGGATTTCACGGGAAAAGCGTACGTTTTCCCCGGTGTTGGTGGATTTGTTTTCCAGGAGGATGCGGTCTTCCGGCACTCCGGCCTTCATGGCCGCCGCAGCAAAGAGCTCAGCCTCCGTCACGGCCCATTCCCCCGTGAACCTCCCCACCCCGCCAGAGAATAGCAGGAGGGGCGCCAGCTTCCGCGCATAAAGTTTCGCCGCATATTCCGCCACGCGCACGTCATTGCTGCCAAGGATGAAGATGAGGTCCGCCGGGCGCAGTTCCTGCTTCACATGATGGTAGTCCCATAAAATTTCTATCGCTTCCTCCGGAGTCATCGGTCTTATGTACTCAAGAAGCCCTTTCCTGTAAACGCCGGATTCACCACAGGCCGTATTTGCCCCATTCCAGGGCGGCCCATCCCAGCAGTGCATTCGCCACTGCGTGCATGATGATGACGGCGCACAGGTTTTTCTGCCACACGGACAGCAGGTACGCCAGAGAGCCGTAGATGAAGGCGCCGCAGTAGTCCACCGGCTGGTGCACGGCCATGAAGCAGAGGGTTGTCACCCAGTACGCTTTCCAGGCGTGCGTGCCGAAGGGAACTTTCCACGGGTGGTCCAGGTTCACCATCAGGCGCATCAGGTACCCGCGCCAGAAGAGTTCCTCCACCAGCGCCACCACCACCACGGCACGGAAGAAGCGCAGTACCAGCGCAATCAGCCAGTTCCAGGAGTCCGGGGCAAAGACGACGCCGGGATTAAATCCTTCGGGCCGCGCATCGATTCCCAGCAGGTACCGGTACCACGGCCACGCGGGACGGCCGAACCACGCGTCCGGACCGCCCGGCAGACGGTCCGCCACCATGGTGGGGGCCAGCCAGCACAGGATGCCCAGCACGCCAAAGAGGATGCCCCACGCGGCGGGTTTCCATTTCCAGTCCCAGTCAATGACTTTCCGCCACCACAGGACCAGGGCAAAACAGACGATGGCCTGCACGGGGTACAGCCATTGTTCCGGCGCCCTTCTCCACCAGGCGGCGGCGGGATGGTCCCATTCCAGGAACGGACCGCCGAACTGCCACAGGAGGGTGAAGCCCATGAACACCGCAAACGGCGCTACGTACGCCCTTGTTTTCAGGGCCTCCGGGACGGAGTTCATGGACGCGGAAGGATCAGGAAAGGGTGTTCACAAAACGCTCCATGCGGTTGCAGGCCTCCTTGATCTGGTCAAAGGCCGTCGCATAGCAGCAGCGCAGGAAGCCTTCCCCGCTTGCACCGAAAGCGGTACCGGGCACGGCAGCGACCTGCTCTTCCATCAGCAGGCGCGTGGCGAATTCCTTGCTGGAGAGGCCGAATTTGGAGACGTCCGGGAAGACGTAGAACGCGCCGCCGGGCAAGTGGCAGTCCATGCCGATTTCATTGAGGCGCTTCACCAGAAAGTCCCGGCGCTGGCGGTAGCTTTCCCGCATCTTCAGCATGGCGGAGGTTCCGTTTTCCAGCGCTTCAATGGCCGCCTCCTGGGAGGTGATGGGCGCGCAGAGCATGGAGTACTGGTGGATTTTCATCATGGCGGAGATGAGTGGTTCCGGCCCGCAGGCATAGCCCAGGCGGAAGCCCGTCATGGCGAACGCCTTGGAAAAGCCGTGCAGCAGCAGCGTGCGTTCCTTCATTCCCGGCAGGGAGGCAATGGAAACGTGCGGCTTGCCGTCGTAGCGCAGTTCACTGTAGATTTCATCCGTCAGCACGATGAGGTCGTGCTTGATGCAGATGTGGGCAATTTCCTTGAGCGTTTCCACAGGGGCCACGGCCCCGGTCGGATTGGTGGGAAAGTTGAGCATCAGCACCTTGGTCCGGGGCGTGATGGCGGCTTCCAGCACAGCCGGGTTTAGCGCAAACAGGTCCTGCTTGCTCGTGGGCACGGCGGTAGCCACGCCATAGGCCATTTTTACGCTGGGAGCGTAGGAGACGTAGCAGGGTTCGTGGTAAAGCACCTCGTCCCCCGGGTTCAGGACGGCGCGGAGAGCCAGGTCAATGGCTTCGCTGACTCCCACCGTCACCAGCACTTCATGCAGGGGATCGTATTTTACATGGAAAAAGCCGTCCACGTATTTGACGATGGAACGGCGCAGGGATTCCAGCCCGTAGTTGGAGGTGTAGGAGGTGTGCCCCTTTTCCAGGGAATAGATGGCCGCTTCGCGGATGTTCCACGGCGTGACGAAGTCCGGCTCCCCTACGCCCAGGGAGATGATGTCCGTCCGGCCCGTAACCAGGTCAAAGAATTCCCGGATGCCGGAACGGGGAATGGAGTCTACCTGCCCCGCTATCTTGTTCTGCCAGTTCATGATGGTTCCTTTCTTGACGGCAGGGAATTACGGAGCAACAGCCAGGCGTTCGGTCTGCACGGGAGCCTCGAACACACAGCCGTTCTTCTTGTACGTTTTCAGATGGAAGTGCGTGGAAGTGGACAACACCCCTTCCAGCGTGGACAGTTTTTCCGCCACAAACCGGGCAATGTCACGCATGCTTTTCCCTTCCACCAGCACCAGCAGGTCAAAGCCGCCGCTCGCCAGGTAGCAGGAGGAGACTTCGTCAAAGCGGGAGATGCGCATCGCCAGGCGGTCAAAGCCGCCGTCGCGTTCGGGCGTCATTTTCACTTCAATGAAGGCCGCCACCCGGCTGTCGTGCTCGTATTCTTCATTCACCACCGCCTGGTACCCGAGGATCACGCCTTCCTTTTCCCATTGCTCCCGCTGGGCTCGCACGGCTTCCTCAGTCATGTCAAGACGTTCAGCCAATTCGCCATCGCTCAAGCGGGCTTGAGTCGCCAGTAACTGTAGAAGTGTTGCGGAGGACATAAAATTTCAGGCATAAAAGACCCTTTTACAGCGAACGTGTCAAGAACACTTGTTACGCAAGGCTGACATCCATTCTTTCCAACATGCTCCATTGCGTTCTTTTTCGTCAAAAAACATCCGTCGGCATGAAAACATAACATGATTGAATTTAAGAATATAAGCATTATTTCAAACATTCGTTGGAATTATTTTCAGAGAATAGTTGCTCTAATCCGCCCTTTGTGCCATAGTAAAGTGCATAGACCTATAGCGTCCCTTTTCAAGGAACGCTTGTTCCCAATTTTTATATGACAGTCTGATATTATGAGCATGGCACTTAACCCGGATAGGGCTACCCTGAACTTTCTCAACGCCTTTCCGGAAGAAATCCGGCTGCGCGGCGAGAAGCTCCAAAAGGATGGGGCAGTTACACAGATCTTTGGCAATCATTTGTACATTCAGGGCCGTGTGGAAGACGCCCACGGCGTGCACCGCGTGAACCTCCGCCTCCAGGGCAACAGGTGGTTCGGGGCATGCTCCACAGAGGATGAGGAGCTGGCCGGCGCGGCCATGTACGCAGCCATGCTGGAACGCATGTACCGCGGCCAGGACCTTCCGGAGTCCCCCAATGAACTGAACGACGTCCCCCTGCTGGATATTCTGGAAGAGAAGCTGGGCCGGGAACTGGACGACAAGGAGGCGGATTACGTCAGCAAGCTGGAAAAGCGCTACCGCCGTTTCGCCATTGAGCAGGAAATCCATGACCACGACATGGTGCGCCTGAATCCCCGGTGGGAAATCGTCAGCTATGATCCGCTGGAACTGTGGCCCGTGCCGCCCACCAACATTCTCGAGTTCTGGAATTACATCGCTTACGCCTTCAATAAGAGGCGCCTGCCCTACCCGGAATTCATGGAGTCCATCACGGACCTGGAAAAAATCCAGCGGAAGATTCATGAATGGGAGCGCTCCCGCGAAGTGGGCACCTGGTATGACCGCATCCAGTCCGTGAATGAACGCCCCCCGCAGCCGCCCCGCGGCGAGCTGTTCATGAGGCTCGTCTCCACCATTAACGAGGGCCATTTTGAATACCGCCATTCCCTGAAGCAGGATTGGATTCCCGTCCGGGAAAAACAGGACCTGGACCATCTGGAAAACCTGCATGAACGCGCCGCCGTGCGCATGGACGCCCAGACGGAAATCCTCCTCGTGGCCCTGTCCGACTATGCCCGCGCGGAAGACGCCCTGACGCTGGACCTGGACCAGGAAGCCGCCTGCGCCCTGATGAACAAGCTTTTCCACCAGCCCGCCCTGAAAGGCTACCTGGTGAACCTGGATGAGAATTACTTTAAGGTGGTGGACGAGCCCCTCCAGTGGATCTGCCAGGACGACCCCATTGAGCCGGATTGCTACGCTCTCCAGCTCGCCACATCCACCGGCATCAACGTTTCCCACTCCGTCCGCCAGCTTCCGGGCCAGCAGGAATTGTACCAGTCTGATGAGACCGTTTTCCCCGGCCCCCCCCGCTGGCTGGAGAGCACGGAAGTGGAACCACGCTACTCCATTCCCAAGCAGGTCATCGACAGCCTTGAAGGGGTGGAATTCCTGCGCAAGATCGGCGCTTCCCTGCCCCCCAGCATGGAAGACCGCGTGGTGGATATCGACCTCCGCGGCACCTTTGACATGAAGATCGTCCGCGGCCTCACCTCCGCGGAAACGGAGCACGTCCTGTGTGAAGTAAGCGCCAGGGACGCATCCGGCTACCGCACGGAAAAACTCGGCAAGGACGGCTGGGACGTAGCCCATCAGGAGCCCATGAAGAACAAGGCCCTGCTGCGCTTCATCCGTGAACACCTTTACCCCATTCCCGGCCTGCTGGAAGAAATGGGTTTCTCCTATGATCCCCAGGTGGGCGCCTTCAAGGCGCGCGTCACCCGGCAGTTCCCTGAAAAATTTGCGGAATGGGCCAAGCAGCTTCCGGAAGAGCTGACCGTCAACATGGACGAGAAGCTTAAGACATTGCTGGCGGACCCGGTGGCCGCCGCCGTCCGGTTTGAAGTGGTCAACCAGGAAATTGACTGGTTTGACCTCCGCATCGTCATTGACGTGGAAGGCGTCCAGCTTTCCAAGGAACAAATCCGCGCCCTGGTGGCCGCCAGAGGCGGCTACGTCCGCATGGACGACGGCGGCTGGATGCGCCTGGAAATCAAGCTGGACAACGACCAGCGCGACGCCGTCACCCGTCTGGGCCTGGACCCCTTCGACCTCTCCGGAGAGACCCACCGCATGCACGCCATGCAGCTCGCGGACCCGAAGGCCGCAGAAGTGTTCGACCCGAAGGCCTGGAAACGCATCAAGGACCGCACCGCGGAAATCAAGATCGACGTCAAGCCGGACGTTCCCTCCCAGCTTCAGGCCACCCTGCGCCCGTACCAGGTGGACGGCTTCCACTTCCTGGCCTATCTGGCTACAAACGGCTTCGGCGGCATCCTGGCGGACGACATGGGCCTGGGCAAAACTATCCAGTCCATCACGTATGTGCTCTGGCTGCGTGAGGAATTCGCCCGCAAGAACAAGTCCAAGAAGAAAGTTGCCGTCCCGCCGGTGCTCATCGTCTGCCCCAAGTCCGTGCTGGACGTCTGGGCCGGGGAAACGGAAAAGTTCGCACCCGGCGTGCGCGTGCTCGTCATCCGCAGCAAGGACCAGGCCAACCTGGACGACATCAGGAAGAATTACGACATGGTCGTAGTCAACTACGCCCAGCTCCGCGTTTGCGGGGAAACCCTGAACCAGATCAAGTGGCTCACGGTCATCCTGGACGAAGGCCAGCAGATCAAGAACCCGGATTCCAAGGCCGCCAAGGCCGCCCGGGAAATCGTCTCCTACAACCGCCTCGTCCTTTCCGGCACGCCCATTGAAAACCGCCTGCTGGACATGTGGTCCCTCATGGCCTTCTCCATGCCCGGCGTCCTCGGCTCCCGCTCCTACTTCAAGAAGCGCTTTGACAAGCGCAAGGATCCGCAGAGCCAGAACCGCCTGGCCGCGCGCCTGAAACCCTTCCTGCTGCGCCGTACCAAATCCCAGGTGGCCAAAGACCTGCCGCCCAGAACGGAAGAAGAAGTGTACGCCAAGATGGAAGGCATCCAGAGCCAGTTGTACAAGGCGGAACTCCGCCGCATCCAGCAGGCCCTCCTTGGCCTGGATTCGGATGAATCCGTCAAGAAGAACAGCTTCGCCATTTTGCAGGGGCTCATGCGCCTGCGCCAGATCTGCTGCCACCCCGGCTTGGTGGACCCCAAGTACGCCAAGGAAGACAGCGCCAAGATGACCGCCCTGTTCTACCTGCTGGACCAGCTCCGGGAAGAAGGACACAAGGTGCTTGTCTTCTCCCAGTTCGTCTCCATGCTGGAAATCATCAAGAACCGACTGGAAGCGGAAAACAGGCCGCTTAACTACCTCACCGGCCAGACGAAGGACCGCCGCGGCGAAATTGAAAAATTCCAGACCACCAAGGACCCGTCCGTCTTCCTGCTCTCCCTGAAAGCGGGCGGCGCCGGCCTCAACCTTACCTCTGCCTCCTACGTGGTCCTGTATGACCCGTGGTGGAACCCGGCTGTGGAAAGCCAGGCCATTGACCGTACGCACCGCATCGGCCAGAAAAACAAGGTGATCGCCTACCGCCTGCTGACCAAGGACTCCGTGGAAGAAAAAATCCGCATCCTCCAGCACCAGAAGAACCAGCTCGTCGCCAACGTGCTGGGTGACGAAGGCTTCACCTCCAGCCTGGGCATTGACGACCTCAACTTCATCCTCAACCACGGGGATGACGAAGAAGGCTAGGGCTGTGGCAGTGATTAGAGAGTAGGAATTAGAGAATAGTTATGTTAACTTCCGGACATTGTCCGCTAATTTTCTCTCTGATCTCTAATCTTTAATCACTAAATAAAAAAGGCCCTGCTTAACATGCAGGGCTTTTTTATTTCACCATTTAAGGCTGACAGGGTCCGTATGGTAAAGAATGCCGGCCTCGTCCCGGACCAAAAGAGTTAACTGGATGCGCGCCGGCAGGCGCAGCATCTGGAGGCCGTTGAACGCAAAAATCTGCCCCTGGCACAGCAGCGGACGGGAGCCGAACAGTTCGTCCCCTTCAATCACCTGCGTGCCGTCCTCATGGGAACGGACGGTCCACTTCTTGCCGATGATGCGCACGGCGCCGTCCCCCGTGTTGCGGATGCTCACATTGTAGGGCACGGGAATGCGGCCGTCCTCCCGGACCATCCGCTCCAGCTTCTCATCCCGGGTGTACAGGCTGCGCGGCGTCAGACGCACTTCCAGGCTGGTCAGGAGGGGGAGAACCATACAGAAAACACGGGGAGAACTAGGATTCCACGGGAGCCAGAGCCGCTTTCATCAGCTCCAGCGTGGTCTTGCGGATGGCTTCCACGCCCGCCCGGGTGGGCTTGGCGTCCGGGGCCAGCGTCATCTGCTCCTGCAACGTCGTGAGCAGCTTCATGATTTTCGCGATATCCCGGCGTTCCTTCATTTCCGGTTCCACTCCGTCCAGAATGTAATGGAAATATTCCGGCACGTCCGGCTGGAAAATGACCTTCGCCTTGTCCTCCGCAAACTTGTTGTCCAGCGCGGCGGTGGCGGCGTCCAGCGCGCGAATCCACCCGCCCAGGCCGATCAGGTTCGCCATGTCGGAATCCCGCAGGGAGGCAAGCTCCTGTTCCACGTCGGACTGGATCAGGGCCAGGTTATTCTTGAAACTGCTTAAATCCCCATCCTCCGCGTTTTTCAGCAGGCTGGCGGCGTGGCGGTTCACCCGCTCCCCGGCGCCGATGGCCTTCGCGTAGCTGGACAGGTCCAGCGCAATGGGCTTCACCTCGTTCATCTTGCCGCACTGCACGATCACGAAACCGTCCGCCATCATGCCCCCCAGCTGGAGGGCCAGGGAACAGCGGTCCATGGGCGGGCGTTCAGGCCGGGCGCGCAGGGCCACATCCTCCGGAATCTCCGGCAGGCCTTCCAGGTCTTCAAAAATCTTGCGGATGGACGGGGCGGTGAATTCGTTGATGCCCAGCTCCTCATTCATGTGGGAATCGTCCAGCAGGCGTTCCGGAATGGACGGCTGGCATTCCTTGTCGGACGGCGGCGTCTGGACGTCCAGCACGGCATCCGCCTTCTCCGGGGCTTCTTGCTTCGGAGCGGCAAATACCATTCCTCCCGTGACGGATACGGCCGCGGCCAGCAGATACAATCTCTTCATAACAAAATTCAAAAAGGTTAAGCAAAACGGAATATGTCTTGACTCTCGCCCTATGGTGTCTTATACGGGCGTCACGTCAAGGAAATCCCCAGCCCCTGACGCAAAAAGATACCAAACACCCTTGTTCGTCCCCGCATGTCTTTAAATTACAATTTTATCTGGCTTCTGTGCTATCTTCTGGTTCTCGTCGGTCTGGCCGGATATGGCTTCCACCGTCTAAGCATCGTTTACCTGTACTGGAAGAACCGCAACAACAAGCCCCAGCCCAAGTCCCATTTTCAGGAACTGCCCGCCGTTACGGTCCAGCTTCCCATGTTCAATGAAAAATTCGTCGTGGACCGCCTTCTGGAATCCGTAGCGGCTCTGGACTACCCGCAGGACAAGCTGGAAATCCAGATTCTGGACGATTCCACGGACGACACTACGGAACAGTGCTACCGCAAGGTGGAGGAACTGAAGGCCCGCGGCTTTGACGCCGTGTGCATCCACCGCACGGACCGCACGGGCTTCAAGGCCGGCGCGCTGGAAGCGGCCACCAAGGTGGCGAAGGGCGAATTTCTGCTGATTCTGGATGCGGACTTCGTTCCGGAGCCGGATCTCCTTCAGAAGACCATCCACTTCTTTACGGATGAAGGCGTGGGCCTCGTCCAGACCCGCTGGGGCCACATCAACCGGGAATACAACCTTCTCACCCGCGTTCAGGGCATGTACCTGGACGGCCACTTCGCCATGGAACAGACGGCGCGCAACCGCTCCGGCCGTTTCTTCACCTTCAACGGCACCGCCGGCATGTGGCGCAAGTGCGTGATCGGGGACGCGGGCGGCTGGTCCCATGACACCCTGACGGAAGACATGGACCTTTCCTACCGCGTCCAGCTCAAGGGATGGCGCTTCATTTACCTGAACGACGTGGTCACCCCGGCGGAACTGCCGGTGGACATGGACGGCTTCAAATCCCAGCAGCACCGCTGGACCAAGGGCTCCATCCAGGTCTGCCAGAAAATCCTGCTGGACATCTGGCGCTCCAAGGCTCCCCTCAAGGCCAAGGTGGAAGCCACCACGCACCTCACCTGCAATTACTCCTATCTCCTCCTGGCCCTGCTCTGCTTCCTGGTGTACCCCATCTGCACGCAGCGCATCCCGGAAAATGAAACGGTGTTCATGTGGTTCGTGAACGTGGCCCTGTTCTTCATGACCAGTGTGGCGGTCTGCATTTTCTACATGAGCGCCCAGATCGTGGTGCGCCCCAAATCCTGGTGGAAGGAGCTGCCTTATCTGCCGGTTCTCCTTACGCTGAGCGTGGGCATGGCGGTGAACAACGCCAAGGCCGTTCTGGAAGCCATCTTCGGCCATCAGTCCGCCTTTGTCCGCACGCCCAAATACGGAGTGGACCGGAAGGAAGACAGACAGCATGTCTCCCAGCTCAAGCGCAACGGTTACAAGGCCATCAAGTCCGTCGTCATTCCCGTACTGGAAATCGCCTGCGGCACCTTCTTCCTGAATCTGATCATCATCATGATCAGCCAGGGCCATTACCTTTCCCCCATCCTGATGATTCCCTTCCTGGGCTTCTACTACACGGGATTCTGTTCCCTGGGCCGCATGATCTCCAACCTGTTGCCCGCCAGACCAACTGCCAAAGCCAAAAACTGACTACTCTCCCATGCCTGCGCCTCTCTCGCAAGCAACACGCCTGATTCAACTCGCCGGCGCCGCCTTCGCGGTGTTCGGCGCCTTGGTATCCTGCTCCGGCCCGGACTACCAGCCCACCGCCATCGTAAAGGACGGCGCGGTCGTTAGTGTCAGGGACCAGAAAATGGCCGTCATGCGCAACGGGCGCGTTGTAAAAACCTACCCCATCAGCACCTCCAAATTCGGTTTGGGAGACAAGAAGGGAAGCTGCCGCACTCCGCTGGGCGCCCACCGCATCGCGGCCAAGATCGGCACCGGACAGCCCAAGGGCATGGTGTTTAAAAGCCGCAAGCCCACCGGGGAATGCGTGGCTCCGGATTCTCCGGGACGGGACCCCATCGTCACCCGCATCATGTGGCTGACGGGCATGGAAGCCCGGAACCGGAACGCCCATTCCCGCCTGATCTACATCCACGGCACGGCGGAGGAACGCACCATCGGCACGCCCGCCTCCTACGGCTGCGTCCGGATGAAGAGCAATGACGTGTACGAGGCCTTCAACCTGCTCCAGACCGGAGACCCCGTCGTGATCGAACGCTGCTCCATTGACGCCTCCCTGAAAGCCCTGGCCCAGTCTGAAAAAACGCAGGATTCCTCCCTTCTGGTCATGGCCCCGGCTCCCGTGGAAGAAATCAACACGGCCTCCGTCATCTCCCACCGCCGCCGCGCATCCCGGCCGCCTGCCGTAGCGCTTTCCCGCAAACAGCCGGCCTCCGCCAGGAAAAAGGCCGCGCCGGCCAAGCGGACGGCAGTCCGCAAGAAGGCAGGGAGTTCCAAACCTGCCGCCCGTTCCTCCAGGGGGACCCGCTACAGCCTGCGCTGAACCCCTCTTTTCCTGCCGCTTTTCCCGCGTCCGTGTCTCCTGACATGGCTGTTTGAACGCATGGTTGCGTGCATCCGTCACATTTGTTAACGTAGACTTATGGCGATGATGGAACATGAAGATATCAGCAATGAAAACCTGGCGGGCCACCTTCTGGTCTCCGCCCCTTATCTGGAAGGCGGCGGTTTCTACCACTCCGTGATCTTTCTGAGCCGGGTGGAGGAGGAATTCATCATCGGCCACATCCTGAACCATCCCGCGGGCATGAACGTGGGGGAAGTGGCGCGCCATACCGATATTCCGGAATCCCTTTACACCGTTCCCATCTTCAAGGGCGGTCCCGTGGATCGCAACCAGCTCATTTTTGCCGCCTTTGTCCGCACGGAGGATAAGCTGCGCGTCCAGTTCCACCTGCAGGAGGAACAGGCCCTGGAATACGTCGCGGACCCCCACGCCACCCTGCGCGCGTACGTGGGCCACAGCGCCTGGACCCCTTCCCAGCTCCGCCGGGAACTGAATGACCGCGCCTGGTACGTTTCCCCCATGGTGCCGGACATCTGCCTGGAGCCGGACTCCTCCAAGGTCTGGGCCATGGCCATGCGGCGCCTTTCCCCGCTGCACCACATCATGAGTCACGCACCCGCACAGCCTTCCCTGAATTGAACCATCCATCATGAGCATCCAACAGAGTCTGGAACACATTCTCACCCGCATCCGCGCCGCGGAACGCCGCGCGGAGCGTCCGGAAGGGTCCGCCCGCCTGGTCGCCGTCAGCAAAACCTTCCCTGCGCAGGACGTCAAGACCTGCCATGAGGCGGGGCAGCGCGTTTTTGGAGAAAACAGGGTTCAGGAAGCGCTGGGAAAAATCCCCGCCCTTCCCCCGGATACGGAATGGCACCTCATCGGCCCCCTGCAGCGCAACAAGGTGCGCAAGGCCATCGAGCATTTCACGCTGATCCACGCCGTGGATTCCCTGCGCCTGGCTCAGTTCATGGACACCGTGGCGCAGGAGGCAGGCAAACGCCCCCGCATCCTGCTGGAAGTGAACGTAGGGGATGAAGACAGCAAATTCGGCTTCTCCCCAGAGACTCTGGAACAGGAATGGAAGGAGCTGTCCGGCCTGAAACACGTTGAAATCGCAGGCCTCATGTGCATCCCGCCCCCTGTGGAAAATCCGGAGGACGCGCGCCCCTATTTCCGCCGCCTGCGGGAGCTGAAGGAGTCCCTTTCCAGCCGGGGGGGAACCCCGCTGACGGAGCTTTCCATGGGCATGAGCCATGACTTTGAAACGGCCGTGGAGGAGGGCGCCACCCTCGTCCGCGTAGGCACCGCCATCTTCGGCGGGCGGTCCTATGCTCCGGCCCCGTGATTTAGTTGGACAGAAGGAAAGGCGGCGTGTAGGTTTGTTCCGGAAGAACGGAGGCCCCGGACGGTTCTTGATTTCATCACCCCATGCTGACAGGAGGAAAAAATGTGATTCCGCATGCGGTGCGGGACGTAGCGGATGCCGCCGCGGCATTTTCCGCCCGCATTGGGCCGGACCGTCATTTTGATTCCCAGGAAGCCGTGGAGGAGGCCCTGGCGGAATGCTGTTCTCCGCAGAACGTCACCGTCATCGGCATGACGGGGTCCGGCAAGTCCTCCACGCTGGACGCCCTGGCCGGGGAACGGTTCTGCTCCCGCGTTTCCAGTGAGGCCACGCTGGTGCGCTGGCAGTACAGGCCCCACCCCGCCCCGCACACCCATGAATGGGTGCTGGACCTTTTTTACCCGTCGGATGCCCTGCTGAATCTTGAGTTCTGGGACACCATCGGCCTGGAGCAGGAGGACGCTCCCCGGAAACTGAAGCACATCGTCCCCAAATCGGACGCCATCCTCGTGGTCATTTCCGCCAGGGACGGCAACCAGAACGCCTTGTGGGACTACCTCCAGACGCTGGAGGAACGGCTCCGCTCCCGCATGGTGCTCGTCATCACCCATGCGGAACTGCTTTCCTTTGACCAGCTCCAGTCCCTGAAAGAAGAACTGCGCGCCACCTCCCGGGAACGCCTGGGGGCCCAGCTTCCCTTGTACCCCGTCACCACCGCCGGAGACCAGGCGGGGGAAGGCGTGGAAGCGCTGAGAACCTGCGTGCAGGAGGTGCTGAAACGCAGTCCGCTGACGGACAAGCGCATGGAACGCCTGCTGCTGGCAACGGACCGGCTCCTGGAAGAACAGGGAAAGGTACTGAATGAGCTGCACCGCCTCTCCAAGATGGATTCCGGCTTCCTGACCGCCATTGACCGGGAGATTGACCGCATCCAGCTCCAGATGGAGGATGAAATGCCCGCACGGCTCAAGGCGTACGCCCAGTACGTGCAGGACAGCGTGCCGCGGCTGGGCAAGAAGTCGGCCCGGCAGATGGGACGCTTCCTTTCCATCAGGCGCACGATGATTCTGCACAAGCTTCCCCCCGTCATTGACGAATGGTTTTATGAACTGGTCAAGGCCGGCATCGAGGAGCGGCACGCCTATTACAACAAGGAATTCCTCAACATCTGCCAGACGCACTGGAACCATGTGCGCCCCCGCGTGAAGGAGCAGTGGGATTGCGACATCGGCAATTTTCCCGCTACGAAACTCCAGGCGGACCTGGAGGTGTACAAGGAACGCCTGGGCCGTTCCATTTACATGCCTCTGAAGGACTTCGGCATCAAGCCGTGCCTCAGCAAGCTGTTTCTGGACCAGGAGGACGTGATGAGGACGGAACTCAAGCTGATGCTCATCATGGTCATTCTGGGGGCCCTGCTGGGCTGCTTTGGCGAGCATGCAGCGGGCTTCGCCTGCCTGGCCGCGGCGCTGGCCGTCTGGGTGGGCGCCAACGTGGGGCTGGCGTGGATGCAGTTCCGCCTGTCACGCCAGATCGTGGCCGCGGCGGCGGAAATGCACATTGCCGTGGAATGCGGCCTGCGCACCCCCCTGTATGAAGCCATGGTCAGCGGCCTTTCCGACTACCGCAAGCTGTACGCGGACATCCGCGGACAGGTGGCCGGCGGCGTGGAACACCTCCAGCCCCTGCTCAATGCCCGCTACGACCTGTTCTACAAGCTGACCGTGCAGAAACACCGCTTTCGCATCTAGGCCGTTTCCCCCTTTTCGGGAAGAAGCGGGCGCCTCACCCTGCATCCGGCGTAATCACCAGGTCCACATGCCTGTCATGGGCTTCCATGGGCAGGTCTTCCAGAAGCTGGCACGGAAAGCAGACTCCCGCCAGCGGCACGCCGGCAGCGGGACCAGCCAGCAGGGTATCATAAAATCCGCCGCCATACCCCAGCCGCTTGCCGTCCCGCGTAAAGGCGGCTCCCGGCAGCACGATCAAATCCATTTCCCCCGGATGCAGTTTCGGACACGCCGGGCCCGGCTCCCGAATGTCCCAGCAGCCCGTCACAAACTCCCCGTGGTGGCACACGCGGTGGAAGCTCAGCTTCCTGCCCTCATGCACCAGCGGGAAATACCATTCCCGGTCCGGCAGCATGTCCAGCAGGGGCAGCAGGTCCACCTCTCCCGGCCTGGCGGCAAAAATGGCGATACGGCAGAAATCCTTTTCCCGCGCCAGAGCCGCCACCCGGCAACAGATGGAACGGGACATGCCTTCCAGGGAAGCGGCGTCCAGTCCGCCTATTCTGGCGCGTATCATGCGGCGCACTTCCCGCTTGGAGGCCGCGTGGCCGCCTATGGTTCCGGGTTGGGGTGTTTTTCCTTCCATTCCAGCAGACTCTTTAAAAATACGCTTTCCAGGGAATTGCGCGGGTGGCCGGATTCCAGCCATGCGGCGCCGTCCTCCCGCACGATCTCCTTCAGCCGCTCCAGCAATTCCGGAGAGGCGTGCTCCAGCAGGATTTCCTGCTTGTCGGAATCACGCGTCAGCTCGTTCATGGAACCCTCCGCAATGAGCAACCCCTTGAAAATGATGCCCACCCGGTCGCACACCTCCTGAACCTGCTCCAGCAGGTGGGAGCACAGGAAAACGGTCATGCCGCGCCCCTTCAGGTTCTCAATGATATTCCGGATGTCACGGGAGCCCAGGGGGTCCACGCCGGCGGTCGGTTCATCCAGCACCAGCAGGCGCGGGGACTGGACCAGGGCCTGCGCCATGCCGATGCGCTGGAGCATTCCCTTGGAATACCCGCCCAGGCGGCGGTCCGCCGCATCCGCCAGCCCCACCAGGTCCAGCAGTTCCCGGACTTTCTCTTTCAGGGATTTCCCGCTGAGCCCGCACAGCTTCCCGTAAAAGGAGACGGTTTCCGCCCCGGTCAGGAACTTGTAAAAGTAGGGGTTTTCCGGCAGGAAGCCCACCTCCTCCTTGCTGTCCGGGGACAGGCTGGACTTGCCGAAGATGGTGCAGAATCCCTGCGTGGGCCTCACCAGCCCCAGCAGGGCTTTCATCAGGGTGGACTTGCCGGAGCCGTTCGGGCCAATGAGACCGTACACCTCACCCTGCCGGATGCTCATGTCTATCCCCCGCACGGCATGCACCACGGGCTTGCCGAGACCCGTCTTGAAGGTCTTGTGCAGGTTGACGATTTCAGCGGCGGCGGGCTGGTCCATAAGAAGGCGGTCAATGCTTGATCTGCCCCAGGCGGCGCAGAAGAATCTGGCTCATGTCAATGCCCTTGGAGAACAGGTCCACAGGGAAGTTCTCATTGGGGGAGTGGATGCGCGCATCCGGCAGGCACATGCCCAGCATCAGGGCGTCCGCTCCCAGCACGCGCTTCATTTCCTCAATAATCGGGATGCTTCCGCCTTCCCTCACCAGCACGGGCTTGCTACCAAAGGCCTCTTCCAGGGCCTGCTGGGCGGCCTGCCCGTACTCGGAATTCGGGTCGCACACGTAGGCGTTCCCGCCGTGTCCGCGCTTGAATTCCACCGTCACTCCCTTGGGGGTGTGGCTCTTCACGTGCTCTTCCAGCAGGGTTTCGATCCTGTCCGGATGCTGCCCCGGAACCAGACGGCAGGTAATCTTGGCAAAGGCCTGGCTGGGGATGATGGTTTTGCTCCCCTCTCCCTGGTAGCCGCCGCCGATGCCGTTCAGCTCCAGCGTGGGACGGGCGAAGATGCATTCCGCTCCGGTGAAGCCGGATTCCGTCACCACGGTTTCCACGCCCGTCAGCGCCGCCAGCTCCTCATTGCTCATGCCGGGCACGGTGGCCCACATGCTGCGCTCCCAGGCGGCGATGGGTTCCACGCCGTCGTAAAAACCTCTTACGGCCACGCGGCCGTCTTCATCATGGAAGGAGGTGATGATCTCCGCAAGGGCCGTGATGGGGTTGGCCACCGCGCCGCCGAACACGCCGGAATGAAGGTCCGCGGAAGGGCCCTTCACGATAATCTCCGCCCCGGCCAGGCCGCGCAGGCCATAGGAAAACGTGGGGGCGTCCGGAGCGGCCATCCCGGTATCGGAAACCACAATCACGTCACAGGCCAGTTCTTCCCTGTGATCCTTGATAAACTGGGAAAGGCTGCCGCTGCCTACTTCCTCCTCCCCTTCCAGCAGGAAGATCACGTTCACGGGAAGGTGGCCTCCGTTCTGCCGCAGCAATTCCTCCACCCCCAGGACATGGGCGAACAGCTGGCCCTTGTTATCCGTGGCGCCGCGGGCGTAAATCTTCCCGTTCCGCACCTCCGGTTCAAACGGGTCTGACTCCCACAGCTTGATCGGGTCCACGGGCTGCACGTCGTAATGACCGTAAATCAGCACGGTGGGCTTGCCTTCCTCGCGGGGGCTGCGCGCCATCACGATGGGATGGAGGGGCGTCTTGTGGGCCGCGGCTTCCAGCCCCATGCCGGCCAGCTTGTCCACCAGCCAGTCCGCGCAGTCGCTCACGTCCTGGGCGTGCTCCTTCTGGGCGGAAATGCTGGGAAATCTTAACAAGGTGGCTAATTGATCCAGTCTGTTCATGGCATCATCAGACCATGCCTGCGGCCTCAAATCAATCGGTAAAGTGTGGCATTCCGTGCCGGAACGGGCCTTTTTTCAAAAAAATGAGGCTTCCGCGCGAATCGGGAACATATTTTATTGCTCTCACGCTTCATTTGTTTCTTTATATAGGATTATGTTCAGCAAATCCAAAGTGAAGAAAGTGGATTTCGTCACCCTGTCTAAATTTTACGGCAAATACAAGGAGGCCCTTCAACTGGAGCTGATCAACAGCCCCGCCGGCCTCAGCCGCCACATCTGCGAACCGGCCCTCAACCGCCCCGGCCTGGCGATCGCCGGCTTCTACTCCTACTTTGCCAACAAACGCATCCAGGTCTTCGGCTCCGCGGAGCTGGCCTACCTCCAGAAACTGCCGGAAGGCATGCGCAAATCCCGCATCCAGCGCATGTTCCGGTGCGAGGTGCCGGGCATCGTCTTCTCCCGTGACCAGGACCCGCCCCGTGAAATCGTGGAACTGGCGGACGAAGCCGGAGTCTGCGTCTTCCGCACCAGCCTGGTCACCATGAAGTTCGTCAACTCCGCCACCATCATCCTGGAAAACGAATTCGCGGAAAGCCTCACCCTGCATGGCTGCATGGTGGACGTGCGCGGCGTAGGCGTCCTGATCCGCGGAAAAAGCGGAGTGGGTAAAAGTGAAACCGCCCTTGGCCTGATTGAACGCGGGGCCGCCTTGGTGGCGGACGACATGGTGTACGTGCGCAACGTGGGCGGGGAGCTGGTGGCCAGCGCCCCGGAAATGAGCCGCGGCTTCATGGAGGTGCGCGGCCTGGGCATCGTCAACATCACCACCCTCTTCGGCCTCAAATCCATCCGCCACAACAAGCGGCTGGACCTCATCGTGACCCTCATCCCCGCCAAGGACCAGGAGGCCCTGGACAGGCTGGGGCTGGAACGGGAGGGGCTGGACGTTCTGGGGGAAAAAGTGCTCCACGTGCAGCTCTCCGTGGCCCCCGGCAGGGACATTGCCCGCCTGGTGGAAGTGGCCGCCATGGACTACCATCTCAAGGACATGGGCATTGACATGGCCGGAGAGTTCAACCGGCGCCTCATGTCAAACTTCCAGCCCCCTGAAAACCAGGACTGACAAAAAACTCTTGGAAAAAAGCTTCAATTAGTGTACTTACGGTTGTAGCAACCGTTATCACCCCTTACTTCAAATTCCATGGTTACCAAGGAACTCACCATCATCAACAAACTCGGCATTCACGCGCGTCCGGCTGCTCAATTCGTCAAACTGGCCAGTAAATTTGATGCAGACATCGTCGTGGAGAAGGATGGCGAAGAAGTTGATGGAAAGAGTATTCTGGGACTGATGATGCTGGCGGTGGGCCACGGCTCCAAGGTCACCATCACGGCGGAAGGGAAAGATGAACAGGAAGCGCTGAACGCGCTGGAAGACCTGATTTCCCGCAAGTTTGAAGAAGATTGAACAACTCCGGCTCACAGCCATATGAGACCGGGCCATCAAGCCCGCAGATGATTCAGGAACCCATTTCCACGGAAGAAACCTGGCTTCAGGGCATCCCCGTTTCCCCCGGCATCGCCCTCGGCAAGATCAAAATTCAGATCAGCGGTTCCAAGGAACCCGTGGCGTATGAAATTTCCCCGGAGGAGGTGGACGCCGAACTGGTGCGCTTCCACCAGGCCCTGCAAGCCACCGCGGAGCAGATCCGCGCCCTGCGCGAGCGCATGATCCAGATATCAGGGGAAAAGGACGCCTCCATCTTTGACGCCCACATCCTTCTCCTTCAGGACAAGGTCATCCTCCAGCAGGTCCAGACGGAGCTGGTCAGGCGCCTCCAGAACGTGGAGCACATCTTTTATGTGGTCATGCAGAACTACATGGAGGTGCTGCGCCGCGTGGACGACCCCTACCTGCGAGCCAAAACCGCGGACATGGAGGACGTCATGCAGCGCGTCATCAACAACCTCCGCAGCACGGAACCGCTGGAAGACGAGGAAGAAGAAGAGGAAGCCCAGGTGCTGGTGGCCTACGACCTGACCCCGTCCGACACGGCGGCGATGGACGCCAGCCTGATTCACGGGTTTGCCACGGAAATAGGCTCCTCCGTCTCCCACACCGCCATCCTCGCCCGCTCCATGGGCATTCCCGCCGTCGTGGGGCTGGACAAGGCCCTCCTGAACGTGGAAAGCCACGCCCCCGCCATTCTGGACGGGTACAAAGGCGTGCTCATCCTGAAGCCCACGCAGGAGACGGTGGAATACTACAACCGCCTCCAGGTGGAAAAGGAAAAGGCCTACAAGGCGCTGGAAGCCCTGCGGGACCTCCCCACCATCACCCGGGACAACCGTAAAATCCGCCTTTCCGTAAATGTGGAATTCCCGCATGAATACTCCGGCATCAAGGAAGTGGGGGCGGAAGGCGTGGGCCTCTTCCGCACGGAATTCTTCCTGCTGGGGAATCCCGCCGGCATGCCGGACGAGGAGGAGCAAACGCGCTATTACAAAAAACTGGCGGAAGGCTGCGCCCCCCATGGCGTCATCTTCCGCACGCTGGACGCCGGAGGGGACAAGCTGCCGTGCGAACGGCTCTGCACCCCGGAACCGAATCCCTTCCTGGGCTGGCGCGGCATCCGCGTCTCCCTCAGCCGCCCGGAACTCTTCAAGCAGCAGCTCCGCGCCATCCTCCGCGCCTGCGCGGACACGCCCGGGTGCGGCATCATGTTCCCGATGATTTCCGGCTATACGGAAGTAATCACGGCCAAGCACATTCTTCAGGAATGCCGGAAGGAGCTGGAAGAAAAAAACACACCCTACGCGCGGGACCTGAAAGTGGGCATCATGATTGAAGTGCCCAGCGCCGCCATCATGACGGACGTGCTCGCCCGGGAGGTGGATTTCTTCTCCGTGGGCACCAATGACCTGACGCAGTACACGATTGCCGTAGACCGGGTCAACAACCGCGTAGCCAACATGTTCAGGCCTACGCACCCCGCCGTGGTGCGCATCATCGGCATGACGATCACCGCGGGGGAACAAGCCGGCGTTCCCACGGCCATCTGCGGGGAAATGGCGGGGGACATCACCTTGTTGCCCCTGCTGATCGGGCTGGGCGCCATGTCCATTTCCGTAGGCGTCCATCTCGTTCCCATCATCCGGTACGCCATCCGCAACCTGGACTACGGGGAATGCCGTGAAATGGCCCGGCAGGCCCTGAACGCCCCCAACAGCAGGACCATCGTGGGGCTGAGCACGGCTCTCGCCAGGAAATCCTATCCGGCCCTGTTTGAATAGGCGCTCTCTCCGGGAACGACGGGACAAAACGGGAATTCCCTTCCGGGCCAATCGCTCCGGAAACACGAATTCTTGACAGAATCCAACATTTGGTACGTTATATTAACGTTAACTTTTTCGTCATGCAAACTTCCAGAATAGCCGTCTTTCTTGCCATGTTCCTCTCGGGAAGCACCTTTTTCGCTTCCGCAGCGCCCTCTCCCGCCCCCCACGCAACAGCCCAGAAACGCCCCAACATCATTCTTTTCCTGGTGGACGACATGGGCTGGCAGGACACCTCCCTTCCCTTCTGGCGGGAAGCGGACGGAACTCCCAAGCCCACCTTCCTCAACAAGCGCTACCGTACGCCGAACATGGAGGCCCTGGGCAAGCAGGGCATGGTTTTCACGAACGCCTATGCGCAGCCCATCTGCTCCCCCAGCCGGTGCAGCCTCATCTCCGGCATGAACTCCGCGCGGCACCGCGTCACGAACTGGACGCTCCTGCGGGACCAAAGCACGGATGCCGGCCACAAGGCGCTCAAGGCCCCGGCGGACTGGAGCGTCAACGGCGTTCAGCCAGCGGGGACCAAGGCATCCGGCACCACCCGGCTTCCCCTGACGGAAGAAGAAATCAAGTACAAGATGGAGAAGCCCTTCACCCAGGTGCTGGGTCTCCCTGCGCTGCTGAAAAAACAGGGGTACACCACCATCCACTGCGGGAAAGCCCACTTCGGCTCCAAAAACACGCCGGGGGCCAATCCCAAGCTCTTCGGGTTTGACTACAACATCGCCGGCACGGAAATCGGCGGTCCGGCGGACTACCGGGGCTCCCAGAAATACGGCACGGGAAATTTCCACGTCCGCGGCCTGGATGAGAACAATTATTATGAAAACGACACATTCCTGACGGAAGCCCTGACGCAGGAGGCGCTGAAACGCCTGGACGCCATCCGGAAGGACCCCAGGGAGGCGGACAAGCCCTTCTACCTGTACATGTCCCATTACGCCATCCATGCCCCCTTTGACATGCGCGGGTATGACAAGCGCTTTGCGGAAGAGTACTCCAACCCCAACGACGGCCACCAATGGTCTGACAACGAGAAACGCTATTCCGCCCTGATCCAGGGGATGGACAAGAGCCTGGGGGACATCCGGGAATACCTGAAAAAGAACAACCTGGATCAAAACACGGTCATCATCTTCATGGCGGACAACGGCGGCCTGGCCATCAGCGGCCGCATGGGCAACAAGGAATCCAACTACCCGCTGAGCTTCGGCAAGGGCTCCAACCGGGAAGGCGGCATCCGGGAGCCGATGATCGTTTACTGGCCCGGCGTCACCAGGCCGGAAAGCATCTGCACCACTCCCGTCATTATTGAGGACTTCTTCCCCACCATCCTGGAAATGGCGGGAGCCAGGAAAATACAGGTACCCCAGGTCATTGACGGCAAGAGCTTCGTCACCCTGCTGAAAGGCGGCAAAATGACCCCCAACCGCCCCCTGCTCTTCCATACGCCCAACGTCTGGGGGGAAGGGAACGGAAACAACTCCCTCTACTCCCCCAGCACGGCCATGCGCCAGGGGGACTGGAAGCTGATCTACTGGCATCCCACCCAGAAGTTTGAACTCTTCAACATCAAGGAAGACATCAGCGAGGAACACAACCTGGCGGAACAGCATCCGGAACGCGTGAAAGCCATGGCAAAAACCATGACCGCCCTGCTCAAGGACCGCAAGGCCCAGATGCCCACGTACAAGAAAGACAACCCCGCCGGAGCCCGGGAAGGCTCCTCCGTGCCTTGGCCGGACCAGGCGGCGGCAAAGCTGTAAAGGCATCTCCACCGCACCCCGGAAAGCCGCATTATTCCCTTTTCTTTTAAGGAAACAGGGAGTATGGTGCGGTTTTCCCGTTTTTATTCCCTTTCTCTATTCTCTTTACAACGCCATGAAAAATCTTCTTTCCATAGAACAGCTTACCGAAGACGAAATCAAGTGCCTGCTCTCCCTGGGCCACAAGCTCAAGGCGGAACGCGGCCATCACGAACACCTCCCCCTGAAAGGCCAGACCTGGGCGCTCATTTTCTCCAAATCCTCCACCCGCACCCGCGTCTCCTTTGAAGTGGGCATCAGTGAACTGGGCGGACGCCCCATGTTCCTTTCCGTCCATGACATCCAGCTTGGGCGCGGAGAACCCATCAAGGACACGGCCCGCGTGCTGGGGCGCATGATCCACGGCGCCGCCATCCGGACGTACGGGCAGCAGGAAGTGGAGGAATTCGCCAGCTTCTCCGGCATCCCCACCATCAACGCCCTGACGGATGAAGAACACCCCTGCCAGATTCTGGCGGACCTGCTCACCATTGAGGAAATTTACGGCCCCGGCTCCTGGAAGGACATGAAAATCGCCTTCGTGGGGGATGGGGACAACAACATGTCCCGCTCCTGGATGTGGGCGGCCAAGCGGCTGGGATTCACGCTCGCCATCGGCGCGCCGACCAACTATCTGCCGCTGGAAGATTTCCGCAGGCACCTGGACTGCGACAACGTCATCTTCACCACGGACCCCGTGGAAGCCGTCAGGGGAGCCTCCGTCATCAATACGGACGTGTGGCTTTCCATGGGCCAGGAAGCGGAGGGCCAGTCCAAGGAAAAGCACTTCTACCCCTACCAGGTGAACAGGGAGCTTCTGGCGCATGCCGCGCCCAACCACTCCGCCTTCCACTGCCTGCCCGCCTACCGCGGCAAGGAAATCACGGAAGACGTGCTGGAGCACTTCGCGCCCGTCATCTTCCGGGAGGCGGAAAACCGCGTGCACGCCCAGAAAGCCGTTCTCGCCACGCTGGCCGCCGGAAACCAGGCATAACCCGTCTTTCCCCCTCCGAACCATGAACTACGAAGAACGCCTGCAAGACCTGCTGGATGAACTGGACCTGTTCCAGGACTGGACGGAACGGTACGAATACATCATCAGCCTGGGCAAGAAGCTCCCGAAGCTGGACGAATCCCAGAAAACGGACGACTCCCTCATCAAGGGCTGCCAGTCCCGCGTGTGGCTGCATACGGAACCGGACAAGGGGACGCTGAAGCTCGCCGCGGACAGCGACTCCCTCATTACCAAGGGGCTCATTGCCGTCTTCGTCCGGCTGCTCTCCGGACTGCCGCCGGAGGAAATCCTGAAAGCGGACATGTCCAAGCTGGACAAGACCGGCCTGAAGGACCATCTGGCCCCCACCCGGGCGAACGCCCTCAACTCCATGGCCGCCCAGATCAAGCAGGCGGCCATGAACATGGTGGAACACCCCTGATTTTCCCGTCGCGATGACCCACGGCCTTCTCCCGCACCTCTTCCTCCTGTCCGCGGCCTGCTGCGCGTGCATCTCATGCAGCAGCACCCCCAGGGACATGACTATCCGCAGCATCCCCGCCGGGGCCAGCCTGCGCGTGAACGGGGATTATGCGGGACAGGCCCCCGTCACCCTCTCCCTGAACAGGCACAGGCCCATTCATGTGGCGGCTGACAAGCCCGGGTTCCTCTCCACGGAAAAAACGTTTTATCCGGAAATGACCACGCGGGGAGCCATCCTGTGGGGAGGCAATAATGAGAAGTCAAAAGACTTCAAGACAGACATCCTGACCATCCGCTTGAAAAAGGCGGAATCCGGAGCTCCGCCCCTGCGGGACCTGCCCGCGCAGTGGTAACGGCCTCCCGGCCCGCGCACTGCGCGCGGACCTGATGCCGTTTTTCATTCATGCTCCGGGGCTCCCTGGGCTTGACGCCCGGGTTAACCGCGTACCTCTGTTACCCTTCCTCCTGTCCGGTGTGCCGGGTCATGACGGCGGAACCCACCCTTTTCAGGACAAGAGCCGTGCGCGGGAGCAGGTACAGGGAAAGATTCCCGGCTTCATCCGTAAAATGCGGAATGGCGCCGTCCTGTCTGCCAAAGCCGCCGAAACGCGCGCTGTCCGTATCCAGAGCCACCTTCCATTCCCCCTTCTGGGGAGCGGGCAGCACGTAATCCATGATCGCACGGTCTCCGGACCAGTTGAACACAAACAGCAGGCCGCCGCGGTGGAACGCCATGACCTGGTTGCTCTCGTCAATATTCAGCGGGAACGGCGGCGGATTATTCAGCAGCCGGGCATCCATGGCCAGACGCACCATCGCTTGGTCAAAGGCGTTCAGGAATTTGAACTTGAGGGAGGGATTATCCACCAGGGACCACTGGCGGCGGCAATGCTCGTAGGACCAGCCGTTGCCCTCCCGCGGAAAATCAATCCACTCCGGATGGCCGAACTCATTGCCCATGAAATTCAGCCATCCTTCCCCGCCCGTCGCCAGCGTCACCAGGCGGATCATCTTGTGCAGCGCCATGCCGCGGTCCACGATGAGGCTCTGCTGGTCCACGGCCATCTTCCAGTACATCTCCGTGTCCATCAGGCGGAACGCCAGCGTCTTGTCCCCCACCAGGGCCTGGTCATGGCTCTCGCAGTAGGCTACGTGCGGCTCCCCGTAACGCCGATTGGTCAGGGTGTACCACATGTCCCCCATGCTCCATTCCTCATCTTTCTTCTCCTTGAGCAGCTTGATCCAGTAATCCGGAATGCCCATGGCCAGACGGTGGGAAAAGCCCAGCCCTCCCTCGTCCACCGGGCGGCACAGCCCCGGCATGCCGGACATGTCCTCCGCGATGGCGAGCGCGCCCGGCCTCACCCGCTGGATCAGCGTGGAGGCCAGTTGCAGATACGCCACGGCGTCCAGGTCCACGGACGGCCCGAAGTACGCACCCAAATCCCCGAACGGTTCATGCCCGCGGTGGAAATACAGCATGGACGTCACGCCGTCAAAGCGGAAACCGTCAAAGCGGAACTCCTCCAGCCACCAGCGGACATTGGACAGCAGAAACTCAATCACCTCGTCCCGGCCATAGTCAAAGCAGCAGGAATCCCAGTCCGGATGATGCCCGCGCTCTCCCGGCAGGAAATACATGCCGCCGGAACCGTCAAAATTATTCAGCCCCTCCGCCTCATTCTTCACGGCGTGGGAATGCACCACATCCAGCAGCACGGCGATATTCAGGCCGTGCGCCTGGTCAATCAGGTACTTCAAGTCCTCCGGCGTGCCGAAGCGGGAGGAAGGCGCAAAGAAGGAGGAAACATGGTAGCCGAAGGAGCCGTAATAGGGGTGCTCCTGCACGGCCATGAGCTGTACGGTATTGTACCCCAGCTTGGCGATGCGGGGGAGCACCTCGTCCGCGAACTCACGGTACGTATGCACGCGCTCCTCTTCCCCGCCCATGCCCACATGCGCCTCATAAACGAACGGCACCTCTATCCGGGAAGGATCAAAGCCGTTGTTCCGCCATTCATACGGATGCTCCGGCATCCATACTTCCCCGGCAAAATCATAAGTGGAGGGGTCCTGCACGGTCCTGGTGATCCAGGCGGGAATACGGTCCTTCCCCGTACCGTCCGCACCGATCACGTGAACCTTCACCTTCTGCCCGTGGGCCAGCGCATCAGGCGGTAGCGTAATCTCCCACACGCCGCGCTCATTCCGCACCAGGGGATGGCTCTCCCGGTCCCAGCCGTTGAAATCCCCCGTCAGGAACAGACCGCGGGCCGCGGGAGCCCATTCCCGGTACGTCCACGCCCCTGTCTCCGGATCACGGTTGAAACCGTAATAGCGGTACCCCTGCGCATACCCCTCCAGAGAGCCGGAACGCTGCCTGATCCTTTTCATTTTCAGGTCAAACAAACGCTGGCGGTCGCGTATCTGGCGGGAATACGGCTGGAGCCAGCCGTCCGCCATCACCAAACCGGGAATCGGGGGTCTTCTCATTATCCGATGATACTCCGCCGCAATCAGCAGGGTCAAGGAGAAAGACGTTCTTCCGGCCCTCCCCGCGCATGGCCTGCGCCCGCAGCGGCAGGAACACCTCCTTTCCGGAAAATACGGCGCGGCGGAACGCCGGAACCACGCACCTCCCACCCCTAGTCACATTCCGGCAAACGCCCGGTATCCCGCATGTACAGCATCCTGCGCAGCACTTCCTTGGAAATCCGGTTCAGGTCAAAATGCACAGGCGGCGAATCAGGAAGGACACCCCAGTCTCCATATTGCCCGTATAAAACCATTTCAGGCATCCGGGGCCCGGGAAAAGTCTTTCCTTCAAACAGGACGATGGATAAGGGAAACATCCATTCATGACGGAAGGAATGGCGGCACGGTCCGGCAAAGGGAATTTCAAACCCCAGGCAGACGTTTCCACATTCCACAGGCTCCTTCCCTTCCATCACCAACTCATCCCTGATCTTCATTTTATCCTCATAAGAACACAGCGTTTGGTAACGGCGCGACGTGTTGGCTTCATAATCAATCAGCCTAGAAGCCTTGTAATTACGCAGCAGCCATTCCCGCTCCTCCGGATCATCCGGAGACCAGGAGCCGGGAGCAACATCGTACGGGAAAATATCCACATTGCACAAGGTGCCCGGCAGCCCAATCTGGATAAACGGCTCCAGGCTGACGGAAAAGCCGCGGGAACCAAACAACCCGGCAGCGCGAACCCTCAGTCGTTCATAGTCGCTTCGCAGCATGGAAATATCCAGATCATCATCCCAGGGAATAAACCCCTTATGCCTGACCGCCCCCAGAAGGGTGCCGAAATCCAGCCAGTACTGGTAGCCGTTTTCTTCAAGAATACCGCCCACTTCCTTCAAAAAAAATGCCATGGCCTGCTGCACAACCCTCAGCACGCCGGACGCCGCCGGAACTTCCTCCGCCCGGACGGTGGATTTCACCAGCTTTCTCATCTGCGCATGCTCATTCTCCTTCCCCACCCTGAACCGGGCGCAGGGAATGCCGAACAACCTGATGATACGCTTCTTTCTATCCGTGATTGAAGAGAGCACCGTCAGGCCGCAGCAGCGTACTTCCGTCACCCACAGATGTTTATTTTTCATTAGCTTTCCGGTTCTTCCGGCAGTGATGAACGAAGGCAATCTCATGGTGGGCAAATCTAGGCAGTGAGTACGGGAAAACATCAATCTTTCCGTAAGCGAACAACGGAGTTTTCCTGAAACGGACCTTATCCACCGGATACCATAAGTCAATGAAAAACAATACGGCTTTTTAATGAAAAACAACCATTTCCGTATATTAAAACCATTTTCTCCAAGATGCGGCTTTTGAAAAAAATTCTCAATTCTCTTTCCCCCAACTTCCATAGCATGCGGATTGATCATCCGTTAAACGGATCGCCATCTCCATTTGAAGTTAAATCAATGAAAAGCGGGAAAACAGGGAAGGAAAATGAATTACGTACTTTTCCTTTTTCACCAATGTACTTTCCATTAACATGTTTTTGCAGAAATTTTTACTTTGACGGCGGATGATCAATCCGTTAAACATTGTCCTTGATTCTTTTTAAGTTCTGAAGACAAATTTAGAGTATTTATGCAGGCGATCATTTTAGCGGCCGGAATGGGAAAAAGACTGGGGCATCTCACCCAGGACAACACCAAATGCATGATTCAAGTGAACGGGGTAACGCTGATTGAGAGAATGCTGAGGCAGCTGGACAACCTTTCCCCTTCCCTGGAGAAAATCGTCGTCGTCACGGGGTACAAGGGAGCAAAACTTAAATCCTTCATCTCTCTTCTGGACATTTCCACGCCCGTGGAATACGTGGACAATCCCCTTTATGCCGCCACCAATAACATTTATTCCCTTTACCTGGCCAAGGAACACCTGCTTCAGGACGATACGCTGCTCTTTGAATCCGACCTGATTTTTGAAGACTCCGTCATTGACTCCCTGCTCCACCACCCCTACCCCAGCCTGGCCCTCGTCGCCAAATTTGAAAGCTGGATGGACGGCACCGTCGTCACGCTGGATGAAGACGACAACATCAAGCAATTCATTCCCGGCAGCAAATTCTCCTATAAGAAAAAAACGGAATACTTCAAGACCGTCAATATTTACAAATTCAACAGGGATTTCTCCCGCACCCACTACGTCCCCTTTCTCACCGCTTACAGCAAGGCCCTGGGCAACAACGAATATTACGAGCAGGTGCTGCGGGTCATCGCCCTGCTGGACAAACCGGAAATCAAGGCCCTGCGTCTCGGCAGCGAAGCATGGTATGAAATAGACGACATCCAGGACCTGGACATAGCGGCTTCCATGTTCACACCAGACCAGGAGGAACACCTGCGCCTGATGGAGTCCCGGTACGGCGGCTACTGGCGCTACCCCCGCATCAGGGATTTCTGCTACCTGGTCAATCCATACTTCCCCAACAAGCGCCTCATGTCCGAACTCAAGGCGAACTTTGAGCACCTGGTGCGGGAATACCCGTCCGGCATGAGGGTCAACAGTCTGCTGGCCGCAAAATACTTCGGCGTCAGCCAGGAATACATCTGCATCGGCAATGGCGCGGCAGAACTCATCAAGGCGCTCATGTCCCGCATGGAAGGGAAAATGGGCGTCGTCTACCCCACCTTTGAGGAATATCCCAACCGGGCGGCCCCGGATATGGTGGTGCCCTTCCATCCCGCTTTCTGGAATTTCAGCTACACGGCGGACGACCTGATGGAATTCTTCTCCGGCAAGGACATCAGCACCCTGCTCCTTGTCAATCCGGGCAATCCTTCCGGCTTCTTCCTCCCGAAGGCCGACGTGCTGCGCCTTTGCCTGTGGGCGAAGGAGGGCGGCATTCGCCTGATCGTAGATGAATCCTTTGTGGATTTCTCTGAGGGCATGCCGGACAACACGTTGCTCAGGGACAATCTCCTTGAGGAGTACTCGCATTTGGCGGTAGTTAAAAGCATTTCAAAGTCCTACGGCGTTCCAGGCCTTCGCCTGGGGGTTCTGGCCTCTGCAGACAAGAAGCTGATTGCATGGATAAAAAAGGACGTTTCCATCTGGAACATTAACTCCATTGCCGAATTTTACATGCAGATTTTCGGGAAATATGAACAATCCTACGTGCGCGCATGCCGCCGGTTCATGGAGGAAAGAGACCGCTTCATGCAGGAACTCTCCTGCGTTCCCTTCCTGAACGTCCTCCCCTCCCAGGCCAACTACTTCATGTGCGAGGTAATGCCGCCCATGAAAGCCCGTACCCTCACGGGCCTCCTGTTGAAAAACCACTCCATCCTGATCAAGGATTGCAGCCGGAAAAGGGGCTTTGAGGGTAGGGAATTCATCCGCATCGCCGTCAGGAACAAGGCAGATAACGACGCCCTGGTACGCGCCATGCACGCGGAAGCCGCTTCGGAACCGCTTTCCATCTGACCACGCTGGCGGAAACCTCCCTTTTTTCATCCTTCTCCATTCCTGCTTTTTCATGAACGCTACTTCTGCGCCCATCATAGGCATCTGCGGCGGCGGCAACTTGGCCCATGCCATGGCCGGGTGGCTGGGAGCCCGTGGCCTGTGCGTCAATATCCTGACCCGGAAGCCCGAACAATGGAATAAAACCATCTCCGCCTCCTTTCCGGACGGAACCGCGCTCCGGGCCCCCCTGGGCCGAATCAGCAATCATCCGGAAATACTGGAGGAATGCAGCCTTGTGCTGGTGGCGGTCCCCCGTTTCGGCATCCGGGAAATATGCTTGCGCATCAAGCCCTTTCTGCGCCGTGATCAGGGGCTCGCCATCGTACCGGGCACTCCGGACGTCATGGACATGGCGGAAGACGCCTCATGGACTTCCTCTGTCAGCCTGATGGGAATATACAAGGTTCCCCTGATCTGCCGTACGCTTGAATATGGCCATTCCGTCGCTATTCTCGGCAGCCGCCCCCTCAACAGGATATGGGTTGCCCCCGGAAACGACGCCGGCCATTGGACCGCATTGCTGGAAACTCTGTTTGATACTCCGCTGGAACTCCTTTCCTCCCCATGGCCTTTCCTGTTGAACAATTCCAATCCCCTTCTGCATCCCTCCCGCTGCATGAGCCTGTTTCGCCATTACCGGGAAGGAACCTTCTACGACAGGCAGTTTCTGTTCTATGAAGAATGGACGGAGGAAGCCAGCGAACTGTACATCCAGGCAGACCAGGAACTTCTGGCTATCTGCTCCCGCTGTCCCGGCATGGAGATCGGCAGGGACATCATTTCCGTTCTGAACTACTATGAATCCCGGAATGCCGCGGAACTAACCGGAAAAATCCGTTCCATCCCGGCGTTCCGCGGAGTCAAGGCACCCATGGTCCTCCGGGAACAGGGCTGGGCGCCGGACTTCGCTTCCCGCTACTTTACGGAAGACGTTCCCCTCGGCACCGGGCCGATCTGCCGTCTTGCGGAAAAACTGGGCGTTCCGTCGCCCACGCTCCATTCCTTTGTGGAATGGAACACTTCCATGCTGGACAGGTTTTCTCCGTTGCAGGAAAAATCATAAAACGGCTGACGACAACGCAGCTCAAGACAGGCCTTTCATACCGGACAGCTCCCCGGAAAGCACCGGCTCATTCCGTCCTGCGGGTTCAACGGCCCGGGAACGGCATTTTTCCTCTTCAGTTGATCTCTTCAACATCCCCGCCTTCCCGGAACCGGCAGGTCACGTCAGCCATGAACAGGGAATCATCCCGGGACATGAGGGAAAACTCATGACGGCAGCCGTGAATCAGGCGCAAAAACGCGGCCAGCTCATAGCGAAGGCCGTCGCCCTCAAACCTGATAAAATATTTCCTGTTCTGCCGGGGGTCTTCAAAACGCACCTCAAACATCTCCGTCTTCCACCACGGGGAGGGCACGTAAATATAGCCGCGCGTCCCCGTGATGCACAGGTCCCCCTCCCGCTTGGCTCCGATGGCGACCGTGGCGGAGGCTGCCGCATTGGGATAAAGGAAATCCGCCCGCGTAAAAAGGTCCACGCCCGTTTCCGGCTTCCTGCAAGTCGTAAAGCGGACGCAGCGGCTTTCCGTCCCCAGCAGCTTTCCGATGACGAAAACGGGATAAGCCCCCAGCTCCGTCCACGCTCCCCCGGCCTGCATGGGATCGAACTCCCTGCTTGAATCATCCTCAATCAATTTGGTGAACGCGGCGTCCACCGCCTTGATGGAACCGATGACTCCGCTTTCCGCCACGCCTATCAACTGCTGGAAAGCCGGGAAAAAGGCCGTTTTCAGCGCTTCCAGTAAAACGCATCCCCTCTCCGCGGCCAGCAGGAACAGCTCTTCCACCTCTTCCCGGGAAAGGGCGAGCGGCTTTTCACACAGCACATGCTTTCCTTTCAGGAGGGCTCTTTTGACCAGTTCATAATGCAGATGATGCGGAACGGCCACGTAAACGGCATGAACCTTGTCTAGAAACCGTTCGTATTCCGTGTAATATTCCAGCAGCTCATACGATTCCGCAAACCGGCGCACCTTTTCCTCGTCGCGTCCGTAAACGGCCGTTATTTCAATGCCGCTGACGTACTTGGATTCCTGGAGAAAACGGCCCGCTATGCGCCCGTGGCCGGCAATTCCCATGTGCACAATGAAATTTCGGGCGGAACGGAGGTCGGTCGAAGAAACGCCCTTCGTGCGCTCCAGGTAAACCACCTCGCAATGTTCGCGCAGATAATCGAACTTGCCCGTCCAGTCGGAACCAATCACGAAAATATCCGCCCCATACTTCTGGATGTCGTGCAGCTTCTGCCCTTCCAGCTCCTCTGTGATAATAAGGTCCGCCAATCCGGTCTTCCGGACATTTTCCACGCGTTCCTCCAGGCTTTCCAGCACATTCAGCTTTCCCCGGCTCTGGTCGTAGCTGTCCGTGGTCACGCCGACGATGAGGCGGTCCCCCAGCACCCGGGCTCTTCTCAGAAGGTTGACGTGCCCCGTATGAAGCAGGTCGAAAGTGCCGTAGGTGATAACCGTTTTCATGACTGGAACGTGTCAATCTGCTTTCCGTAGACGTCAATGAAACGGTTCACCGCCGTCTCAAAGGGGACATGTTCCATCATGTGCTTTACGGAAGGGTGCTTGAACTGGATGCGGTTCGGATAGGACAGGTAATCGCCATAAAAAAATTGCAGGTACTGGCGCGCCTGGTTGGGCACGGAGAATTTCAGCCCCTCAAACTCCATGGCCCCCAGCGGAAAGAACATCTCATAGGGCAGATGAGTGTTTTTCGTAAAGGTGATGGCCGGGGAAAGGAAAATTCCGGGGTTGTCCTCCTCCGCCGCCGGTTCCTTGCCTTCCAGAACCTCCCGGCGGATTTTCTGCTGAATCTGGTCATCGGTCATGTTCATCCGGCCATCTACCAGAACCACGTCTTTTTTAAACGCAGTAAGCCGCCCGTCCAGGCTGCCGTGCTGTTCCGGGGATACGAGGCTTTCCGAATAAAAATGATAAGGGTACACGTCAATATTGAGAGGAGTGCCCTCATACCCTATTTGCAGGAAGGCATGCCTTTTCCAGGTAAAACCTTCCTCCCGGGGAAAGAGGGAGGGCAACAGTTCCAGAAGGCGGTCGTACTCCGGCCTCATCATGCTTGCGTCCAGATCATCGTCCCACGGAATAAAGCCCCTGTGCCGCACCGCGCCCAGCAACGTTCCGTAATCCAGCCAGTACCGGAGGCCGTTTTCCCAGCACTTCCGCGCAAAAAGAGCCAGCAAAACGGTATTGCCGTCCTGAAGCAGCCTCAGTTTGCCCGTAGCCGGAGGAACCTGGGAAACGGGATGGTTGTAAATGAGTAGATTGCGGATATCTTCCAGCTTTGACGCCAAAGATTCGTTTCTTCTTCTCCTGAAACCATTCATAAACCGATTGATGATTTTCCGCCCATAATAAGGCAGCTTACAGAGAACCATATATTTTATATGGTTTAATTTCATCATATTCAATCAGTTTTAAAAAATTTAAACCATCCGCCGAAACCGAACGGCCTTTAATCATTGAAGAGGAATCAGTATAATGCAACCTTTCAGCTATGCAACGTTTATTATATTGATTTTCATCAATAAAAAGCTTCTTTCACTCTGGCTAGAAGCTTGAAAATACAACTTTTACCTGAAAAGAAAAAAAGAGGGAAACTTTCCTGAAATTCTTTTTTCCTTTTTCTGGAACGCATTAAAAATTACTGGAGCAACCGCACCGTGAAAAATAACAGGCCGCGTGAACAAAGACACTTCGCCAGCCGGGAAAAACCATGCGCTGCCGTTCAGCTACACAGTCCTAACCAGGCAATCTTTCCGCAGCAAATGCCGCTCCGCTACTTCAGCACGGGTTCATCTACAGCTTGTCCAGGGCGGAGCGGCCGTAGGCCGTATTGGGATACCTGTCCGCGGCTTCCTCCCAGTATTTCCGGGCCTTGTCCGGATTGTTGAGCTGGGAGTCGTAAATCACTCCTATCTTGTACAGGAACAGGGCCCGGTCCTCCTTGCGCCATCTTCTGGATTCCAGGCCTTCCTGGAGGACTTCAACGGAATCCGCATACCGGCGCATATCGTTCAGCAGGCTGGATTCCATGAGCCAGGAACGCACCAGCCCCGGATTCTCCTTCCGGTAGCGCTCCAGCAGTTCCAGGGCTCCCTGCGGATCCCCGGAATTCAGCATGCGCCGGGCGGCGTCCACCAGCACTTCCTCATCCGTGGTGATGTTGGAGGAATACAGCGTCTTGGTCACCAGATCTCCCATCACGGGCAGCAGGTACTTGACCACGAGCCACACTTCAAAGGCAATCACCGGAATCAGGACAACCAGGGATTGCAGCGGGGAAAGGGGAATGGCCTGCGCCAGGAACGCAAAGAGGCCCAGAGGGAGCAGCACCAGCAGCAGCCGTATAAACGTGCGCCGGGCCAGCAGCAGAATCATTTTCAACATGGCGGGATTGTTCAAGGGAGTTAGAGGCAGTCCGGGCGGCTCCGGAGAAAAAGGAACGCCTCCGCGGCCCCCAGGAGAAGAGGGCCGCGGGAGCTTCCGCTTAAAAGTGATAGACGGCTTCCACACCCACGCGGACGCGGAAATCCTCAATCGTGCTCATGCCGGTATAGCGGCGTATGTCGGAACGCGTGTTTCCGGCCCAGTCAAACTGGATGAAGGGAATGATGCGGAAGCCGCGGCTGGCGTCCACCCCGGTCACGCGCACAGGAGCCGCCAGCTTGATATTGAACTGGTCAAACCCGTCCACGCCCGCGCCCCAGTAGCTGGAGGAATAGCTGGTGCCGGCGCTCAATTCCAGGTCCACCTTTTCATGAATCAGGCCGCTCCAGCGCTTGCCCGCGTTCAGGTCAATGCGCCAGCCTATCATGCCGTAAAAACCGTACTGCACATCCATGGAACCAAAATAACCGTGGCCCGGATCGTCATATACCAGGCCAGCGGTGAAGGACTGGGCTACGGAATGGGGGGCTTTCCCCATGTATTTGCTCAAGTAACCCGGCAGGCCGCCGTAATTGAATTCATAACCGCCACGGAAAGACAGGTTGGGGAACAGTTCCTTGACGGCCTTCCAGTTGGCGTCAAAAGCTTCCTTGTCACTCAGCAGGCCGTCGCAGAAGGCCATGTATTCCGCGCCGATTTCCTGCTTCCAGTCCTTGACCAGATTGAGGTCCAGTTCACCGCCGATGCTGAAGACGCCGCTGCGGTTGAGCAGGGAGGAAGCCACCAGGTCCTTGTAGGCATACCGGGAATCATAACCGATGTGGGCCGCTCCGCTGATCGTATCATTATAGGAACTTGCGGGACGGGGGTCATAACCGTATCCGTCATAGGCGTCGGCGGAAACTGCGGCCAGGGCTGAGGCCGCCATGAACAGGGCTGTTGCTTTCATAATAAGCTTAACTTAATCATTTCATCCCCGGGAACGCAAGCAGAAACCCGGAGTTCCGGGGAGAAACGCCCCCCCGCGGCACTCCCTAACAATTCCACGGAAAAAAGGCATGGTCTTCTTGAAAAAAATCCCTTTTGCCCTACCATGGGGAGGTGATGGACTGGAACGCTGATTTATACGAAAACAAGCACGATTTTGTGGCGGAATACGGCAGGGACCTGCTCTCCAATGTGCCGGAAAACCCTGGCCTGTCCATTCTGGACCTGGGCTGCGGAACCGGGACCCTTACGCACGCCCTGCTGGAAAAATCTCCCTCCGTCACAGGCATGGACGCCTCCCCGGAAATGATCGCAAAAGCCCGGGAACTTTATCCCGGAATGGACTTCCGCGTGATGGACGCCTGCCGCATGCCGTGGAACAACTGGTTTGACATCGTCTTTTCCAACGCCGCCTTCCACTGGATACCGGACCAGGGAACCCTGCTGAAAACCGTTTGCCGCGTCCTGAAGCCAGAGGGCAGATTGATCTGCGAATTCGGAGCCCACCGCAACGTCCTCCGCATCCGGGAAGCGTTTCAGGCAGCCCTCCGGGAGAGGGAACTTCCGGTCAAAACCCGTTTTTACTTCCCCACGGTGGAAGAATACCGCAGCCTGCTGGAACAGGCGGCCCTGCATCCGGAAATGGTCATGGACTTTGACCGCCCCACCCCGCTGAAAGACGGCCAGGACGGCCTGCGCAACTGGGCGCGCCAGTTTTTCTGGGCCGACCTGAAGGGCCTCCCTGAAACAAGGCGCATCCGGATTTTTGAGAAAATGGAAGCCGCTCTGCGGGAGGCCCTGTGGGACGGTTCCCAATGGGTGGCGGACTACCGCCGCCTGCGGGTCATCGCCGTCAAATAAGACGGCTGCCGCCCGGATGGAGGCTCCCGCCTGAGCCGTGCGCGCTTATATAATGCTTGAGCCTCCACCGGGCATTTTGTACAAAAGCCGCCAATGAGTACGTTCACTCCTTTTGAAGAAAAGATGGAGTCCGCCGGCATTCCGGCCGCGGCCATCAAAGCTTTCTCCCGCTGTTACGAAGCTCTCGTCTCCAACCACTCCGGCATGATTCCGGAAACGGATATTCTCCCCGCCGACCAGGTGGCCGACTGGCAGGAAATCACGGCCTCCACCCCTGCGGCGGACAAGGACCTGATCTCCCAGTGCGTCTGCATCAAGCTCAACGGGGGCCTTGGCACGAGCATGGGCCTCCAGAAGGCGAAAAGCCTGCTGAAGGTGAAAGGTGAAGATACGTTCCTGGACCTGATCGTCAGGCAGGTGAAGCACCTGCGCTCCATCTCCGGCACGCCCGTGCGCCTTCTGCTGATGAACTCCTTCTCCACCAGCGCGGACACGCTGGCCTACCTGGAAAAATACGCGGCTGACGGCTTTGCGGACTCCTCCCAGGTGGAACTGATGCAGAACCGCGTGCCCAAAATCCTGGTGGACGGCCTCACCCCCGCCGCGTGCCCGGAACAGCCTGAACTGGAATGGTGCCCGCCCGGACACGGGGACCTGTATCCGGCCCTGCTGGGTTCCGGCTGGCTGGACCGCCTGCTGGCGGACGGCGTCAAGTACGCCTTTGTCTCCAACTCCGACAACCTGGGCGCACAGCTTGACATGAACTTCCTGCGCTGGTTTGCGGAAAGCGGCGCCCCCTTCGTCATGGAAGTCACCCGCCGGACGGAGGCGGATAAAAAAGGCGGCCACCTGGCCGTCAGGAAGGAGGACGGCCAGCTCATCCTGCGGGAAGTGGCCCAGTGCCCGGATGCGGACATCCCGGAATTCCAGAACATTTCCAAACACCGCTACTTCAACACCAACACCCTCTGGATACGCCTGGACGCCCTGAAGGGAATCCTGGACGCCAACGGGGGCGTGCTCCCGCTGCCCATGATCCGGAACAGCAAGACGCTCAACCCACGCGATCCGGAATCCTCCCCGGTGTACCAGCTGGAAACGGCCATGGGCGCCGGCATTGAATGCTTCCCGGGCGCACGGGCCGTCAATGTCCCGCGGTCCCGCTTCTTCCCCGTCAAGACCACGTCCGACCTTCTTCTGCTGCGTTCGGACGCCATTGTGGCGGATGAAGACGGAAAGGTCTCCCTGGCTCCGGAACGGAAGGGAACCACCCCCATCGTGGACCTGGATTCCAAACTGTACAAGCTGGTGGACTCCCTGGACAGCCTCGGGCTGCCCTCCCTGATCGGCCTGGACAAGCTGACCCTGCGCGGCCGCTTCCATTTCCAGGACGGCGCCGTTCTTCAGGGCACGCTGCTGATGGAAAACGGATCAGAAGAAACAAAGGAAATTCTTCCGGGCGTTTATGCCGGAGCCTGACCTCCATTCTCCCGCCTCCGCACCCGGTCCGGTTCAACCCGGACTGGGCGTGGGGGACATCCGGCACATACCCGTGCGGGAAAGGGAACTGCGCTTCACCCGCAACCGTTCGGGTGCCATCCTGGTCACGGCGGGCTTCCTGCTCATCGCCATTGCCGCCTTCCTCCAGCTCACGGGATACGGCGCCATCACCCCGTACCTTCCCGCCCCTCTGTGGGTCATGCAGGCAGTGGCCCTGGTTCCCGCCGTTCTTTGCCTGTATCTGGGGAGCCGCTGCTTGAAATACGCAGCCGTCATCGTCACCCCGCTGGGCGTGGAAATCCTGCCCTTCCTGCGGCCCCGCCGGACCATGCGGTGGCACCTCTGGCAGCAAATAAATTCCGCGGACCGGAAAGGCGGCCACCTGAACCTTCACCTGACAGACGGTTCAACCGTCTCCACCAGCCTGCGCCCCATGACCTGTGCCAGCCGGAACATGCTGGTCCATGCGGTCCGGCAGCGTATCAACACCCTGCAATGCTCCGGTTATGGTGAGGCCTGAAAAACTGGCCGCTCTCAGGGAGCGGATGGAAACCCTGGGCATCCGTGAACAGGATCTGGAGGAAAGCTTTGTCCGCGGCAGCGGGCACGGCGGCCAGAAAGTGAATAAAACCAACAACTGCGTCTATCTCAAGCACGTCCCCACGGGAATCGCCGTCAAATGCCACGTGGACCGCTCCCGGGAACTCAACCGATTTCTGGCGCGGCGGGAACTGTGTGATGCCGTGGAACAGGTGCAGACGGGCCAGTGCGCCGCCAGGGCCCGCGTCATCCAGCGCATGCGCAGGCAGAAGGACAGAAGAAGGCGCAGGCGTTCCACTCCGCCGGCTCCCTCTCCGGACAGCGAATAACGGAACGGAAAACCGTCATGGAGCTCCGCAAACCCCTCTAGGAATGCGGAAAAATCTCCCTGTACTTCTCCTTCAGCATGGCGAACACATTGGGGGGGACATAACGGCTCACCTGCCCTTCCCACCCTTCCGGGCCGATCAGCCCCTTGATCATGCTGGAGGACAATTCCGCCGTATCCCGCGGAGGCATCAGGAACACCGTGCACACCTTGGGCGCCATGTCCGCATTGATATGGCGCATCACGCGTTCGTACTCATAATCCTGGGTGGAACGGATGCCGCGCAGCATGAACGTAGCTCCGTGTTCATTGGCGAAATCCACCAGAAAACGGTTGTGGAACTCGGCGATGCGCACATCCGGCATGTCGGAAAGCGCCACCCGGAGCATGGCCATGCGTTCCTCATGGGAAAACGTGTAGCTTTTATCCGGATTGTCGCCTATGGCCACAATCAGTTCATCAAACATCCTCGCCCCCTGCCTGATCATCCATAAGTGACCATTGGTCAGAGGGTCGAAACTACCGGCATACACGGCGATGCGCTTCATTCGTGCCATGCTATACGCCCTCCTGCGGAAAATACAATCCTTTTCCATGCGGCGCGGCCATCCTTCCGGCCCAGGCCCACCCTTTGCCGGACATCCCCGCTTGACACTTCTGCAATAACGTTTAAACATAAACGGACAGCGCCGCGCTCTCCGCGTAAGGGCTGCTGTTCCGCACCTATCCCACCTTTTCTCATGACAGAGCCTCCCTCTACCTTTCCGGAGCGCCCGCTCCCTCCGTCTCCCTGCATCAGCGTCATCTGCAGTGATCCGCGCCCGTCGCTTCCGCCTTCCTGGTGGAGGCACGGGAACATCCCCCTGCTCGCTCTGGTTGCCAGCGGCTTCGCCGCGGATTTCATGTTCGGTACATTGGAGGGACTGGGCATCGGAACGGCGCTGGGCCTCCTGTTGTATACGGCGGCTTTTCTGGCCCTGAGAACGGACCTCAGCCGGAAGGAGCAACTGTTCCTTGTCTTCATGGCTGTGTTGAATGCTGCGGCAACAGCCGCCAACCTGTCGTCCTTCACCCACTTCAACCTGCTCATCGGCATGGGACTGCCCGTCGTGATGACGCTGCTGCCGCGGAAAAAGGGCAACAGCTTTGATCCCGCCAAACGGTACGTCTCCTGGTGGGGCTATAAATTTTTCCGTCTGACCCAGGCAAAGAAAGCGGCTGGAAAAGTCCTGGGGAAAATGCCGCTTGCAGGGAGCGTCGCCATCGGAGTGATTCTGTTCCTGATCTTCCTGTCCATCTTTGCGGACGGAAACCCCGTAGTCGCCGCCGTCAAATCAGCCATGAACAAATGGTTCTGGAACTATTGCTCCTGGCTGGTTCCGGATACGGGAACCCTGGCAGACATCCTCCTGTGGTGCCTGGGAGCCCTGGCTTTCGGCATCGTGGCCAGGCCGCGCCCCTGCTCCTCCTTTCCGGACCAGCATCCCGTGCGGCCGGGACGCCCGTGGCTCCCGTCCCTTCCCGCCGTCTCCCTGCTGTTCATCAACCTGGCCTTTCTGGTCAACAACGGCACGGACGTGGCGTTTTTATGGCGGGGAAGCGTGCCTGACGGAATCTCCCAGACCGCTTATCTGCACGACGGGGCGGACTCCATCACGCTGGCGGCCTTTCTTTCCGGCCTCGTGCTGCTGGTCCTGTTCCGTCCGGAAGGCTCCGTGCGCACATCGAAAACGGGAACCGACCTGGGCTTCATCCTGGCGGCGCAGACGGGACTCCTCGCCGCCAGCGTGGGCATGAGGCTGTATTTCCAGATAAAAGATTTCGGCTTTTCTCCCAACCGCGTTACAGCCGGCATCTATCTGCTGATGGGAGCCTGTTTCCTGTATCTTCTTTTCCGCTACATGGCGGGGAATGGAAACTGGCTGCGCTATGGAAAAATCTGCGGAGCCATCGCCCTCGTTTTTCTGGCTCTGGCCGGACTCCGCAGTCCATCCCAACTGAGCGGGGACTTGAACCTGATGACGATGGACAGCCAGCCGGACTGGTATTTCAGCGATGGAGACCTGCCGCGGTTTGAACTCCGGGACAATCTCCCTTTCGCCATGGCCGTCTACCGCCGGCTGGGCGGAGATACGGAAGCCGGAGCCAACGTTTACTTCATGATCAGGGAAACCTTCAGCTCCGAAAGCCGCATTTGGAACTGGCGTTCCTTCAACCTGCGGAAATGGAGGCGGAACCGGCAGAGGCAGCAGTTCCGGCAACTCCCCGACCCTACGGCACAGGCCACCTACGGCACGAAGGCATGGAGCCCTTCCTCACGTCCAACCGGAATGCGGCCAAACTGAAGAAGAAACCGATCCTGCGGCGCAGGGAAGATTTTCATCCCCCCGGCTTGTCAAGGAGCCTTATTTTTTGCATCATTCTTTTCCGTTATGCAGAAACGACGTGTCGTCATCCTGGGTTCCACGGGTTCCATCGGGACCAGCGCCCTGAAAGTCGCCCGGGACATCCCGGACAGAATGGAAATCGTGGGGCTGGCCGCCGGCACCAGCGTGGATGCCCTGGCGCTCCAGGCCAGGGAATTCAACGTCCGCAACGTATGCATTTTTGAACCGTCCAAAGCGGACAAACTGGCCCGCGCCCTTCCCGGCGCAGAGGTGGAGACGGGGGAGGAAGGCCTGTGCCGCCTGGCACAGCTTCCGGAGGCGGACATGGTGCTGATCTCCATCGTGGGCACCGCCGGACTCAGGCCCGCCTTTGCCGCCATTGAAGCGGGCAAGGACCTGGCCATCGCCAGCAAGGAAATCCTGGTCATGGCCGGACAGATCGTCATGGAGAAAGCGCGCCAGGCCGGCGTGCGCGTGCTGCCGGTGGACAGTGAACATAACGCCATTTTCCAGTGCCTGAACGGCAGCCACGGAGGACCGGAAGCCGTCTCCCGCCTGATTCTGACGGCGTCCGGCGGTCCCTTCCGGACGTGGAAGAAGGAAGACCTGGAACACGTCACGCTGGAACAGGCTCTCAAGCACCCTACGTGGAGCATGGGACGGAAAATCACCATTGACTCCGCCACCCTCTTCAACAAGGGACTGGAGATGATTGAGGCCCGCTGGCTGTTTGACGTTCCCATGGAGAAGGTGGACGTGATCGTCCACCCGCAGAGCATCGTGCATTCCATGGTGGAATACCGGGATGGAACGGTGCTGGCCCAGATGAGCAGCTCGGACATGTGCTTCCCCATCCAGTACGCCGTCACCTGGCCGGACCGCGTTCCCAATTCCCTCAGGCAGCTCAATTTTGCGGAAATGGGCCAGCTCGTGTTTGAGGCCCCGCGCCCGGACGCCTTCCCCGCGCTGGACCTGGCCCGCAGGGCCGGAGCCAGCAGCAGCACCATGGCCGCCGTGTACAACGCCGCCAATGAAGTGGCGGTGGATGCCTTCATCCACGGGAAGCTCACCTTCCCCGGCATCTGGAAACTGGTGGAGGCCGTCATGGATGACCATTCCCCGGTAGATCCCCGGGGAGAGCTGGCCCCCATTCTGGAAGCGGACCGGTGGGCCAGACGCCGCGCCGCGGAACTGATTCCGTCCATTTCCCACCCTTCCTGACCTCATGACCGCCCGGACTTCCGCCGGACCGCCCCCGCAGCCGGCGCGCATCACCATTCTGGACATCCTCCGGGCACTGGCCCTGCTGGGCATCGTCATCGTCCACGCTCACGACCGCTTCAACCTGTACCTCCCCATCCCCCCGTCGGAGGGATGGCAGTCCGCGGCCAACAGCGCGGCGGACTGGGTTTACGAATATCTTTTCGTCAGCAAGTCCTTCCTTCTCTTCTCCTTCCTGTTCGGCCTCAGTTTTTTCATCCAGCTGGACAGGCAGGAGCAGAAAGGCATCGACTTCCGTAAACGCTTCATGTGGCGTCTGGCGCTGCTGTTTCTGCTGGGGCTGGCGCACACTCTTTTTTACGACGGGGACATCCTCACCATCTTCGGCGTGCTGGGCTTCGCCCTGGTAGCCCTGTATCAATGCAGCACACGGCTTCTGGTCATCCTCTGCCTGCTGTGCCTGATACAGCCCATCTCCTTCATGGACACGCTGTCCAGCGCCGGAATAGCGGACTTATGGCCGCATTCCTCCGGCTGGTTCCCGCCTGCATCCCCGGCGGCAGGCCCTTCACGGGAATTCCTGTACGAACACGGAAGCTGGGGTGAAGCAGCCCTCTGGAACCTCACGGAGGGGCAGGCAGACAAATGGCGGTTCCTTCTGCTCAGCGGCCGCATCTGGCAGACGCTGGGCCTCTTCATCCTGGGGATGCTGGCGGGGAGATGGCGCATCTTTGCGGACGCCGCCAACAAGCGGCGCTTCTTCCTGCGGATGCTCGGATTTTCCGGAACCCTGTTCCTGACGCTTCTGCTCGCGCGGCTGTTCCTCCCCTCCCTCCTGGGTTCCCCGCTGGGGGGGGATGTGCGGCACCTGCTGGGCCAGTGGGAAAATCTTGCCTATACCTCGTCCTTCGTCTCCGCGGCCGTCCTGCTCTTCACCCATCCCGGACTGCCCCTGCCCTCCAGACTGCTCAGCAGCGCCGGCAAATGCACACTGACGTGCTATGTCACCCAGTCAATGGTCTTCACCTTCCTGCTCTTCGGATGGGGGCTGGGACTGGCGCAGGACATGGGCCCGTGGACGTGCCTGTGCGCGGCGGTGGCCGTATTCCTGCTTCAAGCCCTGGCGTGCCGCCTGTGGCTGGCCTATTTCCTGTACGGCCCGCTGGAATGGCTCTGGCGCACCGCCACCATGTGCCGGATGCAACCGTTCCGCAAACGCACACCATAATCCTGTGGCACCCTTCCTCCGGACCCGTTAAAGAAGAGTTTCCCCGGGAGAGGGGGGAATGAAGCGCATGGCTTCCTGCGTCCGGTCCGGAATAAAACCGTTCCTCTCGTAAAACGGAACACCTTCCCGGTAGGAAGTAAGCACCATGCTCAAGTAACCGGCATAGTGATTTTTGCACAAATCCAGCAGGCGGGAGCCAATCCCGCGCCCCTGATACCGGGGATGCACGAGCAGGTAATGGACATACGCCGTCATGGTTCCGTCATCCATGGAGGCGGCAAGTCCTGCCAGCCGATCACCGTCCCAGGCTGAAAACACGGCTCCGTAATGGTGCAGCGCTTCCGCCAGGCGTACCGGATGGCATCCGGACTCCCACTGGACGGAGAGGAACAATTCCTCCAGCGCCGCCGGGGCGAATTCCTTGGTATTACGGTAGGAAAGAGTCATGGAAAAGCATTCAGGCGTAAAAAAGGCTTTCCGCCTTGCAGGGCGGAAAGCCTGGAAAAAGAGGGAAAGGCGCTTTATTCGTCGTCTTCCGCGTCAAAGGCGGAGTCTTCCGAATCAAAGTCCGCATCCAGGTGGGCGGTGAATTTCTTCACGCGCTGCTGGACAGGAAGGGGTGAAAGCACCATGTGCATGGTATTGCCGGCCAGGCGGGGCGGCTGGTCCACCTGCCCCATGGATTTCAGGTCCGCAATCACCTTGTTGAACATGTCATAGCCGAGCTCCTGGTGGGCGTTTTCACGACCGCGGAAACGGAGCTGGAAACGGACCTTGTGCCCGTGGTCCAGAAAGCTTTCCGCACGGGCCAGTTTCACGTTATAGTCATTCGTGTCCGTCCCGATGCGGAGCTTGACTTCCTTGAGCTTGATCGTGCGGCTCTTGTTGCTTTTCTGGAGCTTGGACTGCTGGTACTTGTACCGTCCATAGTCCACCATGCGGCACACGGGGGGATCCGCGTTGCCCGCAACTTCTACCAGGTCCAGGCCAACGGATTTGGCCTTTTCCAGCGCGTCACGCGTATTCATTACCCCGAGCTGGTCGCCATTGGCGGTCACCACGCGTACGCGGGGAGCGCGAATGCGTTCATTAACACGGGTTTGATCACCGCGCTCACGGCGGCGATTACCATCATTTTTCTTCGTTGGCTTGATTGGCACGTCCGGATACTACTAAACTAAATAAAATAACTTGGCAACTCAAATCATGGGGGAAATATGACGTTCCGCAATTTCCCTGACCACAATGTCAGCAAACTGTTCAAAGGGCATCGCGCCCAGGTCTTCCTTGTCCCGGTGGCGGACGGAAACGGTTCCTTCCTCCGCTTCCCGCTGGCCCAGCACCAGCATGTACGGAACGCGGTCCAGGCGGGCGTTGCGTATCTTGGCGCCGATCTTGTCCGGCGTCTCGTCCACCGTCACGCGCACGCCCCGGGATGCCAGCGCTTCCCGGTAGGTACGGGCAATATCCATCACCTTGTCGGAGATGGGGAGAACGCGCACCTGCTCCGGAGAAAGCCAGGTGGGGAATTTCCCTTCAAAATGCTCAATCAGCAGACCCGTAAAGCGTTCCATGGAGCCGAACGGCGCGCGGTGCACCATGACGGGGCGGTGCGGCTTGTTGTCCGCTCCGGTATAATGGAGGTCAAAGCGTTCCGGCAGGTTGTAGTCCACCTGCACGGTGCCAAGCTGCCATTCACGGCCAATGGCGTCGCGCACGATGAAGTCAATCTTGGGACCGTAGAATGCGGCTTCCCCGGCTTCCTCACTATAGTCCGCACCCAGCCATTCCGCAGCTTCCCGCAGGGCCTGTTCCGCCTTGTCCCAGTTTTCCGGGGAACCCACGTACTTGTCGCTTTCCGGGTCGCGCATGGAAAGGCGCACGCGGTAGTCCGTCATACCCAGGGTGCCGAAGATGGTTTTCACGATGCCCAGGCACTGGCGGATTTCTCCGGCCAGCTGGTCGGGCGTGCAGAAAATGTGGGCGTCATCCTGCGTGAAGCCGCGCACGCGGGTCATGCCGCCCAGCTCACCGCTCTGTTCCCAGCGGTACACGGTGCCGAATTCCGCCAGCCGCACGGGAAGGTCCCGGTAGGAATGGGCGTCATTCGCATAAATCTTGATGTGGTGGGGGCAGTTCATGGGCTTGAGCATGTAGCCCTCAATGGTGCCGGTAGCCAGTCCATTGAACAACTCCGCGCAGGAAGCGCCTTCCTGGCTCAGCTTCTCCATGGCGTCACGCTCCGGAATGGGGGCGTACTGGCTCTCCTGGTAATACGGAAAGTGGCCGGAGGTGCGGTACAGGTCCAGCTTCCCGATGTTGGGGGTGTACACCTGGGAATAACCCAGTTTGTCCAGCTCCTGCGTGATGAAGTCCTGAAGGGAGCGGCGGATGAGGGCCCCCTTGGGCTTCCAGAGAATCAGGCCCTGCCCTACGGCCTCGTCAATGCAGAACAGGCCCAGTTCACGGCCCAGCTTGCGGTGGTCGCGGCGGCGCGCTTCCTCCAGCCGTTCCAGATGTTCGTCAAGCTGGGTGCGGTTCGGGAAGCAGGTGCCGTAAATGCGCTGGAGCATCGGGCGGTTCTTGTCCCCCTTGTAGAAGGCGCTCGCCACGCTCATGATCTTGAACGCCTTGCAGTTTCCCGTGCGGCCCACATGGGGGCCGGCGCACAGGTCCGTAAAATCACCGTTGCGGAACAGGGAAATCTCCTCGTCTTCCGGAATGTCGTTCAGCAGGTCGATCTTGAAGCGGGAAGGCTCGCTGCGGGGCCCCAGGGCGCCCAGTTCCCCGGATTCAGCCATCTTCATGGCCTCCGCACGGGAAATGATCTCCTTCTGGAAGGTCTGGTTTTCCTTCACCACCTTCTTCATCTCCGCCTCAATGCGCTCAAAATCCTCTGTGCTGATGCGGTGGTCCAGATCCACGTCATAATAAAAACCGTTATCCACGGCAGGACCGCCGGCCAGCTGGGCGTCCGGCCAGAGACGGCAAATGGCCGTAGCCAGAACGTGCGCGCAGGAGTGGCGCAGCCGTTCCAGATCAGACATCTGATGGCGTTCTTCAAGAGTCTTTCTTTCCTTGTGTTCGGACATACGCGCATTAGTTAACCTCCCTTAGGCACTGTTGGCAAATGCAAAAAACTCTCCTTCCCAAAAATTCAAGGCATGGGGGGCGTGAAGGTTTTCCGGAAGAGAAGAAACATCCTCCCTTTTCTTCTTTTATGGTTGTTGTACCGGCAAATCTGATATAACAAGAAATCATGCCGGATGTCATCTGCTATCTCTCCGGAGCACTTCTCCTTCTGCTTGGCGTATGGATTATTCTGCTGGACTGGTACGTTCTCATCGCCCTTCGTTTCACCAAGTCTGAACGATGGAAAAGTTTTTCCTTCACTCCATTCGCAGGAGGAATCCTTGGCTGCGCCGCTCTCTGGCTTCTCCCTCCTACCCGTGAAATGAACATCCGATGGCTTCCCATCCTTCTGGATTCCGGCGTCATTCTATACAGCGCCTATCTGGTTAAACAATTCTCCAAGTTTCTTTTTTGTCGTTCCCAATAGACATTTTCTCCTTCTGCACCACCACAGGGGGAACGGAAAAAACGGAACGCAGCCATTCGCCTTCCATCCTCTATCCCTCCCTCAACGAATGATTTACACCTGCACCCGTTTATGCCATAGTGGCGCCCAGCGGTTATGAAAATCCTTCCCCTCTCCCTACTCTGCTTCTGCCTGCCCTGCGGATTTTCCGGGGGCGACGAGCCGCCGGCCGCCGGTTCCCCCGTACGCTTCCAAATCAGCATGGACCAGGCCGCGGAAAACAAGGCTCCGGTCGCCGGTCCGGTTCCGGACCAGAGCACGCCGTTCAATGCGGCCAAATTGCTCCTCCGCGCCCTTCAGGAAAAAACGGACTGGAAGAATGAACCGTACCAATCCCTGCCCGCCACTTCCCCCTTTGTGGGGCCGCTCAAGCTGAAAAGCATCCTTTCCCGCATGGCGGCCGTCCAGGCGTATGTAACCGGGGCCGCGCCGGAACGCCCCCCTTTTGTGGATGAAGCCTCCATCATCACCCAGGGGGACCTGGCGATGGCCTACATCATGCTGCCGGACAAGACCAACCCGTACGTTTACGCCGCCACCGCCGTGGCCCTGGTAAAAAAGGGCAGCCAGTGGAAGGCCTCCCTCACTCCCGGAAGTTTTGACAATACGTTTCTCCCCTTTGACGATGATATCCGGCAGGAAGCGAAAAAGATATCCGCGGAAGCCAAGAAAAAAATCTTCGGACTGGCCCATCAATACTCCGTGGCCGCTGTCAAGGGCGCTCTGGAACACATCAAGCGGTTCCGGCAGGAAGCCGTGAAGGGAAAATCGGACGAGGAAATCAAGAACCTGCTTATCCGCACCGTAAAGGGGGATGATCCGGCCCGCATCGCGGCCCTGCTGGTTTCCCCGTACTACATGGAATCCGCCATCACCCAGAGCGCGCGGCTCACCCCCGTGGTCAAGGCCATGCGCCTTCAGGACAGAAATGAGGAGAACCGCTACATCCAGCCCACCAACCTCAGCTTCATGGCTTTCCCGAACACCATCCTGGTTCCCCTCCGCCCCCATCCGGACGACCAGATGGACCCGAACAAGAGGGATGAGGACCAGCCGGAAACCGTCAATAAGAACAACGCGAAGAAGAACGGCAAGGACATCCACAGCATTGCGGCCATGACCATCCTGCCTCCGCGCATGAGCATGCCGGACATGGACAGGCCCGCTCTCATCTACCGCTACGCGCTGGAAAAAATCAAGGACCCCACGGATGGCTTCCCCGTCTTCAAAATGTACCTGACGGACGCGTTCACCTCCTGGAACCTGAAAGCGGATGAATCCACCACGGCCCGCATCGTGGCGGACTTCCACCGGACTTATCCTGCCCTGGCCTTCCCCACGCCGGAAGAAGCCGTGACAGCCGCCGGGCGCGCCCTGGCCAACCGGGACAGCCTGACCATGGTACGGATGCTGGCACCGGCCAAATTCGCCTCCGTGAAGGAATTTGAAGAAGCGCTTTCCCAGTTGAAAACGGTCATAAGCCGGATTCCCGCTCCGCGGCGGGAGGTCAAGGAACCGGGCCCTCCCGTCGTCAAGGCGGCATACGCCACGGTCACCAGGGACGGAAAGCCCGTCCTCAAGGCCACCATCGGCGTCAGGCCCACTCCCAAGAACGGATTCTCCATCAATAACCTGTACCTGATCAACACGGACGGCGGATGGATGATCACCGGGGCGGACACGGAACAACCGCTGGAACTGGACGGACCAAAGAAATCATAAGTCCCCCGGAACGTCCCGCACACAAACCATCTTTTTCTTTACCATATCATGATGAATCTACCGATACGGCCGCGCCGCAACAGAAAATCCGCCAACATCCGGGGCCTCATCCGGGAAACCTCCCTCTCCCCGGAACACCTCATTTACCCGGTCTTCGTCCATGAAGGGTCCGCCAACCAGCCCATTACCTCCCTTCCCGGCTGCACGCGCTGGAGCGTGAAGGGACTGGTGGAGGAGGCCAAGCGCCTGATGGACCTGGGCATCCGCACGCTGGACCTCTTCCCGGCCATTCCGGACGGGAAGAAAACCCCGGATGCCTGCGAGGCCTGCAACCCTGACGGCCTCATTCCGCGCACCATTTACGCGCTCAAGAGTGAAGTGCCCGGCATCACCGTCATGACGGACGTGGCGCTGGACCCCTACAACTCCGACGGCCATGACGGCCTGGTGGAATTCCGCTCCGACGGCACCATGGAAATCCTCAATGACGACTCCGTGGAAGTTCTCTGCCGCCAGGCGCTGTGCCATGCGGACGCCGGGGCAGACATCGTCTCCCCCAGTGACATGATGGACGGCCGCGTGGCCGCCATCCGCGCCACGCTGGATTCCGAAGCCCTGGATGACGTCTCCATCATGGCCTACACCGCCAAGTACGCCAGCGCCCTGTACGGCCCGTTCCGCGGCGCCCTGGAAAGCGAGCCTAAGGAGGGGGACAAGAAAACATACCAGATGGACCCCGGCAACATCCGGGAAGCCCTGCGGGAAGCCCAGCTGGATGAAGCGGAAGGCGCGGATATCCTGATGGTGAAGCCCGCCACGCTGTATCTAGACGTCATGGCCGCCATGCGGAAACATGTCACGCTCCCCATAGCCGCCTACCACGTTAGCGGGGAATACCTGATGATCAAATCCGCCGTGGCCTCCGGCTGGCTGGATGAACGGGAAACCGTTCTGGAGACTCTAACTTCCATCCGGCGCGCCGGGGCGGACATGATCCTTACGTATTACGCCCCCCAGGCAGCCGAATGGCTTAAACAACAACGCTGACGCCGCACGGCTTCCGTACAGGAGGCGGATGTGCGGTTCAGGACAGAAACTCTCCGTATGTCCACCTCCACTAAAATCATTGTCGGCATCGTCATTGTCGTCGTCATGGGGCTTACCTCCCTCTGGGGCGTTTACGCTCCCACCTTCTCGGAAGCCTATGTACTGCCCGTGCAGATGACCACCGCGGACGGAACTCCGCTGGGAAACTTCCAGTGCCGCCCGGTGGCCGCTGAAAACGGAAAAACGCTCCTGGTCTTCCGGGACACGGACTTCCTGCGCCAGACCACGGGAGGCATGGTTCATGAAAAAATCATCCTCACCTACAAGGGCACGCCCTTCTTTGAGGGCATCGTTCCCGGCCCCATGGAAGCCATAGAAATTCCCTCCGGCAGCCTTCCCGCCCCGTTCCAGCCGCAACGGAACTGAAACCCGCGCCGGAAAGCCTCCGTCCATCCTGTTATGGCATTGTTACCGGAAGGGCGCAGGTTTCCCTATACAAAAGGGGAATCATTGTGGTTTTATAGAATCAAACCATGAGTGATTCAGCATATACCATTCTGATTGCAGAGGATGACGACAGCATCCGGCATGCCCTGACGGACGTGCTGACCTCCTCCGGCTACGAAGTGCTGGCGGCAGAGGAAGGGCTGGCCGCCATCCGCGCCGTGCGGGAACGCAACTTTGATCTGGCCCTGCTGGACGTAGCCATGCCGGGAGCGGACGGCTTCCAGGTGCTCCAGGTCATGTCCGCGGAACGCCCCGGCACACCGGCCATCATGCTGACGGCGCGCGGGGAGGAAGAGGACCGCGTGCAGGGACTCAAGCTGGGAGCGGACGACTACATCGTCAAGCCGTTCAGCATCCGGGAACTGCTCGCCCGCATTGAAGCGGTGCTGCGCCGCTCCCCGGAACGGCCACGCCAGCTTCAGGAAATCCGCATTCCCGGCGCCACCCTGGACAGCGCCAACCGGGTGCTTACCTTTGAAGACGGCAAGGAAACCACCCTGACCGCGCGGGAATTTGAATTCCTCACATACATGGCCACCCATCCCAACCGCGTCATCACGCGGGACGAACTGCTGCGGCGCGTGTGGGACGTGGACCCGCGGCTGACGGACACGCGCTCCGTGGAGATGACCGTCATGCGCCTCCGGGACAAGCTGGGAGCCACAGGCGCCGCGCCTCTGGAAACGCTCAGAAGCCAGGGCTACCGCTGGAACTCATCCTTCGTCTCCTGATCCGTGAACCGGCGCATACGCATCATTCTGCTGGCAATCAGCCTGCTGCTGGTCATCGGCACGCTGGGATGGCTCACCCACGTCCTGCTGGTGCAGGCGGAGGAAACGGGCCATTCCGAGCAGAACATCAAGGTGGAGGCCCTGGCGCATGAAGCCAAGCTGGAAATGGACCGCCTGCTGACCTCCTTCATCACCTTTGAGCAGGCGCGCGGCTATTTTGAATACCAGCCCTTCTACGCTTACAAGCGCCCCTATGACCAGCGCATGGGCCTGCCGGAAGCCGGGGAACCCGCCCGGAGCTCCAACCTCACCTCCTACCTGCCGGACTACGTCACGGCCTACCTCCAGATTTCCCCCTCCGGCCACGTAAGCGGTCCCGCGCTGGACCCGCAGCTTGCGGCACGGCTGAACGGGCAGAAGGACCTTTACGAACGCCTGAACGCCAAGGTCTCCGCCCTGACCTCCGTGCCGTCCAGCGGCAACCTGTGGTCGGACATCCGGAATGAAATCCTGCATGAATCCCCTGAACCGGAACCGGCGCATGCCGGAGCTCCCTCCCAGGTGGAAACCGTCACCTCCTTCGTTCCCGTGGAAGACGCGGGAAACTTTTACATCCTGCGCCAGGTTCATACCAGCCGCGGCGTGTACCTGCAGGGAGCCCTGATGAACATGGACAGCCTGAACAGGCGGCTGCCCACCCAGGTGACAAAGCTGCTGCCCCAGAGCCGTCTGTCCACCTTTGACCCCGCCGCGCCGCCGGAAGAGGCGCGGCTGCCGGGCACGCTCCGCTTTGCCAATGCCCCCCTCATCTTCCAGCCCGGGGACACCGGCGCCGTTCCCCTTCAGGACCACAAAAAGATGCTGACCTGGACGCTCACGCTCATCTGGAGCATGGTGCTGCTGGGCGCGGCAGGGGTCATCTGGCTTATGCTGGGCACCTTCCGGCTGGAACAGCGCCGCGGGGACTTCGTTTCCGCCGTCACCCATGAACTCAGGACGCCCCTCACCTCCTTCTCCCTGTACACGGAGATGCTGGAGGACGGCATGGTGCCCGAGCAGAAAAAACCGGAATACTATGCGAACATGCAGCGGGAATGCCGCCGGCTGGAACACCTGATTGACAACGTGCTGGCGTACTCCAAGCTTCAGCGGAACGCCATCCGCCGCACACGGGACACGCTCACCTGCCAGGAACTCTTTGAACCCATCGCGGAAAAGATAGAACGCCGGCTCAGCGAGGCAGGCATCAGCTTCTCCTTCGCCCTGGCCCAGCCCATCCGCATCCTGCCCATTCACACGGACGCCGTATCCGTGGAACAGATCATGGACAACCTCACCTCCAACGCCATCAAATACGCCAAGGGAGAAAACGCGAAAGTCCAGCTCACCGTCCAGGCGGACCGCCACAACATCGTCATCCGCTTCCGGGACAACGGTCCGGGCATCTCTCCGAAAAACCGCAAGCTGGTCTTCAAACCCTTCCGGAGAACAAAGGACGCCACCAACAGCCGGAAGCCCGGCGTAGGCCTGGGCCTGGCGCTGGCAAAAGACACCGCCCGTTCCCTGGGAGGAGATTTGAAACTGGAATTCGGCACTCTGGGGGGAGCCAGCTTCCTGCTGACGATTCCCAAGTCATGATTTTTAAGGAATAAGGTTAAGAAGGGAAACCTGTTTTTGCAGGAAAGAGTGTTGAACATGCTCTTCCGGTGATCTCGCTCCTTAAACATTCCACTTCCCTGAAAATCCCCTGCTATGCGCTTGCCTTCATGTGACGGATATGTGACATTAAGCAACAGCGTACGGCGGGACGAAAAACGCATGGACATGTCATCATGAGCAAAAGGATTTTGATCACCGGAGGCGCCGGCTTCATCGGCTCCCACCTCAGCGAACGGCTGCTGAAAGAAGGCCATGAAATCATCTGCATGGACAACTTCTTCACGGGCAGTAAGCAGAACGTCCTCCATCTGATGGATCACCCCGGATTTGAACTGGTCCGCCATGACGTCACCGTTCCCAGCGTGATGGAGGTGGATGAAATTTACAATCTGGCCTGTCCCGCTTCTCCTCCCCATTACCAGTTTGACCCCATCCATACGGTAAAAACCTCCGTATTCGGCGCCCTGAACATGCTGGGGCTCGCCAAACGGTGCAAGGCCAGAATCCTCCAGGCCTCCACCAGCGAAGTGTACGGAGACCCCGCCGTCCATCCTCAGCCGGAAACCTACTGGGGCAACGTGAATCCCGTCGGGGTGCGCTCCTGCTATGACGAAGGCAAAAGATGCGCGGAAACCCTGTTCATGGATTACCACAGGACACACGGGGTGGATGTGCGCATCATCCGCATCTTCAACACCTACGGACCTCGCATGAATCCCCATGACGGCCGCGTGGTCTCCAACTTCATCGTCCAGGCGCTGAAGGGCGAAGACATCACCATTTACGGAACGGGCAGGCAGACCCGCAGCTTCCAGTACGTGGACGACCTGGTGGAAGGCATGGTCCGCATGATGAATACGGAAGGCTTTTCAGGCCCCGTGAACCTAGGCAATCCGGTGGAATTCACGATGCTTGAACTGGCAGAGAAAGTCATTGAGATGACGAGGTCCACTTCCAAAACGGTTTTCCGGCCCCTTCCGCAGGACGACCCGACCCAGCGCAAGCCGGACATCCGGCTGGCGGGAGAAAAACTTGGCTGGAAGCCGGTCATTCCCCTGGAAGAAGGCCTTGAAAAAACCATCGCCTACTTCCGGAGCATTCTGTAACCCGGAGAATGCCGCAGGCCTCTAGGCCCCCGGACGAAAACATACCCGTTTTAAATTCAGTGTGTCCGGCGGACGCAAATTGATCCCGTTACCGCAGAAACCTGCGGCGCTTCAGACTGTTTTCCCAAGATACGGGTTACACCTCGCCTTGATATTACCCGTTTTTGGCTGGTTACGAAAAACGGTTCGGCTAAAATGAAGCGTTATGGAACACGCCGACAACCCGGGAATCTATTCCGCTCAAGCCACCGTCCGCAGTTATGAATGCGGAGCAGACGGCCTGATGAAACCGGAAACGGTTCTGCACTGGTTCCAGGAAATAGCGGAAGCCCACGCCTCCGCCCTCGGCTTCGGCTATGACTTCGTCATGTCCCGCGGCCTGGCTTGGGTGGAAGTGCGCCTGGATGCGGCCATCAGCCGGCGCCCCGGATGGAAAGAAACGGTGGAGCTCCGGACCTGGACCGCGCGGGAAACGCCCCTGCTGGCGCGCCGCAATATGGAAATAAGGGATGGTCAGGAAAACGGCATTATCACGGCGAGCTGCCTCTGGGCGGTCATTGACGTGCGCCGCAGACGCCCCGTGCCTTTAAACAGACACATTGATTCCCTCCCGGATACGCCATGTGAAGAAACCGTCGCCGCGGTTTTCATGGATACGTCAGGGCTTCAGCCGGAAACACGGGAGTGGAAGGCTGAACGCCGTGATACGGATTTCAACCGCCACATCAACAATGCGGCCTACCTGGTCTGGGCGCTGGAATCCCTGCCGGACTCCTGGCAGGAAGAGCATGAACTGACGGGCATGCACCTGCACTTCAGGAAGGAAACCCACGCGGGGGAATCCATGAAATCCCTGCTGTTCCGCCGGGACGGTTTGACTTGCCACCGCTTCATGCAGGAGGATGAACTGCGGGCGGAAGTGATACTGGAATGGAAAAGCCCCCAAGGACAGAGTGAAGAGAGGAGAGTGAAGTGGCCTTGGTGGACGGATTAGACAGGATGAACTAAATGGACAGAGTTTTCCTTTTCCATTTGGTCTATTGAGTCCACAGGGCCCATTAAGTCCATGTTCCCGGCAGAAGCATCAGGGCCGCTGCGGAGGATATCCACAGCGGCCCGGGTTTGTTGAGGAGAACGGAGGGTTTCTTCCCACTCCACTCTCAACCCTTAACTCTCAACTTTCCTAGAAGTCATAGCGGTAGCCCACGCTTCCGTTGAGGGAGCTGGCTCCGTCACGG
>DBGCTZ010000019.1:0-1409 GCA_048388685.1 Akkermansia sp. | reverse complement strand
TCCATATTCTGTCTCTTCTTGGCTTTTGAACAAGAGAAAAATATAGCGTAACGAACGCTTTTTCAGTCTGTTCGCTACGCTTTACTCAAATTTGCTATTCCGTTAGGTGTTTATTTTAAGAAAACTTCTTTTATGCCCTTTGGGGTCATGCTCTATCTTATAGAGATAAGCTGAAAGTCTGTTTGAGACTGATGCCGGAGGAAGTATAAAAGAAGAAATGGCGTCCAACAACTCATTGATACCGATATTGAACATTGCTGATCCATGTAGCACCGGATAGACTTTGGCTTTTGCCACAAGAGCGATTATCGTATTCCAATAATCAGCCGGTGAAATTTCGCTATCCGCCAAATATCGTTCTAATATATCGTCGTCATGGTTGCATACAAATTCTTTGTATTCTTCCTTTATATATGTTTGGGAGCAAACCGGATAAACCGATCCATCGACAACAGTTTGCATAAACAGGACATCTTGCGACAGATTTGTTTTTATATCCATATACAAACGCTCCAAATTCACACCGGCACGGTCAATCTTATTGATAAATATAATTGTCGGGATTTGCAGCTTTTGTAAAGTACTGAACAGCAACTTTGTCTGCGCTTGTATGCCTTCCTTTGCGGATAAGATGAGGACTGCTCCATCAAGCATTTTGAATGTCCGCTCCACTTCCGCAATAAAATCCATGTGTCCCGGAGTGTCAATGATATTGCATTTCACTCCATTCCAGATAATAGATGTCGTAGAAGCCCGGACAGTAATTCCTCTACGTTTCTCTATATCCATAGAGTCCGTTATGGTGTCACCATTATCCACACGGCCGCACTTTTCCGTTGCTCCACTGGCAAACAGCAGATTCTCGGTTACGGAAGTTTTTCCTGCATCAATGTGAGCAAGAATTCCTAAATTTATAATATTCATTTGGATTAAGCAATAATATACTACAGTAGATGCATTGTCGAAACGCACCTTTTAATACCTCCTCGTAGCATATGAGAACTACAGGATTACTAACTCGTATTAATATGTATATTATTACTGCCGCATAACGATTACAAAATTACACAAAAAAATATATCTAACAAAAGTGGGAGGATTTTTTAACTTTTTACCATAGACATTTTATTAGGGAAGCGTAGGTTCAACTGGCAAGTACAAATAAGTAGAAATGTTTGAACAACACCGTTTTAGGAAGTTGAAAAATCAAGTTTCTCTCTCGGTATAGCGTTTATTTTGGCCAATATCTTCTTTAGTTTAGCATTTGTGTATTTCCCATTCGTGTTCTATTTAGCTCCTTATTATGAGTATGTAGCAAGTTACTTATCAAATTCAGCCTCTTTGAGGGTCAAATATGGTTTTGCAAATGGTGACTGACAAGACATAAACAAGGTCAGCAGGAATTTTTT
>DBGCTZ010000018.1:0-2294 GCA_048388685.1 Akkermansia sp. | reverse complement strand
TCCGCAAAATACAGGGTCCCCCCATTGATGTTCACGTTCTTCACGGAAGCGTTCCCTCCGGAATACCCGAAGCTGTCGCCTCCCTTCAGATTCACCTGCGCCCCATCCAGGATGGAAAGGTCCCCGCGGATCATGCCGTCGGCTCCGCCCCCTCCCACCACAAGCGTTCCTTCGTTCACGAAGGTTCCCCCCGTATATGAAAGCTGCTTCTGGAGCGTCAGCGTGCCGGAACCGTTCTTCACCAGGGAACCCGTTCCGGACATGGCCGTGTTAAAGACCACGGCGTCGGAACGGTTGAAAACCAGCACCCCGTTGTTGATGACAGCCCCGGTTCCCAGGGAACCGCTGGCCCCCCCATTCCCTATGGTGAGCGTCCCCGCGGCAATGATGGTGGTGCCCGTATAGGAATTATTCCCCGTCAGCACCAGCTCCCCGCTGCCTTTCTGGACCAGGCTGCCTGTTCCGGAAATGGCATTTCCAGCCGTCACGCTGTCCGCCCGGTTGAACGCCAGCAGGCCGTCATTGACAACGGCTCCGGCACCCAGGGAACCGGCGGAGCCTCCGGAGCCTACCATGAGGGAGGCCCCGGAAAGAATCCGCGTTTCACCGGAATAAGTATTGTCTGCGGCAAGAATGACACCACCGTCCGTCTCCATGCCCTGTGCATCCACCGTCAGGGCGTGGGTCCCTCCCAGGGAACTGGCTACCGTCAGCGTTCCGCCTCCGCCGAACAGGTAGCCCTGCGTTCCCGCCGTAACGGAACCTGACAGGACGGCCTGGGTTTCAGCCCCTATATAGGCGGAATTCAGGCCCATGCCCGCCATGTCCAAATCCGCCGTGCGGTCGCCGGATAACAGCAGTGCGCCTGCGGAAGCATTGGAAACATGGTCCAGCGCAGCATTCTCTTCCGCGCCCAGGACAAAGGAAGCTCCATGCCTTACATACACGTTCCTGGTTTCCAGGCCAAGGGAGCGCACGTCCGTATACGCGAGACTGGCTCCCTGGTTTACCTCAATGGTTCCGGAAAACGCCTCTCCCCCTCCGGCATCACTGTTGTGAAGGTTGGCAAGAACCACTTTCCCCGTATTATCCCCGTTTCCGATGGTCAGGGGTCCGGTACCGCTGAGTTTCAAGTTAACAGTCAGGGTTCCCCCACCGCCCCCCAGGGTCCAGCCGCCGTCCGAGGTCCAGCCGGAAAGAAGCTCCGTGGTTCCCTGGACACCCAGGTTCACTGATCCAGACGCGCCAATAGACAAATACCGGAAGCTATTCAGGCCGCTGATATTGCTTCTGTCTTCCAGCAGCACGAACGTACCGGAGGAGGCTTGGTCCAACCGGCCCGCAATGGAGGAGAAATCGTCTCCATCCACCGCCAGAGAACCTGTAGACTCCAGCATCCAGACCGCCTGCCCCAGGGCTCCCACGGAAGAAGCGTGCACCAGGCCGCTCTCCACCCGGGCGGAACCGGAAAAACTGTTGGCTCCATTTTTCAGGAGAAGTTCTCCCCCTCCGGTTTTCACCAGGGAACCGCTCCCGGATATTTGGCCGGATTCCAAGGCGGTGCCGGAATCAATCTCCGCCTTCATCATGGCCCCGGAGCCGGAAAGCGCCACGTCCCCGCTGTGGTTTCCGCCGGAGAGGATGCCGTAAACACCCCCATCCGCCACTTCCACGGAAGAAGCCACCAGTGCATGCGCCCCCGCCGTAAAACGGGCTCCGCTGCCTACCTTCACCGTTCCCGTGGAAAAAGCGGCCGTCTGCCAGTCGTTCTCATCCACATACCCTCCCGCGTGCAGCGTGTGGACTCCAGCCACCTTCACCTCTCCTCCCTGAACCGTCCAGGTCCCGGAATTGAGAATCACTCCGGACAGGTTCCAGACCGAGTCTTTACCCGTTCCGGGCGCGTACACCACATTCAACTGCCCGTTCTGCCGGGAGCCTCCGTCCGCAAACCCGCCCAGATAGCTCTGTTCCCCGGACCCCGTGAACGTGAATGTCGCCGTGGAACCGCCCAGCAAATTGGCAAAGACGGCGCCGGAATCCAGGTGCGTGATGGTATTCACGGACAGATCATGCCCGTACATGTCCACCATGCCCCCACGGTGCCCGAAGATGAACTCCCCGGACAACTGGTTTTCTCCCTGCAAACGCACCGTCACCCCTCCTCCGTTCACCTTCACGTTGTGCGCCGCATAGCCGTCACGGTCCAGAATCAGGGTTCCTGAGCCTCCCACGTTGATGTCCGCCGCGTTGTTTCCGTGCCCGCTGACAATCAAATCCCCCTCTCCGATCTT
>DBGCTZ010000017.1:0-1805 GCA_048388685.1 Akkermansia sp. | reverse complement strand
CCTGCTTTATCGTCAGCTTCCCTTCTGCCATGAAAAACAATCTCTCAGGGCAAAGGTGGGAGCAGGCATTTTAATAACAATGGATTCCGCCCCTAATTTTTGAGGCTTTTATCTTTGGATGGATTGTTCTAAAAGTTTGTGTTTTCCTCATAGGGAAAACTTACTTTGGTGGTGTTTATTGTTCTAAAGGTACAAAAAACCGTTACGTGAACGACTCAGATTTTGTGTCACTTTTTTATTGCTATTTAACGCATAGCGAAATGATAGATATTCCTATACTTACAAGCGAAACTAAAAAAGCTGCCCACGCCCACCGTCTATTGCGTTTTATTTCTTGTATTGACAATTCCCTAAATTCACGCTCTTGTCGAAGGGTTATTTCGCGCTCCTGTTGTTGGGCAAATATATATTCAGCACCACCATTATCAATTAATACTGCTGTGTTGCACGTTTTTTCTAATGCCAAATTAGATTTGCGAGTGGCCTCATATTCGACCAACGTATTCATTACTCTATCAGCCTGTGCTTCGTTCTGAGCTAATCGGTAAACATCAACGATAAGTAATGATTTACGCGGGTCGTTTATACTCGACAAAATTTCGTTTGTAAACGAAATATCCTCTTTATGAATCATGTAGTTACTCTATTTTTATATTGTATTCATTATCGTAAATGTATATATGCACCTTCTTGGATTCCCGCGTCCCGTTATATTCAGTGCGGGTTACTTTTAATAAATGGCTATCGGCTTCCTGTTCTAAGTATTCAACTGCATACCGTGGCGCTTGGTCATAGGAGCCCGTATATTCATCGAAAATCGCTACTTCCTGAACGTCGGATAGTTCGCCATGATCGTAAGCCACTAATTTGATTGATTGATCTGGACTTGTATACGCGAGCCAGGATTCTACATCATTAGGGTTTATGAGGATGCGAGATTGCGTATAATCTGCATTGGCGAAAGCTGCATCTATTATAGCTGCCGTCGATTTATTAGGTAAGGAATTGAACGTAAATGTATTTATTTCATTAATGCTCGGATTATAAAACCATACGGTTTGCTGCTGCGAGTCTGGAGAGAAGAATCTGAGGTATAAATAAAAGAACGGAAAGTCCCTATACAAATTTCCAAAGTTATGATGACCTACCGCAGCCGAACTGCGCATTTCTTCTAATACCGTCCTCCTGATTGTGTTATTATCCGATGTATATACAACAAAGTCAATTCGAGTTCTATTATTTTCCCAATCGCTGTATCTTATTGCGGCTGTGAAGTAATTATCCCCGAATGTTAATTGAGTTGGCCAGATCTCTGTAACATCATATTTATATTCCTCCCCATATTCTGTATATCCGACTGGTTTTCCCCAGTCTGTGTAATCATATATGCATTTACGAGTAAAGTAATCGAATACTCCAAGCCATGCATATGTGTCATCTCGCTTGCCCAATATTACAACATAATCTTTACCCCATAATTCCCTAATTGGGTAGGTAGCAGTATCATTGTTGTTGGAATCATAATCTCCCCAACAACCTGTAATAAATAATCCTTCCGTATCAATATTGGAAAAGTCGAATTTCTTGTTGTATCCACTTAGTGGATCAAAGCCATCATCATTATTGCTTTCTGATGTGCAGGCGCATAATGTTAGTCCGGCAATGAATAGTAAGAAGTGCAATAACTTTTTCATGAGTTTATGAATTTACCCCTATCGAAATGAGTTGGTAAGAAAAGAGTAAAAAATATTTGTGCTATTGAAATAAACCGAAGTTTTTATGTTTTGGTCTGCGGGCGCCCCGGT
>DBGCTZ010000016.1:0-4366 GCA_048388685.1 Akkermansia sp. | reverse complement strand
GTAGGACACGGTGCTGCCGGTGTCGCCGTAGGTCACTGCGGTGGTGCGGCCAAAGCTGTCGTAGCTGTAGGACACGGCGTCGCCGTTGCCGTAGACGGACCGGCTCAGCCGCCGGTTCTGATCGTTGGTATAGCTGTGGGAGATCAGGGTGCGGCTTCCGGCCTTCACCGCCGTGGTCAGGTCGAACACCCCGTAGGTGAAGCTGTAATCCGTGCCGGAGGCGGTGGAAATGGCGGACAGCAGATCCTTGCTGTAGGTATAGTCCACCGCGGCAGTGCTCTGCTGGACCTTGGTGGTGCGGTACAGCTGGTCGTGGGTGTAGTTGGTGCGGGTGCTGGCCGTCTCGCCGGGAGCCTGGGTCCAGTTCAGAACGCCTGTCTGGGTGTCGTAGCCATAGGTGGTGGTCTGGCCCAGTGCGTCCGTGACGCTGGAGACCTGGTCCCCGTTAGCCGTATATACCGCGCTGGCGGAAATGGTCTGGCTGCCGCTGCCCAGCTTTACGGTCTTGATGTTGCCATAGGTATCATAGGTGAACCGGGAGGTAACGCCCTCCGGGCTTACCGCCTTGATCACATTGTGGTAACTATCATAAGTATACGACTGACTGGCCCCACTTGGCAAGGTCATTTTTACCAAATTGTTGTTGGAATCGTAATCATATTTGGTTTTGTTCTTTTGCAGGTCTACCACGCTGATGAGATTGCCGTTGGAGTCGTAGTCATAGCTATGTCCAAACTCCTCTTTGAACAGCTGCACATTGTCGAAATAGACGGTGTTCAGTGTTTGGACATAGGCCGTGTAGATGCCCATTTGGGAGTAGGGCTTGGCTGCCTTGACCACGCCGGAAACAAACTGCCAACTGCTCTGGCTGTCCGTATCCGGATTGAACTTGATAAAGTTATCGCTTGTGGTGCCATCTGTGTAATAGAATCGCACCATCAGGGCATACATCCGGCGATTGCTGTCGTCCGTATATACGCAGTCGCCCTTGGCCCAGCCGGCCACCGTATATACATCGCCTGCGGCCCCGCCAAGGCCGCTCAGAATTTGATTGCCATACTTGTGCTTGTTGGGGTCACCGGTGATGCGCATAACCCGCTTGTCCGAGTTCTCCGTGGGAGAGCTGGTATAGGTGATGATCTGGTCCGTACTGGCGCAGCTGGAGTTGGGAGTCCAGGCGGAATTAAAGGAAAAGTCGCTGTTTTCTACCAGGTTATACCGGCTGGGCGAGGCGGTCTGTTCCAGCTGCAAGGCGTCAAAATAGGCGGCCGTACCGGAGGTGTTCTGCAGGAAGGGGAGAACCGAGGCATAGGCGCTTCCGGATGGCAGCGTATACGTCACCTGCAGCCGGGTCCAGGTGTTATTGGCCGGTGCGGCGGTGCTGACAGCCAGGGGCTCCGTGCTGCCGGGCTTCAGCAATCCGATGCGGGCTCCGCTGGCTCCGGCTCTGACATAGGCGGAGAAGGTATATGTCTTCCCGGGCTCAAGGGCCCGCACAGCGCTGCTGACCGGCTTGAGGGTGTTGTTCTGAATGGACAGGGAGGTGCGGCCATAGTAGGCCTGGGCCTGGCTGTAGCTCCAGCTGCCGGTACCGGTGCCGGAGACCGTCCATCCGGTCTTGCTCTCGAGGCTGCCGCTTTCCAGCAGATTGATGACGGTATTCTGCAGCTTGGACGACAGCGTCAGCTGACTGGCCTTGGCCAGGTCCGTGCTGTTGGCATATTGGGAGAACTGCGCACGGCCCAGTCCATCCTGCACCGACAGGGTACTGCCGTAGCGGTTGAACTGCATGATCTCCTTGTTGCCGTTGTGATCGGTAAATGTGGTCTGGTTATGTGCATATTCCAGAGACAGTGTTCCGCCTGCGGTGCTGCCATCGTATTCCTTGATGGTCGCGATTCGGTTAGGCTGTCCGTTCGTGGTCGTGTTATAGGTATACGCCAGCTTATAGCCGTCAGCATCCTGCGCACCGGTCAGCAGATGTTCTGCACCATAGGAAAATGTCGCATTTTTCCCGTCTGGATATCCGATGGTCCTCAGATTATCGCCGCTGACCTGGTAGGTCATAGCGGACAACTCTGTTGTGCCGGTGCCTGTAAAGCTGATCTTGGTCAGGTTGCCGCTGCTGTCATAGCTGAATCGGTATTTGCGGCCAACGCCGTCCGAGATGACCGAGATGTGATCCTGCGATGCGTAGTAAATGGAGACACTGCTGGCTGTGGCCTGGTTATTGGAGAGTCCAGCCAGCCGTCCACTGGTATCGAAATAGCGTTTGCTGCCGCTCTTTTCTGTGATACAGAATTTTTTCGTTCCGCTGCCGGTATCCGTCAGTTGACGTGTAGGCTCCAGTTCATCCACATACAGCCCGGCAGATTTTTTCATAAAATAGTGGCGGGTGCCGTCCTCATCCTCCCACCGGTAATAGGTAGTGCCGCCTAAAGTGATCTGCTCAACGCGCTGGTTGTAATTGGTACGCCAGCCGTAGCCAAGACCGTAGGCCTTGTTTCCCTTGTCGTTTGCGTTATAGACAGCGTTGATGCTGACGGGCATCCGGTTGCCGGAAAAGCCCAGCCCTGTGTGGACCCACACCAGGTTTCCGGTGTAGTCATTGACATAGCCGGTACCGGCCCGTCCGGCACTGGAAGAGGTATAGTCCCAGGTGCTTTCCAGTCCGCAGTTGTTGATGTAGGAGATGACCAGCATGGGGCATTGCTGCGTGTTGCTGTAGTCAGAGGAATAGAAGGACGCAGTTTTTGTTGTCGTCCCACCCTCTACGGCTTCCGACATGCGAAGCATGACACCAGTATTTCCGGAGGGCTCATACCATTTTTGGGCAATGTTCGTAATATCCCAGCTATGCCAGGTTTGTCCGGCAACGAATTGATAATCTTCTGAGGTGTGGACATAGTCTGCCCGGTTAGCCCAGGTAATTGTCTCAGAGTCCCACATGCTTTTGACCTGATGCGCCGTCATATAATTGCCCGAGATACTACCGGAGCCGCTATATTTGTAAAGTAAAACCTTTGCGCCTACGACCACATCCGCTGAGGTCAAAGAGGGGATATTCTTAAAACGAATATAAATCCGCTCCCGCCCGCGGTTGGTGGAATATCCTGCATCCAGAGAAATGGCATCATAGGCCGGCGGATTGCGCTGGGTCACGGTCTTATCCCGGATGGTGAACGTGTTGGATACCGGCTGGACCACGGGGTCCATTACCACGGGATACGCAGCGTCTGCCATCCAATCCTGGGGCAGATAGTACCGCAGCTCATAGCCCTTGTCGTTTTCTTCCAAAGTCACTTTGATATCATTGGAGTATGCGTTTTCTGCATCCAGCAGATACGGAGCCGGCATATAGAACACCGGTTCATCTTGGAGACCGGCGTCTTTGGCATAGGCCAGAATACGGTTGTCCTCTTGAAGCTCCAGCCGCAGGCTGTCCGTTTCCAGGCGATAGCGGTAGCCCAGCATTTCCTTCGGGCAGCTGCGCAGAATCAGGGACTCCTTCAACCGATTGGAGTCCAAGTCATAGGTCACATCTGTGTCGTGATAAACATTCTGATACAGGGCCTCACTGCGCTGATTCTTCAGCGCAGCTTCTGGCTGAAGCTGGTCATCGTCTGCCAAAGTGGAAGTGGTACTGCTGATTGCCGCAGTACTTTCACCTGCGGGAACGCAGATCATATCCTCACCGGACAGTTCCTCCCCCATGGAGGCGCTGCCGCTTTCCGAGATAGCGCCTCCGTCTTCAAACAACTGACCTGTCAGATAAAAGGATAGACTATATCCATTCCGACTGACAGTGATCCCGCCGGCGGTGTTCAGTTCGGCGGGTACCGAGACATCCCACATACCGGCGGCATTCTGATAAACCGTCTCGCCGTCCCGCGTAGCCGCAGGCAGAAGACGATTATCGATATCCTCCCACTGGCCATCTTTTTGATAATGAACGGCTGCAGGATAGATAACTACCTGCCGCACGCCGTTGGCCAGCAGAAATTCTTTCTGGTTTTCGCCCCGTCGCTCCAGGACTTCTCCTATTACATCGGGAGGTGTCTCTGCGATGTTTTCCGTTGTCAGCGGCCACAGATCCCCCAACTCTTCAGCCATGACCTGCACAGGGAGCAGGTATACGGTCAGAAGGAGCGCCAGGAAACAGGACAGTATGCGTTTCCACAGTTTCACTCGTTTTTCTCTCTTTCTCTTTGTATTCAGACGCTGATCCATGCGTCTACTTATAGAACTGTCCCGCTTCCTGTTTTGCAACAAAATTCGACACATTTTGCAAAATTTGGAACAATTGCCAATATACCGCATTGAAATTGAAGCTTTTGACTAAGAAAATTGTCCGTTTGAAATAACT
>DBGCTZ010000015.1:0-34761 GCA_048388685.1 Akkermansia sp. | reverse complement strand
AAGCAGGTGGTTGGAACCATGACCTTGAGGTATCCGAACCATTCGCGGCGTGTGTTGGTAGAGGCAGTACGTTTGGGGATAAGGACGGGGGCGGTGACGCCGTTGACCAAGAAGTCGCCCTGAGGCTGCCCGTTGGGGTACATGGGAATGAAGGGATAGACGGTGTCCATGGCGTCGATATGGAAAGTGTTGATCATGATAGTGAAACCAGGCTTGTTCAATGGTTGCCGCTACCCTGGAAACAAAAACCGCCCTGGTAAAAACGCCGGAAGCGTTATCGTTAAATATTAAAGTTTATGGGAAAAATTTGACTCTTTTTCAATCACTTTCGATCGAAATTTGGATATCTGAAAAGAGGTATAAATGAGGAAACATGGTGAATGAAAGAGGGAGATAAAATTTGTTGAAAGAGAGAACCCGGGGATTCCATGGCAAATAAAACATTGACCCGCTTCAAGGGAAGTTCTATCCTGAAATCCTCATTCAACCGGAGGAAGATTACAGCCGTGGAGGACGATATCATTTGCACAGAAAAAATCATTGCGGAACGCAAGACGTTCTTTCTTGATCTCAAACAGAATGCGCGCGGCAAAGTGGTGCGTATTACGGAAAAGGTGAGTTCCAACCGGGACCGGATCATGGTTCCCGCGGAAATTCTGGACGATTTCATTGCCGCACTCCAGGATATCCGGGAAACGATGAAGCAGCAGGGGGAATAAGCCCCTCCTCTTCTTCCTTCATTTTCATCCTCACGGGGCAGTTCCTGTCCCGTGTTTTATTGATGTCCTGGACGGGACGGAAGCCTGAGGGGGCAAAAATCATTTTGTCTGAATTAGGCGTTGTCAAAAGTAAAAAAGGGAGTACTTTTGCTTCCCGGTTTTTTGCCGCTTCCTTTTTGTATTCCGGCTCCCATTGCATCCCGGAGACGATATGTTTATTGCAACTACTAGTATTTCAGACACATGACGAAACAACAGGAACTGACTCCGGAGTTGATACGGGCCGCGCTGACCACGGTTAAATTTCCGGGTTTCAGCCGGGACATCGTATCCTTCGGGCTGGTGAAGAAGATCGACATTGACGCTGAAAACAACGTCACGATTGATCTGGTGATTGAGAGCAAGAATGCGGATATCCCCCGTTACATTTTTGAAGGCGTGCACGGAGTCATGAAGCATCTGCCCGGCGTGAAGCATTGTGACGTCAACATTGAGCACAAGGCCCCGGAAGCCAAAAAGGGAGTCAACGACGATCCCTCCACGTGGAAATCCTCCGTTCCGGGCGCCAAACATGTAATTGCCGTGGCCTCCGGCAAGGGCGGCGTGGGCAAATCCACCGTTTCCGCCAACTTGGCGGTGGCCCTGAGCAGGCTGGGTTATTCCGTGGGCCTGGTGGACCTGGATATTTACGGTCCCTCCATGTCCCTGATGTTCGGCACCAAGGAACGGCCCGGAGCTAATGAGAATGACGAGTTCCTGCCCGTCACGGCGCACGGCGTGAAACTGCTCTCCATGGGGCTGCTGATCAATGAGGCTGATCCCGTGGCCGTGCGCGGCCCTCTGGCTACCCGCTATGTGCAGCAGTTCCTGCGCAATGTGGAATGGGGCGGCGTGGATTTCCTAATTCTGGACCTGCCTCCCGGCACGGGGGACATCCAGCTGACCATTGTGCAGACGGCTGAACTGGACGGCGTGGTGGTGGTCACCACTCCACAGGAAGTCGCGCTGATTGACGCCCGCAAGGCCATCGGCCTTTTTGAACGGGTGAAGACCCCCATTCTGGGCGTCATTGAGAACATGAGCTATTTCCAGTGCCCCTCCGACGGCAAGATTTACCACATCTTTGGCGAAGGCGGGGGCGAACGGGAGGCGGCTAAGCTGGGCGTGCCCCTGCTCGGCAAGATTCCGCTGGATATTTCCACCCGCGCCGGGGGGGACGAAGGCCGTCCCGTGGCCCTGGAAGACCCTGAAAAGAACCCGGTTTCCGCCGCGTTCCTCCAGGTGGCTGAACAATGCGCCCGCGTGGTGCTTGACCGCTGAACGCCCGGACGGGGCAGGAGGCCTCGGTCCGGTTGACACCCTTAACCTTAAAGCCGGGTTGGAGCCTGCCGCTCCGGTCCGGCTTGTTTGCCGGCATGTTCCGGCTCCTTGAAGGAGGAACGCATGGAAGGAAAGAAAGAAATGAATAAGACGTGGAATTTGAAGGAGATGAAGAAACTGATACCGCTGGCCCTTCCGGTGCTGGTGGTCAACCTCTCCATTGTGGGCATGGGGGCGGTGGACGCCATTGTGGCTGGGCGCGCCGGCGTGACGGACATGGCCGCCGTGGCGCTGGGGTCTTCCGTGTACCTGCCTGTGGCGCTGTTCGCCTGCGGCGTGCTGATGATCATCGGCCCCGTGATTGCCAACATGCGGGGGAAAAGCCATGAAAGCCGCGTGGGTTACATGACCAACCACGGCCTGTGGCTGGCGCTGATGCTCAGCCTGGTTTCCATGCCGGTCATTTATGTGCTGAGAAACGTGTTCGGCTGGATTTCCGATGACGTCGCCATGTGCCAGATGGCTTCCGCCTACATGTTCGCCATCATGTGGGGGCTTCCCGCCAACCTGGGATTCGTGGCCCTCAAGAGCCTGAATGAAGGCTCCAACATGACCCGGCCCGCCATGTACGTGGGGCTGTGCGGCCTGCTGCTCAACATTCCGCTGAACTACATCTTCGTCTTCGGCCTGTACGGGTTTCCCCGCATGGGCGGCGCGGGGTGCGGCGCAGCCACGGCAGTCATCTTCTACATTGAATTCCTGCTGATGTTCCTGCTGGTTTACCTTAATCCCAAGCACAGGCCGTACCGCAGGCACATCGTTTCCTGGCGGCGCCCCACGCCTTCCGTCATCACTCACCTGATGCGGCTCGGCGTGCCGATCGGCGTTTCCCAGTTGTGCGAGGTGATGCTCTTCTGCGCGGCCGCGCTGGTGCTGGCCCCCCTGGGAGAAACGCAGGTGGCGAGCCACCAGATCGCCGGGAATGTGGGCGGCTTGGTCTTCATGCTCCCGCTCTCCGTAGGGCTGGCGGCCTCCATCCGCGTGGCGTACCACCACGGCAGGAAGGACCTGGCGGGCACCAAATCCGCCGTCCTGTCCTCTTATGTGCTGGTGCTCACCATCTGCCTGTGCACGTTTGGCGGCATCACCCTGTTCCGGGAGCAGATCGTTCACCTGTATAATGACTCGGAACTGATTGTCAGCACGGCTTCCGTCCTGCTGATTCTGGCCGCCGCCTACCAGCTTCCGGACTGCCTGCAAGTGCTCTCCGTCGGCGTGCTTAGGGGGTTCCGGGACACGGCTTCCATCACCATTATCACCTTCTTCTCCTACTGGATTGTCGGCTTCCCGGTGTGCTACATCCTGGCCCGTACGGACTGGATTGTCCCGGCCATGGGCGCGCGCGGCATCTGGACGGGATTCATCATCGGCTTGTCCGTGGCGGCGGTGCTCCTGCTCTGGCGCGTAAGGCGCACCACCCGGCGGGAATTCGCCCTGATGAGGCAGGAAGGGGAATAGCCCGGGAAGGAAAACAGTGTTCCATCAGGAAGGGGTAATTCCCTTCCTGATTCTGTTTTTCAGCAGGTTCGCAACCTCTCCGGGCTGTGGTACGTCATTAATAATGAATTTCCTGCGCCTGCTGTATCCCAGAATGAGATGGCCTGTGCCGTCCCTGTGCAATTTCTGGTGCACGTATTTCAATTTACGGATGGGATAGGTCCGCACTGTTTCCGTGATGAACAGTGTGTTGGGCTTGATGATGGTGATCAGCCGCCGGTTTGTCACGGCATAAAGGCTGTTCCTTCTGCGCAGACGTTCCAGCCACGGGGCCGCCAGAAAGTTAATTAAGAAAATCAGGAGGACATAGGAGACGGGAAGTGATACCAGGAGCAGAAACAGGAACGCCAGGCCTGAGTGTGACCATATCCATCTTATTCCGGTAATGAACACGGCCAGCAGCATGCAGCCTTGCAGCAGCCGTTTTACGACGGTCCAGGTCCAGAGGCGTTCTTCCGGATGTGCCGTCCACAAGATTTCCTCTCCCGGCTGAAGCTTGCCGGACAGAATTTTTTCCGGGGAACGGATGGGGCGGGGATGGCGGCTCACGGCAGGATTGTATACAGGAAAGAGGAGGATCCGTCAAACAGCCTGTTAGTCAAGGCATTGATTCATTCGTGGAAGGAACTGCCGGAGGAGAATCGTGGAAAGGTGTGATTTCCATTTTTTGAAGGTTGAAGGCCGGGGAACGGGGAGAACGTGAAAGGTTGCGCAGCGTTGGGGGATGAAGAATATTCTCCGGGGATGTTCGGCAAAGAAATTTCTGCAGATTGGAACGTTTTTAATAACAATATTTTGCCTCACATCTGGTCTTTTTCCGCCGTTTTCCCTTGTGGAGAAAAACAGTTCTTTTATACTGAACGGAATCCGTACCGTTTAAGATTTTTGTATGTCGTTAATTATTAAATCAGAACAGGAATGCCGCTGGGACATCGCCTCCCTGGGTGAAGTAATGTTGAGACTGGACCCCGGCGAAGGGCGCATCCATACCACCCGTTCCTTCCGCGTGTGCGAGGGCGGAGGAGAATACAACGTGGCCCGCGGGCTGAGGCGCTGCTTCAGGATGCGCGGGGCCATCGTCACCGCCATTTGCGACAACCCGGTGGGGCGTTTGCTGGAGGACTGCATGCTCCAGGGCGGCCTGGACCTGGATTACGTAGCCTGGAAGCCGTTTGACGGCATTGGCCGCGACTGCCGCGTGGGCTTGAATTTTACGGAGCGCGGCTATGGCGTGCGCGCCGCCGTGGGCTGTTCCGACCGAGGCCTGAGCGCCGCCTGCCAGATGAAGCCCGGAGAGGTGGACTGGGACGCCCTGTTCGGCAGGCACGGCGTGCGCTGGTTCCATACTGGCGGAATTTACGCGGGCCTTTCGGAGACGACCAGCGCTGTGGTGCTGGAAGCCGTGCAGGCCGCCCGCAGGCACGGGACCGTCGTTTCCTACGACTTGAATTACCGTCCTTCCCTGTGGAAGAGTATCGGGGGGCAGGCCCGCGCGCAGGAGGTGAACCGGGCCATCGCGCCCTTTGTGGACGTGATGATCGGCAATGAGGAGGACTTCCAGGCTTCCCTGGGGCTCTCCATTGAAGGGAGCACGGAGGATTTTTCCCATATTGACCAGAACTCCTACCGACAGATGATCCGCCGCGCTGTGAAGGAATTCGGCTTCAAGGCCGCGGCCACCACGCTGCGCGTGGCCCGTACGGCTACGCTGAACGACTGGGCGGCCATGCTGTATTACGACGGCGAATTTTATGATTCCATCTCCTTTCCGAACCTGGAAATCCTGGACCGCGTGGGCGGCGGGGATTCCTTTGCCTCCGGCCTGATTTACGGGCTGATGTCCGGCAAGGGGCCTCAGTACGCCGTGAACTGCGGCTGCGCCCACGGCGCGCTGGCCATGACCACTCCGGGGGATACCTCCACGGCCACGCTTGCGGAAGTGGAAAAAGTGATGAAGGGCGGAACCGCCCGCGTGGACCGTTAACCCTTCAATTCTTCCTGACATGATTGAAAGCTGGAGATGGTATGGTCCAAGCGACCCGGTGACGTTGAGGGACATCCGCCAGGCCGGAGCCGCGGGCATCGTGACGGCCCTGCATGAAGTGAAGTGCGGGGAACTCTGGACGCGGGAGGCGGTGGCCGAACGCGCGCGGATGGTGGAAGAGGCCGGGATGAAATGGGTGGTGGCGGAAAGCATCGCGGTCCATGAAGACATCAAGACGCGTTCCGGGAACTGGAAGCATTACCTGGAGGTTTACAAGCAGAGTCTCCGCAACCTGGCCTCGGAAGGCGTGAAGGTGGTGTGCTACAATTTCATGCCCGTGCTGGACTGGACGCGTTCCGACTTGGCTTTTCCGCTGGAGGACGGCAGCAGCGTGCTGAAGTATGATGCCGTCCGCGTGGCCGCCTTTGACCTGTTTATTCTGGAAAGAGCAGGGGCTGAGGACGATTATTCGCCGGAAACGGCGGCGCGCGCCCGTGAACTTTTCCAGTCCATGGACGGGGATGCCCGCAAGGCGCTGGCGGATTCCATCCTGCTGGGACTCCCCGGCACGGTGGACGACCTGACGCCGGAGCAGTTCCGGGAAATGCTCCAACGCTACGAAGGCATTGACGATGCTCAATTGCGCCGGAACCTGTACCTCTTTTTGAATGAAATCATGCCCGTCTGCGAAGAAACGGGCATCCGCATGGCCATCCACCCGGACGATCCGCCGCGGCCCATCTTCGGCCTTCCCCGCATCATGAGTGATGAGGAGGACATGCGCCGGCTGGTGCGGGAGGTTCCCTCCATGCATTCCGGCTTCACGCTCTGCACCGGCTCCCTGGGCGGCCTGTACTCCAACGCGCCGCACCTGCTGATGGAGGAGTTTGCGGACAGGGTGTATTTCGCCCATTTCCGCAATACGGTATTTGACGCGGACCATGAAAGCTTCCGGGAATCCGGTTCCCACCTTTGCGGCCATACGGACATGGCCTATGCCATGCAGTGCCTGCTGGACGAGGAATCCCGGCGCAAGGCCGAGGGATGGCCGGAGTGGCGCATTCCGGTGCGCCCGGACCACGGCAAGCTGATGGACATTGACCTGGAGAAGCATTGCTACGCCGGGTATTCCTACGGCGGCCGCGTGATCGGCTTGGCGGAACTGCGCGGCCTGGCGATGGGGCTTCAATCCTTCCGCCCCCTGGCGGGGAAAACCGCTGTCGTGACGGGCGCCGCGGGCGTGCTTTGCTCCGTGATGGCCCGCGACCTGCTGAAGGCCGGTGCCAGCGTGGCTCTCCTGGGCCGTACCCGTTCCAAACTGGAAGAGCTCCAGCGGAAGCTGGCGGAGGAAGGCTTGGGGCGCACATTGGTGCTGGCTGCGGACGTTCTGGACAAGGCCGCTCTGGAACAGGCCTGCTCCCGTGTGAAAGAAGCGTGGGGAAGGCTGGACATTCTGGTGAACGGCGCGGGCGGCAACGATCCGCGCGGAACCAGCCCGGCGGAGCAGTGCACGCCGGACACTCCGGCGGACCAAGGCTTCTTTGGCATGGACATGGAGGGCTTTGAATACGTGAACCGCCTCAACATGATCGGCACCATTCTGCCTTCCCAGGTCTTCGGGGAACTGCTGGCCGCTTCCGGCGGGTGCATCGTCAACATCTCCTCCATGGCCGCCTTCCAGCCTCTGACCAAGGTAGGCGCGTACGGGGCCGCCAAGGCCGCGGTGGACAACTTCACCAAGTGGCTCGCCACGCACCTGGCCCCGCTGGGCGTCCGTGTGAACGCGATTGCGCCCGGCTTTTTCATCACGGAGCAGAACCGCTTCCTGATGATGGAGAAGGACGGCGCAACCCCCACGGCGCGCGGGAAAAAGGTGCTGGCCAAGACGCCCATGCACCGTTTCGGTGAGCCGGAGGACCTCTGCGGCGCGCTCCGCTTCCTGGTCTCTCCCTCCGCCTCCTTCGTAACGGGCGTCATCATTCCCGTGGACGGGGGCTTTCTGGCCTATTCCGGAGTATAACCATCAACGCTTGCCGCCATGTTTATCAACGACGATTTCCTGCTGGACACCCCCCAGGCGAAGACGCTTTTCCATGAGTACGCGGAGGGGCAGCCGATCATTGACTACCATTCCCACCTGGACCCCGCCGCCATTGCGGACAACCGCCAGTTCTCCAACATCGCCCAGCTCTGGCTGGACGGGGACCATTACAAATGGCGCGCCATGAGGACGAACGGGATTCCGGAACGCCTCTGTTCCGGAGACGCTCCGGACCGGGAGAAGTATGACGCCTGGGCGGCTACGGTGCCGCGCCTGCTGCGCAATCCCCTGTACCACTGGACGCATCTGGAACTGCGCCGCCCGTTCGGCATTTCCGGCATCCTGTTCAGTCCGGAGACGGCGGACGAGGTGTGGGAGAAAACCTCCTCCATGCTTCAGTCTGGAAAAATGGGCGCGCTGGACATCCTGAAAAGGATGAACGTGGAAACCGTCTGCACCACGGACGACCCCTGCGACGACCTCTCCGCCCACCGCAGGCATGCCGCTTCCGGGGATCCCGTCAAATTGCTCCCCACCTTCCGCCCGGACAAGGCGCGCGCCGTCCATCAGGGCAGGGCATGGCGGGAGTGGGTGGCGCGCCTGGAAGAAGCCTCCGGCATGGAAATACGTGATTTGGCCGGTTTCCGGAAGGCGCTTGCCTCCAGGCATGACTTTTTTGCGCAGCACGGCTGCAAGCTTTCGGACCACTCCCTGGAAGCGTTTGACGGGGAAAGCCTGTCCGGGGAAGAAGCCTCGGCCCTGTTCGCCTCCGCCCTTCAGGGCGGTGACATCGCCTCCGGGGATGCCGCCCGTTTCTCCAATTACCTGATGGACTTCTTCGCGGAGCTGGATTCCGGTAAAAACTGGGTGCGCCAGCTTCATGTGGGCGCGCTCAGGAACCCGAACGGAGCCGCCCTGCGGGACCTGGGGCCGGATACGGGCTTTGACGCCATTGCGGATTTCACCTACATCTCCCCGCTCGCGCGCCTGCTGGACCGTTCCGCTCAAAAGGGAACCCTTCCGCGCACCATCCTGTACAACCTCAATCCGCGGGACAACGCCGCCCTGGCCGTGCTCTGCGGCAGTTTCCAGGACGGCGTCACGGCCGGAAAAATGCAGTACGGAGCCGCCTGGTGGTTCCTGGACCAGATGGACGGCATGACCCGCCATCTGGAAACCCTCAGCCAGCTCGGGATGCTCTCCCGCTTCGTGGGCATGCTGACGGACAGCCGCAGCCTGTTGAGCTACACGCGGCATGAATACTTCCGCCGCATCCTGTGCCGCATCCTTGGGCGTGACATGGCCCGGGGCCTGGTTCCGGACGATATGGAGATGATAGGCTCCATGGCGGCGGACATCGCCTACCGCAACGCCAAACAATATTTCAACTTTTAAACCATGAAGACACTGCTGGAAAAATTATCCGCCATCAAGCTTGTCCCCGTCGTCGTCATCCATGACGCGGACAAGGCCGTACCCCTTGCCAAAGCCTTGCTGGACAACGGCTGCGGCTGCATGGAAATCACGTTCAGAACGCCCGCCGCAGCGGAAGCCATCGCCCGCATTTCCCGGGAAGTTCCCGGAATGCTGGTGGGCGCGGGAACCCTGCTGACGCCGCAGCAGGCGGAGGAGGCCTGCAAGGCGGGAGCCTCGTTCGGCGTGGCGCCCGGTTTTGACCCTCAGGTGGTGCAGGTTGCCGCGGAGCTGGGCTTCCTGTTTGTTCCGGGCGTCTCCACGGCTTCGGAAATGAGCCAGGCCCTCTCCCGGGGGTGCCTGTTCCAGAAGTTTTTCCCGGCGGAGGCCGCGGGCGGCGTCAGGATGCTCAAATCCCTGCTGGCCGCGTTCCGCCATACGGGCGTGCGCATCATGCCCACGGGCGGCATCAACGCGGGCAACATCGGCTCCTGGCTGGAAATTCCGGAAGTGGCCGCCTGCGGCGGCTCCTGGATTTGCGAGGCCGCCCTGATCCAGGCTGGAGACTGGGAGGAAATAGGCCGGCGGACGCGGGAAGCGCTGAAGGCCCTGTAAGCGGAAACTGTTTTAACCCGAACCGAACTTTTCTATGATTCAGGAACAGCCCAGACAGGACTCCTTCCGGTGGATGATCCTCTTCATGCTCTTCGCGGCAACCACCATCAACTACCTGGACCGCCAGATTCTTTCCATCCTGAAACCCATTCTGGACCATGAACTGGGCTGGACGGACGCCCAGTACGGCATGATCATGTCCATCTTCCAGGCCTCCTATGCGGTGGGCCTGACCATGTTCGGGTGGATTATCGATAAATACGGCGCGCGGATGGGCTTTGCCATTTCCATCATCTGGTGGAGCGTCGGCGCACTCTCCCACGCCTTCGCCGTCGGCGTCAAATCCATGGGCCTCAGCCGCATTATCCTGGGCCTGGGGGAAGGCGGCAACTTCCCTGCAAGCATCAAAACGGTGACCAACTGGTTCTCCTCCGGGGAACGCGTGTTCGCCACCACTCTGTTCAACTCCGGCGCGAACGTGGGGGCGCTGGTGGCTCCGGCTACCATTCCCTTCATGGCCGCCGCGTGGGGCTGGCAGTCCGCCTTCATTGCCGCCGGCGTGCTCGGCTTTATCTGGGTGATATTCTGGCTCCGGATGCCGAAAAATCCGCGCGTGAAGCTGGCGGAGGAATCCGCCGCCCTGGCGCAGGCGGAAAAGGAGGAAGCCAGAGCCTCCATCCCGTGGAGGAAATTGCTGGCTTACAGGCAGTCCTGGAGCCTCATCCTCGTGCGCTTCCTGACGGACCCCATCTGGTGGTTCTTTCTCTTCTGGCTGCCGGATTTCTTCAGCAAGCACTTTGGCTATAACATCAAGGAATCCGCCCTCCCGCTGATCGTCATTTACGCCCTGGTGACCGTACTGAGCATTCTGGGGGGAACTCTGACCAAATTCCTGGCAAACCGTGGATGGAGCCTGAATAAGGTCCGGAAAATCTCCATGCTCATCTTTGCCTGCTGCGTGGTTCCCGTGATCTTCGTCCAGTACTTTGACATGTGGACCATCGTGGCCGTCCTCGGTCTGGCGGGCGGCGCGCACCAGGCGTGGTCCGCCAGCGTGTACACGCTGGGTTCCGACATGTTCCCGAAGTCGGATGTGGCGTCCATCACTGGCCTTTCCGGCATGGCTGGGCAGATCGGCAGCGTACTGTTCCAGACGGCGGTGGGTCTGACCCTGTCCTGGTTTGCCGCACAGGGAAACGCCTCCCACGGGTATGACATCATCTTCATGGTTTGCGGAAGCGCCTATCTGGCGGCATTCGTCATCTTCAGCCTGATCATTCCCAACATCAAGATGGTGGTTCCCGGGGAAAGATGATCTTCCGGGGCATTTTCTTTCCACAGGATAGATACAGCGTCCCGAAAAGTGAACATGCCCGGAGACATGGCGGAGCGTGAATCCGGGGCCTTCCGGAGATGTAATGAAGGCGTGCGGGAAATGAATCCCCACGCCATCATTATTGAATTATGTCTATTACAGTTACCAATCCGGAAGGCCGGAACGTTGAATTCAAGGCCCAGCGGGGGCCGACCTGTGGTCTTTACGCCCTCTCCTTTGTCCTGGAATATCTCTATGATATTAAAATCCCCGCCACGGCAGATGGGGACAAAACCAGGGAATCCCTGAGGAACAAGTTCAAAAAGGACGGGGAAACCGTTATTGGAGAATTATATGACGCTACTCCGGACATGGCCGATTACATCAAGGCTTTGGAGCCCTCCGGCAACATCAAGTGCCGGTCCGTCGCCTGTAATGTTTCCGCCATTATTGAAACGTTGAGGAACGGAGGCCTCTGCATGGTTCCTTTCTGCGTGGATGCCGGAGGCAATCCCGATCATTCGGGAATTGACGCTCATTGGTGTGTTTTACAAACCGTTCCGGATGGAACTAAACCCGATGAAGCAGTCGCCCTTCATTGGGGGGACACGGTAAGAAAATTTTCCCTGACTGCTCTGAAGAATAGCAACAACGCCATCAGGGATTTGGAAGAACAATACTGGGGTAAAATCCCTGCCGGCTCCTATTCCATTTCCATTGAAGGACTCGATTATGTCCAGTGCAACACGGATGCAGATACTTCCGTCAAATGTGAACGCCTTCTTTCATTCCCGATCAAGCCGGGCTCCATCAAACAGATTCCGGCGACGGCTCTCAGCCAGACGCTGGCCGGAAAGATGCTGGTTTTTGAGAAATAACCGGAACCGTGCGATATAAGTCGTTTTTCAGGAATCCGTAAACGGAAAACGGGCGGTCCCTTTCATGGAGGGGACCGCCCGCAAGTGGTTTTATCCGGTAAGTCGGAGATTTTAGCCGACGCGTTCCACCTTTACGGAGTGGGCCTGGCCGTTGATGACGATGGTCAGGTCACGGGAGCCGGAGGCTCCGCTTACCTTCGCAGTGATGCCGTTGTCAATGACCGCTATGGACGGAGCGGCGGCCGCGGGGGCGGTATTCACCTGTACGGGCGCTTCTTCCTTCGGTTCCGGCTTCTTGTAGAAGTCTTCCACCTGCTGGGGGAACATGGCGTAAATGACGCAGTGTTCGTCGTCCGTAGGCAGTCCCTTTTCCGCAAGCTTCTTGCGCAGGTCTTCCATGCCGGGCTTGATGAGGTCCGCGGGGCGGCAGGTGATCGGTTCCTTGCCCATCTTTTCCGCGCAGAGCTTCTGCACTTCCGGGTCCACCGGGGCCGGGGTGCGGCCATAGTAGCCCAGGGCGATGTCCGCCGCCTGGGGAGTGATGTTCTTCCAGCGGCCGAACTTGACGTTCAGCATGGACTGCACGCCCACGATCTGGGAGGTGGGCGTGACCAGCGGAATCCAGCCCAGGGCCTTGCGGACCACGGGGATTTCCGCGAACACTTCTTCAAACTTGTCTTCCATGCCCTGTTCCTTGAGCTGGGTGCGGAAGTTGGAGAGCATGCCGCCGGGCACCTGGTAGCGCAGCGTGTCGGAGTCCACCACTTCGTTGCGGTGGGAAGTGAACTTGCCCAGACTGTCATAGATGGGTTTGAGCATTTCGGAAACTTCAATGAGCTTGTCCGTGTCGTAATCCGGCTTGCGGGGATTGCCGTTGAGCAGGGCCAGCATGCGCAAGCAGTCCGGCTGCCCCGTGCCGTTGGCGAAGGGGGAGATGGAAACGTCGCAGGCGTCCACCCCGGCGTCAATGGCGCTGAGATAGGTGGAGGCGCCGAGGCCCGCGGTGTCATGCGTATGGATCCAGACGGGGATGTTCAGGTCCTTTTTCAGGGCGGTGACCAGTTCATTGGTCACATAGGGAGGGATGAGGCCGGCCATGTCCTTGATGACGATGGCGTCCGCCCCCATGTCCGCCAGCTCGCGGCCCATGTCCACGAAGCTTTGCGTGGTGTGTACAGGGGAAGTGGTGTAGCAGATGGTGCCGTGGGCCTGGGCTCCCGCCTTCTTGGCGGCGCGGATGGAGGTTTCCATGTTGCGCGGATCGTTCACGCAGTCGAAAATGCGGAAGATGTTCATGCCGTGCTTGGCGCTCATGGCGACGAAGGCTTCCACCACGTCGTCCGCATAGTTGGTGTAGCCCACGATGTTCTGGCCGCGCAGCAACATCATGTGCGGCGTCTTGGGGGCGGCCTTCTTCAGGGCGTCCAGGCGGTCGAACGGCCACTCCTTCAAAAAGCGCAGTCCGGCGTCAATGGTGGCGCCGCCCCAGGTTTCCAGGGCGCTGAAGCCCATGGAGTCCAGAATGGGGGCGATGGGCAGCATGTCTGCCGTCTTCATGCGGGTAGCTGCCAGGGACTGGTGTCCGTCGCGCAGAACAGTACAATTGAATGTAACAGGATTCATTATTTAGTTAACTATTGTTAAAAATTGAAGAGGTGGCTTCTTGAGGGTTATTTTCTCACAGCCTCCTGTAGAGGTCAAGCATACAAGAACGGATTGGGCGCAAGAACTACTGGACGGGAGCCATGAGCCGCGCGAGGTTGCAGAGCATCTTGAAACCCAGGGATTTGTTGTTGTAGTCCGCCAGGGATTCCTTCTTGGACGAGGAGAAATCCTTCTCCAGCATGGCCTTCACCTCCGCGCAGGCGGCGGGGGAGTGGATGACGGCGGTGATTTCAAAATTCAGGGCCAGGGAGCGGTTGTCCAGGTTGGCGGTGCCCACGGTGGCGATGTCGTCATCCATCAGGATCACCTTCTGGTGCAGGAAGCCCTTCTGATAGGCCCATACCTGGATGCCGTACGTGTCCAGGTCCCGGAGGAAGGTGAAGGAGGAGAGCTTCACCAGGATGTGGTCCGCCCGTTCCGGACGCAGGATGCGCACGTCCACGTTCCGCAGGGCTGCGGCCTGGAGAGCGGCCATGACCCCCTCGTCCGGGACGAAGTAGGGCGTGGCGATCCAGAGGCGGTGCGTGGCGCTGTTCGCCAGCGCGATGATGGCGGTCTTCCAGGCCGGGATGACGTCCGCGGGGCCGGAGGGCAGCATCAGCACGGTTTCATCTTCCGGTTGGGGCGTGATTTCCCAGCACAGGCGGGGGAGGGAGGAGGGACCGGATTTCAGCATGGCCCAGTTCCAGTCTTCCAGGAAGCTGATCTGCGTCTGCTGGACGGAGGGGCCGTCCAGCTGCACGAATGTGTCCCGCCAGTAGCCCAGCGCTCCCTTGCCCAAGTACTCCCGCCCGATGTTCATGCCGCCGATGAAAGCGGTGGTTCCGTCCACCACTACCAGTTTCCGGTGGTTGCGGAAGTTCAGCCGCAGGATGTTGCTCAGGAAGTGGCGTTTTCCGTTGAAAGGTTCAATGTGCACGCCTTCCTTCCGCAGGGCGGAGATGTAGCCCGGAGGGAGCTTGTGGGAGCCGATTTCATCATAGAGCATGTAAATGCGGATGCCGGACCGGGCGCGTTCAATCAGCAGGTCCTTTAGGTTCCGGCCTACGGAATCGTTCTTGATGATGAAGAATTCAATCAGGATGTAATGCTCCGCATTCATGATGGCGTCATAAATGCGGGGAAAGGCATGGTCCGCGTCAATCAGCAGGTGGCAGGAGTTGCCGCGGCAGACGGGCAGGCGCACGATGTTGGAAAGCGTGTGCATGATTTTTCCCGCCGTATCGGACGCCTGGACGGTGTACGGCGCCATGCAGTTCGTGATTTTGTCCGTCAGTTCCCCCCATGTGGATTCGGGGTCCGTCTGGCGCCGCCGCGTTTCCACGTATCCGCTGAACCTGCGGCGCCCCAGAATCAGGTAAAAAGGAACCGCTATGTACGGAAAGGCCAGCAGGGAGATGAGCCACGCGATGGTTCCCTGGGGCGTGCGGGTATGGAGCAGGGCCGGAATCAGGCAGAAAGCGCCTGCAATGTGGCAGAGGGCGGCGAATCCCAAATATGGCTCTTCAGGAATGATCATGGAACGGAAACCGCTGGGAAGCGGTGAAAAGGCTGGCTTTTGAGGCTGGAGATGGTACTAAAGTGGCGCATGCTCGTATTATCACGGGCCCAGGGATTAGAAAAGCGTAATTTAAGGGAATGAAGCAGTATTTGGCACTTTTGGAGGATGTTCTGGCCCACGGAGTGGGGCGGGAGGACCGTACCGGAACGGGCACCATCGGCGTGTTCGGACGGCAGAGCAGGTACGACCTGCGCGACGGTTTCCCATGCCTGACCACCAAGAAGCTCCATCTGCGCTCCATCATTTATGAATTGCTCTGGTTCCTGAAAGGGGAAACCAATATCAAGTTTTTGAAAGACAACGGCGTCAGCATTTGGGATGAATGGGCTGATGAAAACGGGGAGCTGGGGCCCGTGTACGGGGCGCAGTGGCGCTGCTGGCCCGGCAATGACGGAAAACCCATTGACCAGATCGCCAGATTGATTGACGGCCTGAAGAACAATCCCTGGTCCCGCCGCCACATCGTCAGCGCGTGGAACGTGGCCGTGGTTGATGACATGGCGCTGCCTCCCTGTCATTCACTGTTTCAATTCTGCGTCATTCCCGCCCAGCCGGGGGAAGAAAGGCACGGACTGTCCCTGCAGCTGTACCAGCGCAGCGCGGACCTGTTCCTGGGCGTTCCCTTCAACATCGCCTCCTACGCCCTGCTGCTGCTCATGGTAGCGCAGGTATGCGGGTATGAGGCGCGGGAATTCATTCATACCTTCGGGGACCTGCACCTGTACCGGAACCATCTGGACCAGGCGCGGGAGCAGTTGTCCCGCACGCCGCGTCCGCTGCCGGTGATGAAGCTGAACCCGGAGGTGAAGACCATTGACGGGTTCCGTTATGAGGATTTTGAACTCGTGGGGTATGATCCCCTGCCGCACATCAAGGCGCCCATTTCCGTTTAACCTCCCATCCTCCCATTCACCATGTCACAGCCCGTTACTTACACAGGAGTGGTCGCCATGGCTCCCGGCCGCGGCATCGGCTACCGGGGGGCGCTCCCCTGGCATTTGCCGGATGACCTCAAGACCTTCAGGCGCATCACGACGGGCCACCCCGTGCTGATGGGGCGCAAGACTTATGAAAGCATCGGGAAACCGCTTCCTAACAGGCAGAACATCGTGCTGACGCGTGACCCGGCCTGGACGGCGCAAGGGGTGCAGGTGATTCATTCCGTGGAGGAACTGGAACGGCTGGAGCTGATGGACCCGGAAGTCATGGTCATCGGCGGGGCGGAAATCTTTTCCCTGATGCTGCCGTTCATGTCCCGCATGTGGGTCTCCAAGGTGAAGGCCGAGTACCCGGCGGATACCTTCCTCCCTCCGTTTGAGGACAAGCTGAAGCATGCCTCCCTGAAGGAACGGTTTGAGGGCTTTGACCTGTATTTGTACGAATAGCGGAGTTGCCCTCTTCCTGTCCTCGCGCAGTTGCTGAAGGGTAAAAAAGACGGAGCGGAAGAACCGCCCCGTCTGGAAAAAAGGAATGTTGTTTCCCGTTATTGCGCCTTTCCGGTGAACAGGGCTTTCACCCATTCACGGTAGCGCTGGAACATGGCGTACAGAGCCGGAATGAACAGGATGCCCACGATCGTGGCAAGAATCATGCCGTAGAACGTGGAGATGCCGATAGCCTTGCGGCTGGCCGCGCCCGCTCCGGTGGCAATGACCATGGGGAACACCCCGATAATGAAGGAAATGGCCGTCATCATCACGGCGCGGAAACGCTGCCGCGCTCCTTCCAGGGCCGCCTGCTGGATGGGTACGCCGCGTTCGCGCTCCATCTTGGAGAACTCCACCATCAGGATGGCGTTCTTTCCGGCCAGCCCCACCAGCATCACCAGCCCCAGCTGGGCGTAAATGCTCAGCGGCGTGTTGCAGATAATCAGGCCGAGCAGGGCGCCCAGCAGGGCCACGGAGACGGAGACGATGACGGAGATGGGGACCGTCCAGCTTTCATACTGCGCCACCAGGAACAGGTAGCCGAAGAGCAGGGCAAGCCCCATCAGCAGGACGATCTTGCCGTCGTTCTGGCGTTCCTGGTAGCTCATGTCCGTCCAGGTGATGGAATAATTCTCCGGCAGCGGAATGGCTTCAATCTGGTTCATCAGCTCCCCGCTGCTGACGCCCTGCCTGGCCTGGGCGGTTATTTCCGCGGACATGAGCTGGTTGAAGCGGGAGATCTGGCGCGGCCCCACCATATAGGAAAGCGTGGCTACGGAGCTGAGCGGCACCATTTGGCCCTGGTCGTTCTGGATATAAGTGTTCATGATGTCATTGATGCTGGTGCGGTCTTCCGCCGCGGACTGCATCTTCACCTTGAACGTGTAGCCGATCAGGTTGAAATCATTGATGTACATGGAAGCCAGCTTGCTCTGGAGCGTCGTGAAAATGCGGTTCACGGGCACGTGCATGCTCTGCGCCTTTTCACGGTCGATGTTCAGGAAAAGCTGGGGCGTGTTCGCCTCATACGCGCTGCGGGCATACATGGTCCCCGGCAGTTTGTTAATCTTGTCCAGCAGATCGTTCGTCGCCCGTTCCAGATCCTTGGGTGTTTCCTCCCCGCTGGCCTGGAGCATGAAGGAGACGCCGCCCGTCAGGCCCAGCCCCATGATGGCGGGGGGGCTGAACACGGTGGCCTTGGCCGCCGGAATCTCGTCGCACAGGATGGAGGCCTTCTGCATGATGGCGTCCAGGGAAAGATCCGGCGTCTTGCGCTTGTCCCAGGAATCAAGCTGGGCGATGCACATGCCCAGGTTTTCCCCGTTGCCGCCCATGAAGCTGAACCCGGAGGTGGAGGAAACCTGGCGAACGCCGGGAATGCTCATCAGCTTCTGCTCCGCGCTGCGCATGGCCTGTTCCGTGCGGCCCAGCGTGGCGCCGGGAGCCAGCTGGATGTCACAGAAGACGGTGCCCTTGTCTTCCGGGGGAAGGAAGGACTTGGGAACGGTTTCAAACAGCTTCCAGTTGCCCACCAGGACGGCGGCCAGCAGAATCAGCGTAAGCCACGCGCGGCGCACCATGACGCCGGCGCAGGTGATATAGCTCTTGCGTGCCCATTCCAGGGCGGCGTTAAAGGGGCGGAAGGGGCTGAACCTGCGCTGCTTCCTTTGCTTCTTCTTCAGCAGCAGCACGCAAAGGGCCGGGCTGAGCGTCAGGGAATTGATGGCGGAAAGGCAGAGGGCCACGCACATGGTCACGGAAAACTGCATGTAAATGTTCCCCACCATGCCGCCGAAGAAGGCGATGGGCACGTAAATGGCTACCGTCACCAGCGTGGTGGCGATGATGGCCCCCGTGATCTGGTGCATGCTCTTCTTGGTGGCCTCCTCCGGGGTCAGGTCCTCCGTCTCCAGAATGCGCATGGTATTCTCCACCACAATGATGCCGTCATCCACCAGGGAGCCGATCACCAGAATCAGGCCGAACATGGTCAGCACGTTGATGGAAAAGCCCAGCGGCAGCAGGATGGCGAAGGTGCCGAGCAGGGAAACGGGAATGGCGAGCGCCGGAATGAGCGTGGCGCGCCAGTCCTGGAGGAACACGTACGTGATGCCCACCACCAGGATCAGGGCGATGAGCAGTGTTTCCACGATCTCCGCCATGGTGGCGGAAATGTATTCCGTGGGGTCGTAGCTGACGACGTAACTGACGCCGTCCGGGAAGCGCTCCTTCAGGTTCATCAGCGTATCCTTCACGCCGTTCATGGCCTCCAGGGCGTTGGCGTCATCCAGGCGGTACACCGCCATGTTCACAGAATCCTCCCCATTGTTGCGGCTGCTGCCCGTGTAGGTCTCCGCGCCCAGCTCAATGCGGGAAATGTCATCCAGCCGCGTGACGTGGCCGTCCTGCCCGGTACGGACGATGATCTGGCTGAATTCCTCCACGGTTTTCAGGCGTCCGGTCACGTTCACCTTGTACTGGATGAAATTGTTTTCCCCTTCCGAACCGATGGAGCCGGCGGCCGCCTGGACGTTCTGCGCCTTGATGGCGTTGGAAACGTCATCCGGCGTGATGTTCAGGGCGGACATGCGCAGGGCGTCCAGCCAGATGCGCATGCTGTAATTCTTTTCCGGCATCAGGCTGACGGCGGAGATGCCCGGCACGCGGGCGATCTCATCCTTCACCCTGGACTTCACGAAGTTGTTCAGCTCCAGGGAGCTCATGCTGGTGGAGCGGAAGGCGAAAAACCCGAGAATGTCGGAGGAGCGCTTCCGTATCTTGATGCCCTGGTCCGTCACCTCCTTGGGCAGCTTGTACTCCACCCTCTTCAGCGCGTTCTGGACGTTCACCATGTTGATGTCCGAGTCCGTGCCGCTCTTGAACGTCAGGGACAGGGAATAACCGCCGGTGTTGTCCGACTTGGAGGAGAAATAAATCAGGTTTTCCAGCCCGTTCAGTTCTTCCTCAATGGGGGAGGCCAGCGTCTCCATCACCACCTGCGCGCTGGCTCCCGTGTAGGTGGCCTGCACGTTGATGCTGGTGGGGGCGATTTCCGGATACTCCGCGATGGGAAGCTGATTCAGGCAGATGCCGCCCGCCAATACCATCAGGATGGCGATGACGATGGCGAACTTGGGCCGTTTGATAAATAGGTCCGCAATCATGGGGTGGTCAGTTTTGAGTGGAATACACCGGATTCACCTTGGCGCCGGCGCGCACCTTGTGCATGCCGTCAATGATGATGACTTCCCCCTCCTTCACTCCGGAGCTGAAGCACTGCTCGTTATTGACCGTATTCCCCAGCGTGACGTCCCGGCGTTCCACCACGCCCTGGTCGTTCACCACGTAAACGTAGCTCTTGTAGGAATCATGCATGACGGCGGAAATATTGGCTGCCGGGAAGCGGTCCACATTCTTCTTGGAGAGAGTCACCGTGACCAGGCCGCCGGGCGTCAGCACGTCCTCCTGATTGGGAAACCTGGCCCAGACATTCAGGGTATCCGTGGTCGGCTGGACGGCGTTGTCCGTCATGAAAATCGTGCCCGGCTGGTCGTATGCCTTGCCGTTGGCGAGCGTTACGGACACGATGGCATCCTTCTTCATGTTCTCCTGGGTGCCGAACAGGGAAAGGAAGTCGCGTTCGCTGATGGGGAACTTCACGTACACCTCGTCAATGCCCGTGATGGTCACCAGGGACCCGGAGGTGGGGGTAATGTAATTGCCCGTGGAAAAAGTGACGCGGCCCGTGCGGCCCGTGATGGGAGCGGTGAGCCTGGTGTAATTAAGATCATCCTTCGCTACCGTGATGGCGGCGTCCGCGGACTGGATTTCCGCTTCCAGGGCGTGCATGGTGCTCTTGGCGTTTTCCACCGTGTCCATGGAGACGGACTTGGAGGCCAGCAGCCTGTTATAGCGTTCAAAGCTGTTCTTGGCGTAAAGCAGTTTGGCTTCCAGCTGGGCCTTCTTGGCGACGGCTTCTTCCACGGCCGCCTTGTAGCGCGTGTCTTCTATCTCGAAAAGCAGGTCTCCCTTCTTGACCACGTTGCCTTCCCGGAAGCGGGTGGCCACGATGTTGCCGGAAACGCGGGGCTGTACGGTCACCCGGTCAATGGACTCCACCTGGCCGATGTACTTCTTGTTCACCGCGCTGTCGATGGCTGTCGCCTTCTCCACGAGGACGGTGCTGGGCTTGGCGGCTTTTCCGGGAGGCCCCTGGGAATAACCCGGCAGCATGAGAGAGAAAAGCAGGCCGGAGGCGGCCAGCAGGCGGAGGGGAACCTTCCGTTCGTGCGTATGTTTTTTCATATGGTATTATTTGCTGTAAAGATTGTTGTAAAGAGTATTCACAATGCGGCAGAAATGCTCCTGGTCTTCTTCCGGCAGGGTATTGAACAGGTTATCCACCATCTTCTTCATGCCGGCGTAAAGAATCTGGACGCGGGATTCTCCTTCCTCGGAAAGGCGGATGCAGAGGGAGCGCCGGTCCCGCGGATTCTCCTTCCGGTCAAACAGGCCTTTCTTCACCAGGCTGTCCACCAGCAGGGACGTGGAAGGAATGCTCATGCGGAGATGGTGGGCCAGCGTTTTCAGGGGAATACCCTCCTGGCGGTTGGTCATCAATTGGTTCAGCGTGCCAAGAGCATTCATCTGGCGGACGGAAAGCCCCATGATCTTCTGGTAATGGTTCTGGTCCACCTTGTTCAGGTCATTCAGGTTATCGCGTTTAAACTGGTAAAGAATGGCCTCAAACTGGTGAACGGAGGCAGTGATATCCAGGGAAGGTTGAACCATGGCGCTGTTATGCCAAAACCGGTTAATTGTTGTCAAACTAAAACAAATAAAATGGAGAATTTGTTTCCATGTTAAAATAGTCGGGAAAATGAAACATCCCGCCTCCTTCATCATACAAACCGGCGGCAATCGCGAAAGTTGCAAAAAAAGTCTTTTTTTCTTGTCAATGGGAGTAAAGGCAGATATAAGCGTCCCCGTCCTTGCCGTAAGGCACGGGCATCATCCAAGGTCAGGGAGCGGTAGCTCAGTTCGGTTAGAGCGCCAGCCTGTCACGCTGGAGGTCGCGGGTTCGAGCCCCGTCCGCTTCGCCACCTTGTTCAGGAAACTTGCCGCCTCCGGGCGGCTTTTTTTGTGTTTGGCAGGGCTTCCCGCGAAGTCTCTCGTGAACTGCTCCATGGTTGAGCATGCTTTCCCCCGCTTGCGGAAAAGGCACTCGGTTTCTTTCTGCTTCCGGGGCGCCTTCTTACGGCGGAGCAGGGGACCATGCTTGATTTCGGAACTCCCTTCCTGCATCATATCCGCATGATTCTGGAACTGCACTCCCCGCTGGACATGCATCTTCACCTCAGGGACGGCGACATGCTGAAACTGGTGGCGCCCCTGAGTTCCGCCTCCTTCGCCGGAGCGGTCATCATGCCCAACCTGGTGCCTCCCGTGGCGGATGCGGAAGCGGTGCAGGCCTACCGCCGGCGTGTGCTGGACGCCTGCGAAGGGGACGTCTTCCAACCCTGCATGACGGCCTTCTTCCGCTCCTACACGGAACAGGAACTGGCCCGGCTCAAGGAGCTGGTCTTCGGCATCAAGCTGTATCCGGCGGGCGCCACCACGAACAGCGAAGGAGGCGTAAAGGTCATGAAAGACGCGGAAGCTACCATGTCCATCATGCAGGAAATGGGCATTCCGCTGCTCGTGCACGGTGAAAGCCATGGATTCGTGATGGACCGGGAAGCCGAATTCCTGGACGTTTACCGGGACCTTGCGGCCCGTTTCCCCAAACTGACCATCTGCATGGAGCACATCACCACCGCCTCCGCCGTGGAGCTGCTGGATGAATTTGAAAACCTGGCGGCCACCGTCACCCTCCAGCACCTGCTCATCACGCTGGACGACGTGGCCGGCGGCATGCTCCGCCCCCATCTCTTCTGCAAGCCCATCGCCAAAAGGCCGGAAGACCGGGAAGCCCTGCTGAAGGCAGCCCTTTCCGGGCATCCGCGCCTCATGTTCGGCAGTGACTCCGCTCCCCATCCCATCCATGCCAAGGAAGCGTGCGGATGCGCCGCCGGCGTATTCACCGCCCCCATCGCCCTGCCGCAGCTGGCCGCCCTGTTTGACAAGCATGATGCCCTGGACAAGCTTCAGGGCTTCGTTTCCGGCCACGCCCGCGCCCTGTACGGACTGACGCCGCCCGCAAAAACGGTACGCCTCCAGCGGCGGGAAATGCTGGTGCCGGACGCCTATGAAGGATACGGACTGAAAGTGGTGCCGATGAATGCGGGAGACGTCATTCCCTGGAGCCTGATGTGACGGGCGCTTCCGGGGGAAGATGACAGAACGCAATTTCAGGAAAACGTCTTTATACTGGATATTCCGGACAATCCGGCTACAATCCCTCTCCATGGATCGGATTCGCGTTTATACGGGTGGAGTAGCTTCCTGTAATGGTTATCTCTTCAAGACGAAGGATAACACTTACGTGGCGGTGGACGCCCCGTCCGGCTTCGCGGACTGGATATACTCCAAGAAACCCGATATCATCATCACGGATCTGCTCATCACCCACCAGCACTTTGACCATGTGGAAGACGCCTGCCGCATGCGCCAGATCTTCGGCTGCCGCATCCATGCCGGGCAGCCTTACAGTGAAGACCTGACCCTGGAAAAAATGGCGCGGGACGCCTGGGGCCTTCCCCTCAACGTTCAGCCGTTTGTGGTGGATGAAGTGCTTACGCAAAACATCCACACGGCGGACTGGGGCGGCCTGCTGTGGCATTTGCACCAGGTGCCGGGACACTCTCCGGACAGCATCGTTTACGATCTCCCGGATGAAGGCATCATGTTCCCGGGGGACGTCATCTTTGCCGGGTCCATCGGGCGCACGGACCTTCCGGGCGGAAACCTGCGGCTGCTGAAACAGGGCATTGAAACGAAAGTGCTCAACCAGCCCGCCACCACCAGGATTTTCCCGGGACACGGCCCGTACACCACCGTGAAGAACGAGTTGCTGACCAATCCGTTCATCTCCTGACCACGCGTCCCCGTCCTTCTGTGCGGGGGCCGTGCTCTACTCTTTAGCAAGCAAACAAGATCAATGTTATTTTCAGAATTAGGTTTATCGGAACCCGTCTTGAAGGCGGTGGAAAAATGCGGTTATGAACATCCCACCCCTATTCAGGAGCAGGCCATCCCCATCATACTGGAAGGCCGGGACCTCATCGGGGCCTCCCAGACGGGAACGGGAAAAACCGCTGCCTTTGCGCTCCCCCTGCTGACCAAGCTTCAGCCCATCGGCAAGCCCCAGATACTGGTGCTGGAACCCACCCGGGAACTGGCGGACCAGGTGGCGGAAGCCTTTGCGGAATACGGTGAATTCACCGGACTGAAGGTGGCCCTGCTGTACGGCGGCCTGGGCTACGGCAAGCAGACGGAAGACCTGAAAAACGGCGCGGACATTGTGGTGGCTACGCCCGGGCGCCTGGTGGACCACTTCTACCGCGGCACCATGCGCTTCGGGGAAGTCAAGGCCCTGGTGCTGGATGAAGTGGACCGCATGCTGGACATGGGCTTCCTCCCCATTGTCCGTAAAATCGTCAACCTCTGCCCGTGGGAAGGCAGGCAGACCCTCTTCTTCTCCGCCACCATGCCTCCGGTCATCGCCGGATTCGCCAAATGGTGCCTTACGGACCCGGCGGAAGTCACCATCGCCCGGCGCGAAGTGGCCGCCACCATCAGCCACGCCTTCTATCCGGTGGCGCTGGACCAGCGGGATGAACTGCTGCTGGGCCTCCTGAAAGGAACGGACTTCCACTCCGTCATGATCTTCACCCGTACCCGCAAGGAAGCGGACGCCGTATGCGGCATGCTCAAGCAGCACGGCTACCGCGGAGAAGTGGCCGTCATGCACTCTGACATTCCGCAGAAGGAACGCATGGAAGCCCTCAAGGGCTTCAAAAGCGGCAAATATGACATCCTGGTGGCTACGGACGTGGCGGCGCGCGGCATTGACATCAGCGGCGTGACCCACGTCATCAACTACCGCGTTCCGGAAAACGCGGAAGACTACGTGCACCGCATCGGCCGTACCGGCCGCGCGGAAGCCACGGGGGATGCCTTCACCATCATGACGGCGGATGAAGTGGACTTTGCCACGGCTGTGGAAAACTTCATCGGAAAACCCATCGAGCACAAAAAGCTGGACGGCTTCGACTACACCTATACCGCCCTCTTGGAAGACAAGCCGATCAAATCCGTCCGCAAGGTCAAACCCGCCGGACCCAAGCGCCGCAGACGCTAGGGGCACGGGGGTTCTCCGTGCGGGAATGACGATGATCCCATGCGTATCCTTGCCATAGACCCGGCCATCCGCAACACGGGTTATGCCGTGGTGGAGGGGGACCACCGCCGGGCATCCGCCCTGGACTACGGCACGCTCTCCATTCCGCGCAGCGTGTCCCAATCCGGATGCCTGCTTGCCATCAAGCAGCATCTGGGCAACCTCATTGACAAATGGGAGCCGGATGAAATGGCGGTGGAACGCATCATCTACGTCCAGTCCCACCAGACGGCCATTACGATGGGAGCGGCCAAGGCGGCCGTGGTGATCGCTGCGGCGGAAGCCGGCCTGCGGATCATGGAATACTCTCCCAAAAGCGTGAAACTCTCCGTCGTAGGGCGGGGGGCTGCTCAAAAAGCGCAGGTCGCCTTCATGGTCCGGGCTCTTCTGGAACTCCGGGAAACGCCGGAATCCGACGCTGCGGACGCCCTCGCCATCGGCCTCACCCACCTCTTCGCCGCGGACCCCTTGAAGGCCCACATGATGGAGAGGAAATACATTTAACAGTGATGAGAGTTTAGAGATGAGAGATTAGTGTAAAAATCCGGACTTGCAGTCCGCGAATTTTAAATCTAATCACTACTCATTAATACCTAATCACTGATTCAAGCCCTCAGGGCTTGAAGGTCCTCCCTTTCCCATCCTGCCACGCCTTGAGCAGGGAAGCGTACATCTTGTTGAGCTGTTCCAGGGAAGCCACACGGAACTCCACGGTATTCGTATTGGGATACGCCTTCGCGACGGTGGTATCCGGATCGATGCCTCCGCCCGTGGCCCGGTTGACCGCGCCGGAACCGAGTTCCTTCGCCCGGTCGGTCACATTCTTGATGGCATTGATGCCGGAGCCTTGTCCCAGGCTCTCCAGGTAATAAAACTTGGTGGGAGTATTCCCCATGGTCACCAGAGTCACCTCATACACCATGCAGGCGTTGTCCAGGATATACTTCTGCTGCGCCACGGCCACAATCCGGCTGAGATGCACCACATACTGCCCCTCCGGAAAATTGCCGATCCAGAACTGGCTCTGGTTGTAATCATCCGTGGACTGGGTAGGAGCCCCCGTCTTCGACTGGGCAGAAAGTGGAGCTGTAGCACAAACACATACAGTCAAGGCGGAAATAAAAAACCGTTTCATGGCTTCTATTTAATATCAGGCATGAAACGGTGTGAAGAAAAATTCTCAACAGGCTATTTATTACTTTGGTCAGATACTGGAATGGACGGGGTCATATCTTCCAATTGGCTGATGGTTTTATTGTTTTTTCTATCTTTTTTCTTGAGATATTTATACACTTCATCCATGTTGAATGAGACCAATTTTCTCTGTCCTTCATCATTCTCCACTAAAAACACTTCAAAAAGGTGATTTTCACTATCCCTCATGTGGGCGTTGAACACAATGGTGTAGTCTTTGTATTGCACCTTGATATATTCTTGCTGAATTATTTTAATCATGTCAAAGCTCTTGATCTCTTTAGGATTGAGAATAATAGCATTGGGAAACTCAATTTTTAAGGCAGTACCGGACTCAGACTGTTTTTTCTGCTGAACGTCTTCTGTCCCAAAAGATAAAGAAGACATGGTATGAAAAATGAATACTGTTGCCCAAATAAAATAAGTTAGTATGGTTTTCATGATGATTAAATATGATGTTATTCTGTTAATCTGCACTCTCTTTCTTCACATTGAGCAACTTTGGATTCATACATTTTGTTTGCAATAGCCAAGGCGACGGCCTCTGGATCCCAGGGATTAGTGAGATCAGCTTTTTCATCTATCTTTTGACGAGTCGTTTCTCCGTCCTTATGAAGTACTGCAACAATAATCCTGATTCTTAGTTTACCCTCTTTCTCAAGATATTGGTAAGGTTGTATGTTAGGGATGAACTGTGCTGGCAGAGGAGTGCATACAGCTTGAGATGCATGTGATTTATTATGGAAAACAACGGTTATAATAAGAAACAATAGAGTAATCGCATTATTGTTTGCATGCTATTCCGATTTGAAAGTTTTTTAGAAAATGTCAATAAATAGTAATGGTGTATATTTGCGGTTAACAGTGCCGCATCCAGCTCCTCCGTGCATTGATGCTTGGACATGGTGATAAAGTTGTGCTAGGTAAAAAGACATGGAAAAAATGTATCGTCCTAATGTGGCGGGGTTGATGGTCCGGGAGGATGGGAAACTGCTGGTTTGCGAACGGTCCAGGCAGAAAGGGGCCTGGCAGTTTCCGCAGGGGGGGATTGATCCGGGAGAGACGGCATTGGAGGCCGTGAAGCGCGAGATTGGCGAGGAAGTCGGGTTTTTGCCGTCCCAGTATGATGTGGTGGAGTCACGGGACGGGTATCGGTATGATTATCCGCCGGAGGTGCTGGATTACGTCCGTGAAAAAAGGAAACAGCCTTTTGTGGGGCAGGAACAGGAGTATTTCCTGTGCCGCCTGCATGCGGACGCTCCGGAACCGACTCTGGACCACCGGGAGTTCTGTGCCTACAGGTGGATAGCTCCAGACGAGTTCAGGCTGGGATGGTTGCCGGAGTTCAAGAAGGAGGTGTACGCCAGGGTGCTGGCGGATTTCTTCAATGTCCGGGCACGGGATAAGTGAAGTGGCTCAGCAGGTCGTGCGCGGCGGAGACGGGGTCCATCTTGTCCCCTGCCACCATATTTTCCAGAATGGGCATGCGCGACGCCACGGCGGGGTGCTGTTCAAAGGCGGTGAGCAGGGCTTCATGCACCAGGGCCTGAACCCATGAGAGGGACTGGTTGCGGCGGCGCGTGTTCCAGAAGCCGGATTCCTTCATGCTGTCCCGGAAGTGGAAGAGCGTGTCTTCAATGGTGTCCAGCCCTCGTCCTTCCAGAGAAGAACAGGTGAGGACGGAGGGCGTCCAGCCCGGGGTGGGGCTTTGCAGGTAGTGGAGCACCATTTTGAGTTCCTGGCAGTGGGCGGCCGCACGCTGGCGGTTGTCCCCGTCGTCCTTGGTGACCACCAGGATGTCCGCCAGTTCCATGATGCCGCGCTTGATGCCCTGGAGGTCGTCTCCGGCCCCGGTGATGAGCAGGAGCATGAAGATGTCCACCATGGAGCGCACCGTGGTTTCCGACTGGCCGACGCCGACGGTTTCAATGAGGATGACGTCAAAGCCCGCGGCCTCGCACGCGATCATGGTTTCACGCGTTTTCCTGGCTACGCCGCCCAGGGAACCGCCAGAGGGGGAAGGGCGGATGAAGGCGTTTTCTTCTCCGGAGAGTTCCTCCATGCGGGTTTTGTCCCCCATGATGGAGCCGCGGGAGACGGAAGAGGAGGGGTCAATGGCAAGCACGGCCACCTTGAAGCCTTTTTTGCACAGGTACGTGCCGAAGGCTTCAATGAAGGAGGATTTGCCCGCCCCCGGAACGCCCGTGATGCCGATGCGGACGGCGTTGCCCGAGTGGGGAAGAAGCCTGGAGATGAGTTCCCGGGAGGCTTCCTGGTCCTTGGCGGCGTTGCTTTCTATCAGGGTGATGGCCCTTCCCAGCAGGGCGCGGCTGCCGGACAGGACGCCTTGGGCCAGTTCTTCTACGGAGGGGCGGTGCGGACGTACAAATTTGGTGCTGCTCATGAATAGAGAATGCGGATTATTTGAAAGGGGGTTCGTTTTCCTTCGTGCGCTCCATGTCGTAGTTGAAACGCTTGAGGACAAATTGGCGCTGGTCCGCCAGCTTGCGCTGGAAGTTTTCCCAGGAGCGCACGTTCATCGGTGACCAGCCCGCTTCCGCAACGGCGCAGGCGCGCGGATAGGCGCGGTAGAGAACGTGGTTCAGGGTGGGGAGATGTTCTCCCCACATGGTGCCCTGTACGCCGATGATGTGGTCCACTTCCTTTTCCGGCCTGCCGTAGGCGGGGTCCAGCTTGTAGCTTTGTTCCAGCGTGGTGGTGGGCATCCAGCCCCGGTTGCTCTGCCCGGGAATCTGCGGATAGTCCAGGTAGCAGTGTTCCCCGGCGGCGATGATGAGGGGCAGCTCCTGCTTTTTCGTTTCCGTGATGGTGGACGGAGTCAGGCCCATGCGCCAAGTGAAGACGGTGTCTCCCTTGTTGTAGATGTTAGCCTTGGCCCAGGGCTTTTCATACCATAACTGGATCCGCTTGCCGTGAACGGCCAGCATGGAGGACATTTTTTTAATGAATTCCTTCAATTCCTCATGGACGTCCTTCATGCCTTTCTGCTCCCGGTACTGGATGCTGAGGGGACATTTGGTCCAGGTTTTTTCCAGGGGCGCTTCGTCACCGCCCAGATGGACGATGCTGGACGGGAAGATGTCCTTGAGTTCCTTGAAAACGGCGGCGTAGAATTTCCAGACCTCCGGCTTGTGGGGGCAGACGAGGTGGAGGGTGACTCCGCCGTCGGTCTTCACCTTCGTGTCCGGGTTCGGGAAACAGAAGAATTCAGGATAGGCCGCGGCCAGGGCCTGATTGTGGCCGGGAACGTCTATTTCCGGGATGACCTCAATGCCGCGTGCCGCACAATAGGCCACCAGGTCTTTCAGTTCCTGCTTGGTGTACATCCCTTCATGGGGAGTCCCGTTGCGCATGCTTTCCTTCCGTTTGGAAGAGATGGTCTTGAGTTTGGGATAGCCGGGTACGGGCAGGCGCCAGCCCTGGTCGTCCGTCAAGTGGATCTGGAGCTTGTTGAATTTGTAGTAGGCCATCATGTCCACAAATTTTTTCAGATCAGCCGCGGGAATGAAAAAGCGCGCGGGGTCCACCATCAGTCCGCGCCACGGGTAGCGGGGCTTGTCCTTGATGACGCCGCAGGGGATGCCTTCCGGATGGGCGGCCAGCTGGTCCCGGAGCTGCTGGAGAGTGACGAGCCCGTAAATCCTGCCTTCCTTTCCTCCGGAAGAGAGATGCACTCCCTGCGAGGTGACGGAAAGCTGGTAGGCGTCCTTTCCCAGGGAGGGAGAAGCCTTGTCGGACAGGAGTTTGAGCGTTTTGGTCGACCCCTGCTTGAGCTCTGTTTTCGCCGGTTCCGGAATCACGCTGTAAGCCGTTTGCTGGGCGGCCGCCAGATTCAGGGAGAGGGCCGCGCACGTTAGGAAGTGGAATATTTTATGCATGGTGAAGGTTTTTTTCAGGAAACAGTTTATCATGGCCGTTTGCAGGTGGTAAGAAAAAACGGTGGATGGAATTATTTTTTGTTTTCCCATGGGAAGGGAGGTTCGTTTTCCGGGGTGCGTTCCAGGTTGTAATGGAAGCGTTTGAGGACAAATGCCCGGTGGTCGTCCACCTTCTGCCGGAAGTTTTCCCAGGAGCGGGTCTCCATGGGCGTCCATCCCGCCTCCGCAATGGCCATCGCGCGCGGGTAAGTACGGTAAAGAACATGGTTCAGGTCGGGAAGGTGTTCCCCCCATACCGCACCGTGCACACCCTGGATGTGGTCCGCTTCCCGCCCGGTTTTACCGAAGGCGGGATCCAGTTCATAACATTTTTCCAGCGTGACGGCCCTCATCCAGCCCCAGTTGTATTGGCCCTGGAATTGCGGGTAGTCCAGGTAGCAGTATTCGTTGGAGGCCATGACCAGCTTCAGGCCGGCCTTGTTGGCCTTTTCCACGGATTGGCGCGCCTGGTCCGCCCTCCAGGCATAGACCGTTTCCCCCGGGTGGTAGATGCCGGCGTTTCCTTCATACCAGAATTGCGGGGTCTGTCCGTTTTTGGCCAGCAGTGCGGTCATTCCCGCAAAGAAGGCCTTCATTTGTTCCTGTTCGTCCTTCTGCCCGTCCCTGGCGCGGGCTTCCCGGCACAGGGGGCATTTCTTCCAGAGTTCCGTGGGAGCTTCGTCCCCGCCCAGATGGACGATGCTGGACGGGAAGATGTCCTTGAGTTCCTTGAAAACGGCGGCGTAGAATTTCCAGACTTCCGGTTTTTGCGGACAGACCAGCTCCTTGGTGTTGCCTGCGATCGTCCGCACTTTCATGTCTTTCCGGGGGAAGCAGAAGAGGTCCGGGTACGCGGCATGGAGGGCCTGGTTGTGCCCCGGAACGTCTATTTCCGGGATGACCTCAATGCCGCGCGCCATGCAGTACGCCACCAGGTCTTTCAGTTCTTCCTTGGTGTACATGCCGCCGTGGGGTTTGCCGTCCCCGAAGCTTTCCGCCCGTTTGGAGGCGACGCTCTGGAGCCTGGGATAGCCGGGCACCGGAAGCCTCCATCCCTGGTTGTCCGTCAGGTGCACGTGCAGTTTGTTGAATTTGTAGTAGGCCATCAGGTCCACGAACTTCTTGAGGTCCTTCATGGGGAGGAAGTGGCGCGCCGGGTCCACCATCAGGCCGCGCCATGGGTAGCGGGGCTTGTCCCTGATGACGCCGCAGGGAATGCCTTCCGGATGGGCGGCCAGCTGGTCCTGGAGCTGCTGGAGGGTGACGAGCCCGTAGATACGGCCTTCCTTTCCCCCGGAAGTGAGGTGGACGCCCTGCGGGGTAACGGCGAGCTGGTAGGCGTCCCTGCCCAGGGAGGTGGCCGCGTTGTCGGACAGGAGCTTGAGCGTTTTGGCCGTTCCCTGCCTGAGTTCCGTTTGAGCGGGTTCCGGGATCACGCTGTATTTGTCCGCGGCTGCCGCGGCAAGGGCGGGGGCCAGAAGTATTCCGGCCAGCAGGGAAAAGAGCCTTATCATGTGTTTAATATAAGCAATTACAGGTGAAAATCTGTCAAGCAATATCGCCTGTGCCGGTCCATGCCATCGGTAAAGCTGGATTCCGGCAGGGCGCATGATCCGGTTTTAACGTCACGGAATGAATGATCTTTTTCCGGAGGCGGCGCAGGATTGAAAAACCATGAGTAAAATTAATATCATCAATGGAATTCTTCTGGCATCCCGGCATGAATTAACCGGGCACACCGGGAATGCGGCGGTCCATATTACGCAAAAGGAACGTGAACGATGGAATGCCGGGCTGGTGCAGGATGGACCGTCCGGAGAATTGCCGGAAAAGGAAGTTCAAACCGTCGTTGACAAAAGGCTGTATGATGCAGGTGTCATCATTAAACGCATTTCCCCGGAGGAGATAGATATTCCGGTTGAGGGCGGCAGAGTGGAGGTGGTTATTGATACTAACGTTCCTTTGTCCGGCCGCAGGTTTGTGCAGGCAGATTCTGATCCCACACATGTCTGCATCCCTCCTTGTGCCACGCTGATTGAGGAAAGGCCGGATCTCCTGGCTTTTTCAGTAGCTCCCAATCCCTCCATTGACCGGGTTGCGCTTAATCTGGATCTGTATGCGTGTGAACCCGCCGCAAACCAGTACTACAGACTGGGCAAGGTCACCTGGCGTCAGCGCGGGAAGGAGGTCAATGCCTCCATCACTCCGGCTACGATCAACATACCTACGGAAGGCGGTGAATGCGACCTGGAAATCAAGTGCGATTATGAGTGGTATTTACTGGCCGGCGCCGTGCCCGGATTCACGTTTACTCCCTCCGGCGGGCACCCGGGAGCCACTGCGGTGCGTCTTACCGTTCCACCCGCCGCTTCCGGGGAAGACTCTCTGCTGCGGCTTATCGTGACGGACGGCAAGGATACCATTTGCGCTTTTATTGCGACTATTGTCCGAACCCGGTAGGCAAATATTCTCCACAACATGGCTCCCATGCAGACACAAAAATCCCGCCTCCTTGGAGACGGGATTTTTGTTAAAGTGGTAGCCCTATGAGGACTCGAACCCCAAAATACGGAACCAGAATCCGCTGTGTTACCGATTACACTATAGGGCTATGTAACGGACACCTTTCCGGTGCGGGCGAATTAAAGCGGAAGAGGCCATTCTTTGCAAGTTTTTTTTCACTCAAATGTGGGTGGCGAGTGGAAAAATGATGCGGAGGGAAAGAGAAAATCCACCGCAGGTCAGCCGATCAGGGACTGGAAGTAGGCTTCCACGTGCTCCCGGGTGATCTGCTGGTGTTCCGCCTCTCCGAGCTTTCCCTGAACCTGGTGCCACGGGGTATTCGCCGCAGTGTTGATGCGTCCGAGCTGCTGGGCCGTGTATTTCCCATACAAATTCCAGATGTGCTCCAGGAAGGGGATGATGTCCGCGTCCTCTTCCAGGGGCGGCTGGCGGCGGCTGGGGTGTTCAATGGCGGAGTAGGGAGGCTGGTCCTTGTATTCGTGATAAATGGAGGGGAGCACGGGACCGGAGCTCCATGCTTCCGCCTTTTCATTGATCAGGAAGTCGCCATTCCGGTGCAGGTGCCACCAGTCCGCCAGAATGACCAGGTGGTTCAATTTGACGGGCGTGAGCAGGTTTCCTTTTGTATTGGCTTGCTGAATGAACCAGTTGCAGAGCTTTTGAGTGGTAGTGTGGTTTGCCATGCTGAAATGGGTTGCCTTTAATTATAGGAGGCCGGAGGCATTTCACAATACTAAACAGATTCCATGTTCCGGGGGCTGTGGAAGGAGTGAATCGGAAGAGGGAAAAGCCGGAATTTCAGGTTTGTCGATTTGAAGCAAGGAAAAAGAAGGGATATTTTGTGTCATACAAGATAGGAAATTCACTTTTATTCTTCTTGTCAATGGAATGTAAAGTTCTTTGTTGAAAACAAAGAGGGTTGCAGGACTCTAACAAAATAAAGAATAATTAAAATTTTTTAAAAAGGTAATTCCTTTTTGGATTCCGGGGACGGCTTTTAAAATACGCTTTGAAAACTTTTGTTTTTTGTGCTCTGAATTATTCGAACCTTAAATTCATTCTGCCATGCATTTGCATTATTTCTATTATTCCAGCCTGCTGGGGGCCGCCTGCCTCCTTACTCCCGTTTATGGCGGTCTGATGTCTGATTCCTTTGATGTTCAGACATACCGTGATTTTGCGGAAAACCGGGGCCAATTTGACGTCAATGCCAAAGACATCGCCATTTATGACAAGGAGGGCAATTACGTAGGCACCATCCCCAAGATGATGAATTTTGACGGAGTGGCGGACGCCCATACCGGGGAGGCCGCCCTGGTGGGCGGTCCCGGCTTCATTGCCACGGCAGCGCATGATTACGACAATCAGACCATTACGTTCACCCAGCGCTTCGGCGCCACACAGGGAACGCCGTTTTATGATTCCTACCGGAGCGTGTTGATAAAGAACGCCTGGGGGAATGGGGGAGGCATGACGTATGATTACCGGGTGCAGCGGCTGAGCAAGATCGTCACGGAGGCGGAATATGCCCCGTACCTGACTGATCCGGAGTATCTGGAGAATATGAAGGGAAGGCTGGTCATGAGAGCTGGTGCCGGGGTCCAGGCTATGGCGACGGGGAATGGAAAGCAGGAAAAGATTGATGCGCCCTATGGTTATTTAACAGGAGGAACCATTAGATTTGAAGGACAGGGAAAGGTGGAGGGAACCGGAGAACCCGACCCGGAAAATGCCACGACCTACCCGGCCTACCGGTTCTGGTTCAACTTCAAGAGACCGTCCGAGTCCAATCCCTTCCCTTCCGGCGCATTGTCCGGTGACAGCGGAAGCCCCTGCTACGTATTCAATGAGAATTCCGGCAAGTGGGAATGGGTGGGCGCTGCCCAGTCCGGAGCGGGCAGCGGCTACGGGGAATTTAGCCAGATGCGCTCCGGCAACCAGTGGGCCAGCGATTACGTGGATAGCTTCAACCGTACCGTCAGCGTGTCGGAAGGCGGCGGGGACGTTCTGTGGAACGTGACGGACGCCGATGGAAACGGTACCTTTGTTCAGGGAAACATCAGCACGGCTTATACCGGACTGGCCTCCGGACTGCGCGGGGATACTTCCACGCTGGGAACGCGGGCTACAGATGCCCAGATCGGCGTGTGTTCCAACCTGATTTTTGACGGGTCCGGGGGCACGATCGTGCTTCAGGGCTCCATAGATACGGGAGCCGGGTCCCTCACGTTCAACCGTGACTATGTATTGAGCGACGGGGGCAATACCTC
>DBGCTZ010000014.1:0-1488 GCA_048388685.1 Akkermansia sp. | reverse complement strand
AACCACGACGCCAACGCCATCGCGTCGCACGCTGCCAACCACCCCGACGCGCTACACTACACGGAGGACATCCGTACGCTGGAGTTGGGGCCGCTCGCGGCCCATGCGGCCCGGATGCGCCGCCAGTATCCGGACGCCTTCGTCGTCCTCTGGGCCTCGCTGGAGTGTACGAACTTCTCGCGGGCCAAAGGCGGCCTTCCGCGCAACGCCGACAGCCGCACGCTGGCCGAACACCTGTTCCGCTACATCGAGGCGCTGAACCCCGATTACATCCAGATCGAGAACGTGGAGGAGTTCATGTCGTGGGGCGATCTGGACGAGCGGGGCAAGCCCGTCAGCAGGGATGCCGGGCGACTGTACCGGAAATGGATCGACAACGTGCGGGGCTACGGGTACGACTTCGGCCACCGCATCCTGAACGCCGCCGACTTCGGGGCGTACACTTCCCGCCGGCGGTTCTTCGGGATCTTCGCCCGCCGCGGCCTTCCGATCGTCTTTCCGAAACCGACTCACACCAAGAACCCGGCACAGGGCGACCTGTTCGGCCAGCAGCTTCGCAAGTGGCGGCCAGTGCGGGAAGTCCTCGACCTTGAGGACGAGGGCGAGTCGATCTTCGACCGGAAGCGGCCGCTCGTGGAGGCATCGCTTGCCCGCATCCACGCGGGGCTGGTGAAGTTCGTCGCCGGCGGGCGCGAAGCGTTCCTCGTCAAATACAACTCGATGAACCAGTCCGGGAAGTATGTCGCACCCGGCATCGACGAACCGTGCCCGACCGTGGCGACGCAGAACCGTCTCGGCGTAGCCAAGGTGTACTACCTCTGCAAGCACTTCGGCGGGTCTCCGGAGGGGAAATGCACAGCCGTCGATGCGCCCGCGGGCGCGATCACCTGCCGGGATCACCACGCCTTCGTCTCGGCCTACTACGGCAACGGATTCAACTCGTCGATCGAGCGGCCGTCACCGACTGTCACGACAAAGGATCGCTTTCAGTTGGTGCGTCCGTTCTTCGCCAACTACTATTCCGGCGGCGGCCAGACGTCAGGAACGGACGGCCCGGCTCCGGCCGTCATGACGAACCCGAAGCAGCGGCTCGTCACGCCGTGGATCATGAACACCAACTTCAGCAACGTCGGCAGTTCGCTCGACGCTCCGGCCCAGACCGTGACTGCCAACCGCAAATGGCAATACCTGATGAACCCGCAGTTCGCCTCGGCGGGTGCCGCTACCGATCGGCCGTGTTTCACGCTGATCGCCCGCATGGACAAGCGGCCGCCGCGGCTGGTGACGGCCGAAGCGGACGGCGAGGAGCTGCCCTCGTTCATCAGGCTGGAGGACGAAACGTTGGTTTACGAGATTTACCCGGAAGATACGCCGATGCTGGTGCAGATAAAGGAGTTCATGGCGCTGTACGGACTGGTGGACATCCGGATGCGGATGCTTCGTATCCCGGAGCTGATGCGGATCATGGGCTTCCCGGAGAACTACGTA
>DBGCTZ010000013.1:0-160588 GCA_048388685.1 Akkermansia sp. | reverse complement strand
AAAATAATGAAGTTTTGACGTCTCTGGTTCTTTTATGATCGGGGTGTGACAGCCTTTGCTATTCATTGAATTTCCTATTGATATGGCTTCTTTAAAAGGTATTCCGGATTCCAAATCCGCTATGAACTTAACCAGCACAGAACAATAGATATGAAGAAAACATTAACATTTTTGGCTGCGCTTGGAGCCTTCTCCGCATCCGTGCAGGCGGCGACTGTTTTTAATTATTACACTCCCGGAGCGGATAATTACAATAGCGCCATTCACGGGTTCTTTCTGGGGCTGGATTCTTCCGCCCTGGCTCCCGTAACCAGTTCCGGCTCTCCCGCTTCCCTGTCAGGAGATATCCGGCTGGACAGTTTTACTCTGCGCGGGCCCGCCAGCAATACGGGTATTAATATCACTTACGGCTTTCTGGTGCTGAACGCTTCCGACAATACGGTCGTGGGATTGAGCACCAATACGGGAACCTCCGGCAACGGGGTCAATCTTACGTTCAATTTCTCCGCCGTGGACGGTTCCTCCCTGATTCTTGACGCCGGCACGACGTACCGTTACCTGGCCGTGAGCCAGGCCGTGATGGACATCGTCAATGGGGATACTTCAAAGGCGTATCTGTATAATGCGGGAGGAACAAATACCGCCACTTCTTCCGTGAACGGAGATACCGTCACGATTTCCCAGGGGCTGGCGGCTCCCGGCATCCGCGGGCATCATGACAGCGCGGGAGCACCCGGTGATTCCGTCGTGATCACGGGGGCCAATGGAAGCAATACCTTTGCCCAGCTCTCTCCCATTTTTACGGAGATCCGCGGGGAAGTGGTTCCGGAGCCCGCCACGGCAACCCTGGGCCTGCTGGGCCTGGCTGCCCTGATGGTGCGCCGCCGCAGGGTTTAAAGCCCCGATGAGCGGCATTTCATGAATAAGGGCCGTTCTGATGGACGGCTCCTATTTTTATGCCGGAAGGAGAGGGCTGCGGAAGCCATGCCAGCCGGAGAGCACCGGGTTTCCGGTATTATGCTCCCGTATCCGCTTTTCTCCGCATGGCGACCACTTCCTCAAACCGTTTTTGCGATGGAGTTCCGGCGACCATTTCCCTGGTCGGAAAATTCCGGTCAAATTCGGCGGCCCGTTTCTCATCAATATCATAGACGGAAGCTTCCAGATAACGCCCTTTGATGCCGGACAGGGCATCTTTCCGCAGCTCGCAGACCTGGAGGGCCGCCGCATGCATATTGTCCGCCGTTCTGATGCCGAGGGATTCCGCAGACACAAAGCCATGGCGTGAGTAGTAGGCCGGATCACCGTACAGCAAGATGGCGCGGAATCCCATTTCGCGCGCGCGTTCCCTGGTGTAGCCGATCATCTGCCGTCCGATTCCCCGGCGCTGGTATTCCGGAAGAACGGAAATGGGGCCGAGGCCCAGCACCTCGCATTCCTCTCCGGCGTCCGTCCTGATGATGGATTTTACATAAACGATATTTCCAACGATGCTGCCGTCATGGACGGCAACCACATCCAGTTCAGGGATGAAAGCGGCGCTGCCGCGCATGGTATGGAGCAGGTAGTGCTCATAGCAGCCGGGGGAATAATGGTTCCAGAACGCTTCCCGCGTGACATGCTCCGTCTCGGCGTAGTCTTCGGGCTGTTCTGTTCTTAATTCAATGGTCATCAAAAAGTTTTCCGTTACGGTTCCCCCTTGGAGAAGTTCCAGAGGCGGTGCATGGTGATGACGTCCGGAATGTTCAGGGGACGCACCACGCGGAAGCCGATCATGCCGCCGTCCGTCAGGTACCAGATGCTTTTGGGGTTCTGGGGGTCCTGCCGGTTCCAGGCAGGGGAGCTGGCACGGCGTGCGGCGCTCCGCAGGCTGTCCGGGTCATCCTCCCAGGAACCTCCGCGGACGGTGTGGGGGGCCTTGGGCGTGATGACCAGGGGATCTTTCACGGATTGTCCAGCCCGTTTGGCATACGTGTCCGGCGCGTAGGAATCCAGAACCCACTCCGCCACGTTTCCGTGCATGTCCCGCAGTCCCCAGGCGTTCGGTTTTTTGGAGCCTGTTTTCTGGTAGCGGTCATTGGAATTGTCCCAGTACCAGGCGTACTGGTCCAGGGCCTCCTCCCCGTTGCCGTAGGAATAGGCCCCTGGGTTCCCGGCGCGGCAGGCGTATTCCCATTCCGCTTCCGTGGGCAGGCGGTAATAATGCCCGGTCTGGGCGCTCAGCCATTCACAGAATTTGCTGGCGGCGTGGTGGGACATGGAGATGGCGGGCATGCCGTGTTCATAACCGTGGCCCATCCCCAGGTTCATGGCGGTGTAGGGAGCCGTGGGCTGTGTGACGGAATCCCACAATTCGTCGTCCGGCTGTTCCTCCAGAAGCTGGCCGTCCCTGGCGCGGGGACGTCCGTTCTCCATGAAGGCTGTGTAAAGCTCCCACGGGATTTCCATCTCCGAGATCCAGAAGGGGGAGACGGCCACTTCATGTCGTGGGCCTTCATCCGCCTTGCGGGCCGGTTCCTCCGCAGGGCTTCCCATCAGGAAGGTGCCTCCCGGGATGGCGATCATGCGCAGGGAGGCCCCCGCCGCGGGCACTGTCTCCGTATAGGATTCAAAGCGGGCCGGGGTTCCTGAAGCTTCAATGAGCTGGTGAATCCGGCGCGTGGTGCCTACCAGTTCCCGGGAAGGCAGGTCCTCCGGAATGGGGAGTGAGGGGCCGGCGGCGCGGTCCAGCTCCCGTTTTTGCAGGGCGGAACGGCTCTCCCCCCACTGGCGCGCGCTGGTAATGCGCGCGGCATCCTCCGTGGCAGGCCGGGGGGAACCGTCGTTCCGGCACCCGGTCAGCAGGGCGCTTCCTCCCAGAAAGCAGGAAACAAGGAAAATGCCGCGCATGGGATGGTATGGGCCGGGGCCTTACATCGTCATGCCCCCGTCACAGGCGATGACCTGTCCGGTGATGTAACGGGCATCGTCAGAAGCAAGGAAGGCAGCCAGAGCGGCAATGTCCTCCACGGAGCCCTGTTCCTTCAGGGGAATCCTCTTGACGATTTCCTCCTTGAGGTTGTCCGGAATGGCGTTGGACATCTCCGTGGAGATGAAGCCGGGGGCGATGGCGTTGCATGTCACCTTGCGCGGCGCGAATTCCAGGGCCAGGGACTTGCTGAAGCCGATGAGGCCGGCCTTGGAGGCGGCGTAGTTGGCCTGCCCGATGTTGCCCGTGAGGCCGATGACGGAGCTCATGTTGATGATGCGTCCGGCGGGGGACTTCATCAGCACGCGTTGCAGGGCCTTGACCGTATTGAACGCGCTTTTCAGGTTGGTGTCCATCACGGCGTCCCAGTCCTCTTCCTTCATGCGGAGCATGAGGGCGTCACGGGTGATGCCGGCGTTGTTCACCAGGATGTCTATCTGCGGGAAATCCTTCAGGATGGCGGCTATGGTTTCCTGAACGGCGGCGTAATCAGCCACGTCACAGGGATAGGCCTTGCAGGAATCCGGGAATTCCTTGTTGATTTCTTCTGCGGCTCCTCCGCAGCTTGAGGGGCTGCGGCTGATCAGGATGACTTTGGCTCCTTCCGAAGCGAAGCGGCGCGCGATGGCATTGCCGATGCCGCGGCCTGCCCCGGTAACGATGGCTGTTTTACCTGCTAACTTTTGCATGTTACCCATAGTAAACCCGTTTTTCACGGCTCCGGCAAGCTTGAAATGGGATGGACGCCGCCCATAGAAAGGGCACGTCCGGGAAGTCGGCGGGACGGGAAAGGAACCAAAGGCCGCTATTCGTCATTTCCGGATTCCCCGGGGACTGCACCGGGCGCGGAGCCGTCTTCATCCGGCTCCACAAGGTCGCTGAATTCGTCCGAGTTTTCCAGAATGTCCTTCAGGGCGGCGGAGCCGTAATAACGGGCTTCCAGCAGACGTTTGCCCTCCTTCTGGCAGCGTTCGCTCAGCCTGTCCATCCGGTCTTCCATTTTTTCTGACAGGGCGTCCAGTTTTTCCTTCTCCGCCTCACTCAATTTGTCATGGAAGCCCATGAGGCGCTGAATATCCTTCTGGATGCCTTGAAGCTTCTTGACGGCCTTGTCCGCACTTTCCTTGTCCTGCACGGCGGCCAGTGTCTGCTGGGTGTCAATGGCAACGGAAAAAGCCTGGTTGATGAGGGAATCCGCGGACGGAGTTTTTTCCGCCGGGGCGGCGGGCGCGGGAGACGCCGGCGCGGTCGTTTCACCAAGGGTGAGCGGAGCTCCGGCCAGGAGGGCGGAAGCCAGAACGGGGACAAGGAAAGTCTTCATCCTGTCTTTTTAAGGCAGGATAAAATCCAACGCAAGGAGAAAAGGGGACCTGGAAGAGGGGTGACGGTTATTCCGCCGTGATGCCGCCTTTTTCATCGTCCAGAATGCCTGATTTTTCCAGGTAATAGTCGTACCCGCCCGCGTAGGTGGTAATGGTCCCGCGGTTCACGTGCAGGGTTTTCTCCGCCAGGGAGCGGATGAAGTGCACGTCGTGGGAAATGAAGACCAGAGTCCCTTCATAATGCTTCAGAGCCTGGACCAGGGCTTCCACGGACAGGAGGTCCAGGTGGGTGGTCGGTTCATCCATCAGCAGCAGGTTGGGCGGGTCCACCAGGAACTTGACCAGGCTGAGGCGTGATTTCTCCCCGCCGGAGAGCACGCTGACGCGTTTTTCCACGTCCAGCCTGCGGAACAGGAAGGAACCGAGAATGGAGCGCGCCTCTTCCTCGCGGATTTCAGCGTTGCACTTCATGATTTCCTCCAGCACGGTGTTTTCCGGGTTCAGGTTTTCCGTACGGGCCTGGGAGAAGTAGCCGATGCGCGTGGTGGTGCCGGGGGTGCGTTTGCCGGAATCAATGGGAATGATGCCCGCCAGGATTTTCAGCAGGGTGGACTTGCCTGCGCCGTTGGGACCCACCAGCACGGTGCGTTCCCCGCGTTCCACCAGCAGGTCCAGGTTTTCATAAACCTTGTGGTCGCCGTAGGACTGGCTGATTTTTTCCAGCTCCATGACCTTCTGGGTACTGCGCGGCGGCTGGGGAAAGTTGAATTTAAACACTTTCCGCCGGGCCGAAGGCTTCTGGATGATCTTCATCTTTTCCAATTGCTTAATGCGGCTCTGCACCTGTCCGGCCTTGGAGTTGATGGAGCGGAAGCGGTCAATGAACTCCTGGATGTGCGCGATTTCCTTCTGCTGGTTGCGGTACGCCGCCTGGAGCTGTTCAAAGCGCAGGTCCCGCTGTTTGAGGAAGTCCGAGTAATTGCCGCGGTATTCCACCAGCTCCTCGTTGTCGATGTCGTACACGCTCTCCACCAGTTCATCCATGAAATCCCGGTCGTGGGAAATCATCAGGATGGCGCCGGGGTAGTTTTTCAGGTAGCGCTGGAGCCACAGCAGGGAAAGGAGGTCCAGGTGGTTGGTGGGTTCGTCCAGCATCAGGAGGTCCGGTTCCAGGACGAGAAGCTTGGCCAGGTAAGCGCGCATCACCCAGCCGCCGGACATTTCCCGGGCCGGGCGGTGGAAGTCGCTTTCACGAAAAGCCAGTCCCTTGAGGATTTTCTTGGCCTTGGGTTCCAGCTGGTAGCCGTTGGCGGCGTTAAAGGTGTCAATGGCCTCCGCATACTCCGGCGTATCCGTCCTGTTGGTGTTTTCTGCCGTGCGGATGACGTGGATGGCCCGTTCCATTTCCGGCGTGATGCCCATGGCTATCTCCAGTACGGTTTCATCCTTCGGCTCGCTCGCTTCCTGCGGAAGATACCCCACCATGGCGTATTCATCCATGTTGATGGAGCCTTCGTCCGGCGTATCCTCACCCAGAATCATGCGGAACAGGGTGGACTTGCCTGCACCGTTGGGGCCTACCAGGGCGACACGTTCCCCCCAGTTAATGGTCATTTCCGTTTCCCTGAACAAGGTGCGTCCGGCGTGTGATTTCGTAAGCTTTTTGATCGTCAGCATGGTGAAGAAGGGCGGCATTCTAGCGGGCCGGAAAGGGGAAGGCAAGAGCCGTCAGGGCCGCAGCGGGCATTTTTGAAAGCTTTACTGGATTTTTACATGCAATCTGCTAGCCTTGGCGCGCCATGCCGACCATGCAGACATTCAGGCTTTTGCTTGCCGCCGCCCTTTTGTGCGGGTGGAGTTCCTGCTGTACTCCACCGGATGAGGACTTTATACAGAAACCCTACGTACAGAGGCAGATGTCCGGCCTGGCCCATGAATTCCTGGCCCTGCTTCCGCCGGACAAGGCCGCTCTTCCCGCCGCCCGGGAGGAAGCCAGATGGCTGGCTGACACAGCAGTGGTCCAGTCCGCCGCCATCGCGCGCGAAAATAGGATTGTGCTGTTCGGCTGGCTGAACAATATTCTGGTCAACTCCAACGTGCGCGACCGCGGCCTCTGCTGGCAGGTCCAGCAGGACCTGTACCGTGACATGCGCCGCCGCCCTGTGAAATACTTCCGGTTGGGGCTGACCATCCGCGACCGCGGAACGGGCAGGGAGCACAGCTGCGTGTACGTGAACGCCGCCGGAAAGGGATTGCAGGACTCCGTGGTTCTGGACGCCTGGAAGAACTGCGGGCACCTGGTGGTGCTGAAGCAGAAGGACCGGGAAGGCAAAAAATGGGAGGAGGACTGGCGGGAGCCTTTCGTCTCCAAGGCATTCCCGGAAGGGCATTCCTACGGGATGGATCACCACTTGGTCTGGCCCGGCTGGGCCAAGAAGCGCCCGATGCTGATTCAGAGGATGTTCCAGCCCAGCCAGCAGGAAGAGGCGAAGGCCGGAAATGCCGCGGCGAACGGCAGCAAAGGCTCCGGAACGCAACAGGCCGCCTAAAAAGTCCGTAGCGGATGAGGGGAGCTGCCCGCATGCGGGGCTGAAGCAGCGTACCCGGTAAATGTCCATAAGAGCGCCGCATCCGTTTTTTACGGGAAATCTCCGGTTGAACCGGGAAATGGCGGCTGAAAACCGGATTCCGGGCAAATAAAAACGCACTCAGTGCGTACACCGAGTGCGGATTAATTGGATGATTTGCTAGTGTTGCAGGGCAAGCCCTGCTGCAAACTTACTTGCCCTTGGCCTGCACGACCGGAGCGGGAGCAGGAGCGGTGGTTTGCTGTTGCTGCTGCTGCTGGGAGCAAGAAGCGACCAGGCAAGCGGCGCCGGCGATGGCGAGGATAGCGATGTTCTTCATAATTCGAATTAAATACAGTGTTTGTTAACTACTGGAACCTCCGCATCCACGGAGGTTTGCTGGGACCAATGTAAATGGTGGCAAGTAGAAATCAAGAGATTTTCTTGTTCCATGTCACGGCATTACAGAAAAGAGCAGGACCCCCGGTTTCAGGAGCCCTGCTCTTTTTGAGCCGTTATGGAAAACGGCCCGTTTTAAAACCGTTTTTTACGGCTATAAGGTGGTGCCGAGTTCAATAATGGAGTAGTCCCCGTCCGGGCGGCGGTACACGATCTGGAGCACGTCACGGCGCGCATTCCTATAGAGCACGAATGGCTTATCGGAAAGTTCCAGTTCCATGATGGCTTCCTCCTTGTAAAGCTTCTTGAGATTGTAGCTTTCCCTGTGAATGAGCAGGGGTTCCGGGTCTTCCTTGGACTCTCCGGGATAATCCAGTACGGAATCGTCATACACCGTTTCATCCAGCTTGCGGATGGTTTCCTGGTGGTGGGGACGGTAATTCTTCATCAGGCGCGTCTTGTGCTTGCGCATGCGGCGCATGATTTTGGTGATCGTTTCGTCGATGCAGGCGTACATGTCCGTCCCCTCCGTGGAAGCGTCAATGGTGATGTGGTCCGAGCAGAACAGAATCACCTGGGAAATCTTGCGGTCGCGTTGCACATCAAGCAATACTTTAACCTCCATAATGCGCGGGAAGTCCAGACGGATCCCCTCAATCTTTTTCGTTACGAATTCCCGGATCGCGTCTGTGACTTCCACATGACGGCCCGTGATCGTAATGGGTGTGTTTACGTTTACCTTTTGCATTGTCGTACCTCTTTCTAGTTGATGTTAATGCGGAACCCTGTCCGCACCTTTCAAGATATACTGATTGGATAATGTTTGTCGAGGAATCCTTTCTTTTTTTCCGTGCGCAGGGGAGGGGGGTCTTCCTGCCACCCCGCGCCTGCGGAAGCGGGCTGCTTCCTCTACCTGTTGTGATCCAAGCCGCCGCAGGGGCGGTGCGTTTTTACGCGGTGTTCCGCAGCTGTCGGAAAGCGTTTCCGGTCCTTTGTCATACGATGGACGGCATAAATTTTTTTATATGAAAATACTTGACATGCTCCTGGAATGAGTTATAACAATCACGCACTCCTCTACGGATGCTCTCTAAATCGCGGGATGGAGCAGCCAGGTAGCTCGTCAGGCTCATAACCTGAAGGTCACAGGTTCAAATCCTGTTCCCGTAACCATTTGAAAGCCCTGCAAGTCAAAAGCTTGCAGGGCTTTTTCGTGTTCGCGGGGTGTCCACGTCAGGAAAATCTCTTAAAAGGGTCATCCTTGAAAGGGAAACAGGGGAAACCGGGTATTTTTGGCCGATGGAATGCCGGTGCGCCGTAACTTGCTTTCTTTGGCCTTGTGGCGATTACAGACAGAGAGTATGGTGTTGCAAGATAACCTGCACCGTGGACGGCATGATGAATGAACACGGCCTTTGCCCGGCTTGAAACGATCATTTGCCTTCCTCCCGTGCCGCCGTTTCGGCTGAATCATATTACATAAAACACTACAATAATGGGAAACTCAATTGACCATGGCATGTTCCGGAAGTCCGTTCTGCTGGCTTGCGGATTGTCCTTTTCCTTCTTCGGCCTGGCCCTTGCCGCCTCAGGCGGACAGGCTCCGGAACAACAGGTCCAAGCTGTTGAAGGTGTCAGGAAGATCAATCCTGCCGCCGTGGAAGTGCTGCTTGGAAAGAATCAGCGGATGACATTTGATTTTTACGGGGACAACGTTTTCCGTGTTTTCCGGGACGACAAGGGCGGCATCATCCGGGACCCGAAGGCGGAACCGGAAGCCAAAATCCTGGTGGACAATCCCAGAAGGCCCGTTTCCAGGCTGGACGTGGACCAGAAGGACGGCGTGGTCACCATCTCCACGGGCAAGATCAGGATTGAGATAGACAAGAAAACCTCCCTGCTCAAAATCATTAACCTGAAGGACAATTCCATGGTAGTGGAGCAGGCGGCTCCCGTCCTTTTTGAGAAGGGTAAAACCAGCCTGTCCCTGAAGGCGAATCCGGATGAATATTTCTACGGCGGCGGCGTGCAGAACGGCCGCTTTTCCCACAAGGGGAAGGTGATTTCCATTGAGAACCAGAATAGCTGGACGGACGGAGGCGTGGCCTCCCCCACTCCCTTCTACTGGTCCACCAACGGCTACGGCGTCATGTGGCACACCTTCAAGAAGGGGCAGTATGACTTCGGCTCCAGGGAAAAGAACCTGGTCAACCTTTCTCATGATGAGAATTACCTGGATGTCTTTTTCATGGTCAACGACGGGCCCGTCAGCCTGCTGGGGGATTTCTACCAGCTTACCGGCGCGCCCGTATTGCTGCCCAAGTTCGCCTTTTACCAGGGCCACCTGAACGCCTACAACCGGGACTACTGGAAGGAAGACGAGAAGGGTATCCTGTTTGAGGACGGCAAGCGGTACAAGGAAAGCCAGAAGGACAACGGCGGCATCAAGGAATCCCTGAACGGGGAGAAGGACAACTACCAGTTCTCCGGGCGTGCCGTGGTGGACCGCTACAAGGCCCATGACATGCCCTTGGGCTGGCTGCTGCCGAACGACGGCTACGGCGCCGGATACGGCCAGACGGATACCCTGGACGGCAACATTGCGAATTTGAAGAGCCTGGCGGAATACGCCAGGAAGAACGGCGTGGAGATCGGCCTCTGGACCCAGTCCGACCTGCATCCCAAGCCGGAAATCAGCGCGTTGCTGCAGCGGGACATCGTCAAGGAGGTTCGTGACGCCGGAGTGCGCGTATTGAAGACGGACGTCGCCTGGGTGGGCGCGGGTTATTCCTTCGGCCTGAACGGCATTACGGACGTGGCCCAGATCATGACCTATTACGGGAACAACAGCCGTCCGTTCATTATCTCCCTGGACGGCTGGGCCGGAACCCAGCGTTATGCCGGCATCTGGTCCGGTGACCAGACGGGCGGCGTCTGGGAATACATCCGTTTCCACATCCCCACCTACATCGGTTCCGGCCTTTCCGGCCAGCCGAACATCTGTTCGGACATGGACGGCATCTTCGGCGGCAGGAATCCGCTGGTGAACACCCGTGATTTCCAGTGGAAGACCTTTACTCCCATGGAACTGAACATGGACGGCTGGGGGGCCAATGAAAAATATCCCCACGCCTTCGGGGAACCCTACACCTCCATTAACCGGTGGTACCTGAAGCTCAAGTCGGAGCTGCTTCCGTACACCTACAGCATCGCGGAGGAATCCGTTTCCGGGCTGCCCATGATCCGGGCCATGTTCCTGGAATATCCCAATCCCTACACCCTGGGGAAGGCCACCCAGTACCAGTTCATGTACGGCCCCTATTTCCTGGTGGCTCCGGTTTACCAGGAAACGCGGGCGGACAAGGAAGGCAATGACGTGCGCCACGGCATTTACCTGCCGGAGGGCCAGTGGATCGACTACTTCACCGGGGATCTGTACGAGGGGGGCAAAATTTACAATGACGTTGACGTTCCCGTGTGGAAACTGCCCGTGTTCGTGAAGAACGGCGCGATCATTCCCATGACGCATCCGAACAACAATGTCTCGGAAATTAATCCGAACCTGCGCATTTACGAGCTTTATCCGCATGGCCATACTTCTTTCTCCGCGTATGACGACGACGGCGTGACGGAAGAATACCGGGCAGGGAAGGGCGTGCGCACCCTGGTGGAATCCAGGGTGGACGACAAGAATAACGCGACCATCACCGTCCATCCGGCGGTGGGGGATTTCACGGGCTTCCAGAAGAAAAAAGCCACGGAGTTCCGCGTGAACGTGACGCAGAAGCCGTCCAGGGTTTCCGCCAAAGTGGGGGGAAACGACGTCAACCTGGCGGAGGCGAATTCCATGGATGATTTCAACTCTCGCGAGAACGTGTATTTCTATGACCAGGCTCCCAACCTGAACAGGTTTGCCACGAAGGGAAGCGATTTTGAGAAGAAGGTGATCGCCAAGAACCCGCAGCTGCTGGTCAAGCTGGCCCCGGCTGATATTACGGCGGCTCCCGTCGTGCTTTCCGTGGAGGGCTTCCGGTTTGAACCCGCGGAAAAATTCCGTGTTTCTTCCGGCGCCCTGTCCGCTCCCGCGAATGCCCGCGTGACGGAGGAAAACGCCGCCGCGTACACCCTGACTCCCTCATGGGACGCCGTGCCGAACGCGGATTTTTATGAGATTGAGTTCGGCGGGATGCTGTACACCACGATCAAGGGCACGGAATTCCTGTTTGAGGATTTGGAAGCGGAAACGCCCTATTCCTTTAACGTGCGCGCCGTCAACAAGGACGGCCATTCCGCCTGGACGGCCATCAGCGCGAAGACCCAGGCCAACCCGCTTGAGTTCGCCATTCCGGGAATCGAAGGTGAAACTAGCGTGGAAAACCAGGGCAATTCCCTGACGAAACTCTTTGACTTCAAGGAAAAGGATGCCTGGCACACGAAGTACAACCAGAAGGCCGTGCCGTTTGACCTGGTGCTGGACCTGAAGACCATCAACAAGCTTGAAAAGTTCCATTACGTGCCCCGTGAGGACGGCGGCAACGGTACGCTCCTGCAGGGTACTGTCTCCTACAGCATGGACCGGGAAAATTGGACAAAGGCCGGAACGTTCCAGTGGGACAAGAATGGCGAGGTGAAGATCTTTGACTTCAAGGACGCTCCCACGGCGCGCTACATCAAGCTGAACGTCACGGAGGGCGTGGGCAACTATGGCTCCGGACGTGAAATCTACGTCTTCAAGGTGCCGGGCACGGAAAGCTACCTGCCGGGCGATATCAACAACGACGGCAAGATTGACCGGAACGACCTGACCTCCTACATCAATTATACGGGCCTGAGAAAAGGTGATTCCGACTTCGAAGGCTATATCAGCAACGGGGACATCAACAAGAATGGCCTTATTGACGCCTATGACATTTCCGTGGTAGCCACCCAGCTGGAGGACGAAGCCGACCAGTCGCAGGAGGAAACCGCGGAGAAGGACGGGGAAGACGGCAAGAAGGAGGGTGATGAAGACAAGGAGAAAGCCGCCGCGAAGGAACAGAAGAAGGTCCACGTGGACGGCAGGCTGGTACTCAGCACCGACAAGAAGAAGTACGCCAAGGGGGACACCGTCAAGGTGACCGTGAAGGGCAAGAACCTTCGCCTGGTGAACGCGCTGAGCTTCGCCCTCCCCTATAATCCGCAGGATCTGGAGTTTGTGGGCGTGGAGGTCAAGGGCATGAAGAAGATGGAGAACCTGACGAACGACAGGCTCCATACGAACGGAACCAAGGCCCTGTATCCCACCTTCGTCAACATCGGAAACAAGGAGCCCTTGGAAGGTTCTTCCGAGCTCTTTGTGCTGAAATTCAAGGCGCGCCGCGACGTGAAGTTCCAGCCGAAGCTTGCGGACGGCATGGTGGTGGACCAAAAGCTGAACACCAAAAAACTGTAACGTGATTTAGTGATGCGGCCCCTGTTCCGGTGGAAAGAGCCGGCATATGGGAGCCGCCATTTCCGGCGGGGCGTCCCGCGGCTTTCATCGCCGCGCGGGCGCCCTTCCGCGTATTCCGGGAACGGGGTGACGCAATGAGGGTTCCTCCGCGGGCGGATGGCCCGTTTTTTGCTGGAGAGCCGGACCTTTTTACGTATGTTGGTGGTGCCGGGCAGGCGCCCATGATGTCATGATTGGCTCCGGACTCATCTCCTTCTTCTGTTTTCTGATGACGGCCGCCCATTTTTTGCGTGGCGGCATGAATGCCGGCGTTATTCTGTGCCTGGTGCTGGCGGTCCTGTCTTTTTCCGGGCGCGGCTGGCTCCGCAGGAGCGCCACGTTTCTCCTGGCGGCCTCCATGGTTCTTTGGGGAGTGGAATTGGTCCATCCGGACGGGCTGCGGACGCTGGAGGGGATGCCGTTGATACGTCCGGGCGCCGTCCTTGCGGGCATCCTGCTGCTCCATGCCGGGGCCATTCTGTGGCGCAGGCGCGGGGAAAAGAGCCTGTCCCTGCCGGAACTGGCGCGCAGCCGCGTGTTTTCCGCTTCCGTGGTGTTCCTGTTCCTGCTGGATGCGCTGGCGCCCTTCCCCCTTCTGCTGGGGGAACGTGTGCTGCCATGGCAGGGCGTCAACGGACTGGCGATTCTTCTTCTGGCCTGGTGGGGCGCCTATTGCGCGGAGAGACTGCTGAATCCGCAGACGTCTTCCCGCATGCGGCGCGTGATGTGGACCGTGTTCGCTTCCGTCTTCTTCCTCCAATTCCTGCTGGGCGTCACGGTGGCCTCCTCCCTGCTGATGACGGGCAGGCTCCATCTCCCCGTGCCGTTCATGATGCTTTCCGGCCCGGTTTACCGTGGGGAAGGAATTTTCATGCTGGCGCTGTTCGGCGTGTCCGTTCTTCTGGCGGGGAGCGCGTGGTGCAGCCATCTGTGCTACTTCGGCGTGTGGGACTGCCTGTCCGCCTCCTCTTCCCGCAGGAAGGGGCGTCCGGTTCAGGGTGGAAAAAGCTCCCGTGACTGGAGGTGGGTTTTCCTGGCCGCGGCGGCAGGGGTTCCGCTCCTTTTGTCCATCTGGGGAGTGCCTCTGAAATACGCCCTGGCGGCTGCGTTTGCCGCGGCGCTCGCGGCTCCGTTGATCTGGAGGAGGAGCTCCGCAAACGGCGTGCGGGAATATTGCAGCAGGATCTGTCCCATGGGGCTGGCGGCCAGCCTGCTGGGCAGTCTTTCCCTCTGGCGCATGCGTGTGGGGGCATCATGCACGGGCTGCATGAAGTGCGCCGCCGCCTGCCGTGACCTGGCCATTTCCCGTGAGGCAGGGGCCTGCCATATCTCCCGCCGCTGCACCTTGTGCCGGGACTGCATTTCCCGGTGCTCCCATGGCGCGCTTCGCCTCGGCATGGCCGGGCCCTTTTCCTCCGTGCCGCCCGCGCGGGCGGACATGTACTTTGTAACGCTGATTTCCGTCATGCACGTGGTGTTTCTGGCGACGGCGAGAGTCTGACCTTATTCAATCCAATCATGCGAGATACCTATACCCTGGAATATCCTTTTTGCGGAGGCTGGGTGGAGCCTGCCCAGTGGCAGGCCATTCTGGATGCCGTGGACGGCGGATGCCGCCTTGTCTCCTTCTCCACCCTGTCCATTCCCCTGGACGGGGAAGACGAGCGGGAGTGCGTGCGGAAGGGCATGGCCCTGGCGGAAAAGCTTTCCCGTGCGGTTCCGTATGCGGAACAGGCCGTGGACGTGGGTTCCTCCCTCTGCTGGGGGGAAAACCGGAACGCCTGGCTGGAGTTCGCCGGAAAGCTGAACAGGTTTTCTTCCCCCGTTGCCTTCCCTGTGTATGAGATACGCAAAAACCGGGAACGGCTTTTTTCCTCCGATCCCCGGCCTGAGGAACGCTTTTTTGCCCTGCACAAGCGCGCCAGGATTTGCCTGGAAGAAGCTCCGCACCATGAATTCGGGCTGTTCTCCTGTGACCTGGGCTTTGTGGTGCCCAAAGGCGGCCATCCGGAAGGCGGCGTGCATCTGTTCGCGGGCGGCGGGGGCGGCATTCCCTCCGGCAGTCCGGCGCTGGCGCCGCGCGCCGCGTCCTGGCTGGGGCGGTATTCGCTCCCGGAGGCGCTGAAGGCGGCGGCAGTCCTCACGGCCTTGAATGAACGGTTCGGAGAGGCGGACAATCCGCGCAAAAGGCGGTTGAAATCCTTGTTCGCCTCCCGTGGCCTGGCCTGGGTGCGGAATGAACTGAAAAACGCCGGATTGTACCCGGGGGAAGGTGTGGAGCCGGAGTTTTCCTCTTCCGGGGAATGGAGCCGCAATGATTCCTACAACGGGTTGCTGGTGGCGCTTCCCTCCGGGAGCCTGGAGGATACGCCGGAATATGCGGTGGCGGCGGCGTTCCGCCGCGCGGTCCCCTTCCTGACGGCTCCGGTGCGCATCACGCCGCGCGGAAACCTCAGGCTTCATCCGGTGGACAGGAGCGTGGCGGAGCGCATCAAGGTGCTTTTGCGCGGGTCCAGGCATTTTTCACCTGTTTCCATTGAGTCCTGCGCCTGCCGCGGCCTGCCCGGCTGCCGCCGCGCCCGCGCCGCTTCCTCCCTGATCCAACAGGAGCTCAACGGCTGGCTGGAGGAAATTCTGCATGAATTCGGGCTGGATGGGGAGCCCATCGTGTTCCGGATCTCCGGCTGTCCCAACGGTTGTTCCCGGCCTCTGTTTGCGGAGCTGGCCCTGGTGGGACGGAGCGAAGGCGTTTACGACGTGTTTGCCGGAGGCCGCCCCCAGGGTGACAGGACGGCGTTTCTGCTGCGCCGGGCCATGCCCATCGGGAAGATGCGCGAGCTGTTCCGGGAGACCTTCCGCCAGTTTGCCCTTGCCAAAAGGGAGAATGAGGCGTGGACGTTCGGGGAGTGGGCCTTTGACCGTCTCCAGGCCGGAGAAGCGGGACCGTGCTGCGCCCACCATCCGTGAATCCCGCCTTCCCCGGAGCGGAAAGCGTTATGTGGCGATTTTTTGACCTGAAAATGGTTCTGGCGGTTTCCGGAACGGGTATGGTTGGGAATCATGTCCCCCTTATCATTGTTGCATGCCGCCTGTCTTGGCTGCGCCGCCTGTTTCGCGTATGGAGCGGAAGGTTTTTCCTCCTGGAACGGAACGGAAAGCGGGGCGGTCTCCCTGTCCGCCCTCCGGGCCCAGAGCTATGGAGAGTGCCCCGGCAAGGTGCATTTATACAAGGATGAAGGGAATCCGTGGATTCAGGAGTTCAACGTGTCCCTCCGGGCGCAGTACCAGGCGGCCGCCGTGGTCCCCGGCGGGTCTGAAACCTATCCCGGCTCTCACGGGCGCACGGATGAATGGAGGCGGCTGAGGCTGGGCTGGAACGCCAGGGTGTTCCGAGATCTGAAGCTGGCGAATATCTGGAACATGGGCGGCGTGGACAGCCTGGGCTATTACAAGGGGGGCCGCTGGCACGACCACAAGATGACGCGCGGCAACCTTTATGAAGCCAATCTGGAATATTCCCTGCCGGATGCCACCGTGGGCGTGGGGAAGGTGCTTCCCGTCATTCTGGCGGAGAACCGCATTTCCAGTTCCAAATACAAGCTGCCGGAGATTTCCGCGGTGGAGAACATGCTGGTGAGCGACAGCTCCTTCGGCGTCTGGAGCTATAATGATGAGAAAAAGGAGCCGCTGGGGTATTACGCGGGCCTGTGGTCCAATACGGACGAGCGGAGCCGCGGAACCTGGGGCACGTGGGAATCCGTCAACATGAGCCTGGGCCTCTCCGTGCGCGCGGACGGCATGCTGCTGAAGGAAGGGCGCCTTTACTGTGACTGGATTTACAACTGGGGGGATATGAAGGACCGCCTTTACGACGGCAATTACACGGGTACCGGAGCGCGGAACGTGCTGGCCGTGTATTATTACGGGAAGCAGGGGGCGTTTGAGCTGATGGCCCAGGCGCTCTGGGCCTCCCGGCTGAAGGAGTATTCCTCCGGAGGCGCGGCGGTGGCCCCGTCCGGCATGGGGGGATTGACCGTCATGCCGTCCTTCAACCTGACGGGGCATGTGCAGGCGGTGGCCCGCTACCAGCTCGGGTTCGGTTCGGACGCCGTGAAGCTGAACAAGCGTTATGCCTCCCTGGCGGAGAACGGAGGGAACCGTGTGGATTGCTACCAGGCCGTTGCCGCAGGGCTGAATTTTTTTATGTACAAGGATGATCCCTCGCGGCTGAAGCTCATGACGATGGCGGAGTACGGTTATTCCCGCGGCGGCCGTTCCTCCGGATTGACGGGCTGGACGTTCATCTGCGGCGCATACACGAATTTCTGAACGTGTCCAGCGCCGTTTATGTGACAATATTGCAACCAAGGAGCCCTTGTCCGGCGGGGGAGAAGGTTCTAGGTTGGCCTCGTTCCCGAAGGAAGGCCGCCATTGCGCGCATGCCTCCTTCAATGACCAGACAATACAGATTATGAATAAAGTCAGTTGCATCATCATGGATTGGGCCGGAACGGCCGTGGACTTCGGCTGTTTCGCTCCCCTGAACGTCTTTTTAAGCGTGTTCCGGGAAAAGGGCCTGGATATCACCTACAGGCAGGCGCGGGAACCCATGGGGTTGTTGAAGGTGGACCACATCCGCGCCATTCTGGAGATGGAGCCGGTACGCGCCCAGTTTGAACAGAAGTACGGCCGTTCCTGGAATGAGGCTGACGTGCGGGAGCTGTATTCCGGTTTTGAAAAGCATTTGTTCGCCTCCCTGAAGGATTTCACCACTCCCATTCCCGGCGTGGTGGAAACGCTGGAGGGCCTGAAGGCCCAGGGCATCAAGGTGGGGTCCACGACGGGCTACACGGCGGAGATGATGGACATCGTGCGCCCCGGAGCCGCCGCCAAAGGGTACGTGGTGGACAATCTGGTGACGCCGGATGAAGTTCCTGCCGGGCGCCCCGCGCCGTACATGGTGTACCGGAACATGATTGACCTGGAGGTCCCTTCCGTGAACCAGGTAGTGAAGGTGGGGGATACGATGGCGGATATCCGGGAAGGGCTGAACGCCAGGGTGCACACCGTGGGCATCATCACGGGGAGCAATGAGCTGGGCCTGAGCGAGCAGGAGTATGAAGCCACGCCCGCCGGAGAACTGAACAGGATGAAGGAGGAAGTGCGCCGCCGCATGCTGGACGCGGGCGCGCATTACGTGCTGGATTCCATTCATGAACTGCCCGCCTGCATTGAGGAGATCAATGCCTCCATGAACCGTTAACCTTTTCAACCATACGCATACCATGAGAAATTACCTTCTTCTTACCCCAGGCCCGCTGAGCACTTCCGAATCCGTCCGCCAGGCCATGCTTCAGGACTGGTGCACCTGGGACAAGGATTACAACGAAGACGTTGTGACCGTCATCCGGGAACGACTCCTGAACCTCGCCGGGCTGGACGACGAATACACCACCGTTCTTTTACAGGGCAGCGGCACGTATGCCGTGGAAGCCACGCTGAGCTGCGCCGTCAGGCTGCGGGACAAGCTGCTGATCATCGCCAACGGCGCGTACGGCAAGCGCATGGGGGACATCGCCCGGTACCACGGGCTGAACCACGTCCTGATCTCCCTGAAGGAGACGGAGCCCGTGACGCCGGAGACCGTGCGGCGTGCTCTGGAGGAGCACCCGGATACCACTCACCTGGCCATGGTGCACTGTGAGACCACCACGGGCATTCTGAATCCCGTGGAGTCCATCGCCAGGGAGATCCGCGGCCGCGGCCTGACGTTCATTGTGGACGCCATGAGCAGCTTTGGCGGCATTCCCATTGACATCCGCAAGCTGGGAATCGATTTCCTGGTCAGCAGCGCCAACAAGTGCATTCAGGGCGTTCCGGGCTTCGGGTTCGTCATTGCCAGATGCTCCTCCCTGGCCCGGTGCGAGGGGGCTTCCCGTTCCCTGTCCCTGGATTTGTATGACCAGTGGGCGGAGATGGAAAAGGGCCATGGCAAGTGGCGCTTTACTTCCCCCACCCATGTGGTGCGCGCCTTCTTCCAGGCCATGAAGGAGCTGGAAGAAGAGGGCGGCGTGGAGGCGCGCCATGACCGGTACCGGGAAAACCATGAGGTGCTGGTGGAAGGGATGCGCCGGAGCGGGTTCCGGACCCTGCTTCCGGATGAGCTCCAGTCCCCCATCATCACCTCCTTCCTGTATCCGGAGGAGGATTTCGATTTCCATGCGTTTTACGAGGCCTTGAAGGAACGGGGCTTTGTCATTTACCCCGGCAAGATTTCAGAAGCCCCCACCTTCCGCATCGGCAATATCGGGGACGTGTTCCCGGACGATTTCCGCCGCCTGGCGGAGGCCGTGGCGGATATCCGCCGGAACAGGTAGTTTCCTTGCCATCCATTAATCCCAACGGGCCGCTGCGGCGGCCGGGAGTTTACCATGCTACAGTTGAAAAATATCAAGAAAGTCTATAACGGAGTTCCCATTCTGAACGGCATCAGCCTGGACATCGGGAAAGGGGAAATCGTTTCCATCCTGGGGCCGTCCGGCAGCGGAAAGACCACGCTGCTGAACGTCATCCTGGGACTGGCGGAACTGGACGGCGGCCAGATTCTTTTTGACGGGGAGGACGTGAGTGGCACGCCCATGCAGCGGCGCGGCTTCAACATCGTGTTTCAGGATTACGCCCTGTTCCCCAATCTGAACGCCTACCGGAACATCACATACGGCCTGAAAAACAAGCCGGGCATCAGTTCCGCCCGGGAAGTGCAGGAGCTGGTTGAGCTACTGGGCCTGAGCGAGCACCTGGACAAGCGCATCGACCAGCTTTCCGGCGGGCAGAAGCAGCGCGTGGCCCTGGCGCGCACGCTGGTGATGAAGCCCAGAATTTTACTGCTGGACGAGCCCCTGAGCGCGCTGGACGGAGTCATCAAGGAGTCCATCAAGTCCCGCATCAAGACGATTGCGCGGGAATACAACCTGACCACGATCATCGTGACGCATGACCCGGAGGAAGCCCTCACCCTGTCCGACCGGGTGCTGATCCTGAACGAGGGGGGCATTTCCCAGTATTCCACGCCGCGGGAAATCATTTCCAGCCCCAGCAACAGCTTTGTGAAGCAGTTCATTCTGAACCAGCTGGAGATTAAGAGGAATAATATTCTTTCCCTCTTTGAGGGTTCCTATGCATAAAACCCAGATAGAAATCAGGGGCGTTTTCTGGGCGGTCGCCCTGATGTTCGCCATCTTCCTGATCCTGCCCATGGCGCTGCTGCTGGGCAAATCCTTCCTGGTAGGCGGGGAATCCGGGCTGGGGAATTACACGGCCATGCTGGCCAGCCCGGCATTCCTGGAATCCTTTGGAAATAGCTTTCTGATTTCCGGGGTTTCCGCGGCGCTGACCACCGCGCTGGCTTTTTTTCTGGCGTATGCCGTGAACAATACGGGGCTGCCGCCCTTCTTGCGCAAGTTCATTGCGGGAATGACGGTGGCGCCCATGTTCCTGCCCACCATCACGTACGGCTTCGTCATTATTTATTCCTTCGGCAGGGAAGGGCTGCTGACGCGGCTGCTGGGGTTCCAGCCGATGGACATTTACGGCTTCCAGGGGATGCTGCTGGGTTACACCATTTATACGCTGCCGATCGCATTCCTGCTGATCAACAACACGTTCAAGTATGTAGACAAGAACTTCGCCATCGTCTCCAAGGTGATGGGGGACGGACCCGTGCGCACCTTCCTGGGGACGGCCGTGAGGCCGCTGGTGGGAACGCTGGCAGCGGCGCTGATCCAGTCATTTACGTTGAGTTTCACGGACTTCGGCATTCCGGCCTCCATCGGAGGCGGCTTTGACGTGGTAGCCATCCATCTGTACAATGAAATGCTGGGGGCCGTCCCGAACTTCGGCGGCGGCGCGGCGATTGCCGTTTCCATGCTGCTGCCGTCCATCGCCAGCATCCTGCTGATCAATTACCTGGAAAGGTATAATTTCCGGTACAACAGGATTTCACGCCAGGACATCGTCAAAAGCCGCCTGAGGGATGCCGTATGCGGCGCCGGTTCCCTGGCTGTCATCGGAATCATCGCGGCGGTTTTCGCGGTCATGTTCGTGGTGCCTTTCGTCAGGAACTGGCCTTATGATCCGGAGTTTTCCCTGGACCGCTTCACGCGCATCCTGTCTTCCCGCGGCCTGCTCTCCATTTACGGCAATTCCCTGTGGGTGGCCCTGCTGACTGCTCTGCTGGGCACCGCGCTTTCCTTCGGGGCCGCGCTGGCCTCCGCACGCTCCAGCCTGGGGCGTCTGGCCCGCGGCGCCATTGACGGAATAGCCGTGGTGACCAATACCATTCCGGGCCTGGTGCTGGGGCTGGCGTTCCTGTTCGCCTTCACGGGAACCAGCCTGCAGAATACCTTTCTGATTCTGGTGTTCTGCAACGTGGTCCATTTCTTCACCACACCGTACCTGATGGGCAAGAGCTCCCTGGAAAAGATGAACAGGGGCTGGGAGGCTACGGCCTCCCTGATGGGGGATTCCTGGCTGAAAACCCTGTGCCGGGTCGTGGTGCCCAATTCCCTGGGAACCGTGCTGGAAATGTTTAGCTATTACTTCATCAACAGCATGATCACGATCAGCGCCGTCATTTTCCTGGTGGGCGCCAGAACGGCCGTGCTGACCACAAAGATCAAGGAATTGCAGCACTACGCGCAATTTGACTCCATCTTTGTGATGTCCCTCCTGATTCTGGCTACGAATATCCTGGTCAGGGTCATTCTGGGCGGCATCGCCGCCAGATGCACTAAAAAACAATAAGATACCATCATGAAAAGACAGTCCACCATGATTGCCTGCGCGCTTGCCGCCGTTTCCGGAGTTCTTCTGTGCCTTGGCGGCTGCAATCAAAGCCCGGAAGTAATAATCTACTCCAATGCGGATGAAGAATCCCGGCTGGCTATGCAGGATGCCCTGGACCAGGCCGGATTTTCCGGGCAGTACATTTTTTCCTCCTTCAGCACCTCGGAGCTGGGGGGAAAGATCATGGCGGAGGGCTGCAACATTGAGGCGGACGTGATTACCGCCTCCACCTATTATCTGAAGAGTGCCCAGCAGGTCCATAGGATGTTTGCCCCCCTCTCCTTCACGTTCCATGCCCTGGAAAAGACGCCCGGCTTCTGCGCGCCCCTCACGGCGCAGGAAGGAGCCATATTCATCAATACGCGGGTGCTTCAGGAAAACGGGCTTCCCCGGCCCGCGGCTTTGAAAGACCTGGCCAATCCGGTGTACAAGGGGTTCATTTCCATTCCCAATATACGCAGTTCCTCCACGGCATGGCTGATGGTACAGGCCCTGGTCGCTACGTACGGGGAACAGGAGGCAGTGCGGATTTTGCGCGGCATGGCGGAGAATGCGGGTCCGCATCTGGAAAATTCCGGTTCCGGCCCGCTGAAAAAGGTGCGCGCCGGGGAGGTGGCGATTGCCTTCGGCCTGCGTCACCAGGCCGTGGCGGACAAGAAAGCGGGCCTCCCCATTGATTACGTGGACCCGGTGGAGGGCAATTTCATGCTGACGGAGTCCGTCTGCGTGACGAACAAGGGAGCTGGGACGAGCCCTCAGGCGATGAAAATGGCACAGGTGCTGGTTCATGACGCGCGCCCCGGCATCCTCAAGGTTTATCCCGTGCCGCTGTATGAGGGTGAGCAGGCTGGAGAAGAAGCCAGGTCTTCCAACGTGAAGGACTTTCCTGAACCCCTGACGGTGGAATTGTTGAAAAGGCACCAGGCGTTGATGAATTAAGTTTCCTCCCGGCAGACAGGGATGAATTCAGGCCGCGGAACAGACTGTTCCGCGGCCTGAATGCATTGGTCCGTTCTTGTTTTCGCATCCATTCTGAAAGGTGGAATTTGGTTTTAGAAAGCCATTTTGTCGTTCATTCATGAATTTGTTGATAATTTAAAGTTTTTGTTATGATTTTTGGATGACGATTCAATTTATTAAAGTCACTAAAAAAGATCGGACCTGCTACGCTCCCGTTCCGGAGCCCGTGGAGCAGGGTGACAAGCTGGAAATCATGGAAATGAAGGATGGCTCCCTTTCCCCATGCGGAAAAAAAGGTGGTGCCGTTTCCCTGTCCCGCAATCCCATGGTGTTCGTTAAAATAAATGATGGCTTCCAGCGCATCCTGATGAAGCACATCCTGTACGTGGAGGCCGCCGGGAGCTACTGCACCCTGCATGTGCACGGCATGTCACCCATCCTGGTATCCGCCCCGCTGGCGCGGGTGGCGGAACGCCTGGACAAGGAAATTTCATCCGCGTGCACCGTTCCTATCTGGTCAACAAGCTCCATATAGAAGCCATATCGGGCAGTTTTCTCCAGGTAGGGAATGCTTCTCTTCCCGTCAGCAAGTTCATGAAAAAGAGTGTGCTGGCGCGTTTGAACATGCTCTCGTTCTCCAAATAACCGCCAGAGCGTCCGCAGGTTCCCTTCTCCGGCCGGAAAAGCGGAACAGGCGTTCCGGATAGGCGGGATGGAAACGGCGGCGGAATGGAACAATCATCACAACGTCGCCAGAAGGCGGCACATCATATGAACATCAACCAGAAAATAAAATAATATGGCAATTGATCAATCAGCAGCAGACGTAGCAACGTCCTCCCTGAAGTCTCTGCCCTTTGGCAACATCATCGGCGGCCCCCTGGTCGCCTGCGTGGAAGCTCAGGCCCAGGCAGCCCGCACTTCCTGGGAGTTCATCCAGAACGTGGGCCTGTACACGGATGGAGAAGAGAAGAAGACGGTGAATGTCTCCTTCCAGTTTATCAAGGACGGACACATGGCCCAGGTCACGGTGCCCCTCCTGACCATTGTTCCCATTCCCTACATCGCCATTAACTCCATTGACATCAACTTCAAGGCAAACATCAGCGCATCCGCCGCCAGTGCGGAAAAAGAGAATTCCTCCAGCGCCGCCGATGTCAAGACGTCCGCCTCCGCAAGATGCTTCTGGGCGCGCGGCAGCATGAACGCCAGTTATTCCAGCAAGAAGGACTCCTCCGCAACGAAGGATTCCAAGTACAGCGTGGAATACACGATGGACGTGGCCGTGCACGCCGGACAGGATAGCATGCCCGCCGGGATGGCCAAGGTGCTGGAAATGCTGAATAACAGCATTTCCGTGGTCTCCCCGGAAGGTTCCTTGGAGGTGCAGCATGCCGTCCAGGATGACGGAAGCGTGAAACTGATCACTTCCTATAAGAATAAGGAGGGCCTATTTGAACCGGACTCCATTACCCTCCGGATAGGTGAGGCGACGGACACGTTTGAAAACGGTACGGGAAATGAATCCAAAATTGTGAAAACGGATTCCGGGAAGGAATACACGCTTTCCAGGGAGGATGCCAAGAACTGCACGGTGAGCGCCGGGGAGCTCAAGCGGAAAGTGGCCGTGGGCGCGTAATAACCGAACCATAACATTTTCTCCTCCATCCCAGAGCCATGTCCCGCCTGAATCTAATCGTCGAATCCCTGCTGAGGGACATTATTGAAGCACAGCATGCGGCCAACTGCCACGCGGCAGCGCTGGCGCGCCAATATGGGAAGCACGGTTGCGTGCGTGGCTTCCAGCTTCCCAGCGCCCGGATAGGCTCCCTGGAATTCGACCTGAAGTATGCAGTGACGGGAACCTCCGGGGTGGAGGAGAAACAGGTTCTGGATGCGGAGCAGTGCAGCCTGTTCCAGCAGGAACTGGCGGAGCGCGTGCCCGCGTATGCCATCCGTTCCATCGTGATGGCCGTGGTGCATTCCAATCTTCCGGACGACGAGGCGAGAAGCGATTTTTCAAGTCTCCTCTCCAGGGAGGAACAGTGGAAAAGAAATTTCTGCACCTACCTGGGAAAGAAGGTCACCGCAGCCGTTTCCGCCCATGAGGGAGCCCTTCTGCAGACGGATTCCGGATTGGACAAGGGGCTCCTGACCGAGCTTCTGGCGGATGTGGCGGAGAAGGAGTTCATGGATAATCCCGACCTGTCCGACCTGTTCCGGGGAGGGCAGGGCGACGCCCTCAGGCAGGAATGCCGCACGAACTTGCAGGAAGGCCTCTCCTCCTTCATTGACGTACTGGCAGAAAAGTACGCGTTCACCCAGCAGGTAAGCAATGTGGTGGTGGACGTGGAGGTGGAAACGGAAAAGCTGAAAAAGGTGCCTGAGGGCTCCATTCAGACACTGCACTTGAGCGTCTCCCCTGCCGCCGTTCCCGCCGTCCTGGCGGAGCAGAACGACGTTTCCGGACTGGCCGCGCAATAATAATGATACCATGATGAGTGATTCTACAAACAACAAGGTGAACGGGCACATCATGAGCCTGCAACAGTTGATCTCGGCCCCGCTGGTCGCGACGATTGATGCGGACGCGATGTCCACGGAACGCTACATGAAGCATTTCATGTCCCTGGCCTTTGAGTCCTATAATCCTGCGGACGGTTCCACGGGTGCGTTAAGGCTTGTCAGCTTCAATTTCACGGACAGCGATGCTTCCGGCGGCACGGAGAAGAAAGTCAGCGTGCCGCTCATCAGCCTGGTGACGCTGCCGCTGCTGCAAATCAAGCAGGCGGACTTTGATTTTGACATCAACATCATTGACGCCGTGGCCTCCGCTCCGGATGAACGCTTTTCCCTGAACAAGGGTGAGGTGGATTCCTCCGCCGCAAAGGGTCAGGATGACGGCCTGAACTTCCGTGCGTCCCTGGTGCCCCAGTCCGGCAGGGATTCCTCCTCTTCCTCCCTGCAGGCGAACATGAAAATCCATGTCTCCATGCAGCAGGCGGACATGCCTTCCGGCCTGTCCCAATTCCTTCAGCTGACCTCCAGGCCGCATTATGAATACTCTCCCCCACAGAAGCAGACAACCAATTAAAGTAAAAAGATGGACCAGAAAACCACTTATTCCTACCAGCGCACTCCGGGGCTTGACTGTCCCAAATGCGGAGTGTATTTCCCCACCACCATTCCGGACCTGCTGTCCGGCGGCATTGAATGCCCCCACTGCGGGCTGAAGCTTTCCATTGACCGGACGGCCTCTGACCACGCCATGCAGGCCCTGGAGAAATTCCAGGCCACCATTGACAAACAGCTTCCCGCCTCCTCCCTGTCATGAAAAAGTTCTTGATGATCCTGTCTGCCGTTCTTTGCATGGTCCTGCCTCCCCTTTCCCTGGCGGAGATGCAGCAGCGGGAACCGGCCCGCCTTGCCTCTGCATGGCAGGACGTGAAGAAGCAAATTTCAGGCGACGGCCAGACTATCCCTGTGAGGGACGGAGCCAAAGCGCTTGAACTGCTCGCCGAGCTGGGCGTTACCTCCGTTCCGGAGGACGGCGTCAGGCTTTCGCGCGGCAGCCTGACCATTGTCGTCAGGCGCGGGAACAGAGAGGACGGCGTTTTTTACGTGCTGACCGTCACGGAAGAGGACGGGACCAGCCGGGAAGTGAAGCTTGTTCCCTACTCCTAGTTTCACGGGAAGAGCGCGTTCCTTCCGGGGAAAAAGCGTCATTCGTTCTCAAAATCCCACACGCGGCGGCGGGCGTTTTTCTTCGTCCGTCCGCCGTTGGCTTTGCGGAAGGGGTCAAAAAGCGGGTCCAGACCGTTGCCTTTCAGGAGCAGGCACTGTTCCATCAGGCGTCCAAGTTTTCCCTTCGGAAAGCCTTTGGCCTGGAACCATGCCAGGTACTCTTGGGGCACGTCCATCAGCGGGCAACCCTTGGGCGGGTACTTGGCCGGGCCGTACATGCCGAAGGGGACGTGGGTCTGGGCGATCTCCTCCACCAGTTTTCTTAAATCCTCTGCGTCCGGTATTTTGGGATCGTTCATGAATTTTGCAGGATGAATTGTTGAAGGCATTCCGCCAGCCGCGCCGGAGCTTCCAGGGGGAGCCGGTGGCCGGCATGAGGGATGATGACGGCTTGTTCCCCCGCCGCACGGCGCGCCAGGGCGGCAAATTTGGGGTCGCACTCCCCGGCTATCCATAGCTGAGGCACCGGGGACCGATTCAGAAGAGGCGCCAGATTTTTCTGGGCGCCCACGGACCAGTCAATAAACGCGCGGGAGATGGATTTGCGCCACGGCTTCAGGGAGGAACGGTCCGGATTCCCCGTTCCGCCACCAAACACGGTCTGCGCGTCCCATTCCTTTAAAAAATCCTCCCATGAGGCGGAAAGGCATTTGACGGCCCATTCCGCATCCTTCACGCGGCGCGCGGCTTTTTCCGCTTCATCCTCCAGTCCGGGATTGGCGCTGACGAATACGGCGCCTTTCCAGAGGGGGGAATGGGCCAGAACGGCCTGCATGGCCAGCCGGCCACCCAGGGAATAGCCGCAGAGCCAGGGATGCCTGTCCTGGGAGGCTATTTCAGAGCAGAGCACGCGCCCCATGTCCTCCAGGCTCTTGGGGCAGCATTCCAGGTATTTCCACAGGTTCAGGGCGCGGGCCTGGATTCCTCCGGTGCGCAGGGCTTCCATGGCGGGCTTCCAGTCCGCCGGAGATCCCAGGTTGCCGTGCAGGAGCCAGAGCATGGTGAGCGTTCCTTCTATTTGACGCCGTACCCGGCGAGGCCATTCATAAACATCTGGACGGAGATCATGATGAGCACCATGCCCATCATCCGTTCCAGGGCGATCGTTCCCTTTTCCCCCAGCAGGCGCAGGAATTTCTGCGCGATGAAGAGCACTACCCCGGAGAGGAGCCATGCCGTCACGATGGCCCCGGCGTAAGTCATCTGGGAAATGCTGTCCGGGCTCTGGGAAGCATGCAGCATGATGATGGCCAGGGAAGAAGGACCAGCCATCAGGGGCATGGCGATGGGGACGATGAAAGGCTCGTCCTGGCCACCCGTGCGTCCGGCGGAGGCAAGCATGTCCTTGGCCGGAAATACCATGCCCAGCGCCACCAGAAACAGCAGAATTCCACCGGAAATGTTCAGGGTAGCCGGTTCCAGCCCCAGCAGGTTTAGCAGGAATTTGCCGGAAAAGAAGAACAGCAGCAGCAGGCTCAGCGCGAACACAAGTTCACGCATCAGAATGGCCTTCTGCCGGGCCGGAGAATACTTTTTCAGCATGGCTTGGATCATCGGCGCCAGACCCACGGGATCAATGACGATGAACAAAAGAATAACGGTGGAAAGGAAGTCCTGCATGAAGTATGCACGTTGTAAACGATACAGGCGCGCGCGTCAAAGGGAACCGTTGGCAGTGGAAATTTTCTCCGTCCGGATTGCTATTTTCTTCACCGGCACAGGAGCCGGGTCTTTATACCTGGAAAGCGATTTGAGGGATTTTGGGAGACTTAGCTCAGGATACCATAGCTTTTTAATGAGATAGGAAGACTATTGGGGCATGACTCCTTTAGGAGATCGGCTCACCGTTTCAAAATCTGCTTTCCCTACATACTCCCTCCGAACACCGGGGTCTGCAAATTCATCCTTGAATCTGACTTCAAGCTCGTACCTCTTGTTATTGCGAAGATGCTCGAAATATGTCAACAACAGGTAAGCTTCCTTGATGGGGACTTCATGCTTTTCTCCCGGTTGCAACGTAATAAAGCGTATGGAATTCGCTCGGCGTTCAATTTTATACGCAGCACTGTACCAAGCTAAAGGGCTCTTTCCATCGCATTATTATGCTTCCTATACTCCCAAATCTTTTCCCGTTTTCCTTTCGCCATATTTCAATGTGGATATTAGGACCGTCATCCTTGAGAGGATAGAAGTCGTCGAAAAGACGCACGGTTTTTTCACCCTTGTTGGCGAACACGAGCTTGAAATCAGGGAAAGCTTCTCTTGCGTCAAACCGGGTTTTGTCCATCACCACGGAACATACCACCCCATTGTCAGCCATGTCCCCCCATGCCGCAGCATGGAGGGGCAGATAACCCAAAAGTCCTAAAAACCGGAAGATTTTTTTCATCACAGCGCAAGTGACCTTCACTCTAATAACTTGTTTTTATATTCACAAAAACATTGTCTCAATCTTTCAAGTATTCCTGCTTTAGCTTTCAGGATAAGGATTTGCCGTATTTACCCTTCGTTGACTGGGGGCTTGAAACAGGGCGGCTCCATAGTTCCCGGCTCCAGGCTCTGCGTTCCCGTTTTCGGAAAAAGCGGGATTTCAGGATATGGATTCAAGACAGGGGGAAAGTAATACGGAAACGTCCGGCACGGAGGCTTGCGCCGCCGCCCGGGCATGAATGATGGCTCCATTTCCGGAATTACAGAAGAAGGTCCTGAATGCTGTCCGAGGAGATGACGCCCGTTTCCGTGGAGGACAGCACGCAGAGGGCGTCCACCAGGTTTTCCTGGCCCAGGGCCAGCCCGGCTTCTTCCACCAGCACATCGTCAATGTCCAGGGTGGCGAAGGTCATGGAAGCAGTGTCCGGCGCGGAGGGCTGCATCAGGGCAGTGACCCCGATGACGGCGGCCACCAGGGCAGCCGCGGAGGCTCCCCAGATACGGAAGGAATTCCGCCTGAAATGACGGATGGATTCCACCTGGACGGCGGGGGCGTTTTCTTCCCCGGCAATACGCATCATGACCTTGCGGGCAAAGTCATCCCCCGGCGCAAGCTGGGAGGCATGGCCCAGAATCTGCCAGAGTTTAGTATCGTCCTGTTCGTTCATTGTGGTATTTCTGTTGAGGTTTCTATGAGGAAAAACCCCGGAAAGCGCCTTCGGTTTCTTGGCGGTGTCATTTTTTCCGTTCCGCCGCCTCCCTGATGACCGGACCCAGCACGGCGGCGATGCGCTCATAACCGGCGGCAGAGGGATGAAGCCCGTCGCTGGAGAGTTCTTCCGGAACGTATCCCGAGGCGTCCGCCATGACGCGGCCCGGTTCCGTATAAATATGACCCTGTTCCGCAGTCAGGCCGCGCAGAAGGAGATTGATGGCGGCAATGCGTTCCGCCGTGCCCTCATGGGTGCTGTTGCGCGGATAGAATCCCTGGAGGATGATGACGGCCCTGTCCAGCCTGCCGGTGATTTCCCGGCAGACGGCCCGGATGCCCTGGAGGATTTCCTCATCCGTGTTTTCCGTGAGGTTGTTCGTGCCCAGCAGCACCACGCAGACAGCGTTGTGCGCCGCGCCGTCCAGTTCGCCGTGGCGGAGGCGCCACAGGGCGTTTTCCACCCGGTCATAGCCGAAGCCCAGATTGGCCGCCGTCATTCCCGCCGTGCACGCGGCCCATGTCTCCGGGGATTTCTGGAGGATGTCCCGGTGGAGTTCGTCCACGGGCGGTCCTCCCCAGAAATGGGTGATGGAGTCTCCGATGAAGAGGAGGTCCGGATGCGTTTCCCGCACCAGGCGGCACGCGGCTTCATGGCGCGCGGGCCAGTCATAAATCATGAAGTCCCGGTTCTGGGTGCAGGGAATTAGCGTGGAGGGCACGGGTTGTGCGGCGGGAACGCCCGGCATGATGAAGGTTTCCGGTTCCGTAAGTCCGCGCTTGCCTTGGAACAGGCGGTAGCGGATGCGCGCGCCGGGGGGCGCCTGCACCGGGGACAGGTACTGGCCCTGCGTGCAGAGCATGCGGGGGGAGTCCGCGTTGACATCCATGCGGATGACGGCGCCCGGAGGAGCGCTGACCGGGGAGAGTTCCAGTTCTCCGGCGCCGTTCAGAACGGCGCGGATTCCGGGGGTTGGAGATGGTTCTGTCATGAGACGTCGCGCATGTGCTGGCGCATCTGCCTGCGGCCGATGGAGTCCGGCCCGCGGCCATCCTGCATGCAGTAGTTCACGGGACGGCTTTGGGAGGCGCCGTTCGGAGCGCCCAGGCGCTTGTCCGGTTCCGACGGCAGCAGATGCACCACTCTCTTGTTTTTCCAGACCAGCCAGAGCACCACCACGGCCACCAGCGCGGAGACGTGCAGAATGATGCCGGCCACATTCGCCAGGGCGAAGGACATCCAGGCTTTCATCATGGCGTGGAGGCGGGATTCATGCGCTTCCTCCGGTTCCTGGATGGTGATGTTGGCCTCCGGAATGCTGGCGGGGTTGTCCGGGTCCAGCGCGGGGAGGGTAGGCTTGGGGGCGGAGGCCATGTCCGCCTCCGTCCTCCGCGCCAGGGAAATCATGGCTTCAATAAGTTCGTCCTGCGGGTTGGTGAAGCGGGAGGCGTCCTGCTTCACCTGGTACAGGAGGTCGCGGCGCCCCGCATCCCCAAGCTGGGCGCTCAGGTCCGGGTCCAGCGCAATCTGGGCGCTTTTAATGTCCCCCATGTGGAAGTGGAGCAGCAGGTTGCGCTCCTTGTTCCTGAAAATCTGGCGGGCAATGGTGGGAGCGTTGACGGAGGGGGGCACCTTCTGCCCGGCTGCGAAGATGCTGACGAACAGATTGACGTTGTACCGGGACTTGATGAGCTTGATGAGTTCAATGACGTCATGGCTCTCCACTTCCGTGAGCAGTTTCTGGGGGTCGATCAGCCCGGTGGAGGTGCGGATATAGTCCGGAAGAAAGTATTCGTTCACGTCCGTGAAGTCCTCCGGGACGGGGTCTACGGCGGGGGAATCCGCGCTGGCGGCGGGTTCCGGAACGGGGGGTGAAGGCGGCGCCGCCGCATCCACGGGGGGCAGCAGGGGGGCGTTGGCGTCCCACCAGGTCCCCTTCATCAGGGACTGCTGGTCCCGGGCACTCCATTTCAGGACGGGAAGTTCCTGGGCCGGGGCCATGCACACAGCCGCCGCCAGCAGGAAGGGGAGAAGGAGGGATTTCATGCGCCGCCTCCTTTCCTCTGCGCCGGGGGAGGGGCCGTCAGCCCGTACCGCATGGGATGCCTGACCTTGGAACGCGCCTTCCGGGCCACGAGCTGGACGGCGTCTTTCATGATGGAGCCCACCGCCTGGAGCAGCATGCTTTCCCGCAGGGGAATGCGGGCCTTCATGATGGATTTGTTGATCAGGTCCGGTTCCACATACGGGTCCAGTTCATATCCCCACATGAAGCAGGCCGTGTCCGTGCGCACGTCCAGCACCAGGATCAGAAGCCATTGCGGGTCCAGGGGACCCTGGTGGTTGGGGAAACCGGCCTCGTCCACCGTCAGGTGGTTCATCGTCCAGAAGCTGTGCGGGATGAGGGAAAAGGGCTCCAGGATGTTGGGGAAATAGACGGAAAGAAGAACGGGGGGAATGCGGCGTTCCAGTTTTTCCAGCAGGGTGTTCAGCTTCACGCGGTCCTGCTGGCGCAGGGCTCCAGCGTTGTCGCACACGCGGCGGTAGGGAATGGAATCCCGGCCGTATTTCCTGTCCACATTCTCCAGGGAAAAGCCGCAGTGAGGGCACAAGGATTCCGCCCCGCGGTGGAAATTATGTAAACACTTCGGACAAGTCGGCACGGGGGAAGTTTAAGCACGAAATCTGCTGCCGAAAAGGCTAATTGTCAGAAAGAAATCCTGTATGTCTCAATCTTCCAGATTTTCTTTCGTCACACGGTAAATGGCGGCGCACCTGGGGCACGTGACTTCCAGTTCTTCTTCTCCCTGGAACAGGTCCTCCTCCCTTTCCTGGAGGGCCTTCAGCGTCGGCAGGATGCGTTCCAGCGTGCAGCCGCAGTAAAAGCGGAACCGGCGCGTTTCCAGCACGCGGGTGTCTTCATTCTCTTCCAGATGGGCCAGTTTCTCACAGGTGAGGGAGGCCAGCCATTCTTCATCCGCGTCCGGCTGGGCCGTTACCATGGTGTAGCATTCGTCCGGCAGTTCAATGCAGCGGGCATTCCTCTGTTCGCTCTGCCTGTAGAATTCCTCCACCCACTGGGCCGGGGTGGTTCCCGGAATGGGCACCACGGAGTAGCGCGGTTCAAAGCCCTTGCGGAGCAGGGTGGCGTAAAGGGTGTTTTCCTCCGGCTCCTTGATGTCCTGCGTGAAGACCCGGCCCACCACGGATTCCGTCAGGGAGGAGCCCGTGACAAACAGGTTGGCTACGGCGGGCGTTCTGAGGTTTACCGTCCAGGCGTGCTGTTCCGCCCAGGGGCGCGCGACCATGTAAAGGGTGAAGTAGGCCATCAGCTCTTTCAGGAGGCTGTCGTAGGGTTCCTCGTTGCGCAGGCCGTACTGCATGAGATGGAGGTAGTAGTCCGTGAACAGGGGGGAGAATTTTGCCTTCAGCACCAGGCAGTTGCGCTGCCGCACAAAGATGGATTCCACCGTAACGAATTCTTCTACCAGTTCTTCGCTCATATCCTGTAAATTCGGCTCTTCCCCGCAGAAAATCAACCGTTCCTCCTGTCATTAGAGGGGATCATGACAGGTAGGCGCCGCCTGCACCGGACATGGAAAAGACGGGAAAGAAGCTGACGGAGAAATAACGGTGCAGGCCCGTGGACTGCACGCAATACAGTCTTTACCATGCCTTTCCGCGCGTTTAACATGCCCCCATGGCAACTGATAAGAATATCACCATTCATACTTCCAAGGGCGACATCAAGCTCACGGTGTTCGCTTCCAAGACGCCCGTGACGGCGGCTTCTTTCCTGAACCTGGCTTCCAAGGGCTTTTATGACGGCCTCAAGTTCCACCGCGTGATTCCGAATTTCATGATCCAGGGCGGCGACCCTACCGGCACGGGCATGGGCGGTCCCGGCTACCGTTTTGAGGACGAATGCCGTCCGGACCTCAAGCATGACGGCCCCGGCGTGCTTTCCATGGCGAATGCCGGCCCCGGCACCAACGGGTCCCAGTTCTTCATCACCCACGTGCCCACCGACTGGCTGAACGGCAAGCATACCGTCTTCGGCAAGGTGACGGAAGGCCAGGACGTGGTGGATTCCATCCAGCAGGGGGATACCATTTCCGGTATCACCCTGGAGGATTCCGCGGATGACCTGTTCACGGAACAGGCTGACCGCATCTCCGCGTGGAACAAGACCCTCGGCAAATAAGCTTATCCAACTCATTCAGGCGGCGGAAAGGCGTTCCAGCGGCGCCTTCCGCTGCCTTCTTCTCTCTATTTCTCCGGTACATGGTTCTGGCTGTTCAAAACCTGCGCGTGCAGTATGGCGCGCGCGTTCTCTTCAATGATCTCTCCTTCACGATCGAGGATGGGGAAAGAATTGCCCTGGCGGGCCATAACGGCGCGGGCAAGTCCACGCTGATGAAGTGCATTGCCGGGCTCAATGAACCGGATTCCGGGACCATCATCAAGGCCAGGAACTCTCAGGTGGGCTATTTGCCCCAGGAAGGCATCCACGTCCGCGGACGCAGGCTCATTGATGAAGCCATGTCCGCCTTTGCGGACCTGATGGACCTCCAGAAGCGCATTGACGTGCTGACGAGGGAGATGGCGGAGCTGGACCCACGTTCCGCCGCGTATTCCGAGGTGCTCAACGAGATCGGGGAACTGGAACTGGTGCTGCACGCCCATGATTCCGCCCGCCTGCGCCCCCGCACGGAATCCATCCTGCGCGGGCTGGGGTTCAAGGACCGGGACTTTGAACGGGACTGCGGGGAATTTTCCGGCGGCTGGCAGATGCGCATCGCCCTGGCCAAGCTGCTGCTCCGGGAGCCGGAAGTGCTGTTGCTGGACGAACCGACGAACCACCTGGACATCCAGTCCCAGCGGTGGATGGAGCAATACCTGCGCACGTACCGCGGAGCCATCATCCTGATTTCCCATGACGTGGCGCTGCTGGATTCCCTGGTTTCCCGCACTATTGCCTTTTATCACGGCCGTGCGGAAGAGTATGCGGGCAATTTTTCCTATTTCCTGAAGGAAAGCGTGCTGCGCAAGGAAATTCTGCTGCGGCAGAAAAAGGCCCAGGAGCGGGAAATTGCCAAGACGCAGGAGTTTATCGACCGCTTCCGCTACAAGGCCACCAAGGCTTCCCTGGTGCAGTCCCGCATCAAGCAGCTGGAAAAGGTGAAGCTGATTGAAGTGGAGGATGATGACGCCGTGATGGACTTTCACTTTCCGTCCCCTCCCGCCGGGGCTCATTCCGTGGTCAGGCTGGAGAAGGTGTCCAAGAGGTACGGCCCTATTTCCGTCTTTGAGAATGTTGATTTTGAAATCGTCAAGGGAGACCGCATCGCCATTGTTGGGGTAAACGGGGCGGGCAAGTCCACGTTTTCCCGCCTCATTTCCGGCGGGGAGGAACCCACCTCCGGCGCCGTGACGATGGGAAGCCATACGCAGATAGCCTTTTTCTCCCAGACGCATGCCGATGACCTGGACCCGGAAAAAACGGTTCTGGAATGCGTGGAGGCGGCTGCCACGCGGGAATCCGCGCCCATGGTGCGGAACCTGCTGGGCTGTTTCCTGTTCCGCGGGGATGACGTGCACAAGCGCGTGGGCGTGCTCTCCGGCGGGGAACGCTCCCGCGTGGCCCTGGTCTGCATGCTGCTGCATCCGGCCAACTTCCTGATTCTGGACGAACCGACCAACCACCTGGACATCCAGTCCCAGCAGGTGCTCCAAAAGGCGCTGTCCGAATATCCCGGCTCCTACTGCATCGTTTCCCACAACCGCAGCTTCCTGGACCCCATTGTGACGAAGGTGCTGGAATTCGTTCCGGGGGAGAAGCCCCGCGTCTACATAGGCAACATTTCCGACTATCTGGAAAAGGTGGAGCGTGACCAGGCGCTGGCCGCCTCTTCCGCGTCCTCCGCCTCCGGGGCGGCTGAGACGGGCGCCAATGCGGACCGCAAGACACGCAGGCGCATTGAGGCGGAAATCCGCCAGAAAAAGACGCGCCTGCTGCGTCCCCTTCAGGAAAAACTGGAACAGCTGGAAGCGGAAATTGCACGGCTGGAGACGGAGAAGGCGGAAGTGACCTCCCAACTGGAACGCCCGGAAATAGCGGCTGATACGGATGCCGTCATGGAGCTCACTACCCGTTTCCAGCAGGCGGACCGCCAATTGGAAACCTGCTTTACGCAGTGGGCGGATTTATCCGAAAAGATTGAGGAAACGGAAGCCCGTATTGAAGAAGAAGCGGAAAGAAGCGTTTCCCGAAGCTGAGAGGATTTTTTCTCAAAAAATTTTGTTGCTGGCGGATATCTAATCCAGTAGCGGGCATCTTGCCGCGGTGTAAAGGAATGAATGCTTGCCTGAAACAGTGGATAACGCGCATGGCGTGTTCCTTTTCTGTAGAAGGCATCTGGAGCATGAAAAAGGAAAACCAGGCTCCCGGAATGGGAAGCGGGCAACAGCAGGCACTCCGGCCCGGGAGATGCTTTCCATCCCTTCCCGGAAAGAACCGCATGAACGGGTCGTCCGGAATCAGCCTTTTTGCAGAATGGCTTTTTCTTCCTGTTTTCTCCCGTTTTTCCGCGTTTTTTTCCTGTACTCGGAAATCGTGACGCCGCACAGGGTCAGCAGAATCCCCGTCAGGGAGATCCAGGTCAGGCGTTCTCCCAGGATGATGGAGGAGGCCACCACGGCCACGACGGGAACCATGTAAATGTAAACGCTGGATTTGACGGCTCCCAGGATTTCCACCACGCGGTTCCAGGACAGGAAGCAGAGCGCGGAGGCGAAGAGGCCCAGATACAGCAGGTTGAGGGCATTGACGGGCTTGACCATCAGATGCCAGTCCATGTTCACCGGGAACACGAAGAGGGCCGGGATCATCAGCATGATGCCGTAAAAGAAGATGCGGCGCGTGCAGATGATCATATTGGAAGTGTTGACGCCGATTTTTTTCATCAGGATGGAGTAAACTGCCCAGACGAAGGCCGCGCCGAGGGCCAGGATATCCCCCACCGGGTTCAGCTCCAGCACAAAGGCTCCGTTCGCCATGATGAGGAAGATGCCCGTGAAGGCGGCGGCGAATCCCAGGAAGAAGCGGCGGGAGAAGCCTTCCCCCTTCAGCAGGAAGTGGGCCAGCAGGGCTGTGAAGAAGGGTACCACGGCCACGATGATGCCCACATTGGAGGCGAAGGTGTACGTGAGGGCGATGTTTTCCAGTAGAAAGTACAGGGTGACGCCCGTAAGGCCCGCTCCGGCAAACAGGAGTTCCTTTTTCCAGCCTGAAACGGGCAGAAAGCGGGGCTTCAGGCACCAGAGGAAGGCGTACCCGATGACAAACCGGGTGAAGAGCACCGTGACGGGCGTGAAGTCCCGGAGAAGCACCTTGGTGGAGACGAAGGTGGTTCCCCAGATCAGGATGGTCATCAGGGCGGCGGCGTGGCCCAGGGTGCGCTGGCGGGAGCTCATGGAGTTGGCAAGGGTTGGGAAGTGCCGGGGGTCTCCAGCGTCAGGCCTACGATTTCCGCCGGCTCCGCGCTCCGGTTCCAGACGGCATGGAGGGCGCCGCCGGGTACAAGCAGGGATTCATGCTCATGCACCGTTTTTTCCTCCCCATCCATCAGGACGGTGACCGTTCCGCGGGTAACGATGAACAGATGGGCGTGCGCGTGGCGGTGCGGGGAGAGGGGGCCGCCTCCGCCGGGTTCCATGTTGGCGAAGGCTCCGCCCTTCAGGATTCCCAGCGCGTCTGCAAACAGGTTCCTGGCCGTAAAGCCCGTATGGTTGGGGATAGGGGAAAAAGCGTCCATGCGGGTCAGTTGCGCGCCAGGTCGTATCCGTCCTTGCGGTCCTTGATGGTCCAGCCGAACGCCGTCACTTCCGCCCGCAGCCGGTCGGCTTCCGCCCAGTCCCGGTTCTGCTTGGCCTGCCAGCGCTGTTCCGCCAGGGAGCGGACTTCCTCCGGGGCTTCTTCCTGCTCCTCTTCCGGCAGAAGGATGCCGAAGGCCGCCAGGATGAAGTGGAAGGAGTTCCTCATCCGGCGCGCTTCCTCCGGTGACAGGGAGGGAATATCCGCCTTCCTGATGGCGCTGAAGACGTGGCCCAGGGCTTCCGGAGTGTTCAGGTCATCGTTCAGGCTGTCCCATGCCGGCTGGAAGATTCCTGGTTCGGGGGGAGACGCGCAGAATTCCCCGTAGGACGGAACGGAGTCCGTTCTGGAGGCGTTCCGGAGCTGCGCGTCGAATTTGGACAGGCGGTTCAGGGCGGCTTTGGCGTCATCCAGGGAGGAAAGGGTGAAATTCAGCGGACGGCGGTAGTAGCCCCCCGCCAGCACGTACCTGACGGCTGACGGCTTGTGGCCCAGCTTGTCCAGATCCGCCAGCGTGTACATGTTGCCCAGGGATTTGGACATCTTGCCGCCGTTCACCAGCAGGTGGGTGATGTGGAACCACAACCGCGCAAAGCCTCCGCCGCAGGCGCAGCGGGACTGCGCCACTTCATTCTCATGGTGTGGGAACACCAGGTCCACGCCGCCGGAGTGGAGGTCAAAGTCATTGCCGAAGTACTTGTGAATCATGGCGGAGCACTCCAGGTGCCAGCCCGGGCGCCCTTCTCCCCACGGGGAGGGCCAGAAGTTGTCCCCGTCTTCCGGGCGGCGGCTTTTCCACAGCACAAAATCCGCTACGGAGTCCTTTTCATATTCGTCCGCGTTGGAGCGGGCATTCGCGGTTTTGCCCAGGTCCAGCTCGCGTTCGTCCAGATGGGAGAGTTTCCCGTATTCCGGGAAGGAGGAAATTCTGAAGTACACGGAACCGTCCTCTGAGACATAGGCATGGCCCTTTTCCACCAGCGCCTCCACCATCCGGATCTGTTCCGGAATGTGGCCCACCGCGGAGGGTTCCGCATGCGGGGGAAGGCAGTTGAGGGCGTTGCAGTCCCGGTGGAACTGGTCCGCCCAGCCGGCGGTGAATTCCGCCAGGGTGACGCCGGCTTTTTGGGAGTCACGGATGGTCTTGTCATCCACATCCGTCAGGTTGCGGACGTGCATGGTGGGGGTTCCGCCCAGTTCCACGACGCGGCGGAAGATGTCCTGCATCACGAAGGTGCGGAAATTGCCGATGTGGGCCGGCCCGTACACCGTTGGGCCGCAGCAGTAGAAACGCAGCGTTTTTCCATCCATGGGGGAAATGTCCTGTGCCGTTCTGGTGCGGGTATCGTAAAGGTGTAACATGGCGGGACGATTAGAAGGGAAGAGGGCCGTCCGGTCAAGCGGGAAAAAGAGGGCCGGGGACTGGCGGCTGCCCGCGTCCCCGGCCTTGGATGAATCGGATGGTGCTTGAGAAATTATGAAAGATTATTTGTCCGCGTTCTGCTGGCCTTTCTTATAATTTTCATTGATGCGGTCAATTTGTTCCCGGGTGATGGAGGATTCCCGGTAGGGCTTGTTTTCCACCGTGCGTTCCAGCGTGTAGCCGAAGCGTTTCTGGAAGTGCTTCTTGTGGGTTTCCATCTTCTTTTCAAATTCTTCCAGGCTGGGGCGGTCCTTGTGGCTGCCCCAGGCGGTTTCAGAGACGGCCATGGCGCGCGGATAGGTCATGTACATCAGCAGTTCTCCGGAGGGAATCCATTCCGCCCACATGCAGAGGTTGATGCCCTTGATGTGCTTGACGTCGTTTTTGTCCCGCCCGTTGCGGGGATCAAAGTTGTAGCAGTCCTTCAGCAGGACGGGGCCGCCGCCGGGCCTGGCGCGCACGTCGTCCGGCGGGAATTTCATCTGGGTGCGGGCCAGGTAGTACTTGTACTGGGGCGTGACGATGAGGTCGATTCCCTGTTCTTTCGTCTTGTCAATGCAGCGGGGGAATTCTCCCGGCAGCCAGGACATGACGGTTTCTCCCTTGTGGTAGTAGCCCTTGTTGATGTCATACCACAGGATGGGCTTCTTCTTGTACTTGGCGAGCAGGGAGCTCAGACTCTTCGTGAAGTCGCTCATCTGGGCTTCCACATCATCCCCCTGGCCCTTTTGGGCGCGTGCGGCCTGGCAGTCCGGACACCTTTTCCAGTCCCCCATGGGGCATTCGTCCCCGCCGATGTGGATGTAGCCGAAGGGGAAAATCTGCTGGACGGTGTCAAAGGTGTCTTTCAGGAATTTCTTGGTGCCGGGCTTCTGGGGGCAGATGAGCTTGGAGGAGACGCCGCCGTGAGTCCACAACTGGGCCCGCTTGGTATTGCAGCAGAATTCAGGGTAGGAAGCGGCCAGAGCCATGTTGTGGCCCGGCATTTCCACTTCCGGCAGCACCTGGATGCCGCGCGCCTTGCAGTAGGCCACCAGGTCCTGGAGTTCCTTCTTGGAGTACATGCCTTCGTTGGCCAGCAGGGAGTTGTTCTGGCCCTCCGGGGCGGACGGACGCACGGCGCCGATGGTGCGGAGCTTGTCATAGCCCGGTACGGGGAGGCGCCAGCCCTGGTCTTCCGTCAGGTGGAGGTGCAGGACGTTGAATTTGTAGTAGTGCATGGCGTCCACGAAGTTGTAGAGCTCCTTCATGGGATAGTAGTAGCGGCCCACGTCTACCATCATGCCGCGCCAGCCGAAGTCCGGGGCGTCCTGAATGGTGCCGCAGGGGAGGCCCTGCGGAGAGTCCGAGAGCTGGTCCTGAAGCTGGAACAGGGTAGCCATGGCCATGGCCTTTCCGTTGGGCGTGGTGTAGCGGAGCTCCACGCCGCCGGGCGTGAGCTTCATGGTGTATCCTTCATTGCCCAGACCGGCAACTTTCTGCTCGTTCAGGATCTTGAGGTTTTTAGTGGTGCCGGAAGCCGTGGTTACCTTGACGGGCTCTGGAATGATGTTGTAGGGGTTGGTTCCGGCCCAGCAAAGGGAGCCGAGGAACGCTGCCGCCAATAAAAGCGCTTTCATGCGGTGGGGATGTGGTGTTGATTATTGTTTGAGGGAGGTTGATTTCATTTTCCGCCATCCGGTTGTGATGTGCGGGGGCGGATTTGGTCAGGGGGAGATGGATGAGGGAGTTTTCAGCTTTTGGAGGGGCCACAGTCCCATTGCGGTTTGACGGAGAGTTTGCCCGTGGCGCCGGGAAAGCCTTCCGGCACCTGGCAGTCCTTGCGGAGCTTTCCGTACAGTTCCTTGAGTTCCTTCAGGGTTTCCGCATATTCCGGATTGCCCGCGACGTTGTGCATCTGGGCCGGGTCCTTTTCATTGTCAAAGAGCATCCATTCGTCACTCGTCCAGAGGTAGGACAGGGTGTAGCGGTCCGTGCGCAAGCCGTCATGGCGCGGGGCGTTGTGTTCCCCCGGATTTTCATAAAAGGCGTAATAAAGCGGACGGTTGGCAAAGTCCTTGTGTTCCCCCGTCTTGAACAGCGGGGCAAGGCTGCGGCCCTGGAAGGTGTTCATGTTTTCCGGGGCGGCGGCTCCGGCCACTTCACAGAAGGTGGGGGCGTAGTCCAGTTCCTGCACCATCGCATTGGAGCGCACGCCGGGCTTGATATGGGCCGGCCATTTCATGATGAGGGGCATGCGGAAGGATTCCTCAAAAATCCAGCGTTTGTCATACAGGCCGTGTTCTCCCATGTAAAAGCCCTGGTCCCCGCAGTAGAGAACCAGCGTGTTCTTGTCCAAGCCGTTCTTCTTCAGGTAATCCATGATCTCGCCGATGCTTTCATCCACGGAGAGCACGGTGCCCAGATAGTCTTCCATGTAATGGCGCCAGCGGCGCAGCAGGATGTCCCGCTGCGTCTTGATCTTCCCGCTTTGAATGTCCTTCACGAGCTGGACGGTGCGGGCCTTGTGGTAGTTGTACCAGGCTTCCTTCTGCTTTGGGTCCATGCGCACCCATTCCGGCATTTCCCAGTCGTATTTGGTATGCAGGGTCTTGGATTCCGGGCAGGAGAGCATTTTCTGGATGTCTTCCGGCACCACGTCCTTGATCAGGTGCTCGTCAGACCACACGTTGAAGTGGTTGAGCAGCGTCTGTTCCGTCATCTTCAGGAATTCCGGACGGTCCGCAAAGTCGTCTTCCAGGTTAGCGGGCGGGTCAATCGCGTCCGCATACTGCTTGGCGCGGCCCAGGTTCTGGATGGAGGGGCACCAGCAGCGGTGCGGAGCCTTGTGGCCCACGACGAGCATGAAAGGCTTGTCCTTGTCCCGCTGTTCCAGCCATTTGAGGCTCTTTTGCGTGACCAGCTCCGTGGCATAGCCGGGTTCCGTCTTCACCACGCGCTTGCCGTCCTTGCCGGGGGTGATGAAATCCGGGTTGAAGTAGTTGCCCTGGCCGGGGAAAATTTCCCAGTAGTCGAATCCGGTGGGGTTGGACTCATATTTGGACGTATCACCCTTGGCGTCCGGCGGAATGGCTTCCAGATGCCACTTGCCCACGATGGCGGTCTGGTAGCCGGCCTTTTGAAGCATCTTGGGAAAGGTGGGCTGGGAACCGTCAAAGGGTGCCGCATGTTCATTAAAAAGGTAGCCGTTCATGTGGGAATGGCGTCCCGTGTAGATGCAGGCGCGGGAGGGGCCGCAGAGGGAGTTGGCACAGTAGCTGCGGTCAAAGACCATGCCTTCATCCGCCAGTTTGCGGAAGTTCGGATACGGCATGGGGGAATCTTTGTCACAGGTGCCCAAGGTCTGGTAGGAGTGGTCATCAGTAACAATAACCAGGATATTGGGGCGCTGGTCCGGCGCCTGCTTCTGCGGCTGGTCCGCGGAGGCTGGCAGGGAACAGGCCGCAAGCATCAATGCGGTGACGGCATGGCGGTTCATCGTAGGAATTATGAATTAAACAGGTGAATGGTTGAACGGGAGCAGGCGGCCTGGCCGGAAAGAAATTGTTCCGGCACGGGAAAAGACCACAGACCGAAAGAAAAAACTGGCGTGAAGAGAGTTTTAGAAAAAGTAAAACATCAGTTTTATATTTCAATACAAAAATGGAGGGAATAACCAGAGAGGGAAAAGGCCTTCCTTCCGCCGGAGGACCCGAATGAAAGGTATGAGGGCGAATTCCGGCACCAGCCCGCGTGACGGATCATGTGACGGGGGCACCGCTGAAAGGCCGGAATCCCTCAAGTCAGCATTCCCGGGCGGGAAGAGGGGCAACGTGGCGGAAGTCAGTCGCCCCGTGGATTGGGCCGCACGTTCCGGCTGTTGTTTTCATGAGCCTTCTTCTGTTCCAGAAGCCATTTCCTGTCCTGGAGGCTGATTTTTTGCAGGGACGTCCGGCTCTGATGGCCGTCCAGCTCCTGAAGCCAGAGGGTGCGGTCCTTCTCCGAGTAGCGTGAAAGTTTGGCGAAGACGGTATTTCCGTTGACGCCCGTCCAGACGCGGTAGCCTTTGGGGATGAGGGTTTTCTTGAATTCCTCATACTGCTGCCCGGCCAGTTTGACGCTGTTCTTGATCTGGTCAAAGTAAAGGGCGCTTTGTCCGGTGTAATAGCCGCGCAGGGTGTCCACCTTCGTTCCGTCCGGGGACATGACCAGCAACACGGGCGTACCCCGCACGCCGAACAGGGATGGAGCCTTTTTCACATAATCCAGCATCTTTCTGCGCTTTCTGTAAACGGGTTCGCTTTCAAACTTCTCCGCCTGGTCGTAACAGACGCGGACGACGTTGTTTTTAGCCCAGTCTTCAAATTCCTTCGTGTGGAGAAGTTCCGCCGCCAGCTTCCGGCTGGGGGGGCTGCCCGCGGAATGGTGGAACCAGATCAGGATGGGTTTTCCGGTGCTCTGGGCTTCCCGGAGAGCGGAGGGGTAGCTCTGGATCCAGCGTTCGTTTTCCTTGCGCTGGGCAAAGGCTTCTTCCAGCCCGGGAATGGGGGCGTCCGGGTCATGGGCGTCCGTAAAGAAGACGGCGCCGCTATCCGCCTTGGTCATTTCCTCCTGCGTAGCGGCGGTGAGCTGGTGGGCCTGCTGCTGGCCCGGCGTGGTGCCCATCAGCCCTGTCGGGACATTGGCAATGGAATTGGCCACATTGTCCTGCATGTATTCCGAAAGGCTTTTTTTCACTTTCGGTTTCCCTGATTCCGGAGAGGTTCCCACACAGGAGCACAGGGCGGCGGAGGCGAACAGAAGCATGGATAGCCTGGGCAGACTCATGCCTGATCTGATAGCATAACCGGGAGCGGTTCGCAACCGGGAATTTGCAGTCTCCGGCCCTTCCTTCCAGAGGGGGAAATGACGTAGATGGCGGGAATCAATCCCCCGTTTTCAGCACCTTGATGAAGGCTTCCTGGGGAATGTTGATTTTTCCGATGGCCTTCATGCGCTTCTTGCCTTCCTTCTGCTTTTCCAGAAGTTTGCGCTTTCGGGTGACGTCACCGCCATAACATTTGGCCGTCACGTCCTTGCGCATGGGGGAGATGCTTTCACGGGCAATGATCTTGCCGCCGATGCAGGCCTGGATGGCGACGGTGAAGAGCTGGCGGGGAATGACGTTTTTCAGGCGTTCCGCCAGTTCGCGTCCGCGGGAGGCGGCCTTGTCCTGGTGGACGATCATGGAGAAGGCGTCCACCGGCTCCCCGGCGATGAGCATGTCCATCTTGATGAGCTTGGCCGCCTGGTAGCCCGCGTATTCATAGTCCATGGAGCCGTAGCCGCGGGTCATGGATTTGAGCTTGTCATTAAAGTCTACCAGGATTTCCGCCAGAGGCACGGTGCAGGTGAGCATCACGCGCGTGTCGTCAATGGTCTCCGTATTGGTCACGCTGCCGCGTTTTTCCAGGACGAGCTGCATGATGTCCCCGATGTATTCTCCGGGGAGCATCACGAACACCTTGACGATGGGTTCCCGGATTTCCTGAATTTCCTGCTGTTCCGGGAGCAGGCTGGGATTGTCCACGCTGATTTCCTCCCCGTTGGTCTTGGTGACCTCGTAAATCACGGAGGGGTAGGTGGAGATGATGTCCATGTTGAATTCCCGGCGCAGGCGCTCCTGGATGATTTCCATGTGGAGCAAGCCTAGGAAGCCGCAGCGGAACCCGAAGCCCAGCGCCACGGAAGATTCCGCCTGGAAGGAGAAGGCGGCGTCATTGATCTGAAGCTTGGCCATGGCGGCCTTCAGGGCTTCAAAGTCCGAGGAGTCCACCGGATAAATGCCGGAAAAGACCATGGGGCGGATTTCCTTGAAGCCGGGCAGCGGGGACGGGCAGGGGCGCATGTAGTCCGTGTACGTGTCGCCGATCTTGACGTCCGCCGCGGATTTCATGTTGGCGATGATGTAACCCACGTCGCCCGCTTCCAGGGAGTCCGTCCGGGTCATCTTGGGAGTGAAGATGCCTACTTCCTTCACTTCATAAACTTCATCCGTGGCGAAGAGCTTTACCTTCATGCCACGCTGCACGCTGCCGGAGATCACGCGCACATAGGAGACCACGCCGCGGTAGGCGTCATAAACGGAGTCAAACACCAGGGCGCGCAGTAGGCCGTCTTCCTGCGTCTTGGGGGGAGGGATGCGCTGGACGACGGCTTCCAGAATGTCATCAATGCCGATGCCCATCTTGGCGGAGGCGTGGATGGCTTCCTCATGGGGGATGCAGACGATGTCCTCCAGCTGGCGGTATACGTTGGGAAGGTTGGCGCTCGGGAGGTCGATTTTGTTGATGACCGGGATGATCGCCAGGTTCAGGTCCATGGCTAGGTGCATGTTGGCGAGCGTCTGGGCTTCCACGCCCTGGGCCGCGTCCACGATGAGCAGGGCGCCTTCACACGCGGCCAGGGAGCGGGACACTTCATAGGAGAAGTCCACGTGGCCGGGCGTGTCCAGCAGGTTGAGCTTGTAGGTGTTTCCGTCTTTGGCCTTGTAAAAGATGGTGACGGGGTGGGACTTGATGGTAATGCCCTTTTCCCGTTCCAGGTCCATGGCGTCCAGAAGCTGATCCTGCTTTTCCCGTTCGGAAATGGTATTCGTCTTTTCCAGCAACCGGTCGGAAAGGGTGGTCTTTCCGTGGTCGATGTGAGCGATGATGGAGAAATTGCGAGTCAGTTCAATGGACATGTTGGTCTCTACCCTTCTAACGTGAGTGCCCTGTGCGCGGGGAGGGTAACACAGCGCCTGCGGCGGTCAAGACCGGAGCATGACTGCCGGCCGTTCCTGTCGTAAAGCCGTGCCGCACAGGACTCCTGCGGTCCGGAAAATCCGTCATTCATGACAGGGGCACTGCCGGGAAATTGAACATGAGGCGGAAAGGGAAGCTCTCAACTGGTGCAGGCACGAGAAACCTTCCCGTGCAGCCATTTTTACTTTGTCAGCATATGAAATCCTTTTTAGCCGCCATTTTGAGTTTATTCGTTCCCGGTCTCGGGCAGTTGTACAAGGGGCACTTCGTCCAGGCCATCATCTGGTTCCTGGTAGTCGGCGCCGCCTACGGCCTGCTGTACTGGTTCGTCTTCGCCCTCGTTCCCATTGTCCTGCATATCATCTGCATCCTGCAGGCCTACTTCATGGATAACGAATAGGCGGGCAGCCTCCCCGGAACGCCTAGCGCGTTACCGGGATGCGGAGGACGGTCTTCAGACGTTCCGCAGGCGTTTTACGCGGGTCTGACAGGTAGATTTCATGGTGGGCGCGCGGGCCGTCCGTGTCCGGAGAACAGCTCGTTTGCTCCATCAAGGCGTACATGCGCGCGATCGTGGCGGGTTCCTCGTCATAAGGCCCCGTATGCAGGCATTGCACGCAGAGACCTTCCCGCAGGGAGTCCAGACGGGCGGCTCCCGTATTCAGATGGGGCTTTTTTCTGGCGACCTGCTCCTGCGCATAAGACAAGGTTTCCGGCGTAACGAATCCCGGCTGGCGGATCATGGATACCCACCGGAAATTCTTTTTCCCGGCAGGAGCGGCGTATTCGCAGTCCCGCCACAGGCCTTCCAGCGGCGGAACCACGTATTCCCGGTAATCCGGAATGGGAAAGGTTCCCTTTTTGCCTCCCATGCGCACGGCATAGGATAAGGCGTACAGTAATTCCACGGCGTGCTGGTACGCCCCTGCCGGATCATTGGGATCTCCCTCCCCTTCCACCATGAAGAAGTTCATTTCCGGGACGTCCACCAGGACCGGAGCTCCGGAAGGGAGATAGAGGTGTTTTTCTTCTTTTTTGTAATCCAGGGGGGGCATGGATACATGTCTAACAGGAAAGCAGGGGGCGTGCACGAACAAAAAAGGCCGCTTCTTTTGAAAGAAACGGCCTTCCGGGTAAAGAGAATAAAAACATGTGTCAGGCCCGGCGGTGGCGCAGCATCAGCGCGGCCAGTCCCAGCAGGCCCAAGGATGCCATGGCGGGTTCCGGGACGGCCAAGGTACTTTCCAGGGAAATGTCACTGATGACAGCGTTATTACCTCCCGTGCCTCCCTGGCTGCCCCAGACGGCGTAAAGCTTTCCATTGCCGTTCACTTTCATGGCGGCCAGTTGTTCATCCGTGAGATCATAGGAAATATTCCATACGGAGGCATTGTTGCCGCGCGTTCCCTTGCAGAGTTCCACCATGTCTCCGTCCGTAGTTTCATACCAGACGGAATAGGTAAACGTGGGGCCGGTGCCGGGAGGCGTGAGGGAGAAGCTGAAGGTAAGGCCGGAATAAGCCTGGATATTTTCCATGGTCATTTTCAAGCCGGCGCAAACGCCCTGCGTGCCGTTCATATTGGGCAGAGTAACCGTCTGGTTGGCAACATTCACGGAAGCTTTGCCCCACTGCATGTCACCGTTGCCCGTAGTGGAATACCAGCCGTCAGTCACGGAGCTGTTGCACAGCCAGTTTTTAACGTCGTTTCCCGTAATTCCACTGCCGGTAAGGCGTCCCGCGGTGCTGAGCCCTTTTCCGGTGATGCCGGTGATTTCAGGCATCAGATGAAGAGTTGCCGCGGAAGCGGAAGCCGACAGGGCCGCCACGCCCAGCCCGATCAGATAAAGTGTTTTTTTCATACGCGTTTACCAATAGATTGGCATGCATGATGACGGATTAAGAATCCGGGGTCAATAATAAAAGTCACAACTTTTTTATGATCCTCATCAGGGTGAAGGAGTAATAAAAAATACCCAGTGGCCGCAGGGCCAGATGATTTTTCCAGGGGAAAGCACTTCCGGAATTTTTAGTGAGGGGAAAAATTATTCAGGCTTAATTCACTACATCGCTTCTTTTTTTGGATTATTTCTTTCTGATTTCTTGCGGATTCTTAATCCGTACTTAACCCAGAGTTATTGCCAATAAACCCGATAGATAAAAAGAGCCGCCCCCTGTGCAGGGAGCGGCTCTGAAAGTCAGGCTGAAGAACGGGTTAGCGTTCGTTGTCGAAGTTGATGGTATCGTTCAATACGTCCTCGGCAAACTCGGCCGCTTCCTCTTCTTCCCCGGCCAGCGCGATTTCTTCAGCGCCCTCCGCGGGTTCCACTTCAATCTTGCTGTACAGGGGGAACCCGGTACCGGCAGGAATGAGGTGGCCCATGATGACGTTTTCCTTGAAGCCTTCCAGCATGTCGGTCTTGCCGAGGGTGGAAGCTTCCGTCAGCACGCGCGTGGTATCCTGGAAGGATGCGGCGGAGATGAAGGATTCCGTTTCCAGAGAGGCCTTCGTGATGCCGAGCAGAACGGGCTTGGCGGCGGCGGGCTGTCCGCCCTGGGCCACGGTCTGTTCGTTGATGCGGTCGAAGGTGGTCTTGTCCACCTGGTCGCCCCACAGGAATTCCGTGTTGCCGGGTTCCGTGATGACTACCTTGCGGAGCATCTGGCGCACAATGATTTCCACGTGCTTGTCATTGATTTCCACCCCCTGGAGGCGATAGACTTCCTGAACTTCGTTGACGAGGTGTTCCTGAAGGCTTTCCTTGCCGCAGACGTCCAGGATTTCTTCCGGAGAGACGGGGCCTTCCGTAAGCTGGTCGCCCAGATGCACATGGTCGTCTTCGTGAACGATGACGTGCTTGTTCATCGGCACCAGGTGGTCCACCAGTTCGCCCGTGGAGGTTTCAATGGTGATGACCTTCTTGCCGCGGGAGGTGTTCTTGCTGCTGAGGCGCACAATGCCTTCCACACGTGCAATGGTGCAGGCGTCCTTGGGCTTGCGGGCTTCAAACAGCTCCGCCACGCGGGGCAGACCGCCGGTGATGTCCTTCGTCTTGGCCACCTTGCGGGGCGTCTTGGCCACCATCGTGCCGGCAGAGATAGTTTCTCCGTCTTCCACGGTGAGGTTGGCGCCTGCGGGGATGGCGTGGTGGGCCAGGACTTCACGGGTCTTGGCGTCACGGATGACCACCTGCGGGTGAAGCTCCTGCTTGTGTTCCATCACGACGAGGGAGGAGGTGCCGGTTTCACGGTCCGTTTCCTTGGAAACGGTGATGCCGACGATCATGTCCTTGAATTCGACCACGCCGCCCTTTTCAGCAATGACGGGCACGTTGTACGGGTCCCAGGTGGCGAGGGTCTCATCCTTCTTGATGGAGCCGCCGTTGGGCACGTACAGGATGGTGCCGATGACGGGCTGGTAGGATTCCAGTTCGCGGCCCTGTTCGTTTTCAATGCGGACGGAGCAGTTCTTGTTCAGCACAACGAAGTTGCCGTCTGCGTTTTCCACTGTGCGGAGGTCTTCCGTGTAGATGACGCGGCCGTCGTTCTTTGCCTTCACGATGGGCTGCTTGAACGCCGTGGTGGCGGTGCCGCCCACGTGGAACGTACGCATGGTGAGCTGCGTGCCGGGTTCACCGATGGACTGGGCGGCGATGATGCCGACCGCTTCCCCGATCTTCACTTCCTGGCCGGTGGCCAGGTTCAGGCCGTAGCACTTGGCGCAGCAGCCCTTCTTGAGTTCGCAGGTGAGCACGGAACGGATTTTCAGCTGTTCAATGCCGATCTTTTCCAGTTGTTCCGCCTGCTTTTCATTAATGAGGTCGTTGATGTCCACGATGATTTCACCGTTGACGGGGTCAACGATGCGTTCGCAGGAAACGCGGCCATAGATGCGGGAGGCCAGGGACGCCACTTCTTCATCACCGTCATAGATGGCATGAACGGTGATGCCGTTGCTGGTGCCGCAGTCTTCCGCATGGACGATGACGTCCTGGGCCACGTCCACCAGCTTGCGGGTCATGTAGCCGGAGTCAGCCGTCTTCAGGGCGGTGTCAGCCAGACCCTTGCGGGCGCCGTGGGTGGAGATGAAGTATTCCAGCACGGACAGGCCTTCACGGAAGTTGGCTGTAATGGGCTGTTCAATAATTTCACCGCTGGGCTTGGCCATCAGGCCGCGCATGCCGGAGAGCTGCTTGATCTGCGCCTTGTTGCCTCGGGCGCCGGAGTCCACCATCATGAAGAGCGGGCTGGCCATCTTGGAGCCTTCGTTGTGTTCCAGCTTGCGGTACAGGGCCGCCTGGATCACGTCCGTGGTCTGGGTCCAGATGTCCACCACCTTCTGGTAGCGTTCACCGTCCGTGATGATACCGTTCTTGTACTGGCGGGTCACCTTGTCCAGCTCGGCGTAGGCCTTGTCGATTTCCGTCTTCTTCTGGGACGGAATGACCATGTCCACGATGCCGATGGAGCAGCCGGAACGGGTAGCTTCCTTGAAGCCCAGGTTTTTCAGGGAGTCAAGGGTCTTCACCGTGCGTTCCTTGCCCACGGTCTGGTAGCAGCGCCAGATGATGTCGCCCATCTGCTTCTTGCCCACGTTGCGGTTGATGTAACCGAGTTCCCGGGGCCAGATTTCATTGAAGCGGACGCGTCCGGCGGTGGTGACGATGACTTTCTTGGTCACGTCCCCGTACACTACTTCGGAAGGCTTTTTGCCGTAGTCCGGGTTGTGCAGGCGGATCCAGTCATGGTAGCCGATCTTGCGGGCGGCAATGGCGTATTCCACTTCATCAATGGATTCGAAGAGGGGAAGGTGATGATGGTTGTCCTGGTTGTTCTGCACTTCCGCGGCGCGGGTGTGCGTCAGGAAGTACGCGCCCAGAATAATATCCTGCGTAGGCGTGGCGATGGGCTTGCCGGAGGCCGGGGAGAAGATGTTGTTGGGCGCCAGCATGAGTTGGCGGGCTTCCATCTGGGCTTCCACGGACAGCGGTACGTGCACGGCCATCTGGTCACCGTCGAAGTCGGCGTTGTACGCGTTACAGACGAGCGGGTGCAGACGGATGGCGGAGCCTTCAATCAGGACCGGTTCAAAGGCCTGGATGGAGAGGCGGTGCAGGGTGGGAGCACGGTTGAGCATCACCGGGTGGCCCTTGGTGACTTCTTCCAGGATGTCCCACACTTCCGGCGTCTTGCGGTCAATGAGCTTCTTGGCGGAGCGCACGGTGTGCACGTAGCCCAGCTCCTTCAGGCGGTGGATGATGAAGGGTTCAAACAGGATGAGGGCCATCTTCTTGGGAAGGCCGCACTGGTTGAGCTTCAGTTCCGGCCCGATCACGATGACGGAACGGCCGGAGTAGTCCACGCGCTTGCCGAGCAGGTTCTGGCGGAAACGGCCTCCCTTGCCCTTCAGCATGTCGGAGAGGGACTTCAAGGGGCGGTTGCCGGCGCCCGTGACGGCGCGGCCATGACGGCCGTTGTCAAACAGGGCGTCCACGGCTTCCTGGAGCATGCGCTTTTCATTGCGGATGATGACTTCCGGAGTTTTCAGGCTCAGGAGGGTCTTCAGGCGGTTGTTGCGGTTGATGACGCGGCGGTACAGGTCATTCAGGTCGGACGTGGCGAAGCGGCCGCCTTCCAGCGGCACCAGCGGGCGCAGGTCCGGAGGAATCACGGGCAGCACGTTCAGGATCATCCATTCCGGGCGCGTGTTGGACTGAAGGAAGCCCTGGGCCAGCTTCAGGCGCTTGGCGATCTTGCGCTTGTTCTGCTTGGAGTTGGTGTTGTCCAGCTGTTCCTGAAGGTCCGTGACGAGGGAGGCCAAGTCAATGGAGGAAAGCATCTTTTGGATGGCTTCCGCGCCCATGCCGGCTTCAAAGCTGTCATAGCCGTATTCGTCTTCCGCATTGCGGAATTCCTCTTCCGTCAGGATGGCTCCCTTTTCCAGGGGGGTGCTGCCGGGGTCCACCACGATGTAGTCTTCATAGTAGATCACGCGTTCCAGATGGCGGGCGGTCATGTCAAGCATGAGGCCGATGCGGCTGGGCATGCACTTGTAAAACCAAATGTGGGAGACCGGAACGGCCAGTTCAATGTGGCCCATGCGTTCCCGGCGCACGCGTGCGTTGGTTACTTCCACGCCGCAGCGGTCGCAGGTGATGCCCTTGTGCTTGATGCGCTTGTACTTGCCGCAGGCGCATTCCATGTCACGGGTGGGACCGAAGATGCGTTCGCAGAACAGGCCGCCTTTTTCCGGCTTGAACGTGCGGTAGTTGATGGTTTCCGGGTTGACGACTTCACCGAAGGACCAGCTGCGGATGGTATCCGGGTCCGCCACGGTGATGGCAACCTGGTCAAAGGTCCGCGGTTTGTCGCTCAGACCGTGCATTTCCCTAATGGTGGGGGTATCAGACATATAATAAAAGTTTTGAAGAATGTTTGATGCCCACTCCCGCGTCTTGCGGCACGGGAGTGGAATACGGTGGATGTTTAGAATTTGAGGTCGGAGAAGTCGACGTCTGCCAGTCCGGCCATGTCGTCGCTGTCAAAGCCCTCCGTCATGCCGTCCACGGGGGTGAGGTCCGTATCGCCAAGCTGCAGGGAGGGTTGTTCATCCTTGCTGCCGGGGCGCACGTTCAGGCCCAGGGACTGCATTTCCTTCATCAGAACGTTGAAGGATTCCGGAGTTCCGGCTTCCAGGGTATTGTCACCCTTCACGATGGATTCGTAAATGCGGGTGCGGCCCTGCACGTCGTCGGACTTGACGGTGAGGAGTTCCTGGAGGGTGTAGGCGGCGCCATAGGCTTCCAGCGCCCACACTTCCATTTCCCCGAAACGCTGGCCGCCGTACTGGGCCTTGCCGCCCAGGGGCTGCTGCGTGACCAGGCTGTACGGACCCACGGCGCGGGCGTGGATCTTGTCCGCCACCAGGTGGTTCAGCTTGAGCATGTAGGTCTGGCCTACAACTACCGGGTTGTGGAAGGGTTCGCCGGTCAGGCCGTCATAGAGGGTGCTCTTGCCGCCCACGGTGCCGTCCTTGCCGTCGCCGATCCAGGTAAAGCCGTCCACTTTCTTGGCTTCCGTCATGTAGTTCCAGATGGCTTCTTCACTGATGCCGTCGAACACCGGGGTGGCTACCTTGAAGCCGAGGGCCCTGGCTGCGACGCCGAGGTGGGCTTCAAGCACCTGCCCCACGTTCATGCGGGAAGGCACGCCCAAGGGGTTCAGCACGATGTCCACCGGAGTGCCGTCCGCAAGGAAGGGCATGTCCTGTTCGGGGACGATCTTGGCTACCACGCCCTTGTTGCCGTGGCGACCGGCCATCTTGTCACCCACGCCGAGCTTGCGCTTGGCGGCGATGTACACCTTGACTTCCTTCAGTCCGCCGGGTTCGGATTCGTCACCGGATTCCATCTGGTCCAGCCTGTGTTCACGCTCGTCATCCAGTTCCGTGAAGCGGCCTTCAAAGGAGGTGATGATTTCCAGAATCTTGTTGCGGATCGGGCTCGGTTCGATTTCGATGTGGTCATGCACCAGGGCCAGCTTGCGCAGCAGGGTCTTGGTGATTTTGCGGTTGGCCGGGATGATGATTTCACCGGTCTGCTCGTTGACCACGTCCAGCGGGATTTTTTCACCCAGAAGAATGTCGGAAAGCTTCTTGGTCAGCTGGTCAATCAGCTGTTCCTTCTTCTTCTTGTGCTCGTCATTGATCTTCTTGAACTGCTTCTTCTTTTCCGCGCTGTCCACGACGAGGTCGCCGCGGTGGTGGCCGGAGCCCGTGGAAGAGATGCGCACATCCATCACGATGCCCGTGCAGCCGGAGGGAACACGCAGGGAGGTGTCCTTCACTTCCGCAGCTTTTTCACCGAAGATGGCGCGCAGGAGGCGTTCTTCCGGAGCCAGTTCCGTTTCAGACTTGGGAGTGATCTTGCCTACGAGGATGTCACCGGGCTTCACTTCCGCACCGATGCGGATGACGCCGTCATGGTCCAGGTTCTTCAGGGCTTCGTCACCGGCGTTCGGAATGTCGCGGGTGATTTCTTCCGGGCCCAGCTTGGTGTCGCGGGCCTGCACCTCAAATTCGGAGATGTGGATGGAGGTGAAGGTGTCTTCCTTCACCGTCTTTTCGGAGATGACGATGGCGTCTTCGAAGTTGTAGCCATTCCACGGCATATATGCCACCAGCACGTTGCGGCCAAGGGCCAGTTCGCCCTGGTCCGTGTTCGGGCCGTCGGCCAGCACGTCACCGGTCTTGATCTTTTCACCGCGGCGCACGATCGGACGCTGGTTGATGCAGGTGCCGGCGTTGGAACGCATGAACTTGCGGAGGGGATAGACGTAAACGCCGTTGTCACGGTCCGTGCGCACGCTGTCCGGATCGGACAGGAACACTTCTGGCCGCACGGGCAGTTCCCCGTCTTTCGTCGTAATGATGACTTCCGCCGAGGCGGCGGCCACGATGCCGTCCGCTTCCGCCAGAACGACGGAACGGGAGTCCCTGGCGCATTTGCCTTCAATGCCGGTACCCACGTACGGGGATTCCGCCACCATGAGAGGCACGCCCTGGCGCTGCATGTTGGAACCCATCAGGGCGCGGTTGGCGTCATCGTGTTCCAGGAAGGGGATGAGGCCTGCGGCGATGGAGACAAGCTGCTTGGGAGAGACGTCCATGTAATGCACGTCCGCCGGGTCCACTTCAATGAACTCGCCCTTTTCACGGGCGGTCACGCGGGAAGTGGTGAAGTTGCCCTGTTCGTCCAGGGGGTTGTTGGCCTGGGCGATGAGGTAGCCTTCTTCCTGGTCGGCGGTGACGTATTCGATGGTGTTGGTGACCCGGCCGTTTTCCACCTTGCGGTAGGGCGTTTCAATGAATCCGAATTCATTGATGCGGGCGTAGGTGCACATGGAGTTGATCAGACCGATGTTGGGACCTTCAGGGGTTTCAATCGGGCAGATGCGGCCGTAGTGGGAGGGATGTACATCTCGCACTTCAAAGCCGGCGCGGTCGCGGTTCAGGCCGCCGGGCCCCAGGGCGGAAAGGCGGCGCTTGTGCGTCAGTTCCGCAAGGGGGTTGATCTGGTCCATGAACTGGGAGAGCTGGGAGCGGCCGAAGAAGTCGCGCACGACGGCGCTGAGGGCCTTCGGGTTGATGAGCTTGCTGGGCGTGACGCCTTCAATGTTCTGGTCAATGAGGGTCATGCGTTCCTTCACCAGGCGTTCCGTGCGGGCGAGGCCCACGCGGCACTGGTTGGCCATGAGTTCGCCCACAGCGCGCACGCGGCGGCTGCCCAGGTGGTCAATGTCGTCCACCATGCCTTCGCCCTTCTTGAGGCGCAGGAGATACTTGAGGGCGGCCAGGAAGTCGTCCGCCGTCATCAGGCGCTGGTCCAGGCTGGTATCCAGGCCAAGCTTCTGGTTGATCTTGTAGCGGCCTACGCGGGTGAGGTCGTACTTCTTGGGATCGTCAAAGAGCCTCTTGAGCAGGGTGCGTGCCTGCGCTGCCGTGGCGGGGTCGCCGGGGCGGAGGCGCTTGTAGATTTCCTTGAGGGCGGATTCCTCGTCATGGGCGGGGTCCTTCTTCAGGGTCTTGATCAGAACGTCGTCCTCGGTCTGGTCGATGACGTCGATTTCCTTGATGCCGAACTGGAGGAGTTGGCGCACCACGCCCATGTTGAGCTGTTCAAAGGCCTTGGCGAGAACCAGGTCCTTGTCCTTGATGGTGTCCACGGCCACAAGGTTGTGCAGGTCCTCCTCCGTCATGTCTTCGCTCAGTGGAAGCGTACGGATGTCGTAGAACTGGCTGACGATGTCGCGGTCCGTCTTGAAGCCCAGATAACGCATGAACGTCGTCGCAAGGAACTTGCGGCGGCGGCGGCGGCGGTCAAGGTAGACGTAGAGAAGGTCGTTGGTGTCAAACTGGACTTCCAGCCAGGAGCCGCGGTCCGGAATGATGCGGAAGGAGTGGAGGAGCTTGCCGTTCAGGTGCTGGGCGCTTTCAAAGCAGATACCCGGGGAACGGTGGAGCTGGGACACGATGACGCGTTCGGCGCCGTTGATCACAAAGGTGCCGCGGTTGGTCATCATGGGGAGTTCTCCCATGTAGACCGTTTCTTCCTTGGATTCGTTGTCTGACTTGAGCTTGAAGGTGACCTGGAGGGCGGCGCTGTAGGTTTCCCCGGCGCGGATAGCCTCATAATCGCTCATCTTCGGCTGTTCGATGTCGTAGGAGACGAAGTCGAGCTCAATGTTTTCGTCATAGCTCTTGATAGGAAAGATTTCCTTCAGAACGCCGTGTAACCCGATGTTTTTTCTGGCCGCGGCCGGGGTGTCCTGTTGTAGAAAATCGAAGTATGATTGAAGTTGAATCTCAATAAGGTTCGGAGGTTCGATGACTTCCTTGATATTCCCGAAGTAGAGTCGCTTTGACATGGGCTGCTGTGGCGGAGATGTTATGGGTTTGCATCCTGAAAAACCCGGATGCTGGGCTGGCTGGTTCCTTCCCTGGGGACGGAACCGACTGGAAGCGATTTGACGGGTAAAAAGCCTCTAGTCGGTCACGCGGGATGTGAAGACGAGGAAGCGCAACAGGAGAAAAACGGGTCTTCTCCTGTTGCGCGGGAAGTAAAAAGCTTACTTGACGTCGACCTTGGCGCCAGCTTCTTCAAGCTTGGCCTTGGCGGCGTTAGCTTCGTCCTTGGAGACGGCTTCTAGGATGACGGCGGGGGTGCCTTCAACCAGTTTCTTGGCGTCCACCAGGCCGAGACCGGTCTTCACTTCGCGGACGGCCTTAATCACGGCGATCTTGTTGGCGCCGGCTTCCGTCAGGACGACGTTGAATTCGGTCTTTTCTTCTTCAGCTTCGGCAGGAGCGGCGGCAGCGGCGGCGGCTACGGGAGCAGCGGCGGAAACGCCCCACTTTTCTTCCAGGAGCTTGACGAGGTCGGCAGCTTCCAGGATGGTGAGGGTACCGAGTTCTTCAGCGATTTTGTTAATATCAGCCATTGTATTGTTTTCTAGTTTGGTTTCGAGTCGCGCCAAGAGCCAACTTGGCATTTCAGTTCTCCGGCTGGAGTTCCGACAAGGAACCTGTAGGAGAGTCAGGCCCGGTTTTCACACATTTGGCTAGAGTGCAACCGGGCCGTCCGGTCAAGGGGTTAGTATTAGGCGGCGGGTTCTTCGCTGCCGCCGTTTTCTTTGTCCACATACGCCTGAATAACTCGGGCAAGAGCGGAACCGGCTGCATTGATGGTGCCAAGGAGCTTGGCCAGCAGCTGATCGCGGGGAGGCAGTTCACCGATGGCGCGGATCTGGTCCGCGGACAGGATGTCACCGTCCAGGATCGCCACCTTGTACTCAGCCTTCTTGGAGGCTTTGGCGAAGGTGTTGATGGCCTTGGCGGCGGCGGCCACGTCGGACGCGCCGGTCACGAAAGCGGTCTGGCCGACGAGGTGTTCACCGATGTCGGGAAGGCCGGCGTCCGTCAGAGCCGTGCGCATGAAGTTGTTCTTGGCTACGTGGCACTGGGCGCCGCAGGCGGCCAGGGCGGAACGCAGGCTGGTGAACTCAGGCACGGTGATCGAGGTGTAGTCCACGACGATCAGGAACGGGGAGGCGTTGACGCGGGCGGTCAGGTCGTCAATGATGATACGCTTGTCAGGATTCATGGTGTGCTAAATCGGTTCGGGTTACAGTTTGGCGATGGAAGCGGTGTCAACCGGCAGACCGGGGCACATGGCGCATGAAACGGTGACGGATTCAATGTAGGCGCCCTTGGCGGAAGCCGGGCGGGCCTTGACGACGGAATCAATCAGAGCAGCGATGTTTTCAGTGATGCCTTCGTTGGAGAAGGAGAGCTTGCCTACAGCGGCGGAGATGTTGGCGTTCTTGTCAACCTTGTAGTCAACACGGCCGGCTTTCACTTCCTTCACGGCCTTGGCTGTGTCATCCGTAACGGTGCCGGTTTTCGGGTTGGGCATCAGGCCGCGGGGACCCAGCACACGGGCAACCTTGCGGACCTCCGTCATGGCGTCGGGGGTGGCAATGGCCGTGTCAAAGTCAACGAAACCGTCCTGGACCTTCTTGATGAGGTCTTCAAAGCCCACGAATTCGGCTCCGGCTTCCTGGGCGGCCTTGGCGGCATCACCTTGGGCGAAGACGAGGACGCGGACGTTCTTACCCGTGCCGTTGGGCAGGGAGACGCTGCCGCGGACCATCTGGTCGGATTTGCGGGGGTCCACGGTCAGGTGGAAGGAAACGGTGACAGTCGGGTCAAATTTCGGGGCCGGGAAAGACTTCATGGTTTCCACGGCTTCCGTAATGCTGTAGTTCTTGTTAGGGGTAACAAGCTTGGCTGCTTCTTGATATCGCTTGCTGCGTTTGGTAGACATGTGTGTATTTGGCAGTGCGTTCGGATTGGTTAATCCTCCTGCGGTGAGTGTTACATACCTTCAACTTCGATGCCCATCTGGCGGGCCTGGCCGGCAAGGATGCGGGCGGCGCGTTCGGGGTCCTTCGTGTTGAGGTCCGGGAGTTTGGTGTTGACGACTTCCATCAGCTTGGCCTTGGAAAGAGTGGCGACCTTCTTTTTGTTCGGTTCGCCGGAGCCGGCGGGGATACCGGCGGCTTTCTTGAGAAGCACGCTGCCCGGGGGCTGCTTGGTGATGAAAGAGAATGATTTGTCCTTGTAAACCGTGATGACGGTCGGCAGGAGGTCGCCGGCCTGCTTTTGCGTGGCGGCGTTGAACTCCTTGCAGAATGCCATGATGTTTACACCGGCCTGACCAAGTGCCGGACCCACGGGCGGGGAGGGGTTAGCAGCTCCGGCATTAATCTGGAGCTTAATGATTTTGGTTATTTCTTTTGCCATGGTTTTGCTTTGTTAGCGGAGAAAATGAACGGGAGAAGCTTGCGGCTTTCCGGGCGGGACGGCTCAGGCCTTTTCAACCTGCCAGTATTCCAGGTCCACCGGGGTAGCGCGGCCAAAGATGGAGACGCTGACGCGCAGCTTGCCTTTTTCGGGGTCGATTTCTTCGATGGTGCCTTCCTGGCTCTGGAACGGACCTTCGCAGACGCGCACGGGGTCGCCGACGGCGAATTCCACCTTGGGGCGGGCGGCCACGGCTTCCGCGTCCAGCAGGGGCAGGAGGTCTTCCACCTCGCGCTTGCGCATGGGGAGGGGGGCGTTCCGGGAGCCGGCGATGCTGATGACGCCGTCAATCTGCTGGATGAAGTACCAGAGGTCCTTGTTCAGGGTGCCGTCCGCTTCCAGCAGGTACATGTTGGCATAGACATAGCCGGGGAAGAGTTTGCTGTGGCGTTCCGTCTTTTTGCCGTTGCGCACTTCGGAGATGAGTTCCGTGGGGACTTCAACGCGGTAGATGAAGTCGGAGAGTTCGGCGTCTTTCGCCTTGCGGATGATGCGGTCACGAACGCTGTTTTCCTGTCCGGAGAGGACGTGAAGAACATACCATTGTTCGTGAGGCTCTGGGGTACTGGGCATGATCGGAGAAAGAAAGTGGGAGTAAAACTAGATAGCCAACTGGATGAGGTAGTTGACCACGCTGTGAAGGAAGATGTCGAACGATGCAACAAACGCGCCAAGGAAAACCATGGCGATCAGTACGACGAGAGTGGAACCCCAGAGTTCGCGGAATTTTTTAAAACCCTTCACCTTGGGGTCGCTTTCCCAGGGCCAGGTGGTCTTCTTAAGTTCGCCCTTAACTTCGGCGATGAATTGAGAAATCTTGCGAAACATGCTTCAAGGTGGGGTGATGTATTTGGAAAGAAGTGGCAGGTCAGGAGGGACTCGAACCCCCAACATTTGGTTTTGGAGACCAACGCTCTACCAATTGAACTACTGACCTGTTGAAGTCTCTTCTTTCGTGGGAAATGAGGAGGCCTCCGGGGAGACCCCCTCATTAAACCTGATGTAGATTCCTCTACAAGTTCCCGGGGGAACTTAGTCAAGGATTTCGCTCACACGACCGGCACCAACGGTGCGGCCGCCTTCGCGGATAGCGAATCGCATGGATTTTTCCATGGCGATCGGAGTGATGAGCTGAACTTCCAGGTTGACGTTGTCACCAGGCATCACCATTTCCACGCCTTCGGGAAGGGTGCAGCAACCGGTCACGTCCGTCGTGCGGAAGTAGAACTGCGGGCGGTAGTTGTTGAAGAACGGGGTGTGACGGCCGCCTTCTTCCTTGGTCAGGACGTAAACTTCAGCCTTGAAGTTCTTGTGGGGCTTCACGGTGCCGGGCTTGATGATGACTTGGCCGCGTTCGATGTCTTCCTTCTTCAGGCCGCGGAGGAGCAGACCAACGTTGTCACCGGCCTGACCTTCGTCAAGCAGCTTGCGGAACATTTCGATGTCCGTAACGGCGGTCTTCTGAGTGTCCTTGATACCGATGATTTCGACTTCTTCCATCTTCTTCACGATGCCGCGTTCGATACGGCCGGTAGCCACGGTGCCGCGGCCGGAGATGGAGAACACGTCTTCCACGGGCATGAGGAAGGGCTGGTCCACAGGGCGTTCAGGCTGCGGGATGTAGGAGTCAACAGCGGCCATGAGTTCCATGATGGAGTCTTCAGCGGCGGTGTCGCCTTCCAGAGCCTTGACGGCGGAACCCTTGATGATGGGGGTGTCGTCGCCCGGGAATTCGTATTCGTTGAGGAGTTCGCGGATTTCCATTTCCACGAGTTCGATCAGGTCGGGATCGTCAACCAAGTCGCACTTGTTCATGTAAACGACGATGGCGGGGACGCCCACCTGGCGGGCAAGGAGGATGTGTTCGCGGGTCTGCGGCATCGGGCCGTCGGAGGCGGCAACCACGAGGATGGCGCCGTCCATCTGGGCAGCGCCGGTGATCATGTTCTTCACATAGTCGGCGTGTCCGGGGCAGTCAACGTGGGCATAGTGACGGTTTTCCGTTTCATATTCAACGTGGGCCGTGGAGATGGTAATGCCGCGTTCGCGTTCTTCGGGAGCGGCGTCGATCTGGTCATAGCCGCGTGCTTCGGCGAAACCCTTCTTAGCGAGCACTGAAGTAATGGCGGCGGTAAGGGAGGTTTTGCCGTGGTCAACGTGACCGATGGTGCCCACGTTCACGTGGGGCTTGTTGCGCTGGAATTGCTCTTTAGCCATAATGTTTTGTTTAGGTTTGGGCTGCTATGGGTCTAGCTTGAAGATGGAGCTTCTGGCGGGAATTGAACCCGCGACCTCATCCTTACCAAGGATGCGCTCTACCCCTGAGCTACAGAAGCATAGACTTCTTCCGCCTTTCGCTGCTCTAAGAGAGTTGTAAATCCGCCCAAACCTGCGGTTCTAGCGGATAAATAGCATCCTCCCGTGTTGCCTGACGAAAAGCGGACGCTAGGTTACGCTTTTGAATGCCGGATGTCAATGAAAACGTGAACATTTTTTTATCATTATGCCGCAAATATGGTGCATTCATGTATAATATATTTATCAGGAATGCGTTGAATATTTGGATCTGTTCAAATCCTCCGTCAATTTGAGATTGGGGTCAACGTCTTCATCCAGGGAATGGAAGAGTCCCCGCCGGGCTTTGAGGCAGGTGACATAGGCGATCATGGCGGCATTGTCCGTCGTCAGGTCAAAGTCCGGCAGCACCAGCTCCACTTTTTCCCGGGCGCAGGCGGCTTTCAGGCGCGCGCGCAGTTCCCTGTTGCAGGAGACGCCGCCGGAGACGGAAAGGGTGCGGTGGCCGGAGGCGCGCAGGGCATGCAGCGCCTTGTGAATCAGGACATCCGTGACGGCGCGCTGGAAGGAGGCGCAGAGGTCGCGCAGGGTCTGTTCCGGCAAGTCATGCGGATCACCGCTTTCCGTCAGTTTGGGCAGCGTGTAGAGAACGGCGGTTTTCAGGCCGGAAAAGGAGACGTTGGCCGTGTGCTCCTTCATCAGGGCGCGCGGGAATGAGAAGGCCTCCGGGTCCCCCTCCGCAGCCATGCGGTCGATTTCCGGACCGCCGGGGTAGGGAAGGCCGAGCATTTTTCCCACCTTGTCAAAGGCTTCCCCCGCGGCGTCGTCCAGGGAGCGGCCCAGCAGGCGGTAGTTCCCCACGCCGCGCACGTCCACAAAGAGGGTGTGGCCTCCGGAGACTACCATGCCCAAATGGGGCACGGGACCTCCGGGGCGCTTGACGAAGGGGGAGAGCAGGTGGCCTTCCAGGTGGTTGACGGAGACGAAGTGTTTTCCCGTCGCCAGCGCCAGCGCCTTGGCCGTGCTGTTGCCCACCAGGAGGGCGGCTACCAGGCCGGGGCCGCCCGTGGCGCCAAAGACGTCAATGTCCGCCGGGGTGACGCCGGCTTCACGGCATGCGGCACGGATGACGCCGGGAAGGTCCGCCGAGTGGTTGCGGGAGGCCAGCTCCGGCACCACGCCGCCGTGGCGGCGGTGGATGGCGATCTGGGAGGAGATGATGGAGGAGAGTATTTCCGGCGCTTCCTCCTCTCCGGCGGAACGCAGGATGGCTACCGCCGTTTCATCACAGGAGGATTCTATTCCCAGAACGGTGAGGGATTCCGGCATGGCGGCGCGGGTGGAGTTAGGAGGCCTGGCGGATTTGCGCCGGTTTTTTGTCAGTAACCGTTTCCCTGGTGATGGTGACGGAGTCCGCATCAGCCATGCTGGGCACCTTGTACATGACGTCCAGCATGAGGGTTTCAAAGATGGCGCGCAGGGCGCGGGCTCCGGTGCCGCGCTCCATGGCTTCCGCGGCCATGGCCTTCAGGGCGTCCGGCTGCACGTTCAGTTTGGCGCCATACATGGCGAGCAGCTTGGAGTACTGCTTGACCAGGGCGTTTTTCGGTTCCGTGAGCAGGCGCACAAGCTGGCCTTCATCCAGCTTGGAGAGCGGGCAGAAGATGGGCAGGCGCCCCACGAGTTCCGGAATCATGCCGAAGGAGAAGAGGTCTTCCGGCATGGCCTGGGCCAGGATTTCCTCTTCCGAGTATTCCTTGCGGTCGCGCTGTTCCGTGATGGCCCCGAACCCCATCTGGGTGGCGCCGAGCCGCTTGCGGATGATGTCTTCCAGGCCGACGAAGGCTCCCCCCACGATGAAGAGGATTTTTTCCGTGTTGACGCGGATGTATTCCTGCTGCGGGTGCTTGCGTCCCCCGGTGGGCGGAACGTTGCAGACGGTGCCTTCAATGATTTTCAACAGGGCCTGCTGCACGCCTTCCCCGGAGACGTCCCGCGTGACGGAGACGTTCTGGGTCTTGCGGCCTATCTTGTCTATTTCATCCACGTAGATGATGCCCTGTTCCGCCCTGGCCACGTCAAAGTTGGCGGCCTGGAGCAGGCGCAGAATGATGTTTTCCACGTCTTCCCCCACGTAGCCGGCTTCCGTCAGCGTGGTGGCGTCCACAATGCAGAAGGGGACGTTGAGCATTTTCGCCAGCGTTTTGGCGAGTAGGGTTTTCCCGGAACCGGTGGGACCGGCCAGCAGGATGTTGGATTTTTCAATCTCCACATCGTCCAGGGACTTGTCTTCCAGCATCACGGCGCTCTGGCGCAGGCGCATGTAGTGGTTGTACACGGCTACGGAGAGCACTTTTTTGGCGTAGTCCTGGCCGATGACGTACTGGTTGAGCGTAGCGCACATTTCTTCCGGCGTGGGCAGCGGGCCTTCATAGGCGGCTGCCTCTCCGGCGGTTTCCTTGAGCATGTCCGCGGCGGCGGCCTTGCGGGCCTCCGCCTGGCACATGGCATAGGCGGAGGGCTCCATGTTCAGGATGCCCTGAATGAAACGGGTTGCCAGCGGAAGGCCTGTATCCTTCACAATCATGTTGACGCAAATTTCAACGCAATTGTTGCAGATGTAGAAGTCTTCCGCAATCTGGATGAGCTTGTCCACCTTGTTCCCGGGCTTGCCGCAACAGGAACAGGAAGGAATATGGGGGCTGGAACCGGACATGGTTTTGCTGGTAGAGAGAAATGCCGTGGGGAGGATCAGGCCTTGGCCTTCTTTTTGTTGTCCTGTCCGTCGGAATGATGGGTCAGCACCTTGTCCACCAGACCGTAGGCGGCGGCTTCCTCTGCCGTCATGTAATTGTCGCGGTCGGCGTCCTTTTCAATCTGCTTTTCCGTCTTGCCGGTGTGCTTGGCCAGAATGCCGTTGAGGCGCTTCTTGAGGTTGAACATGAAGCCGATGGTGCGTTCCACATCGGAAGCGGTACCCTGGGCGCCGCCGGAAACCTGGTGAATCATTACGTGGGAGTTCGGCAGGCAGAAACGCTTGCCGGGCGTGCCCGCGGCCAGCAGGACGGAACCCATGGAGGCGGCAATGCCCAGGCAGTACGTATTTACGTCGCAGGAAACGAACTGCATCGTGTCGTAAATCGCCAGGCCCGCGGTGACGGAGCCGCCGGGGGAGTTGATATAGATGTGGATGTCCTTTTTCGGGTCCGCCATTTGCAGGAACAGAAGCTGGGCGATGACGGAGTTCGCTACGTCGTCGTCAATGGCGGAGCCGATGAAGATGACGCGGTCCTTCAGGAGGCGGGAGTAGATGTCAAAGGCGCGTTCGCCGCGGCCGTCCTGCTCCACCACCATAGGAACGTAGTAGGCGTTCGTGGGGGTTGATTTGGAAGATTGGTCTTGAAACATAATTGTTGAAGAGGTGATGTTGTGTTGTTCAATGTAATTTCCCCGCCTGCCGGATACAAAACGGGGGAGTCGGGCATATGCGCGCCAACTCCCCCTGGTAAGGTGTCTTGTGCAGAGGAGGGTTATTGCTCGTCTACCGTTACTTTGGCTTCTTTTGTCAGGAAGTCCAGTACCTTGGCTGTCAGCAGGCTCATTCTGATGCCATGCACGCGGCCTTCGCGCTGGAGTTCTCGGATGTAGGACTTGAGGTTCTTTTTCTGCTGGCGCGCCTGGCGTGCCACTTCATTGTAAAGTTCCATTTCCGTGACGGCGATCTTTTCCACCTGGGCCACTTCCTGGAGCATGAAGAATACCTTGAGATTGCGCTTGGCTTCCTTTTTAGCTTCTTCGCGGGCTTCCTCCACAAACTTGTCCATGTCCGCGGGGGCATTTCCGCTGTACATGGCCTGCTGCATTTTCTGCTGGAGGATGCCGTACACTTCACGTTCCACAACGGCTTCCGGCAGGTTGAAGTCCAGCAGGTCCGCCAGCTTTTCCGTGATCTGGTCCGCCTTGGCCTCGTCAATCTGCGCGGTCTTGCGCTGGGCCAGATTTTCCTTCAGGGCGGTTTTCAGATCTTCCAGGTTCTTGCCGGGAAGCACTTTTTCCGCAAAGGCGTCATCCATGGCCGGGAGTTCCTTTTCACGCACTTCCTTCACGGTGGTGTGGAACACAAGTTCCTTGCCGCGCAGGTCTTCAATCGGGAAGGTGTCCGGAATGGTGACGGTGATGTCCTTGCTGTCGCCGGCTTTCAGGCCTTCCAGGGCGGAGGCGAAGCCGGGCAGGAACTGGTCGTCCTCCACCTTCATCCACTGGCCTTCGCGGCCTTCCAGGAAGCCTACGGGCTTGCCCACGGCTTCCGCTACGGGCTTGTCTTCCAGCGTGGTCTTGAAATCAATGATCGCCACGTCGTCTTTTTTGGCGGCGCGGTCCACGGGGGTGAATTCGGCAATCTGTTCGGCCAGGGACTTCAGGGCTTCCTCCACGTCCGCTTCCGTCACTTCGGAAGAGGGAACCTTGACTTCAATGCCCTTGTATTCCGGCAGTTCGAACTCGGGCACCACGGTCATCGTGCTGGTGGCGGTGTAGTTGCCCTTGTCGTCCAGGGATTGTTCCGGCTTGCCGAAGTTGAGCACTTTCAATTTGGGATTTTCTTCCAAGGCGGCGGAGCAGGCCATTTCAAAAAGGTTGTCCAGCAGTTCTTCTTCAATTTCCTTCTTGAAACGCTTTTCAATGATGGACTTGGGAGTTTTGCCGGGACGGAAGCCGGGCAGCTTGGCTTTGCCGGCGTAGGAGTCCACAATGGAGGCGCGGCGTGCAGCCGTGGTTTCTGCGGGGATGGAAGCTTTCAGCGTGGCTGTGCAGTCCGGTTGAATATCAACGTTGATTTCCATAAATAATACGGTCAGTGTTAATTGAAAGTGGTTCTGTCTCGGCTCCGGGATGACGGCAGCGGTCAAAACACGGGCGGCGGTAAATGTAATGAGAGGGTATATGGAGTGCAAGCTATTGCACAGGAATGACACAATTGCCTTTTCCGGGCGCCTGTACGCGCGCAACGTAAAAAATGCAGGGCAACTGCGTTCTACGCGGAATCACGTCTTGACTATGCAGGCGGAAAAGTCCTTTATATCCCAAGCATTAAGTTCAGCTCTCATGATTCGTCCCGTTTTTTTGTGTGTTTCCTTCCCCCTGATGGCATGTTCGGCTGCTTTGGCCCAGGATAAGACTTCCCTTAACAGAGGCGGCTACGGTTCCGTAATGACGCCGGACCAGGTCGTGAAGGAACTGGGCCCGGAAACGGGACTTTTGTCCGGTGACCAGGCGTATGAAGGCCGTCCAGTGAAAAGCGTTTCCGTACGTTACAGGAGCACCGGCAAGACCGTGTCCGAGGACCGTCTGAAAAACCTGCTGGCTACCCAGCCGGGCACTAGTTATTCCCCGGAAGTGGTGAATAAGGATTTGGAACGCCTGCTGGAAAGCGGCCTGGTGGGCGGCAATACGACGGTGGCCGTGGAACCCTCCGGGGACGGCGTTTCCGTCGTGTTTGAAATGGCGGCCCAGAACCTGCTGGGCGGCGTAGGCTTCCGCGGCAATACCGCTTTTGACAACCGGGACCTTTCCGAGGAAAGCGGCCTGAAGGGTGGTGAGGCCCTCAGCGACAAGGCGCTCAGCAGCGCCATCTCCAAGCTGCGCACCTATTATCAGGAAGCCCGGTATCCGGATGTGCGCGTTTCCTATTTTTACCAGAAGACGGAACGCCCCGGCTTTGTGGACGTGGTCTTTGACATCAACGAAGGCAAGAAGGCCAACATCATCAACATTGACTTTGTCGGCAACGAGCACATCAGCTCCAAGGACCTCCGCCAGGTGATGAAGACCAAGGAGAAGGGCTGGCTGACCTGGATTACCAAGTCCGGCCGCATTGACCGCGAACAGGTGGAGGACGATCTGGCGGAACTGGTGACCTATTACCGCAACAAGGGCTATTTGCGCGTCAAGCTGGACAAGGTGGAATACTTTGACGCCGGCAAGGGCAACGAGCAGAAGCTTACGATGAAGATCACGCTTACCGAAGGCCGCCGCTACAAGGTCAACCAGGTAGCCTTCGGCCCCACCAAGGTATTTACGTCCCAGGAATTGATTCCCGGCCTGAGCATGTACAACGGGGACACCTATTCCGCCCAGAAGGTGGCTGACGACGTGACGATGATCCGCCGCTATTACGGCTCCCGCGGCTATGCGGACGCCGCCGTCCGTCCGGACATCCAGGAAGTGGGCATTGATCCCAAAACCGGGTACGGGCAGATCAACATCGTATACCATGTGACGGAAGGCAATCCCTACCGCGTGGGCAACATCCGCCTGATCGGGAATAACCGCACGAAGGATTACGTGATCCGCCAGGAACTTCCCCTCCAATCCAATGATCCCATGAACTCCGTGGACCTGGACACCGCCCAGAAGCGCCTCCAGAACCTGAATTATTTTGACATGGTGGACGTGGCGCAGGTGGGTTCCACCCGGCCCGGCTACCGTGACATCAACATTGAAGTGGCGGAAAAGCGCACCGGTTCCCTGAACATCGGCGTGGCGTTCTCCTCCATTGAAAGCGTGTACCTGTTCGCGGGCATTACCCAGTCCAATTTTGACATGTATGACTGGTCCTCCTTCGTCGGGGGCGGCCAGCGCTTCGCCATCAACACCCGCGTGGGCTTTGAAACGCAGGATGCCAGCATCTCCTGGGTGGACCCGTGGTTCCTGCACCGCAAGCTGGCCTTCGGCACGGAAATCTTCTACAGCAATTCCACGTATTTCTCCGACTATTACGACCAGCAGAATTACGGCTTTGCCGTTTCCCTGCGCAAGCCGATCGGCGAGCTGGATTACGTGAAGCTGGAATACCGCCTGGAACAATACCAGATTGACGCCAAGGGGAACGCCCCCATCTTCTTCCGGCTCCAGGACGGCGATTACCTGCGCAGCCACGTGGAACTTTCCTACACCATTGACACCCGCGACGCGCAGATCTTCCCCCGCAAGGGCGGCAAGTTTGAAGTGCTGGCAGGCTATTCCGGCCTGGGCGGGGATGTGAAGACCTACAACTTCGGCATCAACGGCTCCTATTACTGGAACCTGCGCGGAGACACCATCTTCAGTATCAATGCCGGCGCCGCCACCGTGGATTCCTACGGCGACCATGACGTGCCCATCTTTGAACGCCTCTATCTGGGCGGTCCCTACAACATGCGCGGCTTCCGCTTCCGGGACGTGGCTCCGTACAATCCGGCCCTGAGCGGTGATGAAACGATGGGCGGCCGTTCCTCCTTCTTCTGCCAGTTTGAATACTCCATTCCGGTGATTGAAGAAGTGCGCGTAGCCGTGTTCTATGACATCGGCTTCGTCAACGGGGACGCCTTTGACTTCAGCGCGTCCAAGATCGTTTCCGACTACGGGATCGGCCTGCGCCTGAACCTGCCCATCGGCCCCTTGGCGGTGGACTATGCCATCCCGATCCAGAAGAACAACGCCATTGACCGCGGCGGACAATTCCAGTTCTATCTCAACTACTCCTATTAACCTCTCTACCCATCCGACGACATGAGCAACTTCCGCATCCTGATTCTGGCATTCCTGGTGGTGGTGCTGGGCGTTCTGGCGATCATCTATGTAAACATTTCCTCAAGAATGGACGTCATCCAGCAACAGCAGCAGCTCGCCCCCGCGCCTGTTGCTGCCCCGGCCAATCCTTCCTCCTATCTGCCCATGCCTACCCAGGTTCCCACCACGGCCGCTCAGCCCGTGGTGGTGGCGGACCCTGTGGTGAGCGAGGAACTGGCCCATGCCACCGCCGAGCTGGAACGGATGAAAAAGGAAAATGAAGAGTTGAAGAAGCGCTCCGCCATGGCGGAGGAGGAACGTGCCCTGCTGGAACGCCGCAGTATTGAAAAAGGTGATCCGCGCCTGCAATGGCTCAATGAAATCAAGGATGCGGAGCAGGTGGGCCGCGTGACGGAATACTACCGTGACGCCAACCTGGTCCTGTTCCAGTCCATTGGACAGCCGCAGCTGAAAGTGGGCCAGGAGCTGGGCATCCGGAGACGCGGAAGCATTTTCGTATCCCTGATTATTGACGGGGTTGATCCGGAGGGCAAGATTTTCCAGTCCTATGTGAAGCGCAATACGCTTTTTGACAACAATGATAAGGAAACCATCCAGCCGGGGGATGAAGTGATTGTCCCGCCCGCGAGCTGGCAGGAAAACATGTCCGGGGAAGGTGAAACCGGCGCGGCTCCATCCGCCGCCCCCGCTTCCGCGCCCCAGCCGGTGATGATCCCTATGGAGCCGTAATACGGGTCCGGATAGACCAAGCCAAGTAAAAAGAAGTGCATCTGAGAGAAAGATTGCAGTCGGCCGCAGGCCCCAGCCTGTCCTTTGAATTTTTCCCGCCCAAAAACGAGCAGGCAGCAGCGGCCCTGTACCAGACCATCCGTGAACTGGAGCCGTACCATCCCAGCTTTGTCAGCGTGACGTACGGTGCGGGCGGCTCCACCCGTGAACTTACCCGTGAGGTGGTGTTGCGCATCCAGCATGAATCCCGCATCCCCACAGTGCCCCACCTTACCTGCGTGGGCCACAGCCGTGATGAGGTATGGAACATTCTGGACCAGTACGCCCAGGCGGGAGTGCGGGCCGTGCTGGCCCTGCGGGGGGACCCCCCGCGTGGTGCGGAACAGTATGACCGTGATGCGGACGCCTTCCGGCATGCGGCGGACCTGGTGTCCTTCATCCGTGAATACAATGAATCCGGACGCCATCCGGACCCGGACGGTTTCGCCATAGGCGTGGCGGGTTTCCCGGAGGGCCATCCGTCCACCCCCAACCGCCTGCGTGAAATGGACTTCCTGAAGGCGAAGGTGGACGCCGGGGCGGACTACATCTGCACCCAGTTGTTTTTTGACAACCACGCTTTCCTGGATTACCGGGAACGTTGCCTGCTGGCCGGCATCAAGGTTCCCATTCTGGCGGGCATCATGCCCGTGACCAGCCTGTCCGGCATGAACCGCATGGCGGAACTTTCCGGGGGAACCTGCTTCCCGGCCCGTCTGCTCAAGGCGCTGAAGCGCGCCGGCTCCAATCCGGACGCCATTCAGGAGGTGGGTATCCAGTATGCCTCCAGCCAGTGCGCGGAGCTGCTGGATTCCGGCGTGGCGGGCATCCATTTTTATACGCTCAACCAGAGCCGCGCCACCCGTGAAATCTACAGGAACCTGGGCCTGAAGGATTCCCTCCAGCTTCTGGAACATGGCGAAGATAAGTAAAAAGCTGATTGATTTGACTCGGACAACACGGTAGAAACCTCTTCAACAATATTATGGATATCAAGGATATTAAACGGGCTATGGACAACATGCCCATGGGTGATGGGAGCGCGTTTGCGGAAATTTCCGTCGGACCGGCCAAGCATGAACAATTTCTGGATGAACATTACGGCAAGGTTGCCCTGATCGTGCTGATATGCGTCCTTGCCGCCGCCGGCTGGATTATTTACAACGGCATGCAGGATTCCATGGAAAGAAAGGCCGGCGCCGCCCTGGTGGCCGCCATGCCGGAATCCCCCGCCACCGGGGAAATCTCCCTGAATGAACAGGGGCTTCAGCAGGTGGTGGCGGACTTTGACGATTCCCGCGCCGCCGTCACCGCCACCTACCTTCAGGCAGTTGCCCTGTGGAACGCCGGCAAGGAAGACGAGGGCGTAGCCCGGATGAAGGCCTTTATTGATTCCGCCCCCACGGAAGAGTGGAAAGCCCAGGCTTCCGTTACCCTGGCATGCCGCCTGATGAACCGCGGGAAAGCGGATGAGGCGGAAGGCCTGTTCCGTTCCGTGGTGGATACGGGTGACCCCACGTTCTCCGGTTTTGCAACCATGTGCCTGGGGGACATTGCCCGGGCCAAAAAGGACAATGCCGCCGCCGGCGCCTTTTACCGTGAACTTGCGGAAAAGTTCCCGTCCAGCGCTTTTGCCCTCCAGCGCGGAGGCTACCTGCTGCGCAAGAGCCTGTTTGATATTCAGAGCCCCGTGCGCATTGAACCCGCCACGGAGAAGAAATAATCCGCACGCGCTTTTCCGGGGCGCCGGAAGATAAACTCTTTCCACATCCGCATGCCTGCGTTATTGCAGCATGCGGATATTTGTATCCAGGCGTTTGGGGCATGAAGTCCCGGTGCGGAAGGCTGCTCGTACACATGAGGTGCAGGCTGGGACTGCCGGAATTCCCGGCGGGTGTGTGACATGCTTAAACAAAAAGCAGGGGCCGGGTGCGCTTAGTGGATGTAAGCCGGGCTGCCGGCTCCAACCACATTTTTTCAGATCATGAACAGATCCATCAAATCCCTCTGGCTTCTTCCCCTCGCGGGGCTTTCTTTTTCCCTGCTGCCGTCCTGCACGACGGACAGTTACGGAAACAGCGCCGTGACGCCGGGTGGCGCCGCCGCCATCGGCGTGGGTGCTCTGGCCGCCGGAGCCGCCATCGGTGCCGCAGTGCAGCATGACCGGGACAAGGACAGGTACCGCAATAACTCGCACCATCATCACTACAGCCCTCCGCCGTCTCCGCACCACCGTCCCCATTGGCGGCGGTAGGGAAGGGGTTTCCATGGCGGTGAGCCCTGCGGCGTTTCAGCTCCGCCGGATGCCACGGAGCGCCCAGGTCATGCGCTGCCTGGCGCTTTCCGGATCATTCAGCATGGACCCCAGCAGGTCCAGCACGGGGCGCACGGCTTTCGGGTCGTGCACCTGGAGTTGGCCGGAGAGGATGAAAGGCGCCCCTCCGCAGCAGATCAGGTAAATCAGGATATTCATGGGGTCTCCCTGGAGCACGGAGCCTTCCTGCTGGGCTTCCCGGATGGTCTCCAGAAGAACAAGGGGATGGCGCGTATGGATTCCGGAAATGAAGCGGATGGCCGCCTGTTCCCCCGCCAGGGCGTCCAGCACGAGCTGGGCGATGAACTGGCCGTGGCGTAGCAGGAACTCCATGACGTCCCCCAGAATGGCCTCCAGCTTTTCAAAGGCCGGAAGATGAATGTTCGCATGGGTTCTAATGCCGGTGAACAGCGGTTCATACCAGCGTTCCAGCAGTTCGTTCAGAAAGGCTTCACGGTTGCCGAAGTGATAGACGAAGCTTCCCGTATTGGTGCCGGCGCGCAGGGACAGGCCGCGGATGGTGAGAGCACGAAGCCCGGATTCCCCGACGATCATGGCTCCCGTGTTGAGCAGGTGCTCTCTGGTGGATTTCCGTTTGGGCATGAGGGGTGAAGCTTAAGCACCCATTGTGTGCTCCTTATCGGCCCGGAAGGCAAGGACTTGTTACGTCTGTTATTGTAAAAGGCGGAACCGGGGTCTCGTCCTTTCCCCGGTTCCGCCACTGGAATCCCGAATGAATCAGGATGTTGCTTCCAATTCCTTCCGCCGGGAAGAAATCCAGCGGGAGAAGAGTTTGGCCGTGGCCGGAATGATGAGCAGGTTCAGGACGGTGGCTGAAACCAGGCCGCCGAACTGGACGATCGCCAGCGGGCCGAGCAGTTCCCCGCCGGGCTTGTCAATGGCCCAGATCAGGGGGAGCAGCCCCAGCACTGTTGTGAGGGAGGTCATGATGATGGGGACTACGCGTTCCAGAGAACCTTCCCGGATGGCTTCCGCCGGTTTCAGGCCCTTGTGTTCCAGCGCCCGGTACCTGTTGAGCAGGATCAGGCCGCTGCGGATGGCAAAGCCGATGACGGTGACGAACCCCACGATGGAGGCCACGGAGAGGATGGGCGGAATGTACGTATCCCCGAACAGGGAGGACAGCGTGCCGGGGGAGGCCAGGAAGACGGCCACGATGCCTCCCACCAGGCACAGCGGGATGTTCACCAGCGTCAGCATGGCGCGGCGGACGCTCCCCAGCGCGGAGGAAAGCAGCAGCACGATGAGCACCATGACAATGGCCCCCAGCACGTAAAGCCGCTCGGAGGCGGATTCCCTCGCCTTGATGGTGCCGTCATAATCCACGGTGCACCCCATGGCGTTCATGACGGGGTCCAGCTTTTCCCGGCAGGCTTTCGCCAGATCCCCCAGATTGGAATTGGGGGAAGGGTTGCAGGAGATCATGGCCTTCCGCATGGTGTTGTCCCTCAGGATCAGGTTGGAGACCTCCTCCCGGTACACCTGCGCCACGTCGTCCAGGCGCACGGTCTTTTTATTGGGGGAAATAAGTTCCAGATTCTTGATGTCCTCCATGGAGGTTTTCAGCCTGGGATCAATGCGCAGGACAATGTTCCAGTGGTCCTGGTTCTTGATCACTTCCCCCAGCTTCTGGCCGTTCATGGCCGTGGAGACCTGTTCCGCGGCATTCGCCATGGTCAGGCCGTGGGAGGCCAGGGCCTCCTGGTTGTACTGCACGCGAATGGTATCCACCATGATTTCCCGGTTAGCGCGCGCGTCCGCCACTTCCGGCAGTGTCGCCAGAATTTCCTTGGCTCTTTGGGCCGCCAGGCGGAGCTGGGGAAGTTCCGTGCCGTAAATGTTGATGGCGATTTCCGAGTTGGAGCCGGACAGGGCGGAGCTGATGCGGTGGGCCAGCGGGTAGCCGATCATGGAGCTGGTGCCGGGAATGTCGTCAATGCGTTTTTTAAGGGCGGCGCGCAGTTCCTTCTGGTCCTTCTTCAGGTCCACGCGCACGAGCAGTTCGGATGCGCTGACGGGTTCCGCGTGTTCGTCATTCTCTGCGCGTCCCGTGCGCTGGGTGACGCTGAGGACGCCCGGAATTTGTTCAATGTCTTTCATCACCGTCCGGGAAATGCGCTCCGTTTCATCCAGGGAAGTACCAGGCACCGTGCTGACGAAGACCGTGTAGCAATCCTCGTTGAACGGGGGCAGGAAGCTGGTCCCGAACGTGGAGCCCAGCCACAGGGCCAGCAGGGTGACGGCCGCCATGACGGCGCAGACCGTCTTGGAAAAGCGCAGGCAGAATTCAAGGATGGGCGCGTAAATGCGCTTGATGAGGCGGGAGCTGAAGGAATCCCCGCTCTCCAGCGTGGCGGCGTTTTTGCTCTTCTTGAACCACATGTAGCACAGCACCGGAGTGATGGTGACGGCGACGATGAGGGAGGAGAGCAGGGCCAGCATGTAGGAAATGCCCAGCGGCCGGAAGAACTGGCCTTCCAGTCCGGACAGGAAGAGCACGGGCGTGAACACTAGCAGGATAATCACGGAGGAGAAGGAGATGGAGCCCACGATTTCCCCCTTGGCCTCCATCAGCACCTCATACTTGCTCTTGCGCCTGTCTTCCGGCAGGGCGGCGTTCCGGTTCAGGTACCGCCATGCTATTTCCACAAAAATAATGGCGTTGTCCACCACGTCTCCCACGGCCACCGCCAGGCCGCCGAGGGTCATGATATTGATGGCCAGCCCGAAGACGGGGAACATCATCATCCCGAACAGGACGGACAGAGGCATGGAAATCAGCGTGATGATCGCCGTGCGCAGGTTCAGCAGGGTCAGGAAAATGACGATCATGACCACCGCTCCCGCAATCAGCAGGGTTTCCGTGCCGTTATCCAGGGACATTTCAATGAAATCCGCCTGGCGGTAGGCGGAGGTGTGCAGCTTCATGCCCTTGGGAAGCTGGCTCTGGCTGAATTCCTTCACAGCCGCATCCACGGCCTGCGTCAGGGCCAGCGTGTTGGCACCCGGCACTTTCTGCACGGAGAGCACCACGGCATCCTCCCCCATGAACCCGGCGTCGCCACGGCGCGGCGCTCCGTCTATCTTGACGTCCGCCACGTCCTGAAGGCGCAGGATGCCTGAGGGATGGTCCGGAACCAGGGCACGGTTGAGCTGTTCAATGTTGGCAGTGCGGGTATCCTGCTGGATGGGCAGTTCCTGCCCGGCCACATCTTCCAGATACCCGGCGGGAACGGAGGACTGGGATTCCTCAATGGCCGTTTTCAGGCTGGAAAGGTCCACCCCGGCCAGCTTCAGCTTGTTGGGATCATAAACCACCTGGTATTCCGGCAGACGGCCGCCCAGCACCGTGACCTGTCCCACCCCGGGAATGGCCAGCAAGCGCGTGCGCAGCTTGTATTCCGCCAGTTGCCGCATGTCCAGCGTGGAGGTGTCCTTGTCCCCCGTCAGGGCGATCAGCATGATTTCCCCCGTCACGGAGACAATGGGGGCCAGTTCCGGAGAGGTGCCTTCCGGCAGGGACTCCCGGACCGCGCCCAGGCGTTCCGTGACGATCTGGCGGGCCTGGTAAATATCCTTGTTCCAGTCAAAGTCCACCCACACGAAGGAAAGCCCGCTGCCGGAGGAGGAGCGCACGCTCTTCACCCCCGCAGTTCCGTTCATGGCGGACTCAATGGGGATGGTGATGTACTGTTCCACTTCCTCCGCACTGAGGCCGGGGGCCTCCGTCTGGATGGTGACGCGCGGAACCTTCAGTTCCGGAAACACGTCCACGGGAATGCTTTTCACCACGAAAATGCTGATGACCGCCAGCGCGATCGTCAGCAGAATCACGGTGATTCTGTTATTCAGGCAGAACGAGATTAAAAAATTCATCGAATGCTTGTTCTATTAACTGTTCTCTAATCACTTTTTAATTGAAAATCAGTGTTCCCCTTCATGGAACTGTCCGTCCGCGTGGAAGTGGCCGGCCGCTTTCTTGCTTCCGGCGTCTCCCGTGGGGAGGATATACTTCAATTCATAACCGCCCTTGGTCACGATGGTCTGTCCGGGCGTCAGTCCCTTGACGGGTGTTTTCCCTTGCCGTGCGGGCAGCGTTTCCACCTTCTTCATCACGAAGGTGTCGTCTCCCGCCTTGATAAAGACCACGTCATTCACCCCAACCTTCACGACGGCGCTGTTGGGGACGGGAATAAAGCCGTCCGTGGCGGAATCATGGGAATACAGGTCCAGCCGGGCAAGCTGCCCCGCGTGCGTTCCCTCCGGCATCCGGTCCGGGACAAAGTAAAGGGTGCGGGACTGAGTGGACGGGTCCACCTGGTCCGCCACCCGCAGGGTGCCGTTCAGCAACTCCGTATTTTTCCCGCTGGTCAGGGCCAGCTGGGCCTTCGCGTAATGGACGGGGTCCGCCCCGTAAATGGTGGTGGTGAATTCCAGTTCCCCCTTGTTGGTCATGACGAGGGCCGGAGCGCCCTGTTCCCCCCAGGAACCCTGGGTCATGTTCACGGACTGCACGGAACCATCCGCCGCAGCGTACACGTGCAGGAGGTTGTTCTTCAGCGCTCCGGAATCCGTCACCAGCTTCAGCTTATTGTTGCTGGCGGCCAGGGCGGCCTGGAGGCTGTGGATTTCTGCTTCCTTGAACTGGATGGAGGTATTCAGTTCACTGTTCTGCGTGCCGATCTTTTCCAGTTGGGACCGGCGCTGTTTGAGCGTGGCCAGTTCCGCCGCGGCGCGGTCCAGAGCGGCCTGCGCCTGGGAGGCGTTTCCTTCCAGATCCACGATGTCCGGAGAAGCCAGCGTGTACAGCAGTTCCCCTTTGCGCACCTGCTGGGCGGACTTGACGCTGAACGTCACGCGTCCGGCGGCGGGAAGGGCGTATGTGGTCACCGCATGGGGCGGGATCACCATCTGCCCGTGAAGGGTCTTTTCCGCGCCGTGGGGAATCTCCGTCACCTTTTCAAAGCGCATGTCCAGGGAATGGCGCGCCTTCTCGTCCACATGAACGGGAATCATGTCCCCGAGCTGGCCGGAGCTTTTTCCCGCAGCTTCTTCATGCTCGTGGTCATGGTCGCCTGTGCAGGCTTCCCCCTCCGCGTGCTGGTGGCCTTCCTTCCCATGGTCTCCCGTGCAGACGGAACCGTCCGCATGGGTGTGCTCCTCGTGGGCGTGGCCTTCCGTGCAGGTTTCCCCTTCCTTGTGCTGGTGTTCTTCATGGCCGTGGTCCGCCGTGCAGGCGGAGCCGTCTTCATGCTTGTGTTCCGCCGGGGCCTGCTGGTCTCCGCGTGCGGGATTGAGGCCGAAAACGGGAGCGAGGCCCAGGATGATGGAAAAATAGAGACGTTTCATATTCGTTAAAATGGTGAGAAGTTTATTTGGATTGAAGGTTGGCGTGGGTGAGGTAGCGGAGCTGGGCCTGAATGGCCAGCAGCTTGTCCAGATTGTCCAAGAAGGCCAGGCGGCTTTCATAAAGCTGATGGCGGTTTTCCGCCAGCTCCAGCAGGGAGGCTTCCCCGATGCCGTGGAGTTTTTCCATGGTCCGGACGGAGGAAGCGAAGGACTCCATGCGCTGAAGCTCCGTACGGCAGTGGCGCAGCACCATCTGTTGGCTGGCGTCCAGTTGGCGCGCGTTGAACAGTTCCGTTTTCCAGAGCTGGACAGTCTCCTGCCTGGACAGGTCCCGTGTTCCGTGGGATTCCGCAATGGCCTTGCGGTTGCGGTTCCAGAGGGGGAGATTGAACCCTATTTCTCCGCCCACTTCCTTTTCTCCGTCGTCACGGGTGAAAGCGGGCCCCAGCTCCAGTTCCGGATACTGGCGGCGGATTTCCGTCTTAAACAGCGTCTCCGTGGTGGCGTAGGTTGCCAGTTGGGCCTTGATCTTGGGGGCTGCCGTCAGGGCGCCGGGGCCGGGCGCCGGAACGGCGGCGGGAAGCTGGAAGCCCTGTTCCGTCCGGAAGCCGAGCTTTTGGGCTGCGGAGGGATGCAGACCCATCAGCTTGACCAGTTCCATCTTCTGTTCCAGTTCCGTTTCCGTCACGGTCTGAAGTTCCCGGATGGCATCATTCATGCGCTGGGAAGCCACCTGGCGGGAGGAAAATTCCACTTCTCCCGCTCCAATGAGCTTTTCAATCATGCCGTTTTCATTCCTGACCGCCTCCAGGCGTTCCCGGATGACTGCCTTGCGGCGCTGGGTAACGGCCAGCTTGCTCCAGGCCTGGTCCAGGGAACTCAGAAAATCCAGTTCCGCCTGGCGGAGGGTCCAGAAATCCGCCTCCTTGTACTGTTCCGCCACCTTCTTTTCCAGGGCCGGAAGGCCGGTCACGGGGATGGTGAAGCCCAGGCTGCCGGCCATGTTAAGCGTGTTCTCCTGGAGGACTTGTTCAATCTCCCAGGAAAAGGACGGATCATTCCACCAGCCTGATTGCTTGGCCACTTCATTGCTGGAAGCCAGTTTCAGGCGTGCCTTGTTCAAGTCCGGATTCATGACCAGGCCGATCTGGCGTGCCTGGTTCCGGGTGACGGAAGTATGGGTGTCCACTCGGGAGGCTTCTTTCCAGGAAACCTCCTCCGCGTTCAGGTCAATGGGTGCGCTGTGATAGACGCTGCAGGAGCTGAGGAAGGCGGTCAGACCGAGCCCTGCGAAAAATGGTATGGATTTCATGATGAAAAAGTAAATGGAAACAATTCGGCCCAGTCAGGCATGGGCAAATGCGGAAAATGGTTCCGCAGGGGGACAAGAGGGGCCGCACGCGGTCAACAGGCAGCGTACAGCCGGGAACGCCTCAAAAGCGTTCCTGAAAAAATACCGTTAAATCAGCAGGGGGAGCTGAAAGCCATCGTGTGCCGGGCCATCCTCCCTGAAGGGATCGGGGGGAACCGGGGTTGCGGAATCTGATGTTTGGCTTGTTAAAAGAAGAGGCTGGGCCAGGTGGTGGAAATCCGGCAGCGTCTGCCAGATGACACAGGGCTGCGGGAGCGGCGCGTGGATGACGGGCATCGTCAGATCGTCAATCTCCAGCCGCTGGTGGTCGCAGAGGTGCCCGGCAAAGGGAACGGGAGTATTGTTCTCGGTCCCGTGCTGGCCGTTGCAGCCGCATGGGGCCGCATCCTGATGGCAGGAGCAGGAGAACAGGAAAACCTCCTCATGGCACGGACATACGGAAACCATGCCCGTTCCGCCTATGACGACCAGCAGAAGGGTGAGCAGCATGATGCCGTTGCGCAATGCTCTAACCATGGTATGAGGCGAATCCTAGGAAGGAGCCGGGAAAGCGTCAAGGGTAAAGTGACGGATGTCGGAGGAGGGAAAACTCCATTATTTCGCGCCTGCTTTGCGGAGCAGGTCCACGGTGTGCTCAAAGGCTATGCCGCGGACGTCGATGATCTGGGAGCTTTCCGCAACGGCCCCGGTGATTTCCTCTTTGAATTTTCCAGCCTGTTCCTCCGTGAGCAGGTTTTTGGAGATCAGGGAGCGCGTGATGAGCTGGAGAACGTACTTTGTTTCCACAAAGGACTGGCGTCCTACGGCCTTGTTCATGGCTTCCATGAATTCGGGGGCATGTTCAGGAGAGAAGGCGGCTACGGCTTTTTCAAAAGCCTGCGTGAAGGTGTTTACCGGGGCTTTGGAAACTTCCGTCTTGGTCAGGTCAAAGCTGGACTGGTAGGCCAGAGCCCCTTCCTCCGCCAGTTGAAGGGCGTTTTTCCCGAATTTGTTGATGGCGTCCATGTCCGCCCCTTTTTCCAGCAGCAGGGCCGCCACCTGGAAGTTGCCGCGCATGGCGGCCAGCATCAGCGGCGTGAAGCCGTTACCTTCCCGGTTGTTGATGTCCGCCTTCTTTTCAATCAGCATGTCGGACAGGCGGTCCAGCCCGCTCCAGGAGGCCCAGTGCAGGGCGGTCCAGCCATCCTTGTCCTTCTGGTCGATTTCCACGCGGGGGCTTTCCAGCAGGCGGCCCAGGTAGGGAGCGCGCTTGGTTTCCAGTTTCAGCGTGGTTTCAATGTTGTTGTAGTTGGCATAGCACACCCACATGACGGGCGTTCTGCCGTGGGGGTCCGTCATGTTGACGAAAGCTTTCCCTTCCTTCGCCGCCAGTTGTTCTCCTTCTTTCAGAGTCTGGTCGAATTCCTTCATTCCCTTCTCCCTGGCCTCCTGTTCCTCCTGTTCGGAAGAGGCGTTGACTTCCTTGGCCTCCGCCTTCTTCATCACGGTGATGAGGTCCAGAGCCGGATTGGGGTCTCCGGAGAAGGATTTGGAAACCACCATGCTTAGTCCGCCGAGGACGGAACTGAAAGCCACCAGGATGAGGGAGTCTACAATGATGTTGCGCGTGTGCTGGTTCATCGTCTTGAAAGGTCAGGAGTTGGCTTCCGTGAGTTCTTCCGCCGTGACGGCGGGGTCCATTTCCGCCTCAATGGCCGCAATGGACGGTGAGTCCGCGTCTTCCTCCGGGTGGTCGGAGGTGATGGTTTTGCGGGTCATGATGATGGCGATGGGGCTGATGACGGCTAGGGCGAGGTAAATGGTCCACATGAATTCCGGGGAGTCCCAGAAGCCGATGTGCCCGGTATCCATCTTGGCGCAGATGCCGTCATAGCAGAGGTAGGCGACGAGCAGGCCGCCGATGATGCCGTTGATGGGCTTGGCAATGAACATGGGCAGCGCCGCCAGGGACATGTAGGAGGCCACCTTGTCCTTGGGCGCCACGCGGGCCACATATTCCGAGAAGCGGGGAGAGAACAGCAGTTCCCCGAACGCGAACACCAGAATCTGCGCCACAATGGCTACCAGATACGCCTGGGAGCGCGTTTCAATGCCGGGCACCATGTAGTACCATTCAATGGGAATGGCCATGAAGACCAGGGAAAACGCGGAGATGGACATGCCCACGATCATGAGGCTGACGGTGGAGAAGCGCCCCAGCATCGGAATGAGCAGGATAAGGCCGGAAACGATGATGGCCGGATTGATGGCATTGATGGAGCCGATCGCAAAGTCATCATACAGGGTGCGCACGTAGTATTTGGGCATGACCAGGAATTGCAGCGTGAAGACGATGCGAACGCCCATGGTCAGCACCAGGAAGAGGATGAGCTTGCGGAAGGCGGATTCCTTCCACACTTCCCTTAAAAGCTGAAGGGGCCGGCGGAGGGGGGCGTTCAGGTTGGCTTCTTTTTCGCTGGGTTCCGCGTAGTTGTCTTCATCAATGAAGCGGGTGGTGATGCACCCCAGCAGCACCATCAGCGTGCCGAAGTTGATGATCCAGTAGCCGCCGTCCACGGCGCCGAAGTGCTCGCGGAAGAATTCAATCAGGAACACGTTCGCAATCACGGCGGCGATGTTCATCAGCAGGTAATAGATGTTGAAGCCCGTGGCGCGCGCATTCAGGGGAGCGAACCGCCGGATGGAGGTCTGGATGACGGGGCCCATGAACGCCGTGCCGAAGGACATGATTAGAATCCCTGTCATGACCACCAGCCTTCCGGAATCCACCGTGGGGCTCAGGTCCGGCCCGAAGCCCATGACGAGGCGCCCGACGATAAGGATGATGAACCCGATCAGGTACGTGCGCCGGATGCCGATGATGTCGCAAATGGAGCCTACCGCAAAGACGAAAGCGGAGATGAACAGGGTGTAAAGCCCCACCCACAGGGCCGCATCCGCGTCGTTAAAGCTGCAATAATCCGTCAGGTAGAGCACGAACACCGTGATTAGGGAGAAGTAGGCCATGCCGTCGAAGAACTGGACGACGTTGGTGAGCCAGAAATCTTTGGATACGGTTTTTAGGATTTTGAACTCGGAAAAGTACTTGATGATAGGGTTGGCGGACTCGTTCATGCAGGAGAGAGTAAATTTTAACGACGGTGAAAGAGTGGGTCACCCACACCCCCGTTTCAAGGTTTTTTTTCTCCCAAAAACCGGATTAACCGGAAAAAGGCGCGCCGCCGCGGAGGCGCCTCCCTATCTGGGCAGAATGCGCCGGAAGCCCGCCACATTGCACCATGACAGCGCTTTCAGGCATTGTTCCACGGCCATGGCGTCAGAGGGCAGCAGCGGCCACAGTCCGGCCTCTTTCAGTCCTGATTTGGCTATTTCCGCCGCCTTCCATTCACGGAACTGGGTGGGGAGGGCGGAGAAGGTGAAGAAGGCCCAGCACGCCAGCTCGATGGCCAGCGCAATCTGGAATTTCAGCATCCCGGCGGCCAGCATCCCCAGCAGGATGAGCGCCGTGAAGAAGGGAATCATCGTGGCGCGGGCGGAGGCGGTTTTGCGGGCCTTGGTCGGGGCCGGGTCTTCCTTCACCAGGCTGCTCATGGCCCAGGTGTGGGCCACACAGGCCAGACGGCCCGCCGTCACCTTGTCCTCCCAGGCGGGAGGGAGGCTGATCAGGCCGTTTTCATCCACGCCGGGAAAGCGTGCCTCCGCCAGTTTCCGCTGGCGTTTTTCCGCGCCGTCCAGCCGCCGGATCAGTCCCGTGGGGCCCGGGAAGCCGGGCAGTTCGCGTGATTCATAAGTGCGCAGCGGAATGACGCCCTTGGTGAAGCGCAGCGCGGCAATGACGCCGAGCACGACCACGGAAAGGAAAATCACCACTGCGAATAGCATAGACCGCTTTTTCTCATACAGCCGCCTATCCGTCAATCTCCCCGGATGGCATGAACCAGGGTCGGGCGGTTCTCCGGGCACGGATGGGGTTCTCCTCGCGGAACCGCTGGATTTGGATTGCTTTTACAGCTCTTTTCATGTAATTGCTGACCGCAATGGTCCATATTCGGGAATGTATGAGGAGGTGGCTGCCGCTTGTCGTGATGGCGGCTTCCCTCGGGGTGTCCCCGGCCCAGGATGTGGCGAGTCCTGATGCCGCAGAGCTTGATCTGGACCTGGTCAGATTGAAAAAAGGCCCCAAGGGCAAACAGCGGGAAGCCATGCGTAAGGTTCTTCTGCTCCTGAACCTGAAGCAGAAGGAAACGTGGCTGGCGGAATCCACCGGAGAAGCCGCCCTCCACCTGAAGGCGGAAATTGCCTTCCGCCGGTATCTTGGCGCGGCGGATGTAACCGGCTGCCCGGAGGAATTCAAACGCGCGTTCCGCCGTTATGCCGGGCTCCTGAATTCCTTTGAAGAGAAAGATTTGAAAACCGTGAAGGATTTCCCCCCCGTTCCCATGCAGGAGGCCGGAAGGGAACTCTTCCGGGTGCTCCTCAATTACCGCTTGGAGCCGGAACATCTCCTGGAGGAAATGAAGGCGCTGGTGGATGAAGAGGTGGAAGGGAAGGAGGAATTGTCCCCGGAACAGATGATGGACATTGTCCGGGAAGTGCGGGAAGCATTGCAGTCCGGCAGGCGGCCTTTCCCCGCGGAAAGGCCGTTGGAGGCCGCGGAACCGGGCATGTAGGATCGGTCATCTCCGGCTCTCCTTCAGCTATTCCTTCACCTTCGGGTGTTGCGGCAGGTGGGTTTCCAGCATTTTCATGATCCTCTGGGAGGCCATGGTCCGGTATGCCTGATATTCATGTCGGGCGGCAGGATCGGGAACTCTTCTGCTGGAAGGTACCGGGCATAAGCGTCCGGATTCCGGTCCGCCTCCTCTTTTGACGGAATGAAATGGGGAGTCGGAGAAATACGCCAGGGATTTTCCGTAAATCTTTTTTCCGGGTCATGGCGGGAAAGCCGCCCATTCCCGGTATTCCGGAAATCTTCCTGAACGTTTTTACGGTTTCCAGGCGGCGGCCATCAGGGTCTGGAAATGGGGCGGTTCCGGTTCCCGGTCCACAATGTCCGTATGGATGTTCCGGAATCCCGCTTCCTTGAGCATGCTTTCCAGCGCGGCGGGGGTAAAGCCCAGCCAACGGTCCGCGTACAGGTCCCGCGCTTCCTCCTGCCCGTGCTGGAGCAGGTCCAGCACCACCAGGCACCCTCCCGGTTTCAGGATGGTCCAGGCCGCTTCCAGGGCCTTAACCGGTTTTTGCGCGTGGTGCAGGGCCTGGCTGAGCAGCGCCAGGTCCACAGTGCCGGGGGCGATGGGCGGCGTTTCAATGTCTCCCAGCCGGTATTCCAGATTGTCCAGTCCGTGCTTGCGCGCCAGCTCTTGTCCCAGTTCCACCATGCTTGGGGAGTTGTCCACGGCAATCACCTGCTTGGCGCTGGGGGAAATGAGCTGGGAGACGAACCCCTCCCCGGCTCCCAAATCCGCCACCACGTCATAGTTCAGGATGCGGAGCAGGGCTCCCGCCAGCGCCTTCCAGGAGCGGCCCGGCGCGTAATTCTTGCCCAGCCGGCACACCACTTCGTCAAAGTAGGCCTGCGTGCGGTTCTTCCGCTTGTCCAGAATGACCTGAAGGGCTTTTTTGTCCGTTTCCGCCTCCGGCAGTTCCTCACAGGCTTTCAGGGCCACGTTGTGCAGGTCGTTCGCCAGGGAGAGGGTGTAAAAGACGTTTTTCCCGGAGCGGGTGTCCTCCACCACTCCTTCCTGCCGGAGCTGGGCGAGCTGGGTGGAGATGCGGCTTTGCCCCATGCCGAGGATTTCCTGAAGCTCCGCAACGCTCAGGGATTCTTCATTCAGAACGTTGATGATGCGCAGGCGCGTGGGGTCCGTCAGGAGTTTGAGCGTTTTTAGGATTGACTTCATGGTGGAATAATATATCAACGCATCGAGATTTATCGATATGAGTAAAAACAACCCTCACATCTTCACGTCGGAATCCGTTGGGGAAGGCCATCCGGACAAGGTGGCCGACTACATTTCCGACTCTATTTTAGACGCCTGCCTGGCTCAAGACAAAACTAGCCGCGTCGCGTGCGAAACTTTGGTGAAGAGCAACATGGTCATCATTGCCGGAGAGCTGACGACCAAGGCGGTGATCAACCCGGAAAAGATCGCCCGCCAGGCCATCCGGGAGATCGGGTATTGCAACCGGCAGGACGACGACGTTTTTCATGCGGACACCGTCTTTTTCACGAACCTGCTCACGGAACAGTCTCCGGACATCGCCCAAGGCGTGGACGCGCGTGAGGCGGAGGGCAAGGGCCATGCGGAGCAGGGCGCGGGGGACCAGGGCATCATGTTCGGCTTCGCCACGAATGAAACCTCGGAATTGCTGCCGGCCCCCATCGTATTCGCGCACAAGCTGCTCATTGAGCTGGCCAAGCGCCGCAAGCGCGGGCATGTGGACTGGCTGCGCCCGGACTGCAAGTCCCAGGTGGCCGTGGCCTATGACGAGGCCGGACGCCCCGTCCATATTGAAAACGTGGTGATTTCCACCCAGCACACGGAGGAAGTGGACCATGATACGATTTACAAGTACTGCGTCAAACTCATTAAGAACGTGCTCCCTGCGGAACTACTGGATGACAAGACGGAATATTTCATCAACCCCACGGGAAAATTCGTGGTGGGCGGCCCCCACGGGGATTCCGGCCTGACGGGCCGCAAGATCATTGTGGATACGTACGGCGGCATGGGCCGTCACGGCGGCGGCGCCTTCTCCGGGAAGGACCCGTCCAAGGTGGACCGTTCCGCCGCGTACATGTGCCGCTGGGTGGCCAAGCACATCGTGGCCGCCGGACTGGCGGACAAGTGTGAATTGCAGGTGGCCTACGCCATCGGCTATCCCACACCCGTCTCCATCCGCGTGGATACCTTCGGCACCGGGAAAGTGGCGGAAAAGGCCATTGAAAACGCGCTGGAAGGCATTTTCTCCTTCAAGCCCGCGGACATGGTGGAACAGCTCGACCTGCTGCGGCCCATCTACCGCAAGACGACGCATTACGGGCATTTTACCAATCCGGAACTTCCCTGGGAGCAACTGGACGAGAAACGCCTGGCCTCCCTGAAACAACTCCTTCATTAATCCAACGACAACGTTTACAGACATGTTTTCAGAAACGGAACATTACAAGGTGCGCGATATCAGCCTGGCGGATTTCGGACGCAAGGAACTGGACATCGCGGAACATGAAATGCCCGGCCTGATGGCCGTGCGTGAAAAGTACGCCGCCGCGAAGCCCCTGGAAGGCGTGCGCATCATGGGCTCCCTGCACATGACAGTGCAGACGGCCGTGTTGATTGAAACGCTGACCGCCCTGGGCGCTTCCGTGCGCTGGGCAAGCTGCAATATCTTTTCCACCCAGGACCACGCCGCCGCCGCCATTGCCAAATCCGGAACGCCCGTGTTCGCCTGGAAGGGGGAAACGCTCCGGGAATACTGGGACTGCACTTGGAAGGCCATGAACTTTCCGGATGGCCTGGGTCCGCAGCTGATCGTGGACGACGGCGGGGACGCTACCCTGCTCATCCACCGCGGGTATGAGATGGAGGAAGGTTCCGACTGGGTGAACACCCCGTCGGAATCGGAAGAAGAGGAGGTCATCAAGGACCTGCTGAAAAAGATCGCTGCGGAAACGCCGGGCATTTTCCACCGCTGGCTGCCCGAGCTGAAGGGCGTTTCCGAGGAAACGACCACGGGCGTGCACCGCCTGTACCAGATGCAGGCCGCGGGGCGTTTGCTGATTCCGGCCATTAATGTGAATGATTCCGTGACCAAGTCCAAGTTTGACAACCTGTACGGCTGCCGTGAATCCTTGGTGGACGGCATCAAGCGCGCCACGGACGTCATGATCGCCGGGAAGGTGGCCGTCGTCTGCGGCTACGGGGATGTGGGCAAGGGCTGCGCCCAGTCCCTGCGCGGCATGGGAGCCCAGGTGGTGGTGACGGAAATTGACCCCATTTGCGCTCTTCAGGCCGCGATGGAAGGCTACCGCGTACTGACGGTGGAAGACACCCTGGGCTGGGCGGACATTTACGTGACCACTACGGGCAACTGCGGCATCATCCGCATTGAGCACATGGAAAAGATGAAGGACCAGGCCATTGTGTGCAACATCGGCCACTTCGACAATGAAATCCAGGTGCACAAGCTCCAGACCTATCCCGGCATCCGGCACCTCAACATCAAGCCGCAGGTGGACCGCTACACGTTCCCTTCAGGCAACAGCCTGTACCTGCTGGCGGAAGGGCGCCTGGTCAACCTGGGCTGCGCCACGGGCCATCCCAGCTTTGTGATGTCCAACAGCTTCGCTAACCAGGTGCTGGCCCAATTGGAACTGTGGAACACCCGTGAAAACCGTCCCGCAGGCGTGGAAGTGCTGCCCAAGGTGCTGGATGAGGAAGTGGCGCGCCTGCACCTCGGCAAGATCGGGTGCAAGCTCACCGTTCTGCGTCCGGAACAGGCGGACTACATCGGCGTTCCGGTGGAAGGCCCGTACAAGCCTGACTTTTACAGATACTAAGCGGACGGATTTTCTCCGTTTTCCGGCTGTTTCATCGGGAAGTTTCACCGGTGGAACAGCTTTTTCTTATGCAGGGGCGGAAGGTATAAAGACAGAAGCGGGCGGCTTCAGAAATGAAAAAGATTGCCTCTTTCAAGGGTTGCCTTGTGGGGCAGGTTAAGTGGAGGGACCCTGGTTTGGTGCCATAAGACAGGTAAAATCCAGATATTGAATGCTAGGGTTGTTTGTCAAATTGCATATAGTTGCTTTCCAATTCTTCTATTTTTTTCTTTGTTTCCGTATCTTTGGATTTAAGGTTTTTATAAACTTCGGTCATATCGAAATGAACCAGAGCTTTTTTACCTTCAAGGTTCATTAGGGAAATCGTTTCTATAAAACGGTTCTTATCATCTTTGATTGGTATCCGAAGAATAATGCGGTAATCCGGATACAGTTTTTTAATATATTTCTCCTGGACCTTTTCAATCATGCCAATTTTTCTAATTTTTTCAGGCTTGAGAACAATAAGTTCTTTCCATTCACTTTTAAAATTGGGAGCCGGAAATGATGTTTCTTCCTTGGATGGAGCAGATTTTTCCTGATCAGCGCTGGCATGCAGTAGCATTAAAGAACATGCTCCGGAAAGAATAGAATACGTTAACAGGGTTTTCATGGTTGATCGGGATGTAGAAATTATTTGTTGCAGCTGTTTTCTTTGCATAACTCTTGAGCTTTAATTTTCATTTCCTGCTGAATGGCCGCATCTATCAACACGGTTGCCGCGGACCAGTCAAGGGCGCCGCTGATGTCCACGGGAATTTTTGTTTTCAACGGCTTGGACGTAATCGTTTGATCTTTGTGCAACACTTTCACTTTTATATCAATCGTTAACTCGTGCGTTTTCACATCATAAAAGTACGGTTGGCGTCCCGGTATGAATTCTGCCTTGAGCAAAAGGCAGGCGGCAATGGCAGCAATAGCCGTACTTAATAGAGTAATAAAGAGTAGTGGCAAAAATAAAACGCTTTGCGCATACTTGCTGGATATGAATTAAATAACAGAAAATCAAATATCTCTTGTGTCATGGCATCTCTATTCGTATGGTCGTCAGGGTGAGATTTTTGGGTTCTGGATCGTGGTGTGGCTGCCGCAAAATAACGCTTTCCGAGCACAGGAAGACATCTGTCTTGCACACTTAAAATGGTGGCATTTCAGGGACGGATTTGAAATCCGCCACATGCCCGGGATAAGGGAATTTGCCTCCGCTTCACTCCGGAAGAGTTTCATTCGCGAAGGCCGGCAGGCCTCCGCTCCCAGTGGGACGTTTTCCGTTCAAGCCGTGGAAAATATTCTTCCCCAGTACTTTTTGATGGCTGCACTGCCGGGAATAAGGAATTTCCGGACCTTGTAAAAATTCCATCGCTTTGCGGCGCAGGAAATTCAACGGTCCACGCCATTTCCAGGTTCCCGGTATCCGGATAGGGAGGGGGAAATTTGTCTTAAATGCTCTTTCCCAAATTTATGGCTTGCCGCCGGATTTCAAATCCGTACCTTATCCCTGAAGCCGTTTTAATGACGCATGCTTTTAGTGTGCAATCCCCGTTTTTTTCAATGTTTTCTGTTGAAGGGCGCGGATTGTTCTCCTCCTCTGAAGTACCATGGATACCTCTTCCCAGAAAACGGCTCTCGTTGTGTTGTTCAATCATCAGTATGACCGCAACATTCCAGTCATCCGGGAGATTTATTCAGGGCGTTTTTCCGGTCTGCTTCAATTAATGCCCTATTACCGGGGTGGTGATCCGGACGTGTGTTCCGTATACGGCAATTCCTTCCAGTTTTATGATTATATTTTACAGGCGCGGGAGAGAATCAGGAACCTGGAAGGCGACTATATTCTCATCATCGGAGACGATCTTCTGCTGAATCCGAAGTTTGACGAGTTTTCCACACCGTCCCTGCTGGGAATCCATGGGGACGGCACGTGCTACCTGGACGGTTTTGTGGACGTGTCCCTGCCGCAGTGCTACCGGGGAACGGTGGAAGCCCACCGTTTTTCCATGACTCCTCCCGGCATTGATGCGGGGAGCGTCAATAAAAACGTGCCGTCCTATGAGGAAGCCCGGCAGATTCTGAAATCCAGGAATCTCATGCGGCATGACGAGCTGTCCCGCGTGCGCATGTTCCTGCCCAAATGGTGCCCCGGCGGCGGCATTCATGCCAACTGGAAGGTGCTGAAGGGCAGAATCTGGCACCTCCTGAATCATTGGAAGCACAGGATTAAAAAATACCCGTATTCCTATCCCGTCGTCTTCGGCTATTCGGACATCGTCTGCCTTCCGAAAGGGAAGTTTGACGATTTTTGCCGCATCCTTGAGGTGTTTGCCGCGTGGAACATGTTTGTGGAACTGGCCATTCCCACGGCCCTGCAGCTTCTTCCCGGAACGCGGCTGGCTACGCTGGAAGACACGCGGTACAAGTCCGGCAACGTCTGGTTCCCGCAGGACCCGGAGCACTTTGAGGCCATGAACGGCGTCATTGAAGAGCTTGTTTCCTCTTCCTCCGGAGATATCGGCAAATTGCTTTCCTCCTTTCCGGAGGAATACCTGTACCTCCATCCCATGAAGTTGTCCCGGTTTGGAAAACAGGGACGTTCAGTAAATTGATTTTCTTTATTCCATGATGAAATATGCTGTGATCGGAGCCGGGGTTTCCGGATTGTCCATGGCCGGAATGCTCCTGGAAAAGGGGCATGAGGTGGTGGTTTATGAAAAGGACAGCCGTCCCGGCGGCCTGATCAAGTGCACGGAAGTGCAGGGCCATTTGTACCACCAGGTGGGCGGCCATGTGTTCAATTCCCGGCGGCAGGAAGTGCTGGACTGGTTCTGGTCCCGTTTTGACAAGGAACGCGATTTTGTTTCCGCGCGGCGCCATGCCGTCATTTCCCTGGAGGGCGGCGCGGTGGTGGATTATCCCATTGAGAACCATCTGGACCAGTTTCCGGAGGATGTCCGTTCCTCCATTGTCCATGAACTGCTGGAAATCTACCGGAATCCCCCTCCCGGGCCCCGCTCCCTGGGAGAGTTTTTCCGGAACCGTTTCGGGAAGACCCTGAACGACCTTTATTTCACCCCCTACAATAACAAGGTGTGGCGGCAGGATATCAACGGAATCGCCATGGACTGGCTGGAAGACAAGCTTCCCATGCCGACCGTGGCGGAAATCCTGCTGAACAACATCGGGCGCATCAATGAAAGCACCATGGTGCACAGCTCCTTCTTTTATGCCAGGAACGGCGGCTCCCAGTTTCTGGCTGATACGCTGGCGCAGGGCCTGAAAATCACCTACCGGACGGACGCGGCGGACATCCAGGCGGAGGATGGTAAATGGCGCGTACAGGGAGAGTTGTTTGACCGGGTTATTTTTACGGGCAACGCCAGGCATCTGGCGGAGTGCTTCCCCGGCGTGGAGGAACTGCGCCCGTTCCTTCCCCGCATTTCTGAATTGTGCTCCCACGGAACCACCTCCGTACTGTGCCGGGTTGACCCCAATGACTATAGCTGGATTTACATGCCTTCTCCGGCCCACCGTTCCCACCGCATCATCTGCACGGGGAATTTTTCCAGGAACAACAACCACGGGGACGTTACTACTGCCACCATTGAGTTTTCCGAGCAAATGACGGAGGAGGAGATCAGGGAGCAGTTGAAGCTCATTCCCTTCTCTCCCGTGTACCTGGCCCATCATTGGGAGGAATATACTTATCCCGTGCAGGACGCGTCCAGCCGCGCCCTCATCCGGGAGCTGAAGGACCGTCTGGAACCAAAAGGTATTTATCTGCTGGGGCGTTTTGCGGAGTGGGAATATTACAACATGGATGCGGCCATCGGCGCCGCCCTGGACCTGGGCAGGAGGCTGGACGGGTAGAGCCAGCCGTAAGGAATTCTGCCGCGGCAGGCATGGAAACATGAGGAAGGTGCTTATATGCAAGTGTCCAGTGAAAACTGTGGATTGTTAATCCGGTTAGTCTGAAAAAATAAAACCGAATTTGTAAAAAATTAATGATGAAAGAATTGCCTGTTCATGGAATCGCCGGGATATCATAGGAAATTCTTCTTTATTCCACGTTAAATATCCGGATTCCATTCTCCGTTAAAATTTTCCATTGACAGCGGATTAACAACTCGCTAGGAAGGGGCTTGCAAAAAGCATCGCCCCATTTTCTGCCAGGGTCATGCGTTTGCCCGGGAATCAACGCGCATGACTATTCGTTATTGTTCTTTTGCTACACGCGGCTACCGCTGGCGGCGGTGGATGCGGATGAAAAGTTTGAAGCTGGCGGATCGTGCCGTGGAGCTGTCTTTCTGGAATCTTGGCCGCTTGCTGTCGGAAGGAATCAGGGAAGAGGTTCCCTGGTTTGACCCTCATTTGCCGGGAGCGGGTTACTGGTGCTGGAAACCCTTTATCATGCTGAGGGAGCTGGAGGGCTTGCAGGAAGGGGACTATTTGCTTTACACAGATGCGGGGCGTCCGCCGGGAACGCTTTTCCGCCATGCGGTGCAGCCTCTTGTCCAATGGCTGGAAGAGAAGGGGCAGGATATTCTGCCGGGCGTGAACATATCCTATTACACGGGAGATTTGACAAGGTGGTGCAAGCAGAGCGTTTTTGACGCCTTGAATCTGGATATCAGGGAATTTGAGCGTAGCCCGCTGATTCAGCCGACCCCCTGCTTTCTGAAGAAATCGGAAGAAAGCGTCCGGATTCTGCGTGAATGGATGGATTTGTGTCGGCAGTTCGCTCTGGTGTCCTCCCCTACTCCGGAGGAAAAGAGCCGCTGCCGTGACAATTTCGCGGCTCATACGCATGACCAGACGCTGTGGTCTCTTGTTGCCGCCATGAATCATCTGGACTGCCTGTATTCCGGGAAAGGCGTTATTCATCTTGAAGGGAGGCATCCCTTTCTGCACCACCCCGGATTTGATGATAAAAATCCGGATTTCTTTTTGGGAGAACTGGGCGCAGAGAAGGTGGAAAGGCCTTTGCTCACCTTCCTTTCCTGTGCTCACAAGGGGTTTGCCTTTTGCGAGAAGGCCGTGAACAAGCTATCCAGGATGGCCGGTCTGGGTCCCCGCAAAGGTTTTTACAGCTAGGGATGCGGATGAGCCGTTTCCGGGGAAATAAAAAGGCGCCGGAATTGATCCGGCGCCTGGGAAAAATCCTGTGGAAACGGTTTCCTACCAGGAAGCCTTAAACGTGGGGATGGGCGTACCGCGTCCGCCCGGGCTATTTTCCGGCACCTTGTACTCCTTGCGGAGCTCATGGTAGCGCTTCTTGAGCTGTTCCACAGTGGACTTGTACGCGGGATCGTCAATGACGTTCTTCATCTGCGCGGGGTCCTTCTTCATGTCAAAGAGCATCCATTCCCCGCTGGTCCAGATGTAGGAGAGCGTGTAGCGGTCCGTCCGGATGCCGTCGTGGCGCGGGGCATTGTGCTCGCCGGGATTCTCGTAGAAGCAGTAGTAAATGGCATCCCTCCAGCCGTCGGGCTTCTTGTTCGTGAAGGCGGTGGGGAGCAGGGAAACGCCCTGGAAGGTGGCCATGTTTTCCGGGGTGGCCGCTCCGGCGGCGGAGACGATGGTGGGAGCATAGTCGATGTTCTGCACCATGGTGTTGTTGCGCGTCCCGGCGGGAATCTTCCCGGGCCATCTCATGATGAGGGGCATGCGGAGGGATTCCTCAAAAATCCAGCGCTTGTCGTACATGCCGTGTTCTCCCATGTAAAAGCCCTGGTCGCCGCAGTAGATGACCAGCGTATCCTTGGAAAGACCCTCCTTGTCCAGATACTTCATCAGGCGCCCGATGCTGTCGTCCACGGAAAGCAGGCAGCCCAGGTAATCTTCCATATAGGCGTGCCATTTCCATTCCGCAAACGCCTTCGGGTCCTTCAGCTTCCCGGATTTCATGCCGTCCACCAGGGACCTGGTGCGCTTGGCGTAGTAATCCGTCCAGGTCTTCCGTTCCTCCGGCGTCATGCGGTTCAGTTCGCCGAGGTCCCAGCCGTAGCCGGGGGAGACGATGTCCTTGCGCATCTCTTCCGGCACCTTGTCCTTGAGCACCTTGAGATCGGAATAGATCGCCATGTGGTTGGCGACGGTCTGCTGGTTTTTTTTCAGGAATTCCGGGCGGTTGGCATAATCGTCATGAAAATTGGCGGGGGGCGCCAGTTTGGAAGTATTCACCTTGCCCAGATGGCGCAGGGCCGGGCACCAGGCGCGGTGGGGCGCCTTGTGGCCCACCACGAGCAGGAAGGGCTTGTCCTTGTCCCGGTTTTCCAGCCACTGGATGGATTTGTCCGTGACCACGTCCGTGGCGTAGCCGGGGAAGCGCTTTGTCTGGCGTTTGCCGTCCGTCCTGGGGCTGATGAAATCCGGATTGTAGTAGCTGCCCTGCCCGGGGAAGATTTCCCATGTGTCAAAGCCTGTGGGGTCCGATTCCAAGTGCCATTTTCCGAACAATCCCGTCTGGTAGCCCGCTTTCTGGAGCATCTTGGGATAGGTGGGCTGGGAACCGTCCAGCGGATGCTGTCCGTTGAAGACGAAGCCGTTCATGTGGGAGTGCCTCCCCGTCAGGATGCAGGCGCGGGAGGGGCCGCAGAGGGAGTTGGCGCAGTAGCTGCGGTCAAAGACCATGCCCTGCTTCCCCAGCTTGTTGAAGTTGGGCAGGGCAACGGGGGAATCGTCCTTGTTCGTGCCCAGCGTCTGGAAGGCGTGGTCATCCGTGATGATGAAGAGGATGTTCGGTTTTTTATTCCCTTCAGCCCTGGTCTGGGCCATCAGGGGAGAAGCCGCCAGCAGGGCCAGAGTTCCGGCGATGATGGTTTTTAAGGGTTTCATATTGCAGGCAGGATATAGAATGGCTGCACGGTGTCAATGTCATAGGATTCCTTTTGTCGGGATTCTGCGTTATGGTATCCTTCCTGCCATGCATTCCTCCCCGTTGGAAGACACGTTGCGTTTGTTCGGCAAGGAGCAGTTCCGCCCCATGCAGCGGGAGCTGATGGAATGCGCTCTGGCGGGCAGGTCCTGCATCGGCATTCTGCCCACGGGTTCCGGCAAAAGCCTTTGCTACCAGATTCCCGGGGTGCTGGGAGACGGGGTGACGGTGGTGGTTTCCCCGCTGATCGCCCTGATGCGGGACCAGGTGACGGGGCTGGAAAAGCTGGGCGTGGCGGCGGCCCGGTATGATTCCTCCCTGGCGGAGGAAGAGAAGGCCGCCTTGCTGGAATCCCTGAAATCCGGGGCCGTGCGCCTTCTTTTTGCCGCGCCGGAGTCTCTGGAATCTCCGTGGATGCAGCAGGCCATGGAATTTGTTTCCCCCGGCCTGTTCGTGGTGGATGAGGCCCACTGCCTTTCCGAATGGGGGCACAGCTTCCGTCCGGATTACCTGGGCCTACCGGATTTTTTCAAAAGATACGGCTTCCGCAGTGTCATGGCGCTGACCGCCACGGCCACGGAACGTGTGTGCCGTGACCTGGCCTCCCTGTTTGACGTGCGGGAGGAGTGTATTTTCCGGGCCGCTCCGTACCGGGCGAACATCGTCCGTCAGGTGGAAACGCTGAAGGAGGGGGATAAAACGGCGCGGCTGGTGGAGTTCCTGAACGAGAGCGGGCACCGTCCCGCCGTGGTGTACACCCGCACCCGCAAGGATGCGGAAAATCTCTCCTATGAACTGGGCCAGGCGGGTTTTTCCGTCAAGTCCTACCATGCGGGCATGCCTCCGGAAACGCGGGGGCTGGTGCAGGATGAATTTCTGACGGGAGCGGCGGACGTGCTGGTAGCTACGATCGCCTTCGGCATGGGGATTGACAAGCCGGACGTGCGCTCCGTGGTGCATTACCATCCTCCCGCAAGCCTGGAGGCGTATGTGCAGGAATCCGGGCGCGCGGGGCGCGACGGCCTTCCTTCCTTCAGCCTGGTGATGCTGTCCGCGCGGGACGGCGTGGCCGTAGTCAACCGGCTGCATGCGGGGGAGCCGGACCGCCATGGGGTGAAGGGGCTGGCATCCCTGCTGGCACGGCGCGGGGAGCACATTGTTTCCCTGTATGAGGCCTCAACCCTTCATGATTTGCCGGATGTGGCGGTGGACCGGATGCTGTTTGACCTGAAGCGCGGGGGCTCCGTTTCGGAGCGGGGCGCGGGGTACAAGTATTACAAGGTGCGCCCCCTGTTCCGGATGGAGGAAATCCTGTGCGGACGGGACGGGGAGGAAAGCGAACGCCTGCGATGGTTGGACTCCCGCCGGGAGGGGGAAGTGGAGTTCCTGGCCGCGGAGTGGGGGATTTCATGGGAGGAGGCTGCCGCATGGCTTGATGAGCTGGCCCTTTCCGGAGAATGGAAGGTGGACCTGCGCCAGATAGCCCTGCATCTGCATTCCGTGGGGTTTGACGCGGAAGAGGCCGCGGAGGGATTCGCTCAATATTTTTCCCGGGCCCGGATGAACGGGCTGGAACGCTGGAAAACATGTGTTTCCACGCTTACGTCATCCGTCTGCCTTAACAGGAGTCTGGACGCCTACTTCGGTTTCCGGGAGCCTTCGGCGCCCTGCGGCCACTGTCCGGCGTGCTGCGGCACAGTCCCTCCCCAGATGGAAGAGGAGGAACCCGGCCCGGTTCCGGAGGAACTGCGGTCCGCCATCATGGAGCTGGCGGCACAGAGAAAGCCCGCCCTGTCACGCCCCTCCCAGCTGACGCGTTTTCTGCTGGGACTGGCTTCCCCTGCCGCCATGCGCGCGCGGCTGTGGGGCCATCCCCTTTACGGGGCGTTGGCGGACAGGCCATGGGAGGATGTCTGGATAGAGGCGCGCGCGCTTTCGGGCAACTAGAGTCAGTTCTTGTCGCGGTCCGCCTCATAGGCGGCAATGATGCGCTTGCAGGAATTTTCCGCATGCAGATGGGAGCACCAGTAGCGGGAAATCTCTTCCGGGCTGCGCTTCCCTTCATCCCATGCGCGTATTTCTTCCAGCAGCGCCGCGGCGATGCTTTCCGGTGTATCCTCCGGGCTGAGCGTTCCGGAATCATGGGAGACGTACCACTGCAGGCAGTTCAGCAGAGGCGTGAGGCGCGGCCCCACCACGGACGCCCCGGCGCAGAGCGCTTCCGCGGAGGCCACGTGCGTCCCCTCTGACCTGGAGGTGCAGATGCTGATTCTGGCGCGGGAGTATTTCTTCTGAAGCTCCGTGTTGGGCAGGTAGCCGGCCAAATGGATGCGGGAACGGACGTCTTCCGGAAGGCGTCCGTGCCATTCCCGGAGAAAGGGAGGAATATTGCCGTAAATTTCCACTTCCCAGTGTTCGGCGCGGGGCATGGCCCGTTCCAGGGCTCCCATCAGCAGGTAGGGCCGTTTGTAAAGCAGATCGTCCCAGCGGCCCACGGCCATGATGACGTTGCGTTTTTCTCCGGCATAACGGCAGGTGGAGGAAATGGGGTTGGGGATGAGGGCCAGTTTCCGGGTGATGGATTTGCCGTACAGCCATTCCCGGTCCCGGATGGACTGGATGGCCGCCGGCATGGGAAAGGCGACCATGTCTCCCTGGTCCAGGTGCCTGTTCCGGCCCCGGCTGATGATGTTCCAGGTATGGTTTTTCAGCAGGCGTGCCAGGAAGAAGGCCGTTCCCTTGATTTTTCCGTGGGAGAATACGTCCCTGATCCACATGTTTTCTGCAATGGGAAACCAGTATTGCCACGGGAAAAACAGTCCGGCGGAGTCCATGTACACCACCAGGAAGATGCCCGCCTCATGGATGGCTCTGGCAATGGGAAGGTATTTCCCTTCTCCCCAGGCGTACAGGACCAGTCCGTCAATGCCCAGGGACTTCCACCAGGCCGGGTCTTCCAGGTTGGCGTAATCCGTGCGGATGAGGTCCGGGTCGTCCCCGTCCTGCGCGGGTGTGGGCATGATGGCCCGGCTTTCCATGCCGATGTGCTGGAAGGCCTTGCAGAAGGCCCCGGAATCACGGCAGAAAAAAGTGTGGTCCCCTTTGAAGGGCAACGGTGTGCAGGTATACCATTTCATGATGCTGCGGCGTTAGGAGGGTTGATGCGCCAGGCGGATTTCTTTAAAAAGCGCGCCCATGGAGTCAAGCCACGCGGCGGGGGAGTATGCGGAAGCCAGAAGCTGCCGCCCGTCCTCTCCCATGGACGGCCAGCGTTTCTCTTCCTCCAGGGCGGTGCGCAGTGCGTGCGCCAGCGCGTCTGCGGCGGGTTCCCGTGCAATCCATCCGTTCCGCCCGTGGGTGATGAGCTCCGGAAGGCCGCCGCACGGCGTGACGATGACGGGCGTGCCGTGGAGCCAGGCTTCCAGCACCACCATGCCGAAGGTTTCTTCCCACAGGGAGGGCGCGATGGTCAGGCCGCAGGCCGCGCGTATGGCGCCCTGTTCCTCATGGGGGACGAACCCGGCCAGGCGGACGGAGCTGAGTCGGCGGGAGGTAACGTAGTGCTCCAGCTCCCCGCGCAGAGGCCCGTCCCCCATCAGCCAGAGGTTGCGCCCGGGAGGGGAAAGGCTCTCCCACGCCCGGACCAGCTGGAAGACGCCCTTTTCCGGAGTAAGGCGTCCGGAGTAAAGAACGTCCCGGCGGGGGCCGTCCGGCATGGGGACGGCCTTTTGCCGGATGAAATGGGGAATGACCCGGATCTTGTCTTCAGGTATTCCGGACTGGATGAGAAGCTCCCGCTGCCTCCGGCTGACGGCAATGTAGGAGGAAAGGCGGTTCCAGGTTCCCATGCGGCGCGTTTTGGACAGGGTGGCTGCGGCCAGGGCGGAGTAAGCCGCGCTGCCGCGCCAGCAGGCGTGCAGGACGCCCGGGAGGTAATTTCCGTTTTTGCAGGAAAAACAGGGCTCGCCGTTCCGGTAAAACACCCCGTTGAGGCACCCGGCGCGGTAGTTGTGCAGGTAATGGATGACGGGAACGGACTGTTGCAGGGCCAGCTCGTAAACGCAGGGGGACATGGCCGGAAACGTGTTGTGGATGATCCACGCATCAAAGCGGTTCCAGCGCAGGCATTCGCGGAGCTTTTCCTCCACGTCCCGGTTGTGGAGCATGTAGCGCATTTTCGTCAGCGCGCCGTGGGGGCTCCGTACCAGTTCCCCGGTGGAATAGACAAACGGGGTGACGTCCGCCACGGCGCCCAGCGCTTCCGTAATGGCATGGAAGCAGACTTCCTCGCCGCCCAGTTCTCCGTAACGGCTGAAAATATGTAGAATGCGTGGACGTTGCATGGCCGCGGCAGAACGGGGCTATCCCTGGAGTTCCCTCCTGAGCTTCTGGGGGTCTTTCATCAATTCCTTCCGGATGGCCTCCTGCTGCAGGCGCAGGCGGTCTTCCTGGGACTTGATGGCCTTTTTACGGGCTGCCGTATCAGGATTGACAAAGGGATTGTTATCCCCCCACTTGGACCACGGCCCGCGGGGGATGCGGTAAAATTCCACAAAGCGCCAGTGGACGGTGGCCGTTCCGCCGGTGATGCCCAGGTAATCCCGCACGGCGGGGGAGATGTCTATGCCCGCGCCCTTGTTCTGGGTGTTGACCGGGGGCTTGTCTCCAAAGACGTAGGGCCAGTCTTCCGTGGTGAAGGGGCCGCAATCCTCCCACTGGGCAAAGCAGCTCCGCTTGTTGTACACGATCTGCACCCATCTGCCCTTGCAGACGGACTGCCCTTTTTCCGTGTATTCCCGGCGGAACCACGGAATCACGCGTGGAGCCTCCACCTTGTGCTCTCCCTTGGAAACGTCATTGTACGGCAGGGCCACGTAAAAGGGGTTCTGCTGCGGGATAAACGTCTTGGGGCGGAAATCCATGGTGCGGCACACGGGGTTGGGATCGTCAAATCCGCCGAAGTTTTCCCGCCACGCGGAGTCCCAGGAGCTCTTGTGGTTGGCTACGGGATTGCGCGCCGTGGAGTCTTCCCCCACCCAGAAAACCGTGGCGGTGATGTTGAGCCGCCAGGGATAGGTGCCGGGGCTCTGCGGCCCTGTCCGGGGCAGGATGCGGGGCGGCGGGGCGGGGCGTTTTCCGCCCTTTGCCGTCGTGGGGGATTTGACCATGACCCTGGGGAGGGGGTCCCGCTGCGTGGGGGTGATGATGACCGGGCCTTTGGGCCGTCCGGCGCTGTCCGCCAGGGCGCGGGAGGCGCTCCGGCCTGTCTGGATGTCCGCCCGGGCGGTCCCTGCGGGAACCATGACCAGCAGTGCAAGCAGGCATGCAGAAAGGAAGGAGTTCCCAGCGGAACCCTTCCGGAATGCCTGTTGACGCTGCCAGTAGTTTACCATCGGTGCAGTTGAGTGACGAAACGGTGATCCAGCTTGCCCGGATAATCCGTATTGAAGTGGAGTCCCCGGCTTTCGTTGCGGCGCATGGCGCAGTCCACGATCAGGGAGGCCACCGCCACCAGGTTGCGGAGTTCCAGAATATCCGGCGTGATGCGGTATCCCCAGTAGAAATCCTTCACCTCGCGGTGTAGCATCCGCAGGCGCGTAGCCGCGCGGTCCAGCCTTTTATTGGTCCGGACAATGGAAACATAATCCCACATCAGGCGCCGGATTTCATCCCAATTGTGATAGATGACGGAAAGTTCATCCGGCAGGGCCGTATCTCCGTGGTGCCACGCGGGGATGTCGTAGGAAGTGGGGGCGTCCTTCCTCAGGGGCTGGAGAGACAGCATGGAATCCAGCGCGCGCTTGGCTACCACCACGCATTCCAGCAGGGAATTGGAGGCCAGGCGGTTGGCGCCATGAAGGCCGGTGCAGCCGGTTTCTCCCGCGGCGTAAAGGCCGTCCAGGCTGGTCTGGCCGTTGACGTCCGTCAGCACGCCGCCGCACTGGAAATGCGCCGCGGGAACCACGGGAATGGGTTCTTTGGCGGGGTCGATGCCGTAGCGGTTGCAGGTCTCGTAAATCAGGGGGAAGCGTTCCTGGACGAAGCCCTCCGGCTTGTGGGAGATGTCCAGATAGACGCACATGCTGCCCGTCCGCTTCATCTCGGAATCTACGGCCCGGGCGGTGATATCGCGCGGAGCCAGGGACTTGCGGGGATCATACTTGTGCATGAATTCCTTCCCGTCCGCGCCGATCAGCACGCCGCCTTCGCCGCGCACGGCTTCGGAAATGAGGAAGGAGCGCGCTTCCGCACCCTCCGCCCGGGTGTTGAAAAAGCAGGTGGGGTGGAACTGCACAAACTCCATGTTGGCAATAGTGGCGCCCGCGCGCCAGGCCATGGCTACGCCGTCCCCCGTGGCGGAATCATTATTGGTGGTGTACAGGTACACGCGCCCGCAGCCTCCGGTGGCGAGCAGAACGCGGTCCGACCGGAAAATTTCCACTTCTCCGGAGGCGCGGTCCAGCACGTAGGCTCCCAGCACGCGGTCTTCCGTGACCAGCCCCAGCTTGGTCGTCGTAATCAGGTCAATGGCGAAATGGTCTTCCAGCAGTTCAATGTTGTTGTGGAGCTTGGCCGCCTCCAGCAGCTTGGAGGTAATTTCCAGCCCGGTGGCGTCCTTGGCGTGCAGGATGCGCCTCTTGGTATGTCCGCCCTCCCGTGCCAGTTCGTAATCCTCACCCTGGTTGCCCGGGTCAAAATTGACGCCCCATTCCAGCAGTTCCCGGATGGCGCCGGGCCCCTCCTCCACGATGGTGCGCACGGCCTGCTCATTGCAGAGGCCCGCGCCGGCGTCCAGCGTATCCGCCACGTGGTCTTCAAAGGAATCATTGCGGTCCCATACGGCGGCTATGCCGCCCTGCGCCTTGGCGGAACTGCAATCCAGAAATTTGCCTTTTGTAATGACTGCAACCTTGCCGTGTTCCGCCGCTCTCAGGGCGAAACTCAACCCGGCAACACCGGCCCCAATGACTAAAAAGTCGCTCGTCTTCATCATGAATGGTACAGAACTGTAACATGCCGGGCGGCCTCAAGTCACGCCCAATGATGGTGCGCCGGGGCATATTTGTCTGGAAAAGAAGCGTGAAACACGCTAATTCATGGGCATGAGACCCCAAGGGAACGAACAGGAGGCGCGCCGGAACAAGCACGTGCGCAGCGCTCCGGCAAAAATTGCCGTCAAGGCGCTGGGAGAAGACGCTTTGGACGGGATTCTGGACAATGCCCCCAACCCCCTGCTGCTGATTCTTGACTGCGTCCAGGACCCCCACAACCTGGGCGCCATTTTGCGGACGGCGGACGGCGCGGGCGTGGATGCCGTGATCGCCCCCCGGGACAAGTCCGTGGGCATCACGGAAACCGTGCTGCGCGTCTCCGTGGGAGCGGCGGAAAAGGTTCCTTTCATCCAGGTGACCAACCTAGCCCGCACCATGAAGCAGCTCCAGAGCCGCGGCATCTGGATGTTCGGCACCTCGGACAAGGGGGACCGGGACCTGTATGAAACGGATTTCACGGGACCTGCCGCGCTGGTGATGGGAGCGGAAGGGGAAGGCATGAGGCGCCTGACGGAGGAGAACTGCGATTTTCTGCTGCGGATTCCCATGAAGGGGAGCGTTCCGTGCCTGAACGTGTCCGTGGCTACGGGCGTGTGCCTGTATGAGATGGTAAGGCAGCGCCTGGGCTCCTGATTCCCGGACATTTTTCATCCCCCCTCCTTCCCTTATGATTCAGGAACTCACTCTTGCTCCGGGGGAACGCGCCCGGTTCATTTCAGATATCCACTTCGGCCATGCCAAGGCGCTGGTGCGGGAGCCGGAGAAACTGGCCTTCCTGCTGGAAGGGTGCACGCATCTGGTGGTGTGCGGGGACCTCAGTGAAACCCGTGAAAGCCCGTACCGGGCGGAAGGCCTGGAAAAGCGCGCCCGTTTTTTGCAGATGTGCCGGGATGAGGGTGTTCAGCCCATCCTGCTGGCGGGCAACCATGATCCGTATGAAGAAACCGCGCTGCTGAAATTGCAGGGAGGGCTCATCTGCGCCCTGCACGGTCATGCCCTGTTCAAGGAAGTGGCCCCGTGGGGATGGGAGTATTTGAAAAACAAGCAGGCCTCCCGGGAACTGATTGCCGCGTTTCCGGAGGCGGATACGGATTTGCGGAAGAGGCTGGAACTGGCGCGCGCCATGAGCGTGCTGGTGCCCCCCATTGATACGCGTTCCAGGGTGTACCGGAACAGGCTGGCGCGTTTTCTGGCCCACTCCGCGTGGCCTCCGGAGCGGCCCATGCAGATTCTCCTGGCGTGGCTGACGATGATGTGGCGCATGCGGCGATTTACGAACCGCTTTTTTCCGGAAGCGCAAGTCGTCATCTTCGGCCACCTTCACCGCCGGGCAGTTGCCGGCGAGGTGGGAGGGCGGCTGTACGTCAACCTGGGCGCCTGTTTCCACCATGCGGAATGCTACGCGGCGGACGTGACGGCGGAAGGCTCCGTATCCATCCGCAGTTATACCCCGGAGGGTTATGACGGCCCGGCGGAAATTCTCCGCTGACAAGATTCTGCGGGCAAAGGGAAGGAGAAGGGGAACGCGCCCGTGTTTAGGCGATAATGTGTTAGAGCACCGGATGACTAGTCCATACAGTTTTTGGACGCGTTCCCCAAGGAATCTGGCCGTGCCTGTTTTCCCTTATTGCCGGAGGGACATTGTTTCCCGGAGCATTTCAGGGCGCATCCCCGGCAGCAGCAGGGGCGCGAGGAGGAAAAAAACCGGGAGAAGAAGGACTCCGTTCTGGCGGGAGTGCCGCCGGAGCATGTTCTTCCATGGTTTCTTTCCGGGTTTGGGCTGACCATGCGTGAAAGTTAGTGCAATCTAACTCGACTTGCAAGAAAAAAGTTTGTCTCGCCTAATATTTTTAAAGAAGAAGTTGACTTGCCCGGCGCTTGGGCTATTGTTTTTGTTAGTTAAACCTAATAAGCATCAGTCATGATACGCAAAAACTTTCCCACCCTGGACCTGAGCAACAGCCTGGAGGATTACATTGAGGCCGTCCGCAACATTGAGCTGGAAAAAGGATGCGCCACCGTAGGGGAGATTGCGGAGGCCCTGAACGTGAAAAAGCCCTCCGTCTCCCTTGCCATGAAGCAGTTGAAGGAGCGGAAGCTGGTGGAATACACGCAGTATTCCCCCATCGTGCTCACCAGGGAGGGCCGTTACTACGCGGACCGCGTCATCTCCTGCCACACCATGGTGAAGGATTTCCTGATCACGGTGCTGAAAATGGAGGAAAAGCGCGCGGATGTAGTGGCCTGCGGCATTGAACACATCATGACGCTGGAGGAAATCTCCAGGTTCAAACTGCTGACGGAGCACTCCCGGAAAGACGGACAGTAAAAAGGACGGAATGTTGCCAAGGGATGGTTCATGGAAGAATGAACCATCCCTTTATTATTACCGGCGCCCCTGGACGGGAGGAAGGCAGCGGCGCGTGCTGCGCGCGCTGACGTATACCGTGGAGGCGTTATGAAGGAATGCGGAAAGGGCGGGGGTGATCAGCCCGGACATGCCCATGAGAATCAGGGATGTGTTGAACCCCACGATGAAGCGGTAGTTGCGTTCTATCTTCTCAAGGACGGCGCAGCTCAGCTCCCTCAACACGGCCAGTTCCTTCAGGGAGCTGGACAGCAGGGAAATATCCGCCACTTCACGGGCGATGTCTGAGGAATCCTTCATGGAGACGGAGACGTCCGCGCAGGAAAGGGCGGGGGAGTCATTGATGCCGTCTCCCACCATGCACACCGTTCTTCCCGACTGCTTGAGCTCACGGATGAAGCGCGCCTTGTCCTCCGGGAGCACCTGGGACCGGTACTCCGTGATACCCAGCTGGCGGCTGATGGCGCGCGCGGCGGACTCGCTGTCTCCCGTGAGCATGATGATGGAGGAGATGCCCTGCCGCTTCAGCCGGGCGATCGTTTCCGCCGCCTCCGGCCTGGGCGGATCACTGACGCTGATCATGCCGACGACCCTGCGGCCTATGGCGAGGAAGATGCTGGATTTGCCCCTGGCGCTGCTGCGGATAATTTCCCGCTGCTTTTCCGTAAGGGGAATGCCCTCATCCTCAAAAAGGAAATGGTAGCTTCCCACCAGGACTTTCTTTCCATGCAGACGGGAGGAAATGCCGTGCGCCACGATGTACTCCACCTCCGCATGCTCCTCCTCATGGTGCAGCCCTTCCTCCAGCGCCTTGCGGACGACGGCGCGCGCCACGCTGTGCGGAAAGTGCTCCTCCAGGCAGGCGGCCGTTTTCAGGATGTATTCCCGGCTGTATTCTCCCAGGGGGACAACCTGCGTCACCTGCGGACAGGCGGACGTCAGCGTGCCCGTCTTGTCAAACACGATGGTGTCCGTCCGGGCGAACAGCTCCATGAATTTGCCCCCCTTGATCATGATCTTGCGCGCGGAGGCCTCCTTCATGGCGGAGATGACGGAGATGGGCGTGGCGAGCTTGATGGCGCAGGAGTAATCCACCATCAGGACGGACAGCGCCTTGGAAATGTTCCTGGTGAACAGGAACAGCCCTCCCGCCGTGAGCAGGGTGAGGGGAACGATGGAATCCGCCAGTTTTTCCGCCCTGCTCTGGATGCGCGCCTTCAGTTCCTCCGAGTGGTCGATCAGGGCAATGATATTGTTGATGCGGGACTGGTCCCCCACGGCATCCACCCGGATGACGAGGGAGCCGGTTTCCAGCGTGGTCCCGGCGAAGACGACGGAGCCTTCCTGCTTGGGCGCCGCCTCGGATTCACCCGTCATGGCGGCCTGGTTCACTTCCGCCTCTCCTGAGAGCACGGCTCCATCCACGGGGATGACGTTCCCGGCGTCCACGCGGATCTTGTCGCCGGGACGGATGTGTTCCATGGGAACCTGGCGCATGCCGTCCTTCTCCACCCTCCAGGCCCGGTCCACGTTAATGCTCAGGCTGGCCGCGAGCGCGGCCCGGGTCTTTTTGCGGGTGTAATTTTCCAGCAGGTCTGAAATGGAAAGGAGGAACATGATGGAGTTGGCCGTTCCGTAAGTCCCTGTGCCGATGGAAACGCCGATGGAGACGGCGTCCAGCACCGCCACGTTGAGCCGTCCTTTGCCCAGCCCGGCCATTCCGCGGCGGAAATAGGAACCGTAATTCCAGAACGCCCTGGCTATTCTGAGAGGCGGAGGCAGGAACAACTTGCAGAGAAGGAAGGAGGAAACCTTCCCGGCTATCTTCAGGGAAAAGGAATGCGCCAGCTTCCTGGCCTCAGCACGTTCTTCCGGTTCCCGGCTGCGGAGCGTTTCCGGTTTGAGCCTGTCCAGCGTTCGGAAAATGGTCTGGGGGTTGGCCTCCTCATACAGGATAAAAACGCCCCCGTTGCAGGGTGTGGCCCTGACGGAGGAAACCCCTTTCAGCTTCAGGAGCCTGCATTCAATGCCGCAAGCCTGGTCATGATTGAACATGCCGCGGCCGCAGCGTACCCGGAGCCTGCCGCGCGTGTGGTGGATGACTTGATAGTGCATCGGTATGGAAACATGAAAAAGGGGGAAACGCTCTTCTCCGTGCGTTTCCCCCGTTGGCGGCTGCCTGTTCCGCTGGCGGAGAAGGAAACGGGCAGCCCCTGTTTGATGATGAATAATAAGTACTTGCTATTCCGGTTTCCGGTTTTCCGCGGCCGCCTCGTGGCACAGGTCCTGGGCTTCTTCCCGGATGTTGGCAAGCTGTTCCATGGCCTTCTGCTGGATAAGCATGGCTTTGGAAAGCCCCTGGACGGCCAGTTTTCTGGTGGCGGGGCTTTTAACCACTTTAGCGCCGATGGCGGCGGCAACGATTCCTCCGACGAAGCCCCAGAGGCCCTTGTTATTGATGTAACTCATGGTAATGTTCTTTTTTGTTGGGTTCAGCCGGCCTTGGCGGCATGCAGCCACTTCTTTCCGGGAAGTGTTGGAATATCTCCAATCGGCCTGATTTTTTTGTAGCGTTTCAGGGGGTTCAGGTCAAGTTGAATTAGTCGCAACTAATTTTTTTGAAGCACGGAAAAATATTCTCATGATAATTTTAGTATGTTGATGATAAAAGATATATGAATCATGTTCCATGCGGGATTACCGGAAAAAGGAAATGAGGGAGAGAGAAAAAGTGTTGACTCAATAGTTAGTTCTATCTAACTTTGCCGCGTTGCATGAACTTGACCCATACAGGACTTCACCGTTTCTTCCGCCGGGTTTCCCGGTACCGGAAACTGGCCGGGCTTCTGGTCCGACGCCCCAGGTACCGCCTGCTCTGCGGAGACTGTGAGTTCTGTATGGGCTCATGCGGCAAAGCCGTGAATGCGCAGCCCGGCGCGGACCGGGAGCAGGAATGCTCCTCCGGCGCCATGGAAGGCTGAGCATCCGCGATTGACGAGGAAGACTCAAGATACAGCATTACTATGAAGAAACGCTACATGATACCCGCCCTGCTGGCCTGCTCCGGCTTCTGCATGGCCGGTACGGCATCCGTAGCCCCTACCGCCGCCGCTCCGGCTGCGGAAGAGGCTGAAGGCAAAGGTTCCATTCTGGACGACATCGACCTGTTCGGGGACGAGTACGGCGACGAAAGCACGCCTATTCCGAACGACCTGCTGACCAGGGCCCTGACGGATCTGCATAAGGGCGCTTATGAAAAAGCCGGTTTCCAATTCCTGGTGGAGCAGGCGTTCCTTTATACCAAGGGCCACCATTCCGCTCCGAACGACGAGACCGCCGGTTCCAGCCAGAGCTGGTACAAATTCCACGCGCAGGCCGGCCTGCAGCTGTTCCAATCCAGCCGCAACCAGGGAACCTGGATCAAGAGTGAACTCTCCGGCTCCGTGGCCCTGAACAAGCACACGCACCGCACTACTCTGGATGATTCCTGGGGCGCGAGCGGACCCGCCAACTGCGACGTTTTTGAAGACGGCTATTTCTACCTGCCTGAGCTCCTCCTCTCCCAGGGATTCATGGACGGCCAGCTGGTCATCATGGGCGGCATGATCAACCAGACGAACTATTTTGACGCCAACACATACGCCAACACCACCTTCGGGCAGTTCGGCAGCGCGCCCTTCGTCAACAACCAGGTGCTTCCGCTGGGGGACTCCAACTTCGGCTTTGTGGGCCAGTACCAGTTCAATGACAACTGGTTCATCCAGGTGGGCGGCAACATGATGGACAATGAACCGCGCCGCAATCCGTTCCACAATACGACCGGGAAATCCTTCAACCTGCTCGGTGAACTCGGCTGGACGCATGAAAAGGCCTTCGGAATCGGCACGGGCACGTACCGTCTCCAGCCCTTCATGTTCCATGCGGACGGGAAAAACCACGGAGGCGTGGCGTTCAACCTGGAACAGGACCTGGGCAGCAGCCCGTTCGCCCTGTTCGCCCGCGCCGGATGGAGCAGCGCTGAATCAGGCAACATCTGCGGAGCGGAAGCCCAGGCGTCCGTGGGGGTGATCTTCAAGAAGCCCCTGGAAATCATGACCGGCCTGAAGGAAGCGGACGGCAACTTCTTCGGCGTTGGCTTTTCTGCGAGCAAGCCGGATTCCGACACGCTGGCGGAAACGCGCCCCGGGCATGACCGGGAAATGATCCTGGAATGCACGTACAGCTTCTCCATCACGCCGTACTGCCTGATCCAGCCGTCTTATCAATATGTGAAGAATCCTTCCGGGCGGGATGACGTCAACTCCGCCAATATCCTCTCCGTGCAGTGCGTTGTCACGTTCTAGGGAGGGAAGTTCCTGCGCCTGCGGAAAGGGCGCAATCACAATCAAATCTTCCTTGTCCTTCTGCAGGCAGAGAGCGGAATCCTGCGTGCGGGGGGCATTGAAGGGGTCTGCATGACCCAGCGGCAACGTCGCATTCTCCGATCAGGTAGGGGGTGCGGCGTTGCTTATTATTTTTATCTCAAAGGAAGGGAGAGGCGCTTGAAACGCCTGTGTTCCTGAACCCCGTCATTCCGGTGTCCGGAAAGGGGTGCTGCGGAAGAGGCCTGTACGGAGGAGGCCGGCGCCGTATTCCGCACCGATTCCCTGCGGGCCGTATCCGCCTGACAGGAGGCTGCCAGCAGGCAGGCGGCTCCTATCATGATACATGTGTACTTGTTCATCATCTTATGGTGTGCGGCTGGTTGTAGCCGCTGATGGTTAGATTAGCACTCCTGGACGTTCGTTGAAAGTTCTTTGGTTTGACTAACAACAAGTTAGGTTAATTAAACACGGGAAAGAAGGTTAAGGTCAGCACCTTGCACGCTGCCGGATTTATGACAATGGATGACATTTCCGGCGTCAGGAAGCGTTTAAAACCATGTTGACTTGAATGAGAACTGGCTTAAACTGACAGAATGAGTAAGGTGCAATGGGAAATTTCAAATGATGAAGTGACCGACCGTGATACTGCTCTGCGCCGTTTGCAGGAAGGGACGACCGGCCATGTGGTATGCGCGCGCGACGGCGCGTGCCTCCAGTCCTACAAGGAGGCGGACGGCGTCTACCATTGTGAAATCGTCTTCAAGACGGGCGCGTGCTGTCCTCCGGTATTCGCCGCCCCGGAAGGGGTGACGGGAAAGGAGCTTGAAACGCTGTATGACCGCTTTGCCGGAGGGGACGACTTCTCCTTTGTGGAAAGGGAATGGGAGCCTCTGATGGCCGTGGAATACCGCCATCGCCACAATGTGATGTGGTTCATCTTTCTCTTCATTGCCCTGGTGATTGCGGCCATGGCGGCGTACCAGCACGGCTGGATAGGGTAGGCCGCGCACGCACGCCGCACGCAGAAAGGAAAGAACCTGCAAACCGCGGACGGTCTGCAGGTTCTGAAAGGAATGGCCCTGGATGGGGTCAGTCCTGTTTTTCGTTTTCCTCGTCGTGATCGTGATGATGGCCGCCGCAGCAGCCTCCGCCGTTGCCGCACCCGTCGCAATTGCCGCAGCACTTGCCGCGCTTGCTGAAGCTTTTATACAGCGCGTAGGCCAGAGCCAGGAAAAGGAGGGCGCCAATAATGTATGTTCCCATATGAAGTGAGGGTTGGTTAGGAGTGGATGTTGTTATTTAGAGGATGAGGCGGGTTTTTTCACCATCAGGTAAATGATGCCCAGCAGGAGCAGCACGGCCAGCGCCTGCCCGATGCCGAAGGAAGCCTCCGCATACAGCCACGCTCCCAGCTGGTAGATCATGAAGGCCAGGCAGTACGCCAGGGCGCACATGTAGCCGATGGCGAAGAAAGTCCATTTGGCGCTGTTCATTTCCCTTCTGATGGCGCCCATGGCGGCAAAGCAGGGGGCGCAGAGCAGGTTGAAGATCATGAAGGAAAAGGCGCTCAGGAAGGTAAAGGCTCCGGCCTGGACCAGCCGGTCCCCGGTTTCCCTGATTTCAGCGTCTTCATCTTCCTCTTCCTCCGCTTCTGCGGCGGACTCGTCGGATGCTTCCGCCAGGGAGGCATGGAGTTCCTGCCCGGCGGCGGACATTTCCTGTGCTTCCGCGGACGGTACCGGGTCCTCTGCCGCGTCTTCCTCACCGGAACCGCCGTCCGCATACAGGACGCCAAAGGTGCCGACCACGTTTTCCTTGGCAATCAGGCCGGTGATGGTCGCCATGGTGGGCTTCCATTCGCCCCAGCCCAGCGGCTGGAAGACGGGTGCGGCCACGTTGCCGATGGAGGCCAGCATGCTGTCGTTCTGTTCCACGGAATCCGCCTTCCAGTTGTAGCTGGAGAGGAACCAGATCAGGGCGCTGGACACGAAGATGACGGTCCCCGCCTTTTGCACGAAGGCCTTGCACCGGTCCCACGCGTGGATGATCACGTTCTTCCACGCGGGAATGTGGTAAATGGGCAGTTCCATCACGAAGGGGGAGGGGTCCCCGGCGAACATGGCGGTCTTTTTCAGAATGAGGCCGGAGAGAATGATGGCGCCTACGCCGATGAAGTAGGCTCCCGGAGCCACCCAGGAATTTTCCGGGAAGAAGGCCCCGGCAATCAGGGCGATGATGGGCGTCTTCGCCCCGCAGGGAATGAACGTGGTGGTCATGATGGTCATGCGCCTGTCCTTTTCATTCTCAATGGTGCGGGTGGCCATGATGCCCGGAACGCCGCAGCCCATGGATACGAGCATGGGGATGAAGGACTTCCCGGAGAGGCCGAATTTGCGGAAAATGCGGTCCATGATGAAGGCCACGCGGGCCATGTAGCCGCAATCTTCCAGAATCCCCAGGCAGAGGAACAGCACGGCCATCTGCGGCAGGAAGCCCAGAACGGCGCCCACGCCGGCAATCACGCCGTCCTGGATCAGGCTTTCCAGCCAGGGAGCGCAATTGGCGCTCTCCAGCAGTCCGCCTACCCATTCCGGAATCCATTCCCCGAAGAAAGTGTCATTGGCCCAGTCCGTCCCCCATGCGCCCACCGTCTGGATGGAAATGTAATACACCGCCCACATGACGACGGCGAAAATGGGGAGGCCCAGCCAGCGGTTGGTGATGATGCGGTCAATCCTGTCGCTCCCCGTCAGGCCTCCGGCTCTGGCCTTGACGACGGAATCCCTGATGATGCGGGAAATGGAATTGTAGCGTTCGTTGGTGATGATGGATTCGCTGTCGTCATCCATCTCCCGTTCCATGGACTCGATAATCCCGTTGATGCGGGATTGTTCGTCCGGGGTGAGGGCCAGCTGGTCCGCGGCCTTCCGGTCCCTCTCAAAAACTTTGACGGCAAACCATTTTTTCTGCTGGTCCAGGCATTTGCCGGTGATGATTTCCTCAATCTCCCCGATGGCTTTTTCCAGAGGGGCCGGGAAATGCACGGCGCGCGGCGCCTGCGCATCCTCCGAGGTGGCCGTTTTTACGGCGGCGTCCACCAATTCACGGATGCCGGTCCCTTTCAGGGCGCTGATTTCCACCACCTGGCACCCGAGGTCCCGGGAAAGTTTTTCCGTATCAATGCGGTCCCCGCGCTTCCGGACGATGTCCATCATGTTCAGGGCGATGATGACCGGAACGCCCAGCTCGCAAAGCTGGGTGGTAAGATAAAGGTTGCGTTCCAGGTTGCTCCCGTCAACCAGGTTCAGGATGAGGGAGGGATGGTCCGTGACCAGGTAATTCCGGCTGACGACTTCCTCCAGCGTATAGGGGGAAAGGGAGTAAATGCCCGGAAGGTCTTCAATGATGATGTTCTTGTGGCCTTTCAGGCGGCCTTCCTTTTTTTCCACAGTGACTCCGGGCCAGTTCCCGACGTACTGGCTGGCCCCTGTCAGGGCGTTGAAGAGAGTGGTTTTTCCGCAATTGGGATTGCCCGCCAGGGCGATGGTGATATTGCTCATGGAATGTTTCCTTGTCTTGATGTGTAGGTGCGCCGTCTTGCTGTCAGGTCAGGAAACGTGCGGTAATAAAGGCGGAATCAATGGATATGGATATTTTCGGCTTCCGATTTGCGGATGGAAAGTTCGTAGCCGCGGACAGTGACTTCAATGGGATCTCCCAGGGGCGCTACTTTGCGGATGAAGATCTGCGTTCCCTTGGTGACTCCCATGTCCATGATGCGTCTTTTGACCGGGCCTTCCCCCGCCAGCTTGCCGACGGTGACGGTTTCCCCGATCAGGGCATCTCTTAATGTACGGTGTTTGGTCATAGATTGATGGCTGATTGTTGAATGGAAAGGTTCAGGCCACGAATATCTTGCAGGCGAGAGCCTTGCTGAGCGCGATCCTGGAGCCCTTGACGTTGACGATGAAATTTCCGCCGTTTTCGGAAACGATGGAAACCGTGCTGCCGGCAACGAAGCCCAGGCTTTCCAGAAAGCGCCTGGTTTCATCCCTGCCATGAATTTTGTTAATCCGGCGGATGTCGCCGATGTTGAGCATGGAGAGTGGCATGGTGTGTGTATGAATCAAATCCGAAAGAAAGTTAGTTTCATCAAACTACGAAGTCAATGATAATATGAGACCGTGTTTTTGATTTGCATGATAATTATTCAACATGAATAAATTATATATTAGCTTAATCTAAGTATGACGCAGGGGGGAAAAGCCGGAAAAGCGGCTTTCCCGTCAATTTCTTCCGGGGAGGGGAAAACAAAAAAGCCGCACCATGAATTTTTCATGGCGCGGCCGGAAGAAAAGAGGAGGCTGCTCTGACTCAGGAGGCGGGGCAGACTTCGCCCTGGACGGGCTTGCCCTTGTATTCCCCGGTCAGGGTTTTCAGGAAGGCCACCAGGAGGCGGATCTCCTTCTTGTCCAGCTTGTCATAGCCAAGCTGGTAGTGGTACATCTTGGTGATGGCTTCCTCCAGTGTCTGGGCGGAGGCGTCATGCATGTACGGCCAGGTAAGCTCCACGTTGCGCAGGGTGGGAACGCGGAACCTGTGCTTGTCCGATTTCTTCTTGGAGAAGTTCATCAGGCCGTTGTCGTCATTGGTCTTTTCACGTCCGGCAAAGAAGTCGCCCTTCAGGTCGGCGTATTCAAAGGACTGTCCGCCCATGGCGGGGCCGGTGTGGCAGGTCTGGCAGCCGAGCTTCAGGAAAAGCTTGTAGCCTTTCTTGGCGTTGTCGCTGATGGCGTTTTCATCACCCTTCAGGTAACGGTCGAACGGGCTGTTCGGCGTGATGAGGGTCTTTTCATATTCGGCGATGGCATTCGTAATGGTTTCCCCGGTGAAGCCCTGGGGATAAACCTTCTTGAATTCTGCGGCAAACGCGGTGTCCTGGTTCAGCTTGGCGGCGATCAGGTTCCAGTCGTCCGGGTGTTCGTAGCCCATTTCCACCGGATTCAGGGGAGGTCCGCCCGCCTGTTCCTGGAGATTGGCGGCGCGGCCGTCCCAGAACTGCTTGGTGTGGAAGGCGGCATTGAACACGGTGGGGGCGTTGATGCCGCCCTTCTGGCCGCGGACCCCGGTGGAGGTGGCCAGGTTATCCGTGCCAGCCTTCTCCAGGGAGTGGCAGGAGGCGCAGGAAACGGTATTGTCCGTGGAAAGACGCACGTCATGGAACAGCTTGTCGCCTAGGGCTACCTTGGCCGGGTCCGTGGGGAGGCTGTCCGGAATGGGGGTGATGGCGGTAATGGCGTATTCCTTGCCCACCATGTCGCCGAAGATTTTCAGGCGCTCGTCCTTCACCCATTGCAGCATGGCTGCCTTCTCCCGGAGGGTGAGCGTGCTGCCCCAGTGCACCATGGTGTAGGAAGTGGGAGGCATGGAATTGATCTGGAGCACGTGTTCCAGCTTGGAAAGGGTAACGGCGGTGGGCGCTTCATCCATATTGTAGCTGCGCTGGCCGTCATGAATGTGGCGCGCCAGCAGGCCGCCGGAAAGGGTGTTCACCAGCTGGGAAATGTGGGTGCCGGGCTTGTGGCAGTCCGCACACTTGGAGTTCATGGTCTGTGCAGTGACTTCCGCCGCCTGCGCGGGCGTCAGGGGCTTGATATTCTGGTCCGGGAGGAACAGGGGCGCGATTGCCGCCGTCACGATGACCGTGCCGCACAGGATGGCTCCGGCCGTGATGAAGGAACGTGTTTTGCTCATGAGATTCTCAATGACGTGGGATTGGGTGTATGGTAAAAGGTGGAGGGTAAAAATCAAGATTTATTCTAAAGTTCCCCGGCCTTTCTCAAATCTTCGTTGATGGCCTCCAGCACGTCCGCTTCCGGCGTGAAATTGGCGGCGTGGTAGGAACTGCGGACCAGCGGGCCGGACGCCACGTGCTTGAACCCTTTGGCGCGGGCGACTTCCTCATACCGCGCGAAATCGTCCGGATGGATGTACCTGACCACCGGGAGGTGGTTGCGGGAGGGGCGCAGGTACTGCCCCAGCGTCAGCACGGAAACGCCGTGTTCCAGCAGGTCGTCCATGGACTGGAAAAGCTCTTCTTCCGTTTCCCCCAGCCCCAGCATGATGCCGCTCTTGGTGGAGACCTTGCCGTCCACGCACTCCAGCGCCATCTTCAGGACGCGCAGGGAGCGGCGGTACTGGGCACGGAAGCGCACCATGGGCGTGAGGCGTTCCACCGTCTCCAGATTGTGGCCGAAAATGTGCGGGCGCGCCGCCATCAGCGTCCGGATGGAGGAGGGTTTTTCATTCAGGTCCGAGGCCAGGACTTCAATGATGGTGGAAGGGTTGGCCTTTCTGACGGCGCGTATTACTCCGGCAAAATGTGCGGCGGCGCCGTCTGGCAGGTCGTCCCGGGTGACCATGGTGATGACGGCGTGGCGCAGCTTCATGTGCACCACGGCGTCCGCCACGTGCTGAGGCTCCTCCGGGTCCAGAGGGGCTGGCTTTGCCGTACGCGTGGCGCAGAATCCACAGGCGCGCGTGCACCGGTCCCCGGCGATCATGAAGGTGGCCGTGCCCTGATTCCAGCATTCGTAGCGGTTGGGGCAGTGGGCTTCTTCACAGACGGTGAACAGGTGCTTGCCCTCCACTAGCTGCTTGACGTCCCAGAATTCCCGGCCGTTGGGCAGGCGCACCTTGATCCAGGACGGCTTGCGTTCCGTCCCTTCCGCAGTTTCATTGTCGTTCCGGCGTTCCATAGCCCCGCTAGCTTGCCGTGACTGCGCTCTTTTGGCAAATGCAAAGTGTTTTATCCGGCACTGTCTTCCCCGTTTTCCTCCAAGTCTGCAGAAGGGTCCGCGGACAGTTTTTTCCGTTCTTTGGCCGCCAGCCGCGCCGCCCGGAAAAATTCCTGGAGATGGTGCAGGCACTCATCCCCCAGAACGCCGGGGCGCACCTCGCACTTGTGGTTGAGGGGAGGGTTGGAATCCAGCAGGTTGATCCATCCGCCCGCGGCTCCGGTCTTGGCGTCCGGACAGCCGAAGACCACGCGGTCCGGGCGGCAGTGGACGATGGCCCCCGCGCACATGGGACACGGTTCCTTGGTAACGTACAGGGTGCAGCCTTCCAGCCGCCAGTCCCCCAGCGCCTCCTGGGCCGCCGTCAGGGCGATCATCTCCGCGTGGGCCGTGGCGTCCTTCAGGGTCTCCACCTGGTTCCAGCCCCGGCCGATCACGCGGCCCTCCTTCACCACGACGGCGCCGATGGGCACTTCCCCCTTCACCAGGGCTTTTCTGGATTCCTTCATGGCTTGGCGCATGAACCACTCGTCAGAACCGGGCATTTCCATCATCACGGCGCTTATCATGGACCGGACGGAACGTTTCTGGCAAGCCCTTTCTGGAGGATGTTTATTGTATTTTATACAGGAAGCTGGGCATGCCGCGGAAAGGGATGGGGGTGAATGCGTTTTTGCGTTGATTCCGGCGGATGTGTGGCATAAGTATGAACCATGAGCTTTTCAGAACCCTGCGCGCTGGCCGTGGACTTTGGCGGAACCAGCATCAAGATGGGCGTGACCGCGGGAGACCGCATCCTGGCGACGGCGGACCGCATCCCCACTGCCATGTTCGAGAGCCCCCAGGCGATCATTGACGCCATGATTTCGGCTGCGCTCACCCTGCGCGAGCAGTTTCCCACCGCCTGCGTAATAGGCATGGGAATGCCGGGATGGTGCGATTACTACAAGGGGGTGCTTTACCAGTTGACCAACGTCCGGGTCTGGGATCATGAAGTTCCGGTAAGGGAGCTGATGGAACAGGCGCTGGGCCTGCCCGTGGTGCTGGACAATGATGCCAACTGCATGGCGTATGCGGAATGGAAGCTGGGCGCCGGGCGCGGCATGTCCAGCCTGGTGTGCCTGACCATGGGCACGGGCATCGGCGGCGGCATTGTGGTGCATGACCGCATCGTGCGCGGAAAGCGGCTGTCCGCCGGGGAGCTGGGCCAGACCAGCATCCATTACCAGGGCAAGCCCGGGCCGTTCGGCAACCGGGGAGCCATTGAAGAATACATCGGCAACAACGAGCTGGCGGCGGAAGCGGTCAAGCGGTATGCCGGGGCCGGAATCATCAAAACCCTGAGTGAATGCACACCCAGGGATCTGGATCAAGCCGCCCGCGCGGGATGCCCCGTGGCCCTCCAGTTGTGGGAGGATACCGGGGAAATGCTCGCCTGCCTGATCATGAACCTGATGTACACGCTGGTGCCGGACGCCTTCATCATCGGCGGCGGGGTGGCGAAGGCGGGGGACCTGCTGATGAAGCCCCTGCTGGCGAACCTCAAGGCGCAGTTATTTCCCCTGCACATGGAGGAACTGAACATCCTGCCTGCCCGGTTTGGCGCGGAAGCGGGCCTTCTGGGAGCTGGTGCCATGGCAATGGATGAACTCATGGGGCTGGGGGTTCTGGAACGTTTTAAGAAAGAGGAAGTATCAAAGGTTTTGTGTTAGCTTGGGCTAACATAGAGCTTGCCATCGCGGAGCCGCAGGCGTACAAGCGGAACAGGTCATGAGTACGGAACATTCCCACGAACATTTTTCAGAAGGAGCTTCCTGCGGAGCTGGAGGGTGCTGTGCCGGGGGCTGCTGCGGCTGCGGAGAAGCCATCAGGCCCGTTCCCGCCGTGCTGGGCATAGCCCTGTTTGCCGCCGCCCTGGTGATGGGCGGTGATTCCTGGAGCGGTGTGGCGGCGTATGCGGGCGCCTACCTGCTGATAGGTTGGGACGTGCTGAAAGCGGCATTTCTGGGTCTGCGGCATGACCGGGCGATGGATGAAAACTTCCTGATGAGCATCGCCTCCCTGGGGGCCATGTTCCTGGGGGATTATTCCGAGGCGGTGGGCGTGATGCTCTTCTACCGCGTGGGAGAATACCTTCAGGAACGCGCGGTGGGCAGTTCCCGCCGCTCCGTGAGCGAACTGATGAATTTAAGGCCTGACTCCGTTCATGTGAAGGAAGGCGGGGAAGTCCGTGACGTTCCTCCCGCGGAGGTGAGGCCCGGTTCCCTGATTGAAGTGCGCCCGGGCGAGCGCGTTCCGCTGGACGGCGTGGTGACGGGCGGCAATTCCGTGCTGGACACCTCCGCCATGACGGGGGAATCCCTGCCGGTGGAAGCCGGGGCCGGAAGCCCCGTGCTGGCGGGGTACATCAACGGGCAAGGCGTGCTGGAAGTGCGCACGGACCGGGACTGGAAACATTCCGCCCTGGCGAGGGTACAGGAACTGGTGGAGGCTGCCTCCGGCCACAAATCCCCGCTGGAGGGAAGATTGTCCCGGTTCTCCCGCATTTACACGCCGCTGGTCATCTCCATTGCCGTGCTGGTGTTCCTGCTTTATCCCTTCGTGACGGGTGGAAGCTGGTCTGACGGCCTGTTCCGAGCGCTGGTGCTGCTGGTCATCTCCTGCCCCTGCGCGCTGGTGCTGTCCATACCGCTGGGCTTCTTTGCCGGGATAGGAAGGGCGGCCCGCCAGGGGATTCTGCTGAAAGGGAGCAATTATCTGGATGCCCTGCGGAAGGTGAAAACGGTGGTGTTTGACAAGACCGGAACCCTGACGGAGGGCGTTTTTTCCGTGGATGAAGTGCTTCCCTGTGACGGAGTCTCCCCGGAAGGGCTGCTGTACTGGGCGGCGCATGCGGAAAGCTCCGCCTCTCACCCGCTGGGGCGCTCCATCGTGAAAGCGTATGAAGGCCGTCTGTTCCCGGACCGCGTGGCGGAACTGGTGGAAGTGACCGGAGGCGGCGTCTCCGCCCGCGTGGAAGGCAGGGCTGTGCTGGTGGGGAAAAAGGCTTTCCTCCAAGAGGCCGGAATCACGACCGGAGATGCTGAAGACCGGGGCGTCACCATTTACGTGGCGCTGGACGGCGTTCTGCTGGGACGGTTGCGCCTGTCAGACCGGATCAAGCCGGGCGCGGAGCAGGCCGTGCGGGAATTGAGGGAACTGGGCGTTTCCAACCTGGTGATGCTGACGGGGGACTCTTCGTCCGCCGGGGCGGAGGTGGGGCGCAGGCTGGGGCTGGATGAAGTCTTCAGCGGGCTGATGCCCGCGGACAAGTTGGAGCATGTGCGGCGGCTGAAACCGGAAACGGGCCTGCTCGCCTTTGTGGGGGATGGCATGAATGACGCACCATCCCTGGCTGCCGCGGACATCGGCATAGCCATGGGCGGCGTGGGATCTGATACGGCTCTCCAGGCGGCGGACGTGGTGGTGATGAAAGGGGACCCCGTGGCCGTTCCGCAGGGGATGCTCCTGTCCCGCGCGACGGAGGGCATCATTGTGCAGAACATCGTTCTCATTCTGGGCGTCAAGCTGTTGGTGATGGTGCTGGGCATCCTGGGGCTGGCGGGGATGTGGGCCGCCGTGATGGCGGACGTGGGCGTCTGCCTGCTGGCGGTGGGCAACTCCATGCGCATTTTCCGGATAAAACTGGGCGCGTAACGGAAGGCAGAAGGTAAATCCGGTTCGTCCTTCAGCGTTTCCTTGGCGCCCATAACAAACGGCGCACCTCCCCATCAAAAAGCCTCCGTTCCGGCCCGGGAACGGAGGCGTTAAAACGGTAAAAAGGCAGTAACCTTAACGCAACCCCGTCAGCAGGAGTTCCGCATTATTCTGCGTCTTGGAAATATTTTGCAGGAGAGCCTGGAGGCCTTCCCAGCCGGGTTTCATGGCGAGCTGGCGGCGGAGCTGCATGATCTTGACGAACTCCTGTTCATTATACAGCCTGTCGTCATTGCGCGTGCCGCTCTGGGAGAGGGAAATGGCCGGATAAATGCGCCGTTCGGAAAGTTCCCGGTCCAGACGGATTTCCAGGTTGCCCGTTCCCTTGAATTCCTCAAAGATCACTTCATCCATTCTGGATTCCGTATCCACCAGGCATGTGGCGATGATGGTCAGGCTGCCGCCTTCCTCCACGTTGCGCGCGGCGGAGAAAAACTTGCGCGGTTTTTCCAGGGCGTTGGAACCCAGACCGCCGGACATGATGCGTCCGCCCGTCTGATTGGCATTATAGCCGCGGGCCAGGCGCGTCAGGGAATCCAGCAGGATGACCACGTCCTTGCCCATCTCCACCAGGCGCTTGGCGCGCTCGATCACCAGGTCGGAAACCTGGGCATGGCGGCGGGAAGGCTCGTCAAAGGTGGAGGCGTAAACCGGGGCATCCACGGTTTCTTCAAAATCAGTCACTTCTTCCGGGCGTTCGTCCAGCAGCAGCACAATCAATTCTACGTCCGGGTAGTTGGCCCTGATGGACTTGGCGATGGTTTTCAGCAGAACGGTTTTCCCGCCGCGGGGCGGGGCCACGATCAGACCGCGCTGGCCCTTGCCGAAGGGGGTCATGAGGTCCAGCACGCGCATGGCGCCGGAACTGACTTCCTTGTTTTCCAGAAGAAGGCGTTCCTTCGGGAAGAGCGGGGTGAGGCGTTCAAAGTCGGCACGGGCCCGGTAATCTTCCGCGGGGATGTCTTCCACGCTGATGACGGCGCAGGCGGAAAGGTACTTGTCATGGGGGCGCAGCTTGCGCAGTCGGACTTTGACCTGCTGGCCTACGCGCAGGTGCATGGGCTTGATGAGGTTGCCCCCCAGGTAAATGTCGTCCGGGGAGGTGCGAAAGCTCTTGACGGGGTCCCTCAGCATGGCGTAGTTGTCCTTGGCTTGTTCCATGACGCCGGAGACGACTACTTCATGACCCTTGGCCAGAAGCTGTTTTCCCAGTTCAAAAATCAGTTGGGACTTGGTGAGGGAGGCTGCGTTCCGGATGGGGAGGCCTTCCGCCATCTCCTGAAGGTCGTTCAGGGGGCGTTCGCGCAGTTCGTTGATGTCAATCTGTTCCAGAACGGGAGCGGCGTGTTCCTTCGCCTGCTCCGGGGCTACCGGGGTGCAGGCCGTCTGCCCGGCATTCTGTTCCGGAGCTGCGGCGGCTTGTTCCGCAGGGACGTCTGCCGGTGCGGGAAGGGCCTTGGGGGCGGCTGCCTGCGCGTCCTCCCCGGCGGGAAGAGGCTTGTTGTCGGATTCTTCAGTCATGGAAAAAATGTTGGTAAAGTCTTTGGGTCTGGTGGCGGAGCAGGGCCGGAGGACCCTCATTCCAGATGACGAAATCAGCCGCGGCCACTTTTTCCATGATAGGACGCTGGACCGCCAGAATGGCTTCAATCATATCTTCACGGAATCCGTTCCTGAGAGCCAGGCGGGTTTTCTGCGTTTCCCTGGAAACAGCCACCACGCATACGGCGTCTTGGCGGTAGCGCGCCGATGTTTCAAAAAACAATGGCACGTCAATGACAAACCCGTCTACCGCCGCATTCTGACGCGCCGCCTCCATTTGCGCAAGACATTCTTGGTGCAGCATGGGATGAATGATTCCTTCCAGCGTCCTGCGGCTTTCCGGGTTCCGGAAGACGAGTTCCCGGAGGAAGTTTCTGTCCGCCCTTCCGGTAGCATCCACGCTGGCGGGGCCGAAGGCGCCGGAAAGGCTCTCCTTCAGCCTGCCGCCGTCCAGCAGCCTGCCTGCCTCCGCATCACAGTCAAAAAGGCGCAGGCGCGGTCCCCCCGCCTCCATCAGCAGGCGGATGGCAGTGGATTTTCCGGTGGCGATTCCGCCGGTCACAATCAGGGTTTTCATGAAGCAGGGGAAAACGGAGTAGCGGGATGGATATGGGGCAAAAAGAGCGGGTGAAAGGTTCACCCTTTCACCCGCTCCAATATGGACGTTATGCAGGCCGCCTACATGGGAGGCAGAAGGCCTTCGGAGGCGGGCAGAGCGCTTTCCGGAGCCGCGGCGTTCGCCGTGGTGGGAAGGGCATTGCCGCGTACGGGCTGGCCGGTGGCATCAATGATCTGACCCGTCACGAAGATCATCAGGTTCTTCTTGATGTGGTTGTCAGAGTTGCTGCGGAAGAAGCGTCCGATGAGAGGCAGGTCGCCGAAGATCGGCACCTTGTCTTCCACCGTCTGCACGTTTTCCGTGATCAAACCACCGATTGCCACGGTGTGGCCGTCGTAGATGAACAGGGACGTTTCAACGGAACGCTTGGAGAAGATGGGCTGCTCAATGCGGTTTTCCGTCAGAGTCAGGGACATCGGCTTGCCGTCGGAACCAACGCCGGTGGACTGGATCGGGCTGCCGTAGTTCACGAAGCCTTCAAATTCCACGATGCTGGGCTTGAAGTTGAGGTCAATGATGTATTTGTTGTCACCAATGGTGGGCACCACTTCCAGGGTCACGCCGACGGGCTTCATTTCAAACACGCCGGGAGTGGCGGGAGTGACGGGGAAGCTGGTTACCTGGGCCGCATTATTGTTTCCGAGAAGGTCATCGGCAAGGTTGTTGTTCCCGTTATTGTAACCGCCATAGGTGCTGACGTTGTTGGGAAGTTCCGGGGGTTCGTATTCGGTGGGGTACCAGAATTCGCGGATAATTTCAATCTTGGCCGTTTCACCGGACTTGGCAGTCACGCTGGGAGCGGTGAGAACGTCGGAACCCTTCTTCTGGGACAGGCCGCGCATCAGCATCTGGAAGGCGCCTTCATCATAAATGCCCGTCAGGGACATAATGCCGGGAGCCGGATTCTTCTTGGTAGCTTCAGTACGGTTGGTGCTGTTCAGCAGGTTGTCCACGGAGTTTTTGGAGATGGCATAGTCGCCGGTGCGGTTGCCGCCGGTGGCGAGGCCGTTGATCAGGCCGTTGCCGTCCGTGTTGGAACTGTTGTTGTTCACGGGCCAGCCGCTCACGCCGCCGGGAGACTGGGTAAAGTCATCCGGGATGAGGCCGGTGCCATAGTTCGTGCCGCCGCCGAGGAAGGTGCTACGGTCATTGCTGACGGAGAACGGGGTAACGATCCAGTCAAAGCCAAGTTCTTCCGTGTTTTCCTGGGTCACTTCCACGAACTTGGTCATGATGCGCACCTGCTGGGATTCACCGCGGGTGTTTTCAATGAGGCCTTCGATCAGGTCCAGGTTTCCGGAAGTGTTGCGGACGACCAGGGAGGAGTTGCCGTTGACAAGGAATGCCGTGGCGCCTTCAGGGAAGCTGATGCCGCTCTTTTGCAGCAGGCTGCGGATGGAGGGCATGGGCTTGAGGCCGGAAGAGCTTTCACCGCCGCCGCCGAAGGGATCTTCAGTGCCGCCGCCGTCGCTGTCGCCGACGGTGTTGCGGAGGGAGGACTGGAAGCCCGGAGGCACGGAGAAGGTGCGCTGGTAGAGGTCCACGTCATTGCCGCCGGCGGGAAGGATGGTGACTGCATAGTCTTCCACCTTCTGGCGCAGGCCTGCATTGCTGCAGATGAAGCGCAGCACTTCCAGCATGGGAACGTTGGTCAGCTTGAGCTGGCCGATCTTGCGGGTGCGGATGCTTTCCTGGGGCGCGGCAGCCGGAGCGGCTTCCGTAACGTCCGTGGATTCTTCGCCGAAGCCGCCATTGTCATCGGCAGTGGGAGCTGCGGGGGCAACGGCTGACGGCTGGGCGTCATTGATTACAAAGTTGATGCCGCGTTCGCCGTTCGGGCCTACGGTGCGGTCCAGTTCAATGGACTTCTTGCGCAGGTAGTCGATGGCGTCTTCTACAGTGGTATCGTCAAAAGAGACGGAGGGAAGGATGATGCTCTTGAGCTTCAGCAGGTTGGCAGTGGCTCCGTTGACGTCGGTCATCGGGGTGTTGTCCATGCTGTCAGCTCCGGTCGGAACTTCCATCGGGATGGGGCGTTCCCACATTTTGTCCACTTCCGCAAGCATGGTGCTGCGGTTTTCGTCATAGGCGGCGGCATAATAGGCCATCCTGCGGCGGTTGACCGTTTCCTGGCCGCGGCGGGCTGCCACGTTGTATGGGTCAATAACGAGAACCTTGTTGAATTCGGCGATGGCTTTATCGTAGTCGCCGAGGTCATAGTAACCATAGGCCATGTGAAGGAGGGTGTTCACCTTTTCCACGTTCTTGACGTGCTCGGGGGTGAGCGCCGGATTCGTGCGAATCGGGTCCTTCATGTATTCGAGCGTCTGCTTGGCAAGCTTGACGTCCCGGGGATTGAGCTTGATGGCATCCTGAAGAAGCTTCTCAGCTTCATCATAGCGTCCCACTTTGATGTATTCCTGAGCAACAGCGATGCTGGCGTCGCCGATGTTGTTGGCGATGGCTTCCTTGCGCTGGTCATTGATCGGCGCGGCGGGCAGCATGTTGTAAGCGGCATTGAATTTGTCCAGGGCTTCCTTGTACTTGCCTTCGCGGTACAGGTTGCGGCCTTCGGCAAGAAGCTGCATGGCTTCCTGGGTCTGCGCTTCGCGGCGTGCCATGGCTTGGCGCGCTGCATCGGATTGGTAGTAACTTCCCGGTCCGGCGTAGGACGATCCATAAGCACTGGAGGTCCCGACGGCGCCGCCATCACCAGCCTGCGCAAACGGGCAGGAGGCAGCAATGGCCATCAGCGCGATCAGAGAACGCTTCGGTTGATAAAGTGGTGCGTGGTCCATAGTTAGGTTCTTCTTTTTACATGTTTTTCGGATTTGTGAAGCTTTTTTTTCAGAAAAGTTTAAATCCGGGTCTATTTTTTCTTGCTCAGTGTTGTTTGTTCTCCAGTTGTTTTGTTGGCAATGGTTACGGTCTGCGTAGCATTATCAACGGTTTTCAGCGTATAGGTCTGTTTGGTGTCTCCCGGAATCTGGAAGTCGGCTCCTTCCTCCACTTCAAAGCTGGTATCCCGTTCGGGGCCGGCGGCGATAGTAAGGTTTGCTTTCTTATCAATGATTGGAATGACGTATTTTGTGCCGCGCCTGATGGTATAGGTCTGGCCGTTTTTGGTCGGTTTCAGGTCCTTGACAACGGCTTCCTCATCCGTCTCCACCATGTCCAGGGTGGGGTTCTTGAATTCCTTGTTGGTGACGCTGACAAGCTCGAACCTGGGCTTGTCCTTCGTGTTTTTCCGGGTGCCGAACTGCCCGTTGGTCTGGACGACGTTTTTCCAGAGTTCCTGCTTGGCGCGGTTCAGTCCCTTGAAGGTGAAATCATTGCCGTCCGCCTGCGTGAAGGCCAGGAAAAAGCCGAACTGCTTGATTTCATCCACAAAGAGCTTGTTGACGAGGGGCGGGTGGCTGTTGGGATTATTGGGAAGCGTCTTGGCTTCATATTCCTCCTGTACCGTGAATCCGTCATTGTCAGGGTCCCGCGTGAGGACGTCCGAGTAAACGAATTCATTTTCCAGGCCGTTGTCCAGGAACCATTTGTTCGGGATATTGCCGTGGATAGGGGGGCCGGAAATGATGTCAAAGGGTTCCATACTCCCTTCCTTGATCCACAGATTGGGGGCTACGAAGCCCACGTATTGCTGCGTTTCCTGTGCAATGGGTTTGAGCTCATGGGAGGCGGAAAGCTCCTGATTGACTTCCGCGGCTTTTTTGATGCCGGCGGGCGGTTCAATCGTCTTTTCCGAAACCTGAGTGGTGAACTTGTACTTGTCATTCAGTCCCAGAAGGGTCAGCGTACCGTAGGCGGCGACCCCCAGGCCCAGCACGATGCCGGAGGCCAGCAGGATTTTGTCGTAGTTTTGTTTTTCAGACATGTTGAAAGTATTTGCTGCGGTTGGTTGCCGTAATTAATCTTCAGACGGTTCCTGTGCCTTGGGCTGGTTGAAGTGGACCAGGTTCAGGGAGACCTGGACAAAGATCTGCTCCTTGCCCATGTAAGGCTTGATGACTTGCTGGATGGCCGGAGCCGCTGATTGGGCGGCCGCTTCATCTGCGGGCCTCAGGTCCGCCGGTCCTGCGGCGGGCTGTGCGGCGGCAGGCTTGGGCGCTGCCGGTCCGGCGATGGGGGGGGGCATCATCCGTTCATTGCGGACCCTGATGGAGTTGACCGTAAACAGGTAATCCTGGGAGTCCGTAATGGCGTTCATGGCCTTCAGCACGCTTTCCCGGTCACCCTGGAAGGCAATTTCCAGAGGCATGGGGGACCAGGGGGCCTGGTTGGGCTCCTCCGCTTCCCCTTCCGGATTGTTCGCCGGGTTCTCAATGGGAAGCTGGGGGCGGTACACCTTGATGAATTTGGTCAGTCCGCAGTCCGTCAGCTTGTTGGCGAGGCTGTTGACCGCTTTCAATTCAAAACCCAGTGTGGAAGCCGCCTGCACGGAGGGTGCCTGCGTGCTGTACACCTGGAAGCCGAGCCAGGAGGACGTGTCCGTAATCTGGATGTTCTTTTTCTTGCAGGAGGCGATCAGGGCGTCCCTGAACGTTTTCAGTTCATTCTGGAACGCGGTGGGCGTGGTGGGAACCAGCGCGGAGGAGGCGACAAAAGGCTTGTAGGCCGTTTCCAGATTGGTGACCGCCTTGGCATAGCGGTTCAATTCCTTTTCCAGCTCGCTGTTCGACGCGCGGCTTGGCGTAATTTCAGCCGCGTTGGCGGACTTGATCTCCTTGGAGGCGACGCTGATTTTCTTGTCCAGCTCACTGCGTTTGGAATTGACCATGTATCCCGTCACGGATAACCCCACGAATAAGAGAAGCCCCACGCCCGCTACCATGGCGGCGGGCTTGTTGTCTGTAATCCAATTGCTCATAAAATATGTCTTGTTCGGGTTGGGTAATCTTATTTGTTAAAATGCACGGGAATGGGAGTTTTTAACGGAAGCACCAGCTTGAAGGGAACAAAGGCTCCGGCGGCGGCGTCAATCTTGGCGTCCTTGGCGCCCAGTTCCATGATCTGGCGCGCTTCCAGTTTGACGTCTCCATGCTTGAAGGTGAACAGGGAGTCCTTGTTCCCGTCTATTTTCGCCTGAAGATCCTGGATGATCCTCTGGCCGCCAAGGCTGCGGCGGACAAAGCCCGTCAGGCGCAGGGCGTTAACGCTGTAAACGGTTTGCTCGTCATCATTGGCGGCATTCACGGCTGCTTCCGTCCTGATGTCGTCCACCAGGGAAGTATTCTTGTCTGACGTGAAGGAATCCTTGATAACGGAGTAGCCCGTGATTTGGGTGGCATCTTCCGGATTGAAATGAGCCAGCGGTTCAAAATCCGTGAACCAGTAGGCATAATCCTTGTGCTCCGACTGTTCCAGCAGGTGCTTGAGAATATCCGCGTACCCGTAGCGCTGGAGCGTAAGCTGCTGGTAGGCCGCCAGGGTGGCGTCCAGCTTTTTCAGCTCCTGTTCCTTCTGGCGCAGGCCGGATTGTTCCGATTTGATGGAGGTGACGGTAGGCTGGACGTTCGCGAGGGTTTCCTCCGCCTTTTGGACGCCCATGTATCCCGTCACCGCATAGGCCGCGGCGCCGATGACGGCGATGGCAACCCCCGCGATGATGGCAGGCATCTTCTTCTGGTTGGCCCGCTTTTTGGCAATGGCCGTGGGTTCCAGATCAATGTTGAGGGAAGCCCTGCCGATGGCGTTGACGGCGGTGCCGATCAGGCCGCCCAGAATGAAGGCTTCACGGGAAATGGTGTTGACGTCCACGCCGGAGCCCACGCCCACGTTGTGCATGGGGTTGAAGAAGGAGATCGGGATGCCGAGCTTGTCTTCCAGGAATTCCTTGGTATAGGGCAGGGATGCGCCGCCGCCGCACAGGTATGCCTTGACGGGCGCGCTTCCGTTCATCTGCGCGCGGTAATGGTTGGTAGTGCGCTGGATTTCAGAGGCAAGCCGGGTCATGGCCGTGCGGATGACGGTAGCCAGGTTGGCCGTGGCGGGGTTCAGCCCCTCCGTCTGCCCGTTGCTCATGGAAACGAGGCCGCTGGTGGTTTTCAGACGTTCCGCCTCCATGAAGGGAACGTTGAATTCGCGGGCAATGGCGGACGTGACGAAAATGCCGCCTGCGGAAATGCTGCGGGTGAAGAAGCGGCCCTGCTCGCTGTAAATGAGGTCCGTGGACTTGGCACCGATGTCAATGAGCATCACCGGTTCCGTTTCATCCGGGTAACTGTCCACATAGGCGTTGTACAGGGAGGTCAGCGCGCAGTCCACCTTGCCGGTGGAGAGACCGTGGGAGACGATTTCATCATTAAGAGTGTCCAGGTCTTCCGCCTTGATGGCTACCAGGACGGCTTCACGCTCCAGACCCTTGGCCGGAAGAAGGTGGTAGTCCCACACCACTTCATCCAGCGGGAAGGGGACGTGCTGCTGGGCTTCAAAGCGGATGAGCTGTTCCACATCCGTATCATCCAGGGCGGGAAGCTTGACGAAGCGGATGAACACGGATTGACCGGAAACGGAATAGTTGGCAACGCTGCCTTTGACGTTGAGTTCCTGGACGAGGTCGGCGATCGCCTCTCCTATTTTCGTCAGGCGCAAGCCTTCCGCTGACGGGTCCAGCACTACGAGGCGCGTAGCATAGCGGTCCAGAATGAGGGCGTCCTTGGAGGTCTTGGAAAAGACGCCCATGGACACTCTCTGGGAACCTACGTTTAATGCGACGATTTGTCGTGAATTAGCCATGGGTGATTTCTGTTAAATAAAAATGAAAAGTGAATAATGTTGAAGGGGGTGCTACTCTCCGCCCTCCGCCGGGGTTTCCGCGGCGGGGGCCGCGGGGGCGCCGAACGGAGCGGGTTCCGGGCTGGAAGCCGGAAGCTGGATATTGGGCCTCATGATTTCCGGATAGCGGTCATACCAGTACACGGAGAAGGGGGTTTCATCCTTGTTCAGCAGGGGATAATAGGAAGTTTCCACAATGCTGGGGGACTGGATGGTCCACCATTTTTCCATCTTGCCGCGTTCGGAGGAATAAGTGGCGACTATTTTGCCGTTGTATTCCACCACCACGCCCTGGTACTTCACCCATTTGCCCCTGCCGCCTTCGGAGCCGGTGATGCGCTTGACGGAAGAAGGTGAAAGATAGACGGAGGCGTACGTGGCCTCTCCGATGGGAACATTGACGTACTTGACTTCCTTGTACAGTTTCAGGTACTGGCGGGCGCGGTCCGGATTGACCACGGCAATATAGAATTTAAAGGTCAGGGAGTCGATGTAGCCGGACTTGGGCGCGGGGGCGGCTTCCACCTTGAAGGGTATCTCGAAATCTGCCCATCTCTTCGGCTTGGGCAGGGGCCGGGGATCGTCCTGGGTCATGACGTTGGGGGACTGGCGCATGTACAGGGACAGCTTTTCCAGGGTGACCTTCACCTGCATTCTGGGGTTGCTGGTGGTTTGCGCCGATGCCGCAGGAATGAAAAGCACCGCAGCCAGCATGGCCGTGATAGTGTTAAGGATGGATTTCATAGCACAATTCGATTCCCTGATTAGTTACACCAAAAACCGAACTGTGGCTAGCAAAAATCTCTTGTTTCTTTCCTCGGTACGAGGCGCGGCGCCATCCGGGGCCTCTCCCGGTACAGTCAAGAAAAAATCATGCGGCATGGCTGCGGGCTTGACCTAGAAGGGGTGTTTTCACATGCTCGGCCCATGGTGATTGATTCGGAGCTGTTGGGAAAGTTTTCAGAGGCCCATGGCATTTCAGGGCATGAGGATGAAGTGCGCGGACTTGTGGCGCGGGAACTTGAAGGATTCGGGGAATTCTCCACCGACGGTTCCGGGAGCTTTTTTTGCACCAATGGTGATTCAGGCCCCCGCGTGATGCTGGCCGCCCACATGGATGAGATCGGGTTCCTGGTCCAGAATATCATCGGGAACGGTTTTCTCCAACTGGTGGGCATAGGCGGCTGGTGGCCGCATACTCTGTTGAGCCAGCGTGTTTTGGTGAAAACCCGCTCGGGTCGCAGCATCCAGGGAGTGATCGGTTCCAAGCCACCCCATTTTCTGCCGGAAGGCCAGCGCAACAGCGTGATGAGCATGGAAGCCCTGTTTGTGGACGTGGGCGCTGAAAGCGCGGAACAGGTGCGGAATGAATTCGGCATTCACCTGGGTGACCCGGTGGTGCCCGACGTGAAATTCACGCCTCTGGAAAATCCGTTCCGGGCCATGGGCAAGGCCTTTGACAACCGCGCCGGCCTCTCCGTAATGATAGAAGCATTCAAGACCCTGTGCCGGGAAGGGCACCCCAATACCCTGATTGCCGCCGCTACGGTGCAGGAGGAAGTGGGGACGAGGGGCGCTAGAACGGCTGGAGCCGCTATGCGCCCGGATTGCGTCATCGTGCTGGAAGGGCCGCCCGCGGATGACACTCCCGGCTTCACGCTGGCAGACTCACAGGGAGCCTTGGGCGGCGGCGTGCAGATCAGGCTGTTTGACCCTACGGCGATCACCAATCCGCGGCTGGCAGCCCTGGCCGAGGAAGTGGCGGTGAAGGCGGCCATCCCCTTCCAGCTGACGGTGCGCCGCTCCGGAGGAACGGATGCGGCGGCCCTTCATCTCTCCGGGAAGGGAGTTCCCTGCATTGTGCTGGGAGTCCCCACCCGGTACATCCACGCCCATAACGGCGTGCTGGACCTGCGGGATTACCGTGCGGCGGTGGAATTGACGGTGGCGCTGGCGCGTTCCCTGGACCATGAAGCCGTGGAAGCCCTTACCCGTTACCTGCCCTGAAAGAAACGCTCATGAACCCGACTGCTTACGTACACGACCTGGACCCCGTCATCTGGCAGGTTACGGACTCCATTGCCCTGCGCTGGTATGGCCTGGCCTACCTGATGGGCTTCATTGGAGGCTACTTTCTGCTCTCCTGGCTGTCCCGCCGGAAGCTGTACCCCATTCCGCAGGACAAGCTGGCGGACTTCGTCACCTATGTGGCGATCTTCGGCGTCCTGATCGGCGGAAGGCTGGGATACGTGCTCTTTTACCAGATACCCAACCATGGCTGGTCCCAGTTTCTGGCGGACCCGCTGATGGCCCTGCGGGTATGGGAAGGAGGCATGGCGAGCCACGGAGGAATGATCGGCGTGGGGCTGTACACGTTCTATTACGCGTGGAAGCACCGCGTCAAGTGGGTGGCCCTGCTGGACGGCCTGGCCATTGTGGCACCCGTGGGGCTGTTCTTTGGCCGCATGGCGAACTTTATCAACGGGGAATTGTACGGGCGCATTGTCCCGCCCGGCTCCGCGCAGGGGATGATCTTTCCGATGGAGCTCTCCCAGGACCCGGACTTGTTTGTCCGGGTGGCCTCCCGCATTTATGAAACCCCCGGACTGGTGGACAAGCTCTACCTCTCCGGAGTGGCTGTTCCGGAGCACATGAACGCGGCCTGGGTGGTGGACCGGGTGAGGGATACGCCTGCCGTGAAGGAAATCGTGGCCGAGGTGATGCAGGACCATGCGCGCTACCCCTCCCAGCTATATGAGGCATTTGCGGAGGGGGTACTTCTTTTTGCCGTGCTGTGGTTCATCCGGGTGAAATTCCCGCGCGCCTGGAACGGCGTGTTCTGCGGCGTCTTTGCCATTCTGTATGCCGTCGGCAGAATCGTCTGCGAGGAATACCGTGAACCGGACTCCCCCTTCTCCATGGGCCTGACCCGGGGGCAGTTCCTCTCCGTCTTCCTCGTCCTGGTGGGCGTGGCCTTCTTTATCTATGCCTTTAAAACCAGGCAGACGGTGCAGGAATGCACCTTCTATGATCCGGAAAAGAAGGACAGGAAGGATAACGAGGAGTCAGCCGGAAAGACTGCTTAAAACGGGTCCAGGTCCAGGTTGTCTGCTTTGGGAATGTAACTGGCGGGGCCTCCCTTGAAAATGGAGGAAATTTCACTGGCGAAAAGTCTCAGGTTCCTCTGGTCAAAGGCGAAGCGTTCAAACTCCTTCACGGAAAACAGGGTGATGGGGTCCGTATTGTAAGCCTTGAACTCCATGATGCTGGTACCTGTGCGCATGTCGGACAGACGCCCTTCAATGCCCACGTCCCCGCTCATTAAATTGCCCAGGATCAGGGAGGTGCCCGGCAGGGGGGAGACCAGGGAAACCAGGTCCGACATGACATTGCCGCCCACGTCCGTGGGCTTCAGCTTCACCATGGCGATGTAAAGGGTTACGCCTCCCGGGGTGGGACGGTCAACCAATTGCCACCTGATTTTCCCTCCGGTCTGTTTGGCTCTGTTTTCCAGTACCTGGCGGATGTCTTTCTGCAGCTCCGTCCTGAACTGTTCTGCCAGGGCGGGAGCTTCCTTCGGGAATTTGGTTTTGATGTAGTCGATATTGACGGGCGCCACGTACACCTTCAGGCGTGGAGAATTCCAGATGGATTGTTCCCTGGGATTGTACCAGACGCCTTGGAAGCAGCTCTGTTTGGAGTCCGCTTTAAGAGGGTGGGTAATCAGCGGGGAGGTGGGCATGGGCCCGGAACTGGAACAGGAAAAAACCAATCCCGTTCCCAGGGCTACCAAGAGTTTGGGAATAGCGCCGTACATGCAGGTTAAGACGGTGCCCGCCCGCCCGGTGTTCGAGTCATGACCCGATTGTCATCAAGAGTTTTTCCGGCGTGGAAAAAATCAGGGTTTTACCGGGTTTTCCGCCAGCATTTCCGCAATCTGGAGGGCGAAGCGGTCCAGGTTGTACTTGTCACAGGCGAACTGCTCGAAACTGTTGCAGGAGAAAATGTTGATGGGGTCACGGTTGCGCCCGTAAAACTCCTTCAGGGCGGTGCCGTTGTCCAGGACTGCGATGTTGCCTTCAATCCCTACGGCACCGGAAGCGAAATGGTTGATGATGAAGGAAATGCCCGGAATGGGCGAGACGATGCCCACGCCCAGCGCCGCTACCTTCCCGCCTACGTCCGTGGGTTTCAACTGGACGATCGCCAGGGAAATCTTCACTCCGGGCGTGCGTGGGCGGTCGCTCAGCACCCACCGGGGATGGTTGCCGGGTTCCGCATTCTTGCGGTCAATGAGGAGGCGCACTTCCTTTTGCAGGGAATCACGGAATTCACGTGCCAAGTAAGGAGCGGCGTCCGGGAACTGCTGCCGGACAGCCTGGATATCCACGGGAGCCACGTAAACATACTGCCGTTTTTGCTTCTTCCAGAGGAACTGCCCGGCGGAGGAGTGGCACCAGATGCCGCTGAGGCTGCCGTGCGCCTCCTTGATATCCGCGGCATGCGTGATCAGCGGGGAAACGGGCCGGTAAGGGCTGGAGGAGCAGGAAACCCCCAGGAAAAGGATAGCCGCGGAGGAAAAAACTGCACGGAGGAGCATGAATCCCAGAATGGACAAAAGAATCCCCGCGCGCAAGAACTTAATAAGTGCTGCCGGAAGGCCGTTCCGTGTCCGGATGGATGATTGACAAGCTGGAAAAGCGGGGCATGCTGTCCTTATGAGATACGAGCCGCTCCCTTCCTCCTTTTTTGCCGGCAATCGTGCGGAACTGGCTTCCCGCCTGCCCGCCGGCAGTATGCTGATCCTGCATTCCAACGACGTATTCCCCACGAATGCGGACGGCACCTTTGCCCTGCACCAGAATGCCAACCTCTTCTACCTTACAGGAATTGACCAGGAGGAAACCGTCCTGATCATGACCATCCGGGAAGACGGCTGGGATGAAATCCTGCTGCTGCGTGAGACCAATGAGCAGATCGCCATCTGGGAAGGGGCCCGCCTCACGCAGGACCAGGCCCGGGAGCTGAGCGGCATTCAGGATGTGCGCTGGACCAATGAATATGATGCTCTGCTGGACAATCTGGTGCCTGCCGCCAAGATGGTCTTTGTGGAAGCCAACCAGCATCCCCGCTGCACGTGTCCGGTGGAAACGCGGAATGCCCGCATGACCAAGGACCTGAAGGAAAAATTCCCGGATGCGATCCTGAAAAACGTCTATGAACTCCTGTCCGACATGCGGCAAATCAAAAAGCCGGAGGAAATCAAGGCGCTCAAAAAGGCCTGTGAAATCACCAATGAAGGTTTCCGCGCACTGCTTGGCTTCATCAGGCCGGGCGTGGGGGAATGGCAGATAGAAGGCTTCCTGGCGAATGAATTCATCAGCAGGGGACCGCGTAAATTCTCCTTCCTCCCCATCATTGCCTCCGGAAAGGACACCTGCGTCCTGCACTACATCCAGAATGACAAGCGGTGCGAGGACGGGGACCTGGTGCTCATGGACATAGGCACGGAATACGGCAACTACAACTCCGACATGACCCGCACCGTTCCCGTGAACGGAAAATTCACCCCCCGCCAGCGCGCCGTGTATGAAAGCGTGCTGAACATGATGACCTATGCCAAAAGCATCCTGAGGCCCGGCATCCTGAAATCGGAATACGAACGGCTGGTGCGCGTTTTCGCCGCAGGAGAGCTCGTCAAGCTGGGGCTCATCACGCCCGCGCAGGTGGCGGAAAAGCCGTCTGACCCCCCCATCGTCCGGAAATACTACATGCACGGCTGCTCCCACTTCCTGGGGCTGGACGTGCATGACGTAGGGGAACTCAACCCCGTCGTGCTCCCGGGCATGGTCTTCACCATTGAACCGGGAATCTACATTGCGGAGGAAGGCATAGGCATCCGTCTGGAAAACGACATCCTGATCGGAGAAAAGGAAAACATCGACCTTCTGGCGGACGTCCCCCTGCTGCCGGATGACATTGAACGGCTCATGGCCCGGTAAAATGGGCCGGATTCGGTTCTGAACTTGACAATGAGGCCCGCGTGGGTTTTCATTTCCGTCCCATCATGTCGAAGAAACTCAAAATAGCACTTCCCAAAGGCAGTTTGCAGGACTCCACCGTGGAATTGTTCCGCAAGGCCGGCTACAATGTATATGTGTCCAGCCGCGGGTACCGCCCGACCTGTGATGACGACGATCTGGAACTCTTTCTGATCCGCGCGCAGGAAATCGGCCGTTACGTCAATGACGGGTTCATCGACTGCGGCATCACCGGACGCGACTGGATCTATGAAAACCGCGCGGACGTGGAAGTGCTGACGGACCTTCAATACTCCAAGGCCACCTCCAAGCCCACCCGCTGGGTGCTGGTGGTCCCGGAAGACTCCCCCATTACCTGCGCGGATGACTTGCAGGGCAAGCGCATCGCCACGGAAGGCGTGGGCATCACGGAACGCTGGCTTCAGGAAAAGGGCATCAAGGCCCATGTGGAATTCTCCTGGGGCGCTACGGAAGTGAAAGTCCCGGAACTGGTGGACGCCATCGTGGACATCACGGAAACGGGCAGCTCCATCAAGGCCAACAAGCTTCGCATCGTGGACACCCTGATGACCTCCTACCCCCAGTTCATCGCGAACCGGGAAACCATGCAGGACGAATGGAAGAAGCAGAAGCTGGAAAGCCTGGTCATGATGCTCAGGGGCGCTCTGGAAGCCCGCCGGAAAGTGGGCCTGAAAATGAACCTCCCCGCCGCCTCCCTGAATGGCTTGGTGGAAGCCCTGCCATCCCTGCGCCGCCCCACCATCTCCCATCTGGCGGAAGAAGGCTGGCTGGCCGTGGAAACGGTCATTGACGAATCCGTCGTGCGGGATATCATTCCCCAGCTCAAGGCCCTGGGCGCGGAAGGCATCATCGAATACCCGCTTAACAAGCTGGTCTACTAACTTTTTTCTCACACAGTAAAACAACAAACGAACCACAATCATGGGATCGCTCAAAAAACGCCGTAAAGCAAAAATCAACAAGCATAAGCGCAGCAAGCGCATGCGTCAGAACCGTCACAAGAAGCGTTTGCGTTACAAGTCCTAAGGTTTGTGCGCTTCGCTGCTCAAACTGGCAGTCTATTATCCGATTTTCCGGAAAATCCCGGCGTCCTCCGTACCACGGAAGGACGCCGTTTTTTTAGAGTCGACATAGTATTTACCGTACAATTTCAATTTCTCTATTGATAAAAAATCCTTCTTATTTTCCATAACTTTATCACGATGGCTTTATACCATCCGTTCAGATATTATAAAGTGACTCAAGACAATGATTTGTTGAAATTGCCTTATGATTTCCTGAAAGGAGAAAAAATAGAAAACTTGCAGGGATGGAAAATTTCTTCGTTTTGATGGAAGACTGTTACGACTGTAGTTAAGTTGAAACGGTTAACAAAGGTGTGCCCGCGAAAGGAGGAGGCTAGAATCAGACCAACCTTCAGTGGGAAGGAATATTACAACATTTTTATTGGAAAAAGAATTATTTCTAATATCACGCTAGAATTATGGAAGCCCGGCATTGTATAATGCGGTACAAAGCTTTGAGGAATTGGTGGCCTTTAAGATTGTCCATCTGTAAAGTGCCGTCAGAGGTATATAATCTGTTGTATCTGTGAGATGTTTTTCTTCAAGTGCCCAATAGAGGATAGGAAGATTTTCAAATTTCCATCCATATTTTATCAATCGTTCGTTTCGGAACACGATTTTTTGGATATTAATAAAATAATGTTGATGATTAGTTGTTTTTCTGGTAAACATGATTCCAATAAAAATGTAGACTGATGATCAGAAAAATTCTAATATTAGTAATATTTTTGTTGTTGGTAGCATGGGCACCAGCTATGGCTAAGGAAGGAAACCAAGGTCAATGTCGAGTTGATTTTGTCGCTGTCATATATGGAACGCCAAATGGTGGTAAGCCCATAAAATTTAAGGGAGCGGATCAGGCTTTGAAACAGGCCACAAAAGCTATTGCTAACGAAGTTCTCAAACAAGCTGTCAAAAAAGCGAGTGGAATTTTGAGTTTAGCAGGGAATCTCAATACAGCTAAAATGGTTCATCATGTAAATATCATCTATGCATACCGATTTGTTCACAAGGGTAAACCTACAAGTGAATGGGAATTGAAATCACGAAATAAGCTCAGCAATGGAAGTGTCGACTACTTTTTCTTTATAAAGGACTCAAAAAATAGAGCACATCAGGAATTGAAGAAACTACAGGAAGGTCTCGACAAGGAACTCAAAGAACAATGTAAGGAACATGAACAATCTTAACCACTAAATAAACATGAATAATAAATCAATAATTGTATCAATTTTCTCGGTATGTTTTATCATTCCTACGATGGTCTTTGCCAATTCCACACCTATTGCACAACAAGAAAGTGAGATTGCAAAGCCAGGATTATCGACCGAAACTCCTATTGTCGTTAAGGAAAAAGACATTAAAAAGTCGGAAGAATTCATAGAAAAATACATAAAAGATAATTATGCCGACTATAAGATTATTTTTATACTTATGTTGGATAATATGTCTGATGGGCACTCCATGCAAAAATATACCATCCAAAAAGAGAATGCCGACACCCCCGGAGAAACTGAAACTTTAGACCTGTATTTCGATGTTGAAATTGCTATGGCCGAGTTTCGAAAAAAAAATGCGGCTGAAATTCGTAAACGGCTCAACCATCTTAAGATCATTCAGGAATGATTTAAGATTTTAATAAAGCTACTCCACCCTCTCATTAGTTATATTTGATTTTCCTGGTTAATTTATTTGGATTTGTATGTCGATGGGAAAAATAGTCATATCCAAATTATTGATACTCATTTCTGTTTTGGTAACCCATGCAGGCGACTTGCCTCGTCAGCGTTTGGCATGGCAGATGGAGGGAGGAGACGTGCGGAACATTGCCGGACTGTGCCGGCAATACGTGCAGAAGAAAATGGATGCGGGAAAAACATTTTCCGTTGACTCCCTGTTGAAGGACCCGGAGATGGGCCAGGCGTGCTACATGGCCCATTTTTTCGCGTTGGTCGGGAAGGAAAGAACCTATATTCTCCATGAACTGAAGGACACAGAATTTGTAGAGTGGCTTCTGAATCATCCGGAGGTATTTGAGAAATTGACGTTTGCTAGGGCTTCCGGAAAGGATACGCTGGCTGTTTTGCACAGCATCTGGGTGAAAGAAGGGAAAGAGCTTTCCGGCGTTGGCCTTAACATGGCATTGGGAGCGGCGTTGATTTCCACCTCCCGGGAACCGGAGGCGTGTGAAGCCCGATATGATTTTTATAAGAAATCTTTCGCAGAGAAGAAACTGTTTCCTCAGTTCATTACGCTGGAGCCATGGGAATTCGGTATTCTTTTCCGTGGCAGGGAAAGTATTGAGGAGCTTGCCTGGGCACAGGATTATCTGGCCGGCAAAAAGAAGATCAAGGCGGGGAACGCCGGTTATGCCTGTTGCGGTCTGATTCCCTACCGGATGAAGAACAAGCAGGGAATCAGTGTGCATGCGGGTGGAGCGTTTTACGATCATAAGCCGATTTCCTTGCAGATTTACGTGGAGTATGGAGGGGTGTGTGGAGCTGTGTCCAAGGGAGCAGCCGGTTTTGTGAAGGCGAAGGGGATTCCTTCCTACACGATCGGACAGCCAGGCCACTGCGCATTCGTATGGAAGGGAACAGACGGAGAATGGAAGATAGGGAATAACATTTATGGATGGGTATGGTCGGAGGGCGGTTCCGGAGGGCCCTGGAAGGGGGCCGTTTCCACGATTACGACGCTGCCCCGTTTTTGGAAGGGAGAGGATGCGGCAGCATCCAGCTTGTGTTATTATTTGTCCCTGCTGGCCTCCGATTCACAAAAAGCGGATATCCTCTTGAAAGAGGCCGTGAAACGAAATGCCTCCAATTATCCTGCGTGGCAGGTTTTGGTGAAGAGAAATGCGAAACGGTCCGAGAAAGAAAAACTGGTTCTGCTGGAACGGTTCAAGGAAGCTTTCCCCGGAAATCCCACCGTGTGGGAATACTTCCTGAAAAAAGAACTGGGGCTGGATTGGAAAAAGGCGAATGGTTATGCCGTCTACTCCCGATTGCTGACGGAAAATGAATCATGGGATTCCATAGACGCCTACATGCGTAATTTCTGTGCTTTGGCCCGGAAGGATATCCCGGATATGGCCGGAAAGTTGCCTTATGAAGTGAAAACCAAGAGGGTCTTTTTCAAAAACTGGCTGAAGTTTTACCAGGAGAACAAGGTAGATCGGAAAGTGAGGGTGCAGACTTGCGCCGTATTGGAGAAAGCGCTTCCTCCGCTATTGAGTCATGAAAAAACGGCGCTGCAATTTCTTGGGTTTTATGAACAGGTGCTTGACTTATGGAAAGACAAGCAGCTTTCGGCCCGTGCCGATGCTTGTTTGACTGCATGGTTGAAAGAGGCGGACCAGGTCCCTGTACGCAAGAAGATGGCAGAAATAGGACTGAAAGTAGCCGCTCATCTCGAAGACAAAAAGGTGCTCGTCCGTTATGCGGAGGCTCAGGCAGAACATTGAACTGAGTTGTCTGAAACTCGAGGATGTTGTTGTAATGCAGAAGATAGAGAATCGTCTCAAGTATTTAATAATGATTTCCGGCAAGGAAAATTTGCACGACAAGCAAACCTTCTATTTAAAGGCGTTTCAGTGTTATATTCCATTGTGTCGATTTGTTAGCGGATGTTTCAATCTATACCTGTGGTAGTTGCCGTATCCTCTTTCCTTCCCGGAAGCGTTTCAGGGGGATGGTGATGGTGAAGACGGTTTCCCGGTGGGGGATGCTGGAGACGGTGATGGCGCCGTCGTGGGCTTCCACGGCTCGCTTCACGATGGAGAGGCCCAGGCCCGTTCCCTTGATTTCCGAGGAGTGGTGGGTTTCCACCCGGTAAAAGCGGTTGAAGAGGAAGGGGAGGCTTTCCGCGGGAATGCCTACGCCCGTGTCCGTAACGGTGATGACGCAGGCTTCCGGCGTCCTGGCTGCCGCCACGGTGACGGAAAGGCCCGGTTCCGTGTTTTGCTTGAGGGCGTTTTCCACCAGGTTGAACAGGACTTGCGTCCAGTAGAAGGGGTCCCCGTAGAGTTCCCATTCCGGCGGAATGTCCATGTGGAGGGCGGCCTGTTTTTTCTCCCGAATGGAGTCCAGGCGGGAGAAGACGTCATCCACGCAGGAGGTAAGGTGGAACCACTGCTCTTTCAGGATGGCCTTGTGGCCTGATTCCAGTTTGGAGATCATGAGCATGTCTTCAATGATGTTCATGAGCCGCTGGCTGTTCTGGTGCATGACGCCGATGAATTTGCGGGCCAGGGCTGGGCTTTCCTCCACCAAGTCGTCTTCCATCAGGTTTTCCAGGTATCCCACGATGATGGTGAGCGGCGTGCGCAGTTCGTGGGACGCGTTCGCCACGAAGTCCCGGCGCATCTGGTTGGTCAGGTAGTTCTGCGTGACGTTGCGCAGCAGGATGCGCTTTTCCTTGATCGGGGCGTCCGTGATGGCGCTGTCCAGGTGCCAGGCCGTGATGCCGTTTTGCACGCCGCCGGGGGAGTTGACGGCGCTCAACGTGAATTCCTTGACCACGGGGCCATCCGTGTCAAAGGCTTCCTGAACATGTCCCAGCAGTTCCTGGTTGCAGACCAGGGCGTCCACCTTGCGCCCTTCCAGCCTGTCTTCCTGAAAGAGTTCCCTGGCCAGCGTATTGGCCAGCACGACGTGCCCTGCGGGACCGATGAGCAGAAAGGCTTCCCCCAGGGCTTCCAGAAAGCGCCGCTTGTCCGCAATAGCCTGTTCCTGGGCTTCCTCTCCGCGTTTCAGCAGGCGCTGTGCGTCCCGCAGAGCCTTTTTCCGGGCCTTCATGGCGGACCGGCATACCTGGACCAGATGCCAGTTCAGGTACAGGGAGGCCAGAACCAGGATGATGAGGATGTAGTCAATGGCCGACATGGAGCAAAAGCGTTAGGCCTCTTCCCTGGGCGGGCGGCGTCCCGGCAGGGTGAAGCGGTAGCCGATGCTGCGGACGGTTTCAATGCAGTCCGCATAGGGAGCAAGTTTCTGGCGCAGCCGTTTCATGTGCGTGTCCAGCGTGCGGCTCTGGGCCTGGTGGCTGTAGCCCCATACGCAGCTCAGCAGGTCGTTGCGGTTCAGGGTCTGGCCTTCCCGTTCAATCATGTAGATCATGAGCTTGAATTCCGTGGCCGTCAGTTCCACTTCCTCCTTGTCGATGTAGAATTTAAGGGCGTTCTTGTCAAAGGTGAAGGGACCGTATTCCGCAATGACGCTGCCCGGGGTGTGCTCGCACCGTTTCAGCACGCTGGCGACGCGTAGCACGAGTTCCTTGGGGCTGAACGGTTTGGTCACATAGTCGTCCGCGCCCAGCTCCAGCCCCTGGATGCGGTCTTCCGCCTGGGCCTTGGCGGTCAGGAAGATGACGGGGATGTTTTGCGTGCGGCTGTCCCGGCGCAGTTCCCGCAGCACGCCGTGGCCGTCCATGCCGGGCATCATCTGGTCCAGCAGGATCAGTTCCGGCCTGTCCCTGCGCGCCACTTCCAGCGCGGTGAGGCCGTCATAGGCCGCCAGGGGCGTGTGGCCTGCGCGTTCCAAGTTGTAGGCCACAAGGTCCGAGATGGCGTGATCGTCTTCAGCGATAAGAATGGTTGCCATGGCTGTTTTTTACGATGAAGGGAGGGGCCGTGTCCCGATATTAGATGTGACGATTCGTTCACATTTCCCCGCCCGGAGGACGTTTCCGGGCAGATAAGGCCTTTCCCGATGTAAACAGACTGTAACGGAGGCGTTTCCGTTTTGCAAGACTGGCCTAGATTCAACTTCTCTTCCCTGCGTCATGTGATACACTTGCGCCGCAACAATATATTGTCATGCGAAGCGATAGAGTTAAAGCAGGTTTCGAGCGTGCGCCGCACCGCAGTCTGATGCGTGCCACGGGAATGACGGATGAAGATTTGAGCCGTCCCTTCATTGCCATTTGCAATTCCTTTAATGAGGTGATTCCGGGCCACGTCCACCTGAACAAGGTAGCCGCCCTCATCAAGGAGGAAGTGCGCAAGGCCGGGGGGACTCCCGTAGAGTTCAACCTGCCCGGCGTCTGTGACGGCATTGCCATGGGCCACGGCGGCATGAAATTTTCCCTGCCCAGCCGTGAACTGATCGCGGACAGCGTGGAGACGATGCTGAGCGCCCATGCGTTTGACGCCATGATCTGCATCCCGAATTGTGACAAGATTGTCCCCGGCATGATCATGGGCGCCCTGCGCTGCAATATTCCCACCATTTTCTGCAGCGGCGGCCCGATGGCCGCCGGCATGGCGGAGGACGGTACCGTACTGGACCTGAACAGCGTGTTTGAAGCTGTCGCCCGTTTCAAGGCCGGCAAGATCAATGCGGCGGAACTCCATTCCCTGGAATGCCGCGCCTGCCCTGGCGCCGGCTCCTGTTCCGGCATGTTTACGGCCAATTCCATGAACTGCCTGAGCGAGGTGATCGGCCTGGCCCTCCCCGGCAACGGCTCCCTGCTGGCTACGTCCGAGGAACGCAAGGAGTTTTGGAAGCAGACCGCGCGCCGCGCCGTGGAAATGGCGAAGGCGGACGGCCCCCTGCCGCGCGACATCGTGAACCGTGACGCCATTGACAACGCCTTTGCGATCGACATGGCCATGGGCGGCAGTTCCAATACCGTGCTCCATACCCTGGCAATCGCCCGGGAAGCCGGGGTGGAGTACGACCTCCAGCGCATCAATGACATTTCCCGGCGCACGCCGAATATCTGCAAGGTAGCTCCCTCCTCTCACTTCCACATGCAGGACGTCCTGCGCGCCGGCGGCGTGAGCGCCATCATTCATGAGATCGCCCGGATTCCCGGAGCCCTTCATCTGGATGCCATCACCGTCAGCGGAAAGACGCTGGGTGAAACCGTGGAAGGATGCGGCATTACGGATGAAACCGTGATCCATCCGCTGGAAAAGGCTTATTCCCGGGACGGCGGCCTGGCAATCCTGTTCGGCAACCTGGCCCAGGAAGGCGCCGTGGTGAAGAAGGCCGGGGTGCATCCGGACATGATGAGCTTCAGCGGTCCCGCCGTGATTTTCGAGTCCCAGGAGGAAGCTTGCGAAGGCATCCTTGCCGGAAAGGTGAAGTCCGGGGACGTGGTCGTCATCCGCAATGAAGGTCCCAAGGGCGGTCCCGGCATGCAGGAGATGCTGGCCCCCACGTCCTATATCATGGGGCAGGGCCTGGGCGCGGAAGTGGCGCTGATCACGGACGGCCGTTTTTCTGGCGCCACTCACGGCGCCTGCATCGGCCATATTTCCCCGGAAGCGGCGGAAGGAGGACTCATTGGCCTGTTGCAAAACGGGGACATCATTGAATATTCCATCCCGGACCGTACGCTGAACGCCCATCTGAGCGAAGAGGAAATCGCGCGCCGCCGTGCGGACTGGAAGCCCTCTTACAACAAGGTTTCCTCTTCCTGGCTGGGCCGTTACCGCCTGCTGGCCACGAATGCCAGCAACGGCGCCGTTCTCCGGAAAGGGGAATAACGGTTTCTGTTTAATTAAAGCCGCTCTCCCTTCTATGGGAGAGCGGCTTTTTAATGCGCGTATCGGGAGAGGCTGCCGCATTGTCCATCTGTGTGCCTGGATTGTCCATTCGTTAACCGCAGGGAAATATTTGTCCGCTCCGTGTAAATAAAGGGGGCGCCTTTTAAAAGACGCCCCCAGTTCAACAATAATACCGGCAGAAAGCTATTTGGTGATTTTAAAAGCTCCGCTCAATCCTACAGGGGAAATGACGGAGGATTCATAGCGGGTGACGTTGTAATATCCTTCCGTTGCGGAAGAAAAAGTCATTTCTCCGGCGCTGGCAATCGTGCCGGGGCGTTCCTTCCCATCCGTCAGCGTCATGGAAAATTGGGCGGAATCGGCGTTTGCCGCATAGGTGTAAGTTCCTGAGAAAATTCCATCCCCCGTTTCCAGAGTCGTGGCGGAGGTAATTTTGTAGGATGTTCCATGGCCGTCCGCCATGGTGATCACGGAACCTGTTTCCAGAGCCTGAGGGGGAGCGGCATGGGATGCCCCGGAGGAGCCGGAACCGCCACTGCAGGAGGATAAGATGACGCCGCTTCCCAGAATAAGCAGGCTGTTTATGAATGTTAAAGGAGACATAAGTTTGGAAAAGCCTTCCCGGCCCTTGTTCCGGTCCGGGAAGGCTGATAGTGCATTACGTTAGAATGAGTAGCTCACGGAGCCGTTAATGCCCTGGGCAGTCAGGCCCGCCCTGCTTTCCAGGGAATATCCGATGCGGGCTCCCCAGTTGTTGCCAAAGGAGGCGCTGACTCCTGCGTTGACGCGCAGGGCCGTGCGGCCCATGTTGACGCCGCGCGCCGTCCAGGCCCCCAGGTCGCTGCTGACGGAGCCTTTGGGGTTCATGCGGCAGAGGTCCTGGGCCACGGCTACCGTGATGCCGGGCGTCAGGGTGGTTTTGGCGCCCACGGCATAGGTCCGGGAGAGAGTGACGCCTACGGGCAGTGTCCAGTTCTGGGCGCGGGCGCCGCTGAAGGTGCGCGCCAGGTCCCCATGTTCTGAGAAGCTGTCCGTCTTGCCGGTCATGAATTCCAGCCCTGCGAAGGGGGCGATGACCAGTTTGCTGCGCAGTTCCTCCGTCCAGGTGGCATACACGGCCGCCCCAAAGGAATCCGCGTCAAATTCCCCCCGGGCGGAGGTGTCCGCCATGCGGGCTTTTCCGTCAAAGGAGGTGGTACCGAAGGCGGCATAACCGTCCAGGGCCAGTTTTCCGGCGCGGGCCGGAGTATAGCGTCCGTAGACCATGGCCATGAAGGAGTCCGCATCATAGCTGGAGAGACCTCCCTTGTCCTGGAAGGTGCCATAGGTCTGGCCAATGGCTATCCCCGCCAGGCTGGACGTGGAGAAGCTGTAGTCCGCGCCCACGGCATAGCCGCCTGCGTCATACTTGTAGCCGTCAATGCCGCCGCGCCGGTTCTGGTCCGTCCAGGAGCCCAGGCCGCCCACCCAGACGGAGCCGCGGCCGGAGGCCACCGGAGCCATGGCAATGGGGGAGCCCTTGGCATCCACGGACTGGACCGGTTTCACGGACACGGTTTTCTGGCTCCGTGCCGCGGAAATGGAACCCTGCGTCCTGCCCAGGGCCGCGAATCCCTTGAGGGCGTCATTGGAGGCCCACGCCGCGTTGACCACGGTTTCCCCGCTGACGGATTGTATCATGGCCGCGGCCTGGTCTGCGCTGGAGGTGCCCAGCAGGTTTTCAAAGAACCTGTGGGCGGCGGAACCGTCTTTCACGCCCAGGCGCGCCTGTTCCATTCCTGCCGCCGTTCCGGAGACGTTCCCGGCGTATCCCTGCATGGGGGCGGCCACGCCTTTCATGCGCTGCGTCAGTTTGATGGTGCCGTCTTCATGAAGCGCCGCGTTCGTGGAAACAAAGGCTGAGTTGTACAGAGGCAGGGCGCCCGCATCAATGCCTGTAATGGTGACATTGTCTACGGAAGAAACGCCGGACGCGGTGTGGGTAAGGTCCCGGCCCCGGCCCGCTTCATCCATGTTCCAGAGGCTGACGGATGAGGTCCCGTTGAACGTGATTTCATTGAGGAGGAGGGATGCCCCTTCCCCCACCCGGATCACGGCGCTGCCGTTCAGCGTAAGCGTATCTCCGGCCAGCGTGGAGTCAGCCGCCAGAATCATGCCCTGGCCGTTGATTTCATAATCCGTCAGGCCTTTAATGCCCATTTGCGCTCCTTCCATGGAAAAACCGTCGTCGGTTTCCACCAGATGGCCTATCACCAGGGAACCGGCTCCGGTTACCTGGAGGAACTCCCCGCCGAAGCCGTTGTCTTCCGTATCCCGGCCTCCGTAGACCAATTCTCCGCCGCCCATCTGCACCAGGTTGGCGGAACCGCGAATCCACGGACCGTCGTCAAGGGAGTAGTAGTCCGCATCGGAAATGCCGCTGTTGATCAGGGTGGTGTCGTCCCGGTTGACGTTGACCACAATGGTGGAGCCGTCTTCCGCAAAAATGTCATTGGCTTCTCCCCCGGCGTAGTTGCCGTTAAAGAAGGCGCCGGAGTCAATGACCAGCAGGCGGTCTTCCATCAGGTGGATAGCTCCTCCCAGTCCTCCTGCGGTATTGTCCGTGAACATGACGTCGCGGCCTATCCAGATATTGGCGCCTTCGTTCTCAAAAAGGCTGTTTACATCGTCTCCATCCTGCCACGCAAGGTTGGTCGTCAGCTCGGAAGCGATGGCGCCGCCGTTGGCTCCGGCCGTGTTTCCGGAGAAGACGGTATTGTTTCCCACCGTGATATCCAGAATTTCCGTGGTCAATTTGGAAGTTTGTTCTCCGTCCGTATAGGTAGTAACCTCGGCAATGTTGTTCTGGGCGAAGACGGCCCCGCCGGAACCGGCGGCCGTATTGTTGATGAAGCGGTTGCCTTCTCCAATTACAATATCGCCGTGGGCATAAAGGGCGCCCCCTCTGGAAATGTCCATGGCTGCGGATCTGCCGGGAGCCTTGCTGTTCGTGAACATGTTGTTGCGGCCCGTCGTGATTTTGTTTTCACGTTCCGTGACGGAAACGGTTCCGTTCAGGATGTCGCCGTCTTCATCCGTGTCGATGACCGTGGCCTGTACCAGGCTGTTGTCCGCATCGCTGAAAGCGCTCATGTGGTAAACGGATTCATCCTCCGTTCCCTGGTAGGTGACATCGTTGCCCAGGGTGATGGTATTTTCAGCGGCTACGGTGGCCATGGTCAGCGTGACCCCGTTGCCGATGATCACATTTCCGCCGTAGGTGCCTTCCGAGTATGTTCCGGAAGCCAGCACATAGTCTCCGTCCGCGTTTTGCTTGAGCACCCCGTCAAAGGAGATGGTTCCCCGTGTGGATTCCCCCCGGTCATTGATGGAGCCTACCGTGTCTCCGGCCCAGATATCGGCCATCTGGCCTCCGGAAAGGTCATTGTCTCCGGTGATGGCGGTATGGTCGCCGATGTAAATGTCTCCGCCTTCCGCATAGATGTCCACATCATCCAGCGTGGAGTTGCTGCCGATGACCACGGAAGCCTGGTCGCCCACGTTGGTGGTCATGCGGACGGCGCGCGTATCATTGTCCCCCTCGGAGATGTAGACGGAGTTCAGCTCTACGGAGACGGCATCCAGCGTGACGGAAGTAAGTTCCGCTCCGGAGCCGATGAAGATGGAGCCTTTCGCATCCAGATCGTAATTTTCCACGGAACTGTTGTCTCCAATGAAGATGTCTCCAGACAGTCCCATGGACTCCTCCATGCCGGTTCCCGGCAGGTACTGTCCGTCTTTATCCATGACCTCCAGGCCGGAGGTGAGCACTAGGGCGCCTGTGGTGATTTCTTCCCGGTTCGTGGCTTCAAGAATGCTGTTGTCTCCCAGCAGGATGTCGCCTCCGGTGAATTGGTCGCCGTCGCCGAGCGTGCTCAGGGAAGTATCCGCCATCAGGACGGAGCCTGCGCTGAGGTCAATTCCTCCCTGCGCTCCCACGGATTCCGCCCGTCCCACGATCTCGGATTCTTCGTCTCCCGCATAGAGGGTGGTCGTGTTGACGGCTCCTGTGGAGACCAGGATGGAATCAGTCAGAAGGATATCTCCTCTGGAAACGATTTTTCCCCGCACACCATCATTCATCCTCATGTCCATTTCGTTGATCTGGACGTTGTTTCCCAGTTCCATGGCCGTTTCTCCCGGCGTTTTCGTAACGACGGTAGAAATGACGGCTCCGGTTTCCGGGTCGGTTCGTGTTTCAATCGTGGTGGATTTTCCCGTGGTGACCTCATTCCGGTTGAAAACTACGTTGTCCCCGGCCACCAGTTTGTTTTCTTCCATCATGAGCCATGTGCGGTCAAGGGTGGAGCCATTTTCAATGGAAAGGACTGCACCGTCTTCCCCCGTTCCGGAAAGCATTCCTTCCGTCATGCTGCCCACGCGGACTGTTCCGCTTCCTTGAACGTTCACATTCTGCATGGAGACCGCAGACATGTCCGGGTAATTGAAGTTGATGATGGAGCCGTGCCCGTCGGATTTGACCGTGATGCCTGCATTGGGGGCAAGGGCGCTCAATTCCGTTCCTTGAAAGTCAATGGTGCCGGCAACGGTGATGGTATCTCCGTCAGCCAGTTGGCTCCAGGCGTTGTTGAATTCTTCCAGATTGGAGGCTGTATATTCAGCGGCGAAAGCCTGGCAGCCGAGGGCGCACATGGCTGCCAGCAGGGCGCGGCGCAGGGATAGTGGCAAGCGAAGGTTCATGATATGTTTTATTAATGGATTAACCGGAGGGAAATGGGACATGGATGCCTTTTCCCTTCACGGCTTCCATATACAGGATTGTTAATCCTGTTATCATGAATGCATTTGACTTATTGATAAATTGTTAGGAATATTATCCTCCACCTGGCGGGAACATGGGCTTCCATGTGGTTAATCTAACAAATAGATGGAATCCTGTACATGACGGATTCCCGGTCAGACAAGTTGAATCCATGAAAATGTTGTATTTTTTTTGCTTGATAACAGGATTAACAATCCTGTGATGTATAATCATTAAATTTAAAACCATGTCTTTGGAATGACGGAGCAGGGAAAATGCTGCGGTGAATGTTTGGCTGCGGAAACGTTGTTGAAGGGTTATCGCGTGAATATGGCGCAGGCGGTCAGTCTGGCTCTGGATTTGCTGGACCAGTGCGGCGGTCCCCGCTGCAGCGCGCGCCGCGCCAGAAGGGCGATTTTCCTGGGAGCAGAGGAATTAAGAAGAGTGGAAAGGACCGTTACCTTTGCCGCTGCGGTGGAAGAAACGCTGAAGGTGAAGGAAGGGCGGCGTCCCACCACGCTGCGGGATATCCGCTATTTCACCGGGACGCTGATGCGCAGGTGCCCTGAATTGAAGAATTTTCCGGTCAGAAGGCTGACGCCGGAATATTGCTCCCGGATGTTGGAGAAGGCATTTTCCTTCCCCCGGCAGCGGTATAAGGCGCGGGCTGTCATGAGCGGGGTTCTTTCCATATCCCTGCGGCGCGGCTGGTGCGGGGAAAATCCTGTGTTTCGCGTGGATTCCCCTTCTTTCCTTGAACGGCCCGCCGCCGCACTGGGCCTGGAAGAGGTACGCAGCCTGAGGAGCACGGCGGAGACTCCGGAATTCCTTGATTGCGCCCCTGCCGTCTGGGTCATGATGTACGCCGGCATCAGGCCGGGGGAGGTGGAACGCCTCTTCTGGCATGACGTGGACCTGGAGGAAGGGGTGATTTCCGTCCGGGCCCCGGCCAGCAAGACGGGCGGCGTCCGCCATGTTGCCATTCAGCCCGTGCTCCGGCTCCTTCTGGCGGAGTATGAAGGCCAGTTAGGCGGTCCGTTGTGCCCGCCGAACTGGCCTCTGCGCTGGAGACTGCTGCGGAAGTCCGCCGGATGGAGTCCATCCGGCAGGTTTGGGGCATGGCGTCCGGATGCGCTGAGGCATACGTACGCTTCCTACCACGCCAAATGGTTCCGGGATTTTTCCCTGCTTCAATTGGAAATGGGGCACCGGTCCTCCGCCCTTCTGCGTGCACGGTACCTGAACATGGAGGGAATCACCCGTGACAAGGCCCGGCAGTTCTGGGAATTCCGGCATCAGGGGAAGTGACGCTCCCTTCTCTGGCCTTCGTGATTGACCGTCTTTTAACAGCCGGGGAGCCGGAGCAAAAAAACGGGGGGATTTATCTTTTTATTCCCGGGGGAGGAAATAGCCGCGCTGTTTTTCGGAGACGGGCATGCCCATCCGTTCCATGACGGCCAGCATGTCTTCCCATACCTTGCGCTTTTCCCGGGGATTGTCTGATCTCAGCAGGTAACTGGGGTGGTAGGTGACGCGCACGGGAATGCCGTTGAGGTCATGGAATCTGCCGCGCATGGAACTGACGGAACCCTGGATACCCAGCAGGCCTACGGCGGCGGTTCCGCCCAGAGCCACGATCATCTTCGGCTGAATGACCTGGATTTCATGCATGATGATGGGCAGGCAGGCTTCAATTTCCTCCGGCGTGGGGGCGCGGTTGTTGGTCCTTTGGTTGGGCAGGGCAGGCCGGAATTTGACGATGTTGGAGATGTACACCATGTCCCGGGACAGTCCCATGGCCTTCAGGATCTGGTTGAGCTTTTCCCCGGCGCGGCCCACAAAGGGCTCCTGCTGCACTTCTTCATAATAGCCCGGCGCTTCTCCGATGAGCATGAGTTCCGTATGGGGATTGCCCGTGGCAAAGACCATGGTGTCCCGCAGGGAGTTCAGTTCCCTGGCCGGCTGCCAGTTCTGCGCCAGGTTCCGCAGGTATTGCAGCTTGTCTTCCATCGTCCCTTCCGGGAGGGTGATCGTGGAGGAGGGCTCCCGGATTTCCGGCAGAAGCTCCGGCATGACGGAAGGCGCGGGCGTCCGTTCGGGTTCCGGCTGGGGCGCCGGTTCCGGGGGAGCCGCGGTAACGGCGGGCAGCGGGGATGCTGCCGCAGAGGCGGGGGCTGGCCGGCATCCCTGTTTAGCGGCCACGTACCATGCCCTCAGCACGTTCCTGGCTTCATCCGTCAGACAGGCGCGCGTCGTTCCCTGCTGGATCAGGGAGTCGAGATAATGGCGGAAAAGGCTCTTCGGCGTGGCGGTCATGGGAGGATAAGGCCAGATTAGTCCATGGGAGGCCGTCTGTCACGACGATTTGCAGGGTACGCCTTCCTTCCCGGGAGGAACCTCACCGGGAAATGACACGGTAAAAGATGGAATCCGTTGCGGGGGAGGGGGCAAATTGAACGCCTCCGGTTCAGGCATGGAAGTGCCTTCCACCAGCCGTTCTCTCACCTTTTACCTTATTTTTTCCATGTCTTTTTCTGAAGAATTAAACGGTCTGATGGACCGCCCCTCTGCCCTGGTGCGCCGTTTCATGATGTTGCTGGAACCCGCGGACGACGCGCGGCTGGAGGCCATGGCTCAGGAGAGCCGCCGTTTGACGCGCCTGCACTTTGGACGGACCATCCGCCTTTTCGCCCCCATTTACCTGTCCAACGAGTGCATCAACAACTGCAAGTACTGCGGTTTTTCACGGGATAATCCCATCATCCGCACCACGCTCACGGTGGATGAAGTGGTTCAGGAGGCGCGCTATCTTCATGGGCTGGGCCTGCGCAGCATCCTGCTGGTGGCCGGGGAACATCCCAAATTCGTTTCAGACGGGTACATGCAGGAGTGCCTGGACGCGCTGCATTCCTTTATTCCGTCCCTGGGGCTGGAAATAGGGCCGCTGCCGGACGACCGTTACGCGGAAATCGTCCACCACGGGGCCGAGCAACTGGCCGTATACCAGGAGACTTACAACCGGGAGGTGTATGAAACCCTGCATACGGCGGGAATGAAGAAGAATTTCAACTGGAGGCTGGACTGCCCGGAACGCGCCTACCAGGGCGGCTTCCGCCGCATCCAGATAGGAGCCCTGTTCGGACTGTCCCCGTGGCGGCGGGAGGCCATGGCGCTCGCCACCCATCTGGATTATTTGCAGAAGCATTGCTGGAAGTCCGCCCTTTCCGTGGCCTTTCCGCGCATGCGGCCTTACGCCGGCAATTACGAGTATGAACCGGACCCGGAACTGATGCTGGATGACCGGAATTTTGTCCAGTTGATGGCCGCTCTCCGCATCTGCTTCCCCAGGATCGGCATGTCCGTGAGCACCCGTGAACCCGCGCCCATGAGGAACGCCCTGATGCATCTGGGCATGACCCACATGTCCGCCATTGCCCGCACGGAACCGGGAGGCTATACGGGCGTGGGCACCGCCACCGCCCATTTGACGGTGCGGGGCAACCAGGTGGACCTTCCGGAGGACAGAAAAGGCCGCTGCAAGGCTACGGAACAGTTTGAGATTTCCGACCAGCGTTCGCCGGAACAAGTGGTCGGCGCCATCCGGACCGCCGGGCTGGAACCTGTCTGGAAGGACTGGGACGCCGCCCTGGATGTGGTATAGGACCGCCGGGAGGGGGATGACAGCCATACCTCCGTAATGCTGTGATGGAGCATTGACTGCATGTTCCGCCTATCATATTTTCGTAGGCAATGATTCGTTATTATTGGGGAAGGTTTTGGCCGTTCCTTTTGTTTGCGTTCGGTGTTGAGGCGTTGGAGAATCTGTTTACGGTATTTTTTGAATACCGGAACATGGATTTCGGGTTTATTCCCCTTCTGAAAACGGCGTACATTTTCGTGACGGAGTTTTCCATCACCATGTGCTACTGGCTGCTGCCTTATGCCATTTATTTATGGATTCTGCCGCGCAGCAGGGCGGGCGGAAAGGCGGACCGGTGGATTACCGGCATATGGTTTTTCCTGTTTGTGCTCGCCAACCTGTTTGAGGACGTGGCGGAGGCCTTTTTCTGGAATGAGTTTGAAGCCAGCTTCAATTTCATCGCCGTGGATTACCTGATTTATACCAAGGAAGTGATCGGGAACATTTATGAATCCTATCCCATCATTCCGATTCTGGCGGGTGTTCTGGCGGTTTCCGTCCTGGCCGTGTGGGGGATGAAGCGGTTTCTCATTCCGCGCCGCGGGACGGCTCCCTCCGGATGGAAGCGCGGCTGCGTGGTGCTGTTCCTGCTGGCGTGCATCACGGGAGGGTACTGGCTGGTGGACATCAAGGATGCGGATTCCGTGAGCAACCGCTATAACTCGGAAATGGCGAAGGACGGCCTTTACAGCCTGTTCAGCGCCTTCCTGAAGAATGAACTGGATTACCGTGATTATTACAAGACGCTGCCGGACGCGGATGCGGCGGCGTTTCTGGCGCGGGAGTTCACGGCGGACGACACGTCCGTGCCGGATGCCGCGTCCGGCAGCGTGAAGAGGCAGGTGCGCCCCTCCGGGGAGGCCATCCGTCCCAATGTCGTGGTCGTGGTCATGGAGAGCATGGGGGCGGAGTTTTTAAACGAGTGCCGGGAGGACGGGGCAGACGTTACTCCCTGCCTGAGCCGTTTGGGCAGGGAAGGCATTTTCTTCCCGAATACCTATGCCACGGGCACCCGCTCCGTGCGAGGTCTGGAAGCGGTCAGCGCATCCATCCCTCCGCTGCCCGGCATGTCCATCCTCCGCCAGGAGGGGAACGAGCATTTGCAGACCATCGGGTCCATTTTCAGGGACAAGGGATATGACCTCAAATGGATTTACGGAGGGTACGGCTATTTTGACAACATGAACTATTTCTTCGGAAACAACGGTTTCCAGGTTATGGACCGCAATTCCATGGATGATTCAGAGGTGACCCATTCCACCATTTGGGGCGTCTGTGATGAGGATTTGTTCCGCCGCGCCGTGCGTGAGGCGGATGAATCCCACAAGAGAGGCATTCCGTTTTTGCAGGTGGTATTCACCACGTCCAACCACCGGCCTTATACGTATCCGGAAGGCCGCATTGACATTCCTTCCCATACCGGGCGCATGGGCGCCGTGAAGTACGCGGATTACGCCGTGGGGGCTTTTGTGGAGGAGGCGAAGGGCAAACCGTGGTTTGACAATACGCTGTTCGTGTTCGTGGGGGACCACGGCGCAGGAAGCGCGGGGAAACAGACGCTCAATCCGGAGACGCACCGCATTTTCTCCATTTTCTACGCTCCGGCCCTGCTGAAGCCGGAACGGATAGAGACGCCTGTCAGCCAGATTGATGTGCTGCCCACCCTGCTCGGCCTTCTGAAATGGCCGTATGATGCGGCATTTTACGGGAAGGACGCCTTGAAACCCTCCTACCAGTCCCGGTATTTTGTGAGCAATTACCAGTACATCGGCTACCTGAAGGGGAAGGACATGGTGGTGCTCAAGCCCCAGCGCGGCTCGGAATTTTTCCGTGACGGGGAGCCCGTCAAGCCGGATGAGCGGATGAAGGAACTGGAAAAGGAGGCGGTTTATTACTACCAGCACGCTTCCGGCTGGCGCACCAGCCTGAAGGAATAGAACCCATTCCGGAGTGCGGATGCCGCCGTTTCTGCGGCATCCGTCAACGTAGGGAAAAAACAGGGTCAGGCTTTGGGTTCGTCCCTGTAGTCCTGGAGGGCGTCCCAGTGGAACGTGACGTGCTTCTGCATCTGGAGCCCGTTGGCGAGGATGAACATGAGGGAGATGCGGAATTCGTTGCTGGTCAGTCCGTCCAGTTCCTTCTTGTCAATCTTCATGGAGAACCTGCCGCTCTTTTTCCCGAGGCGTTCGGAGAAGGAAACGGCGTCGTAATCCTGGTTGACGGCATAGGGAGGGTCCTGGACGTAGACGTTCAGCGCCTTGACCGTCTGGGGGCTCTTGTAGCTCCCGGAAATCAGAATCTGGTCTCCCTTGAAGGAGATGGCCACATCCTTGATCTCCACTTCCGGCTTTCCTTCATAAAATTTCTGTGCCGGAGTGACGGAGAATATTTCACACGCGTCCAGCAGCGCGCAGCTCGCGGGCGTCAGGAACGTGGGGCTGGTGCCGAACGTGTAGTTGCCCGCTCCCATCAGGGCCGTGCCGTATTTTTTACCGTCGGAGGTGGTCTGGTGGTTGTGGGGCAGGTTGAGGCCGTGCCCCAGCTCGTGGGCCAGGCCGCCGTACCATTTGGTCAGCAGTTGTCCTTCCCTGGTTTTCTGGCCCAGGTGCTTGATGTCAAAGGCCGGATAATCCAGGGCAAAGCAATTGCGGCCCATGCCGTAGAAGGGGACGCCGCCGGGATTATCCGGACCGTTCTTTTCATCGTTCCAGGTGGGCATGATGACCAGGGTATGCTGCCCTTTTTTCCTGTCCGGATTGGCCTTGAAAAACTCGTCAAGCTCCACAGCCGCCTTCCAGCCGCCCCCGTTTTCATACGGATAGTCCGCCGCCGGATTCTTGGCCTTGTATTCAATGATGTTCACGCGTCCGGGGGCTTTCATGTCCAGGCCGAAGGAGCGTGCTCCATAGCCGTGCCGCTGCATTTCCTTTCCGTAAAACTGCTGGAGGTAAAGCAGCAGTTCGCTGAGGCGGCGTTCATAATCCGGAACGGGTTTCGTGTCACTGCCCAGGAAGTAGACCACGTTGAGCTGATGGGCCGTTTTTTTCAGGGCGATCCGGTCTTTCAGGATGTCCGGAACGGCAACCCCGGCAGAGGAGACTCCGGAAGCCGCCCCAAGAAGAACGGCGGAGAAAAGTGCGGTGAAGAGACGCTTGAACATGCTTGCATACGGTAGAGGCGCGCCTTTCAAAGACAAGGAAATTTACTGTCCTCACTACCATTTGAAAAACAGGGCCATGGTCAGCGGGACGATGGAGGCGGAAGGGCATGTGCCATCCCGAAAATAAGTTTGAAAAGGCTGAAAGATAGAGATTGCGGAAGCAGTATAATTATGACATCATTATTAAAGCATGCATCTCCAATCTCTGTTTTTATCCGCTCTCTCCGTGAGCGCCATTTCCCTGGGGTGGGGCGCGCTGGACAAACCTTCCGCCTCCAACCTCATCTGGTCCGACCAGCCTGCCGTGGTTGTTTATCCTCAGCAGGAGAAGTCTCCCCAAAGCGATTTCGGGAGATATTTCAAACCCAGCGCCGCCTGGGAAGCGGAAGGATATCCCATCGGCAACGGCCGCATAGGAGCCATGATTTTCAGCGCTCCCAACCGTGAACGGTTTTCCCTGAATGAAATCAGCCTCTGGTCCGGCGGCGCCAATCCCGGCGGCGGGTACGGATACGGCCCGGATGCGGGCACCAACCAGTTCGGCAACTACCTGCCGTTCGGGGACCTGTTCGTGGATTTCAAGAAAGGGGACCAGCCGGCCTCCGTTTCCGTGGAGGATTTTACCCGCGCCCTGGATTTGCGCGACGGCATCCACAAGGTGAATTACAAGGCGGACGGCGTGACGTATGACCGTGAGGCGTTTGCCAGCACGCCCGCCAATGTGCTGGTGCTGGAGTACAAGGCCAGCAAGCCGGGCCAGTTCAGTGCGGATTTTTCCGTCAACAGCCAGCTGGACCCCGATATTTCCGCCAAGGGTCCCGTCATTACGTGGAAAGGAACCCTGAAAAACGGCATGAACTATGAAGGCCGCATCCTCGTTCGCCCCAAGGGCGGTACGCTTTCCACCGCAGACGATAAGATTTCCGTGAAGAACGCGGATTCCTGCATGGTGGTCATCGCCATGGAGACGGATTACGTGATGGATCACAAAAAGGGTTGGAAAGGCGAGGCTCCCGCCAAGAAGCTGGACCGTTATGCGTCCAAGGCCGCTTCCGGGGATTACGCCGCCATGAGGCAGGCCCACATTGCCCAGTACAAGTCCATGTTTGACCGGGTGAAGGTGAACTTCGGGAAGACGGAGGCGGACGTGGCCAAACTGCCCATTCCAGAGCGGCTGAAAGCCTACAAGAAGAATCCGGTGGACCCGGATCTGGAAGAAACCATCTTCCAGTTCGGCCGTTATCTGCTCCTGTCCAGCTCCCGGCCCGGCACGCTTCCAGCCAACCTTCAGGGGCTCTGGAACGACTATGTCAAGCCGCCGTGGGCCTGTGACTACCATAACAACATCAACGTCCAGATGGCGTACTGGGGCGCGGAACCCGCCAACCTCTCCGAATGCCATGAGGCCCTGATCAATTACGTGGAAGCCATGGCTCCCGGCTGCCGGGACGCTTCCCAGGCCAACAAGGGATTCAATACCAAGGACGGCAAACCGGTGCGCGGCTGGACGGTGCGCACCTCCCAGAACATCTTCGGCGGCAACGGCTGGGCCTGGAATATTCCCGGCGCGGCCTGGTACGCCCTGCATGCCTGGGAACATTACGCGTTCACCGGTGACAAAAAGTATCTGGAAAAGCAGGCCTATCCCCTCATGAAGGAAATCTGCCATTTCTGGGAAGACCATTTGAAGGAACTGGGCGCCAAGGGCGAAGGGTTCAAGACGAACGGCAAGGACCCCAGCGAAGAGGAGAAAAAGGATCTGGCGGACGTGAAGGCCGGTACCCTGGTGGCTCCCAATGGCTGGTCCCCGGAACACGGCCCCCGTGAAGACGGCGTGATGCATGACCAGCAGCTCATTGCGGAACTCTTCACCAATACGATCAAGGCGGCCCGCATTCTGGGCAAGGACGCCTCCTGGGCCAAGAGCCTGGAAGACAAGCTGAAGAGGCTGGCCGGCAACAAGATCGGCAAGGAAGGGAACCTTCAGGAATGGATGATTGACCGCATTCCCAAGACGGACCACCGCCACACGTCTCACCTGTTTGCCGTTTTCCCCGGCAACCAGATCAGCAAGCTCAAGACGCCCAAGCTGGCGGAAGCCGCCCGCCTTTCCCTGGAATGGCGCGGCACCACCGGCGACAGCCGCCGTTCCTGGACGTGGCCGTGGCGCACCGCCCTGTGGGCGCGCCTGGGAGACGGAAACAAGGCTCATGAAATGGTGCAGGGGCTTCTGAAATTCAATACCCTTCCCAACATGCTGACCACGCACCCGCCCATGCAGATGGACGGCAACTTCGGCATTGTGGGCGGCATCTGTGAGATGCTGGTCCAGTCCCATGCCGGCGGCCTGGACATCATGCCTTCTCCCGTGGAAGCTTGGCCGGAAGGCTCCGTGAAGGGGCTGAAGGCCCGCGGCAATATCACGGTGGATTTCTCCTGGAAGAACGGCAAGGTGAGCAATCTCAAGCTGTATTCCGAGCAGCCCAAGGTGGTGCCCGTGCGCGTCAACGGGAAGATGACCCGCGTGAAAACCCTGCCTCTGAAGCCCGCTGCGGAAGCGCCGCAGGCCGTGGCCAGATAAGAAAGCGGTTCTGCTGCCCGGGATTACCCCGGCAGAAAAATGATCATGGCTTCCAGCTCCCTCTTGGGGGCTGGAAGTTTTTTATTCCGCTGGCTCCATACTGTGGAAAATCCGGCTTTTGGTCCGGGCGAAAAGGAAAAGAGGACAGACGCTCATTTCTTTTCCAGCCGCTTGATCAGAGTGCACAAGGTGCAGGAATGGCGGGAGCACAGGTCTTCATGAATTTGAAGCAGGGCCTGGTGGTGCCACGCCTTCGTGAGAAAAGCCTTTGCGTCCGGCCTGCGTCCCAGCAGGGACTGATGGACGGCCAGCACTCTGGTTCCCGCCTGTCCGCCCCTGAGGGTGAGGTAATGTTCCCACGCGCGTTCCCCGCCGTCCGCGGGAAGGAGGTGGTTGACGGCCAGGGCCTGGATTCTGTCCCGACCCATCAGGGCCATGGGGCGCGGGGACGGTGCGGAGGGCAGCGTCACATGGGTGCTCCAGTAGGGATGGGTGAGGGAGGAAAGATAATCTGCCAGGGCGTCCCCGTGGCCGGGACGGCAAAGCCGCCTGAAGGTGCCAAACTCTCCGGCAATGACCGCCAGCGCGCCCACGCGCCTCTGCGGGTGGTTGGCCGGCCTGCTGCCGGAGAGCGTCCAGGGGAAGGCGCGGTCCGGGGCCAGTTCAAACTGTTCCCGGAGGGGCCACCATTCCGTCCAGAGCTTCTTGTGGTGCGCCACCGCCTCCGGCGTGCAGGAGTCCGGCAGAACGGGAATCAGGAATCCGGCGGCTCCAAAGAGAATGGCTTCCAGGCATTCCCGGAAGGAACGCAGGGGCGCGCGCATGGCCAGGTGCCGCATGGCGGTTTTATTGGCGGAATAGCCCAGCGTTTCCGCCAGGCTTTCAAAAAGGGTTTGTTCCTCTCCTGCGTGTCTGGCGCGTTCCGCATGGCGGCGGTGCTTGTTCCGGAACCGGTAGGCCGCTGCTGATTGAAGAAGGGTTTCCAGATGTTCCGGGGCCATGGCGTCCAGCGCGCCGGCGTGCGGGCAGTGGCGTTCCGGCGCTTTTCCCGACGGAGGCGTACCTGCCAGAGCCAGAGCGGCGGGAGGGATGAGGGCCAAGGGAATGCGCTCATGCCTGGCATTGCGGGTGAACCACTCCCCGCGGCTGGGCGTGCAGGCCAGGTGCAGGATGACTCCGTTAAACGCAGGATTGGAGCCGTGCCCGTGGCGTTCCCAGTCTTCCGGCACGGGGTCCAGCTCCATGTCTCCGGTCTGCGGGATACCGTCTATTTGTATCCGGGCGTTCAGGAAATCCGGTCCTGCGGATTTGTTCCAGTCCCCGAAGTCCAGAAGGCGGACGTCCCTTCCCAGGTCATCCGTGAATGAGGTGCCAAACCTGCCTTCCCGCAAAAGAAGCTGGAGCGTCCGTTCATCCGGGAGTTTGGAACGGAGGGACCCGGCGTGTTCCCTGACGGTATCCGGTTCTTCCTCCTCCGCCGCGGAAAGGGCATCCCCGTACAGGGAGGCCATGGAGCGCATGTCCATGTGGGATGGGGAGGGATTATTTGTCCTTCTGCCGTTCCAGCTCTTCCTTCAGGCAGTCGGTCACGTTGCGGAATTTTTCTTCGTTCTCTTCGCTCAGTTCACTCAATGTCAGGTGGGAATTGAGGACATGCAGCGTCTGGTCCTTCGCGTCCAGATGGACGGTAGGGGCGGTTTCCGCACTCAGGCTGGCGCGTATCTGGTCCACCTTTCCCCGCCAGGGGGCCGTGGGCGGCTCAATGCTGAGCAGGGCGTCCAGTCCCAGGCTTTCCAGCGCGCACAGGCAGCGTTCGCTGGGGGAGGCGATCTGCACGGCCCCGCCGATGGGAAGCAGGCGGCGCGACAGCCCCGCGAGGGTGCCCATGAAGGTGGAGTCAATGCCGGAGCAGGTTTCCAGGTCAATGACGATCAGGCGGCCTCCGGAAGCAATATAGTCATCCCCCAGGGATTTGACGGTAGGGCTGTTGGAGAAACTTCCGCGCCCGGAGCACCGGATCCAAAGAAATTCATCAAAAAGGCCGAAAAGAATGGAAGAGTTGTTATTCACGTCGTTGGAAAATGGAAACCGTATGAATAACAAGAGAAAGGGCCGTGGTCAAGTCAGGATTTAATAAGCAGCCGGTCCGGAAGAAGGCCTGTCCTCCCGGCGTGCGGGGCCTTCTTCCGGGGGCTGCCTCCCGTTCATGGAAGGGGAGAGGCAATTCAGGAATTCCTGGTGCCTTCCCCCGTTCCGGGCAGGAAGCGGTAATAGACCTCCAGCATCAGCGTAGCCAGGCACTGGCGGTAAATCCTGTCATTGGCATGACGGTTCCGGCTGGTCTGGACTACGCCGCCGGGGCCTCCGAATCCGTTGGGAACGAAACTGCCGTCGGAAGACTGCGCTTTCAGCACCGCGTCCCGGAAGGCACGGTTATAGGCCTTCCAGACGTCACCGCCGCGGTTCATGGCCGCCTGCACCCCATAATAATGCTGGTAAAGGCTGGATGTGGTGTTGCCGGCCTTCCAGTTAAAGGGCTCATTGGTGTTCCTGAGCATCCAGTCCAGCCCCTTGCGCGCCGCGCTGTCCGAGCCGCTGCCGCACATTTGCAGGGAAAGCACGCCCACGCCCACCAGGGAGGCCCGGGGTTCATGGCCGTTTTCCTGATAGGAGAAAAGGCCGTTGGCAAGGGAGGTTTTGCGGCAGTACATGGCCGCCTTGGCCAGAACGGCGCGTATATTGCCTCTGGTGGGCTTGATGCCGCCGTGCTCCGCGGCCTTGAGCGCCTGGACGTTCCAGCCCGTGACGGAGAGGTCCGTGTGGGCGCCGGGCTGCGTGTTGTAATGATAGGCCCAGCCTCCGTTGGAGTTCTGCCCCTTCATGATCTGGTCCACCGCCTTCACGGCGACTTGTTCCAGGTTGGCGATGGAAGGGATGTCCATCTCCTTGCAGAAGGTGTAGGCCTCACAGAGGGCATAGGTGGCGATGGCGTGGTCATAGCTGACCTCGTTCATTTGCGGAACCAGGGAAATGACGGGGGACTTCATCCCCTGGTCCACCAGGAAGGAGATGCCTTTCAGGACAGTGTCCCCGAATTCCTCGGAAAGGGGAGTTTCACAGTGGGCCAGGTAGGAAAGCAGGGAGAGCCCCGTCATGGCGCACTTGTAATTCTGGGGGCCGTCCCCCCAGGAACCGTCCTTGTTCTGCTGCTTCTGGAGCCACTGGAGGGACTTGACCACGGCTTCCTCGCACTGCGGGATGCCGCCGTTTTCCGTGATGCGCTTCATGCGGTCGTTCAGATCGCACCGCTTGGAAAGGACGTCTGTGTCCGGGCCGTTTGGTCCCGGCCCTTCGTGGTCGTCCCATCCGAAATCATTGCCGATGTCCGACAGGAGGGATTCCGAGGGCTCGTCCATTTCCGTGTCCGGTATTCTGATGGCTGTATCCAGGGCTGCGTCCGTGGCGATGACTTTTACCTGCTGGTCCATAGCGGGGCTGCTGGGACGCTGGGCCTTCCGGACGAGCTCGGGCCTTTCAGGTTCCTCTGTTCCTTTTTCTTCAACCGTCGGATAAACGATGGTTGCCGGAGGCTCCGGAAGGAAGGTGATGATGTTGACCAGATAGAGCAGGAGGCTCATCATGGCGGCGCCGAGGACGGAAACGGATACCGCCGCGGCGAGGTTTTTAACGCGCTGTTTTTTCAGTTCCGCCAGGGCGTCTTCCGTACTTTCAATATGCAGGCTCATGGATGGGATGGGGTTTGATGAGGATTTCACCATCCCTCCATGACTATGCAGATGCAAGCGTTAAATTTATAATATGCTTATATTTAGTATGTTGTTATTAAATTGTTACTTAGGTGCGTGGATTGACTCCGCAATGGGACCTCCGGTGCGCGGCGTCGGAAAATGAAAAGCCCTCTTTCCCGGATAGGAAAGAGGGCTGCAAAAAAGCTGTTGAATGGCGTCAGGAATTCCTGGTGCCTTCACCCGTACCCGGCAGGAAGCGGTAGTAGGTTTCCAGCATCAGCGTAGCCAGGCACTGGCGGTAGATGCTTTCCGACTTGTTGGTCAGGCCGGAAACGTACCCGACATCGTTCTTCCGGAAGCTGCCGTCCGCATTCTGCCCGCTGAGCACGGCGTCACGGAATGCCTTGTTGTAGGAGGCCCACACATCGCCGCCGCGGTTCATGGCCGCCTGGACGCAGTAGTAGTGCATGTAAAGGTTGCTCTTGACGTTTTCCGTGCCGGAACCCTGTCCCCATTGGAGGGTTTTGACGTTGTTCTTGATCCAGTCCAGACCCTTGCGTGCCGCGCTGTCGGAACCATTGCCGGTCATTTGCAGGGAAAGCACGCCCACGCCCACCAGGGAGGAACGGGGCATGTTGCCGTTTTCCTTATAGGCGAATTTGCCGTCCGGCATGACGTTCTTGCGGACGTAGCTGGAAGCCTTGCGCAGCGTGGACCGGATGTCTCCCTTGGTAGGCTTGATGCCGCCGTGCTCCGCGGCCTTGAGCGCCTGGACGTTCCAGCCCGTGACGGAAAGGTCGATGTCCGGGTTGATCTTGTTGTTGTAGCTGTAGCCCCAGCCGCCATTGGGGCACTGGGCGTCAATGATCCTGTCCACCGCCTTGATCACGACTTTTTCCAGGTTGGCGATGGAGGGAATGTCCATCTGCTTGCAGAAGGTATAGGACTCGCAGAGGGCGTAGGTAGCCACGGCGTGGTCATAGCAGATTTCCTTCAGGGCGGGTTTTTCGGAAATCACGGGATTCTTCATGCCCAGGTCCACCAGGAAGGAGATGCCTTTCAGGACGTTTTCCCCGAATTCCTCGGAAAGGGGGGTTTCACAGTGGGCCAGGTAGG
>DBGCTZ010000012.1:0-107229 GCA_048388685.1 Akkermansia sp. | reverse complement strand
AAGCAGGTGGTTGGAACCATGACCTTGAGGTATCCGAACCATTCGCGGCGTGTGTTGGTAGAGGCAGTACGTTTGGGGATAAGGACGGGGGCGGTGACGCCGTTGACCAAGAAGTCGCCTTGTGGCTGCCCGTTGGGGTACATGGGAATGAACGGATAGACGGTGTCCATGGCATCGATATGGAAGGAGTTGATCATGATAGTGAAACCAGGTTTGTTCAATGATTGAAATGTAAAATCGGGATCAAGATTTATGGGTTTGTCCAATATGGCAAGAGATAAAAGAAAAGAAGGTGGGTAGTTTACTTATGCCTAGGTATTAGCATAATAATTTATGCCACAATGACTTTCACGTCCTATACGTTTGATTATTGGAATTCCGGATTTCCAGGGAGAGGCAGCGTGCGGAAAAAGAAATACTGGAGAGATGTTAGAGGAGATTTTTCTCTAGTGAGGTAAGTGTCCCGGGTTCCACTGAAATTATCGCATTTAAAAATTACAGATTGGATTCATGACCGCACCAGATCTACCGAAAGCTCAAGAAGAGCGTTTTTATAGAGCATCATCAAAGAGACAAAAGAAACTTCATCAATTGATAATGGCTTATATCTCTATTTTTACCGTTTGCGGATTTTCTGCTTGTGTTGGAGACTCAAAAAGGGGAGAAGATGGGGTATATAGAATTGCCCCCTCCCATGAAAATCTATTCTTTTGCTATTGCCTGCTTATCAGGAATTTGCAGTATTTGTTCATCTCTTGCCGCCACCACGGTGGCCTACCCGCCTTCCTCCCCCTCCCATCTGGAAAAAGGGAAGCCGTTCCAATTGGTCTTTGACAAGGCCGTGGCGCGGGATTCCGAAGTGGGAAAAGCGGGAGCTCCGGAGCTGATGTCCGTTTCCCCTCCCCTGAAATTTTCTTCCAGATGGGTGACTCCCAATGTGCTGGAATGCACGCCGCAGGAGGCGGTTTCCTTCCGTGCCGTTTACACGTGGAAACCGGCGGATCATGCCCGTTTTCTGGATGGCTCCCCGGTACCGGCAGAACCTCTGCGCCTGACGGGGCTTCAGACCTGGAATTTCTTCCTTTCTTCCATGGACAGAGGCTGGCAGGGAACTGAAGTTTACCCGTGGGAGAGCTATTTCCTGGTGATTCCCGGTTATGATTTAAAGCAGAAGGCGCTGGAAAAGAACTTTTATTTTGCGGATGTTCCGGATGAGAAACAGATTGAGGCCGGAGTTTCTCCCGTGTCCCTGGGAGTTCGCGTGCAGCCCGCCACCTTGAAGGAGGTGAGGGCCGCCCGGTCCTACCGGGTGAGAAATATTGCGGATGAGAAAAGATTCAAAGGCAAGCCGGACGGCATGGTTGTGCCCGGCGTGTACGTTATCAGTCCGGAGGGGATGTTCCGGTACGGAAAAGACTATCAGCTGGTCAGCCGGGATGCCTCCTTCCTGTCCTCCCGCGGGGAAGGGGGGAAAAACGGCACGGATGAGATCAAGCTGGGTTCCGTACCCCGTTTCTCCGCCTCCGGTTATTACCATGCTCTTTCCGGCAGCGGAGGCCGTTTGACCCTTGAATGGACTCTCCTTGTGCAGATGGAGGACCTGGAACAATTCTGCCGGGACCATATGGAATTTTTCATGGAGGGTGACGCCAGGCCCATGGCCTACGATGAACAGGAAGGAGGTTTTACCGTTTCCCTTAATGGCGGGGACGGAAAGAACGGGCGTAAAATAGTGATCCGCCCGGACAAGGAACAGATCGGTAAAATGAAGCATATCCGGCCCCGGTGGTATTCCTCCCTGCCGTTCCTGGTGAGCGGAGATGAGGCCGTGTTTAAACTGCAATGGAAGTTGAAGGGCGTGCGGTCCGTGGATGGTCAGGAATTGTCCCGGGAGAATGCGGAAGATTTCGTGGAAGTGAGGCCGGAGGCCCCCTCCCTGTACCTGGATGCGGGCAATAACGGCATCATGTACGCCGGGTCCCGCAAATTGAAGGCTTCCATCGGCAATTTAAAGGATTTGACCGTGCGCGGCTACCGCATCAGGGATGGCTACCGGCACCAGACGATGGCGGCTTACAGGAAGATTTATGAACAGGACCGGGAAGCGCCGCTTGCCCGGACCGTGACAGACCGTGACCAGCGGCATTTTCTGCCTGCGGAGCTTCTGGCGGCGGATAAAAAAGGAGAGCTGGTTCTGGACGTCCGTGATAAAACGGAAATGTCCATCGGACTGGACGCCCTGTTTGGGGGCGCCGTGGAGCCTGGCATGTATTTCATTGAGGTGGAGGGCCGCGTCAGTGATCCAGTGCTGAAGGCGTACAAGTTGTTTGGCGCGCCATCGGAAAATGGTTCCAGAAAGAATTTTGACAGGAAGGAGGCTTCCTATGCCGTGCAGGCCGTCGTGCAGGTGACGGACTTGGGTGTCCTGCACAAGAAGACGGCGGACGACATATTCGTATACGTGTATTCCCTGGCTACCGGAAAAGCTGCGGAGAAGGCACAGGTCCAGTTGCTGGACGCCGGAGGCGCCGTGCTGGCTTCCGTTCCCGTGGAGCGGGGCACGGTGCGGCTGCCCATGACCGGAATGGAGGGCAAGGCTGCCTATATCCGGGTGGTGTCCGGGGCGGACAGTTACCTGAGCCCTCTGGAAGACTGGCCGGGGAAGGTGGACACGTGGTCCTTTGACATGAAAACACTGCCCTATGAATGGGAGGCTCTGGGGCTGAATCCCGCCACTACCGCGGAAACCAGGCTGTTCATGTTCTCTGACAGGAACCTGTACCGTCCGGGAGAGACGATGCACCTGAAGGGAATCGTGCGTTCCCTGCTGGACAACCGTCTCACCCTGGCTCCCGTGGAGGAGGTCAGGCTGACTGTCCGGGACGCCCGGGACCGGGAAGTGGCCGTCAGGCAGGTGAATTTGTCGGATGCGGGAACCTTTGACCTGGATTTCACCTTCCCTGAGGAAGAGACGGGCACATACACGGTTCTTGCCGCCCTGCGGCTGAAAGGGGATGCCGTACAGGCGGAGCAGGAAAACGGTTCCTCCTCTGACGAATACGACTACAAAAAATATTACCGGGAGGAATTCCACAAGAGCAACCGGGAGTTCCGGTATCCCGTGGAGGTGGCCGAGTTCAAGCGGAATGAGTTTGAAGTGGAGGAAAGGATTCATGACCTGAAGCCAGGAGCCAAGGTCCTGAAAGCCGACGTGAAGGCCACGAATTTTACCGGCACCCCTGTTTCCGGAGGCAAGGTGAACTGGTCCCTGCGCAGCGTACCGTCCAATTTCTACCCGGACGGGTACAGGGATTACCGTTTCGGGGATTACCGGGATGAGGACGGAGGGTACTGGGAGGCATATTATGGTTATTCCAGCCGCGGGGCTTCTTCCGACATGAAGCAGCAGTCCGCCGTGCTGGACGGGAAAGGCGCGAATACGGTGGAGTTTTCCCTGGACGGCCAGTCCTTCCCCCGGGTCAGGCGGCTGAATCTCCAGGCTTCCGTGGTGAACGGGAATGAGCAGTTGATCAAGGCCTCCCAGAACGCCGTCTGGAATCCGGCTTCCGTGTTTGTGGGGGTGAAGAACAGCTCCTCCATCTGCCGCCAGGGAACGCCCCTGGATTTACGCCTGATTGCCTTGGGGTTGGACGGAAAGCCCTATGCGGGAAATGACCTGGACCTGAACATGACGGTGACACGCACCGCCTTCCGCCCTGTGCGGTATGAGAGCGATGACGCCACGACCGTGCGCAACGACGAGGTAAAAAGCACGGTGCTGGAGAAGGTGCTGATCTTGACTCCGGCAGATTCCGCCGACATCCGGACCGGAGGGAAGGCCGTCTCCATCCCCACCGCTCAGGACGGCATTTACGAGGTGGCCTTTTCCGGACGTGACGCGGATGGGCGGGAATTCCGCACCGCGGTAAAGTACTGGGTTTACGGCAGCGGCGTTTCCCCGTGGGAATACCACGACGGCCTGAAGGTGAAGATTATCCCTGACAAGCAATGGTACAAGCCGGGCGAAACGGCCCGTCTCCTGATTCAGACGCCCATTGAAGGTGAAGTGATGGTGACGGTGGAGCGGGAAAAGGTGCTGCGGAGCTTTTCCAGAAAGCTGGCGCTGGACAACCCCGTAGTGGAGGTGCCTCTGGAGGATGCGGACGCCCCGAACGTCTATGTGTCCGTTTTCCTGGTGAAGGGGGCGGACCTAAGCAGCCGCAAGGCCCGTAATCCCCAGTTGAAGCTGGGGTATGCCGCGCTGAAGGTGCAGCCCGTCCGGCACACCCTGAATGTGAAGGTGGCTCCCCCCTCCGGCATGTCCCGGCCCGGTTCCCCTGCCGTAGTCAGCGGCGTGGTGACGGACTATCAGGGCAGGCCGGTGCGGAATGCGGAGGTTTGCCTGTTTGCGGAGGATGAAGGCACCCTCCAGGTGATCGGCTACGCAACGCCCCGGCCCATCCGGTATTTTTACGCGGACCGCCCCCTGTCCGTAGGCACGTGGACCACGCTGGAGCAAATTCTGGACGAAGACTGGAGCGGGCGTTCCACGGACAACAAGGGCGTGTTCATCGGCGGCGGGGATTCCCCCAACGGTTCCCGGAAAGCGCCGGGAGACCTGGAGTTGAGGAAAAATTTCACCCCGTGCGCCATTTGGCTGGCCTCCCTCCGGACGGACGGGGAAGGCCGTTTCAAGGCGGAGTACAGGAATCCGGACACGCTGACCCGCTATCGCGTGATGGCGGTCGCGCTGGCGGGTGATTCCGATTTCGGGACCGGGGAAGGGGCTTACGTGGTGAACAAGCCCGTGATGCTGGAACCCGCTCCCCCCTTCACTGCAACGGAGGGTGATTCCCTGAATATTCCGGTGACGGTAAGCCAGACGGGAGACAGAAAGGGACCGTGGGTAGTCACGCTGAAATCCGGTTCTCCCTCCGCCTCCGTGCCCCAGCCCGTGCAGACGCTGGTTTTGGACGGGAACCAGTCGCAAACGCTGGTGTTCAACGTGAAATTCACGCAGCCGGGAGAAGCCCGGCTGACCTGGGACATACGCGCCGCGGATGGTAGCGGCACGCCTTATTCCTCCGGGGTTTACTCCCTGCTGAAGGATACGGTGGAACATGCGTTTGAGGTGGTGCCTCCCTTCCCGGACCTGCGGGAGCTGCGTTGCTTTTCCCTTTCCTCCGGGAAGACGCTGGACGTTCCGGAACTGGTGACCACTCCCTTTGTGAAGGGAACTCCCATCCGGGTGACGCTCGGCACGTCCCCCCTGCTATATGCGGACGGCAGCGTAAACTACCTGCTGCGTTACCCGTACGGCTGCCTGGAACAGCTTTCCTCCTCCACGCTCCCGTGGATTTATGAGCCGCTCCTGGCCAAGTACCTTCCCGGCTTCAAGGGGAAGTCTCCGGAGGACCGTTCCCGGGCTCTGCGGAGCGGCGTGTACAAGATCATGAAGAACCAGCTTTCCTCCGGCGGCCTGGCCTACTGGCAGGGCGGCACGGAGGTGAGCGAATACTGCCCGTATGCCGCGCTGGTGCTGACCCTGGCGCGGGAGCAGGGAATCTACGTTCCGGAGCATGATCTTGACAAACTGTACGCCTATCTGGGGCGGCAACTGTCCGGAAAGCCCCGTGAGGGACTCCTGGGGGCATGGGTGCTGGCCCGTGCGGGACACATGCCCGCCTCCCTGCTCAACCGCCTGCTGGACCGCGCCAGCGAGCTGAAGGCGGAAGACCGCCTGTACCTGGCCCTGGCCGCGGCGCTTTCCCCCCGCCCGGAGGCGAAAACCCAGGCCCGGAACCTGATGAAGGTTTCCGCGAAGGAAATGAAGAGCCCCCGCTGCCGCCTTCTGCTGGCCCTGGCGGAAATGGCGCTGGCACCCGATGACCACGCAGTCCGGGAAAAGCTGGAACGCCTGATTGTGGACAGGACGTCCGGTTCCTTCGGGGGGCGGGCTCCATACTCCACGTGGAGTTCCGGCTGGGATGTCTTTCTGCTGGGAGAATACCTGAAAGGCTTGCAGGAAGCGCCCCTTTCCGCCCCCTTCCGCGTGGATTACGGGGCCCGGACGCTTGACGGCGTGTGTTCCGTGTCTTCTCCGGCCCGGTTCCCCGCCCTGGTTGGGGAGAAAGCCGTGCTCAGCCTTCCGGAGACCGGAACCACGGTGTACGGCATGGCGGAGGCCCACGGGCGCAGCAGCACGCAGGGGGACGGCGGCGCCGTCAACAAGGGCTTTGCCGTTTCACGCGTTTATGAAAAGCTTTCCCCGGAAGGGGAGTGGACACCCGCGGCGGAATTCGCGGTAGGGGAACTGGTGAGGATCACCCTTCATGTGGACAAGGCTCCGGACCCGCTGACGTATGTGGTGATGGAGGATTACCTGCCTTCCGCCTTTGAGGCTGTGAATCCCGCCCTGCTTTCCCAGATACCGGGGGGGCGGGAGAACGAGGCGGGGGACGAGGGGAACCGCTGGTTCTACTGGAGCGGGTGGGTGTCCCACCGGGAGTTCCTCAAGGACCGCGTGCGCTTCTTCGCCAATTCCTGGAGGGAGGGTCGCTTTACGGCGCGCTATCTGGCGCGGGTGACCAAGTCCGGCGTCGTCATCGCCCCGTCCGCCAAGGCGGAACTGATGTACAGGCCGGAAACCTACGGATTGAGCATTCCCCAGAAGCTGACCGTTTTTCCGGGGCAGTGATCAAGGCTTTCTCCCGGTGCGGCGCAGATTCATGACCAGGGCATTTTTCAAAAGATTCTTCAAACGGAAAAACCTTCTTTGGGCTGCGGGAGGGCTGGCTGCGGCATGGCTGCTTGCCTGGTATGCGGTTCCCTGGCTGGTTCCTCTTCCGGAAGGGCTGCTGCATCCGGAAGAGCGGGGAGCCCTGGTTCTGGACAGGGACGGCGGAAGGATCGCCACCCTGCCGGGGCCGGATTACTACCATACAGAACCCGTCCGGCTCCGGGAGGTGCCGGATATGCTGGTGAAGGCCACCCTGGCGGCGGAAGACAAACGATTTTTCAGCCACGGAGGGGCGGACTTTCTGGCGCTGGCCCGCGCCGTGGCAGCTAATGCCGCGGGCGGGGAAGTCGTGTCCGGCGCGTCCACCATCACCCAGCAGCTCGCCAAGAATGCCAATCCTCCGGCCCGCAGGAACCTCCTCGCCAAGGCCAGGGAATTGTTCCAGGCCCGCCGCATGGAGATAAGCATGAGCAAGGAGGCCATTCTGGAAGCCTACTTCAACTGCCTGGATTACGGCAATCTGCGCCGGGGACCTGCCGCGGCGGCGCGTTTCTACTTTGGCCGGGAGATGTCCCGCCTGTCCCTGGCGGAATGCGCCCTGCTGGCCGGGCTGCCGCAGGGACCGTCCTACCTGAACCCCCTCCGGCATCCGGAACGGGCGCTCCAGCGGCGGAATCTGGTTCTCCGGCGCATGAGGGAGGAAGGCATGGCCCCCGCCGGCATGGTGGCCCGTGCCTTATTGGAACCCCTGTTCAGCGCGGAAACGGAAGAAGGGCGCCAGCCGCTGGCCCCCCATGTGACCGCTGCCCTGATGCATGCGGGCCGCACGGGAGAGGTGCGCACCACGCTGGAGGCCTCCCTGCAGCGCAGCGCCCTGGAAATCGTAAAGCGGGAGCTGGATCGCCTGAAAGGCCACCATGTGACGCAGGCCGCCGTGGTGGTGGTGGAGAACGCCACGGGGAATATTCTCTGCCTGATAGGGTCCGCCAACAGGAACCATCCGGCGGGGGGATTGCTGGACGGAACCACGTTGCCGCGTTCCCCCGGCTCCGCCCTGAAACCCTTTGTCTATGCCCAGGCGTTTGTCCTGGGCGCGTATCCGGGAACGGTGCTGCCGGACGTTCCCACCACGTACCGTAGCGCGCGTGGGCTGGAAGCTCCGCAGAATTACAACAGGGCCTACATGGGTCCCATTTCCATCAGGCAGGCGCTGGCCTGCTCCCAAAACATTCCGGCCATGAGGGCGCTGGGCGCGTTCGGCGGTCCGGCCCGGCTGCTGAAACTGCTGGAACATCTGGGTATCCGGAGCATTCGGGAGGGCGCCGCGCATTACGGGCTGGGGCTTGCCATCGGCAATGCGGAGGTGACCTTGCGGGAGTTGACGGGGGCCTATGCGTGCCTGGCGCGCGGAGGTTCCTTCCTGCCCCTGAAGCTGGAGCAGGGCGCTCCCGTGCCGGAACGGCCCGTACTGCCCGCGGAAGCCTGCTTCCTGGTAGCGGATATTCTGGCGGACCGGGAGGCGCGGCTGGCTGTGTTCAGCGATGCGGAGGTGATGGACCTGCCCTTCCGGTATGCCTGCAAGACGGGCACTTCCTCTGATTTCCGGGACAACTGGTGCGTGGGCTTCACCCGTGAAATCACCGTGGGCGTCTGGGTAGGCAACTTTGACGCCTCCCCCATGAAGCAGGTGGGGGGCATGGCCGGGGCCGCTCCCATTTTTGCCGGAGTGATGAAGCTGGCGCACCGGGACCGGACGCCTTCTTTCCCCGGGCCCGTCCCCGGCATGGTCCGCATCCGCATTGACGCCCGCACGGGAAAGCGCGCGGGCGCGCTGCCCCTGCCGCAGGCCCATGTCCGGGAGGAATGGGTTTCTCCGGCAACGATGCCGCAGGAGGTCTCCGCGGCAGATTACGACGCGGCAGGCCGCGCCTGCCTGGACAGCCGTTATACGGAATGGTTCACCAGCCCCGCCTGCACGGCGGCAGATGTCTACTGCCTGCTTCCGGGGGCCTGGTCCGGAGAGGCTCCCCGCATTCTGGTCCCGGTGGACGGGTCACGCCTGGTTCTGGACCCGGAATTGCCCGGAGCGGGGCGTCGCCTTCAACTGCGCTCCAATCTTCCATCAGGGGCGGTCTGGTCCTCCCCATCCCTGACGATCGTGCAGGATGGAGACGAGGCTTACGCCCTGCTGGAACCGGGGGCGCACGTCATTACCGTGCGCCATCCCGGACTAAAGCTGGAACAACACTCATCATTTATCGTCAGGGAATTGTAAAAAAGAATCTCCTGATCAATCCAGCGGGAGGATGGACGTGACCAGCATTTTGAACCGTCCCTGGGCGATCACGGAATGGGGAACGCCTGCGGGAATCATCAGGGTCTGGCCCTGCGGCACGTTCATGGAATCATTGCCCACCGTGAAGAAGGCCGTGCCGTCCAGAATCTGTACCAGGGCGGGGCCCGGCGTCTGGTGGGTGGGGAGAAGCTGTTCGTCGTCAAAGGCCAGAATAGTCATGTTGACTCCCTTGGAGCGCACGAGGGCCAGGCTGGTGATTTGTCCGTCGCGGTATTCAATCAGGTCCGCGTAAGTGAAAGGCGTTCGTTCGGGGATATGCTGCAGTGCTGTCATGCAGGTTGGACACCCTTATTTCCCCCTGCCGTCACCGTCATGACAGGCTTCCGGGAAAAAGGTCCGCTCCAGACCCGGGAGCGGACCTTGGCATTCAGCATTCATATCGCGCTTACTTACGGGTTCAACGTCCTTGTTTCATAGGCGTGGGGTCGGTTTCACAAGTAAACAGCAACCAGTCTATACATGAAAAGGGCAATTTAATTCAAGAAAATTTTTATTAAAAAAGTTCGAAGGTGATTCTGCTGCAAGGAGAACCGCAGTTACGGCCTTTTACCGCGTGCTTTTGCAGGCGCCTTCTTTCCTTCGGCGGGACGCCGTTTGCGTCCGGTAAAGCGTTTTTCCTTTTTACCGCTTGCTTCCGTCTTTTCCGGCTTCCTGTGTTCCCCCCGGGAGACGATGGTGAAGTCCGCCCACTGCTGGTCCCGGTCCACCTTTACGGGGATAACGGGAACGCGCAGGCCCGTGCACAGCACGGTGCCGTGATCGCTCTTCCAGCGGTTGGCGAAGGCCTCATACACCCAGCGTCCGCCGGGAAGCTGGTCCGGCTTGATCAGGCCCTTGATCTGAAGGCGGGGAATCTCCAGCATCACGCCGAAGGGCCGCGTTTCCGTAATCAGGGCGTCGTGCACTTCCGGATGCTCCGCAAAGCACTGTCCTTCCAGCCATTCAAAGAGCTTCATCCGGTTGGCATCCTTCTCCGCGCTGGCGGAGGTGCGTTCCGTCTCTGAAATGTGTTCCGCATCCTCCTCCAGCCTGCTCACGCTGCCGGGGCCCTTGGCCCCCTTGGGGGGATTGGCCAGCAGGGGGTCCAGGGAACGGTGCACCACCAGGTCCGCGTAACGGCGGATGGGGCTGGTGAAATGGCAGTAATTGGGGGTAGCCAGGCCGTAATGGCCCAGGGGCTCCGTGTCGTACCTGGCCCGCATCAGGCTTTTCAGCAGCGCCAGCTTGAGAAGCTGTTCATCCGGGGTGCCCTTGATGGACTTCATCAGCTCGTTCAGGTACTGCCGCTGGCCGATGTCGTGGACGGGGTGCCCGTACAGTTTGCAGAGCTGGCCGAACTCGAACAGCTTGGCGGAGTCCGGTTCTTCATGGACGCGGTAGATGGTGGGGCGGTTCTTGTTCTTCAGCGTCAGGGCCACGGCGCCGTTAGCCGCCAGCATGCACTCTTCAATGAGCTGGTGGCTCTCATCATACTCTTCCGTGATGATGTCCGTCACGCGGCCGTCCTTGTCCATGACGGCGCGCACTTCCGGAAAGTCCAGGTCCAGCGCTCCCTTGGCGTAGCGGTTGCGGCGCAGGATGGAGGCCAGCTTCCAGGCTTCCCGGACCATGGAGGGAATTTCCCCCTTGTCATGCCCCTTCATCATGGCGAAGGCTTCCTGGTAGGTCAGGCGCGCCTTGCTGCGGATGAAGGCGTCCGCAAAGCGGGCGCCGAGCAGCTTTCCTTTTTTATCAAACTTCATTTCGCACACCTTCGTCAGGCGCACGACGTCCGGACGCAGGCTGCATAAGTCATCGGAAAGGCGCGGCGGCAGCATGGGAAGAACGCGGTCCGGCAGGTAGGTGGAGTTGCCTCGGCGCAGGGCTTCCTTATCCAGCTCGCTGCCGGGCTTGACAAAGTGGGAGACGTCCGCAATGTGGACAGCCAGCGTCCAGCCTTGCGGAGTAGCCTTGATGGAAATGGCGTCGTCAAAATCCTTGGCGCTCGCGGGGTCAATGGTGATGACGGTGCGGTCCGTCCAGTCCTCCCGGCGGGCAAGCTCCCTGGGGGAAGGGTCCTTGGAAAGGGTTTCCACCTCCCGGAGTACAGGGGAGGGGAATTCCACGGGCAGGTCATACTTCCTGATGACGGATTCCATGTCCACATGGGGATCATCCGGATAGCCGAGCACCTCCACGATTTTCCCGCGCGGAGCCTTCTTTTCTTCCCCGCGTGACACGGGTTCCACGGAAACGAGCTGGCCCGGGAGCACCTCCATGGCGGGTTTTTCCGCCAGTTCAATGGATGCCGGGGAGCCGATGCCGTCTCCCAGCACGCGGCCCAGTTTGTTCTTTCCGGCGCGGAATATCCCCAGCCAGCGTGAGCGGGCGCGTTCCGTCACTTCCTCCACGCGGGCTTTCATGCCCGTGTCCGGTCTCGCAAAACGGTCCCGGCGGCCGTTCCTGCGTCCCCCGGATGCCTTGCGTTCCACGCGTACGGCCACCCGGTCCCCGTCCAGGGCGGTTCCAAGATGGTTGGGCTTCAGCTCCAGTTCCGGAATGGCCTCCAGATCCCAGCCCATGGCCGCGGCGGCGGGGTCTTCCTTTTTGGGGATAAATAGAATCTTGCCGGAGCGCAGGATGCGGATCATGCCGTGCACCAGGTTCCGGCTCTCCCGCTTCAGGGCGTACCTGCCCTTTTGCAGGCGTACGAGCCTGCCTTCCTCTTCCAGCTGGTCCACCAGGGCGCGGAAATCCTGTTTCTGCCGGGAATCCACATTTAGGGCGCGTGCCAGTTCGGATTTGCTCCGGGGTTCATCATGTCCGTCCTCCAGGTGACGGATCAGGCGGTCTTTCAGGGTAGTATTCATCTTGCGGAAGTTCCGGGAAAGGGTCTTCCATTCCCATGGGGGCCATCATAAGGCGGTTTTTGCGCTGCTTCAAGGCGCGGGCGGTGCATTCTTTGTCCGTTTTTTCTTTCCAGGCCCTCCCTGCGTCATCTGGGCCGGAGCGTGCCTTCCGTCGTGCCCAGTTGTTCCGCGACGTCCAGTTCCCGGATGAGGGCCGCCGCGTTGCAGGAGCCGTCTAGAAGACCCCGGTAGCGGGACACCAGCAGACGCGTCTTCTCCGGGGAATCATCCAGCAGTTCCACGCGGAAGCGGGAAAGGCCCCGGCGGCGGAAGTCCCGGAAAAAGCCGGCTCCCGTCTGGGCGCGTGCGTTGAACAGCGTATTCCGGCAGCCTGCGTCCGCCAGCAGGGGATGAAGCTGGCCCACGCGGTCCCGCAATTGCACCTGGTACCGCTCGCAGGGGTGTCCGCAGTTTTTATAACTGGTCCCCTCCGAAAGGAAGGTGCAGAACACGCAGTGCTCCATGTGGAACATGGGCATGTGCTGGTGCAGGGTCAGTTCAAACCATTCCGGCGGGGCGCCGCGGAGCAGGTCCGCCACCTGCCCGGCGTTCAAGTCATAGGAGATGGTGAGGTAGTCCAGATTCCCCTGTTCCTTCAGGATGGCCGCGCTGTACGGATTGGCGACATTCAGGGAAAAATCCCCGATGCGGCGCAGGGGGGAATGGCGGAAATACTCGGCCGCGCCCAGGTTGCGGATAAGAATGCCGTCCGGCTCCGCCCGTTCCATGAGCTTGAAGTAGCCTGTTTCCGAAGGTTTCTGGATGCGGGGCGTCGCCAGGAAAACGGGAGCGGTGCGTTCATTCTTCCGCACGGTTTCCACGCCCGCCGCGTAATCCCGGATGTCCTCAAAATCCAGATACAGGGCGTCCGCGCCGGAGTCCAGCGCGGCGGGGACCTGTTCCACTCTGCGGCACAGCACGGACAGGTGCGGAGCCATATCTGGAGCGGCAGTTCCCGCCGGGAGCGCGGGCAGGATGAAAGGCGCCGGAAGGCGGGAGGCGGGAGCGGAGGCTTCCCTCTCCTGCCGGACCGCCTGAATCCGTTCCACAAGTGCGCGGCGCGTCTGGTTGAGAATGCTCAGCGGGAGCATCAGCCCTTCCGGAAGACGGCAGTCACAGGAGGCCAGGCGGAACCCTGTTCCTCCCAGCCTGCCGAGCTGCTGTTCCAGCGTTTCAGGAGTCAGCGGACGTTTCTCCGCCGTTTGGAGGGCCTGGGAGGATTGCACGGAACACCCGTATTCCAGGCATAAAACCGTCAGGGGTTCCCCGGCGGACCCCGTGCAGGTCAAATGGAGGGGAATGGCCGCTTCCGGCAGGTGTTCCCGCATCTTTTTCAGCTCCGCATTCAGGGCCGGATCATCCGTTTTCCAGAGTTTCTGCCCCGGTTTTACCCGGTTCCAGTCAATCCGGGAAGCTTTTCCGTGGAAGAACAGGCGGTTTCTCTGCACTTTCCAGATGCGGCCCCCCTGTTCTTCATTCCGGTCCTCCCCGGCGTCAATGACAAAACCGTCTCCGGGGGCGAGCGGGATGCCCCCTTCTGGCCTGATATCCAGCCAGCCCTGGCCGCTGTCCACAATCACGCCCGCATAAGCGCCGCGCTTCTTGCCATGGCGGCCGTGGGTCAGGCGCGGGTGGTCCGTGCCGTCCAGCCAGCCTGTGGAAAAGCCGCGTGAAAATACCATTTGCAGTGCATAACGGTCCCGTGCGGTTACCATTCCGTCCACAGGCAATCCGGCGCAGGCGGCGTCCAGGGCTTTTCTGTAGGCCGCCGTCACCGCCGCGACGTATTCCGGGCTTTTCAGGCGCCCCTCTATCTTGTAGCTCCTCACGCCCATACGGACTAGGTCCGGAATACGGTCAATGGCGCACAGGTCCTGCGGACTGAGCAGGTAGCGCCTCTCCCCCAGCGGAACCTGCTTGCCGTCCACAACCAGGGAATACGGCAGGCGGCAGGCCTGCGCGCATTCCCCGCGGTTGGCGCTGCGCTGGCCCAGGCTTTCCGACGTGAGGCACTGGCCGGAGTAGGCCACGCAGAGAGCCCCGTGCACGAATACTTCCAGGGGAATGTCCGTATGGCGCACGCATTCCCCGATCTCTTTCAAGCTCAGCTCCCGCGCCAGCACAGCCTGTTTCAGGTCCAGAAAGCCGGAAGCGAAGTCCAGCCCGGCGGGGGAGGTGAGCGTCATCTGGGTGGAGGCGTGCAGTTCCAGCTTCATGGCGGAATCCTGCCGTCCCCATTCCGTCAGGCAGCGCGCCAGCCCGGTGTCCTGCACGATCACGCCGTCCACCCTGGCGGCGTTCAGATGGCCTAGGTAGGCCAGGGCGTCCTCCATCTCCGAGGTGAAGATGAGCGTGTTCATCGTCACGTACCCCTTCACGCCGTGGGCGTGGAGAAAGCGCATGAGCTCCGGCAGGGAATCCAGCGTGAAATTGTCCGCCCGCAGGCGGGCATTGAAGCGGTCCAGGCCAAAATAAATGGCGTCCGCGCCATTCGCTACCGCCGCGCGGGCGCACTCCATATCCCCGGCGGGGGACAGCAGTTCCGGGCGCAGGTCTCCGGGCCGGAGGGAGGAAAAGGTGGTATCGTCAGAAGTCACGGGAAGGAGGAAAAAGAAGTTATTGGACGGTGCTGCGTTTTTCCGCATGGCGGAACAGCGCTTTCAAATCCCCCAGCAGGAACAGGGAACCCGCCGCCAGGACCGGCAGGGGGGAGGCCAGGGCTGCGCGCAGCCCTTCCGGAAGGGAGGAATGGATGAAGACGGGGCCCGTTTCCAGCCCGGCCAGCAAGGCACCCAGTTCCTCCGGCGGCATGATGCGGGGGGAGGTGCAGGGCACCAGGTGCCATTCTCCGGCAATTTCCCGTAAAACGGGAATCATGTCCCGGATGTGCTTGTCTGCGGAGGCGGCAAAAACCAGCGCCGCCTTCCGCCCGGGGAATTCCTCCCGCCAGGTGGCCGCCAGCACGCGCGCGGCATGCTCATTGTGGGCGCCGTCCAGGACAAGGGGGGGAGAGTCAAGGCGTTCAAACCTTCCGGGCCACTGCACACCGGCCAGGGCTGCGGCGGCATCCGCCGGAGAGGGCAGAGCGTGGAGCCGCTTCATGGTTTCCAGCGCCAGGGCGGCGTTTTCCCGCTGATGGGCTCCCGGCAGGGAGGGCCGGAGCGTTTCCCGGGTCATCCGGGCGACCGTGAGGGAGGAATGGCGGTCCCGTGCCGTCTGCTTGATGACGGCCATGGCTTCCGGGTGCTGGACGGCGGTGACGCACGGTTTGCCGTGGGCGATGATGGCCGCCTTCTCCGCGGCGATCTGCGCCAGCGTGTCCCCCAGGTACTGCTGGTGGTCCAGCCCGATGGGGGCCAGCACGGCGATGTCCTTGGGAACGGCGTTGGTGGCGTCCAGCCTGCCGCCCAGGCCCGTTTCCAGAATGATGAAGTTCACGCCGCTCTTCCGGAAGTGGCGCAGGGCAATGGCCAGCGCCAGTTCAAAAAAGGTGGGCGGCTGTTCCCAGGCTTCCGCCAGTTGTTTGAGAAAGGTGGTTTCTTCCGCCAGCGCCTCCGGGGAAATCATCTGCCCGTTCACGCGGATGCGTTCGGAAAACTCCACCAGATGGGGGGAGGTGAACAGGCCGGTTACGTACCCCTGCGCCCTCGCCAGGGCTTCAATCATGGCGCAGGTGGAGCCTTTGCCGTTGGTGCCCGCTACATGCACCACCATGGCGTCCGGCTGGTCCGCATCGGCTGCCGCCAGCAGCTTCCCTGTATTCTCAAGCCCCAGTTTGATTCCGAAGAATTGGGTGGAAAAAAGCCAGTCAAGGGCGGCGGATACGTTCATGGGCGGCATTCTACCATGGAGAAGCCCCGGTTCAATCCCGGTATGGCGGAGGCATCAATAAAATACCGCCGGGAACGGACGCGGCAAACACGAACAAGCTACCGTTGCTACCTCTCGGTCCTGGCGGGGTTTGCCAGTCGTGCCTCCACGGGTTCCCGGCGGCTCACACAGTAAACTAGGTTTGCCGTGCACTGTCAACTATCAAAGAGATCATCTCCTTTTGCTGAAAGAGAGCAGAATGGAGATCAGCAGGACCACGCCGATGACGGCTGCCGCGGTGAAGAAAATCTCCTCTTCCTGCTTGAGCTGGCTGCGTTCTCCCTCAATCTTCCCGTCCCTGACGCGCTGGAGACCGTGCAGGACCTTGGCTTGCTCCTCCACGTCCGCCTCCGTGCGCATGGCGAGCGTTTCCTCATGGCTGACCGCCTGGTCATACGGGGCGATCATGGTGCGGAACTGCGGGTCTTCCGAAAGAATCTCCGTTTCATCATACTCTTCCGCCAGGGGGGAGTTCATGGAATCCCGGAGGCTGGCGATCTGGCGGTCCACCTTGTTCTGGAACAGGGTCAGCTCCCTCTTCGCCTTCTCATAGGCCGCCGTCTGTTCACGGACCAGGGCTTCCCCCTTGCGGTTGACGCGGTCCAGTTCCTGCGGGAGGCTGGCCTGGAGCTTGAGCAGGTCCGCCCGGTTCTCCGTCACCTTGAAATCCTTGCTCTTGGTATTGGAGGCTTCCGCGCGCTGGATGCGGTTGATGTCCAGCCGGGTTTCCACCTGGCGTATTTGTTCCTGAAGTCGGTTTTGGGCGCTGGCGAGCTGCTGGCGGGTGGTGTCCAGCTTGCTCTTGAGTTTCTCCACGTCCGCGGAACGCTGGTCATACTGTTCCAGAAGACGGGCTATCCGGCTTTCCACAGACTTCACCTTGGGCTTTTCCTTATCCGCCGGCATTGTTTTTTGCCCGGCAACAGCCTGGTCCGCCTTTTCCATTTGGGCGTCCCAGTACTTGCGGATGGCCTCCTCCTTCCGCTGGATGGCTGCCTGGAGCCGTGCGGCCTGCTGTTCATGAAGTTCCGCCGCCTCGTCAAAACGTTCCCGTGCCGCGTCCAGTTCCGGGTACGGCTCCTGCTCCATGGCTTTAATGGCTTCATGCTTCGGCACGAGGCCGGTCTGATAATAATCCCAGCCGTAGTATCCGCCGGCGAGCAACAGGATCAGGAGAAGATAACGCATAAGTTAGGAGGGGGGTAGAAGTAGAAGTTGAACTCATAGTGGAAGTTCCGCCGGAATTTGCAAACCATAAAATCAGCCATCCGGAGCTTTTTCCCTTCGGGGCCGGAATAATGATAAATCTCCGGTCCGGAGGGCGTAATGTTCTTTGAAGTTATACTTTCAAGCCATGTCTATTTTTTCATCACGCAGGCAATTTCTCAAATCTTTGGGGCTGGCGGCCGGAGCGGCTGCCGCCGGAAATATTCTCCCCGGGCAGGCCCTGGAAATCCCTTCCGGCGCCAGCCTCTGGCACTCCGGAGCCAAGGCGTCCGCGCGGCCTTCCGGCTCCATGTACATGGGGGGCTTCAAGGCACCCAAACTGGACCGCATCAGGCTGGCCTTCATCGGCGTAGGGGGCCGGGGATTCTCCCATCTGGCGCAAATGTGCCTGATGGACGGCGTGGAAATCGTAGGCGTATGTGATCTGAAGGAAGACCTGACCAAGCGCGGCGTGGACCGCGTGCTCACCAAAATGGGGAAAACGCCGCTGGGCTATTCCGGCGGGGATAGGGAATACCTGACCATGCTGAAGGAGCTAAGCCCGGATGCCGTCATCATCAGCACGGACTGGAGCACGCATGCGAAAATCGCCTGCGACAGCATGAAGCACGGCGCGCACGCTTTTGTGGAAGTCCCGCTGGCCGTCTCTCTGGAAGAACTCTGGAACCTGGTGGACACCAGCGAGGCCACGCGGAAACACTGCATGATGATGGAAAACGTCAACTACGGGCGGGATGAGCTTATGTTCCTGAACATGGTCCGGCAGGGCGCCATCGGCGAGCTGCTCCATGGGGAGGCCGCGTACATCCACTGCCTGGTGACGCAATTGGGAGATACGCATGGGGAAGGGGCCTGGCGCCCCGAATACCACACCAAAATCAACGCCAACCTGTACCCCACCCACGGCCTGGGTCCGGTGGCGCAATACATGAATCTGGCCCGTGGGGAAGATCATTTCAGCCGGGTGGCGGCATTCGCCTCTCCTGCGCTGGGGCGCAGCGCGTACGCGAAAAAGCACCTCCCTGCGGACCACCGCTGGAACCGCACTCCCTTCATCTGCGGGGACATGAACACGGCCATCGTCAAGACGCAGCTTGGGCGCACCATCGTCGTCCAGCTGGATGAAACCTCCCCGCGCCCCTATTCCCGCGCCAACCTGATCCAGGGCACGGAAGGAACGCTGGCCGGCTTCCCGACCCGCGTGGCCGGTGAAAAGCTGGGCAACGGCAACTACCACGAATGGATTGAAGGCAGGGAAAAACTGGCCGCCATTTATGAGAAGTACGACCACCCGCTCTGGAAGCGCATCGGAGATCTGGCCCAGAAGATGGGCGGCCACGGCGGCATGGACTTCGTGATGCTTTCCCGCATCGTGGAATGCCTCCGGAACGGAGAGCCGATGGACCAGAACGTCTATGAAAGCGCCGCATGGTCCTCCCTGTTGCCGCTAACGGCGCATTCCATCGCCCAGGGCGGCATGCCTGTCGATTTCCCGGACTTCACCCGCGGAGACTGGAAAACCACTGCGCCGCTGGCCGTGATTTCCTGAGGGAGCAAACATAAACCGTTAAAGCTTCATGGAGCGGTTCCGTTTCATGAAGCTTTTTTCTCTCCTGCCGGCTCAGGAGCCGCAGAGAAGATTCTTTAATTCTTCCGGGTTCATATTCATAAGCCACTGCTCCGGACCGCCGGAGAACAAATCATCCGCCATGCGGCGTTTTTCCGCCAGCATGGCGTCAATGCGGTCCTCAATGGTGCCGCGGCAGATCAGGCGGTGCACCAGCACGTTCCGGTGCTGGCCGATGCGGTAGGCCCGGTCCGTGGCCTGGTTCTCCACGGCGGGGTTCCACCAGCGGTCCACATGGATGACGTGGGAGGCCTGGGTGAGCGTCAGGCCGGTTCCGGCGGCTTTCAGGGACAGGATGCAGAAGGGAGGGCCGGATTCCTTCTGGAAGGCGTTCACGATTTCCTGGCGTTCCGCAATGGGGGTGCCCCCGTGCAGCGTCAGCCCGGAACGGCTGAAGACGGAGGAGAGCAGATCATGCAGGTGCGGGATGATGGAGCGGAACTGGGTGAAGAGGATGGCTTTTTCCTGCCGGGCGGCGATGGAGGCGCACAGTTCCCGGAGGCGCAGGAATTTTCCGGACCGTTCCGGAGCGTAGTCGTCCGTGCCTTGGAACTGGGCCGGGTGGTTGCAAATTTGTTTCAGGCGCGCCAGCACAGGCAGGATCAGCGTGAGGCGGGTGGCGGGGTCCGGCTCGTCCAGCATGGCGTGCAGGGCGTCTATCTGCGTTTGGTACAGGGCGGCCTGTTCCGGCGTGAGGGGGCAGTAGGCGGGAATTTCCGTTTTGTCCGGCAGGTCCGGGACCAGTGACGGGTCCGTCTTCATCCTGCGCAGGAGGAAGGGGCGCACCAGGCGGCGCAGCGGCGCGTAGCCGCATTCTAGGAAGCGTGTGAAGGCCTCAAAGTTTTTTCTGCTCCCAAGCAGCCCCGGATTCAGGAATTCCATCAGGCTCCACAGTTCGTTCAGATTGTTTTCCACGGGCGTGCCGGACAGGGCGGCGCGCCGTTCCCCGTGCAGGGAGCGGATGGCGCGGGAGCGTGCGGAACCGGCGTTTTTAATGGCTTGCGCTTCATCCAGAATGATGGCCGGAAAATACAGTTCCTCCAGTGCCGGGGTACGCGCCGCCATGCCGTACGTAGTGATGACGGCGTGGCAGTTTTCCCGGCGCGGGCTTTCTCCGGGCTGCCAGGAGTCCGGAGAGGAGGGGTGCATGAGGCGCAGCACAAGTTCCGGGGCGAAGCGTTCCGCTTCCTCCTTCCAGTTGGACAGGAGGGAGGCCGGAGTCACGATCAGGGCCGGGAGGCCGTCCAGCCGTCCTTCCCTGCGCAGGGCATCCAGCCACGCGATGGCCTGGAGGGTTTTTCCCAGTCCCATGTCGTCCGCCAGGCACGCGCCGAATCCGCGTTCCGTGATCCGGTACAGGAAGGAAAAGCCCTCTTTCTGGTAGGGGCGCATCAGCGTGTCCAGATGGGGGGGGATTTCCGGCACGGATACGGGGACTTCCCCAGTCAGGATGTCCAGTGCCTCCCGGAGGCCCGCGCCCGGCTCCACCACACAGTCTTCATCCGGTTCTGGAAGCTGTGCCAACTGGCCGGAAGGGCCGTTGACCAGCAGCCTCAGCCCCTGCACCAGCGGAATGCCCAGGGAGCTCATCATGCGCGCGGCCTTGCTCCACCTGTCCATCAGGTCCCGGACCTTTTGGGCGTCCACGCGCACCCATTCCCCCTTGAAGCGGATCAGGCCGTCTCCGTTATTGAGCAGTTCTTCCAGTTCCTCCGGAGCCAGGTCCCGGCCACCCAGCGTAGCGGAGACGGAGAATCTCAGCAGGCTGTGGACGGAAAGGCCGGAGGAATGGGCAGTTTTTTCACTGCCGGGGGCATCTGCCGTGACTTTCACCTGTAATTTGGGAGGAGCCTTTTTCCACAGGTTCACCATGCGCACGATGATGCCCGCGCGTTCATAGGCCGGAGAGTCCTGCAAGAAGTCCCGCGCTTCCGGGGCGCTCCAGGCCAGCGGGGCGTAAATCTTCCCGTTGTCCAGCAGGCGCTGGAGCAGGGGACTTTCCCGCGCCGCCTCTTTAAGCGGCTGAAGCACGGCCAGCAGGGCCGTATGGTTCCCTTCATGGAGTTTCAGGGCCGTGGAGAGGGGAAGGTGGCGTACCTGGTTATCCGCCGCGCTTTGATGCGCAAAGGTAGCCATGAAGGCAAAGGGGCGGCTGCCCGTGGCGTCATCCCGGTTTTCCGCCAGGTGGAAAAATACTTTCCCGATCTGGTTCCAGGGGGCGCCCAGGCTGTTCAGCCATGCGGCGGGCGTGATGCCGCGGGCGGTGATTTCCTTGTTCACCAGCCTCCGGAAGTCTCCAAGCCATGCTCCAATGATGGAGGGGGTCACATATTCCGCACCCGGTACGGGAGGGAACTGCTCCGCCAGAGCTGCTCTCTCCGCCGTGGAGCCCAGCAGGTGGTCCAGGACGGTATCTGCCTCATCAGGCCTTTCCGCGGCGGCATGCGCCATGCGGGTGAGCGCCTGCCGCGCCAGGTTCTTGATGAAAAAAGCGGCCGGGTCCGGCGCGGTTTCCCAGTTGGAGACGGCCAGGGCATACAGGCCGTTTCCGGCCCCTTCTTCAAACAGGCGGTCAAAAGGAGGGATATCCGTCACGGGAGCGCCGGAGGGAAGAATGCGGAAACCGCTGAAGTTCCGCTCCTCTTCCGGCAGTGCATGATGGGGGTCCGGCGGCATGGCAGACAGGAATATAGCATGCCCGCGCGGCTTGTTCAATCCATCCTGCCGCGCTGCCGCATGTGGCCCCGTACGCGTTACAGGGCGAACGTGTCCGTTTTGATGATGGGCAGTTTGGGCGGCGGAGGGTTGAAGAGCTCCTTGATCTGCTTCAGGTAGGTAATCAGGGCTTCGCGGACATCTATCCCGGTCTTTTTACCGTTTCCCCTCTGAGGGAATTTGAAGTTGTTGCACAGGTAGTCGCCCATCGCCACGGTATAGACCACGTTGTTTTTCAGGGTACTGGTGATGCTTGGCGTAACGCCGTCCATGATCTGGTAGGAAAAGCCCGAGCAGTAAACTTCCAGAATGCCGCCCTCATCATCTGCCGGGGACATGAATTTGGACAGGATCAGTTGCTCAATGTCAGCCTTGCTCATGGAACAGGTGACGATCTTTTCCCGGAAAGGCTCCATTTCATAAATATCCCTGATCGTAATGGGTCCCTTGCAGAGGTGGCTTTTGGCCCGTACGCCGCCGCGGTTGTAAATGGCAATGTCTGAATTGGAGGCCTGCTGGATGGCCTTGCAGAAAACGGTGCCTATGGTGACGTGCGTGATGTCTTCCCCGGCAGTGCCTACCTGCTCCTTGAAAAGCGGGTTTCTGCTGAACTGCTGCACGAGCTTTTCCACTTCCGGATCGTTGGGGATCTTTTTGTCCAGGGAAACGGCCCTCGTTGATTTGGAAAGGATGGAGACCGGTTTTTCCGTGGAGAAGGTAATTTCCGTAACGCCTACATGGCTCAGCCTGTGGCCCGTGTGACTGAGAAGAGTGCCGGATATGAGCTGTCCGTTGGGAAGCATGACATGGGTATGACCGCCCAGAATGACATCAATATTAGGAGAATACTTCATCATTTTCATGTCGTGCTCATAGCCCAGGTGGCTGAGGATGATATGGATGGTATTATGGTGCAGGCGGAACCTGTCCATGATGCCCTTGTAGTCGTCTTCATCCGGCAATTTCCATGAGATGCCTCCCATCTTCCGGACGTCCGTGGTCTGCAGGTCCACCAGGCCGATGATACCGACGGAAATGGGGGTGCCTTTGAGAGGGATGCTGGCATAGGGTGAAAAACAATTCAGCAGGGTGGGGGAGGGATTGACGTTGGTAACGACGAACCTGGTGTTCGGCATTCCCTTGATGTGATCGCGGAGAGCCTCCTGTCCGTAATCCAGGTCATGGTTCCCGATAGTTGCCAGATCATACCCCAGTTTGTTCATCAGGATGGTGAGGGGTTCGCCCCGTTTATCCCACTCGTCCACGTAGGGATTGCCCATGAAATAATCTCCGGAATCAACCAGCAGGACGTGCGGGTATTTGGCGCGGTACTGTTTTACCAGCGTGGCCAGCCTGGGGAAATTGTCCAGATTGCCGTGAATATCACTGGTGGAGATGACGATCAGCGTTTTATGGGGGTCCGACTTAAGCTGCTGGGCCAGGGAGAACGGGCACAGGCAAACCAGACCGGCAATAAGAATGCGGAGCGGAATCATGGATGGAAAAGTAGAGCTGCAGAAAGAGATGAAATGGGAAATGGAAATCAGCGGGCGAAAACCTCGTAAGGCCCGTCGCCCACTGAAATGACTTCCAGACGGACCTTGGATACGCCGCAGCTGCGCAGGCCAATGCGGCTTGCAGCTGACGCGGTAAGGTCAATCAGGCGGTTGCTGTGAAAAGGCCCGCGGTTGTTGATGCGGACGATGGTGGATTTACCGGTTGCCAGGCACGTGACTTTTACCTTGCACGGCATTGGCAGAGTGGTGTGGGCCGCCGTCATGGAGCGCTGGGGGTTAATGTATTCCCCGGAGGAGGTCTTCATCCTGCGGCCTTTCCCGCCGTACCAGGAGGCATAGCCTGTTTCACTGTAATTCAGGGCATCTGCCACGCTCATGGGAGTATATCTTTTCCCCCGCACCCGGTAGGGCGCATTTTTTACATGCGCCTCTGCCGCCTGCACGGACGGGGCCGTGTTCTGTGCGCACTTCTCCGTGGTGGAGCAGGCCGGCATCAGAAAAAGCAGCAGGACAAGGACGGACCATTTCACGCTTTTTATCTTTAACACATGTTTATAATCTTGTATAACAAAAAAGAAACAGGAATTGAAATTTAATGAACAGGGAGGGCGGCAAGGAATCTTCCGCCCGCCGAGGTTTACCAGTTGAGCGAGGCGGGAAAATGCAGTATGCTTGCCCGCATGAATCCTTCCAAGGTAGTTGGCCTGGTCGCGCTGGCGGAGAAACCGGGACTGGCGGAAGCGCTGCGCATCATGCGCCGGGAGCTTGCCCGCCACGGACTGGGCTCCTGCGTCATTGAGACTCCTGATGCCCTGGAACAGTGCATCGCCCGGTGCAGCGTGCTTGTAACCTTCGGGGGGGACGGCACCATGCTTACCGTCTCCACCCTGGCGGCCATGCACCATGTGCCGCTGGCGGGGGTGAACCTGGGGCGGCTGGGATTCATGACTACCTGTTCCGTGCAGGAGCTTCCCCTGCTGGCGTACGCGCTCCAGGACGGTTCCTACCTGACGGATGATCGTTCCATGCTGGAGGTGGTCAGGACGGGAGTGGACGGTTCCGCGGTCCCACCCCGCAAACTGGCCCTGAATGAAGTCTCCCTGATCCGCGCCCAGTCCGGCAAGATGGTGGACCTGGATGCGGAGATAGACGGCGAACTGCTGAACCGCTATCATGCGGACGGCGTTCTGGTCTCCACCCCCACCGGCTCCACGGCGTACTCCCTTTCCGCCGGGGGGCCTTTGGTATGGCCCATGTCCCGCGTGGTGTGCGTCACCCCCATCTGCCCGCACAGCCTGACCAACCGTTCCGTGGTGCTCCCGGATACCATGACCATCCGCCTGCGGCCCCGTGAGCGCCGCGGCCGTTTTGACTCCATGGTTTATTCCCTGGACGGCCGTTCCGCCTATCCCATTGAAGTGGGGGAAAGCCTCGTGATCCGGAAGGCTCCGGAAACCCTCTCCCTGGTCCATCTCCGGAAGCAGAACTTCGGCGCCCTACTGAGGGCCAAGCTGCGCTGGCAGGGGGCGGAGATTCCCACGGATGACGAGTAAAGCCGTTCCGGAGGCCGGAAACGGCAGCCCGGCGCCGCGGTGCCATTGGTGTGCCGGAACGCATGTCCATTTGCCGTTCCGCATTGGCGGAGGGGCGGTAAAACGATTTTTTTAGGATGCGGGCTTGACGAAAAGGCCCATCCTATCATACTCTTCCTGCCCTACCACCAAGGGGGTGGTAGATCTTAATCGCATAAACGCGTAAGAAATAGTCATATATGAAGACCCACGTGAAAAAAGGTGATGAAGTAGAAATCATCGCCGGACGTAACCACAAGGGCAAGCGCGGCACCGTTCTCGCCGTAAATGCTTCCAAAGGTACTGTCATCGTAGAAGGCGTCCGCACCCTGAAAAAGGCTGTGCGCCCGACCGAACAGAACCCGGAAGGCGGCATTAAGGAGATCAACGGCCCGATTCACATCTCCAACGTGAAAAAAGTAGGCTAGGCCTCCGGCCTGACCCTGCGCTTAAGCCATACCAATCATTAATAAAGAGCTGACCCGCTAAAACAATGAGTACACCAACACTGCAAACATACTACCGTGAAAAGGTCGTTCCCGGCCTTCAAGCGAAGCATGCATACAAGAACGTGCATCAGATTCCCCGCCTGGAGAAGATTGTTGTCACCTCCTGCATGGGCAAGCACCCGGACCGCAAACAGGCCGTGGAAGATGCCGTCAACGAAATTGCCAAAATCACCGGACAAAAGCCGTCCACTACCTTTGCCCGCAAGAGCGTGGCCAACTTCAAGGTGCGTGAAGGCGAACCTCTGGGAGCCCGCGTAACGCTGCGCGGCACCCGCATGTGGGAATTCCTGGACCGTTTCATCAACGTCACGGCTCCGAACATCCGCGACTTCCGTGGCCTTCCCTACAAGTCCTTTGACGGCAACGGGAACTATGCTATCGGTATCTCTGACCAGTCCATCTTCCCTGAAATCGAACTTGACCAGATCAAGCGTCAGATCGGCTTTGACATCATTTTCGTGACCACCGCTCCTACGGACGATGAAGGCCGCGACCTGCTCCGTGCCCTGGGCGTGCCCATGCGCGAAGCGAAGAAGGCCGAAGAAACCCAACCCGCCAACGCCTAACTATTTCTTACCATGGCCGTATTAAGTGACCCCATTTCCGACTTCCTCACCCGCCTGAAAAACGCCAGTCTGGCCGGCAACGAGGAATTTACCGCTCCCTGCTCCAGCATCAAGGTGGAAATCGCCCGGATTCTGCAGGAAGAAGGCTACATCTGGAACTATGAAGTGATCGGTGAAGGCTCCAAGAAGCAAATCAAGGTGAAGACCAAGTTTACCTCCCAGGGCAAGCCGGTCGTTACCGAAGTGAAGCGCAGCTCCAAGCCGGGCCGCCGCCAGTACGTTTCTTCCGAGGACATTCCCCGCGTTCTCAGTGGGCTTGGCATTGCCATCGTCTCCACCTCCCGTGGTGTGATGACCGGTGCGCAGGCGCGCAAGCAGAGCATTGGTGGCGAACTTCTCGCCCTTGTCTGGTAACCATTAACATTTCCTAAACATATGTCCCGAGTTGGTAAAAAATCCATCACATTGCCGGACAAGGTAACGGTAAAAGTTAACGGCTCTTCCGTTCAGGTGGAAGGCCCCAAGGGCAAGCTCTCCTGGACTCTCCCGGAAGGCATCACCGCCACCGTTGAAGGCAATCAATTGACCGTTGACCGCGCCGGCGAAAGCCGCCAGCTTCGCGCCCTGCACGGCACGAACCGTTCCCTGCTGAACAACATGGTCATCGGCGTTTCCGAAGGCTTCGTCAAAAACCTTGAAATCATCGGCGTCGGTTTCCGCGCCGCGGTGAAGGGCAACATCCTGGACCTGAACCTGGGCAAGTCCCATCCGATCAACCAGGTGATTCCCGAAGGCCTCAAGGTGACCGTGACGGAAAACACGAAAGTGACGGTTGAAGGCGTTGACAAGCAGGTCGTAGGCCAGTTTGCCGCTGAAGTCCGTGCGTACTATCCCCCGGAACCCTACAAGGGCAAGGGTGTGCGCTTCGCCGGTGAAGTTATCCGCCGCAAGGAAGGCAAGAGCGTCGGTAAGTAATTCAGGTAATAACTATTATAACATATTTATACACGATGAGTACTATCAATCGCAAAGCCACCCGCGCCAAGGTTCGCCGCCGCATCCGCAGAAAGCTCTCCGGAACGGCTTCCCGTCCCCGCCTGGCTGTCTATTTCTCCAACCGTCACGTCTATGCCCAGATCATCGACGACACGGTGGGCAAGACCATCTGCTCCGCTTCCACGGCCGATGCCTCCATCGCCGATCCTTCCAAGCTTGCCAACTGCGCTACGGCCACCAAGGTGGGCAACCTGATTGGTGAACGTGCGAAGGCCGCCAACGTCACTGAAGTCGTCTTCGACCGCGGTGGCTTCAAGTTCTGCGGCAAGGTAAAGGCCCTGGCCGATGCCGCCCGCGAAACTGGTTTGAAATTCTAATTGAAAGATTCCCTTAAATGAATAACGAAACGGAAAACACTGCTCCTGCTACGGGAGCCGCCGCTCCCGCTCAAGCGCAGCAACCCGCACCGGGCGGCCGCGACTTCCGCGGTCCCCGCGGACCCCGCCGTGATGGCCAGAATGGCCGCGGACCCCGTGGTCCCCGTCGTGACGGCCGCCGTGGCCCCCAGGCTGAAGCTCCCGTGGAAGAAGGCCCCCAGCTGGCTGAAAAGGTTGTGTTCATCAACCGTTGCGCCAAGGTCGTCAAAGGCGGCCGCCGCTTCTCCTTCTCCGCCCTCGTCGTGAGCGGCGACATGGAAGGCCGCGTAGGCTTCGGCTTCGGCAAGGCCAATGAAGTGGCAGACGCCATCCGCAAGGCCACGGAATCCGCCAAGCGCCAGCTTCGCCCGGTTTCCATCGCCAACGGTACGATTCCTCATGAAGTCTACTCCGAATTCGGTGGCGGCAAGGTTCTTCTGAAGCCCGCCTCCCCCGGTACCGGCCTCATCGCCGGCAACACCATCCGTGCCGTGCTGGAAGCAGCCGGCGTGCGTGACATCGTTGCCAAGTCCCTCGGTTCCTCCAACCACGCCAACGTGGTGAAGGCCACCCTGCAGGCGCTCGCTTCCCTGCGTACGAGCGACCAGGTTCTTGCCGACCGCGGCAAGAAGAAGGAAAAGGCCATCTAATCTGACCAGGAGGCGGCTGCCCGGTGCCGCCGCCTCCACGAAACCCAACCATTGTAAATAACATGTTACAGCTTCATACGATTAAGCCCAATCCCGGAGCCAAGCACCGCAAGAAGCGCCTCGGCAACGGGGAAAGCTCCGGTCTCGGCAAGACCTGCGGCAAAGGCAACAAGGGCCAGAAGGCCCGTTCCGGCGGCACCATCCGTCCGGGATTTGAAGGCGGCCAGATGCCCCTTCACCGCCGTCTGCCCAAGAAGGGGTTCAACAATACCCGCTTCCAGGACAAAATCCTCATCGTCAACCTCTCCCAGCTCGAACGCGTGTTTGAAGCCGGCGCTACGGTTGATGAAAACACCCTGCGTGCAGCCAAGCTCGTTCAAGGTCCCTGTGACGCCGTAAAACTTCTCGGCAACGGCACCCTGACCAAGAGCCTGAACGTAGTCGTGGACTTCGTGAGCGCCAGCGCCCGCGAAAAGGTGACTCAGGCCGGTGGCACCGTCACCGTGCTCAGCGAAGCCTAATCACATTTGGCGAACCGGGTCATGCAGCTTGACCCGGTTCGCATCATTGTGTTTACTGTTGCGGTTCCCATGGATGCCCCGGGTACAAGCCGCCGACAGGCAAGCCAAGCTGCGCGCCAACTTTTATAATACAGGACTATGATATCCGCATTTGCAAACTCCATGAAGGTACCGGAGCTCAGGCACCGGATTTTGTTCACACTGGCGATGATCGTCGTCGTCCGCCTGGGGGTACAGATACCCCTGCCGGGCATTGACGTCATGGAGCTGCAGAAAGTGATTGAAGCCTCCGCGAACGCCAGCGGTCCCGGAGCGGGTCTGGCTACCGTGCTCACCATCTTTTCCGGCGGCGGTTTGCAGCAGTGCGGCATTTTTGCCCTGGGCATTATGCCCTACATCTCCGCTTCCATTATGACCCAGCTCCTTTCCGCGGTGGTCCCGCAGTGGGCCAAGATGGTGCGGGAAGAAGGCGGCCGCCAGAAAATGACCAAATGGACGCGCGCCATTGCCATCGTCATTGCCATCGTGCAGGGCTGGTTCCTCGTCGGCACGCTGGAACACCCGGACCGTCTGAAAGCCGTGGGGCTCAACATTCCTCCGGACTGCCAGCTTGTCATTGACCCCGGCATGCAATTTGCCCTGATGACGGTGCTCATCATGGTGGCGGGCACCATGTTCCTGATGTGGATTGGTGACCAGATCACGGAGCGCGGCGTCGGCAACGGCGTTTCCCTCATCATCTCCGTCAACATCATCCACGCCCTTCCGGGCGCGGTGACCCTGGCCTGGAAAACGCTGGTGTACAAGGACGGCGCAGTCGTCCCGATGGGCGCCATGCTGCTGGTGGCCCTGATCGCCTTCCTGATCATCGTGGTGGCGCTCGTCGTCACGGTAACGCAGGCCCAGCGGCGCATCCCGGTGCAGTACGCCAAACGGGTCATGGGCAACAAGATGTTCAACGGGGCCACGCAGTACCTGCCGCTCAAGCTTAACTACTCCGGCGTGATGCCCGTCATTTTCGCCACGGCCATCCTGTCCCTCCCGCAGGTGCTCTTCTCCCAGATTGCCCATTATAACACCACGCTGCAATGGATCGCCACCAAGATGAATGACTGGATGAACCCCGCTTCCTCCGGTTACTACATCATCTCCGGCCTCATGATCTTCTTCTTCTCCTACTTCTGGGTGGCTACCATGTTCCAGCCCTCCCAGATCGCGGAAGACCTGAAGCGCAACGGCGGCTACATTCCCGGCATTCGTCCCGGTCCCCCCACCGCCCTGTTCCTGGACCAGACCATGCAGAGACTGACCTTTGCCGGTTCCGCGTTCCTGACCCTCATTTACTTCCTGCCCTCCCTGCTGAACATTGGCGGCAGCATCCCCTACTTGGTCACCCAGTTCTTCGGGGGCACCAGCCTTCTGATTCTGGTCGGCGTGCTGCTTGACATGATGCGCCAGGTGGAAACCACCCTCCTTTCCCGCAACTACGACGGCTTCCTGAAAAAAGGCAAGCTCAAGGGCAAATACAACCACATCCAGGGCACCGGCGCCGCCGCAGGCAGCCGTACGGTTACCGTCATGTGGATCGTCATCGCCCTGCTGGTGTTGGCCGGAGCCATCGCCTACAACGCCATGCAGTAAGCAATCCCTCACCCCCTCCGAAGGTAAAGACATGAAGGATCTCAAGCATTTCATCCTGGTTGGGGCTCCCGCATCCGGCAAAGGAACCCAGGGACGCTTTCTGGCTGATACTTTCCACCTGAACTCCCTGAGCACCGGTTCCCTGCTGCGGCGGGAAGTGGAGTCCTGCACGGAGCTGGGCCGCAAAGCCCTGGGTTACATGGAAAAGGCCATGCTGGTGCCGGATGAGATTGTCAATGACATGGTGCGCGGCTGGCTCTCGGAAAGGGACAATGACGCGTGGCTGCTGGACGGTTATCCCCGCACGGTGGCGCAGGCGGAAGCCCTGGACCACTTCCTGACCCAGCGCGGAACGTCCGTGGACGTGGTCGTCTGGATGGACGTAGCCAGGGAACTCATTGAAGAACGCATCATGCACCGCCGGGAATGCTCCACGTGCGGCCATGTGGTGCAGACGTCGGAGGAGGAATGCGCCAAATGCGGCGGCAAGATGGTCTCCCGCAAGGATGACAACCTGGAAGCCTTCGCACGCCGCTGGAAAGACTTTGAAGCCATGACGCTGCCCGTAGCCAAGTACTATGAAGCCCGCGGCCTGGTGGTTAAAATGACCGTGACCGAGGAACGGGAACCCGCCGAGGTTTCCCGGGAACTGGCCCGCAAGCTGGAAGAATACCGGCGATAGAAAAAAGAATCCCATGGCAGAACGAATTCACATCAAGTCTCCCGGCGAAGTTGCCAAGATGCAGAAGGCCGGAGCTGTAACGGCGGAAATCTTGATGGAGATCGGGGCCGAGGTCCAGGCGGGCCGCACCACGCGGGAAATAGACGACATCGCGCGTGAAATCTTCAAAAAGCACAAGGTAGGCAACTCCTTCTACCAGTACCGCGGATTTCCCGGCCAGCTCTGCATTTCCATTAATGAGGAAGTGGTGCACGGCAGCGGAGGCCCCCGCCGCATCCAGAACGGGGACATTGTAAGCCTGGATGTGGGCGCCATTGTGGACGGCTGGCATGGAGACAACGCCATGACGGTCCCGGTGGGCATGGTGGACCCGGAAAAGCTGCGGCTGCTGGCCGTGACGGAGGAATCCCTGTTCCGCGCCATTGAACTGGTAAGGCCCGGAGTCCTGCTGGCGGACGTCTGCGCGGCTGTGGAAGGCTTTGTGCGCCCCCGCGGGTATACCGTGGTCAGGGACTTCGTAGGGCACGGCATAGGCCGCCATCTGCATGAGGAACCCCAGATTCCCAACTACCGCCCCCATTACAAGCTTCCACGCCTGAAAAAGGGGATGGCGCTGGCTATTGAACCCATGGTGAATGCCGGCAGGCCGTCCGTTAAAATCCTGGATGACGGCTGGACGGTCGTCACGGCGGACGGCAAGCCCTCCGCCCACTTTGAGCATACGGTCATCGTAACGGACGGAGCGCCGCTGATTACGACGGAGCGTCCGCGCATTGCACTGCCGGAGCAGCTCGGCATTGCCCCCCTGTAACCCACTCCACCCCACAAGGGAATGACGCCGCTGGCCGCCCATGTTCCCGATCCCGTGATCCTGGAGAAAACGGCCACCCGCCGGATGGTATGGGTGGATGTGACCCGCGTGGTCGCGTGCATTCTGATCATCGCCAATCATATGGCTTTCTATTCAGCGGAGCTGTACCGGTGGATATGGGCGGAATTCCTGGCCGCGCGCACCCCCTTCTTCCTGCTGGCGGCAGGCTACTTTGTGGGGCGCGGCGCGTTTGGGCCGCTGGATGGCGGCAGCCTCTTCCTGTGGAAGCGGAGCTGGTTCCTGTTCCGTCCGTACCTGGTGTGGGGACTGGCGGCAGCGGGCCTGATCGGCTGGTCCCCCCTGCATGAATACTATGCGTCCTATCAGCCCATGTACGTCTGGCTGAACGGAGAGCCGGGTAGCGGCTTCTGGCCCGCCCTGGCGGCATTTGGCCGCGCTCTGGGCATTGCCGGGCATCCGGTGGACGCCCCCATGTGGTTCCTGCGGGACATCATCATTTATACCGCCGTGGCGCCCCTCCTTTCCCGGTTGGGGAACTACCTGCTCTGGGTGGGGCTCATCATGCTCTCCCTGAACTACTTTGCGCTTGATTTGGCGGACCATGACTTCCCCATCGCCAACAGCCTGGGCTTTTTTCTGCTGGGAATGTACATCTCCCGTTATTCCCTCCCGTTCCTGACGGAATCCGTGCGCCGGTATGCGGTGCCGCTTCTCCTGGCTACGCTGGCGCTGACCTGGTGGCTGGTAGGGCACCGGGAGCAGCACAACTCCATGCTCATTGCGCTGGGGATGCTGGGGCTGATGTCCCTGGCTATCCTGCTCACGGAATGGTTTCCGCGCGCGGCCAAATGGGTGGCGGGGCTGGCCCCGGCGTGTTTCTTCATTTTCGGCACGCACTACATTGTTATCATCCTGCTGCGTGAAAGCGGTTGGATTACGTGGAAGGGAGAGACCTGGGACGTCTTCTGGCTCTGCCTCGTCCCCGTCATCTTTTCCGTGCTGGCGGGGCTCTTCTTCTGCATGAAGCGGTTTGCCCCGCGGCTGGTGCCGCTGCTGGGGGGGTACGGAAAATAACCCTCCCGCAAGGCTGTCAGGCGGGACCGGAAAAGGAGCCGCGCTTATCTCTTGCCGTCAAAAGGCAAATTCCTTATTCTGCCCCTTGCTGGAACGGGCGGGGATGGCGCTTTTGTCACGCTCCCGTTCTTGCTCCACGGCTGGGAAACAACACATGGTATGGCAATGATTCAAGGCGAGCAGGTTCAGGATTCGGAATTAACAACGCAGGCGGTGATCTACCTGGGGCCGAGCTCCATGAGCCTGCTGGTAGCCGAGGTGGTCCAGGACACGGTCCGCATGCTGGACTTCCTCCAGCAGCCCGTGCCCATGGCGCGGGACATCTTCCGTTTCCACCGCATTTCCCGGCACACCATGGACCGCTGCGTGCAGATCATCGGAGACTACCTTGAAATCCTCAAGGAATACGGGACAGGCAGCAAGCTCTCCGTCCGCCTCATGATTTCCAACATCATCTCCGAGGCGGACAATGTGGACGTCTTCGTCAACCGCATGCACGTGGCCCACGGGCTGCGTGGGCGCCGCATTGATGACGGCAAGATGACGCGCCTCATTTACGTGAAGGTGCAGGAAACGCTGGCGCAGTATCCCGGTTTTAACAAGAAAAAGGTGCTGGTGGTCCATACGGGGCCGGGCAACACCCGCGTGCTCCTGTTCCAGAAGGGGCGCATTATGCGTTATTCCTGCTACCGGCTGGGGACGCACCGCACGGGTGAAGCCGTCGGGGAAATCGAATACGGGGATGACGTGGGGGAACTCTCCCTGCTGCGGGAGCACATGCGCGGGCAGGTGGATCAGATCTGCCTGGACTACGGAGGCGTCAAGGGGCTGGCGGGCCTGATCGTCATCGGCCAGGAGATGCAGCAGCTCCGTGACCGCCTGGATCCCACGCCGGAAGGCAAGGTGGCGTGTTCCTCCCTGGTGGCGGAAGCGGAACGGATGTCCCGCACCACGCTGGAGCAGCGCATGAACGTTTACGGGGCGGACTTTGCAGGGGTGGATTCCCTGCTGCCCGCCGTGCTGATGACGGAAATGATCGCCCGCAGCCTGCACCTGAATGACGTGATCATCCCCGGAAGCGGCTATGACGAGGAGTTCTCAAGCAGCCTGATCCGGGCGGAACAGCATCCGGGGGACCTGGAAGCGGAAGTACTCCATTTTGCCGGCATCCTGGCGGACAGGTACAAGGCGGACAAGGGGCACCGGGAGCATGTGGCGCGCCTGTCCATGGAAATGTTTGACCAGCTCCAGGACCTGCACCGCCTTTCCGAGCATGACCGCCTGCTGCTGGAAGTTGCCTCCATCCTGCATGAGGTGGGGTCCTTCATCAGCCAGCAGGACCATCAGCTTCATTCCCAGTACATCATCCTGAATAGTGAAATCTTCGGCCTTTCCCGGGACGACGTGGAAACGATCGCCCTGCTGGCCCGCTACCACCGGCATGAAGTGCCCGCCAATTCCGATCCCATGTACGGAGAGCTGGAATTGACGGACCGCATGCGCGTGGCCAAGATGGCTGCCATCCTGCGCGTGGCGGACGCCCTGGAACGCGGCCATGCCCAGCGCGTGAACGGCGTGAAGGCTCACATCCGGGGCCGGATGCTGGAGCTGGAACTTCAGGGCGTGCGGGAAACCGCCGTGGAAGACCTGGCCCTGCGGCTGAAGGGCGACCTGTTTGCAGACATCTTCGGTTATGACGTCGTGCTGGCCCCCCAGCGGTAGGCAGATTCAAAAAACTCTCATCCCTCATTTTTTCCATGTCGAACGAATACATCAACAGAGAACTCTCCTGGCTGGAATTCAACCAGCGCGTGCTGGACCAGGCCGTGAGAACGGACCTTCCCCTGCTGGAACGGCTGAAGTTCCTGGCTATCACCGCCTCCAACCTGGACGAGTTTTTCATGGTGCGCGTGGGCGGCCTGCAAATGCTCCGGCATTCCGGTTCCCGCGTGAAGGATATTTCCGGGCTCACTCCCACCCGCCAGCTGAAAGCCATCCGCACTCGCGTTGGCCGCATGATTGAAGACCAGTACCGCCTTTTTCATGAGGAAATCCTGCCGTGGATGGAAATCAACGGAATCAACCCCGTGGCCATGGAGGACCTCAGCACGTCCCAGAAACTCACGCTGGAGCAGTACTTCAACAACCAGATATTCCCTCTCCTGACGCCGCTGGACATGGAGGCTCCGGAAGCCCCCGCGCTCCCGTCCCTCAAGCTGCTCATGGGCGTGGAGCTGCGGGACAATGAAACCGGAGAAGTCCGCGCCAGCGTGGTGGCCATGCCGGACGGCCTGCCGCGGCGCGTGCCCGTCCCGTCCGCGGAAACGGAACGCTACGTGATGCTGGAGGACCTGGTCCGGGAATGCATCGGCACCGTATTTCCCGGTGAAACCGTTCTCTCCGCCGCGGTGTTCCGCGTCACGCGCAACGGGGACATTGCCGTGCAGGAGGAAGACGCCCTGGACCTGGCGGATGAAATGGAGGAAGTGCTGGTGGCCCGCAAATTCTCCGAATGCGTACGGCTGGAAATCGAATCCTCCGCTCCGGCTCCCCTGCATGATCGGATCATGCAGATCGTAGGCGCCGGGAAGGAGGAGACGTATGACCTGAAGGGGCCCCTGATGCTCTCCGATTTCATGGAAATGGCCTTTGCCCCCGGCAATGACCAGTTGAAGGTGGAGCAATGGTCCCCGCAGCCGTCCCCCTCCGTGGACCCCGCCGTCAGCATCTTTGAAAACATCGCCAACGGGGACATTCTGCTCAACCACCCCTATGAAAGCTTTGAACCCGTGTTGCGCCTGGTGGAAGAGGCCGCGGAAGACCCGGACGTGATCGCCATCAAACAGGTGCTGTACCGCACCGCCAAAAACTCTCGCATCGTGGCCGCCCTGAAAAAGGCGGCGGAAAGCGGCAAGCAGGTAACGGCGCTGGTGGAACTGAAGGCCCGGTTTGACGAGGCCCGCAATCTGGAAAAGGCGGAGGAGCTCCAGCGTTCCGGCGTGCAGGTGGTCTATGGTGTGAAGGGGTTGAAGACCCATGCCAAGATCTGCCTGGTGGTGCGCCGGGAACAGGGCATGCTGCGCCGTTACTGCCACTTTGGCACCGGAAACTACAATGAAACTACCTCCAAGATTTACACGGACATCTCCTACCTCACATGTGATGACCAGTTGGGGGCGGACGCCTCCCAGTTCTTCAACTCCGTGACCGGGCGCACCAAGCTCATGCGCTTCCGCAAGCTGTATCCCTCTCCGGTGCTGATGAAGGCGCGCCTCATTGAACTCATTGAGGGGGAGGCTGAGCGCGCGAGGCAGGGGGAACCCGCCCGCATCTCTGCCAAGATGAACAGCCTTCAGGACGTGGAAATCATTGACGCCCTGTACAGGGCCGCGGACGCGGGGGTGGACATTGAGCTGAACGTGCGCGGCATCTGCTGCCTGAAAACAGGCCCGCGGCCCAACGGCAAGGTGATCCGGGTGGTCAGCATCGTGGACCGCTATCTGGAACACGCCCGCATCTTCTTCTTCCACCATGGCGGCAACCACCAGCTCTTCATTGCCAGCGCGGACTGGATGACCCGCAATCTGGACAAGAGGGTGGAACTCATGGTGCCCGTCACCAATGGAAAACTGGCGCGCCGCCTCAAGTCCATCTTGGATGCCTGCTTCAAGGACAATGTTCAGGCGTGCAGCATTCTTCCGGACGGCACTTCCGAGCACATTGTGCGCAAAAAGGGCCATAAAGCGTTCCGTCTCCAGCAATACCTGACCAAGGAAGCGCGCCGTCTGGCCAAGGACAAGGAACGGGAACGCCAGCAGATGCTGGAACCGCACACGCCGCATTGACCCGGTCCGGGGTCCATGCCACGAGCGCGGCATCCCCCGGCATGTCTTCAACAGGCTCTGTGCGGAACGTGTCTTTTCATGAGACATGTTTGCCCGTGTATGCTGTTTTTTCCTGGTTGCGCTGGCTGGAGGGCACGGCTCTGCGAGGGCGGAAGGTTCGGCATGGCAGGCGTCCGGGCCTGCGGGTCCCGGGGCTTCCGTAGCGGCTCCTTCCCATCCGGCAGCGGACGGCTTGTATGCCCGTTTGAAAGAGATGCCGTATCTTTATAACAATAAGGATGCTGAAATCCTGAACCAGTTCAAGCTGTTGCTGACGGGTCAGTACCAGGGGGCGCAGGTTTCCCCTTCCGGGGCCGATCGTTTCCGCACGGGATCGCATGGCAGGGAAAACGAATGGCGGCGCCTCCAGATAGGGTTTGAAGCCATTTTCTTCAAGAACCTCCTGACGCTGCACAGCCTGACCAACATGGGAGAGCTGGACGGCATGTACAAGGTGGAGGATGGCCGCTGGAGAAGAACGAAGACGGACTGGAGCATTTTTGAACTCTACCTGAAGTACAAGGTCAACCCCTCCTTCTTCATGCGCGTCGGGAAGATCACCTCCAAGATGACTGCGGAATTCCGGGAGACGGCCAGTGAAATCAAGACGCTGGAGCGGTCGGACCTGGTCAATCAGCTCGGGACCATTTCCAGTTGGGGCGTCGTGCTGGAAAACCCGCGGCAGGACGTGCCCATGGGATGGGAGGCTTCCGTTTTCCTGAACGACACCAGTGACAGCCTGGCGCATGAAATCAGGTTTAATACGGCGGACAATGCCTTTGCCAAGGCCTCCGTCCATTTGGACGCCCGCCGCTTTCTGCCGGGGGATAAAAGCCGCGTCTGGCTGACGTATGCCCACAACTTTACCCATTATGCGGGGCGTCCCCTGCCGGAGGATTCCTATTATTCCGGTCTTGGCGCCCGGGATGTGGCGGTCGTGGACTGGGTGATGTCCCGGGGGAAATTTTCCATGGTGACGGAGCTCATGTCCGGCTTCCGCGTGGTGGGGACCTCCTCGGGGGAAAATGTTTACGGCGTGGCGGCATTGCCTTCCTATAGGTTTTCTCCCCATCTGGAAGGCGTTTTCCGCTACCAGCTCTCCCATGGCCGGGACGCCGTGAAAATGTACGCCCGTTACGTTCCTGCGGTGACTACCTATCCCAAATGGGTCAGCACGATGAATTCCTTTTATTTCGGCCTGAATTATTATTTTTTTCCGGAAGACCCGGATATGCTGAAATTGATGGCGGGCGGAGAATATACAACGACCGGAGGAGCCCCGGAAGGCGCGGGCTGCTTCAGCGGCTGGACGTGGTTTGCCGCCATCAGGTTCCATTTTTGAACAGGGAAAAGCGAATTCCTTTTATGCCGGAAGATAAACCCTTTTGCGCACAATAGTGCGGGAATCGCTTATAACAAATGGTTTGCCCTTGACTTTTCCTGTGGTAGGGCAGGAAGGAGGAAAAAGCCGCTTTTCCTTTTCCAACCACCCTGTGATGAAGCTCCTGTGTTCCTTCTGCCTGGGCATTCTTGCCTGCTGTGCTTCCATGGCGGAAACGGAAGTGACGCTGGTTTCTATAACCCCAACACCCGAGCTGATGGGAGGAAGTGCACGACCGGGCGTATGGTTACACTCCTTCAAAGACGCACAACAGGCGTTTCAGTAGGGTGATTCTGGCTCTGCGCTTCCGGAAGCTTTTCCCGAATGAGAAGGGCAGATGCCATTGATTGTGGCGGAGCTGGCGCCGCGTCCATTGCGTGAATTCGGCCAGCAGTTGGGACAGATGGGGTTGAAGGGCCGCCGTCTCCATGGCCGGCTTCCACCAGATGGCCGCGGACATGATGTATTCCTCTGATCTTTCAGGAAACAGCCACGGCTTTTTGGCGCCGATCATGTGAAAAAGCTTCCAGGAGCGTGTGGCGTGGATATCGGAAACCGCTGCAAATTCCGTATCTGCGACAGCCTCTTGAAGTCCGTTTTTTTCCAGTTCAAACTGGAAATGGTAGTTCCATTCAATGGGCAGAGGAAAAATCTGCCGGTGAAAAACGATGTTCAGCGCATCCTGGTCCGGATGGTCCAATACTTCATTGTGTTCTTCAATGAAATGAATCAGGCGGACTTCCGCATCTTCCTCCCTCATGCGGTCCAGGTCCAGGAGCAGCACACCGGAATTGAAGTAATGGAAGGGGTCGTGCAGGCCCAAAGGCTGAATCTTGCGGAGCTGGCGGCGCGGATAACCGGCCACCAGGCTGCTCAGGACGGCTGTATCCCGTATGGCGCCTAGGGGAGAGCCGTGGAGTTCCGCATCGTAAAGCTCCGCCACATCTGCGTACAGGATGGTATCCGCATCCAGATAGACGATGCGGGCGTGCCGGGGGAACAGGCTGGGAGCCAGCAGGCGCGCGTAGGCCAGAGCGGAAAACCGCTGTACATCCCGGTCATGGAGCATCTGTTCCAGCTTGCCGGGAATGGTCATGAATTGAAGGGCAACGTTGGGGTAACCGGAAACGGCGTTGTGCAGGCTCTGCATGTGTTCTTCTTCCAGCCCGTCATGGACCACCCATAGCTCATAGCTCCGCTCCGGGTTGGAATGGCGCGCCAGGGAATGCAGGGTGACGGCCAGGCATATGGTCCACGCGGAGGTGACGGCGAACATGACGGCTACGGGAGCCTGTCCGGAGGGGACGCCGGAAATTGTATCCGGCATGGCGGAGGAAACAGGGCAGGAGGGCATGGTGTTTAATAAGGAGGGAGTTAGGGCCACAGACCGTCGTATGCGGCCAGTTGGCGCTGAAGAGCTCGGATTTTTTCACGGCGTTTCCGGAAATTCCGGCCCGGAGAGACGAGAAGGCTCCATTGGTGGTGGCGCAGCCGGGAACGGAGGGTATGCGTGAATTTCCGGTACAGTCCGCGCAGTTCCTTGCGGAAGGCCGGAGTCTGCCGGGCAACCGGCCACCAGAGCGCAAGGTACAGGCGGTGATAGATTTTCTCCATATCCGGCAGCAGCCACGGCTTGTAATCGCCAACCAGATGGAAGAGCTTCCAGGAACGGGTTTCAAACAGGGAGGGGGCTTTCTCAAACTCGGTGCCGGAAATCAGGTGCGCCATTCCCGCGTGATGCAGTTCAAACTGGAAGTGGTAATTCCAGTGGATGGGAAGCGGAGTGATGCGCCCGTGGAAAACAATGTTGATCATATCCTGGTCCGCATAAGGGAAGGAATCCGGATGAGACTCGAGAAGACTCAGCAGCCTGGCCTCCGTTTCCTCTTTCCTCATTTTCCGCAGGTCCATCACCATGACTCCGGTATTGCAGTACAGGCGTGCAGAGGTCACGCCCATGCCGCTGATGTATTCCAGATGCCCCGGAAGCTGGCCGGTGCCCATGCTTTGCAGGACGGCGCAGTCCCGGACGGCGCCGATAGGCGCGTCCTGGAGGTCGGCCTCGTAAAGTTCGGCCACGTCTCCATTCAGCAGGATATCCACGTCCAGGTAGACCAGCCTGTCGCACTTGGGAAACAGGCTTGCTGCCAGCAGACGCCCGTACGTGAGGGGGGAGAAGCGCCCGCAGTCCCTGTCATTCAGAATGCGGAGCAGTTTTTCCGGAAGCATGGAAAATCCCAGTGAAACATGGGGATAGCCTGAACAGGCTTTTTCCAGTTCCTTCATCTGCCGTTCCTCCAATCCATGATGGACGATGTGAAGTTCATAATTCCGCTGTGGATTGGAACGCAGGCAAAGGGAACGGATGGCCACGGCCAGCGGGATAAGCCAGGAGGAAGTGACGGCAAACATGACGGAAACGGCAGGTTCCTCCATGTTGGATAAGGGAGATGCGGTCCGCATAAGAGTGGATTTCAACAGGTCAGGAAGAAAGGAGAGAAAAGCTGGAAGCGTTTCCGATGCCTGCCGGGTAGTCCGATGCAAAGATAGTGGAGGAGAAGGTCTTCTTTTTCATGGCGGAGAGGAATGACGGAATGGCCGTGGAAGGGGGGAAAACGGTTTTTCCGGTCCCGGCGTTCCGGTATTCGCAGCATAAGACATTTCCTGCAGTGAAAACGCTCATATTTGGTCCGGACATTCTACGAATTTCAAATCCGGAAGCAGTGGTTTTCCGGAGTGAACGCATGAAACCCGAGGAAATAAAAGGAGCTGTGAAAACCCGCGGAAAACTCCCTGCCAAATCACGTTGCGATATGGGGGACATCCGGTTATGGCTATATCTTTCCTATGCGGCTGTTTGGTTTGACTTCGGATTTGAAATCCGTTTACATAGGAATTTCCTGGCATGAGCACGGCTGTTTCCATCATTCTTCCCTGTTATAATGTGGCTCCCTACCTGGATGTTTGCATGGAAAGCCTGGTGCGCCAGACGCTGGCGGACATTGAAATTATTTGCGTGAATGACGGCTCTGTGGATGGGACGCCCGCTCTCCTCCATGCGTGGGCTGAAAGGGATGGCCGCATCCGGGTAGTGGACCGGGAAAACGGTGGATTGTCCGCGGCGCGCAATACCGGCATGGAGCTGGCTACCGGGGAATATATCGGCTTTGTGGATCCGGACGATTATGTGGAACACTCCATGTATGCCCGGCTGCTGGAGGAGGCCCACAGGCATAATGCGGATGTGGTGGCCTGCGGCTATACCGGTTTTTCCGACCGGGACGGTTCCGTGCTGGAAAAATGGTGCTTGTCCCCAGAAGAAGGTCTGGAGGAAGAAGTGCAGTCATGCGTTTTTCAGGAAAATGCCGTGTGGAGGAGGATGGCGGCTGTGGCCTGGAACAAGCTGTACAGGCGAGAATTTCTGAAGAGGCACAGCCTCCGCTTTGAGCCCCGCTTCAGGCAGGGGGAGGATGATGCCTTCTGGCTGATGGTGCTGGCCCACGCCTCCCGGCTGGCCGTGATTCCGGACCGGTTGTACTGGTACCGCCGCCAGAGGGAAGGAGCCATTTCCCTGGCATGGGAGGAAGAGGGATGCCCCCTGCCTCTCGTGGCGGACCGTCTGCTCTACGCTACCTTATACTGGAAAAAGTGCGGCTGGCTGGAATCCGGCCTGAAACGTGGCTGGGTGTGGCATGCCCTCTGGTACTATCTGCTCGTGCATCTGTTGCAGACGCGCAAACCGCTTCCGCGGTTGAGCGGGGAGGAATGGAAACAGCTACATGGAGTGTTCCAGGAGTGGTTTGCCCTGGTGGGTGGTGCGAGGCGCTTGCAGAATCTTGACAAATGGGAAACGGCCTTCTGCCGTTTGCTGGAACAGCCCGCTGAGTGTTCCGGTCTGTTGTCCCGTATCTGGTGGAAACGTCTTTCCTTCCGCAAGGGGCGCCGTGGCCGTTACTACGCTCTCCGTCTGCTTCTGGCCTCCTGCGGAGATAAAACCCATAGCTGATTAACGATGCCTGTTTCCGTTTCCATTGTCGTTCCCTGTTACAATGTGGCCCCGTATGTGGAGGCCTGCCTGGACAGCCTGGTGAACCAGAGCTTACGGAGTATTGAAATCATCTGCGTGAATGACGGTTCTACGGACGTGACCCCGGCTCTCCTGGACGCATGGGCGGAAAAAGATGAACGTATCCGGGTCGTTCACCGTGAAAATGGAGGTCAGGCCTCCGCGCGGAACGTCGGCATGGATATGGCCGCGGGTGAATATGTGGGCTTTGTGGACCCGGATGATTATGTGGAGCATTTCATGTTTGCCCGTCTGGTGGAGGAGGCTCGCAGGCATGGCGCCGATGTAACGGCCTGCGGGTATACCAGTTTTTCTGATGGCGACGGCTCCGTGCTGGAGGAACTGAGTTACTCCCCGGCTCCGGGTGTGGACAAGGAAGTCCAGTCGCGCGTGATGCCTGCGGACTCCGTTTGGGAGCGAATGGAAGTGCTGACATGCAACAAGCTGTACCGGAGGGATTTTCTGAACCGGAACGGCCTTCGTTTTGAAACTTCTTTCAGATCCATGGAGGACGATGTGCTTTGGCTGATGGTGCTGGCCCGTGCCTCCTGCTTGGTCGTGGTACCGGACCGCTTATACTGGTACCGCCGCCAGAGGCGCGGCTCTGTTTCCCAGATGCTGGAGGAGCAGGGGCGGCCCATTCTGCAAGTAGTTGAGCGTCTGCAGTATGCTACGGAATATTGGGAAAAATGCGGGTGGCTGGAATCCGGTCTGGAACGTGGCTGGATACCCAGAGTCCTGGCTCGTCAATTTCTGTCCCGTCTGGTATGCCCCGATTATCCCCTGCCGCGCTTGGACGCAGAAGAATGGATGCAGCTGAGCGGTAAATGCCGGAAATGGTTTGCCCAGGTTGGAAAGATAGAGGCTTTCCAGTCTCTCGGCAAATGGGATTTTGCCCTGTGCCAGGTGCTGGCCTCTCCACCGGAGCGGCCCGGACCCCTGTCCCGAGCGTGGTGGAAGCTTCTCTCCCGGTGCCGCGGACGGCGGGGGCGGTACTATGCGCTTAAAAGGAATCTGTCGTCTTCCGGAGGCTGGGAGAAATAGTATCCTGAAGTTCTGGTTCTTAGACTTCTGTGCACTCTTGGGCTTGCGGATGTTTCCGTATTGAAGTAATATACACCCTAAGAAAGAAGCGTGTGGGCGTCATCATAGATGGCATCCTGTGGGTTCTTTCATGAAAAAATGAATGCTATTCTCGATTCCTCTATGGACGGTACTGTTTCCATTATTTTACCATGCTACAATGTTGCCCCGTATTTGAACGAATGCCTGGAGAGCGTGGTGAGGCAGACTTGGGAGGCCCTGGAAATCATTTGCGTGAATGACGGCTCCACGGATAACACGCTGGCCATGCTGTATGGATGGGCTGAAAAGGATGCCCGCATCCGGGTAATTGACCAGGAAAACGGCGGAGTTTCCGCGGCGCGCAATACGGGCATGGAGGCGGCTCAGGGTGAATACATCGGCTTTGTGGACCCGGATGATTATGTGGATGCTTCCATGTATGCCCGTCTCCTGGCTGAAGCCCGGAGGCATGATGCAGAGGTCACGGCTTGCGGCTACACCAGTTTTTCCGATGGCGACGAAACAGTACTGGAGGAAGGAGCCCATTCCCCGGCTTGCGGAATGGAGGAAAAGGCGCAGGCGAGTACGTTTCATAATGATGCCGTCTGGAAAAAAATGGATGTGGTCATCTGGAACAAACTGTACAAAAGGGAATTCCTGAAAAGCCTGGGGTTCGGATTTGACCCCTCGTTCCGGGGAGGGGAAGATGACGTTTTCTGGTTGATGGTGCTCCCTCACTCGTCACGTCTGGCCGTGATACCGGACCAATTATACTTTTACCGCAGGAAAAGGGCCGGTTCCCTTTCCAATATCTGGGAGAGGGACGGATGGCTTTATTCCCTGAATATGGACTGTCTGGAATACGTGACGACGTACTGGAAGAAAATCGGCTGGCTGGAATTTGCCGTGAAGGAGGGCTGGCTGGGCCATATCATGAGGCGTTACCTGCTCACTCACGTCACTTCTGCGGAAGAAATCTTTCATCGGCTGGATGAAGGGGAACGCCGGGAATTGGCGGCGCGTTACCGCAAATGGCTCCGCGAGCCGGAAATAGCTCCCGGCTTCGCATGTTTGAACAAGTGGGACCGCGCCTTCTGCCGTCTGCTGTGTGAAGAACCGGTGAAACTTGGTCCTTTAGGGCGTCTGCATAGTCTCCTCATGTCGGCGTGCAGCGGAAGAAGGGGACGGTACCACCGTCTTAAACTCCTGTTATCCGGATTATCATGAAAACAGCTGTTTCCGTGGTCGTCCCCTGCTACAATGCAGGACTTTACGTGGACGAATGCATGTCCGGCCTGGCGGAACAGACGCTGGGTTCCATGGAAATCATTTGTGTGGATGACGGGTCCACGGACGGGACCCTGGAACGCCTGCTCCGGTGGCGGGAAAAGGACAACCGCCTCCGGGTCATCACCCAGGACAACGCCGGAGTATCCGCCGCGCGTAACGCTGGGCTGGACGTGGCTTGTGGAAAATATGTGGGCTTCGTGAACCCGGATGACCGGGTGGACCGGAGAATGTTCTCGCGCCTGCTGAGTGCGGCGGAAAAGGATGATGCGGACGCCGTGGTGTGCGGCTGCCGGGAATTTGTGGGAAAAGACGGTGAAGCGGTTTATGAGGGCGGCTGGTCTCCGGATGATGAATTCTATCCGGAGGAACGTGTGGAACAATTCCGCCGCGGTTCCGCCTGGTGCCGGTGCGTGGGCCCCGTGTACAACAAGCTAGTCCGCAGAAGTCTGGTGGAGGAACATGGCCTCCGGTTTGTAAAAGGCCTGAAAGAGGGTGAGGACCTGGCCTTTCTGCTGATGCTGCTCCCCTTTGCTCCCCGGCTCCGGACCTTGTCCGACCGTTTTTACCATTACCGGAGGGAGCGGCCCGGTTCCGCCACATATGGGCGGGACCTGCTGCTGGGTGATTTCCGCATGGACCTGATGGGAATGGACCGGGTGGCCCGTTTCTGGGAACGGCATGGATTGCTTGATTCCCCGGCGCTTTTCGGTCTGGTGGACTACTACATGGAATTCATCCGCCGCCACTTTATCATGAAGGAAGGAGCCTTCTTCAAGGCCTCACCGGAAGAACGGGAAACCCTTCTGAACGGATGGGAAAAATGGCTGGAACTGGTGGGTGCGGAGAAAGTCCTCAGCCAGCTGGACCGATGGGACAGCGCCTTCGTCCGCCTTCTGCTGGACCATCCCCTGCGCGGAACCTGCTTTTCCGCCCTGCATTGCCGCCTCATGTCCACCCGTAAAGGACGCCGAGGCGCTTATTATGCCCTGAAAAGCCATCTCCTGTCTTCATCTTGAAGGAGGTCTTCAGAAAGTAGAGAGTGGTGGTGATTCCGGCAGATTGCCGTTGTAACTGAAGAGGCCATGCGGCAGGGAAACCGCATAACCTGAGGAAATGAGAAGGATGTTTTTCCCGGTATTACTGTACGGTTTACACTCCGGTATAGCACATTTGCTCCTTGAGCTGGGCTACCTGGAGGTCTTCTCCCAGGTATTCCCCGATGGAATAGCCGAAGAGCATGGCGGCGCCGGGGCCGTTGGCGGTGAGCATGTTGTCGTCCAGCACCACGTTTTCATCCTTGACGATGTGGGCTCCGGCTTCGTTGAGTTCCCGGTAGACGTCCTGGGTCGGGTAGGCCGTCACGTTCTTGTCCTTGACCAGTCCGGCTTTCGCCAGAACGATGGGGGCGGCGCAGATGGCGGCCACCAGCTTGCCCGCTTCATGCATTTTCTTGACCAGATGGATGACTTCCGGGGTGTCCCGGAGCACCCAGGCGCCGGCGCCGCCGGGCAGTACAAGGGCGTCCAGCTTGTCGGCATGGAGCTTGTCCAGCATGGTGTCCGTGGTGATGATCACGTCATGGGTGCTGGTCACCTTGTCAGACTGCACGCCGGCCAGCTTTACGTCAAAGTTCAGGCGGCGCAGGATGTCCAGCGGGGCCATGAGTTCGATTTCTTCAAATCCGGGGGCGGCAAGAATGGCGACTTTTTTCATGCTTGATGAGACAGGGAAACGGGAGGAAACGTTCAAGGAAAAGGGCCGGGCATGCCGGTCCCTTACAGGAGCAGCAGGACGGGATTTTCCAGCAGGGTTTTGAATTCCGCGGCGATTCTGGACGCCTTGCATTCCGGCAGGATATTGGCATTCACGTACAGGGTGACGGGCAGGATGAGCTTGGAAACGGGGCGTCCCGCTTCAATGCCTGTCTTGGGCGTGGTGCCGCCGATGCTGATGATGCTGTGGGGCATTTCCGGGAGCACCGGGCGCTGGGCTTCCACATTCACGCCGCTGTCGCAGAGCAAGATGTTGGGGGAGATGCTGCCTGCGGGGGGCGGACCTTCCGCGCGGGCGCCCAGCCGTTCCATGGCGATGTTGTAAATCGTCTTGCTGGAGGCGTTTTCAATGAAGACGTATTTTTCCCCCTTGTCCAGCACCATGAGCAGTTCCGCCGCGGCGTCTCCCGCCAGCCATTCCTGTTCGCTGAGGCAGGCTTTCACCGCGGCGCGCACCACATAGTCAAAGAGGCTGTAGCGTCCGCCGATGAGTTTTTCACACTGGACCGCAATAGGCGTGCTGATGGCGGCCAGATAGGCCATGTTGGCCTCCAGGGAGTACAGGTAAAAGTTGTCCACGCGTGTGGCGTGGCGCGTGTCCCTGGGCGCCAGCGGGGTCTGCACCCGGCGGGCCGGGCCCCCTGCCGGGCGGATGGCGGCGCGCACGTCCGCAGCCATGATTTTGCCGCGCGGGCCGGTGCCTTTCAGGGTGCCGGGATTCAGTCCGGCTTCCGCGGCCAGCCTGGCAGCCAGCGGGCTGCATTTGACGGGAGGGCACGGAGGGCAGTCACAGGCGCTTGAGCCGAATTCCGACTGAAGCAGCGCAATGGGAGCGCCTACGGCGGCGGAACCGCCTTCCGGCACCAGGATTTCCATCAGGGTTCCGTCCTCGCATGCCTGGAGTTCCACGTGGGCCTTGTCCGTCTCAATGTCGGCCAGGTGGTCGCCCACTTCTACGAAGTCTCCTATCTTTTTGACCCATCTCAAGACGATGCCTTCATGCATGGAGTCGGACAGGCGGGGCATTTCAATGGTAATAGCCATGGAGGTGAATGTTGAACGTTGGAGTACGGTAAAAGGGAGGATGGCGCGCCGGAAGGGTTCCGCCCTGTCCGGCGCGCGGTTGCGCGGTTACGCGCTGTATTTTTCCACGCCGTCGATGAACACTTTGGAAGTGTTGAAATCATCGTCCAGCAGAACCATGTCGGCGGTGAAGCCGGGGGCGATCTTGCCCAGGCCTTCCAGGCCCAGGGACTGCGCCTGGTTCCAGGAGGTGGCCTTCACCAAGTCGCTCAGGGGCTTTCCGGTCAGGCGGTGCACGTTTTTCAGGCCGTGGGCGTATTTAAGGGTGCTGCCGGCCAGGGCGCCGGATTCCTGAAGGCGCGCCACGCCGTCCTTCACGATGATGGGCAGGCCGCCCAGGTCCCCGGGGCCGTCCGGCATCCAGGAGCAGGCCAGGGAGTCCGTAATCATCATCATCTGGTCCGTTTCCTTGTTCTTGAACACGGTCTTGAGCATATCCGCGCAGAGGTGGATGGTGTCACAGATGATTTCAATCTTGATTTCCCTGTCCAGCAGGCCGGAGCCCACCAGGCCGATTTCACGGTGGTGCAGGGGAGACATCTGGTTGCAGTAGTGGGTCAGGTGCACCAGGCCCGCGGATTTCGCCTTGTTGAAGTCCGCATGGGTGGCGGCGCTGTGCCCGGCAGAGCAGCGGATGCCGTTGGCCGTGGCTTTTTCAATGAATTCCACGGCTCCCGGCATTTCCGGAGCCAGGGAAACCAGCAGCACCTTGGCAATGGAGTTCAGATTGGCCACTTCATCATAGTCCGGCTGGCGGACAAAGGCGGGGTTCTGGGCGCCGCAGCATTTGGGATTGATGAACGGCCCTTCCAGATGGATGCCGGGCGTCTTGGCGAACTCCTGGTTCTTCATGTATTCCGCCACGGAGGCGCATACGTCTTCCAGCACCTTGGGGGACAGCGTGAGGGTGGTGGGCAGCCAGGAGGTGACGCCTTCCTTCATCTTGCATTCCGCAATGGTGCGGAGGCTTTCCAGCTTGGCGTCACAGGTGTCGCAGCCGCCGGCGCCGTGACTGTGGATGTCAATGAAGCCGGGAAGGAGCATCTTCCCTTCCGCGTCCACTACCTTGTCCGCGGCGGGGAGTTCACTCCCGGCAGGATAGACGGCGGTGATGGTCTTGCCTTCGATTTCCACGGCAGCCCCGGGCAGGTCAATGCCGGGGGAGATGATGCGTGCGTTTTTAATGAGTGTTTTCATAAAATGGATGAATGGTCGATTAGTAGAATCTTATAATGATTTGGTATGAATACGGAATATTGTTAAGCCTGTTTTTTGAAAATGACAAACCATGACCACCGATGGCAATGCGGACAACGCCCGAAGCTCCTTTTCCGTCCCGCCGACTTGCGAAGAATGCCGTATTTTCCGAAGGGTTCTTCCAGATCGCAGCGGTTGCAGCGGATGATCCAGCCGGGCGCCCTTTTTTCCCATTTTTGCAGGTTCTCCGGCGTCGCTTCCACTTCTTGCGGAGTGAAAACCTGCTCGATGAACCGTTTGAGAATATTCATGCGGATGGCTGGTCCCGGTATGCCGGATTTATTTGGCAGCGTCCAGCGTCTTGTTCCACTGGGCCACGCGGGCGGCCTCCGCCTTCAGCACGGCGGCCGCGGCGGTTTTGTCCAGAATCCGGATGTCCTTGATCTTGTCTCCCCGGACGATGGAATTGACGATGTTCTGGCCTTTCAGCACCCTGCCGAAGATGGTGTGGCGTCCGTCCAGGTGGGGCGTGGCAACGTGGGTGATGAAGAACTGGGACCCGTTGGTGCCGGGACCAGCGTTCGCCATGGAGAGCACGCCGGGACCGTCATGCTTGAGAGCCGGGGAAAACTCGTCTTCAAAGCTGTAGCCGGGACCGCCCATGCCTGTACCGGTGGGGTCGCCGCCCTGGATCATGAAGTCCGGGATTACGCGGTGGAATGAGATTCCCTTGTAGTAGCCCCTGTTGATTAGGTTCAGGAAGTTGGCTACGGTGACAGGCGCCTTGGAGGGGTAAAGGGCCAATTCAATGTCCCCCTTGGTGGTGGAGATCACGATATTGACGTCCTTGAGGCCGGCAGTGGAATCCGCAGCTGCGGAGAAGCCCGCCAGGGCGCACAGGGAACACAACAGAAGGGTAAGGTACTTTTTCATGGCTTCTTGTTTCCCCCCTATGTTGCCTGAAGAAAAGCGGGTTTGCAAGTAAATCGCGCGCCCTGACGGGAGAATGGTCCAGGGTTCCGGAATCAGGGGAAGAATTTTTCTTCAAGGAAGCGTCCTCCATGGTTACTCCCTGATAACCAGCAGATTTTACCTGGACTTATGAATGACGCGGGAAAAACGGAAAATCAGCCAGGCCATGCCCAGACTCAGGATTCCCATAACGACGAATTGCCAGGAGGGGGGAATCACCAGCATCATGGCGTATTGGAATCCGACGGCCAGCAGTCCCAGCACGCAGTCCACTAGATTGCCCGCGGCAATCATGTCCCCGCGCTTGTCGTTGTCCGCCCGGTCCTGGAAAAAGGCGTTCAGCGGCACCAGGAACAGGGCGGCGGAAATGCCCGCCGCCATCAGCAGGGCATAAAAGATATAGGAGGTCATGGAGACCGTGGACAGGGCCACACAGCTCGCCGCCATCAGCGCTCCTCCCGTCACGGAGACATTCATCCGGATATGGCGGCGGCAGATCATGGAGGCAATAATGCCTCCCAGCACCGTTCCCCCGCTCATCCAGGCCATCAGCATGGCTCCCACGGAGCTGAAGTCGTCACTGCCTCCGGAGATTTCCTTGGCCATCTGGATGGTCATCAGCATGACCGTGCCGCCGAAGAACCAGAAGTAGCCGATGCCCATCTCGCTGACGCGCAGATTCCGGTTTTTCCACATCTTGCCCAGTTGGTGGAAGTGTTCATAAAACAGGGACCAGGAGAAGGGCCTGAAGCCTTCCGGCGCGTAGCGCGGCAGCGTGAAGCTTGAAATGGCTACCGGAATGGCCAGAAGCAGGAATACCAGGCACGGGAAGGAAGCGGCGTACCAGCCGTCATTGAGGCCGGAGGGTTTCAGCCACGCGTCAAACCACCGGAAGAAGTCCGGCCCCAGCCAGTGGTGCCAGATGGTGTCCGTGGAGGGTTCCAGCAGGTAGCGGAACCAGACGAATACGCCGATCTGGCCGATGAGCAGGCTGAGGATGGAAGCCATTTCCACAATGCCGCTGGCAAATCCCATGCGGGAGGTCCCCACGATGTCCTTGACAATGCCCTTCTTGGACGGGCTGAAGATGGTGGCCTGCACCGCGAAGACGCAGAACCACAGGATGGCCCCGTGCAGGTTGTGGGCGCGCAGGCTCCAGTACATGCCCGCCAGCACGCAGATCTGGAGCACGGCCATGGACTGGATGATGCGCGCCTTGCAGAAGCGATCCGAGAGCCAGCCGACGAACGGGGAAAACAGGATGAAGGGCAGCACAATGATGGCTCCCAGCGGGTATTCCAGGTCTCCCTGCGTGCCGTACAGCCAGACGCCCAGCGGAATCAGCAGGAATTGCGCTCCCTTTTCATTAAAGGAGTTCTGCGCCTGGATCAGCACAAGCCGCCAGAAGGCTCCCCATGGAACTTTTTTGGCGTGTCCGGGCGTATGGGCGCGATCGTTCATGAAATTACAGGTTGGGTTCTTCCGCTTCCTCCAGTCCGGAGCCGCGGAACAGGCACAGCACGCCGAGGACGGCTACGAGGACCACGCTGGCGATCAGGGAAGCCTCATAGCTGAAGCCGCACATTTCCGGGCTGGAGAACAGATACTGGAGGACCACCAGGCTCAGGAAGGCGGCGGGAACGGCGGCGGTCCAGTAACAGCGGCTCCTGCTGCGCAGGTAAATGGAGACGGCCCAGAGCGTGGCGGCGGCCAGGAGCTGGTTGGCCCAGCCGAAGTACTGCCAGATGACGGCGTAATCCATGCTGCACACGGCAATGGCGGCGGCAAAGAGGGGGATGGCGATCATCAGGCGCCTGCTCAGCCGTTCCTGGCTCATCTTGAAACAGTCCGCGATCATCAGGCGCGTCACCCGCAGGGCCCCGTCACCCGTGCTGATGGGGAGGATCACCACGCCGATCATCACCAGGATGGAGCCGACGTGCCCCATCCATGATTCGGAAATCATCTGGATGGCCAGCGCCGGGGCCTTTCCGTTGGCCGTAGCCATTCCCAGGCCTTCCGGAGAACCGTAAAAGGTCAGCGCGGCGGCGGCCCAGATAAAGGCGATGATTCCTTCCGTAATCATGGCGCCTCCGAAGACGGGCAGGCCTTCCCGTTCCGTTTTCAGGCACCGCGCCATCAATGGGGACTGCGTGGCGTGGAAGCCGCTCACCGCTCCGCAGGCAATGGTGATGAACATCACGGGGAACAGCGGGAAATCCGCCGGGTGGCGGTTATGGAAAAAGTCCAGGTCCGGAAGAACTTCCATGCGGGGAAGGTGCATCCAGTACGGCATGAAATCCGCCAAGGGAGCCAGGAGCATCACGCCCAGGATTCCCACGACCATGATGATCAGGGCCGCGGAGAAAAGGGGATATACCTTTCCCATGATGGCCTGGATGGGGAGGATGGTAGCCAGAAAATAATAGCCGAAGATAATCCACACCCAGGCCGAAACGCTCCAGCCCGTCATGGGGGACAGGATGGCGGCGGGCCCTACGGCGAAGACCACGCCCACCAGCACGCTGAACACAATGCAGACGGCGCGGCTGATCCACTGGGCCTGGCTTCCCAGGTAGCGGCCCAGGATCTCCGGCAGGTTCTCCCCCTTGTGACGCAGGGAAATCATGCCGGAAAAGTAATCGTGCACCATGCCGCCGAAGATGCAGCCGATGACGATCCACAGGAGCGCCGCCGGTCCGTACAGCACGCCCATGACGGCGCCGAAGATAGGCCCCAGCCCAGCGATGTTCAGTAGTTGAATGAGGAAGACGCGCCAGCGAGGCATCACCACATAATCCACGCCGTCCGTACAGGCCACGGCCGGAGTCTGCCGGGAGGCGTCCGGCTGGAAAATCTGTTCCAGCACGCGCCCGTAGGTAAAATAACCGGCCGCCAGGATCAATATCCCCAGAATGAAATAACAATAACCGTTCATGTTGGAAAGAATGGCAGCGTGATGAGGCAGAAGGATTGCCTGCGCGTGAAACTTAGCTTTTCCGTGCCATTCTGGCAAGCCGTTAGTGCAAGAGAAGGAATACGGAACGGATTGCCAATCCGAAAAAGAATTGCGGGGTACTTTTCTTATGCATGAATCACAGACGTTCTGAGACTTGTGACGAACTAAATTGCCAAAAAAAACTTCTCCCTCCAAGACGGCACCAGGCTATTATCTTCCTAAAGAGCTTGTTTTTATCATTTATTGTTGACTTCGGATTGGCAATCCGTTAAGGCATAAAGGTTGTTTCCATTCAACCTCCACTAGTTATGAAGAAAACATTGATACTCATTGCCTCCCTCGCTTTTGGGACGGCGTTTTCACAGGCCGCGGTGCTATGTTCCACCACTTTTAACCGCACCGGTACTTCACTGGATACGGTCACGGTGAATACGGTATCCGGTGTGGGGCTTATTTCCTCCACTTCAATTTCTTCCGGAGATTTCACCAAAAGCTCTTCCGGTAACGACCTGCTGGGGTCCGGTACCCTCCCTTCTACCGTATTTTCACCGAATGCCAATGTGGGTGGCACGGGGAACAACTCATGGAGCGTTTCCTTTACCTTCACCAATACGGGTTCCCATGATATGGTGATTTCTTCCATTGACCTGTCCATGATCGGCTTCACGGGGGCGGGAGCTCCCCAGAATGGCGGTAATGGAGTGGCCGATAACAGTTATGTGGGCGGCTATGACGGTACTTTGAACAAGCCTGTGGATATGACTCTCGCCGTAGATGGGCAGGCGGACCAGACGCTGTGCTATAATGGATCTACAGCCTCCAGCGGCACCACCGGTTCATGGACCGGCATTCATACGGGGAGCTACAATTACAATGACCTTCTTCTGAAGGCGGGGGAATCCCTCACCCTCACCCTCACGGCTTCCAACAACAGCGCCTACAACAAGGGATGCTTTGCCGGGCTGACCGGCATTCAGATTAACGGTGAATTGCTGGTTCCCGAGCCCGCTACGGCTTCCCTGGGGCTACTGGGCCTGGCCATCCTGATGATGCGCCGCCGCAAGCTCTGAATAACTCTTTCCGCAGCGGTTTGTTCAGATGATATGTATTTCTGAATGAGCCTGTTGCATGATTTCCGGAAGGAAATGGCTGGCATAAAGCGAATTGTAAATCCCGACACTTATTTTTGAATGAGATCGTGATATAATTTTTTAATGATTAAAAAGTTATTATTTTTCAAGCAAGAAGAATCCATCCCTTTTATCCCTCCTTCCGAGGCCGTAAGCAGATGGAAGCGTTTCTTTTTTAAAATTTTACATTGACATCGGATTTACAATCCGGTAGGGAAAATCAAGTCCATTATCCGGACTTTTTAACTCAAATCTGCCAAAATGATGAAGAAAACATTACCTGTGGTTGCCTCTCTACTCACGTTTGCCGGCTCTGTTCAGGCGGCGATTGTGTTCCAATATCAGGCAAATCCCCAGACGACAGCCTCTCTTTACCAGCCTGAGGTGACCGGGGTCACCCTGGTTGACCAGACGTTTAGCGGCGTTACCTCCCAAAAGACAGGCTCCAATTATGTTAATTCCTTCTTGAGTCCCAATGTAAATGTGGGAAACGGGAATACATGGAGCGTCACTTTGTCCTTCACCGTAACGGAAACCGTCACGGTGGACTCCATAGCCTTGAACCTTTTTACGTTCAATGGTTCCAATTTGGTTCAAAATAGCGACCGCAGCGGAGCTTATACTTTCAGCCTGAAGCAAAACGGGGATGTCCTGGCCAGTGCCTCCAATTCCAGCCTGACTTATACAGGCACGCGGGATGACTTGGCGGGCGGTACTCAGCAGGCCAGCGTGGAGACTCTTGGGCAGCAGGGGGGCACTTCCGGCGTCCGTGAGGAAGGCTCCCTGGACAAGGCGGTGACTCTTTCCGCCGGGAACACTTATTCCATTGAGCTGGCTCTGAGCAGAGGTTCCGGCACCCAGGGTTATTTTGTTGGCTTGGGGGCCATTGAGCTGAATGCGGTTCCTGAGCCGGCCACGGCTTCCCTTGGCATCATTGGGCTGGCTGCGCTGCTGGTGCGCCGCCGCAGGCTCTGAACCTTCACAGGAGAATAAACTTTCACAAGCCGTCCGCAGATCTATTCTATTGAAGCTGGCGGCTTGTTCATTTTAAACAGGTTATCTAGTTTTTCCCATTCGTCATATAAATAATCAACAGGATATTAAATGCAATTGCTCTTATTGGAGCATCCATTTGGTATCCTTTTCACCAGTTTGCCATGTCCATATTCCGCCTCTTATCCGTCCTGGTTCCCTCCCTGCTGTTTCTCGCCCCGGCCAAGTCCGCGGAGGTTGAATATACTTGGAAGGGCACCGTGTCCCAATGGGGCACCCTGTCCAATTGGAGTGTAGGGGGAAGTGCTCCTACCGTTGCTCCCGGAGCAGCCGCTTCCGCCTATACGCATTGGATGGTGACCAACGGAACCGCTTCCGCGGGAAGGACGGATGTGGGAAGCCTGGGTTCCGGCGGCCGTTATTTAAAGGGAATCCGGATTGCCGGGATCAACAACCAGCCTGGAGGAAAAATTCAGTTATTCGTCAAAAATACGAGTAGCGGCGTTTATCTGCGCGTGGAAGACGGCGGCATTACCGTGGAAAACACGGCTTCCGGCGGCTACAATGCGGACTTCGGCATTGCCCAGATTCGTTTGGCGGCGGACCAGGAATGGCATGTGGACGAAGGGCGCAGCCTGTATGTGGGCCATGATGAGGAAGCTCCCGGCGGCGGTCTTTATTCCCTCAGCTCGGAAAGTAACCTCCCCCGGATTGTAACGCTGACGGGAGCCGGCTCCGTGCGCATGGGGGAAGGGATGCTGCTGAACAATATTTCCAGCCTCATCGGGTTCGTCATCAATGCGGGGCAGGGAACGCCCACGCTGGACCTGGCGGACCGGGGCATGAGCAATACCGTTACGGTGCAGGACGCCGCGCGGCTGGAGGGCATGTCCCTGTACCAGGGCTCCTTGGTGACGCAGGCAAAAGCTGCCGTAACCTTTTCCGGCACTACGGCGAAGGCGTCCGCTCAGTGGAACATTGGAGCGAATACGGAATTTGCCCTGGAGAACGCCACGCTGGACCTGACGGAAGCGGGGGTGGATGGAAATGTGACGCTTTCCGGCGCGTCCGGCATCACCGGTGGCAACGGGGCGCTGAAACAGACGATTCTGGATGATGCGCAGGTGACTTATACGGACAGGCATGTCAAGGCCGGGGAAGTTCAGAGCGTAGGCAAGAATGTAACGATTACGCTGAATAATTCATCCATCCATTTTGACGGAGAGATTCCGGAAGTGAACTTGGTGGTGCAGGGGAATTGTACGCTGGGCGGCAGCGGTTCCTTCCCCGGAACGATTACCTATGCACCGGGGGGCGTTCTGGCCGTGGAGGGGGATATCTCCCTGCCCAGCTCCTCCCTGACGCTGGGGCGTCTCCATGTATCCACGCTGGACGGCATACCGCAGAGCGGAGCCGTCCAGCCGGACGCTCCTTCCCTGCAGGCGAGGGAATATACGCTTTTGTTTGATTCCTCTTTTGAAGACCTGATTGCCGCTTGGCCGGGCAGGCATACGCTGGGGGTGCAATTCAAGCCGGAAATGACGGCCGCGATCATCGTGAAGGAGTTGCCGAAAGGAGCGGTTTCATGGAACTATGACGGCGCCTCCAAGTTGCTGACACTTCAGACGGACGTGGCGGTGAGGCCGGAAATGCCCGCGCATGTTTCCGGCTCCAGGCCCAACATCATTTTTGTTCTGGTGGACGACATGGGCTGGGGGGACCTGGAAGAAAACTGGAACCACCAGGACAAGAACGGGAGGACGGTGGCGCGCCGCAACAGCTTCAAGACGCCGCAGCTGAACACCATGGCTACGGAAGGAATGCAGCTACGGCGCCACTACAGCGCCGCCCCCGTCTGCGCCCCGGCCCGCGCCTCCCTGATTCTGGGCGTGCACCAGGGCCATTCCCGCGTTATCCGGAACAACAGTTTTGACTATCCCATTGAAAACTCGCACACGCTGGCAACGGTGCTGAAAGGAGCGGGCTACCATACCGGGGCCGTAGGCAAGTGGGGCATCGGCGGATACGGGCAGGGGCCGTCCGGCTTGTATGCACGGCCTAACGAGCGCGGGTTTGATTATTTTTACGGGATTATGGAACACATCAGCGGGCACTTCCATTACATCACGGAGACTAAAAACATTTATGAATACAATGGCCGTGCCTCTTCTCCCTCTTTCACGAACGTGACGGCCAAAGTTCCGGATACGGCCTATGATACGGACCTCTTCGGCGCGCGCGCCAAGCAGTGGATCATTGACCATCATGCCCAGTCGGCGTCCCAGCCCTTCTTCCTGTACCTGGCTTTTCCCGCTCCCCATGGCTCCCTGGCGGTGCCTGCGTGCGCCTACCCGCCAAACGCAGGGCTCAAGGGCGGCCTCCAGTGGGTAGCCGGAAATACGGACGGTTATGAAGCCTCCAACACGGCTACGGAGCAGCGGGCAGCCGCCGCCGGAGTAGAGGGAACGTTCTCCAAGGACACTTATATTCATCCGGATAACCAGGGAATCAATGACACCTCCGCCAAAGAAACGGAAAAACGCCATGCCACCATGATCCGGCGCGTGGACGATGTGGTGGGAGACTTGATCCAGACTCTCAAGGATCTGGGAATTGATGACAATACCATGATCGTCTTCACCTCCGACAACGGCCCCCACAATGAAGGCGGTTCTGATGGGAACCACCAGCACGGAGCGCAGAATCCGGCCTTTTTCCAAAGCTATGGAATGATGGACGGCATCAAGCGCGACTGCTGGGAAGGCGGCATGCGCGTGCCTACCCTGGTGCGCTGGCCCGGCGTCATTCCCGCCAACGGAATCAGCCTGAACGCGTGCCAATTTCATGACTGGATGGCTACCTTTGCGGATGCGGCGGGGGTATCGGTTCCTGCCCGCTCCGACGGGGTTTCCCTGTTGCCGACGCTGGCAGGAGTCCCGGAACGCCAGAAAGAAAGCCTGATTTATTCCGAATATAATTATGGTGGCAACGGCGCTTCCTACCAGGACTTCCTCTCGCAGCATAAAAGCTCTCCCCGCGGTTTGCAGCAGGTCGTATTTGTGGATGGACTTAAAGGCGTGCGGTTTAATATTTCCGGAACAGATCAGGATTTCCAGATTTATGATACGGAGACCGATCCGCAGGAATCCACCAACCTGGCCTCTTCCAGGCCGGAGCTCCAGGCCAGGATGAAGGCCCGGGCTTTATCCGTGAGGCGCTCCCTGCCTTCCGGTAACGGGGCTCTTAATGCCGGTGATGTGCCTGCCGTGACGGCTCCCGGCAACCTCCGGCAGGGCTTGAAAATGCGTTGCTGGAACCGCAGCTTTGACTGGGTGCCGGATTTCCGCCAGATGCAGGACCCCCCCTCAGCCACCGGGGCGGTTGCCTCCCTGGAGGTCAATGCCGCCGCCTCCGCTCAAAAAGGGGTGGAGCTCACGGGTTATCTTACCGTCCCGGCTGCGGGTGAGTACAAATTCTATCTCCAGACGGATTCCGGCGTGGGCTCCAAGGCTTTTGTGCATCTGCACGACATGCAGCTCATTGACGCCGACTACGCTTATACGCCGGGAACGGAGGCCGGTTCCAATGCCCGGGAAGGCTCGGAGGTGAATCCCAATGCGGTGCAGACCGTCAGGCTTGCGGCGGGCGTGCATCCCATCCGCATCGGGTATGTGGGGAATTCTTCCGCCTCCTCCCTAGCCATGCAGTGGGAAGGGCCGGGCATCGCCAGGCAGGAAATACCCGCCAGCGCTTTCAGCTATGAATACGTGAATCCCGTCAACCTTGACAAAACGCAGGAAACCGCAGGTGCCGCCGCTGCCTCCACCACGCTGACCGTGCAGACGCAGCTTCCCTGGACGGCTTCCTGTGACCAGCCTTGGGTCACGGTCACCTCCGCTTCCGGCTCCGCAACCGCTGTGCTTGACATTGCGGTGGAAGCAAACGCACAGCAGACGGAACGGACGGCTGTCATTACCGTGACGTGTGACGGGGAGCAGAGAACATTCACCCTGAACCAGGCGGGGAAACCGGCTCCTGTCAGTTATGACAAGTGGAAGCAGGATAACTTCCAGGATGGAACCCCGGATGATCAGATGACTCCTGAAGCCTCCCCCGCCGGAGACGGCATCACCAACCTGATGAAATACGCGACGGGACTGGACCCCAACAAACCGTGCGGAAGCGTGACGGAGCTGACTATCCGGGAGGAAGCCGGGAAGAAATACCTTCTTCTTTCCTGGCCGGTAAACCCGGAAGCGACGGATGTGACCTTCAGTGTGGAGAGTTCTTCCGATCTGGGCACATGGACGGATGAAGGAATTGTCACCCCCTCCGGCGCGCGCGCTGAATTCCGTGATGCGGTACCGGTGGAGGAAAGCGCCCCGGCGCGCCGCTTCCTGAGGTTGAAGGTGGTGAGGTAAAGGGAAAAAGTGCTGCCGCGTTCCACCGGAAAATGAATGAAGGCCGGGAGGTCTTCATTCCCAGGTGGCGTGTACCGTTCAATCCGCGGGAATCTGGGCCTTCCACCGTGTTTTCTGCTGGGCGCCCTGCTGGGGACAAGGGCCTCCCGGCCCTTGTAAAGAAAGGCCCCGCTGAGCTCTGGAATAGAATCAGCCGTAAAGACGGGGAACCCGGCTTACCCGGTCCCTTATAAAAGCTTGCCGATGTTTTCCGAAAAAAAGGAAGGAAGGCGAAAAAGCCTTCCTTCCTCAATGCTGTAACCTCCAGAATCGGAGTTCAAGTATCCTCTGTTTCCCTGTCCATTTAAAAACAGGGGAGCCCGGTTTTCCGGCAGATGCTTATTGCTCTTCTTCTCCCGGCTCGGCGGGTGGAGCCTTGGGTAGGTTTTTGTCAATGTCTTCCAGCAGATTGACCAGGTCCACGCCGCGCTGGGCGGAGTTGTCCAGCCTGAACGTCAGGCGCGGCGTGTTGCGCAGCACCACCCGCTTGGCCACGGCGGACTGGATGAGTCCATGGCGGGAGTTCAATTTCTCCAGCACCTGTGCAGGGGTCATTTTTCCTACCACGCCCACCCATACCTTTCCTTCCTTCAGGTCGTCCGTCACTTCCACTTCAAGGACGGTGACAATCGTGCCCGGGAATTCAAAGTCCCGCTGGATGGTGGTGCCTATTTCCCTGCGGAGGAGTTCATTTACCTTGTCAGTGCGTCTGCTCATATGAAGAGATAGAGTGATGGATGGACCGATTGGTTCAATCGGAGAGAGAAGAATGAAGAAGAAAAGACAGGGATGGAGCTTCTTTGAACGCCCGGCGGGGGCGTGAAAGGGGCATCCATCCCTGTTGACTTGGTTCCGTTTAAGATTACAGCGTCTGCTGGATTTTTTCCAGCGTGTAGCATTCGATGATGTCGCCTGCCTCGTATTCGTTAAAGTCGCCTAGGCGGATACCGCATTCCAGGCCGGCCTTGACTTCATCCACTTCATCCTGGAAGCGGCGGAGGGTAGACATCTTGCCGTCGAAGACGGGGGTCTTGTCACGGATGACGCGCGCTTCACAGCTGCGGAGGATTTTGCCGTCCTCCACCATGCAGCCCGCGGCGCGGCCCTTGTTGAGCTTGAAGACCTGGAGCACTTTGGCGTGGCCGATGATGGTTTCACGCGTTTCCGGTTCCAGCAGGCCCAGCATGGCGTCCCTCACCTGGTCAATGAGTTCGTAAACGATGGAGTACAGCTTCACCTGCACGCCTTCCCGCTTGAGCAGCTTGACGGCGTTGGCTTCCACCTTGACGTTGAAGCCCAGGATGACGGCGTCCGAGGAGGAGGCCAGGAGCACGTCCGATTCTGAAATGGGACCGGCGGAGGAACTCAGGAAGATGCATTCCACCTTGTCCGACTGGATGTCCAGAATGGCTTTCTTGATGGCTTCCACGGAGCCCTGCACGTCCCCCTTCAGGAGGATCTTGAGCTGGGCTTTCTGGGTGCCGTCTCCCATCATGGCGAGCAGTTCTTCCATGCGGGCCTTGCGAGGCTGGGCCAGGCGCTGCTTGCGCAGTTCCTCCTGGCGTTCTTCGCCCAGTTTCTTGGCGGCGCGTTCGTTTTCCATTTCCACGAGCTCGTCGCCCACGTTCGGGGTTTCGGAGAAGCCGGTAATTTCCACGGGCATGCCGGGCCCTACCTTCTTGACGCGTTCGCCGTGGTCGTTCACCAGGGCGCGCACCTTGCCGGCGTACGGTCCGCAGATGAAGGGCATGCCTATGCGGATGGTGCCGCTTTCCACAATAGCGGTGGCGGAGCTGCCCGTGCCGGGTTCCACGCGGGCCTCAATGATGGAGGCGCGGCAGTTGGCCTTGGGGTTTGCCTGGAGTTCCAGCACTTCAGACTGGAGGACGAGCAGGCCGAGAAGGTCGTCAATGCCGTCTCCGGTTAGGGCGGAGACTTCCACGCATTCCACGTTGCCGCCGAAGTCCGTGGGGACCAGGCCTTCTTCCATCAGGCCGGTCTTGGTCTTGACGGGGTCGGCAGCCGGAAGGTCGCATTTGTTGATGGCTACGATGATGGTCTTGCCCGCCGCCTTGGAGTGGGCGATGGCTTCCCGCGTCTGGGGCATGATGCCGTCATTGGCGGCCACCACCAGCACCACGATGTCCGTCACGTCCGCGCCGCGGGCGCGCATTTCCGTAAAGATGGCGTGGCCCGGAGTATCCAGGAAGGTGAGGGTGCTGCCGTTGTATTCAACCGTGTACGCGCCGATGTGCTGGGTGATGCCCCCGGCTTCACCCTTGGCTACGCGCGCCTTGCGGATGTAGTCCAGCAGGGAGGTCTTGCCGTGGTCCACGTGGCCCATGACGGTGACGATGGGCGTGCGCAGGATAAGGGTTGCCTTGGGTTCTTCCACCACCGGAACGGGTTCCGGTTCCTTGACCGGTTCCTGCTGGGCCTTGACGCCGCCGCCCTTTTCCCGTTTTTCACGGGCGAAGGTGTAGCCGTGAAGGTCGCAGATGGCGCTGACGGCGTCCGCATCCAGCGGCGTGTTCGGGTTGGCGAAGATGCCCATGCCCATCAGGTCCTTGATGATCTGGAAGGGCTTGGCCTGGAGCATGGCCGCCAGCTCGGAGACGGAGACGGGCGGCTTGAGGTTGATGATTTTATCGTCCGCGGCTTCCTCTTCCCGGGGTGCAGGCGCGGCAGATTCTGCGGCGGGTGCGGCCTGGACAGGGGAGGGGGCCGGTTCGGCGGGAGCGGGTTTGGGCGCTTTTTTCCTGGGGCCGGAAAGCAAGTCGAGAGCTTCTTTCTTGACCGGGGCAGGGCGGGAGGGCGCCGGTGCGGGTTCCGGCTGGGGTGCGCGTTTCTTTTTGGGAGATCCGCCGATCAGATCCAACACTTCCTTTTTGGGTTCGTTCTCTTCTTGTTTATTAGGCATCTTGATTTAAGTTTGTTAGGTATTGAGCGCCGCGCTCAATGGTTTTATTGGGAAATGAGGTCCCTGGCCTTGTCCAGAATCTGGGCGGCTTCCTCTGCGGGAATGCCCATGCTTTCCGCGATGTCGGAAGCTTCAAATCCGGTAAGGGCCGTCAGATCCGTTCCGCCCATGGTTACCAGGCCCATGGCGGTTTCTTCCGGGATTTCCAGTTGTTCGCTAAGGGTCTTGGCGGCGGCCTGGCATTGGCGCATCACTTCCTCCGCAGCGGCCTGGCTCTGGCGTTTTTCCGCTTCCTGGACGTCAAAGACGCGCACCTGCACATCCCAGTTCATCAGGCGGGAGGTGAGGCGGGCGTTCTGGCCCCTGCGGCCAATGGCCTTGGAGAGGTCCTTGTCGTCCTGGACGATGACGAAGATTTTCTTGGCTTCCTCATCCACGGTGATTTCCCGCGGTTCCACGGGGCTGAGGGCTTCCCGGACGAAGGTGACAGGGTCTTCCGTCCATTCCAGGATGTCCACTTTTTCATTGTTGAGCTCGCGGACGATGTTCTTGACACGGGCGCCGCGCATGCCTACGCATGCCCCTACCGGGTCCACCTTGTCGTCATGGCTGATGACGGCCACCTTGGTGCGGTAGCCGGCTTCGCGGGCAATGCCATGGATTTCCACGGTCTGGTCGCCAATTTCCACCACTTCGGATTCAAAGAGGCGGCGCACCAGGTTCGGATGGCTGCGGGAAAGGATGACTTCCGGGCCGCGGGCTTCCGTGCGCACTTCCACCACGTAGAAGCGCATGCGGTCGCCGACGCTGTAGTCTTCATTCGGGACGCGTTCGCGGGAGGTCATGACGCCTTCAAACTTGCCGAGGTCCACAAAGATATCTCCCTTTTCAAAGCGGCGGATGGTACCCGTCACCAGGTCTCCGGCGCGGTCCTTGAACTCGTCGTAAAGCATTTCCTTTTCCGCGTCCAGCAGCTTCTGGAGCATGGTCTGGCGTGCGGTCTGCACGGCAATGCGGCCAAAGCCCTTGGGCGTGATGTTGGTGGGCAGCAGGTCGTGCAGCACGGCGTTCTGGTCCAGCTTGACGGCCAGGGAAAGGGGGATTTGATTGAATTTGTCGGAATATTCTTCGTCCGGCACCACTTCCAGGTCGGCAAAAATGCGCACCTTGCCCTTGTCCACGTTGATTTCAGCCCTCAGGTAGTTGATGCTGCCGGAGCCGGGAACCATCTTGCGGTAGGCGGAGAGAAAGGCGGATTCCAGAGCGAGAAGAATTTTTTCACGGGAGAGTCCTTTTTCCCTCTCGTAGTAGTCAATCAAAGCTTTAATATCGTTTGTCATGAGTGTGGAGGAGTGTGATGGATAGACAAAAAAGAGCGGGTCGACAGACCCACTCTCGAGTGTCTCTCGGGGTGTTTGCCTATCTAAGTAAGCATGGGGGTAAGGCCTTGGCAAGAAAAAACGCTTGTTCTATGCGGCATGCAAAAGACTGGGGATGATTCCGGAAGAAGGATTTTCAGCAGGGTGCGGGGACCCCTCCCCGCAGGGTGGTTTGAGGACTTGACGGAACTGCCAAAAACGGGAAGTATGCATTCATGAAACTCGTCTCATGGAACGTGAACGGATTGCGGGCGATTCTCGGCAAGGGCATGGGGGACGCCATGGAGGCGCTGGGGCCGGACGTCCTCTGCCTCCAGGAAATCAAGGCGCGTCCGGAGCAGGTGGATGATCTGTGGCTTTCCTCCTGGCCGTACCAGCTCTGGAATCCGGCGGAAAAGCCCGGTTATTCCGGAGTGCTTATCCTGAGCCGGGTAAAGCCCCTTTCCACGTCCACGGGAATGGGCTGGCCGGAGCATGACCGGGAAGGGCGCGTGTGCACGATGGAGTTTGAAGGATTTTACCTGGTCAATTGCTATACCCCCAATTCCCAGGGTGAGCTGGCGCGGCTCCCGTACCGGGAGCAGTGGGACGCCGTGTTCCGCAAGTACGTGACGGGACTGGCGGAAACCAAGCCGGTCATTTTCTGCGGGGATTTGAATGTGGCCCATCAGGAGATTGACATAACGGAGCCGGAAAAGAACCGGTTTTGCGCAGGATTCAGCGACCAGGAGCGCGCCGGATTCACCATGCTGCTGGAGGCCGGGTTCACGGATACGTTCCGTTCCCTGCATCCCGGGGAAGAGAAGTGTTTCAGCTGGTGGCCGTACTGGGGGAAGGCCCGCGTCCGGAACGCCGGGTGGCGCATTGATTATTTCTGCGTTTCCAATTCCCTGGTTCCCAGGGTGAAGGATGCGGCCATCCATCCCGCCATGATGGGGTCCGACCACTGTCCCGTGAGTGTGGAGATCGACTGCTGAACACGTCCTCTCCCATGGTTAACCGTATAGAAAATTCATGATGATGGAAGAAGCATTGCCGCTGCTGGTGGTTGCCACGCGCAACGCCCACAAGACCGGGGAAATCCGCGCCATGCTGGCCGGAGAATGGGAAGTGAAGGACCTTTCCGGCTACCCCCAGGCTCCGCCTGTGGATGAAACGGGAGTCACCTTTACGGAGAACGCCACGCTGAAGGCGCTTTCCGCCTCCCGGTGCATTCCCGGCGTCCTGCTGGCGGATGATTCCGGACTGGAGGTGGATGTGCTGGACGGCCGTCCCGGCGTCTGGTCCTCCTCCTTCGGCGGGGAGGAAGGGAACCACGCGCGGAACAACCTCCGCATGATGCAGGAACTCCGGCGCGCCGGAGTCAGGCCGGGGGACAAGCCGTCTGCCCGGTTCCGCTGCGTGATGGTGCTTGCCAGAAACGGCAGCGTTCTGGCGGAGTTTTCCGGCTCCGTAGAGGGCCACATGCTGACGGAGCCTGCCGGGGAAGGGGGCTTCGGCTATGATCCGCTGTTTGTGCCGGAAGGCCATGACCTGAGCTTTGCCCAGCTTCCCATGGAGGTGAAGAACTCCATGTCCCACCGCGCCCGCGCCCTGGCGCAGGTGGTGGAGTGGATGAAGGAGCACCGGGACTGAACCTTCTCCCGGGTGATTGACCCTGAGGGGAATTTTCTCCCCGCGTCCCTGGAGGGAAATCAGTTTTTTATCTTTCCCTGCCGCTCGGGAAGCGGCTGAAGGAGGATGCCGGGACAGGCGGGGCACGTTTCCGCTTCCGTCCGGTAAATACCCAGGCAGCGGGGACAGTACCGCGTGCAGCCGTCGCTCTCCTCCCATTCCGGTTCTTCTTCCGGCGGGAGCAGGCCGCACTGGTCCAGATGGGAGTGCAGGGCTTCGTATTCTTCCCGGCAGGCTTCCCGGAACCGCTCTGCCGCCCCGGGAGAAGAGGAGCTCCTTGTGACGGGGCAGCGGCCTTCCCGGAGCAGGCGGGACAGGAAGGAGCGCCGGTCTCGTTCCGGGAGCAGGGCGCAGGCCCACGCCGCCGGATGATAGAAGCTTCCCAGCGGAAGGGAAAGGGCGCGCGCCGCTCCAATGGTGCCCGGCGGATACAGCAGGAAGTGGAACAGCCGGCCCCACCGTTCCCCGCGGCGGTCCGGATACAGCTTCCGGTGGATGCGGAAGAACAGCCCGGCGATGCACCATCCCGTCAGGAAAATCAGGCAGGCGGAGAGCAGAAAGGCCTCTCCCGGCGGCAGCAGGTGAAAAAGTACCGGAGACAGTGCAAACATAGTAAGCAACTGCACCGTTCCAAGAAAACGGAGGGGGAGGGTGCGCCGTTTTATCCGCTGAATGGCTCTTTGGACGGTTCCGGGCTGTCCGCGGAGGCGGAGAAAGGCGTGAATGGCCTGCGGCCGTGTTTCAGGCGCTGCGGAATGCAGGGCTTTCAGCCGGTTCATGGCTCCCACAGCCCCGTAATCATCCTGGAACCGGACAAAAGGAGCGCCGTTGATGTAAAGCCGGGAGTTTTCCGCAGAGAGGAAGCCCAGTTCCTCCCACCGTATTTCCCGGCCCGTCTCACGGTGAATGATTCCGGAAGGATGGAGAAGGAAGGGGGCCGGAGAGCTGAGCACCGCCAGCCGCCATGGCATCAGGGGAGGCAGTACGGCCAGAATCCCGTGCCGGACGGCCAGTCCGTTTCCAACCGCCTGCGCCTGCCATGAACGTCCAAACGGCCGGGGAAGGAACAGGAAGGAGTTCCTCCCGGCAATGAGGCAGCATTCCAGCAGGTAAAGGGCGGCCAGGAGAAGGTAGGTGGTTTGTTCGTCACTCATCCGCGGCGGGCGTCAGGACTGCTTCTTCCTGAAGAATTTTTTGATGAAGGCTCCCGCCGCGGCCAGCCCGGCCACGATGAGCTTCCAGAATGACTTGAAGAAGCCGCCTTTGGCGAGCATAGCCGCACCGCCTCCCGCCACCAGGGCCATCAGGCCGTATTCGGCCACCTTGTCTCCGGCGCGGTATTCCCCGTACTTCTGGCCCGGCTGGAAGTCGAATCCCTTCAGCCAGTTCCGGTAAACCGTCAGGTCCCGGGCAATCGTTTGCGGAGAGGTGATGAGGGTCACGGTCATGACTCCCTTGCGGCCCAGGATGCGGGTGTTGACGTTCAGGTTCTCCACGCCCTCACTCTCCCCGATGATGATCCATTCCAGATTGTGAGTCGCTTCATCGTAATAGGGTTTCTTGTACCAGCCCTTGATGTGCATGGGCGCGACGCCCATGTTGGCGCGCTCCTTGTTGGCTTCTTTCGTGCCTTCCCGGATGCTGTCCATCAGTTCGTCCGGGTCCAGCTCATCCTTCTCGTCATCCTTCACGTAGCCCACCGGGTCAAATTCAAAGACGGCGATGCAGTTTTCCCCGATCACGCTGCCAAGCTCCGCGCCGTCCGACGGGTTTCCCTCCTGCTTCATCAGTTTGGACGTGTCCGTACCGTTCAGGTAAATGCATTCCCCCGGGAGTTTGACTTCCGCAATGCTCCCCAGACGGAGCGTTCCGGGGCCCTGCCGGATGTCCATTCCTGCAAGGGGGCTCTGGTTTTCCTCCGGTTCCTGAGCGGAAACGGAACATGCCGCCAGCAGGGAGAGAGCGCAGGCGGCCACGGCAAAGCTATGGCGTACAGGTTGGATAGTCATGCGGCCTACCCTACTCCGCCGTGAGTTGAAATCAAGAGGATTGTGACGGCACCGGAATCGCGTTCCGGTGCGGAGGGTCAGCCCAGCCTGAAGGCGCAGATTTGGAAGGGTGCCGGGGTGCCGGTGTTCAGGAGCTGGTACTTTCCGGTGCGCCAGGAATGGTGCGGAAGACGGGAGAGGAAGGCCTCCACGGCTTCCGCTTCCGTGTCCCCGCCTTCATGGCCCGGATAACACATGACGCTGAGCAGGCCGTTGGGGGAGGTCAGGGCGGCGGCCTGTTCCAGCGCGGCCAGGGTGGAGCCCGTCCGGGTGACCGTCTTTTTATCCCCGCCCGGCAGGTAGCCCAGGTTGAAGACAATGGCTTTCACCGGACCGCTGACCAGCTCCGCCAGACGGTCATGGCTGGCAGGATGAAGATGAATGGCGGGCGTGAACAGTCCCGCTGCCTCCAGCCTTTCCCGGGTGGAGCGGATGGCTTCCTCCTGCACGTCAAAGGCGTGCACGTGTCCGGAGTGACCTGCCAGACGGGCCAGGAAAACCGTATCATGTCCGTTGCCTGCCGTGGCGTCTACCACCGTATCCCCGGGGAGCACGACGCGGCTGATCCATTCATGCGCGCAGGTCATGGGACGGCTGAGCAGGGAGCATTTCATGACCGGGTTGTATAAGAGGCGCGGCCGTATGACAATTCGTTTGTAAAAATCCTGTGCAGAAAGGATGACAGATTGTCTTTCAAGGTGGCGTATGTTAGGAAAAGGCATAGAATCTCCGCATACGGAGGTAAACCATTGACTTCGCAAAGAAAATGACTGACAGACGTACTTTTTTAAAGGGGACTGCCGCCGTAGGAGCGCTCGCCGCCATCTCGGACATGGATTCCCTCTTCGCCCAGGAGGCCGGGGCTCCGGCTTCCTCCGGCGTTCCGGACCTGGTGGCCGTCCGCAACGGCACCCGTGCGGAAATGGTCAGGAAGGCCGTGGAGACGCTGGGCGGCATGCAGGCCTTCGTCAAGCCGGGCCAGAGCGTGGTCATCAAGCCCAACATCGGCTGGAACAAGGCTCCGGAATTCGGCTCCAACACCCATCCTGAAACCGTAGCCACGCTGGTGGAACTGTGCAGGCAGGCGGGAGCGAAGGAAGTGAAGGTGTTTGACCACTGCTGCCATAACGGCGCCTATGAAGGCAGCGGCGTGAAGGATGCCGTGGAAAAAGCCGGCGGCGTGATGGTGGACGGCGGCAACGAAGGACAGTATGTCCAGACGGAGAACCCGAAGGCCAAGAAATTCACTTCCGCCAAGGTGCACAAGGCCGTGCTGGAAGCGGACGTCTACATCACGTGCCCTCCGCTCAAGCACCACAGCGGTTCCGAGATGACCGCCTGCATGAAGAACGTGATGGGAACTGTCTGGGACCGCGGGGCCATGCATAAGAACGACCTGCACCAGTGCATTGCTGACGCCGTGTACTTCCGCAAGCCGGACCTGTGCGTGCTGGACGCCTACATGCCCATGGTGCGCAACGGCCCCGTGGGGAAAGATGCCAATGACCTGGTGGAGAGAAAAACCCTGCTCGCTTCCCGTGACATCGTCGCCATTGACGCCGCAGGCGCGGCCCTGCTCAACAAGGCCGGAAAAATCCGCCATGTGCAGTTGGGAGAGGAAATGGGGCTGGGCACCGCGGACCTCTCCAAGCTCAACATCCGCCGCATCAGCATGGCCTGAGGCGGCGCCCCCCTGCCACGAATGACGCGGAGGGGGCCAACTTTCCGCCTCCGGCGGGTTTATTACTGATATGTCAGTCATCAAAGCCTTTTTTGTCAGTCCTCTGAAGTGGCTCCGCGTGACGGTGGCCGTCATCTTCTTCGTCGGGATTGCATATGCCTTCCTGCACCATATCCCTGCATGGAACGTGCCGAACATGACGGGTGGAGGGGAGGGCATGGAAACTTCCTTCACCCTGGCGCAGTGGCAGTTTGTCCCATCCGTGCTGGGGGCTCTGGACGGGGTGGCCGTTTCCGCCGGGATTCTGGCGGTCCTGTTGCTGCTCACGCTGTTGTTCGGGCGCGTGTACTGCTCTTTCCTCTGTCCGCTCGGGATTCTCCAGGACATCGTTTTCAGGCTCCGCCGCTGGATGGCGCCCAGGCGTTTTTTGAAATTCTCCGCTCCCGTGCCGTGGGTGCGGTATGTGGTGCTGGCATTGCTGGCCGTCTGCTGCGTAACTGGGCTGGCCGGACTTTCCCTGAACTGGCTGGACCCGTACAGCATCTTCGGGCGCATCATGTACGTGCTGGCGTGGCCTGCCGCCATCTGGAGCAACAACCTGCTGGCGGCGGACAGCGCTTCCGCGGACCTGGTCCGCATGGATTACTTTTCCGTGGCCCTTCCGGCTTTGCTGGCCTCTGCGGGCATGCTCGGCCTGGTGGTGGTCATGAGCGCCTGGAAAGGGCGCCTGTACTGCAACACGGTGTGCCCCGTCGGCACGCTGCTGGGGCTGGTCTCCCGCATCTCCCTCTTCCGGCTGGGCTTTGACCCCGCCGCCTGCAAAAAATGCGGCAAATGCGTCAAATCCTGCAAGGCCCAGTGCCTGAACCTCAAGGAATACAGGATAGACTCCTCCCGGTGCGTGGCGTGTTACGACTGCGTGCGTTCGTGCAGCGAGGGAGGGATACGCTACCGCTGGTTCACCAAGACGCGCAGGCTGCTTCCCGCCAGGAAAAAAAAGGCCGCTCCGGCTCCCGTTCCTTCTTCCGCTTCCGCTGCTCCCGTCATCGCCGGAAGCTCCCGCCGCCAGTTTCTGGGGGCAACCGCGGCGGGGCTGGCGACCGCCGCCCTTTCCGGCTGCCGGGGTGACGCCGCGCAGAAACTGGACCCCACCCAGTGCGTCCTTCCTCCCGGCGCCGGGTCCCTGGAACGTTTTCTGGACGCGTGCACCGGCTGCCAGATGTGCATCGCCAGCTGTCCCACCCATGTGCTTCAGCCTGCCTATCTCCAGCTTGGGCTGAAGGGATTCATGAAACCCCGGATGGATTTTTCCACCAAGTATTGCCTTTACGACTGCCACCGCTGTGCGGAAGTGTGCCCCACAGGGGCCATCCGCAAGCTCCCCGTTACAGCGGAGAGGGATACCGCAGGCGTCACGAAGGATACCACGCGCATCGCCGTGGCCCAGTTTTACGTCTGCCGCTGCCTGGTCGCCCGTGAGGACATGGACTGCGGCGCCTGTACGGAGCACTGCCCCACCAAGGCCCTTTATACGGTGCCCTACACGGGGCGTGACGGACAGGAACACCGGCTGCCCCGGCTGGACCCCGCGCTGTGCATCGGCTGCGGCGCGTGCGAACACGCGTGCCCCGTCACCACGGAACGCCCGGAGGAACGCACGCGCCTGAATACCTGCAACCTGTGCGAGGAAAAATGCGAGTTCAAGAAACGCCGGGAAATGCCCACCCGCGCGCTCATCGTCCGCGCCGTGAATCCCCAGCAGAAAGCCGTGAAGAAGTTTGAGGAAAAGGCCGTGGACCCGGTGGGAGATGCGGATTTCCCGTTCTGAACGCAGGTGAGCAGGGGCGGGACTAGGGACCCCGGCCCTTGCCGGCCTTCTCCGTGGCCAGGAGGCGCCCATCTTGTTCTTTCCTTCTTTCCTTTGCCTCCGCGCTTAAATCCTGTATGATCCATTTCCAGCAAAAGAGTTAACGCCATGTGGGAATGGGTGAGAAGTGAAATTCTGGAATTGATGACGGACTGGCTGGCGGATGCTTTCTCCCTGTCTCCCCTTTATGCGGAAGAATGGACCCTGATGCGGTTCATCAATACTTTTCTGCTGGTGTGCGCCGTAGCGTTTCTGCTGGCCGCGGGCGAGCTGGGGTGGCCGCCTTTCCTGATTGCGGCAGTTCTTTTGCTGACGGGCGCCATCACCAGGCTGGCGGTGTGGAGGCTGATGAAATGAAAGCTTCCGGCGCAGACGGCCTCAAGCCTTCTTTTCAAGAAACACCGTCGTCATGCCTTTCGCCGCCTTCCGGTACTGTTCCGTATAGCCCAGCTTGCGGTACAGATGCAGGGTTTCCGGGGTGTCCGCCGAGGTGAACAGGAGGTAACCCGCCGCCTTTCCCCGGAAGTGTTCTTCCAGGGCAAGCATGAGCTGCCGCCCGATTCCCCGGTTCCGGCAGTCCGGGTCCACGATCAGCTTGCCGACATGGCAGACGTCCTTGCTGTCCAGGCATCCCCTGACGGACCCGGTGATACGCCCGTTTTCCGTATATTTGAGAAGCACGCTCTGCCGGGCCTCTTCCTGCAAATCCTCCAGGGTCTGTTCCAGAGGAGGAATGCTGCCGAGCCCCAGCCGCTTAGCCACTTCTCCGAAGGCGAGGAATTGAAGGTTCAGGATTTCCGGAAAGTCTTCCCGGGACGCTTGCTGGATCATGGGGCCATCATGGTTCCGGAAAAGGAATGAGGCCATGAAAAAAAGCGGGATGTCATGGTTCCGGTTTTCCCGTGGCCATGTTCCGGGCCTCCTGCACGCATCCGTTCATGCCGTCAGTGGCGCCGGAAAAGCGGCAGGAAGGAGAATACGGGGAGAAATCATTGAATTTTAATTTGGAAAATGTCCCCTGGGGAAAGTTTTTGAATGGCGTCTTTCCTGTTTGCGGCAAGATAAGGCCCGTATACCCGATTTTCCTTGATGATGCGGGAGTTGATACGTTAGGATAAAAGAACCATGTTGCAGGCGGACGGTATTACGTATGAGATAGAAACACCGGATGGTCCTTTGAAATTATTGGACAATGTCAGCTTTAATGTGCCAAGAGGGCATTTTATGGCTATTGTGGGACCTTCCGGGTGCGGAAAGACCACTTTGTTAAAGGCGATTGCGGGCATGATTGCGGAAACGGACGGCCGTTTTTTCTGGAACGGCCACGATTTGGCGGAAGAGGATTTTGAACCGTCGGAAATCGGGTTCGTTCCCCAGTTCAGCATTGCTTATGACCAGTTGAGCGTGGATGAAAATGTGGAGAGCGCCGCCAAGCTCCGCTGCCGGTTTGATTCCGTGGACGATTTGGACGACAGCATTGACAATGCGCTGGAAGTGACCGGGATGGAGGGAATTGCGGACCGTGACGTGAAAATCCTTTCCGGCGGGCAGAAGCGCCGCCTGGCGCTGGCCATGGAGCTGGTGTCCAATCCGCGCCTGCTGATCTGCGACGAGGTGACGTCCGGCCTGGACCCGAGGTCCGAGCACGATATTGTGGACCTTCTTCATGAAATCTCCCGTTCGGAGGGGCGCATCGTCATTTCCGTCACGCACAGTCTTTCCCATCTGGACCGTTATGATTCCATCCTGGTGATGCATCAGGGATGCGTGGCCTACCACGGCTCCCCGAAGACGATGCTGCATTACTTCGGCGTTACCTCGCTGGAGGAGATTTACCCGAAGCTTCAGGACCGGGAAGGCCCCTCCTGGTGCCGGTCCTGGGGCAAGCACCGGGATTCCTATTATTCCCGGATGGAGAAGGAGCGGGAGCAGAAGATACTTTCCGGAGAGCTGCCGGACCCGAATGCCCCGCGCAGCGCCGTGAAGGCGGGGGAAGAAGAGCCGGAGGAGGAAAAGGAGGAAGCCGTGCGGAAGGATTCCGGAGAAGCTCCAGCCATGGACGGGCAGGGGGATGAACCGGAGAACGGAGAGGAAACCGTCCCGGAAGTGCCGGGATTTTTCACGCAGTTTTTCTGTCTGCTGGGGCGCCGCTGGCGCATCTTTTTCCGCGACCGTTCCCAGTTGGTTCTGCAATTGGTGATGGTGCTGCTGTTCCCGGTGCTGGTAGCCATGTTCACGGACAAGGGGACCGGGCAGATCGTGGGCCTTTCCGCCACGCAGGACGTGCAGACCCTCCAGAAGGACATGGAGGCCCAGCAGCTGAATATGAAGACGGGGTCCGCCGTTTCCGGCATCATCATGTTTGAGGTGATCCTGCTGGGCCTGATGGGCTCCAACAACGCCGCCCGGGAAGTGGCCGGGGAACGCGCCATCATGGAGAAGGAGAAGTACGCGGGCATGAGGCCCTCCGCGTACCTGGGGAGCAAGCTGGCGTATCTGAGCGTTCTGGTGCTGGTGCAGTCCGTCTGGATGTTCGCCTTTGTGGATTTCTTCTGGGACCGCGGCGGCGGTTTGACGCACCTCCTGTTCCTGATTCTGGCGGACGCCGCCATGACCTTCGTGTGCCTGGGCATTTCCTCCCTGGCGCGTTCTGCGGACCAGGCCTCCCTGCTGAGCATTTACCTGGTGGGCTTCCAGCTTCCCCTCTCCGGAGCGGTGCTGGCCCTTCCGGAGCAGGTGGAGGGCTTCATACGCCCCTTCATTTCCGCGTACTGGGCGTGGTCGGGCAGCATCTCCGCCCTGAAAGCGGACGTGTATAACGCCGTCAAGAATGTGCTGGATACGGACCTGACGCCGGCGCTCCTCTGTTACGTTGTTCTGGGCGTGCACGTTGCATGCGGCATTGCCGCTTCCTATGTGGGGATACGCCGCTCCCGCTGGGAGCTGTAATTTAATGCGTGCACTTGCAGGGAGTTCGTTATATACTTTTTCCATCAAAAGTTATGGCGAGACGACGTGCAGCAAAAAAGAAGAATTCCTCATCATCCACGCCGATGCTGCTGGCCGGCGGGGCTGTTCTTGTGCTGGCCGTGATTGTGGGATTGGTGATGTTCCGCGGCAAGGAGAAGCCCCTGGCGGGTTCCGATATTCCGCTGGATATTCTGGCGATGAACGCCTCCCAGCTTTCCAATAACAATTACGCGCTGAATGGAACGGTGATCGACCGTTTTCCGCGCGGCGAGTCCGAGCTGATCTCCTTTTTGTACCGGGACGCCTCCGGGCGTGAGTACATTATTCCCGTCTCTGTTTCCGCGGAAGCCAGGAACGGACTGAACATCAACCGTGACCAGCAGTACAGGATAGAGTTCCGCGTGGAAGACATCACTCCGAAGGTGCGCGGCGTATGCGTAGCCACATCCATTCAGCCCAAATGAACAACCTTCCCAGACCCATGAAATACTGCCTTTTCCTGATCCTGGCCTGCACGATTCCCGCACTGGGGCAGATGATGTACAATCCGCCCGCTTCCGGCGGCGGGGCTCCCGCCGCGCCCCCTTCCTCTCCGGCTGCGGCGCAGCCGAATGCCTACCAGCCTTCCCGGCAGGGAGACGCCAAGTCCCTGTACGGCAATGAACTCCCTTTCCTGAATCCCCAGGACGGCACCGTGACCATCAACGGCTCCACGCTGAACATGGGCAGCTTCCGGGAGATTGAGGCCCGCTTCAACAAGTACCTGAGCCAGCCGGAGGAGAGCACGGAAGATGCCAAGGAGTATCAGAAGATTTTTGAAAAGCTTCATGAAGCGCTCTCCATGCGCAAGGAGAAGCTGATGGCGGACAATGTGGTGCGCCAGGTGGTGGACCTGCTGACCGCCGCGTCCAGCAATCCCCTGGACGGAGGCGTTTCCGACGCCCTCTGCCAGGCTATTTACACCGCGTGGCAAGCCAAGACCAACGGGAAGAACAAGGGGAAGATGCTGGAGACCATGGAAAGGGAAATCCGCGGCAATGCCCAGAAGATGAGTCTGATGGAGAGCGGCGTGACCACCAGTTCCGGTTCCCCTTCCAACCAGAAGGGCGGCAAGAAGGGCACCTCCACCAATAATCCGGCCAAGAACAATCCCCGTTACAAGTATCTGGAAAAGCGCATGGTGGAGATGGAGGCCCGCAAGCTGAAGCTGGAAAGTGAACAGGTGCTGACGGTGACGGAAGCGAAGATCGTGTTCCAGTCCACGCTGGTGCAGTTGTTCGCCCAGCGGCGCTTTGACCATGTTTCCATCGGCTGCGGCATTTACAGCCGCCTGTTCAATGACGGGGACACCAAGCTGCGGCTGGACAAGAATTCGGACGCCGCCAAAATGTTCAGCGGCACGCTGGGGGCTCCCCCCACCGTGGCTGTTCTGGACAACCTTTCCCGGGAGCTGGCGCGTGACTCGGACCGCCACATGAAGGCCGTGAACAATCTGGTGGATTCCCACCATTACGTGGACGCGCTGGAACGGTTGAACGAGGCGCTCCTGATCGGGGAATTCATGCCTGCCGTCAACACATTCCCGTATGAGAAGAAGCAGAAGCTGTACGCCTTCAAACGGGACGTGGAAAAGCTGTTTGAACTGATGAACGGCAAGGATTACGAGGAAGCCCTCACCCTGGTGGAGGAGCTTAAAAAGACTTCCAGGGACTTCAGCACGGGCCGTGCGGAATCCGCCATCAGCGCCGCCGTGTTCGCCAGTGACGCCTACATTGCGCAGGGACAGGAGGCCCTCGCTAGGGGAGACCGCCCCAAGCTGGAGGAATGCCTGAAAAGCGCCATTGAAATCTGGCCCAAGAATCCGCGCCTTCTCCCGCTGCGGAATGCCATGATGGCCGCCGGGCAGCAGTCCCACGCGCTGGAGGATTTCAAGCGCTTCCACAAGAACAAGAACTTCCGCCGCATCTTTGACAACCAGCATGAATTCGCCGTGCTGGTGAAGGATGATCCGGAGCTCCAGAAGCAGTTTGTGGAGGACCTCGGCAAGATGGCCGTCATTGAACGCGCCCTGGGCGCGGCGCGCCAGCGTGAGGCCATGCAGGACGTGTACGGAGCCTGGGAGGAATTGCAGCAGTTGCGTTCCAGGGATCAGGAGCTGTTCATCAATGACCAGGAACTGAATGCCCAATATCTGGACCTGACCACCAAGGCGAGCGTCCTGGTGAATCTGCTGAATGATGCGGAAAAGTGCAGGAACGCAGGGGAAGTGGGTTCCGCCCTGGGCAAGTACATGGAAGCCAAGAAGCTGTACCTGTATTCCCGCTTTGCCAAGGAGGGAATTGAATCCCTGCTGAATGAAGTTCTGCCGTTGAACTAGGGGAGGGACGCCCCTCCCCGGTCCGCGGCATGTCTGCGGAGACGGAGTATTTGCTTTTCTTCCGGAACGGCGCCGGTATGCTACCGCCCATGAAGGCAGTGTACCTGTGTTTGTGCATGCTGGCGGCGTTTTGTTTTTCAGCCGCGGCACTTCCCGCGGATTGCAACCAGGTGATTGTGGGGTCCGCAGATGGATGGAACAGTTCCCATGTTCAATTGAGCCTGTTGGAAAAGGGACCGCGCGGCTGGGTGATGGTAAAGGGGCCTTTTCCGGCGCGGCTGGGAAAATCCGGACTGGTCTGGGGCAGAGGCGTCAGCCTCCCTCCCTCCGGCGGTCCGGTGAAGAAGGAAGGGGATTTGCGCTCTCCCGCGGGAATATTTGAACTGGGCGGCGTGTATGGAACCGTTCCTGTTCCGCAGAAGAAGCGTTCCATGCCGTACCGCCGCATCACGCCGCGAGACATGTGGGTGGATGACCCCGCCTCCCCGCTGTATAACCAGCACTTTGTGCTGAAGCATGATCCCTCCACTCCGTGGGAGTTCAAGCAGCAGATGAAGCTGAACGATTACGCCCACAGCCTGAAACTGTTCATCAGGCATAATGCCGCAGCTGGCCGGGAGAAGCCCGTGCCTGGCGGCGGTTCCTCCATCTTCTTCCATATCTGGCGCAGGAACGGGGACGCCCCCACCGCCGGATGCACCGCCATGAGCGAGGAGAACCTGAGGGCCATGATCGCGTGGCTGGACCCCTCCAAACACCCCCTTTACATCCTGCTCCCCTCCAAGGACTACCTGCGCCTGCGCGGGGCCTGGGGGCTGCCGTAATTGCTCACGGTCTTTCCGCGCCTCCCTGCTTCCGCACTCCCGCGGCGGGGAAGGCCGTGCGGATTGTTCCGTCCGCCTCAAATGATACCGCCCGGACAGCCGTTTAGCCGTTTCCGTCCCCATGGGGAGGAGAAAAGCGGAGGGCCGTCTCCGGGTTAAGGACGGCACGGAACAGAAAGAGCCTTTTCCCGTAAACGCAAGAAGCCGGCCTTTTTTCAAGGCCGGCTTCTGCATCATAAAACGGTTACTGTTCCTGAGTCTGGGGAGCGGGAGCTTCCGGCTGGATCAGGGGAGTGGAGGTTTCCTGCACTTCTTCCATGGAGACCTGTTCTTCACGGGGAGCGCGGGATTCACGGGGTTCCCGGGGCTGTTCCTGGCGTTCATTGGCGCCGCTGACCAGCAGGTTCCGGCCCATGAAAGGCTGGTTGTGGAGGATGTCCACGGAACGGACGGCGTCTTCCATCTTCTTCATTTCTACGAAAGCATAGCCCTTGGACTTGTGGGTGCGGGGATTGTAAATGATTTCCACGGAGCTGACTTCGCCGATGCCCTTGAACACGTCTTCAAGGTCGCTTTCCGTGGCTTCATAGGAAAGGTTGCCCACGTAAAGCCTGCGGTTAGAGACAGGCTGCTTGGGAGCGGAAACGCGTTCCTGCCTGTTGTTGCGGGCCACGCGGGTATTGGTTTTGGCGGGGGCTGCCTTTTCCCTGGGGGCAGGCTTGCTGTTCTTGGCCGGACGAATGCCGAAGAGCCCCAGGAAACGCTGCCACAAGGAGAGTTTGGCAGGTGCTTCTTTCTTATACTTGGGACGGTAGCCGCTGGAATCCCGGCGGTCATTGCCATAGGAGCGTCCGCCCTTGTTATAGCGGCGACGGGCTCCCTGGCCCTGCCTTCCCTGTGTGTTGTGTTGTGACATACTTATATTCTAAGTTGGTGATTATGTTGGTGTCATGCCGAATTTGGCGCTGTATGCGCTAGGTTCCGTCCGGCGTATCTCCGGGACGTTCCGCTACCATGAGAAAAGCCAGGAGTAAGGATGCCCCGTTCCCCGATCAACGGTCCATGCATGGTCTGATAGGGGGGCGATCCGGCTAGGTGCGGTACCAGTCCGGTCGATTGACGCGTATACCAATGCACAGGGAGCCGGTTTCTTGCAAGCCGGTTTCCCGTCATTTTGGGCTTTCCGCCGCTCCGCAGGCCGGAAGAGCATCAAACTCGGCATTCTGGAGGCCCAGGTGGAGGAACGTGAGCTAGCAACTTGACAAAAAGACCCAGGCGGGGCACTTTAACTTCAACTAACTTTCATACTCTCTCGATGCTGATCCAAAATGCGGACCGTACTACCTACGGGATCAATAAAATTGTTTTTTCCATCCTTGCCTTCGTCATTTTCTTTATTGTGGGATTTGTCTCGTGGCAATGGATGGGGGTGGACCCGGAGCCATGGCGGCTGCGCGTGCTGGTGCTGACGCCGCTGACGATGTCCCTTCTGCTGTATGTCTGCTGTGACCAGCTCGGCGTTTACTACCGGTGCATGACGCTGGGGGGCAGTATCCAGCGGTTTGTGGTGGCATATGCCTGTTTTGTGGTGGTCAGCATGATCACCTGGAAGTTTCTCGTGCCCTTTTTTGTGGACATCCTCGTCCAGACCCTGGCGTATGTGCTCACTTTCCTGTGCGGCCTCTGGCTGCGCGTCAACCGGTTCCGGGCGGAGCAGAGGCTGGTGGAGGAAGCTCCCACGCTGGTGGTGGGCGCGCCGGAACAGGTGCAGGAATTCCGGGAAATGCTGGCGGGCGACCACGTGAATTTCAAGGATGAGCTGATGGTGATGGCCCCTGAGGAGGTGGACCGTTCGGGGGTCAGGAGCTTGCTGATACGCCAGTACGTCAGCAAGGTGGTGTTTCTTCCGGAGGAGGTGGATTCCTCCGTGGCGCGGTGCCTGGTGGAACTGTGCGGAAAGATGGGGGTTGATTTTTATGCGGGCATGGTGGTGAGCATGCCGGATGTGCATAAAACCTATTTCGGCGTGCTGGGGGGGGCCAGAATGCTGGTGTACAAGTCCACCCCCATTCCGTACACCACCTCCTGGCAGGTGAAGAAGGTGCTGGACTGGACGGGCGCGCTCCTGCTTCTGGTCTGCACGTCCCCGCTGTGGCTGCTTGCGGCCGTCGGCATCAAGCTTTCCGATCCCGGCCCCGTCTTTTACCGTCAGAAACGTTCCGGCCTGTACGGACGGGAATTCGGCATGTGGAAATTCCGCACCATGTACCGGGATGCGGACAAAAGGCTGGATGAAGTGAAGGCCCGGTACGGCAATGACATGAGCGGCCCCATTTTCAAGCTGGAGCATGATCCGCGCATTTTTGCCTTCGGGCGCTTCCTGCGGAAATTCAGCATTGACGAGCTTCCCCAGCTCATCAACGTGCTGAAGGGTGAAATGAGCCTGGTGGGTCCCCGCCCGCTGCCCGTTTATGAAACGGAGGCCTTTACCAGTGACGCGCACCGCCGCAGGCTGAGCGTGCTGCCCGGCGTCACGGGATACTGGCAGATTGCGGGCCGCAGCAACATCCGTGAATTTGAAAGACTGGTGGAGCTGGACATGCATTACATAGACAACTGGTCCCTGTGGCTGGATATCAAGCTACTGTTGAAGACGGTCCCGGCGGTGCTTTTCGCCCGCGGGGCCAAGTAGCGCCGCGTCTTTCTCCGCCCTCCTGAAACGCAGGAATGAGGCAATGTTTCATGGCCGCTGGCCGGATGCCGGGAGGCCGTCGTTTCAGGGAATGCGGGCGGTTGGCCGCACCTGTTTGGAATATGGGCGGAAAATAAAGAAATTTGTATCCGGGCGGAGACTTTAACCTTGAGGTGCGGAAATGGATAAGGCAAAATCAGCCCACTATGGATTTAGTTCAGCGAGAAATCTCAAAAGAAACGGTAACTCCGTATTTCATCGAGTATTTCGGTCAGGCGCCAACTCATGTGGCCGCGGCACCGGGGCGTGTGAATCTCATTGGCGAGCACACGGATTATAATAATGGTTTTGTAATGCCCATGGCCCTTGACAACCATTGCGTGGTGGCTGTGGCTCCCTCTCCTTCGGGCAAGCACCGCTTCTGCGGCTCCCTGGGCGACCAGATCCATGAAATTGCGGTGGAAGACGCCCTGGTTCCCGGCGAACCCTTCTGGTCCAATTACGTCCGCGGCGTCTTGGCCAACCTGCACAGGCGCGGCATAGAAATCGGCCCGGTGGACATGCTGATTGACAGCAACGTTCCGCGCGGCGGCGGCCTCTCTTCCAGCGCCGCTCTTGAAGTGGCCGTCTGCACGGCGCTTGCCGCCTTTGCCGGGGTTGAAATTGATCCCAAGGAAGTGGCCCTGATCGGCCAGGCCGTGGAACATGAATTCGTGAATGTCCCCTGCGGCATCATGGACCAGTTCATTTCCGCCAATGGGAAAAAGGGCATGGCCCTCAAGCTGGACTGCGCCTCCCTGGAATATGAACTGGTGCCGATGAATAATGAATCCGTCTCCGTGCTGGTGCTGGACAGCGCCGTGAAGCACTCCCTGGCGGACGGAGCCTACGGACAGCGCCGCAAGCAGTGCGAGGAAGCCTCCGCCATCATGGGCGTGCCCTCCCTGCGTGAAGCCACGCTGGCGCTGCTGGAATCCTTCAAGGAACAGCTTGGCGACGTGCGCTACCGCCGCGCCCGCCACGTCATTGGAGAAAACGCCCGCGTGGAAGCCTTTGCCAGCGCCCTTGCCCGCGGTGACTGGGATGAAGCCGGCGTAGCCATGCGCGGCAGCCACGCCTCCCTGCGTGATGATTATGAAGTTTCCTGTGCGGAGGTGGATACCCTGGTTTCCCTCTGTGACCGCATCCCTTCCGCCTCTTCCATTTACGGCGCCCGCATGACGGGCGGCGGCTTCGGCGGCTGCATCGTCGCCCTGGTGAAGACGGAAGATGTGGAAAAGGTGGCCCGTGAGCTTCTGGACGGCTATTGCCAGGAAACGGGTATTGAAACCACTTATCTTGTCACCCGCGCCGGAGAAGGCGCCCGTGTTCTCTACCAAGCTTAATCCATACTGATTATGAGAAAACTAGCAACCATATTCGGGGCCCTGGCCCTGATGACGTGGGGCGTTTGCGCCCAGGAGGGCTCCGAGCCCGCAACGGTGATTGATGCGCAGCCCGCCGTGGCCGCTCCGGCCATGGCCCCTGCAGCGGAAGCGCTGCCGGTCGCTGATCTTGAACCGGCGGTTCCCGTCGCCGCCTCCCAGGAGGCCCCGGAAGCCGCCCCGGAACCCCCGACCGCTCCCCTCTCCGCACTGGAAGTCGTTCTGTTCTGCGTAGTCGTGGTGGGCGTCATTGCCCTGGGCATCTGGAAAAGCCGTGATCCCCAGGAAACGGAGGAGGAAAAGAAGACCAAAGGGGCTTCAGACTACTTCCTGGCCGGCCGCGGCCTGACCTGGTGGCTGGTGGGTTTCTCCCTGATCGCTGCCAACATCTCCACGGAACAATTTGTGGGGATGTCCGGCAAGGCTGCCAACTGGGTGGGCATGGCGATTGCCGGGTATGAATGGCTGGCCGCCATCACGCTGGTGGTTGTGGCCTTCTGCTTCCTCCCCAAGCTGCTGAAAGGCGGCGTGTATACCATTCCCGAATTCCTGGAATACCGCTATAACACGCTGGCCCGCTCCCTGATGGCTATCGCCACGTTGCTGATTCTGGTGGGCGTGCCGACCGCGGGCGTGATTTACGCCGGCGCCAAGGTCATTTCCGTCTTCTTTACGGGATACTCCGCCATGGGCATCGACTTCGGCAACATCACCGTCGGGTGCATCATCATCGCCTTCTGCGCCACCGTGTACGTGTTCGTGGGCGGCTTGAAAGCCTGCGCCTGGACAGACCTGTTCTGGGGCGCCGCCCTGATTGTAGGCGGCGGCGTGGTGGCCTACTTTGCGTTGACGGCCCTCAGCGGTGCGGACCCGAACCACCTGATCCAGTCCGCCGCGGCCAATTCCGGCGCGACGGTCGCTTCCCTGGGGAATCCCTCGGACAGTCTGTGGCACGGGGTCACGCGCTTCTTTGAACTCAACTCCGGAGACGCGGCCAGCGGCGTGAATACCGTGGGCGGCAAGCTCCACATGATCCGCCCGGCGGACGACGCGGAAATCCCGTGGACGGCCCTCTGCCTGGGCCTGTGGATTCCCAACTTCTTCTACTGGGGCCTGAACCAGTACATCATGCAGCGCACGCTGGCCTCCAAGTCCCTGGCGGAAGGCCAGATGGGCATTGTGTTCGCCGCGTTCCTCAAGCTCATCATCCCGTTTGTGGTGGTGGTTCCCGGCATCCTGGCCTACAACCTGTACCGCAATGACCTGAAGGAACAGGCGGAAGTGAAGTATGCAGCGGAAATCCGCAAGGCGGAAGACCCCGGCAAGGTTCAGGGCCGTCCCGTTATTTACAGGCTCACGGACAGCTTCCTGGTGGAAAACGTGGACCAGGGCTGCGCCCACGCCCTGCATAATGCGGAGGTCATGAAGGTTGGCGGAGAGGTCATGGCTGATCTGAAGCAGGCCTGTGCCGACCTGAAGGCGGACGCCGCCGATGACCAGACCACCATGGCGGAACGTGCTCCTTTCGTGGAAAAAATCGCCAAGCTTAATGACAAGATCATCAAGCCCGCCGTAGACAATTCGGATGGCTACTACCTGACGGATACGCTGGTGGGCTTTGACTATGACTCCGCCTTCGGCACGCTGATCAGGAAGCTCCTGCCCGGCACGGGGTGGACGTGGTTCGTGCTTGCCGCCCTTTTCGGCGCGGTGGTCTCTTCCCTGGCGTCCATGCTGAACTCCGCCTCCACCATCTTCACGATGGATATTTACAACAAGCTGCGCAAGAATGCGAAACCGCCGGAACTCGTCACCGTCGGCAAAATCGGCCTGCTGGTGTGCGCCGTAATCGCCCTGTGCATCGCTCCGTTCCTGGACAGCCCGGCCTTTGGCGGCATCTTCAACTTCATTCAGGAATTCCAGGGCTTCCTCAGCCCGGGCGCCCTGTGCGTGTTCCTCTTCGGCTTCTTTGTACCCAAGTGCCCGCGCATCTTCGGCTGGCTGGGCATCGTCATCAACGCACTCCTGTACGGTGCGCTGAAGATATGGCAGCCGGAAATGGCCTTCCTGAACCGCATGGCCGTGTGCTTTATCACGGTGGTGCTCATCGGCTTTATCTTCACGGCAGTGAATGCCGCCCGTGGCGGACAGTCCATCGTCCTGCCTGACCGGGGTGTGGTGGCTCTGCAATCTTCCTCCCGCGCCAAGATCTTTGGCTGGTTTGTGATTGCCGCCACGGTCGCCCTGTACATCATCTTCTGGTAAGGCAGAGGGGGCTCAGGCCCGTGTTCTTCATCCTCCCGGCTCCAATGGCCGGGAGGATTTTTTATGCCTGAAAACCAGGGGTTTTCATATGGGAAGCGGTTGGAAAGGAATCGATGTCAGGATGGATGACAAAAGGCTTCCTGTTGTCCATGAACACCTTGCATGGGAAATTGAAAAATGGGGATTTTTTTTCAACTATTGCGTGAACCTGAAAGGTGGGTTGGGGTCAAAAACTTGTTGACGTCACTCAAGTAAAAAACGCCGACAAGGAAACAAAACAAAAGGGAAACTCTATCTCTGCTGATGATATGAAAACGCGTTTATGTGTACTGTCGCTCCTTGCTCTTCTGTGCTCTGCACCGGGATGGGGGAAAACGACAATGGTTTCGTTCGGCGAAAGTTCGAACACTTATTCTGCTCCGTGGAATTTGGCAAGCGGTACAATGACAAGTGGCAACCGCACAACCGGCAATTCCATGAAAGCTACGGACGGTACGGCGTCTGCGATCCAGGTTACCTATACGATCTCCGGCGGTCTGGTCGGGGCAGTGCAGGCTACCAACAGCAACATGTACGGTACGCACACAATCGGAAGCGGCGGCCTGAACATGTGGAAGAAGGCTTACGGCTACGATCTGGATGCCGCCAAGACCACCCGCGGGTGGAGTGAAACCCTGGTTCTTGGCATAAGCGGCCTTGTTGCCTCCGGTGATGTTACCGTCACCGGATTCCAGGCCAATAGTGCCTATACGATGTCTTCTGTGTTCTCCATAAGCGGCCTGGCCAATGTGGCCACATGGGGAACGAACAGCCCCGTGAATCTGACCGGTACCGGCATCAACGTCAAGAATATCTATCTGGCCGGTTCCAACGGACAGGTAGTGGACCTGCTTCACATCGGTAGCGGTAGTTTGGCTACCCTGCTTTCCAGTGGTACGTTCATGTTGACCTGGCAGTTTGAAACTTCATCCAGTTTCAATCCCAGTTCCAACGTGTCCATGGAGTTTGCCGACAGCCTGCTTAGCCTGGCGGGCGATTACGGTGTCTCCGCCCTGGCGGTGCGGGACGGAATGCCCAATCTGACGGTGCCGGAACCGGCTACGGCTTCCCTGAGCCTCCTTGGCCTGGCGGCTCTGTTGATACGCCGCCGCCGCTAAACCTTCCCCAACAACATACCCTCATGGTTTAAGGCAGCCGGGTGATTCATTCGGCTGCCTTAATCGTCTTCCAGAAGCATGCTGCGGAGGGAGTCGAAAAAGTTCCCGGACTCCTCTTCCGTGGCTTCCGCGTTCATCAGGTCGTCCCATTTGGCATATTCCAGCAGGTGGGGGGGAATCTCACTCAGGAAGGAAGAGCGCTGGCAGGGCATGCGGTCCCCGTAGCGCAGGCGCGTGGAACAGTACGTCAGCATCAGCTTTTCCTGCGCGCGGGTGATGCCCACGTAAAGCAGGCGGCGCTCCTCGTCGCAATTGCCGTCTTCCAGGGAACGCTTGTGGGGAAGAATGCCTTCCTCCAGCCCCACGAGGTAAACGACAGGGAATTCCAGCCCCTTGGCGGCGTGCATGGTGATCAGGCACACGCCGGGCTTGTTCTCCACGTCGTCGTCATTATCCTCCTTGTCCAGAGTGACCTGGGCCAGGTAATCCCGGAGGGTTTTCCCGGGCTGCCAGAAGTTGCGGAGTGAGGCCTTTACGTCCCCGATGGAAACGAGGCGCTTCTGGATTTCAGCCTCCGTTTTGCACAGGCGCGTGACGTATTCGCTGAATCCGATCTCCTCAATGAGCTGTTCCATCGCGTCCCCGAAGTCCGTCTCCTTGTCCTGGAAAAGGTCAATGTACCTGGCGATCAGGTCATTGAACTCCTGCACGCTGTTGCGGGCGCGAGTGGAAAGGGCCGCCAGGAATTCCTCGTCCTGAAGGGCCGCCCAGACGCTGTTGCCGTGCTCCCGGCTCCAGTCAATGGCAAGATGGCTGGTCAGCTCGCTGATGCCGCGCGGAGGGGTATTCAGGATGCGCAGCAGGTATTCGTCCGCCTGCGGATTTTCAATCGTCGCCAGGTAGGAGATGAGGTCCTTCACCTCCTTGCGGTCAAAGAAGCTCTGCGCGCCCACCATGCGGTAGGGAATCTTATGCTCTCGGAGCGTCTGTTCAATGATGCGGCTCTGCGTGTTTGCCCGGAACAGGATGGCGAAATCCTCCCAGGGGCGTTCCTCCTGCCTGCGGACGTTTTCAATATCCGTGATGATGAACTCCGCCTCCTCCGCGTCTCCGGGCATGGAAATCAGGCGCACGGGTTCTCCGCCTCCCTTGTGGGCGCGCAGCGTCTTGTCCCTGCGGCCCAGGTTGTGGCGGATCAGGGCGTTGGCCGCGTCCAGGATGGGGGCGGTGCAGCGGTAATTCTCCTCCAGCTTGATGACGGTGGGATTCGGGAAAAAGCGCTCGAACTCCAGGATATTGCTGATCTGGGCGCCGCGCCAGCCGTAAATGGACTGGTCGTCATCCCCCACCACGCAGACATTGTGCGCCGGACCCACCAGATGCCCCAGCAGGCTCATTTGAAGGCTGTTGGTGTCCTGGAACTCATCCACGGTAATGTAGCGGAAGCGCTGCTGCCAGGCCTCCCGCACGTCCTGATGCTCCTTCAGCAGCTTGTCCGCCAGAATCAGCAGGTCGTCAAAGTCCACGGAATTCTGCGCCTGGAGTTCCCGCTGGTAGGAGGCGGCGATGTTGGCCGTGAGGTTGTCCTCAATGGAATCCAGGCCCAGGCCGCTGTTCTTCATCCGGCTCATGGCGGAGAGCACGTCCTTGGGGCCTATCTTTTCCGTGATGCCGCCGTGGCGGACGATCAGGCGCCGGATCAGGCCGCTCTGCTCGGAACCGCTGTAAATGGTGAAATTGGTCTTGTACCCCAGGCGCCCGATGTCCTCCCGCAGGATGCGCACGCAGAGGGAGTGGAAGGTGCTGACCATGATCTGGCGCGCCGCCTTCCTCTCCACCATCTGGCCCACGCGCTCCCGCATCTCCAGGGCGGCCTTGTTCGTGAATGTGACGGCCAGGATGCCCTTGGGGCTGACGCCGCGGTCCACCATGTGGGCAATGCGGCAGGTCACGGTGCGCGTCTTGCCCGTTCCGGCCCCGGCCAGAATCAGCACAGGCCCCTGAAGGGTCTGAACGGCCTTCTTCTGGGCCGGGTTCAGGCTATCCATGGAAAAGGACTTGGCCATTTACACGTCAAAGTGGATGTCTTTCAAATTCGGGTGCCCGGCAATCAACTGGGAAATACTCATGCGCGTGCTGCCTTCCAGCTGGACGTCCGTCACCAGCAATCCGCCGCTTCCGCAGGCGATCAGCAGCCCCTGTTCTCCGGCGGAAAGCACCTGGCCCGGCTTCCCTTCCGCATCCGGAACGATGGTGAAGCCGGGGAAAATTTTCATGTTGCGGATGCGGTTCTTGCGGTTCCAGTAATTGGTGAAGGTGCCCGGCCACGGATCATAGGCCCGGATCATGCGGCCTATTTCCTCCGCGGGGCGCGTCCAGTCAATCCTGCCGTCCGCGCGCAGGAGCTTGGGAGCGTACGTCGCCAGGAACTCCTGCTGGGGAACGCGGGTGGCGGTCCCTTTTTCAATGGAATGAATGGCCGGGAGCAGCACGTCCGGCGTCATCTGCGCCAGCTTGTCATGCAGGGTTCCTCCGGTTTCCGTCCCTTCCAGCGGGGTGCTGATCTGGGCGATGATGTCCCCCGCGTCCAGTTTTTTGACAATGTGCATGATGGTGATTCCCGTGTGGGAATCTCCGGATTTGATGGCGGACTGGATGCAGGCCGCTCCGCGGTGGCGCGGCAGCAGGGAGGCGTGGGCGTTGATGCAGCCCATGGGAGCCAGTTCAATCACTTCCCGGCTCAGAATCTGGCCGTACGCCATGACGACGATCAGGTCCGGGTCCAGCCTCCTGAGGTTGACCAGCGCGTCCGCCGTCCGCAGGGAATGCGGCTGGAGCACGGGAATGCCCGCTTCCCTGGCGATATTCTTGATCGCGGGCGCCGTGAGCACTTGGTGCCTGCCTACGGGGCGGTCAGGCTGCGTAACCAGGCCTACCAGGTCCGTGTTACGGATCAGGCTGCGGAAGGCGGGAATGGCAATGTCGCCTGTGCCCATGAAGACGATGCGCATGGCTGAAAGCTTGCCTTGGAGGCCTGCACAGGTCAATGTTAAATCAGGAGGAAGAGCGGAAATATCAGCTATGGACGGCTCTTCCAGATTTTGCGCCCGGCAGGGAATGAAGGGAGAATAATGCCTTTTTACGAAGGCATAGGCTTCATCCTTAACGAGGATACAAGTCTGCGGATAGGCAATCCGCTTTACTTTTCATATCCAAAGAAAGTTCAAAAGACTTTCTCCTTATGAATAACATAATCCATTCCTATATAGGCATCATGAAAATAGATATTCCTCCCTTACAGCACTCAATCCATTCTTTTCCAGCATCCAGCAAATGAAAAGCAATTCGAATTCCATTTTATGAAAATTCCTATAAAATGCTTATTTTTAATAAAAATTCTTGTGTTCGGATTGCCTATCCGTTTATTTTATCCCTCGTTGGATTGAAAGGACAATGCATTGAATTTTATCTATGTCTATAAATACGAATAAAAATATATCATTACCGGATAAGATTCAGGTAACCGTCTTGCGTGGATCTTTTCTGTTGCTGGTGGCAATCGCCTTATTCTTCCTCTGCTTAAGGATTGATCGGATTAACGACGAGTGTTTGTATAATGCCTGGGCCATCAGCGAATGGCTCATTAATTATGAGGGGGGATTTGTTCGTCGCGGTTTCTGCGGCGGAATCCTTTACGGATTGTATCAAGTGCATCCCTATCCGGTGCGTGATATGATTTTGATTTTAGGCTTTACAGGATTTTTCTTCTTTGTGCTTTTATTGATTGGCCTGTTCCGCAGGGAGGGCTGGTCTCCTGTGTTGCTGATAGCTCCCTATCTTATCCTGACGCCTACGTTTTTAGCCGGTAACTGCCTGTTCTGGGTGCGCAGGGATCATTGGATGCTATTGCTGGCTTATGGTATTTTTTATTTTTACGCCAGGTATATTCGCCGTAGGGATATATTGAGTCTCGGGGTGATGCAATTTCTTTCCGTAGTTGTTTTACTGATGCATGAAGCCACGTTCTTTTTTACATTTCCCCTATTAATATTGCATTACTTTCTAATGGGTTACAAAAAAGGCTTTGCGTGGAAATCGCTGGGCGCCGCTTTCTTACTATTTCTACCTGCGTTGTTAACGATGGGGGTAGTCTGCCTGTTTAAGGGAAATCAAACAGTGGTGGAAGCGATATGGACATCATGGAAGCCATGCATGGAGGCGTACCCCTTATCTTGTGATGTCACCAGCGTTGAAACGGCAGTAAACGCGCTGACATGGGGTGCGTTGCGTACCTTTAAAACTCATATGATGATCAATTGGACGGGTTGGTTTTTGAAACCTATCCCTTCATGGCCTTTTACATTAATCAATTTTGCCGGAGTCTATTATTTGGTTTCGCGTCTCAATACGGTGAATTTGGGATGGAACAGGCTGAAAAAGTTCGATAACAGTCGAATGAGCCTTTTTTTATTGTTGCAAGGCGTTTTTATGGTTCCTCTATTTACCGTGCTTTCCTGTGATTTCGGGCGCACGATTCCTTATTGGGTTTTTTCTTCTTTGTTCGCCTATCATTTCCTGAAAAAGGATGCGCCTATATTCCCCATGGGGCTGAATAGAGTTTCGGAATGGTTGCAGGACCAGGTAAGCAAAATGAAGTGCCTCTCTATTCCGTGGGTTTATTTTTTCATTCTGCTTTTTTTGCCTGTCTCCATCGTTGGCGGGGCAAGTTTGGCTGCTTGCTTTCCTTTGAAGCTTTTGCATCTCGCCTGGAATCACATCCGGTAGGGGAATGTGGAAAATAGGTGATCACGAAGCGGGAAGATTGTTTGGAAATCAGCAAATAAATCATGAAGAATTTTATTTCACTGATGCGGCCCTGGCAGTGGGCGAAGAATCTTTTCCTGTTTGCTCCCTTGTTTTTTAGCGGTCGTTTTCTGGAAACAACTCTTTTTATAGCGGCATGCGTTGCCTTTTTCGCTTACTGCCTGGCGGCGTCTGCCATTTATTGTTTTAATGATATCCATGACTGCGAGTCTGACCGTCTTCATCCCAGAAAACGTTCGAGGCCTGTTGCTTCGGGAAAAATAAGCGTCTGCAGCGCTTATGCACTGGCATTGGGGTTGATGCTGTGCTCAGCATGGGTCCTGCTTTACTTTTCAGGAACGCAGAGGTGGATGTTGTGCGGTTGCATTTTCTTTTATTTACTGTTGAATGTGGGGTATTGTATCTATTTAAAACGGAAGACGCTGATTGACGTGTTTATTATAGCGTTTGGATTTGTGCTGCGCCTTTTGACCGGCAGCGTGGCGACGGGAATCAGCTTGTCCCATTGGCTGCTACTGATGACTTTTCTGCTGGCACTGTTCCTGGCCTTGGCAAAGCGTCGGGATGATGTAGTTATTTATGAGGATACCGGTGTCCGCATGCGCCATAATATTGAACGTTATAATCTTTCTTTCATGAATCAGAGCATTGCTGTCGTAGCCGCCGTCAATGTGGTTTGCTATATACTGTACTGCGTATCTCCGGAGGTGACGGAACGCCTGGGTAATAATTACCTGTACTTTACATCCTTGTTCGTTCTTCTTGGAATGTTGCGCTACATGCAGCTAACGACTGTGGATGTATGCAGCGGAAGCCCGACGTACGTATTAATGCACGATCGGTTTATTCAATGCTGTATTCTCGGCTGGGGAATATTGTTTGCCGTTATCCTGTATTTATGAAAAGGACTGTTGCTGTCTTTGATTTTGACGGGACGCTGACCTGTTCGGATACATTGCTTCCCTTCATGAAGTTTGCGCTGGGGAAGTTTGATTTTATGATTGCGTTGCTGGTTAATCTTCCCTGGCTCGTTGCCTATGCCTGCGGGATTTATCCAAACTGGAAAGCCAAGCAACATTTGTTCTCCACTTGTTTTTCCGGATGGACATGGGAAAGGTTCCGCAAGGCTGGGGAGCGATTTGCCGTCTCAGGTATTTCTTCCCTGCGTCCGGAGATGATTTCCGACCTTGAAGATTTTTTACGGAGGAATGCTTCTGTTTATATTATTACGGCAAGTATGGAGTCTTGGGTTAAGCCAATGCTGGCGGCCTATCCTTCTCTTGTTTTTTTGACGACTCGGCCGGAGGTGGACAACGGAGTTCTAACTGGGAAATTTGCCGGCGGCAACTGCTATGGCCCCGAAAAAAAGAGGCGCTTGTTGGAAGTGGAGCCGTGCCGGAAGGATTATACCTTGTATGTTTACGGGGATAGCCGGGGGGATAGGGAATTGCTGGAATGGGCGGATTATCCGTGTTGGCAGGGATGGACGGAGAGATAACGAAAAGGGAGGCAAAGCCGAGTTATCGGGAAATGGCGCGCTTTATTGCTGCGGGTGCGCTGACTGCGGGAATTCATTACGGGGTTTACGTTTTTCTTTCTTATCGCCTGCCTCCTGCGTTTTCCTATGCAGGCGGATATTTCGTAAGCTTTCTGTTCAATTTTTATATTTCCTGTTATTTTACATTTAGAACTTGTGCCACATGGCGGAAGAGTGCGAAATTTTTGTTATGCCATATAAGTAATTTTTTTATCCAGCTGCTGCTTTTCCATATCTTCCATGCCATGCTTATTCCCGAGCTGCTTCTTCCCTTACCCGTATTAATGATAGCGGTTCCCGTGAATTTCCTGTTGGTTCGTTTGGCATTGAGATGAGACGGAGCCTTTCCTCCCTGCAAGAAGTTCTTTCCGATTGGGCGGGATATGGTATACCTTGCTCCATGGAGAAAGGAAGGCTGCCGCGCATTCTGGTTCTGACAGCAGGGTACGGGGAAGGGCACAACTCCGCTGCCCGGGGCGTGCGGGATGCCCTGGCGGGGCGTGCGGACGTCCGCGTGACGGACCTGTGCGCGGAGGCCATGCCCGGCATGTTCCGCGTGACGCGCGCCGCGTACCTGTGGATCATCTCCCGCTGGCCCTCCCTCTGGAAGCTGATGTATGAGGTGAGCGACAGGCGCAACCTGGCGGAAAAGCCCGTCAAGGGACTCAGCCCGGTAGAGCGCCTGCTGGAACGGCTGCTGCGGGAATGGAAGCCGGACGCCGTGGTTTCCACGTACATGGTGTACCCCTACATGCTGGATTCCCTGGCGGCCCGCGCCGGGAAGGCGGTCCCGTACCTGACCGTCGTGACGGATTCCTGCGTGATCAACAAGTCCTGGCTGTGTTCGGAATCCCCCCTGTGGGCGGTAACGGACCCCTGGACGCGGGAAGTCATGATGGAAAAGGGCCTGCCGCCGGACAGGCTGCGCGTGACGGGTTTTCCCGTGAATCCCGTCCTGGGCGCGCTGGCGCGGGAGCATCCCGTTTCCTGGAGGGCCGGGGAACCGTTCCGCGTCCTTTACTTTGCCCAGCGTTCTGCACGGCATGCCCGCGCGGAGCTGGAAGCCATGCTGGAGGCGCACCCCGGCATTCATGTGACCTGCATTCTGGGGCGCCGGTTCAGGCGCATTTATCCCCATCTGCGGGAGCTGCGCGCCAGGTACGGGCACAGGCTGACGGTGCGCGGCTGGACGCGCCGCGTACCCTCCCACCTTTCACGCTCCCATGTGGTGGTGGGGAAGGCCGGGGGAGCTACCGTGCACGAGGTGCTGGCGTCCGCGCGGCCCATGCTGGTGAACTTCCTCCTTCCGGGACAGGAAGAGGGCAACGCGCACCTGCTGGAGAAGCTGGGCGGCGGTTGCCATGTGCCGGATACCCGCGCCCTGGCCTCCGCCCTGGTGGAAATGATGGCGGACGGAGGCGCGCAGTGGAGGCGCATGCATGAAAATTTACTGAAGGCGGATATGACCGGGGGAAGCGGACGGATAGCGGATTTGGTCTTGAAACTGGTGCAGGAACGTACTAACTGATTCCCGTGACCTATCTGCTGATCGACAATTCCAACACGCGCACCAAGTTCGTGCTTTCCACGCCGGACGCTCTGCTTCAGGAACGGTACATGATCCCCACCCGGGAGGTGAGCGAGGAACGGCTGGACGAATTGCTGTCCGGCGTCCATTACGATGCCGCCGTGGTGTGCTCCGTGGTGCCACGCGTGGCGGGAGTGCTGAAAAACTGGATAACCGGGCCGTGCCACTTCCTGACCTGTGAGTCCCGGCTGAACGTGGGCATTGACTACCCGCACCCGCGCCAGATAGGCGCCGACAGGCTGGCGAACGCCGTGGGCGCGGCGGCCTATTACGGCGTTCCGTGCATTGTGGTGGACTTCGGCACCGCCGTGACCTTTGACGTGATCGGGCCGGAAGGCTCGTACCTGGGCGGAGTGATCGCCCCGGGGCTGGCGAGCATGGGGGATTACCTGGCGCGCAATACCGCGCTCCTTCCCGCCATTGACCCGCAGGAGCCCGCCCACGCCATTGGAACCAGCACGGTGGAGGCCATGCAGTCCGGCGCCGTGTACGGCTACCGGGGACTGGTGAAGGAAATCCTGGCCCGGCTGGAAGAGGAGCTGGGCGCCCGTCCCGCCGTGGTGGCTACGGGAGGGGACGCTGCGCTGATCGCCAGGGGCGTGGAGCGCATTGACCATGTGGACCCGGATATTACGCTGAACGGATTGCGCCTGGTTGCCTCCCTGAATCTTTGAAGTACGGGCAACGGACTGGGCAGGAGTTCCTTACTTCCGGAAAAACGGCGGGATGACACGTAAAAACTCACAAATAGGTGTTGCAAATTGCGTATACACCATGTAGTATTCATGAACCTTAACAATAAATATCATGTCTGACAACAGCATCGAAGAAAAAGTAAGAAGTATCATCGTTGACCAACTTGGCGTTGAATCCGATAAAGTGACTGCTGATGCGAAATTCATCGAGGACCTCGGTGCTGATTCGCTGGATACCGTTGAACTCGTGATGGCTTTCGAAGAAAACTTTGACATTGAAGTGCCCGACGAAGAAGCTGAAAAGCTTCAGTCCGTTGCCGACGTGGTTGCCTACATCGAAAAGGTTCAGGGTTAAGTTAAACTGCTAAAAACCTTTATTACAAAAGCGGCTTCCCTGTCCCAGGCAAGGAAGCCGCTTTTTTATGGAAAGCCTCCAGCTTTCTTCTTTTATGAATGACCTGCCCTCCTTCTCCCGTGACGATATCCGCTATGCGGCGGAGATGACCCGGGTGGTATATGAACCGGACCGCCGCATTGACACCTTTGGGGATACCAGGTTCAACTTCCTTCTCATCAGCGAGCTGATGGATGAAGCGGGCGTGGTGCGCGTGCGCAGCGGCTGGGTGGAGGCGGAGAAGCCCAAGATCATCAAGCCCTCCATTTATAATGAAGTCAGTACGGAGGGCTTTTCCGGAGAAGCCAAGCGCTTCTTTGACTGGCTCTCCAAAAATGGACCGGGCTTTATGACGCTGCTGGAATACGGTTTCAGCTTTAAAAGGTCGGAGGTGAGGGAGGAAATTCTGCATGAACCCTTGGAGTCCGTGCGCGGGCGCCTGCTGGAGCAGGTGCGCAACGGGGAGGACACGTTCCTGGCCCTGATTGAGGGGGTGGATGACGCATGGGAGGTCTCCCTCTTGAAATTCACCGTGGAAATGATACAAAAATCCCATGAGATCAATATCTTTGACTTCAAGCGCAAGGGTCTTCTTTAGCCTCCTGGCGGCGGCCTTCTGCGCTCAGGGAGTTCTGGCGGACGGGGAGAACTATTCCCTCTGGCCGCGCCGCCCGGAAGCCCTGGCGGAGGCGCGCCGCCTGATGGACCGCAGCACATTGCCCCCGGCTCTGGAACTGCTCCAGCCCCTGGTGGAGCAGGGCGGCGTGGTGGGACGCGAGGCGAAGGATCTCATCGGCAGCCTGCGCATCCGCCAATTGCTGGACCCCAACGGTCCGGACGTGAAGAAATACACCGTCCGGAGAGGGGATTCCTGGATACGCATGGTCAGGAAACTAGAATGCTCCCAGGCCATGCTGATGCATCTCAACGGCCTGATGGATATTCCCATCCTGCATGCGGGGGACGTATTCAAGTACCGTCCGCTGGACTTCCATGTGGTGGTCAACGTGCCGGAGAAGGAGGTCTGCCTGTACGACGGTAACAATTTTGTGAAGGGGTATCCCATTCTTGCCATGAAGGATGGCGGAAAAAAGAATGTGGAAACTACCGTCAAGGAGGATCAGGCCTCCGTTTCCATTTACAGCAAGCAGTTCCCCTCTGCGGATAAGACGCTGGTGCTGGCGGCGGGCGGTTACGTCATTGACGCTTCCCACGGCACGCCCCGTTCCCCGGGCTTTTATTTAAGCCGGCAGGACTGCAATGAACTGGCCATGCTGACCCGTGCGGGCACCAAGGTGACCATTCTCAGGGAGAAAGGAGCGGAGCAGTGAGACTGGTCATTCAGCGCGTTGCGGAAGCTGCCGTGCACATCGGCGGCGTTTGCGCCGGAAGCACGGGTCCCGGCCTGTTGATCCTGGCGGGCATGGAAGAGGCGGATACGGAGGAGGATGTGTGCTGGCTGGCCAGAAAGGCGGCGGACATGCGCATTTTTTCCGATGCGGAGGGAAAGATGAACCTTTCCGTGAAGGAGACGGGCGGGAGCGCGCTGGTGGTGAGCCAGTTCACGCTGCACGCCTCCACCCGGAAGGGGAACCGGCCCTCCTTCATCCGCGCCGCAAGGCCTGAGCACGCCATCCCGCTGTATGAACTGTTCAAGGAGGAGCTGGCGGACCTCCTGGAAGGCAGGGTGCAGAGCGGGGAGTTTGGCGCGGACATGCAGGTTTCCCTGGTCAACGACGGCCCGGTAACCATTTTCATGGATTCCCGGCACAGGGAGTGAAATCTGGAACTGCTCCTTTGGCTTCTTGTCCTGTTTTAACATCTTCCCTTGTGCTCTCCCTTCATTCATTCCGGGCGTAGGGCCATTATTGAATGGACGCTTCCGGTTGCTAGGGACAAAAACGAATAGGAAAGAATGGTATTTTTCTTATTCAACCAGTCAATTTGTTAATCCAAGCGTTCAATCCTGTAATTGCTTATTCAGGTACGTCCGGCGTTTTTCTTCCAGGGAAACATTGAAAAAGCGCTTCTCCTGGTTGAGTGAGCGCATTTTCTGCATCTCCTCATCACTCAACTCGAAGTCGAAGATTTGGATGTTTTCACGGATGTAGTTGGGATTGGATGCTCCGGGAATGACTGAGAACCCTTCCTGGATGTGCCAGCGCAGAATAATCTGAGCGGCGCTTTTGCCATGGGCCCCGGCAATCTCAAGAATAGACGGGTCTTGGAGCAGTGCTCCCTTACTCATGGCGCCGCCCAGCGGGAACCAGCATTCCACCTGAATGCCGTAAGGCTCTACTTTTTTACGAATGTCCAGACGCTGGGCATACGGATGGCATTCAATCTGGAGGACGGCAGGCTTCACGCGCGAACTGTCCATGATGGTGCGGAACACCTCGTCATCCGCATCGAAATTGCTGATGCCCAGGGCACGGACCTTCCCCATGGCCACGGCACGCTCCATATCGCGCCAGGCTCCCGTAAAATCGCCTATGGGCTGATGGACATACAGCAAGTCGATGTAGTCTGTCTGGAGCCGTTTCAACATCCGGTCAATGGCCTCCATCGTCTTGCCTTCGCCGTATTCGGTCGGCCATATCTTGCTGGTGATCCATATCTCGCTGCGCGGAATGCCGCTCTCCTTGATGGCGCGGCCCACGCCCCGCTCATTTTGATAGGCGTGTGCCGTGTCAATATGGCGGTACCCGGCTTTCAATGCGGTCAGGCATGATTGCTCGCACACTTCATCCGAGGGCTGCAGGAATGTGCCCAGGCCGAACCGGGGCATCAACAGGCCGTTGTTGAGCTGCACCAGGGGGACATGTGCTTTGGTAGCGCCCATATCCCTCGCCGTGGCTGGCAGACATGCCATGGAGATGATGCTTAACCATAGGAAGAGTACGTGGATATTCATCGCTTGTGGGCCGTTTTTGTTGCCGTGAAGGAACTGATGGCCGCAAGTTGCCCATCCTGTTGGCTGAGAATATGGGAAACGGATGAGTCTTCTGCCATGGCTAATGAAGTTAAAAGGGCGCCGCAGGCGGCTGGATTGGGTAATACGGAGGTTTTCATATGTATTCTAATCTATGTAATAGTGGAAAATTAGTGCCGGGAACCGTTTCCTGCCAGGTTGGCGTGGAAGAAATCCGCCAGCTTGCGGACGGCCTGGTCCACGTATTCCGGCACGTAATAGGTCTTGATGTGCGTGGCTCCCGGAATCAGGAACAATTCCTTGTTCCGGGTTCCCGTGGCGCGGCTGTAGCACAGTTCCGTCATATAGAACGTGTCGGCAATGCTGCCCGCCATCATCAGCAGGGGCTGGTTGACCAGGTGCATTCCTTCCGAGGCATCGAAGGCGAAAAGCTCCATGAGGCTGCTCTTGGTGTAGCGGAAAGTGGAATTGGGATGTGCATGACTTTGCAGATAGTAGTCGTAACCTTCGCGATAAAGGTCGAAGGGCAGTTTGGCCGCCTGTTGCGGCGTGACGCCTTTCATGTCCCCTGTATATTCCGGTTCTCTTCCTTCCGCTTCGCGCTGACGCGTAGCACAGGCGTCGGCAAGGCGTTCCTGCACGCTGTTGATTTGCGAGTCCAGAAAGCCATTGCGACGAACCAGGCCGGTATTAAACATGCTGAGGGTGGCGACGGCCTTGAAACGCTTGTCGGTTTGCGCCGCCTTCAACGTGTAGCCTCCCCCGCCGCAGATGCCCAGAATGCCCAGGCGCCCGGTATCCACGCCGGGATATTGCAACAGGATGTCCGCGGCGCGGCGGATGTCCTCGATCCGGTTGGCGGGTTTGTCAATACTGCGCGGTTCGCCTTCGCTGGCTCCCTGGTAGGCCGCGTCAAACGCCAGGCAGATATAGCCTTGCTCCGCCATGCGCTGGCTGTAAAGCCCGGCCACTTGTTCCTTCACGCCGCCGTTGGGATGGGCTATGACCAGCGCAGGATATTTCTTTGCGGGGTCGTATCCGGCGGGAGTATAGACGTTGGCGGCAATCTTCAAGCCGTTGAGCGGATAGGTTATCGGACGGATGTTGACCTTGCCGGCAACATTCTCCGTAATGGCTCCCCGGTAAACCAGCCCCCAGGGGTTGCTGTTGTGGCTGGAGATGCTTTTTACTTCTGTAAATGGATGCGGCCGGACCGTGTCCGGCGTTTGGGCGTTTGACGAATGGTTCAGGATCATGATGGAAAGAATTGCTGAAACTAATGAGGTCATTTTCATGGAATGAGGGATGGTCTGGATAACAGTTGCATCCTATCACAGGGACCTCTGCCCGCGTCGATAGACGAATTACGGATTTTCCTACCATTATTACTGATGGGGCTTCCGGGGAAAGCCGTACGACGCGCCGTACCGCTTCATTCCCCTCTTTTTTCCATGCGGAACGAGACTCCGTATCCATGAAGACGGCATGCGGTTATTTGGCTTTACCATATTCATTTTTACCAAAGGTTTCCCGTATACCCAGGCTGCTCCCCGCCGATAAAATCGAGACGAGGAACAGGACGGAAAAAGCGGCCAGATAGGAGTGGACGCCGTAGATATGGATGCCGTTTTCAATCCAGGGAGGAAACAGTTCCATCAGCAGTCCTGCGGCATGTCCGATGACGGCTGTCACGATATAGGCCATAAACCCATAAAAACTCAGCATGACTTCCCAGATGTCACTTCGGTTCGTTTCCCTGATCAGGGCCACAATGACAGGGGATATGTTCCCGGCAAAGGCCAGCAGGATAAAAGCCCCTCCCGTCAGCCAGGGCGCATGGATGCCGAAGAATAAAGCCGACAGAATCAGTCCGAAAGCCAGCGCCGTCCCCATCCCGCGAAGATCATCAGGGGCTTGCGGCGGTTGTGGAGAACCCGGCTTGTCCAGGGCGCCAGCAGCGAGTTGCCCGCTCCGGCCACCATCAGGACCGTAAGAATCCAGCCTGCTTCCTCGGCGGTCAGGCCAGAGAAATTTTCCAGGAATTTTTCCCCGAAAATGCTTTGCACGGCAAAGTACAGTCCGAACGGGAAAGCACCGCAAACGACGATGCGCCAGTTGTGCCCGACTGAAGCGACATCCACAATGCGTTTGAGACTGAATATGGCCGTTTTAACGACAGGAGGCAGCTGCGCCTTTGTCTTTATGCCTGCGAACAAGCCGTAAATTACGGTTGTAAACACGCCTGCCGCAAGCAGCGCCGTTTCCCATCCGAATTGTCCCGAAGCGGCGATGAACGGAGCATTGCCCGCTACCCGGCCCAGATACCCGTCTACCATGACGAATCCCAGCATCAGGGCGAAGTTGCCCGGATAAATGCGGGAGGTTTCGTTGGTAACGCTCAGGTAAATGCTCGCGGCTCCCGCCGCCGTCAGGATTCTTGCGCAGTAGAGCATCCACAGCGCCGGAGCCGTGGCGGAAAGGATTCCTCCCAGGCAGAGGGCGAGGCCGCCCCATGCCATGACACGCGCGCCGCCGTAGCGGTCCACGAACATTCCCAGCAGCAGGGTGCTGAATGCATAGGAGTACATGAAGGCCGCCCCCACGCCGTCGTGTTGAAGTGGTTTTGCAGCTCGTTGAAGAGCGCTCCGGGCACCACGACCTTTTGTAGGTTTGCGATGAAGTAGAGTCCGACCGCGAACAGCCACAACAAGGTCAGGAGGATGGACGTATTTTTCTCCTTGTTCATGATTTTTCCTGGATACGGCTTCCTCCGAATACAGCGGACATGCTCATGGAGGATAGAGCGGAATCTATTTCCCCGATTTCATCAACAGACAAGCCAATATCAACAGCTCCGGCATTCTCCCGCAAGCGTGAAAGGCGCCGCGTTCCTGGTATGGGAACAATCCACGGTTTTTTGCAGAGCATCCATGCCAGGGAAATTTGTGCGGGCGTAGCATGTTTCTCCGCTGCCAGATGATTCACCAGACGGAGGAGTTCCGCATTGGCGTCGAAGCTCTCCTGCTTGAACTGTGGCATGGCGCTGCGGTAGTCTTTTCCCGGCTCGAACTTAGAATCCCTGCCGTAGCGCCCGGACAACAGCCCGTTGGCCAGGGGTGAAAACGGCACGAAGCCGATTCCCAGTTCTTCCAGGATGGGGAAAAGGGATTCATAATGGCGGGCCATCATGGAATAGCGGTTTTCCACGGCTGTAAGAGGGCATACTCTGTGCGCCCGGCGAATGACTTCCTCCGTGGCTTCCGAAATGCCCCAATGCGTTATTTTTCCTTCTTCAATCAGTTCCCGCATCACCCCGGCGATTTCTTCCGGAGGAACGGCGGCGTCAACGCGGTGCTGATAGTACAAATCAATGTGGTCAACCCGCAACCGCCTGAGAGAACCTTCCACCGAACGGCGGATCGTACCGGGACGGGAATCGGTTACCAGGGAATAGGCGCCCTGTTCCTGCCGTGGTCCGAAACTGATTCCGAACTTGGTCGCGATCACGGCCCGGTTCCGGTAAGGGGCCAGAGCCTTTCCAAGCAATTCCTCGTTATCATGAGGATTACGGGGGGTGCCGTACACCTCCGCCGTGTCGAAAAAGGCATATCCCATATCCACGGCGCGGGCCAGAAGCTCCGTCATCTCCTTTTTATCGGCGGGTTCGCCGTATCCATGGCTCATTCCCATGCACCCCAGTCCCATGGCTGAAACCTTCAGCCCGCTTTTACCCAATTCTCTGTACTTCATTTTCCGATTGATTGTTGGTTTCTATACTGAACAGGCTAGCATAAAGGCTCCTGTTTTTGTCGATAGACGGATTACAGGTTCTCCTACCATTATTACAGGTTTTCCGCATGGAGCTGGAATTCCGTAAGCCTTCCTGCTATTTCTGTTTTAAAAGCAACAGCAGGATCATGAGCATTATTCTGAGAATGGATTCCGTGGGAGACTATAACGCGTTTACAGGGCAGGAAACGCTGCACCCCCTGGTCAGCGTCATTGATTTTTCCCAGGTCCTTCCATTGCGGCATGCGCGTAAGGCTTATGGATTTTACGCCGTTGTCCTGAAAGACGTAAAGTGCGGTGACCTCCGTTACGGAAGGCATTATTACGATTATCAGGAAGGGACCCTCGTCTTCGTTTCTCCCGGCCAGGTAGTCGGCAATGACGACACCGGAGAATATTTCCGGATGCAGGGGCACGCGCTGCTGTTCCATCCGGACTTGGTGAGAAACACTCCGCTGGGGCGTAAAATGAAGGAGTACTCATTTTTCTCCTATGATGCGGCGGAATCACTCCACATGTCGGAAAGGGAGAGGCATATCTTCCTCAACGGGCTGATGGAGATCAAGGCGGAGCTGGAACGCGGCGTGGATCGGCATACCAAATCCATCGTTACAGCCAATATCGAAGTGCTTTTGAATCACTGCATGCGCTTCTATGACCGCCAGTTCATTACTCGGGAGAATGCAAACAGGGACGTGCTGGCAGAGTTCGAACGCCTGCTGGAAGCCTATTTCGAGGGCGGCAAGCCTGAGCGGATAGGGCTGCCCTTCGTGCAGTATTTCGCGGATCAGCTCCATCTCTCCGCCAACTATTTCGGAGACCTTGTCAAGAAAGAGACAGGCAAGACGGCCCAGGAGCATATCCAGCTCAAGCTCGTGGACAAGGTCAAGGACCTGCTCTGCACCACTAACAAGTCAGTCAGTGAAATCGCCTACGAATTGGGTTTCAAATACCCCCATCATTTGAGCAGGATGTTCAAGAAGAACACCGGATGCACGCCCAACGAGTTCAGGATGTCAGCGTAGCATCTGTTTTTCCGGGCCGGTTCATCCCGGTTATTGTTCCTCGTGATGACATGCGGATGAAGGAAATTCCTGAATGATGAGAATTCCACGTTCACCACATCATCTCCTGAAGGAAGCAGCTTTTCCGTGTTTTTTTCTTCCCGTTCTCTGTTGAATCAAATGGAAGAGGGAAGGCTGAGCCAATGCCGGAGGATGGTCTATGAAAGGACAATTATAAGCCCGTATATCAAAAGCTCCCTGCGGACAAGTCCGCAGGGAGCTTTTGATAGTGTCCGGAAAGGAATCCCGCTTTAGTAGGCGAGGCCTTCCTTGGTGTTGGCCACGATGAAGTCGCGGTTGAGGCGGGCGATGTTGTCCACGCTCACGCCCTTCGGGCAGGCGGCTTCGCATTCATACTGGTTCGTGCAGTTGCCGAAGCCTTCCGCCTCCATCTGCTTCATCATGGACAGAACGCGCTTGGTGCGTTCCGGCTGTCCCTGCGGGAGCAGGTTGAGGTGGGCGATTTTGGCGGACGTGAACAGCATGGCGGAGGCGTTCTTGCAGGAGGCCACGCAGGCGCCGCAGCCGATGCAGGCGGCGGCGTCAAAGGCGGCTTCAGCCTTCACCTTTTCCACGGCGATGTTGTTGGCGTTCGGCGCGGCTCCGGTGCGCACTTCAATGTAGCCGCCGGAGGCGATGATGCGGTCCAGGGCGGAGCGGTCCACCATCAGGTCCCGCAGGATCGGGAAGGCCTTCGCGCGGAAGGGTTCGATCCAGACGGTATCGCCGTCCTTGAATTTGCGCATGTGGAGCTGGCAGGTGGTCACCTGGCGTTCCGGACCGTGGGGGATGCCGTTGATCGTCAGGGAGCACATGCCGCAGATGCCTTCCCGGCAGTCATGGTCAAAGTGGATGGGCTCCTTGCCTTCCTTCACCAGGCCTTCGTTGACGATGTCCAGCATTTCCAGGAAGGAGGCGTCTTCCGGAATGTCCTTGGCGGCGTAGGTCTCAATGCGGCCCTTGGCTTCCCGGTTTTCCTGGCGCCAGACCTTGAGAGTGAGATTGAGTGTTTTAGCCATGTTATAATCTTTCTTTTACGTGTTAATGTATTGGCTATCTTTACTTGTAGCTGCGGATGGCAAGGTGCACGTTGTCAAAGGTCAGCGGTTCCTTGTGAAGAATCGGCAGGCTGTCCACCCCGGTGTATTCCCAGGCGGCCACGTAGGCGTATTCTTCGTCGTTGCGCTTGGCTTCGCCGTCCGGAAGCTGGTACTCCACGCGGAAGTGGGCGCCGCAGGATTCCTGGCGGTTCAGGGCGTCATAGCAGAGGAGCTGGGCGAATTCCAGGAAGTCCGCCACGCGGCAGGCTTTTTCCAGTTCCGCATTGATGCCTTCCGCCGTGCCGGTCACGCGCACGTTTTCCCAGAATTCCTTGCGGAGCTTGGGAATGCGTTCAATGGCGTTCATCAGGCTCTCTTCCGTACGGGCCATGCCGCAGTCTTCCCACATGATGAGGCCCAGTTCACGGTGGAAGGAGTCCACGGTCTTGGTGCCCTTCACATTCAGGAGCTTGTTGATGCGTTCCTTCACTTCGTCTTCCGCGGCCTTGAATTCCGGGGAGGCGGTGGTGACGGAGCCGGGCTTGATGGTCGTCAGGAAGGCCGGCAGGGTGGCGGGAATCACGAAGTAGCCGTCGGACAGACCCTGCATCAGGGCGGAAGCGCCCAGGCGGTTGGCGCCGTGGTCGGAGAAGTTGGCTTCACCGAGGACGTGCAGGCCCTTGACGCTGGACATGAGGTTGTAGTCCACCCACAGGCCCCCCATCGTGTAGTGGGAGGCGGGGTAGATCATCATGGGCGTTTCATGGGGATCGTCGTCCGTGATTTCCTCATACATGTCAAAGAGATTGCCGTACTGGCCGTCAATCCATTCACGGCCCATGCGCTTGATTTCATCCGCAAAGTCCAGGAAGACGCCCTTGCCGGTGATGGCCACGCCGCGGCCGTCGTCGCAGGCTTCCTTGGCGGCGCGGGAGGAGATGTCGCGCGGAGCGAGGTTGCCGAAGGAGGGATACTTGCGTTCCAGATAATAGTCGCGTTCTTCTTCCGGAACGTCCGCGGGGCGGATTTCCTTCTTGCGGATTTTTTCCGCGGTTTCACGGGACTTGGGCACCCAGATGCGGCCGCTGTTGCGGAGGGATTCCGACATCAGCGTGAGCTTGGACTGGTAGTCGCCCTTCACCGGAATGCAGGTGGGGTGAATCTGCGTGAAGCAGGGGTTGGCAAAGAAGGCGCCGCGCTTGTAGGCCTTGTAGGCCGCGGTCACGTTGCAGCCCATCGCGTTGGTGGACAGGAAGAACACGTTGCCGTAGCCGCCCGTGCAGAGCAGGACGGTGTCACCGGCGTAGGACTGGATTTCACCGGTAATCAGGTTGCGGGTGACGATGCCCCTGGCCTCGCCGTCCACCAGGACGATGTCCATCATTTCATGGCGGGAGAACATTTCAATGTGCCCCTTGGCCACTTCCTTTTCCAGGGCCTGGTAGGCGCCCAGCAGGAGCTGCTGGCCCGTCTGGCCGCGGGCGTAGAAGGTGCGCTTGAGCTGGGCGCCGCCGAAGGAGCGGTTGTCCAGCAGGCCGCCGTATTCACGGCCAAAGGGAACGCCCTGGGCCACGCACTGGTCAATGATGTTGGAGGAAACTTCAGCCAGGCGGTAGACGTTGGCTTCACGGGCGCGGAAGTCGCCGCCCTTCACGGTGTCATAGAACAGGCGGTAGACGGAGTCGCCGTCGTTCTGGTAGTTCTTGGCCGCGTTGATGCCGCCCTGGGCCGCAATGGAGTGGGCGCGGCGGGGGCTGTCCTGGTAGCAGAAGCACTTGACGTTGTAGCCAAGCTCGGCAAGCGTGGCGGCGGCGGAGGCTCCGGCCAGGCCGGATCCTACCACGAGCACCGTGTACTTGCGCTTGTTGTTCGGATTGATCAGTTTGGACTCAAGCTTGTACTTGGACCATTTGTCCTGAATCGGGCCGGAAGGAATCTTGGCATCCGGCATCCAGTCGCTTACGGGAAAATTAATCATGACTTTGAGAAGAGTTGATGGTTATTTGATGACACCCAGAAGAACCGCCACAGGCACGGAAATGAAGCCCAGGCAGATCACTGCGCCGTACGCGATGGCAAGGAAGTTGTAGAAGGGCCGGATTTTGCGGGAATCAGCGCCCACCGTCTGGAAGATGGACTGCACGCCGTGGCGCAGGTGGCTGAACAACATCAGGATGGCCAGGATGTAGAAGGCGGAGCACCAGACATTGGAGAAACCAGCTACGATCATCTTGTACACGTCGAAGGTTTCCACCTTGCCGTCGGAAATGAAGGTGGTGTACTGGGCGGGATCATAACCCACGCGCAGGGTGTACTGGTACAGGTGGTAGATCAGGAACACCAGGATCGTCAGGCCGGTGTAGATCATGTAGCGGGAGGAAATCGTCGCCTTGATCGTGTTCTTGAACACGTAGGGTTCGCGGGCGGCGTGGTTTTCCAGCTTCAGCTGGATGGTCAGCCAGATGTGGATGATGAAGATCACCGCAAGGCCCAGGCGGATGCCCCAGAGGGCGGCTTCCGGCATGGAGTGCAGGCCGTGGGCGTAAGTGTTGATCCATTCAGGGCCTCCGAAAATGAGAAGGTTGCCTGCCAGGTGTCCCGCAAGGAACAAGACCAAACATAACCCCGTCAGCGCCACAATGATTTTGCGGCCGATGGAGGATGTCACGAATGTACATATGGTTTTTACTAGTGCATTCATAGGCGCTCTAATGAAATAAATGCGTCTCCACAGGATGCCCGGTTCAAAACCGGATGGCAAGCCTCTTCTTGAATTCCCGGCGCTTTTTGGATTTTTGAAAAGACGGGAAAAGGCATTGCAGTTCACTAGTTTGGAATAGTTATAATTTTGTTACCTGTTCCGGCTTGACGCGGCTTTCCGCATGGGCGTATCGTCTGGGCATGAAAAGGAGTAAAAAAGAAGTGCTGGATGCGGATTTTGCGGCGGCGCGCGCCGGGGTGCTGGATGTGGCCGCGTTTCTGGACCGGGTGGACCGCGGGGAAGGGGAGGCGGATTTCCGTTTCCGTGCGCTGATGGAGGTGCTCCCGCTTCTGTCCGTGCCCGGTTCCGGGCGCGTGCGCGCTATTCTGGAGGCACTTTCCTACACGGATGACGCCGTGCCGGAAACCGCCGTCTCCAAGGCGGCCTGCGGAGCTCCCAACCTCAACCAGTAAGACTCATGGCTTTTATTGAACCTCATATACACATGGTGTGCCGTACCACGGACGAATACCGGGCCATGGCGCAGGCAGGCTGCCTGGCGGTAGGGGAACCGGCGTTCTGGGCCGGTTATGACCGTTCCTCCGCGGACGGTTTCCGGGACTACTTCGTGCAGCTTACGGAATGTGAACCGGCCCGGGCGGCCAAGTTCGGCCTGGACCATTACACCTGGCTGTGCATCAACCCCAAGGAGGCGCAGGACGTGGCGTTTGCCCGGGAAGTGATGCAGCTTATCCCGGAGTTCATTGACCGGCCCAATGTCCTCGGCATCGGGGAGATTGGGCTGAACCGGAACACCTCCCATGAGATGACCATCTTTGAAGAGCATCTGGACCTGGCGATACGCCTCAACCAGCTTGTCCTGATCCACACTCCCCATCTGGAAGACAAGCTGAAGGGAACCAACATGATTCTTTCCGCCCTGAAAAATCGTCCGGAGCTGGACCCCGGCCGTGTGCTGGTGGACCATTGCGAGGAACACACCCTCCCGCTGGTGAAGGAGGCCGGGTACTGGGCCGGATTGACCCTGTACCCCACCAGCAAGCTGAATCCCAAACGGGCGGCGGATATTCTGGAGGTGTACGGAACGGACCGCATCTGGGCCAATTCCGCGGCGGACTGGGGGGATTCCGACCCTCTGGCGCTGACCGCCCTGGCCTGTGAGCTTTACAAGCGCGGCTTTTCCCGGCAGGACGCGGAAAAACTTCTGGTGGGCAATCCGGAAGCGTTCATGGGACAGTCTCCGAAGTTCCGGAAGGTTTCCTCCCGGTAGCTCCGGGGATGGCCGGGATGGAGTGCGCCATGCCTAGTCCCCGTCCGGCAGGAATACGGCGAAAATAGCTCCCAGGATGACGGCGGCGTCATCCAGCAGCCCCAGCTTGCCGATGCCTTCAAACAGGAATTCGTCCGGAGTCAGGATGTAGGCGGCGGCTATGGCGATCAGCCATATGTTCCGCTTGTTGAAAAAATGCGGCTCTCCCTTTTTGCCTTTGAAATACCGGAAAAGGCGCAGGAGCAGTTGCTGTTTCTGGGGGGTCATGATCGGGATATGGGGTATGCGGGATAAACCATTTTCCCCTTGCCGGGATGACGGGCGGTTTTGATGGCGCCGTTCTTCCCGGAATGGGATTTGCCGCTCCGGTCAGGAGGGAGGCCGGCGGCGAACTGGTGCAAGGATGGGGTGCGCGGTCCGTGGATGGAAGACGGTTTTTCCCGCGCCCGGTTCCGGCTGTTCCGGCGCAGGGGAGGAGAGTTTGTGCGGAATCCGGCGGGTATGCGGTCCCCGGAACGTTTCCGGCATGAATCATGTCCGAATATGGTAAGGAACCGTTCCGGCTGAATGCAGCAAGGGCTGCCTCACGGAGTCGTGAAGCAGCCCTTGGAGGAAAAAACGGGAAGGCGTTTGTCTATGCCCTGCGGCGGCGCATCATCAGTGCCGCCAGGCCCAGCAGGCTCAGCGTTGCCGTGGCGGGCTCCGGAATGGCGCCGATCTCACTCATCAACTGGCCGATCTGTTCCTGGGAAAGGGCGGAATCATGAACGTAAAGTTGTTCAATGGCGTCCGCCAGCCCTGCATTAATCAGAATTTGGGTGATGTCCACGCCGCCGAATTTCAGGCCGCTCGCCGTGTGGTAGGTAGTATTGTTTCCCACATAAATGCGGGTGCCCTGTTCTCCGGTAACCACGGAAATAGTGAGTTTCCCTTCGGAACCCAGGGGAGAAGTGGTAGGGCCGCCGCTGTAGGCGCCATTGCCCCACAGGCCCTGGAGAGCGCCGGAGGTATTGATGCCCACGCCCCAGCTCGTGCTGCCGCCCTTGGCGCTGAACAGGGCCGTGTAGGCTTCCGGGGTGGTGATCTTGGATAAATCCAGTACCATGGTCACGGTCATGTTGTTGCGCGTGTTGCCTCCGGAAACGGGCTTGCTGAAGGTCGTACCTGACATCACCAGATTGCCGCCATCCGTGGTGATGGCAACGGAATCCTTCTGGGTGCCGAAATCCGCCAGGCGGGAGGCGAAATCAGAATATCCGACAATGGAACTGTCCAGAAGCGTGGTAGCCGCATTAGCGCTCAGGCACATGCCGAATGCAAGCATTAAAGTGGATAGTATTTTCTTCATAATCAATGTCCTGGGGTGGGCAGTGCACAGCCGCATGCATAAGCCACGCTTCTGCGTGAATACCTAAATAGCGGATTTGGAATCCGGATTTGGAATCCG
>DBGCTZ010000011.1:0-38130 GCA_048388685.1 Akkermansia sp. | reverse complement strand
GGGGGAGGAGATTCGTTTGAGTTTGATCCCAGGGCAAGCAGCAGTTCCAGTTCTTCGTCCAGCAGCAGCTCCTCTTCTTTCTCGTCGAGTTCCTCCAGTTCTTCAAGCAGCAGTTCCTGGGCTTGCGAGCCTTCGGATTCCGGTTCCAGCTCGTCTTCGTTGAGCAGCGCCAGTTTTTCTTCCTCGTCCAGCAGTTGGTCGTCTTCCTGTTGTTACAGCAGTTCTCTGGTTCCTAAGCCTTTGGATTCCTCAAGCAGCGCTCCGTCTTATTCTTCCAGCAGCAGCTCCAGTTCCTCCTCATCAAGCAGCTCTTCTTCCAGTAGTTCCAGCTCATCATCCAACAGCAGCTCTTCGTCTTCATCCAGCTCTTCAAGTTCATCGAGCAGCTCTTCTTCCAGTTCCCTCTCCTCTTCCTCCAGCGAGCCGGACATTGAGGAAGAACCGTGCCCCTGTGAATGCGAGTGCAATGAAGAAGGGGACGAACACTGTGTCCAGACACAGCCCACTCCGGGAGACCCCGACGGAGAACAGGACTGCCAGGGCAATGCCTGCATCAACCCTTCCTCTCCGGGAGGACCCACTCCTCCCACTCCGGCCAGATTCACGAGGACGGCGCACTCTGCCGCCTCGGCCAATGCTCCAGCTTCCGGCTCCTTCTCCATGCGCTACAACCATCCCATGGCCTGGAGCGCTTCCTTCTCGGCTGAAGAAAGACGAGTCACCGTCAGGCGCCCTTCCGGGAGCCATCTCTATTTCAAGGCTGAAGCAGGAAACAGTGAGGCTCCTCCCGTTGGCTCTTCCCGAAAACTCAACTACCGGGTACAGCTTCTCCATGAAGACCTCACTGCCAGCACGCAGGGCACACCCTTCTATATGGACATGGTGCTTCCTTCCGGCATGGTCCTGCGCTTCTTGACATCCACCGGGGAAGTGGTGTCGGTCACCAGCTCCTCGGGACATGTGACCTCTGCCGAGGAGTACGCCCGAAAGGTTCAGGTGACTTATCACGAAAACGGCTCCCTTGCCAGCGTTTATTCCCGGGCTCAGGGGCTGATGAGGAGCATTCCCGAGGGAGACAGGCTCACCCTGGAGTGGTATGCTCCGGGCAAGGCTGTCCCGAATGGGGAAGACGGGTTTACCGTCACCGGAGAACCCTGCAAGACGGCCGTCTACGAAACCTCCTGCGAGGCTGGAACCAAGGTAACCCGCATCACCAACCAGCGGGCCGGACAGGAACCGCACCGCATCGAACGCCGCGAGGAAGGCAACAAGGTCACCATCATCAAGGGTGAAGGAGAGGAACGCATTGTTCGCACGATTGAGAAAAACGCTCTGCCCGATTCCAGGTGGGAGCGCATTGAAACCATCCAGGGCATCAACGATGAAACGCCCTCTTCCTGTACCCGGACGGTAAAGAAGTATACCGACGGGGGGTGGCTGACGATCAGCAGCACGCAGGGCTACAATACCACTAGCCAACAAACAACGCTTTACACCTACAACGACCAGTTCCGGGTATCCCTGGAGATCAAGCCCGGCGGAGGTTACACGCGCTACGAGTACGACGAGCGGGGACGGGTGGTCCTGCAAGCCTCTCCCTGGGCGGGAGGCGGGGAACGGGGCACCCGCACCACTTACGCCGACCTTCGCTTCAATGACTTTAGACCGGCGACGGAAACCGAAGTGGTCATTGCCGAAGACGGGACGGAGATGGAACTTCTCAAGCGCACCTACACGTATGAAGATACCCCGCAAGTCAACCGCACAACGGTGACGGAAACCGCCCTGGGCTCTGGCCAGGTTCATACGAGCGTGGAAGAGACTTATGGAGATGCGGTGGAATATCCCTACGCCCGGGGCAGGCAGAAGATGAGCCAGGGTATCGACGGGGTGCAAACCGTCTATTCTTATGAAGCCGCAACCGAATACGGAGCTATCCACAAGGTGACGGAAACCGTACAGGCGAATGGAAGCATCGTTGCGGGACAAAGCACCCGAAATGTGCAGTACATTGCTGAAAACGGCACCATCACCAGAAGAGAACAGTATGTTCACACCGGAGAGAACTGGTCACTGATTACCTCGGAGGATTATGAGTACGACGACGAGCAGAGGCTCGTCAAGACAACCAGGGGCAACGGCAGGACCAGCACGACGGAATGGATGTGCTGCGGCCCGCTGAGAGAAACCGATGAAGACGGGGTGGTAACCAGCTATGGCTACAATTCAGCCAAGCAGCTGGTGGAAACCATTCGCTCGGCTACCGAAACGACACCCGAAACCATCACGTCCTACACGAAGGATGCAGCGGGCAGGACAATCACCATGCGCCGCGACATAGGCCCCATGACGACGATTGAGAAAACGGAGTACGACGATCTGGGAAGGGTCATTTCCTCCACGGACATGCTGGGACGCGTCACACGAACCGAATACAGCGAAGACGGTCTCACCACTACTGCCACCACCCCGGCAGGCGCTACGCTGGTCACTCAAACTTATTACGACGGTACCGTCGTCCTGGAGGGAGGAACCGGACAGCGTGAGATGGAGACCCGGCTGGAACTGACAGAAGAAGGCATCCTGACCACGACTTTGTCCAAGGGAGTTGTGCTGTCGCGGATTCTGAAAAATGGCTTTGGTCAAACCGTCCGGCAGGAACAGCCCAATACCAGGGGCGGCTTTATCGTCACCAGAAACTTCTACAATGACAAGGGGCAATCGGTCCGCTCTCAAACGGAGGATCTTGCTCCTACCCTAACGGACTACAACGAACTAGGGCAAGTCGTGAAGCAAACCGTCCTGCTGGATGAAGCGAACCCGCACGATCCCTCCAGCAACAGGATCTCGGAACATTCCTCCTGTTATCAAAATCGAGAGGATGGCGTCTACCAGGTGCAGACTTCCACGACTTACAATGCCGACGGACTCCCCCTCACTCAGACCATGGAAAACATGGTTTCCAGACTCAGCGCTGTACTGGAAAACAAATCCATCACCACGGACATCTACGGCCAGCAAAGCCTCCAGTGGACGGAGTATACTTCTCCGGTCAAACGCACCCAGTTTAGCCGCATATCTACTTCTGACATAGTGTCCGAGTCTCTCCTCATAGACGGGTTTACAGTAAGCCAGACCGACCACTCCGGAATCTGTTCTTCACAAACCCGTTCCTACACCTCCACAGGCATGGAGTTCACCCAGACGGACGCCAGAGGCAACGTCACAACAATTGAAACAGACCTTGCTCAACGTCCCGTCAAGACCATGGACGCAGCCGGCAACATGATCACCACTGCCTACCTGACCTGTTGTGATGCCATTGCTTGCATCACCAATGCCCAGGGAGGCACTACCTGCTACTCCTATGACATCCGCGGCAGAAAGACGGCCGAGTACGGCACCGCCATTCAGCCGGCATGTTTCGCCTACGATGAAGCCAATCATATGGTGGCTTTGACTACCTTCCGGGCGGATGAAGGCAACATCACCGACGATCCTTCGGGCCGTACCGACGGGGATACCACCACCTGGCTCTATGATGAAGCTACGGGGCTGGAACTGAAAAAAGCCTATGCCGACGGTTCGTGTGTCTCCAAAACCTATGACGATCTCAATCGTCTGGAGACACTGACTAAAGCTAGAGGTATCATCACCACCTATGCTTATGCCCTCCTCACCGGGGAACTCGTCTCTATCTCCCATCATGACGGTACGCCGGGATGGGAGTTCACCTGCAACCACCTCGGTCAAATAATTTCCGTTTCCGATGCCTCCGGCATTAGGGAATTTTCCTACGATGCTTACGGCCGCATGATCCAGGAGGCTTCCTTGGGACTGGTGGAGAACTCTCTTCAGGAAGAATACGATGCCTTTGGCCGTTCCAACGGCTACCGCCTGATGATGGGCAAACGCACGGTGCAACACTCTCATCTTGACTATGACACCAAAGGCGCCATGATGGGGATGAATCTGGAAGGACTGGAATCTCCCTTTACCTGGCAGTACGATTCAACCAGCGGCTTCCTCAACCGCCTCACCTACCCCAACGGCATGGTCCGCCAAAACACCTACCATCCCAAACTGAACCTGGTAACCGCCATCGGTTACAGGAAGGGAGTGAATGGTGAATCGGCGTCCTGCCACGAATACGACTATGACGCCCTGATGCGTCCCGTCCAGAGGCGGGATTCCTGGGAGGCGCTTACGCCTGCAACGATCAGAAACTTTGCCTACAACAATCGCAGCGAACTGGTCGAAGACCGGAGCAGCCGGGGAGGAAGCTTCAGCTATCAGTACGACAACATCGGCAACCGCAAGACCGCACGCGAACTGGAGGAAGCCGTCTCCTACCAATCCAACCGACTCAACCAGTACACCGATGTGGCTCATGCAGGTGTTTCCTTTGAACCAATCTTCGACGCCGACGGCAACCAGACCAGGATCAAGACTTCAACGGGCATCTGGAATGTCACCTACGACGCCAACGACCGCCCCGTTGTCTTCACCAACCAGAATGGCAGAACGGTTATTGAGTGCAACTACGACTATCGGGGACGCCGCTTTGAGAAGAAGATCACTGTCAATGGAAGCACTTCCAGCCACTCCTGGTTCCTGTACCGGGATTATTTGCAAGTCGCTGAGTTGGATTTGATGCATCCCGAACCCGTACTGGTGAAGAGCTATCTGTGGGATCCCACAGAACCGACTGCCACCCGTATCCTGATGATGACACGTTGGCAGGAGAACGGCATGGAAGTAAAAGAGCATCTTTACTTCATGCATGATGCGATGAAGAATGTCTCTTCCATCTTCGACGAACAGCAGGCGAGAAGGACTCGCTACGAGTATGCTCCCTTCGGACGCCTGCTCACTGCTGAAGGGGACATGGCTCTGGAGAACAAGTTCCGCTTCTCCTGCGAGTTCTCGGACGATGAACAGGGTCTTGTCTATTACAATTACCGCCATCTCAATCCCGCAGACGGCAGATGGATCAACAGGGATCCCATCCAGGAACAAGGAGGATGGAATTTGTATGGATTCATAAAAAATTCTCCACCCAAATATTGGGATAACCGTGGATTATTTTCGATTACTGGAATTGAATTTCACGGCTCTCCCGGACCATTAGGAAAGTTGAAGGATAAAATTCATGCCTTTTTTGGATTAGCTGAAGTTACTGTTGCCGTAGATTTATTCGCAAATGCATCTATTAAGACTAAAGTAAAAAGATTCGGATGTGAATATAATCAATTCTCAATTACTGGTGGTGGCAAGCTTGGATTGTCCGTCGCAACTTTTAGCAAGGGATTTACATTTGGTGGCATAGAAGGGAACATCTATGCTGGAGCAAGGACCGGAGGAGAAGTTACTGCAACCGTTCAAGGATCACTCTACACTTTACAAGAAAAGACTGCAAATTCCTGTACAGAGGGAGAATTCTGCGTTAATGTTTCTGGTAAGTTATTCTTCGAAGTTGGAGCGGTTGCAGCTTTGGACCTGTCTATCTTTGATGTGAGTGTAGGCGCCACCTTGGGAGTGTCTATTATGGCTGAAGGAAAATCATGCTATACCTGCCATAAAGGAAGCTGCAAATGGAATGATTTTTCAGTTTATATATCGGGCGGGATTGACGCTTCATTTTATGCACTTACTAAATCATTTAATTTTAATCTAATTGATTTCGGAAAAACTAAAGTTCTCTAATCCATCACTATGAAAATTAAAAATTTACAGGGTGGTTATTCCAAATGGAATGCAACAATTACTTCTAATGAAGAAGTGGTTCTCGGGATGGCCTCTTATGCCAACAAACCTTTTCCTCAATTTCTCATCCGTCTTGGCTCAAATGAATTGAGTGCAAGCATTACTCAAGGAAGCTTTTTTGATGGAGGAGGAACCATCTTTTATAATGGAGAACGTATTGCAAGTTGGTTTGGAAAAATACCGGGAATATTCACCATTACCGACATACACAAGGTAATGATTTTACAACTTAAAATTGATGATTGGGGACGACGGTTCAAATGGGCTTATCGCAACGGGGTTTCCTGGAAGAAAGCTTGGCAATATGCGTCATGGGGATATTTGCTGATTGGAAAAAATTATGCCCTGGCTTCAATCATCAATCCCAATTTTGGCTGGCAATACGGCGCTTCAAGTAACCCATTCAATGAAGATGACAATCAGGTAGTACGGGATTTACCCCAGCAGGAACAATTACTGCTCCTTTTTGTCACCTTGCGGCGCCTTTGCAGTGTCTATCCAGGTATGACCCGTTCTCCCTCCTGGGTAGGTTTAGGGAGCGCCTGCCCTGACGTCCCTTCCTGTGCCAAGATAAGCAAGGGCTGTCAATCCTACCTGACACTGGATCCCAAAAAGATATCTTCCAGGAATAATGGTTCCCGTCGGGTTGGTGAGTTTATGGCAACCGGTCATCCCTTTTGCTGGCTTATTATTACCATATGCCTGCTCGTTTGTATCTTTGTCCCCGGAAAAGGAGCATTGGCAGGAGGCATAGCGTTCGGGGTGGTAGCATCAGGTTATTTAATCTTAAATCTGTTGTTTTCTTCGAATCCCGTCAAGGAAATTTTATATACTCCTCCTGCTGCAAAAAACTCCTCGTCCGAAAATATCTAACTATTGAGGGGAGGAGGCATCTCTACCGGGGCGTTCTCCCCTTCGTTATTTCAAAACAATGGTCCAATAGTATTTTTGAAAAGCTGTAGCAACATAACCTCAGGAGCTCTTGATGACGATATTGAAGGATGAAAGAGACTGGAAGTATATTTTGGAAAAATTGCTTTTATTTTTCTGGGGTAAGAATAACGGAGACCGTTTTGCAAGAAGGTTCGGGATCTTTCCCCAATCGATGAACAACTATGGCTGGTCATGTAGGAAAACGCTTTCTGAGGCTGATCAAGAAATTGGAAAAAGGCTGGAAACCGGAAAACTTAACAGGGGTGGTAGAAAAGGAATTCCTGGAAATAGGAAATCTAACCTTGCCGTCCTCGCTTGAGAATCAGGCTCTCTATGGATGCTGATGTTCCTAACAGCCAGAGAGATTTATCCCTGTTACCAGGTTACCAATCAGTAGGAACTCTGTAAAAGATCATCCAGAACAAATAACTTTAGAAGCCCAAGACATCAGCATCCCCACAGGCCACCGTCAATTATGTCACCGTCCACTGAAATGTATACCAAGGCGACTAGGAGAATTCACAGAGTGCTGCACACAACGCATATCCGCTTTTATACGAGATTTTACCGGAGGAACTGGCTTATTGCAACATGTCACGGAAAAAGAGGGATACCTGAAACGAATGAAGAATCGACAACCTTAATGGTGTCACCTGGAATATATCAGCCGCATTCAGATGGCCCTTCCCGCAAAGGAATAGTCCGTGTGACGGGAATTAGGAGAAAGCTGGCCTTTTGTACCTATCGTGTTCCCCATACTGCCAAAAATTTAGAAACTTCTGACGCTTCATGGAAAAGACAACGGCGAGTTTCTGCGCCTTTCCGAATCTTCCCTTGGGAGAGATTGCGCCAAGTGGCTCCGGATTTGCAGAAGATTATGCCTATTTACGGTACTGGGAAAAGCCGGGACGGAGAGAGGGAGTGGACGATGAAAAAAGAAAGATTCAAAAGTATTCTTTTCAGGAAGACAACAGCCATAAAACCCTGGATTGACAGAAAGATATCGTTTTTCCAAGGCTCCGTATCAAAAAGTCCGGCTTGCTGATAGCAAAACCGGACTTAAGAAGAGAGATGGTACCCCGTCACGGGCTCGAACCGTGGACAAACTGATTAAGAGTCAGCTGCTCTACCAACTGAGCTAACGAGGCACTTGTTTGTAGTGGCGTTCTGAAGGAATGGCCGGATGGTACCCCGTCACGGGCTCGAACCGTGGACAAACTGATTAAGAGTCAGCTGCTCTACCAACTGAGCTAACGAGGCATGTATCCGGCAGTTCCCCACGATGTGTTCCAACTCTGAAGATGGAGCCACTGGTCGGAATTGAACCGACGACCCACGCATTACGAATGCGTTGCTCTACCCCTGAGCTACAGTGGCATCGCGAGAAGCGCGGAGGTAAGTAACCATAACAGACCCCTTTTAGCAAGTCTTTTTTGCAATAAGGCCGTTTTTTTGCGCCTTGAATCCGGAATCGGAGACAAGCACGGCAGGTGACAGTAGAAGAGCTTGCATAGGAGGAGGAAACATGATGGAGTTCAACTCCTCAACGAGCTTTTCTTTCCTTACTTATCATGAAGGCATATTACATTTTCCAGCAGGCAGACGAACAAACCATCAGCGATATTCTGGACTGGATGCGCAATCAGGAACGCGCCATTTACCGCGCCGCCGTACGTGAACTCGGCGCCCTGAAAAAGCTGCGTCCGGAGTTCATTCAGCGCAAGCCCCTGAAGGAACAGTTTTCCTTCATCCAGAAGATGCTGGGATGGAAGCCCAGCAATGAGATCGGTGACCACCTGCTCCAGGTCTGGCTCCTGCGCAAGCACCAGGATATGCTGGTTACCTTCCTGAACACGCTGGACATTCCCCATGACGGCAACGGCATTGTGAATGAACTGCCGGAAACGCTGGACAAGAAAAAACTTTCCAAGGCCGTGGACGAATTGTTTGAAAAGTATTCCCCCGGCGTAGCATCCGTGTACCTTCAAATGTTCCAGCTCCAGACGGAAGACGGCTGGGATGAACTGGCAGAGGTCCTGGCAAATGACCCCCGCGTCACTATCCGTTAATTTTATCCCTCTTTTCCTTGTAAGAGATATGAGCCGCTCCTTTCCGGAGCGGCTTTTTTCATTTAATATTGACGGGCAGACAATATACTGCTACCCGGAACAGTACCCCTATGAACCGTTTTCTTCTCATGTCGGCCACGCTTCTGCTGCCAAGCTCCTGCATCTCCGTCAATACCGCCTCCCAAACCCTGGACGCCGGAACCGTTTACCGCACCTGGATTCTGGATGACCATGCGGAAGCCTATCTTAAAAACGGCTCTGTTTTCATCAAAGTCACGCAGTGCGAGCAACGCCAGGATACTCCGGTTATAGGATCACCCATGGCCCAGGTGGGAACCGGATCTCACATGAAGAACATTCCCGGAACGGAAAAAACCGTTTATCTTCAATCTCCCTGGAAGGAAGATAAAAAACATCCCCTCACCGTATCTCCTGTTCAGTTCATGAACTCCGGAGAAACTACCGTGGCAGAACGATTTAATCCGACCGGCGCCCGTAACCTCAAGATTCTCTCCGATCCCCCCACGATTAGAAGTACGTTCACCTCGGACAAGGTAAAAAAAGAGGTCATTATGGCCCCATCTACGGGACGGAAAATCGTGGCTGGATTTCAAAGCTGTATGATTGACGCCCCTGGTACTGTGATTGCCAATATTCTCCTCATTCCAGCAGCCATCGTAGCCGCTCCCTGCAAGGGCTTGTACCACCTGTGCTCCGGGGAATGATGGAGCAAGGCCGTTCCGATGAAAAAACGTGCCTTCACGTCCTTCCCCTTTACTTCATTTACATGCGGGTATTGTTTTTCCCTAATCAGGACGTATTTCATGACCCTGAAAGCCTCCGCATGCCTGTTGTAATGATCAACCACCGTCACGAAGGAAGACTGTCAGGCACTCCCGGACGGAATGTCCAGCCTTCATCCCCATGATACACCATCATGCGGGTCATGCCGCCGTCAATGACCAGATTTTCCGCATTGACGAAGCCGGAACGGCAGAGGAAGAAGACGGCCTGCACGATATCCTCCGGCGTTCCGGCGCGCCCGGCAGGATGCTGGAGCATGTCTTCCCGTGACAGGGCCCCGAAGGCTCCCATATCAATCCAGCCCGGGCTGATGCTGTTCACGCGGACACCGAAGGGGGCCAGGCTCATCGCGAGGGCATGGGTCAGGGAAATGAGGGCGCCCTTCGCCGCACTGTAGCTTTCCGTATCCTTCTGGGACATGGAGGCGCGGGTGGAGGCGATGTTGACAATGGAAGCTCCCCGGGAGAACTGATCACGGAACAGAAGACTGAGCAGGTAAGGGGCGGACACGCCCACACGCAGGACTTCATTGAAGTCTTCATAGGAACAGCCGGAGAGAATGCCGCGGCGCGTGATGCACGCATTGTTGACCAGGATATCCACATGGTTGAAGTGGTCCAGCACCTTTTCCGCAAAGAAACGCACATCCTCTTCCACACCTGCATCCCCCGTCACGCAGAGATGGCCCTCTCCCGGCAATTCCTCCAGCAGGGCTGCCGTCTCTTCATGCCTGACATCCAGTACCGCCAGCCGGGCGCCTTCTGCGGCATACGCCTCCGCAATGATCCGGCCAATGCCGGAAGCCCCGCCCGTCACCACTACAACTTGCCCGGAAAAATCAATATCCCTCATGAACGGATTGTCCCGTTCCGCCGGAGGATGTCAATAACCCCTTTCCGGCATACCGCCCTTAATGCGTATACATCACATAGCGATAAAACCCCATGGCGCGGGATAGAAGCGGAGAACGGCTCACGACGTCCGTCTCCACAATGAGATGTGCCATGGTGCTGGAAACGGCCATTTCCGCATCCTCCGCACGGCGGCTGATCCGTTCCAGGTCCCTCGTTTTTACCAAGTTCATCTGTCCGGATTTCTGAAAAATATCAACGACGTAGCGCAGCCTTTTCAGCTTGGCCACCACTTCCACCACTTCCATGGCGCGCTGGTCCGCCGTCGTCGCATCCCTGATGCCTCTCAGGAGATGCTGAATTCTCTCCAGGCACAGGCAGAATTCCTCCATGGTCATAATGGGGTCCGTCCAGAATTCCTGAAAATCCATCAACCTAGGCTGTTCCATTTCAAGCCCCACCACTGCTTTCTGCATGGCCGGGGAATCATACATCCTGGCAGTCACCAGCCTCAGGAGCACCCGGAACGCCCGTTTACGGTCCTCATCCGCCTTCCTCCTCATCTTTTCCAGCCCCTCATGGTAATTCCGCTCAAATCCGGGAATCCATGTCCTATATTCCTTCTCCATCCGGCTGATATTGTAAACCTGTTCCTTGACCATGCGGCCCTGGAGGGCGATGGACATGGCATAGGCTTCCGCCGCCACTTTGTTGTCAATCCCTTCCAGCATATCCACCATGGCGGAATATTGCTCCAGATAAGCTTTCAGAAATGGCAGGATCCTTTCATTCAAATACCGGGCCATCCGTTCGTCCGTCAGACTGAGCCCGTACTTTTCCAGGTCGTCCCGGATCAGGCCGGAATCGTAATACCCGAGTTCATGAATCTTCAGCACCCCTTCCATCATCCGCTCGCGGGCGTTGTCCACACGCTCCTGAAGAATGGAATGAAAAGCGGGATGCTCCTTCCGGGATTCTTCATGCACACGCGGATTCAGAATCATCAGGCGCCCGCAGTTCATGTCGTAAAGCTTCAGCCTTTCCGTCAGGCGTCCCAGTTCCCCCATCACGGCCTCTCCCATGGCGCGGTCCTGAATGGAGGTGACCAGGTCCGTCATCTGTTCCACATCCTTCAGGCGCAGGGACAGAAGCTCTTCATAGGATTCCACTGGGGAAAGCTTTCCGGAATCTCCCTCTTCCACATATTCCGGCCTCTTCTCCTTGTCCCCGCAGGAAGACAGGGCCAGCAGACACGCGCCCCCCGACAGCGTCAAATTTAGAAACAGGGAAATACCGGTACGGGAGCTGAGCTTCATGAGAAAGTGGCGTTGATGAGGAGGATTCTGAACCCCCACCCACATCGGGCAACAGAGTTACCGTAAGAAAGCGGTCCCAAAGTGCAAGGCCTTTTCATCTCATGCGGCAAAAACATTTCCGCATACCTGCAACACAGAAATAATTTTTTAATATCATGAACACCCTTCTGAAAGCGGAGGTCTTACCTTATTACCCACTCCATCATACCTGCCGTGATTCTTCCTATTCTTCAATACGGACACCCCCTTCTGCGGGAGGAATGCAGCCCGGTCATCCATCTTAACAGCGACGTCCTTTCCTTTCTAGACGATATGCAGGAAACCCTGGCCCAGGGGGGCATAGGCCTGGCCGCTCCCCAGGTGGGAAAGCCCATTCAAATGGTTACCATTAACATTCCCCCTACGGACGCCACCACTACCTGGCTGGAAGTGGACGGGCGCCCGGCTGACCTGGCGCAGATCATGCCCCTGAATTTCATCAATCCCGTTCTGCATCCCTTCGGCAAAAAAGTGCCGTACCGGGAAGGTTGCCTGAGTATCACCAGGGTTTACGCAGACATCATGCGCCGTTCCTGCGTGAAGGCCGTTCTGACCCTAATGAACGGACGCACCGTGACCATCAAATGCAACGGGTTGCTGGCCCGCTGCCTGCAGCATGAGGTGGACCACCTCCACGGCGGACTGTTCACGGACCTTGTTTCCTCCCAGGACCATGACAAGGTGGTGCGCAGGCTCAAATTGACCCATACGGACGCCTTTGAGGAAGATGATGACACCTACGCGCGCCGCATGAAGGAGGAGCGCCGCGCCCAGGCCCGGGAGGCCCATATGCCAACCGTGCCCAGAAAGACGGCCTGACGTTCCGTCTTCCTCCCTTCCCCTCAATAAAATGCCCCGGCTTCCGTATGGGAAACCGGGGCATTTCTTAATAGGGTAAAAAAGATAGAACGGATCAGACAATCCAGTCCAGCACCACCTTGCCGGACTTGCCGGAGTTCATGGCTTCAAAACCTTCCCGGAATTCCGTGTAAGGCAGGCGGTGCGTGATAATGGGCGCTATGTTCAGGCCACTGCGGATCATGGAATCCATCTTGTGCCAGGTTTCAAAGATTTCACGGCCATAAATGCCCTTCATTTTCAGACCCTTCCAGATGAACTTGTTCCATTCGATGCTGGAGCCGTCCGGCTGGATGCCCAGCAGGGAGATGTTGGCGCCGTTGCGGGAACTGTCGATGATGTCTTTCAGGCAGGAGGGAGCGCCGCTCATTTCCAGGCACACGTCAAACCCTTCCGTCATTTCCAGTTCCTTCATCACATCCTCCAGTTTTTCACGGGTCACGTTCACGGTACGGTCCGCGCCCAGCGTCTTGGCCAGGCTCAGGCGGAAGTCATTGATGTCCGTGATGACCACGGTCTTGGCGCCGGCCTTCTTGCAGACGGCGGCGGCCATGCAGCCGATGACGCCCGCACCCGTAATCAGGACGTCCTCGCCCACCATGTCCCAGGAGAGGGCCGTATGGACGGCGTTGCCCAGGGGGTCAAAGATGGAGGCGATTTCCATCGGAATGCTCTTATGGATGCGCACCACGTTGTCCTGGGGAATGGAAAGATACTCCGCAAAGCAGCCGGGCCTGTTCACGCCCACGCCCTTCGTGTTCGGGCACAGGTGCTTCTGGCCGGAACGGCAGCTCCGGCAGTGGCCGCAGACGATGTGGCCTTCCCCGGAAACGATCTCCCCGGGCTTGTATTCCGTCACGGAAGAGCCTACGGCTTCAATTACGCCGCAGAACTCATGGCCCACGTGCATCCCCACGGGAATGGTCTGCTGGGCCCACTTGTCCCAGTTCCAGATATGAAGGTCCGTGCCGCAAATGGCTGTTTTATGAATTTTAATCAGGACATCGTTCGGGCCGACTTCCGGCATGGGAACATCCATCAGTTCCAAACCGGGGCCTGCCTGCGTTTTTACAAGAGCTTTCATCCCCGTTATTCATGCTCTTTTTCCCCTCCGGCGGCAAGCTCAAAAATTCGTTTCCCGGGCACCGGAAAACAGCTTCCGGAGCCACGCCGCGCGCCCTTCCTGTCCCGCCCCGTTCAGGCGCAGGAAAACCGCGGGAGTGCCCCTCGGGAAAGGCATTCCTGTTCAATCAACAATTCAGACACACACGCATTTTGCCCTTTCCAATAGGGACGAACCATGGTACCAAGACATACAGGTTCACCCGTTGAACGCTTACTCCATTTACAGAACCATGGCGAAATCATTTTTACCCACCATTTTCGAACATCCGTATGAAATCGACCCCAAATACGGAAAAAGCGTAGCGTATTTCTCCATGGAATACGCCATTGACAATTCATTCAAAATCTATTCCGGCGGTCTGGGCTACCTGTCCGGCTCCCACATGCGCAGCGCCCATGACCTGCGCCAGAACCTCGTCGGCGTCGGCATCCTGTGGAGCTACGGCTACTACAACCAGATCCGGGCGGAAGACGGCTCCATGGCTACGCAGTACATGCGCAAAAACTACCCGTTCCTGGAAGACCACAATATCAAATTCCTTATCCACGTCTGCGGCGCGCCCGTCTGGGTGAAGGCCTACTTCCTGAATCCGGAAACCTTCGGCACCGCCCCCATGTTCTTCCTTTCCACGGACCTGGAGGAAAACGACGAGGAAAGCCGCAACATCTCCCGCCGCCTGTATGACGCCAACGGCTTCACCCGCATTGCCCAGTATGTGCTGCTCGGCAAGGGCGGTGCCCGCCTCTTTGACGAGCTGGGCATTGAACCGGAAATCTACCACCTGAATGAAGCCCACGGCCTGGCCGCCGCCTTCCACGTGCTTGCCAAAACCGGCAGCGTGGAGGAAGTGCGCAAGCGCTTCGTCTTCACCACACACACCCCGGAGGAAGCCGGCAATGAAAAGATGGATGTGAACACCATGAACACGTTCTCCTTCTTCGACGGGCTCTCCATGGAACAGGTACGCGCCGCCGTAGGCCTGACGGACAACACGTTCAACTACACGCTGGCCGCCCTGCGCCTCTCCCACATCGCCAACGGCGTCTCCAAGCTCCACGGGGAAGTTTCCCGCCAGATGTGGAAGGATTACGAAGGCGTGTGCCCTATCATTCACATCACGAACGCCCAAAACCAGAAATACTGGCAGGACCCGGAACTGGCGGAAGCCTTCCAGGCCCGCAACAAGGAAGCCTTCATCCGCCGCAAGCGCGCGCTGAAAAAAGCCCTCTTCCGCATGGTGGGGGAACAGACGGGACGCGTCTTTGACCCGAACTGCCTCACTATCGTGTGGGCGCGCCGCTTTGCGGCCTACAAGCGCCCGGACCTGGTTACCGGCAATCCCACCATGTTTGAACGCATGCTTCAGCGCACCAACTATCCGGTGCAGTTCATCTGGGCCGGAAAACCCTACCCGATGGACCACGGCGCCATTGAGATCTTCAACCGCCTGAACGACATGACGGCCAAGTATCCACGTTCCGCCGTACTTACCGGTTATGAACTGGGCCTGAGCCGCTACTTGAAAAATGGTTCTGACGTGTGGCTGAACAACCCCGTGGTCACCCGCGAAGCCTCCGGTACCTCCGGCATGTCCGCCGCCATGAACGGCTCCATCTCCGTCTCCACCAATGACGGCTGGATTTGCGAATTCGCCAAGGACGGGGAAAACTGCTTCGTCATTCCGGAAGCGGCTCCCCACCTCTCCCCGGAAGCCCGCGACCGCTCCGACCGCGACAACTTCTACAACATCCTGGACGATAATATTCTGCCGCTTTACTACGATCACAACGACAAGTGGATGGACATCGTCTTCAACGCGATGACGGACATCTATCCCGAGTTTGACTCCGACCGCATGGCGGACCAGTACTACACCGAGATGTACAACAGCTAAGGGGAACTCCCTTCCGGCTTTTTACACAACGGCCGCTCTTCCAGCAGGAAGGGCGGCCGTTCCTTTTAAAAAGTGCACCAGCAATTCTTGAGCCGGACCTTTCCGGCCTCATCAAGAGCGCCCTTTATTTGGACGCATCTTTACCAGTCCCGTCAGCCGCAGGCTTGTCCGCGGCCTTCCTGTGCCGATGTGCGAAAACGTTTTCCTGCTGCCACACACGGGAAAAGGCGGAAGTGATGAGCCCCGTGGAAATGGCAATGATGGACACGGCAATGAACATGATCACCCCGGTAAAAATGCGCCCCATGGGCGTAATGGGCACCAGGTCGCCGTACCCTACCGTACTCAGGGTCTCCACGGCAAACCAGAGGGCGTCAAAGAAGGACCGGAACTTCTCCGGCTGGGCCTCATGCTCCGCAATGTAAATGCCCAGGGAAGTCACGTACAGCATGAACAGGATCACGGAGAAGAACAGGAAAAACTCATCCCGGATCAGGTAAAAGGCCTTTTTAAAACTGGCCGCGGTTTCATTAAACCGGGCCAGCTTGAAGATGGCCAGCACGCGGACAATCCGCAGTGAATAAAGAATCTGCCAGTCCAGCCCGAAAAACATGCCCAGGAACGGCACGCAGACGATGAAATCCAGAATGCCCATGCCGCTGAAGATGTAAGCCTTCCGCGGCTTGGCGCACAGCACCCGCAGGATGTATTCAAAAACGAAGAAATAACTGATCCAGTAATTCACCTTGGCCGCAATGCGGCCTACCAGCGGGTGAACGTCCGGAATGGCATTCAGCGTGTACAGCATAAACCATACCAGGATCAGCACCCTGACGATGTTCTCCCAGGGGCCGAAATTGGCTGCTCCTTGCTTGGTGCGGGTAATCAGGGGCATGGCGGGAATCAGGAATGAAGGGCGGCCTTCCACTCGTCAGCCTTGAAACCGACGCAAATCCTCCCGTTGGTGATCAGAATGGGACGTTTGACCAGCATGCCGTTGGTAGCCAGCAGCGCTATCTGGTCATCCAGGCTCATGCCGGGAAGCTTGTCCTTCAAACTCATGCTCTTGTAAAGCAGTCCGCTGGTATTGAAAAACTTCTTGGACGGCAGGCCGCTCTCTTCAATCCAGGTCCGGAGTTCCTCCGCCGTGGGGTTCTGCTCCACAATGTGGCGGTCCTCATAGGAAACGCCCTGCTCATCAAGCCATTTTTTGGCTTTCTGGCAAGTCGTGCACTTGGGATATTCAATAAACAAGGAAGACATACCTGCACGCTAGCCCCGCAAACACACCGGGTCAAGCGGCCAGCACAGCCATCCTGCCGTCATGACTTGATTGGAACGCGCCGGGCGCCTCCGCCATGAAAATGGCGAACCCTGAAAGAAACCGCTACAGGAAGGCCCCGGCGCTCCGGAACGTCAAAGCACCATGGCGCTTCCCAGTTGCGCGATGGAAACGGGATTGGGCTGCCTCTCCCTGAGCGCCTCAGCCAGGGCACGGGAGGCCTTCTCCTCCCCGTGCGCCAGAATGATATTCCTTTTGGTCCCTCCCGTCCTGTCAAAATATTCCAGCAGTTCCCCATGGTCCGCATGGCCGGAGAAGGAATCCATCTCCCGTATCCTGGCCCGGACGGTGTACTGCTTGCCCAGAATGGGAACCTCCTTCCACCCGTCCATGATCTTGCGGCCCAAGGTATGTTCCGCGCAATAGCCCACAAAAAGGACCGTATTCTTCGGATTGCCGATGTTGTTCGCCAAATGGTGCAGGATGCGCCCTGCCTCGCACATGCCGGAAGCGGAAATGATGATGGCCTGCTCACTCATCTTGTTCAGGTCCTGGGATTCTCCCACGGAGCGGATGAGCCGCAACTGTTCAAAACAGAACGGCTCCTTCTCCCTGAACAGGAAATCATACACCTCCTTGTTGAAGCACTCCGGGTGAATGCGGAAAATCTCCGTGGCGCTCACGGCCATGGGGCTGTCTACGTACACGTTCAGGAGGGGAAGCCTCCCTTCATGGTAGGCCCGGTTGAACAGGTAAAGAAGCTGCTGGGTACGCTCCACCGCAAAGGCGGGAATGTAAATGCGGCCTCCCAGGTCCAGAGACTCCCGGATCACGCGGCAAAAGGCCTCGTCATCCCGGGAGGGGGCTTCATGGAAGCGGCCTCCGTAGGTGCTCTCCATCAGAAGGATATCCACATCCGGAACGGGCACGGGATCACGGAGGAGCTCATTATCCCCCCGCCCTACGTCCCCGGAAAACAGGAAGCGCTTTTTCCGCCCGTCTTCCTGGTCCTCAATATCCAGGCACACCTGGGCGGCGCCCAGGATATGGCCTGCATCATAAAACGTGAGAGTCACCCCCGGAGCTACGGGAATGGGCCGTTCATACCCGATGTTGATGAACTGGCGCATGCACTGTTCCGCGTCCTGCTCCGAATAGGTCGGATAAACCTCCGGCTGCTGAATGCCCCGGCGCTTGTTCATCTTATTGATAAACGCACAGTCGTGCTCCTGGATGCGGGCTGCATCCGCCAGCATGATCTGGCAGAGGTCCCGAGTGGCGAAGGTGCTGTATATATTCCCCTGGAAACCCTTCTTCACCAGGTTGGGGAGGTTGCCGGAATGATCAATGTGCGCGTGAGAGAGAATCACCATGTCTATCTCTCCCGGAGAGAAATACGGAAAATCCTTGTTGATATGCCAGGCCTCCTCACGCCGCCCCTGATACATGCCGCAATCCAGAAGAATCCTGCTCCCGTTCACCTCCAGCAAATGCTGGGACCCCGTCGTCGTGCCCGCCGCGCCGCAAAAATGAATTTTCATTAATACATGTGTACAACAAGCCCCCGGCCAACGCAAGAAATCAATGACGGGACCTTGCGATCCAAGGGGTTATCCCTTCACGCCGTGAGATATATACCTTCTATCACACTCCATGCCGCCCTTCATTCCCAAGTGACCATTTTCCATTCAGAACATGGAAATATTATCCCTCCATCCTGTCCACTCATGGCCGTGCTGCCGGGAACCAGTATCTCCCTGCCTTCCGGAAACTTCCTTACAGCCCGGGCACAAAAAAGGGCGGGATTTCCCGCCCTCTTCATCCTGCCGTCAGGCAGTAAAACTTATTTGTCTTCGGCCTTGGTTTCCACCGACTTTTCAACTTCCACGTCAATAGGCTGTGAAAGCTCGGGAGAGGGGCGGGTTTCCGGCTTGGAAGCGGGAGCATCGCTCATGGTTTCCTTCTCCGTCTTCAACAATTCCTCTTCAAACTCGGATTTGGCCTTCTTGAATTCTCCCAGGCTCTTGCCCAGGCCGCGGGCGAATTCCGGGAGTTTCTTAGCGCCGAACAACAGGAAAACGATCACCAGGATGGCGATGATTTCCGGAGTTCCCAGACCAAAAATAGCTAACGTGTTCATCATGGAGTACTACGGTATTTTTAACAGATTTTTTTCATGACGGATACCTCATAAATACGCTTCATGCGTCATCAGAGGATTCCTGTTCCTGTTTTTGCTGTTCCGCAAGCCTTCTGACGGCAAAACGATGGAAGCGCCAGACGACCAGGAAAATCACCAGGGAAAGCACAGCCATGCTGCCCCACAGGAGCCAAAACGCTGCGGAAGCGGCCCCTTCATCCCCCAGTTCACCGGCCTGGTTCCAATAGTAATAGGACAGGACCGGATTCCAGGACAGGGAGTTGCCCGGCAGGAGATGGAGACGCGCCATGCGGTTCATGGCCGGCAAATAGGCCGCCTGGGCGGACGCTTTCATCAGGGAATCCCCCTGAGCGTCATCGCCCCGGGTGTAATACACCTGGGCCAGCATGTACATGGCTTTAGGGTCTCCCGTAGCGTCCGCTGTACGCCGGAGAAGCCTGTACGCTTCATCTGCGTCCACTTCCCCGCCCTTGCCGTTCTGCAACAGTTCAGCGGCTTTCAGTGCGGCGGGAGGATAGCCGATAGCGGCAGCTTCACGATACAGGGACAACGCACGCGCTGCCTGTTCAGCAGAAGGGGAACCTTCCATCAGCATATCCGCCAGAGCGTCCATGCTGTACGGGTCTTTCCATTCCGCGCCCTTTTCAAACCAATGGATGGCCTTTTCCCGGTCCCGGGGCACATGCTTGCCGTCCCGGTACATGATGCCCAGTTCCATGACGGCGCCCAAATCCTTCCGGCTGGCGGCTTTCTCAAACCATGCCGCGGCCTTGGCCCCATCCTGCGGAATTCCCAGGCCATCCCGGTACTTGAACGCCAGAAGCCCCTGGGCCGTCAGATTGCCGCCTTCCGCGGCATGAATGAGATAGGGAACGGACTTTTCCGGAGAGCTGTCCGGAACCAGTTTCCGTTCATAAAGAAGAGCCACCCATAAGGCAGCCTTGGCATCACCGGCATCAGCTCCTCTCTTCCAGGTTTGAAGGGCCTTCCCATAATAGCGGGACGCCATTTCTTCATCCTTCGGGCCACCGACTCCCCTGGAAGCCATCACAGCCGCCTGGTACTGGGCCGCGGCATTGCCGCTGTCAGCGGCGCGGGTGAACCAAAACCGGGCCTTTTCCAGATTTTTAGGGTAAAGACGGCTCCCTGTATAAAACAGCTTGCCCAGCTCCAGCATGGATTCCACGTCCCCTTCATTGGCGCTTTTTTCCGCCAGAGAAACATATTCAGACATCCATTTGGACGTTTCCGGGGCATTCCCCTCCACATCATAATGTACGGCCAGCTCCCGGACGGCAGCCTTGTCCCCGTTTGAGGCTTTCTCCCGGAGACCGGACAGGTACGCTCCAAAATCCCCCTTCCCGGCGGACGCCAAGGAGGGAGCATTCTGAGAGGCATGAAGCGGAGGCTGAATAAGGCACAGCCCCCACAGTCCGGCAAGGATCCACCATTTGCAATGCTTCTTCATACCGGAACAAGACTATGATTAACGGCCTCTGTTTCCGCGGGAGAATCCACCGGAAGACCTGCCGCCAAAGCCCGGCTTGCGGAAGCCGCCGTCGCGGCGCTGGAAACCTCCTTCGCGGCGGTCTCCACCAAAACCGCCTTCACGGCGCTGGAAATCTCCCTCGCGGCGGCCTCCGCCAAAACCTCCTTCGCGGCGCTGGAAACCTCCTTCGCGACGGTCTCCACCGAAACCACCTTCACGACGCTGGAAACCTCCCTCGCGGCGGCCTCCGCCAAAACCTCCTTCACGACGCTGGAAACCTCCCTCGCGGCGGTCTCCTCCAAAGCCGCCCTCACGGCGCTGGAAACCTCCTTCGCGGCGGTCTCCACCGAAACCGCCTTCACGGCGCTGGAAACCTCCCTCGCGGCGGTCTCCGCCAAAGCCGCCTTCACGGCGCTGGAAACCTCCCTCGCGGCGGCCTCCGCCAAAGCCGCCTTCACGGCGCTGGAAACCTCCCTCGCGGCGGCCTCCGCCAAAACTTCCCTCGCGGCGCTGGAAACCTCCTTCGCGGCGGTCTCCACCGAAACCGCCTTCACGGCGCTGGAAACCTCCCTCGCGGCGGTCTCCACCAAAACCACCTTCACGGCGCTGGAAACCTCCTTCACGGCGGTCTCCTCCAAAGCCGCCTTCACGGCGCTGGAAACCTCCCTCGCGGCGATCTCCGCCGAATCCGCCTTCGCGGCGTCCGCGAAAACCGTTATCACGGCGGTTAAAATCTCCACGTCCCTCACGGCGCGGACGAAATCCGGAATCATCCCTCAGGGTTTCCCCCTCCTTGATTTCATCTTCATCCTCCGTATCCACAAAGCGGGTCTTCATCTCCGGAGTAGGTTCATAGGAATCCCCGGCTTCAAAATCTTCCGGATTAAACACATAGCCTTCATCGGAAGCACCATCCCTGCCGCTCTGTTCATTCTTGGCGGAAGAACCGGTAACAAGTTGAGAAGCGCCCAGGTACTTGCGCTGGCGCGGCGGGTTCTTCAGCAGCAGGGCTACATCGGCATCATCCAGGAACCTCCAGCTTCCGGGTTCCAGATCGCCCCCCCACAGGGAACCGATGCGCACGCGCACCAGCTTGCGGACACGGAGGCCCAGGCACTGGAACATCTGGCGCACCTGGCGCTTCAACCCCTGCTCCAGCACAATGCAGGCGCGGCGGGCGGAGGCACGGCAAACATATTTGGCCTTGGCATTGCCTTCCGGAATGCGGACGCCGCGCAGGAACTGCATCAGCACGGAATTGTCAAAATTCTGGTCAACCGTCACCCAGTATTCCTTTTCAATGCCGCCGGTGGGGTGGGTAAGGGTCTGGGTCAATTCCCCCTTGTTGGTCATGATAAGGAGGCCTTCGGACTCGGCGTCCAGACGGCCCACGTAGTTCAAATGACGCAGGCGCGGCGGCAACAGGTCATAAACAGTGCCTATGGCGCCCTGGGCTTCACGGCTGCATACGTAACCGCGGGGCTTGTTCAACAGCACCACGACTTCTTCCATGGGAGTCATATGGCGGCCGTCCACCTTCACGAAATCCTTGTCCGTCACCCTCATTCCGGGCGTATCAATAACCTTCCCGTTCACTTCCACGCGTCCTTCCTCAATCAGTCTGTCAGCCACCCGGCGGGAATCAATGCCGCAGGATGCCAGGAATTTATTAATGCGGATACCTCCGTTTTCTTCGGAGTCATGTTGTTCTTCACTCATATTGGTTTAATGTCCGCTATCTCAGCGGATGGTTTTTTATTGTTGGTATTGCGGCAATTCGTGCCTCCCTGAAGAGGGAAAAGCCTTCTCTGCCGGAAGAAAAAAGCCTCTCGGTTCATAGACATCCGAGAGGCTTCCTGTATTAGGAAAATGACTTGCCATGCATGAATCCGCCGGGAAACTCTCTGGCGGGGCTAAAAGCAGGCTTAAGCTTCATGCTTGGTCTTCGGCAGGCCGAGGGGGCTTTGACCCTTCTTCCATTCGCCGCGTTCCTTGAGAAGCTTGACGCGTTCAAAACGCTTCAGGACGGAACGCTTGCCGCCTACGGTACCGGTTGCTTTGAGGCTGGAATGCTTGGACATGATCTTGTGTTTTGTAAAAGGTTCAGAAAGATGCTTTCCACCACCCTCACGGTGGCAGGCGAGGTCTTATAACGGAAGGCTTCCCTCTTGGCAAGAGAAATTTGACGCGGCGGTCAAATATCTCATTCCCCGGCATCCTCCGGATGCGTTCTCAGCCATTCCTTCCATAAATCCGGACGGTTCAGGCGCGTACGCTCCAGGGACTTGCCGTGCTTCCACTTTTCAATGGCGGGATGGTTGCCCCCCAGCAGGATATCCGGAACGGCCAGCCCGCGGAAGACGTTCGGCTTGGTATAGGCGGGAGCCTCCAGCAGGCCGTTGGAAAAAGACTCCTCCACGGAAGAGCGCTCATCCCCCAGCACACCGGGAATCAGACGCGCCACGGCGTCAATGACCACCACGGCGGCAATGGCACCGTTGGTCAGGATGTAATCCCCGATGGACAATTCCACATCCACCAGTTCCTCCACCACGCGGTGGTCCACCCCCTCGTAATGCCCGCAGAGGATAATGAGGTGGCCACCGGATGCGGCCAGTTCCCCGGCCAGGGACTGGTTGAAGGTACGGCCCTGCGGAGTCATCAGCACCACGCGCGTTTCCGGGCGCCGGAGCTCCTCCACGGCGGCAAAAATGGGCTCCGGCTTCAGCAGCATGCCCTGGCCGCCCCCGCAGAGGTAGTCGTCCGTCTTGCGGTGCTTGTCCACCGTCCAGTCGCGGATATTATGACAACGGACTTCCACCAGGCCTTTTTCACGGGCCTTCCCCAGGATGCTGCCGCCCAGGGGGGCTTCCACCATCTCCGGGAACAGAGACAGGACGTCAATGATCAGCTCTGCGGCCATAAACAGGAAAACGTCAGCGTTCGCGCTTGTGACCGCGCAGCATGGCCTCAATAAAGGGATCCAGGTTGCCGTCCATCACGTCCTGAATGTTGCCTGATTCCACGCCCGTGCGCAAATCCTTCACCATCTGGTAAGGCTGGAAGACATAGGAACGGATCTGGTTGCCCCAGCCGATGTCGCCTTTTTCACTGTACTGGCGGTCTGCTTCAGCCTGTTTCTTGTCTTCCTCAATCTGGTACAGCTTGGCGCGCAGCATGTTCATGGCCTCCTCCTTGTTGCGGAGCTGGCTGCGTTCATTCTGGCAGGCCACGATCACTCCGGAGGGAATGTGCGTGATGCGCACGGCGGTTTCCACCTTGTTCACGTTCTGGCCGCCCTTGCCGCCGGAACGGTAGGTATCCACCTTCAAATCCTTGTCCAGAATCTCAATATTGATGGAATCGGAAACCTCCGGCGTGGCGTCCAGGGAGGCGAAGGAAGTGTGCCTCTTCCCGGCGGAATCAAAGGGGGAAATGCGCACCAGGCGGTGGATGCCGCGTTCATTCTTCAGGTAACCGTATGCATACTCTCCGTCCACCTTCAAGGTCACGGAGCGGATGCCGGCGTCGTCTCCATCCGTGCTTTCCAGATAAGTCACGGAAAAGCCGCGGCGCTCACACCAGCGGATGTACATGCGCAGCAACATGGACGCCCAGTCACAGGCTTCCGTGCCGCCTGCACCGGCGTGGATGGTTACATAACAGGAAGCCTGGTCCTGCGGACTGTTCAGCAGGGTGAGCAATTCAAAATCCGCCAGGGACTTCTGCCATTTGGCAAACTCCTCCACGGCTTCCCGGCCCAAGTCATCGTCATCCGCCTCCTGGGACAGTTCAATGGTAGCGTCAATATCCTCCAGCCGGGACTTCAGCGCGGAAAACGCCTCCATCCTGTGCTTCAGGGGATTCACTTCCGCCATCAGCGCCCGCGCGGCGTTCTGGTCATCCCAGAAATCCGGAGCGCTCATGCGTTCGTCCAGCTCGGTCACTCGTTGTTGAATGCCGTCCAGGTCAAAGATAGCTCCCGAGCTCGGAAAGACGGCTGTGCAAAACAGCCGTGTCGAGCGCCGAGAGATCTGCAGCGATATGGGGATCCATGCGCGGGAACCTATCACGAATCAGCTGAACGGAAAAGGGCAAAATGCCAATTCTCCGGGTCATTCATTCCATGGAGAATTGTTTCTACCAGAGCCGGAAGCCCCTTGTTCCCGGCAGCGCGGCCATCAGAGGACATGGGAAAGGGCCGGTTCCACGGCTTGAACAGGTACGGCCAGCTGGAAGTGGAAACCTCCGGCCTTCACGGATCAAATCATCTCCGAAACGTAGCGGAGGCGTTTTCCATAGGCCCATCCGAATCCGCGTGAAAAAACTACTTGGCAGAATCTTCCCCGGCGCCTTCAAAAGGCCGGATACGGCAGGACTTGAGCTTCTCAATCTCCTCAAAAGTCATGATATGCTCAATCTGGCACGCCACCTCATTGGCGCGTTCCTCCGGAAGGGCAAGCTCCTCCCGCAGAAAATCAAACAAAATACCGTGGCTGACGATGATCTTCCCGGCAATCCGGCGCCCCTGGGGGGTCAGCTTGACCGGAGCGTACTGCGTGTACTCCACCAGCCCCATGTCTGCCAGTTGCTTCACGGCAGACGTCACGGAAGGCATCTTAACCTTAAGCATCTCTGCAATATCCCGCACCTGGGCCGTTCCGCTCTTTTCAGACAGCAGTCCGATGGCCTCCAGATAATCCTCATTGCTCTTGGTCAGCTCCAACATGGTATAAGAGAACAGTTAATCCCTTAGGCGGAACTAACTCAAGACTTTTTCCATCCTAATTTGGAATGAGAAAAAAAACCGCCGCGAATATCACTATTCGCGGCGGTTAAATCAATCAGTGAATTACGGAAATAAGCTTACTTCTCTTCAGAAGGGCTCCATTCTTCGTTTTCACGGGTAGCCAGGTTGAAGGCGTGTTCCAGACCCACCATGTCGCTGCTCGGGCGGAGAGCTTCAAAGGAGGCGGTTTCACGGCGGAGCTGTTCGGTATCGTAATTGACGGCCTTGATGGAAAGGCCGATACGACGTTCGATGCTGTCCACCTTGATCACGCGGGCGGTGATTTCATCACCCACCTTGATCACGTCCTTCACGCGTTCCACGTGATCTTCGCTAAGCTGGGAAATGTGAATCAGGCCGTCGATATCCCCGTTCAGGTTCACAAAGGCGCCGAAGCTGGCAATCTTGGCCACCTGGCCGGTCACCATGTCGCCCACCTTGAAGCGGTCGTTGATGGATTCCCACGGATCGGATTCAAGCTGCTTGATGCCAAGGGAGACACGCTGGTCTTCCTTCTTGATTTCCAGAACGATGGCTTCCACTTCGTCGCCCTTCTTGAGGACTTCGGAGGGGTGGTTGATCTTGCGCGTCCAGCTCATGTCGGACACGTGGATCATGCCGTCGATGCCTTCTTCCAGGCCCACAAAGGCGCCGTAGGGAGTAAGGTTGCGGACCTGGCCCTTGATCACGGTGCCAATCGGGAAACGGGATTCGATATCCGCCCAGGGATTGTCTTCCAGCTGGCGAACGCCGAGGGAGATTTTCTGTTCCTTCACGGAAATGGAAAGCACCACGGCTTCGATCTCCTGGTCCAGCTTCAGCACGTCGCTCGGACGGGTGATTCTCTTGACCCAGGAAAGTTCGGAAACGTGCACGAGGCCTTCCACGCCCTTTTCCAGTTCCACGAAAGCGCCGTAAGGCAGGAGCTTGGTCACGCGGCCCTTGACATGGGAATTGATCGGGTACTTGCGTTCGATGTCCGCCCAGGGATTGTCCGTCATCTGCTTCAGGCCCAGGGAAACGCGTTCCTTTTCACGGTCCACTTCCAGAATCACGACTTCCAGGGACTGGCCGATGTGGAGCATTTCGCTCGGGTGGTTCACGCGGCCCCAGCTCATATCCGTGATATGAAGCAGGCCGTCCATGCCGCGGAGGTCGACAAAGGCGCCGAAGTCCGTGATGTTCTTCACGAGGCCTTCCACCTTGTCGCCTTCCTTGACGGTTTCAAGGAAGCGCTGGCGCTGGTCGGCGCGTTCGGCTTCGATCACTTCGCGGCGGGAAAGGACGATGTTCTTGCGGTCGTCGTTTACCTTGACGATCTTGAATTCGTAAACCTTGCCCACGTATTCGTTCAGGTCGCGCGGAGGAATAATATCCACCTGGGAACCGGGAAGGAAGGCTTCCACGCCAACGTTGACCATGAGGCCCCCCTTGACGACGCTCTTCACTTTACCCTTGACCAGGCCGCCATCGCGGTACACGCCCACGATCTTATCCCAGTTCTGCTTATGGGCGGCCTTTTCCTTGGAAAGGACGACGATGCCTTCGTCGTTTTCGAGGCGTTCCAGAAGGACCTCGATCTGGTCCCCCACTTCAATTTCCTCGTCTTCAAACTCGGAAATGGAAATAGCGCCTTCGGACTTGTAGCCGATGTCCACCAAAACGACTTGGGGACGGATTTCCTGGATGGTTCCGGTAACGATGGAACCTTCACGCAATTCGCGGAACTTGCTGTCAATAAGTTCCGCCAGTTCAGTTGTGCTCATTTAAATGGTTGATGAGTTAGTATTGCCGATTTTTCTCATGGCCCCTTATTGGCCGGCGGGCAATCGGGGCGCCTTCCCCCACCGGGCGAAAAATCGGTTGCCTTCAATACCAGTTCCAGGCAAGAACTCAAGGCTTTTCTTGAAAAACTCTCACCGTTTTCTTCCCGGTCCTGAGGAGTTCCGAAAACCAGTGATAAAAACGCGCGCACAAAAACCTTGTGGACCTTCCTTCCCGTGTTAAATTCGGTTAATGAAAAAATGCGGAATCTTTGCATTCATCAACCATCCCCGCCGCAACGCCATGAAAAAAATTATTCTTTCCCTGATCGCCGCCGGACTGTCCGGAACAGCCCTCCTTCACGCCGCGGAACCCGTCAAACTGGACAAGCCGGATCTGGAACGGGGGGCGCCCGTGATGAAGGCCCTGTCCGACCGTCAGTCCATCCGCAGCTTTTCTGAAAAAATGCTTTCTCAAAAGGATCTGTCAGACCTGCTCTGGGCCGCCAACGGCATCAACCGCCAGGAATCAGGGAAACGCACCGCGCCATCTGCCATGAACCGGCAGGATGTTAAAATCTACGTATGCACCAAAGACGTCTCCTACCTCTATGACCACAAGGCCCACACCATGGTCCCGGTAAGCGATGGAGACGCCCGCCCGGCAGACGCCCCCGTATGCCTGGTGCTTGTGACGGACACGGCGGAACCCTGGGCGGCCATGGACGCGGGCATCGTATCCCAGAACATTTCCCTCTTCTGCTCGGGAACGGGACTGGCTACCTATCCCCGGGCCAGCATGAACAAGGAGGCCCTGGCTGCGGCGCTGAAGCTGAAATCTCCCCAGACTCCCATGCTTTGCCATCCGGTAGGCTACAAAAAATCATAAAGAACGCCGCCATCCGCCGGAGAACCGGAAAAGCGGTCCTCCGGAATGAGGCCAGAACATGACAGGCCGAAAATCAGGGTTCCGGCAGGATATCCACGTAAATGCCGGGAGAACTCCCCTCAATGGGCACCGCTCCAACGGCACGCGCATAAAAATCCGCCGGCCCCACGCCGCCGATAATGCCGTACGCATGCCCCAGCTCCCGGAGACCGCGCAGGGCGGAAACCAGCAACGCGGTGCCCAAGCCGCTTTTGCGCGCTTCTTCCGCCACTCCCATGGGCCCCAGAAAACCGCGCGCCGTCACGTCATAGCAGGCAAAGCCGAGAATCTCTTTCTCCCGTGTGGCAATAAGACAGGAAATGGGCTGGCGGCTGAACGCGGTCTTCGCTTCACTCACCCACTTGGGAGAAAAATTCCGTCCCACCCAGTCAACCACCAAATGGCGTTCATAGGCCCCCGGGCGCCGGATCAGAACGCCTTCCCCTCCAAGCTTCCGCAGCTCTTCTTCAATATCAGGCAAATCATACAGCCGTACCAGCATATCCATCATACCCCGGTACCGTATCACAACGATGTTCTGCGGCGAATAAAAAAAACTGGACAAATCCTTCTTTCATCCGTAGACTTCGCCGCACCACAACAACGAGCTGTAGCGCAGGCTGGTAGCGCGCTTCGTTCGGGACGAAGAGGTCGCAGGTTCGAATCCTGTCAGCTCGACCACTTTTCAAGCCGCTCCCTCACCGGGGGCGGCTTTTTCATTTGCACCAATGTTAATGGTAAGCCCATTCAAACGTTAAGTATTCGTTAGATACTGTCCAGATCAAACACACACCAGGTTTTGAAGAAACTTTCTGGTCGTGCTTGCTCTATCCGTTACTTAAAGGTGTTCCTGGCTCAATGAGTACACCCAAGGTTCATATTCCTGCATCCGGCAAACGGACAGGCACAGACTTTCCTTTTACAAGCCAACCTCTAAAAGTTGAGTCTGGCTGGACAGGCGTAAAAGCCATTTACAAATTCAGAGAAAAGAATGCCCTCGGAACCAAAATCCCCAACTTTATGGAATGCAAAATCAATACTGGCACAGAGGCACTCTACGACATCCAAAATCCCAAAGCTGGAGAATGAACCTTCTCCACAAAAAAGCCCCGCTCATATTTCATGATCGGGGATGATTCAAATGAAGTCGAAGCAGGGAGAGAAAACCAGGTTACTTGCCGGACTCCGGTTTGAAACGAGCAGCTTCCGATTCGGCAGTAATTTTTGCCGGCTCGATACGGAGAAGCTTCCGGAAACAGTTCATACCATCTTCATCGTCTATTTTCAAAGGGTTCATAAACATCGGGCCCAGAGAGCCCTTCAAAGTTCCCTGCTTGTCTTGCTTGAGCTCTTTTGAATTCAAAAAGACGTACCACAGCTCCCCCGGTTCCTGCGTAGAAATAAAACGATGCCCCTCTTCATCCCTAACCAACCCGGAGAGTGGTAAAGATTCATCCTTCCGGTGAAGGATAAGAATACCGCCTACGGGAGCAGTTCCTCGAAGCGTTTGTACAATACGGGTTCGAACGGCTTTGTCCCACACATGCCCTTTTCCTTCCGGTAATGGTACATACCTGGATTCATACACGCAGACTAAAAGTACGGTATCTGAACTTTTCAAATGACGGGCAAGGACATCCTCTTGTGATTCCGGAACAATATTCTTATCTTTTAAAAGATCAGCATGAGAGTACGTCATCAACAAAAGAGATAACATGAATGCTGGGATAAAAAAAATACTTCTCATACCTTGAATAATATAGAGATGGACATCGAGACAAGTCAAGGATAATTAGAAAGATAAACCTTTCAATAAAAAGGGAGCGAGATTCCTAACTCCCGAGTATAATCCCAATTTGAGTTAGTCTTCTCTTACTCCAGAGATGACCGATATAACAGCCAAACCCCACCTGATACGTAATACCCTATTTCCTGATTATCTCCAGGGCACATACCGACATGTCCGGAATGCCCAAAGATGACAATATCTCCTGATTGTGGAGTGGAATAATCTGTACTGTCATCATAATCAAATCCCTTACAACCGAGATTCGCCATGATCGTATTTTTTAAATGGTTGATCATTGCTTCCGCATTGACAACAATATGTTTGCCTAATGTCGCAGGATCACTTCCAGAAGTTATACCAGGGTTAAGGATGGAAATATCTCCTCCCATCAATTCAACGTTATCTGCGGCAGGTTTTCCATTGCCGTATTTAACATCAGCTAAGCAATAACCGTAGCGATTAAGAGCTATACTTAAGCGAGTGGCGCATGTATCGAGCCCTGCCATTTTCTTTGCGACTTTTTCTCCGAATTTCTCCCAAACTCTATTTTTATCTTCGGGAGTAATGGTAAGATAATCTACAAGGCCTGCATAGTTATTGAGGAGTTTTTGAGCTTCTTCCTTTGTCATCAAATTTTTAGGAGCATCAATCTCCCAAAGTTCCAGTTCGGTTTCTCCCATCTTGGGAACGAATTCCTCCGCATTGGGATATGGAGCGATGGCTTCCGGGACTTCCTCGTTCCGGTGCTGGAGCTTGGTATAGTGGAATCCTTTCTTGAGGTGTACGGGGTCTCCTGTCTTGGATTTGGATGAGTTCGTGCCCGTGATTTCCACGACCTTCTGGCCGTTGATTTCAATGTCGCCGTTATCATCCAAAGTGACAGAGAAGGTATAATCTCCTTCTTCCGCGATGCGGATGTAGCCTTCCCAGTTATGGGCGACGGTTTCTTCCGTCTTGTGCCATGCGATCTTGGGCGCGTCCTTTTTCTTCACCTTGTAACGACGGTTGTTCTCAGCATCCAGCGGGTGGAATGGTTTAGTTGATATAGCCATAATGTTATGTTTTCTAATCGTTTATTGTTGAATGAACTGAATACCCAGTTCATAAAAACATTAAAAACTTTCCCGTTTCCCACCAACACGTTTAACGCGTAGTCCAGCCTTCATTCGACACATGGGTGAAAGGTTAAAACGACACGATAATCAAGCGGAAAATAAAGGGTATGAAAGGGGTACAAGAAACACAACCATTGATTATCAATAGTTACATTTCAAATTCTCTTCGTTCGGGACGAAGAGGTCGCAGGTTTGAATCCTGTCAGCTCGACCACTTTTCAATAGCCGCCTTCGGACGGCTATTTGTTTCCTGGCCGGATTCAGCCAGACTTGGAATTTTTATCAGTCATCCGTCAAATTCCCATTGCCCCGTGCAGGCTTCTTTTTCTAAAATACAGGGAATGAGTGAATACTACCTGAAACTCCCCGGCGATTCCCAGCCAAGAGCTTATTCCGAATATGAGGTGCGCGAGTTTCTGGGACAGGGGGTGATCGGCCCAACCACGCTCACCTGGAAACAGGGCATGGAGGGATGGCAGCCCGTGGAACAGGTGCTGCCGCCCATATCCCCCACCCCGAAAAAACCCCGGGAGGAAGAGGAAAGCCTCCCGGCAGACCAGCCATACCGTTTGCGTTACCCCCTGGCCGGGCTGGCCAGATTATCCATTCTGGCGTGCATCGTGCTGCTCCCCACCATGCTCTGGAGCAGCTGGATTGTCTTTTCCAACAATATCACTGATTACAATGAAATCCAGACGGCTTTTCAGCAGAATCTGGCACAGCTCCCTTCCTCTGCCGCGCCGATGGTCTTTCTTTTCAGCATCCTGTTCATCCCTTCCCTGCTGATCCAGTTGATCTGGCTGTACCGGGCGTGCGCCAATGTTCATGGCTTCCATATCCAGGGACTAAGGTTTACGCCATTCCTGAGCGTCATTCTGAGCTGCATGCCCGTGGTCGGCATGGTGCTGAATGCCTTGATTCTTCAGGAGCTGTACCGGGCATCCAGAAATCCGGCGGAATGGATGCTGCAAACCCCGTCCCGCTCCCTGCGGCTGTACCTGCTCGTCACCACGGCCCTGACATTGTGCGCTCTCTTCCCCTTCGGGCCGGAACATTATCTGGCAGCCTTCCTGGTGATCGGTTCCCTGATGACGGCGGCCACCGTTCTGTGGCTGGTCTGCATCCTGCAAATCACCAGGGAACAGCAGGAGCTGGTTTCCAAAAATACGGACGCGCAGCCGTGACCGTGGAATCCTCTCCGGTCAGGGTTTTTCCTTCTTTTCCGTGACCGGCTGGTCCATCCGGAAGGATTTTGTCCAGCGCCTCCATGCTATTATCCCTGTACAGGTTTTCCAGCAGCTTTTCCCATCCCGCCGCCATTTGAACCTGTTTCAGGGCAATAATGGGATCAGGCATCATCATGTCCGGATCAGGGGCGTATTGTTCCAGCACTTCATCCGGGTTAATCCGGTTGAACGTCGTCTTTCCATAGCCCGGCATCCCCGCTTCATGGGCAATGGATTCAATCATTTCAAAGTGCAGATGCGCCAGATAATTCCCATGCGCGGTGCCAACGGTGCCGATTTGTTCTCCGCGGCCCACCAGGGAACCCAGGGGAATATCGCTGACGGTTTTCAAATGGGCATACAGGCTCTGCACAAACCGGCCGTCCGGCAGACGATGAAGCAGCACCACCACATTGCCCCAGTCCGGGGAAGGCTCACCCGCGTAAACAAGCAGCCCGCGTCCGGCGGCACGCACCGGAAGGCCTTCATCCGTGTTCTCCCCGCCAATTCCATTCAAATCCTGTCCCGTATGCCGTCCGCCACGAGGAACATTCATGTCCCCCAGCCCCTGGGCAACGTAGGAAAACGCTCCGTTCTCATCTCCCAGCGGGGACGTGAACACATCCGCCAGCGGAGCTTTAGCCAGTTCCTGGGGAGTCAATAAAATCATCCTGTAATCCACCGGAACGGGAGCGGACCGGGGCACATCCTCATCATAAATATTATGACGCATCCCGGCCTCCGGAGAGGCGGCATGGCTGGTCTTGTACCAGGCAAACGCCGTGATCAGGACGCAGGCCGTCCCCAGCAGGCCCAGAATGATGCGGGATGTCGTCTTGTCTATCATCGTCCCGACTCTATATCCACTCCACCGGATTTACAATCACAAGATGGTCAGTCCAGTGTCTGCGGGAATTTTTCAATCCACATGCCGCGCGCCGTACGGATGTCTTCCGCTGAGACGCGACCGGAAAGTTCCCAGACCAGCGGAACTCCATGCGGAAAAAAGGGCAGCAGGCGTTCAAATGGCACCCCGCCACCCAGCAGAGGAACCTGATGGTCCCGGGACGGCCACTTGACGTCGTTGACATGTCCCCCTATCAAATGGGAGGAAATTCTGCGGATAAACTGTTCATGATTCAGGATAAGCAAATTGTGCTTCCTCTGAATATGTCCGAAGTCATGCCAGTACCCGATGAAGGGGTTTTCTCCAAATTCCTGCATCAACAGGTCCATCTCATCCTCACTGGGAACCTGCTCATAATGGCTGCGCCCTTCTATGCCCAGTTTCACGCCGAGTTCCGCAGCACGGGGAAGGAGCTGCCGGATGGCTTCACGGGCGTACTCCAGATAAACGGGAGCCAGTCGGTTGCGGCGGCGGACAAACTCACCCTTGGTCTCGGCAAAGGACTCCGTTCCCACCATTCCCTGCCGCGCCAGGCTCTGCAAATGGGCCGTATCCGTCCGCTTTACCAGAGATTCCACTGTCCCCATGTGCAGAACGATGTATCCGGCGCCCAGGGCTGCGCCCCGCTCCATGGATTTTTTCGTCAATTCAATCGCCTTGCTGCGCACCTGGGGCAAATCCGCTGTAAACGGCCTACTGTCCGGAGCATCCCCCACCTCGTCGATCGGGGCGGGGAAATAATTATGGACGCCGGCTACCTGCACCTTTCCTGCTTCCACCGCCTTCATGATGCCGGGCAGGAGGGACAGCTTGATGCCGTGGGAAAGCTCCACATGGTCAAACCCCAGGGAGAGGATTTCATCAATCATCTCTTCCCCGTCCTGGTGACGGTGGGAATTCCAGCATGTAGAAAATACCAGCATAGGCAAAGGTCAATGATTATGAACTGATGGAGCCGGGTTCCGTATAGGAATCCTTCATCCACTCCTTGACGGCGGCAGTCATGCTGCCGGCCACGTCCGCACGCGGTTTTACGAAGGCGGGAACAAACCACGGGAATGCGCCCACCAGGTCATGAATCACCACCACGTCCCCGTCACACGTATGAGCGCCGGACCCGATGCCCAGCGTGGGAATGGAGGAATGCACGGTGATCTGCCGGGCGGCATGGGGCGTTACGCCTTCCACCACCACGGCGCAGGCTCCGGCTTCCGCTACGGCCTCCACATCCTTCACCAGGGCCTCCGCCTCCGCGGAGGATTTTCCCTTGATCTTATAACCGCCTTCCTCCAGCACCTTCTGCGGCAAGAGGCCGATGTGCCCTACCACGGGAATGCCGGCATCCACAATGGCGCGGATTTTTTCCGCCTGGGATGCCCCGCCCTCCAGCTTGACGGCGTCCGCACCGGCCTGGAACAGACGCCTGGCGGACTGCAAAGCGTCCTCCACCGTATCATAGGTATGGATGGGCATATCCCCCACCAGCAGGGCATTCTTCACGCCGCGCGCCGCCGCTTCCACGTGGTGAAGCATGTGGTCCAGCGTTACATGGGTGGTATCCGGGAACCCCAGAAGCACCATTCCCACGGAATCCCCTACCAGGACAATGTCCACGCCGGCTTCATCCAGAAGACGGCCCGTAGGGTAATCATAACCGGTTACCAGCGTCACGTGGCGCCTGTTCTTGCAGGCGCGGATGCGTTCCGCCTTTTCGAGAGATTGATTCATGATGTTCAGTAAACAAGCGGTTACCAGCGTTCTGAAACCAGAAGCGGGTCAGCCTCATCCGTATCCAGCTCCGCCAGCAGGTCGGCAACCGTCTTATTCTGCCGCGGCAGAATAAGATCCGGCCTGATGTCGGAAAGCGGCTTCAGGACAAACTTCCGGAGATGGGCTCTGGGATGAGGAAGGATCAGGCGGGGAGAATCATTCACCACCATATCCCCCACATAGATGATGTCCACGTCCGCAGTGCGGGGTTCGCAGCGGATACCGGAACGGACCCGCCCCAGCGCACGTTCTATCCCCTGGCAATGCACCAGCAGTTCTTCCACCGTGCCGGGCCAAGTGAACTCCACCACGGCATTCAAATAATCGTCCGCACCGTGCGGGCATCCCTGGGGGCTGGTGGCGTACAGGGAGGACTGTAAAAAAGGATCGTCGGACAGGCTCATTTGCAGCAAATGGTCCCTGGCCTGAACCATCAGGCTGTTCTTGTCCCCCAGATTGGACCCCAGTGCGATGCCGGCTCTCTTCATCACGCAAAAAAAAGCGCCATGGCCGTTCCGGAGAAGGAGGACGGCCATGACGCCGGAAAAATTATAGCCCGGACAGGCCCAGGACGTCTTCCATGGTGTACAGTCCCGGTTCCTTTCCCTGGAGCCAGAGAGCGGCGCGAACCGCTCCGGAGGCAAACGTCATGCGGCTGGAGGCCTTGTGGGTCAGTTCCAGGCGTTCGCCGTCTGAGGCAAACACCACGGTATGGTCGCCCACCACATCACCTCCGCGCAGGGAATGCATGCCTATTTCCTTGTCCGGCCTGGGGCCAACCAAGCCCTCGCGGCCAAAGACCACGCTGTCCTCATAATTCCTGTCAATGGCGCCGGACAAGATCTCCGCCAGGGTCCGTGCCGTGCCGGAAGGAGCGTCAATCTTGTGGCGATGGTGCATTTCCATCACTTCAATGTCACAGCTCCCGCCCAGAATCTGGGCCGCCTTGCGCGTCAGCCAGAACAGGGCGTTCACTCCGGCGGAATAATTGGAGGCGAACACGATCGGGATGGATGCGGCTGCATCCACAATCTCCTGCCGTTCCAGCTCCGTATGCCCCGTGGTGCCGATCACCAGGGGCTTGTTATTGGCCACGGCCTCGGCCAGCAGAGTGCTGGTAAAAGAGTGGTGGGAAAAATCAATGACGGCGTCGCACTTGGCGAGGGCCGGATAAAGCTCCTGGCCCTGGTCATACGTGGCGCCCACGCAAGTGTCCGGATTCTGCGTCACCGCCTCCTGGACGGCCTGGCCCATGCGGCCGGAAATGCCTGTAACAAGAATGGAAATCATATAGTTAAGATATCAAAGAACGTTGAAACGTTGAAGAAGAGCGGAAAGCTGGGCTTCCTTCTCTTCCGCCAAAGGAACCAGGGGAAGGCGCACGCCGGGCTGAATATCGCCTCTCAGCGCCAGGGCCGCCTTAATCGGTACGGGGTTGGAATCCAGTGTCATCAGTCCCTTCATGAGGGGATAAAACGTCTTCTGGAGGGAAAGCATCTCTCCCATGTTCTGATCCAGGCCGGCCTTCACGATGGAATTCATGATGCCTGGGACCAGATTGGAAGTCACAGAGACCAGTCCGCTGGCGCCGCTGGCCATAAAGGGCACCGTCAAACCGTCATCACCACACAGAACGGTAAAATCTTCCGGAACCACCTGCATGAGCTGGTTCACGCGGTCCACACTGCCGCCGGCCTCCTTCACGCAAATGATATGGGGACAATCCCTGGCCAGACGGCCAACGGTTTCCACACTGATTTCAATACCGCAGCGGCCGGGAATGCTGTACAACATGATCGGGAGCCTGGTAGCGTCCGCAATGGCCTTGAAATGGGCATAAACGCCATCCTGGGAAGGCTTATTATAATAAGGGCATACCTGAAGCGTGCCGTCCACGCCCATCTTCTCCGCTTCCTGCGTCATGTGGATGGCCTCCGCGGTGGCATTGGCCCCCGTCCCGGCAACCACCTGGATGCGGCCGGCAGCGTACTTCACGGCCAGTTCAATCACCCTCAAGTGCTCTTTTACAGTCAAGGTGGGGGATTCTCCCGTGGTACCGACAGCCACAATACCGGCCACGCCGGCAGCAACCTGGGCTTCCACAAGCATTCTAAAAGCCTCTTCATCGACACGACCGCCGATGAAAGGAGTCACAATTGCTGTATAAAGACCTTGAAACTTCATAACTTTACTTGGAAACATACTAGCTTAACAGACACTTTTTGTCACGACAGAATACAGAAATATGGCATGCCGGTCAGGCATTCAGAAACACCGTCCGTGAACAGGCGGAACAAAATTCCAGGTAGTACTTGAGAAAAAAGAGGGACATTTCCGGACGAGCTCCCCGCCTCCAGGCTGCCCTTCTCCCATTGACTACGATGTACTCCCGGTTAATACGCCTTCCTTCACTCCCACACAAGAACAACGCCGCCGCACAGGCGCAGGAAGCCAGCCGGGAATTGGAGACATGCCGGAATAACGGGCGGTGAATCACCACCTGATTCATTCTGACATCATTCCGGTTCAGGCAATCTTCCATCCCGGGTTCAACCTTATTGCGTCTCTGTTTCCTCCATCCCCCCCTTCCGCCGGAACGGGAAATCATATGGACGGCTGCGGCACCGGAAATAAAAGCATGCTCCAGCAAAACGGTCAGGCGTCTGCGTGCGGAACAATTCAACCCCTTTACCTCAGCCGCCGCATCTTCACAGGTGACCAGATAATCAACACGCCCATATAAAGCGTGCACCAGCCCCGCAAAGGAAGCCAGATCAGGAGAATGGTCCAGACGCCCGGACATGGCAAAGTGATTGTCCCCCGGAAGACCGCCGACCACGCGGGAAGACTCTTCACCGGACTCATGCAGCATGGCAACGGCAGCTCCCTGGCAGGCGAACGCCCTGGCGGCCAGACATCCTATGCTGCCTGCATTCCCCAGAATGACGGCGACAGGTTTCTGAATAAGATGAGATTTCATACGCCGCCATTCTGACGAAAGAACGGTGTCCGTCAATATCCGGCATATTCTTAAAGCGTTAAGAAAGAAAGAGGAATAGTTAAGGAAATATTATGATGGGATTACTGCCTTTCTTCCACGACCGTTTACTTCCCTTAAGGCGTTTACCTTCCTCAAGTAGAGGCAATGACAGAATGGATTTTTCTTTTAAGTCTCGTCACTCAAGATCCTCGTGTTCTTTTTTGTATAAAGTAAAAGGAAGCATTTGAATTGATCAAGAAAGAGAACAGGCCCCG
>DBGCTZ010000010.1:0-1777 GCA_048388685.1 Akkermansia sp. | reverse complement strand
ATGAGCTCTCCTCTTAACCTTCCAGCACCGGGCAGGTGTCAGGCTGTATACTTCATATTTCTATTTCGCACAGCCATGTGTTTTTGTTAAACAGTTGCCTGGACCTATTCTCTGCGCCCCGCCATCGCTGACAGGGACCCTTTATCCCGAAGTTACAGGGTCAATTTGCCTAGTTCCTTAACCGTGAATCACTCGAGCGCCTCAGTATTCTCAACCCAACTACGTGTGTCCGTTTACGGTACGGGTACTCTATAGATATGCTTAGCGGATTTTCTAGGGAGCCTGTTTACATCCATATTGCCTTGTACAAGTACTCGGCATACTCTCAGGTTCGACTCTCACGGCGGATTTGCCTACCGCGATCAACGTCTACACCCTTTAACCAACTATTCCGTCAGTTGGCAGGACTGTCACTTCTCCGTCTCCACATCGCTCTATAAAGTAGTATGGGAATATTAAACCATTCTTCCATCGGAATCGCCGTTCGGCTTATCCTTAGGTCCCGACTTACCCTGATCCGATTAACGTTGATCAGGAAACCTTAGTCTTTCGGCGAGGAAGTTTCTCACTTCCTTTATCGTTACTTATACCTACATTTGCTTTTCCAGCTACTCCAGCAAGGGTTATCCCTCACCTTCAACGCCACTGGAATGCTCCCCTACCATCCATTACTCTGGATCCATAGCTTCGGTAAACAGTTTATGCCCGAGTATTATCCACGCCAAACTCCTCGACTAGTGAGCTGTTACGCACTCTTTAAATGAATGGCTGCTTCCAAGCCAACATCCTAGCTGTCTTAGCAATCTGACTTCGTTAGTTCAACTTAGTATTCATTTAGGGACCTTAGCTGTTGGTCCGGATTGTTCTCCTTTAGGACATGGACCTTAGCACCCATGCCCTCACTCCTGACATAGAACTGACACGCATTCGGAGTTTGTCAAGACTTGATAGGCGGTGAAGCCCTCGCATCTTATCAGTCGCTCTACCTCATGCCAGTATAAGTCAAGGCTGCACCTAAATGCATTTCGGGGAGTACGAGCTATCTCCAAGTTTGATTAGCCTTTCACCCCCACCCTCAGGTCATCCAGAAGCTTTTCAACGCTTATTGGTTCGGTCCTCCAGATGGTGTTACCCATCCTTCAACCTGCCCAAGGGTAGATCACTTGGTTTCGCGTCTACTCCTTCCGACTGAACGCCCTGTTAAGACTCGCTTTCGCTTCGGCTGCAGGTCTCAAGACCCTTAACCTTGCCGGAAAAAGTAACTCGTAGGTTCATTATGCAAAAGGCACGCCGTCACTCATAAGAGCTCCGACCGCTTGTAGGCGCATGGTTTCAGGAACTATTTCACTCTTCTGTTCGAAGTGCTTTTCACCTTTCCTTCACAGTACTGGTTCACTATCGGTCTCTCGGGAGTATTTAGCCTTACCGGATGGTCCCGGCTGGTTCACGCAGAATTCCTCGTGCTCCGCGCTACTCAGGATACCACTAGGCTTCGACTGGCTTCGTATACGCAACTATCATGCTCTATGGTTGAACTTTCCAGAACATTCTACTCACCAGTTTTCTTGCCACAACGTGGTCCTACAACCCCACATATGCCGTAACATAGGTGGTTTGGGCTGGTCCCCGTTCGCTCGCCACTACTAGGGGAATCATTATTTATTTTCTTTTCCTGCAGGTACTAAGATGTTTCAGTTCCCTGCGTTAGCCTCCAACAACGTTGGATGATTGGTCTTCAACCAATCGGGTTGTCCCATTCGGAAATCTCCGGATCAAA
>DBGCTZ010000009.1:0-61270 GCA_048388685.1 Akkermansia sp. | reverse complement strand
TCTTCGTTGATGTAGGCGGGATTGACGCCCATGAGGGTGGTGCGGTTGCGGATCCATCCCATTTGGTCGCGCAGGGCGTCTTTCTGGGCGGAACCCAGGCTGGTCACCGTGCTGCCCGCCACAGCTGCCATGACTCTCTTGGCTTCCGAGGGGTTGGAGGACGTCAGGGCGCCTACGGCGTCGTCCACCTTCTTGAGGATGGAGTCCGCGGCCAGGTCGCCGGGCAGGTTCCAGAGGAGTTCCGCTCCGGCCCTGGAGTTGGCGGTATCCGCAATGCGGGCATACTTGTTGTCCTTGGAAGCCGTAGCCACCAGAACAAGGTTGCCGTTTTCCATCACCAGGTACGCATCGTTTTCAAACTTCTTGAACGCGGAGGAGGAGGGGTCCAGCAGAATGGCCAGCCTGTCGCTTCCTCCCATGTCGATGATGCCGTCCGCGTGCATGAGCGTATAACTTCCGTCGGCGCCCAGCGTCAGTTCATTCTTGCCGGTGGAGCTGAGGGTGATTTCCGCTCCCTGGCTGATGCTGATGTTTCCGGTCACGCTGATGATGGGGCCGGCATAGTCCGTATTGAACGTGAGGTTCGTGCTGGAACCGTCACCCAGCGTCATGCTGCTGAGGGTAAGAGCCGTATTGGCTCTCGGGTCTTCTACCGTGCCGCCCATCTTGATATTCAGGCGTCCCGTGTTGTTGATGGCCCAGTTGCTGCCCGCGGCGGTGATGACGTTATCAAGGGTCTGTCCCGCGTTGCCGGAGATGTGGAGCTGCCCGCGGCCTTCCAGCGTGCCGCTGAAGACGGAGCCGCTGCCCGAGTTGCCGGTGTTGACGGCCAGGGAACCGCCATTGCTCTTCAGGGTGCCCTGCCCGCTGATACCGGAAACGGTGCTTCCGGTGGTGGAACCCAGGTCAAGCGTGCCCGTGGAGCCATCATCCTTCACCAGATTGAGCAGTACGCCCTGGAGGGCTGCCGTACCGGAAAGGGCCAGCGTATCATGAAGAGCCAGCGTGCCGCTGCCCTGGATGGTGCTGGAGGAAAGACTGCTGGCGTCATTGACGTTAAGGGTGGCGGCGGCGCCGATGTTCAGGTCCGCGCCTTCACCGCTGTCCGTCAGGTCGCCCACCGTGGTGTTGCGGTTGACATCCAGAACGGTTCCTTCCGCGGCGCCCGCCAGAACCACATGGTTGAAGCTGTTGCCGTCACCGTTCAGGGTGAGCGTGCCGCCTTCCACGCGGAGGGTGTCCGTCACAAAGGAGCCGTTGACCGTCAGGGTGCCGGTGTTCTGCTTGATGAAGGTAACACCGTTTTCCCCGATGATATTGCCGCCCATGATGGAGTCCGCCCCGGCGTGGTCATTCGGCGCGGGCAGGCCCGTTTCCAGGCGTTCATTGTTGAGGATGACCACGGCGTTGCCTCCGCCCGCATTGGTGTTTTCCACCTTCAGCGTGCTTCCGGTCGCGCCCAGCAGGTTGTTGATGACCGCGCCGTCGCCGTCATCGGCGCCGGGGGCTCCGGGCAACTGAACGGTAAGCGTCTTGTCTCCGGCGATCACCACGCCGGCGTACATGCCGAGCGTGCCGTAGTGCGTGACGGTATCCGGATCGGAGGAGGCGGTGCCGTCCACCATGTAAAGGCCCTGGACCTGTCCGCTGAGGATGAGGCTGCCGCCGTTGGTATCCGTGACGCGGATGCCGTAGTTGGACAGAATTTTGCTGAACTGGATGTCGGCAAGATCATCGCATTCCAGCGTTCCGGTGGTCAGCGTCAGCCAGCTTTCAGTTCCAGCGTCCTTGTGGGCGATGAGCGTGTCCACAATGGCGTCAATGTCCAGATTGACGGTGGTGGGCTCATTGATGATGAGCTTGCCGCTTCCCTGGTCAATGATGGCCGTGCCCGCCGCTCCCTGGTTCACGTTGTCCGCGCCCAGGGTAAGGTTCAGCGTTTCCGTAGCGCCCGCGCCCACCGTGATGTCTCCGGAGACGTTGGTGAGCTTGCCTCCGGCGGCCAGCGTAATGCCCTTGAGCATGTCGCCATTGGTGCCGCCCAGATTGATGGCGGTGGCGGAATCCACCACGATGCTCGCGGAGGAGCCTTCACCCCGCGTCATGGCGGAGGCCAGGGAGCCGTTGACGATTTTCAGCGTGCCCGCGCCGTTCAGCACGGTACCGGCCCACTGGCCCGCCTTGTCCGCCGTGCCAAGCTGGACCACGGCTCCCGCGTCCGTGATGCCGAGGGCTCCCGTTGCGGTATTGGCCTGGTCCAGAATAAGGGTGCCCGTGCCTGCGTGGGTCAGGTTGGAGTTGCCCTGCACCAGTGCATTCAGCACAAGTTCCGCATTGTTGTAATTGACGTTGTATTGTGCGGCCAGGGAGGCGTTCGTGGAGCCGGTGTTGCCCGCCAGGATCGCGCCGTCTCCAAAGATGGTGTTCCCCGTTCCCGTTACGCTCGCGCCGCCGTTGCCGAAGTTCCAGGCCTGGCGCACATTGTTGGCGGAGGTTTCATTGGTGGACATGGTGCCGCGGAAGTCCTTGAGGGACCCGGTCAGAACGTTGTTGAACCGCACATTCTGGGCCATGGTCCAGGTTCCGGCGCCGGACATGCTGCCGGAGAAGGTGTACGCGGAGTTGGAGGAGCCGTTCTGGATGGTACCGTGCGCCGTGCCGATTTCAAGGTTGGCAACCACGGTGCCTCCGGAGAAGTGGAAGCCCTTGCCGTCCACGAAGATCGTGCCGCCGCCCAGGGTATTTCCATTGCCGAAGGCCGCCCAGTTGGTATTGGCGCTCATGTTCACGCCGTTGCCGATCAGCTCCAGACGTCCGGTGAAATTGGTATTCCCGGTATTGGAGATATTGACCTGCCCGTCCGTATCCGCCGTGCCGATGGTGATGGTGCCCGCTCCGTTGAGCTGCGCATGCAGGTTGACCGTGCCGCCGGAGAGAGCCAGCGTGGCTCCTTCACTCACCCGCACAATGGTGGCGTTATTGGGGTTCACGCCGATGGTGGCCCCGCCCGTGAAGGAAAGGGTTCCCTCCTCCACCGTGAGGTGGGCCAGGGAATTGCCGGCGTAGCCGAGCGCCAGCGTACCGGCTCCCGTCTTGGTCAGCGTGTTGGTGGCTACTCCCATGACGTCAGCCGTCAGGCCGGCCCAGGAGACGGTATCCCCTGCTCCGAGCACGGAAACGTTCAGGGCGCCTCCATCCCCGACCTTGACACGGCTGGAAACGTCATAGCCCGTCACATCCGTGCCTGAGGCGGAGTCCGCGTAAGCCAGCGTGCCGCCGTTGAACGTGATGTCCCCCGCCGTGCCCAGCGCACCGTCCGCGCCGATGGTGAGCGTGCCGCCGTTAAGTACCGTGCCGCCCGTATAGGTATTCGCCAAATTCAGGGTGACATCAGCCGTTCCATTCACGGTCAGCGTGGTGGGGGCCACGGAATCCGCAATGGAGCCCGCGTTGTCCGGATCACTGATGAACGTGTACGTGCCGCCGTTGAAGACGACGCTCTTGGGTGTCACGTTACCGGAAACCTTCACTTCACCCGCTTCCGCAGCGGAGAAATAGATTTCCTGGTCGTCCAGCGTGGTCACACCCGTCAGCTTGGTTTCCCAGCCGTCAATGCTGGTATTGATCCACTTGCGGTCTGTCCCGCCGTCCCATACAAAACCGTTGTCTCCGGAGACATCCACGACTTTCAGCACAAGCTGGTTGTTTTCCACCACGATGGAGTATTCAAAACCTTCACGCGTGATGTCAGGCGTCCAGGTAAAGGAATTGCTGGTCAGGCTGCCATCCGCCGCCCACTGGGCAAGAACGTAGTCGGACGCTTCCAGTTCCCCATAGTTGGTCAGGGTCAGCGTGCAGTTGGCATCCGTCAGAGCCAGGGTGCCCGCCGTGATATTGATGATGGGCTGGCTGGCTACCACACCCGTCATGTCAAAGGTCAGCGTAGCGCCGCCGTTCAGCGTCAGGGCGGAAGCCGTGGTCAGCCTGGCGCCCGCTCCCATGGAGATGCTGCCCAGGGTCATGGCGTTCGTGTTCGTGAATGCCAGCGTACCGGCCTGCACGTTCGTCGCACCCGTGTAGGTATTCTGACCGGAGAGGGTCAGGGTGCCGGAACCGATTTTCGTCAGTCCGCCGGTGCCCGAGAGTATCCCGCCCAGGGTGATGTTGGTGGAAGCCTGGTCGTTATAGGATTTAGTGCCCGCATCATACTGGCGGGTGTCTACCGTCACATTTCCGGTAAGGGTCATGTTATAGGCGGAGGACCAGCCCTCCGCCGCCGTCGTCCCCAGCGTTCCTGAATTCAGGTTCAGGGCAATGGTGTTCGCGCTGCCGGCTGCTGTCATTCCACCTGCTCCAAGAAGGAGGGAACCGCCATTCAGATTGACCGTAGCACCCTTGGCCGAAACGTCTCCCCAGTTCTGGCCCAGGTCCAGAGTCTGCGCCAATACCATGCCGCCGTTTTCAATATTCAGAATGCCTTTCCCGTCACGGGAAATTTTCAAGGTGCCGGTGATGTTCATGACGGCGTCCTTCTTGACATTGAGCGTCGTCGTTCCATTGAACTCATAACGGCCGATGAAACTTCCGGCCGTCAGGGAAGCGCCGGAATCCAGCGTCCAGTTGGAGGCGTTGTTAACGGTCGCCATCAAGTTGTAGCTTCCCGTAATGTTGACATTACCCTTCAATACGGAAGTTCCCGCCGCGGATACCAGGGAACCGCCGCCGGTGATGGTATTGCCGTAGGTTCCTGCGGAAAGCGTCAGGGTTGTTCCGGTACCCACGTCATATTTGACGCCGGTCAGGGCGGCCGTCGTGGTGCCGGAGGCATTTCCACTCAGTTTCAGGGTGCCGGTGGATGCCGCATTGAGGCGCGTCCCCAGGCCGTTCCAGGTACCCGTGGTAAGTTCCAGAATGGAATTCCCCTGCAGCAGCACCGTGCTGGTGCCCAGGCCGCCCGCATTGCCTATCACGAGCTTGCTGCCGTCATTCAGCACGGTAGCCCCCGTATAGGTATTGGCATTGTTGATCGTCAGGGAGGCGCCGTCCAGCAGGTTCAGCGTGGTGTCTCCGGTAATGGAGCCGTCACCCGTGAAAACAAAGTCCGTGCCCACCACATTGATTTTCCCGGGAGCGACATTGCCCACGATCGTTACGTTTTTGTCCACCCCGTCTCCATTGGAGAAGTAAACGGTCTGTCCGTCCGTATAAGCGGAGTCCGTGCCATCCATATTCCAGGAGAGGTCCGTGCCGGACGTGCTCCAGTTGCCGCTCTTCCAGCGCAGCAGGCCTTCCTTGTCCGCCAGGGAGATGTACAGCGTGTTGTCATTGACGGTAAAGGTGGCGTTGTACAGCTCCGCGGCGCTGCCGGTGAGCGTGAACATGGACGTATCCCCCAACCCCGTTCCGGTCAGCAGCGCGTAGTTCGTATTGGTGGTAAGGGAGCCGAGACCGATCTGGACATTCGTAGCTGCCGTGCCGCTGACGGAGTTGACCGTGAGGGCAGCCGTATCCGCACTCAGGGAGCCGAAGTTCAGGCTGCCTCCATTCAAGGTCAGCGCTGCCGACAAGGTGGCGGTACCTCCGCCGATGTTGGTCGTGGCCAGGGTGGAGCCGGCATCCAGGGAGTAGCCGTCTGCGGAAGTCACCGCAACGGCCAGCCCCCCGCCGATGAGCAGGGTGCCCTGCCCGATAACGCTGGAGTCCTTTACCGTCAAGGCGCCTTCACGCAGTTCCACCGTTCCGGTAAAGCCGGGAACGGCCGCCGTTTCACCCTCCGCGGGAACCGGGACCTTGGCCGAACCGTTGAGCACCAGGGTGCCTTCCCCCACCTTCACCAGCTTGCCGTTCCCGGTGAGGCCGTTCTGGAAGGTAACCGTGCGGGCCGTCACGCCGTCATTGGCGTCAAGCGTGTCCACCATCGTTCCGTTGACCGTTCCAACCAGGTTCACGTACACGGGCGTGAATGTTTCATTATAGGTGAGGCTCCAGTTGCCGAGCGCACCCAAAGTGCCTTCTCCCCACTGGATATTGGCGTCGCCGGCTGCATTGGTAATACTGGAAGCTATGTTGACGCGGGCATCTCCTGAAGTGGCTCCCCCCAGAATAAAGCTCCCCTTGAAGGAAGAGCTGCCGCTCGCCCAGAAATCCATGCCGAATAAATTGGCAATACCGGAATTGGCTCTGAAATAACCCGTTCCATCCCATGAAAGGTGCATTGACGCGCTCAGCGCGTTCAAGGTGCCGCCGGAAAGGTTGAGTTCTCCGGTATAGGCCCAGTGCGCCAGCAGGAAGCTGGCGCCCGTAGAGTGGTCATTATTGTTGCCGGTGACATTCAGCACGGCTCCTTCCTTGACGTTGAGAACACCATGGCCAAGCTCCGCCAGGCGCACCTGGCCCGCATTCGTCACGTTGCCGGACTCCAGGGAAATGGTGGCTATAAGGGTATCCTCATAAGGGCCCGCACCCGCAAACAGGGAAGTAACGTCCACCTTGTTTCCAATCATATGGACATCTCCATAATAATGGGCTACCTTGAAGGAGCCGGCCGTGATGTCTCCCGTAAAGTTGATGGGGTTGCCGGTAGTGGCGGCTGCTACAATATTGCCGGCATAATCAATATTCCCGCCGATGGTCGGAGAACCTCCTCCATTAAATGTCAGCGTATTTGAAGCCGTAACCGCATCACTGCCGGTCAGATTCCACTTGTAAACGCTTCCGCTGGTGAGACCGGAGGTGTTGACCGTCAAATCTCCCTCCGCAATCACCTCTTTCCCTTCCCCAATGGAAGAGCCGGCACCCGCAACGAATACCAGGGAAGAACCGCTCCCCATGTGCAGGTTGGCGCCTCCGAAGTTCCATTCCGCAGCCTTGGAGGAAGCGTTCATCGCCAGGGCGCCGTATACATAAAGATCACTCAGGGAAGATCCTTCCTTCAGATTGACCAGTCCGGCCGATCCGGTGGCTGTGTTCAAATAAACCTTCATGGACGAATCAGTGCCGCCCTGGACAATGCTTTCAAAACCGGAAAATCTGTGGTCCGCATCACCCAGCGTCAGGGAGACGTTATCACGGAGCACGGTGGTCCCGGCTTCAAGAGAAGCGTTTGCTCCCGGCAGAAGGGTATAGTCAGCTTCAAACGTCATGCTCGCCACGCTGATGGGGCCGGAAAAATTCACGGTTTTAACTCCTTCCGCAGCCGTAAACAGAACGGAGTCCCCATTCAGGAAAGAGGTGTCCGTCTTGCCGGCGTCTCCCTGCGTATACCAGCCCGTTCCGGTATTGGTCCACGTTCCGTCAGCCGAATTCCACACGAGGTTTGCCGCATCATACCCCGTCCCCTTGTACTGCACGGACATGCCGGAACCATTGGATACAAGGAAGAAATTGCCGGTTCCAAGCTGGGCCAGGGAATTCACCCGGGTCAGGGCGTCATAGGCGTCATCCCCGGTCTGCAACCAGATGCGCAGCGTGTCCAGCATCTCCCCCAGATCAGCACCGGTGGTCATGAATTTGCGGGTCAGCAGGGCATCATTTTTCAGCGTACGGTTGGTCAGGCCGAGGTCTTCCCCTCCGGAGACCACCACTTCCACATTCCACGTTCTGTCATTCTTGGTAACGGTGGCGGTGTTTGCCAGATTGATCATGCCGTTGAGACCGATGTGCCAGTAGTGGCTGCCGGCTCCGGTTCCGTTGTCAAAGTTGAGGTTGCCGCCCGGCGTGGTCAGGTTCAGGGTGCCGTCCACAAAAATATTGGCATGCCCTTCCGCTTCCGTGTTCTTGATCTGGTTGCCGAAGGAGGTGGAAAGAGTGGAGCCGTCCTCCACATAAACGCCGCCGGCCCATTGCCCCATGCTGACGGTCACATTGCTGTTTCCCGTGACGGTAACGCCGCCGCCGTCCGAGGTGTTGGGCGTGGTCCCCGTAACGGTAACGGTTTTATTGTCAAATACGAGATGAGGTCCTTTATTGTCCACGCGGGACGGGGCCGCTCCACCCTGCCAGTTGGCAGCCGTATCAACGGCGTCTCCTTCACCGTCACCCGTCCAGATAAATTCCGGACCGCTGAAAACGGGAGCCTGCCAGAAATCCGCGGACGTAGCGGCCTGGGCAGAATACATGGAAAAACCGGAAAAAGATACCAGTGAGGCTAACAGGGCGGAACGCAAGGAGGGAGGAAGATGCAGTCTCATATTGTACTAATAATGCTACCTCAATAGTAGCCGGATTAGAAATCCTGTCATCTTGTTGGATTTTATTTAAATGCCTTATTCTAAGAAGACTGTGTTCCTGTTTAACAAATCGTTTAGAACAATAGTTCATTTTAACTCCCTTTTTAATATTCGTATGAAGCATTCACCTAGAGTTTATAAGGAAAATAAGCTTGCCAACGGATTTCTAATCCGCCATTTTTTCAATCCCAACACTGTCTGTCCGGAACATAAAAAAGGCCGTTCCCATGGGAACGGCCTTAAATTGAAAAGAATTGTTTTCTCTTTTACTGCTGCCCGCCGCTTTGCTGCTTGAGCATCTCCTGGAGTTGTTCCGGAGAAATGCTCATGGGGCCGCCCTGGGGAGCCGGGGCTTCGGAGATGCCGTCCAGTTCCAGATCAAAGATGAGGGGGGAATTGGGTTCGATCGGAGCGCCGGGGGTATTTTCACCATAGGCAAGCTCGGAAGGAATGTACACGATCCACTTGGAACCGACGGGCATGGTGGTCAGCGCTTCGGCAAAGCCGGGGATAACCTGGAGGGGAAGTTCCACATCCTTGCCCTTGGTATCGTCAAACACGGTGCCGTCCAGCAGCGTGCCCTTGTACTTCACCTTGAACATGGGGTTCTTGAACTTCTGTTCGTCAAACTTTTCTTCGCCGCCCTTGTTCACCACCTTGTACTGGAGACCGGATTTCGTGGTAGTCACGCCTTCCTTCTTGCCGTTTTCCTCCATGAACTTCTTGCTGGCTTCCAGATTGGCCTTGGCCTTCGCGGATATGCGTTCGTCAATCTGCTTCTGGAACGCGTCCAGGGCGGGCTTCAGTTGTTCCTGGTCCTTGGCGGGCTTGCGGACCATGCCGTCCTTGATGCCCTGCAGGAAGGATTCCTGGTCCAAGTCGTCAAAGGTAAGGGTGGGAATGGAGCCGAGCTGCTGACCGCTCTGGAAACCCAGAAAATAGCCCAGGTCTTTTTTCATCTGTTCGGGAGACACAGTAATTTCTTTCTCTTGTTTGGGTTGGTCGGCAGCCGGAGTTTCAGCGGCCTTTTCTTGCGCGCCTGCCACACCCGCCAGAAGGGCGGAGGCGGCAAACAGGGCGATGGAAGGGTTCATCTTCATGGTTGTTTTTTATCCTTTGTTTGAAAAGAGGACACCTTTTTAACGGATTCCGTTCACAGAACAAGACAAGAGAATCAGTCATCCTGTCATCCGCGGACGGGACGCCGGCGGATGTTCTCCCGCCAAAAGGCGCAGCGGGTTACGCCAGCGTTTCCAGAACACGGGCGATCATGGCCGGATAAAGGGCGTGCTCCTGCTCCTGGATGCGGGCATGCAGGCTTTCCGGAGTGTCTCCCGGCAGTACCGGCACGCGCGCCTGCCCCAGGATAGGGCCGGTGTCCATGCCGTCATCCACGTAATGGACCGTGCAGCCGCTCTCCGCCGCACCGGCGTTTACGGCCTGCTCCCAGGCATGAAGCCCCGGGAAGGAAGGAAGAAGGGAGGGATGGATGTTGAGAATGCGGGAGGGGAACTCCCGGAGCAGCGGATGCTTCACCAGGCGCATGAACCCGGCCAGGCACACGCAGTCCACGCCGTATTCCTTCAGGCGCGCGGCAACAGCCGCCTGGGATTCATCCGGGAATCTGGTTTTGAATCCCGCGCAGTCAATAACCTCCGCGGGAATGCCCCAGGAACGGGCCCGTTCCAGAATGTAGGCGTCCGGATTGTCAGACATCACCACGGCTATTTCCGCCCGCAGGGCGCCGGACTGGATGGCATCATAAATGGACTGGCAATTGGAACCGGAGCCGGAACCGAGTATTCCTAATCTGGGCAATCTGGACATCCGGGGGATGAAACCACAGTTTTTTGCCTGTGGCAAGTCTCCGGCTTGACAAAAAGCCGCCGGTATTTGCCTAATAAGGGCATGAGAGACACCCGTTTTCAGGCCCTGGCGGCCCAGCTTGCAGGGTATTCCACCACCCTGCGTCCGGGGGACCGGGTTCTGCTGGAATTAACGGATATTCCGGAGGAAATGGGGATAGCCCTCATCCGGGAAGTGCGCGCGGCGGGCGCCCTGCCCTTCCTGCGCGTGCACCAGTCCCTGCTGAACCGGGAAATGCTCTCCGGAGCTACGGAGGAGCAATATGGAATCATCAGCCGCCACCGCCTGGCGGAAATGGAGGAGATGGACGCCTATATTGAAATACGCGGCGGCGGGAATGCCTTTGAGCTTTCTTCCGTTCCCCAGCAGAATATGGCCGTTGCCATGAAGGCGCTGAACCCCGTCTCCCAGCGGCGCATCCGCCACACGCGGTGGTGCGGGCTGCGCTGGCCTTCAGAAGGGATGGCCCAGCAGGCCGCCATGAGCACGGAAGAGTTTGAGGATTTCTATTTCCGCACCTGCCTGATGGATTACGCCGCGCTGCGTCCCGCCATGCAGAAGCTGGCCGCCATGATGGAAGCCGCGGACCAGGTGCACATCACCGGCCCCGGCACGGATATTTCCTTTTCCATCAAGGGGCTGGACGCCATCCCCTGCGCGGGGGAATGCAACCTGCCGGACGGGGAGGTGTTCACCGCCCCCGTCATTGACAGCGCCAACGGCCGCATCTCCTTCAACACCCCCAGCCTGTTCCAGGGCATTCCCTTTGACAACATCCGTCTCACGCTGGAAAACGGCCTGATTGTCCAGGCGGAGGCCGGGGACAAAACCGGGCAGCTCAACGCCATTTTGGACACGGACCCCGGCGCCCGCCGCCTGGGGGAATTCGCCTTCGGCGTCAATCCGGCCATCACCCGACCCATGCGCAACATCCTGTTTGATGAAAAAATCTCCGGCTCCTTCCACCTGACGCCGGGGCAGGCCTACCACGTGGCGGACAACGGCAACCAGTCCCGCATCCACTGGGACATGGTATGCATCCAGACGGAAGAGGCCGGAGGAGGGGATATTTACCTGGACGGCGCTCTGGTGCGCCGCAATGGCTTGTTCACCCTTCCGGAACTGGCTATGCTTAATCCCGCCCAATCATGACCACGGACTCCTCCCCCGCCAAAAAACGCCCCCTGCTCCGCAAGCTCCTGTACGCCGCTGCGGCGGTCATCGTGCTGGGTTCCCTGCTGGCTTCCTACATGCACTGGGAGGCCAACCATCTGGAACTGAACGAGAACCCCGCTCCCGCGGGCTGCGTGCCGGGCCTTTCCGGATTGCGCATCCTGGTGCTGTCAGACGTCCACACCAACCTTCCCCTGCTGGAAAAGGCAGCGGACATGGCGCAGCAGGCCAACCCGGACCTGATTGTGTTCCTGGGGGACCTCTACACGGATTTTATGAGAGCCACCCACGCGGGGGACTACATCAAGCAGATGAAGAAGCTCTCCTCCATCGCCCCCGCCTACGCGTGCCTGGGCAACCATGACATGGCCCTGCGGGAAAATGTGGAGCGCATCCTGAAGGAGGGGGGCTTCACCCTGCTCAGAAATTCCGCCGCCTTCGTCACCATCCCCAGGCTGGGAAATGCGGAGTTCAAACTGGTGGGGCTGGGTGACGTGCGGGAAGGGGACTTCTTTCCGGAGCGGTGCATGAGCCCGCGTGAATGCGCGGAAGACTCCCCCATGCCTACCATTGTTCTTTCCCACAATCCCAAGGGCCGCAAGCTGCTGGACGGCTACCGCTGGGACCTGATGCTCTCCGGCCACACGCACGGCGGCCAGATCAGGCTGCCCTTCTCCTCCACTCCCCTGCTGATGACGGAAGGAGAAACCATGTCCTCCGGGTTTTACCCGTATGAAGACAAGCAGGTCTTCGTCACCCGCGGCATAGGCTACATGGGCCCGGGACGCTTCAACTGCCCGCCGGAAATCAACCTCGTCACCATTCCCTAGCCCCACTTTCCGACCGCCATGGTTCTCTCTCTGCTGGCCTCCGGAAGCCCGAACGCCGCGCCTCCCTTCTTCACCCTGCTGACCGTCGTCTTCATGGGCATCATTGCGATTGCCCTGGTCCTGGCCCACTTCCGCCAGTCCCTGCTGGCTGGCTATTTCATTTGCGGGGTGATTCTGGCCAACTGCGGCATCCTGGACCACATCCCCAATTCCGACGTCAGCATCCAGGCCCTTTCCGAGGTGGGCATCATCCTGCTCATGTTCACGCTGGGGCTGGAATTCTCCATTGACGAACTCAGGCACCTGCGGAAAACGGCCCTGGTCGGCGGGGGCATCCAGATGTTCATCTGCACCGCTGCCTTCGGCCTGGGCCTGCACTATGCCACGGGCATGGACATGAGCCATTCCCTGACGGTGGGGGCCATCATGGGCCTTTCCTCCACCGCGGTGGCGCTGAAATCCTTCCAGGAATTCGGCCTCAGCGGCACATCCGGGGCCAGAATGGCGGTAGGCATCGCCCTGTTCCAGGATATTGCCGCCATCATGCTGGTGGCAATCATGCCCCAGATCTTCGCCGCCTCTCCCAGCTCATGGGAAACCGCGCTCAATGTCGGCATGGCCGTGCTGCGGGGACTGGTTTTCCTGGGGGCCGCATGGCTGATCGGCCACTACCTGCTCCCGCGCATCATGCTGGCCGTGGCCCGCACCAAGAGCCGGGAGCTCTTCACCCTGATGGTGTTCGCCATTTGTTCCGGCATCGCCATGCTCGCCAGCCTGCTGGGCCTGAGCATCGCCCTGGGGGCTTTCACCGCCGGCCTCTTCGTCAGCAGCTCCTATTACAGCCACCGCGTCCTTAGTGAAGTGCTTCCCTTCAAGGACCTCTTCCTGACCATCTTCTTCGTCTCCGCCGGGCTGCTGATTGACATTGACGACCTGTGGGAGCACCTCGGCCATGTGGCGACGTTCGCCGCCTTTGTCCTCGCCATCAAATTCGTGGCCTGCATCGTGGCCGCAAGCTTCCTGAAAATCCCGGGGCGCATGGGCATCATGGCCTCCACCGCGCTGACCAACGTGGGGGAATTCTCCCTGGTGCTCATCCCCTTCATGCAGGAAATCACGCCCATTCCGGCGCTGGTGACCACCAATGTGTACGCCATCGCCGCCGTCTCCATGGGGATGACCCCCCTGCTGATGAAGGCGGCGCGGAAGCTTACCCCTCTGCTAGTGCGCATCCCCGGCCTGAAAACAAAAAGGGAGCGCCTGAGCGTGGAAACCATGATCACGCGCGTGGAGGGAATCAAGGACCATGCCATCATCTGCGGCTACGGCCCGGTAGGCAGGCGCCTGCATGAAAGCCTGGCCCAGTACGGCATCCCCTGCATCATCATTGACTTGAATGCGGACACTGTGAAAGCCCTGCTCAACGACGGGCATCTGGCTTTCCTGGGTGACATCCAGCACCAGATCACCATGGACCTGGCGGGCATCCGTACCGCCCGGCTCATTGCCTTCACCTTCCCGGACCCCACTCCGGCCCTTTCCACCTACATGCAGATCAAGGGCGTCAACGCGGACATCACGGTCATTGCGCGCGCCAAATTCCGTTCGGAAGTGGCCCTGTTGCACCATGCAGGCATTACCAACGTCATCCATGATGAAATGGAAACGGGCACCGCCGCGGTGCGCCTGGCCAAACAGAGCTTTGACATTATTGAACCCGTGGAGGAGCCCACGCTGTCCCACTGATACATGATGAACCTGCCGGACGCCCACACCCACCCGGCCCCGGCCCTTCCCGGCACGGCGCCGCGCTTCATCTGCGGGACTTCCCCCGCGGACTGGGAACAGGTGGCCCTGCTGGCGGAACGGGATGAAAATGTCACCCCCTTCTTCGGCATTCACCCGTGGCATCTGAATCCGGATACCCGGCAGGAGGAAATGCGTCTGCTGGAATCCTTTCTGCACCGTTTTCCCCGTGCGGGCATTGGTGAAACGGGGCTGGACAAATGCCGCAGGGGCATTCCGGAACTGCCCCTGCAAAGAAAGGCGTTGAAACAGCACCTGGACCTGGCCGTGCGCCTGAACCGCCCAGCCGCCCTGCACTGCTGCCGCGCATGGGGAACGCTGGCCGGGATACTGAAGGAATACCCTGCTCTGAAGGCCGTACTGCATGGATGGACGGGAGCCCTGAACCCCGCCGCCCAGCTTTCTTCCGGAAACTGGCTCCTGTCCGTGGGACCGCGGGAAATGGAGCGCCCGGGCCTCCTCTCCTCCATCCCGCTTTCTCGCCTGACGCTGGAATCCGACGAGCATCCGGAGGCCCTGCCGGAGCTTTACCGGAGCGCCGCACAGACCCTTTCCATAAAGGAGGAAGAACTTGCCGCCCTGGTCGCGGATAACATGGAAAAAATCTCGGTCCGCTAGTGCTCCGGAGACCGGGCGCGAACCGTGAACGCAGGTGGCATGAAACCCCGGCTTTTTTCCTTGGCAGGCTCCTGCTGCGGGCTATCATGCGGGCATGGGCCTTTTTCAGGATCAAACCAGTTCACTGTCGGAAATCAAGCGGCTTGCCGCCCTCGTCATGGATCCCTCCCGCAGGGATGAAATCGGTCCGGATCAATGGCCGCTGGCCATGATCGCCTACGGGCTGGTCACCTGCAATGAAACAGGCAGGGAAAAAGAAAGCGTCACTATTTACAATATCTTCCAGTCCTGCTGTGCGCCGGATGCACGGCGCAAATGCGCGCTTCAACTGGCCTCCTTCATCCGGCAGCGCAAGGGGGACGGCTGGCGGGCCCTCCTCCCCTTCGCCATGACGGACGCGGCCCCGGACATCCGCCGCCAGGCCGCCTTCCTGATTTACACGCTGGCCGCCCCGAAACCGGAGGAACGCTTCCCCGGAATCGCCGGACTGGCGGACATCATCTGCGCGGAACCGCTCCCCGGCCAGGCCGGAATGGCCCCGGCGCTGGACGCCCTGATGAGCCTGGGAGACATGCGGTTTGCCCCTTATCTGGCTTCCATCTCCAAAAAACTTTCTTCAGAACGCCTTGCGGACCTGCTGGCCGGAACGGAAGCCATTCCCACGGACCTGGGCTGCGGATGGCTGCTGGATGTGCTGGATGAACACCCGGAACTTTCCCCCGTCATTGCCGCGGTACTGGCCGGCATGCCGGCCAGGGCGACGGAAGTCATGGATGTGGTGGTGCCCGTCCCCTCCTGGCAATTCACAAACTCCGCCGTCCAGCCGCTCCATTCCTGGAGCATCCCGGAATACAGGCTGCGCATGCGGGAACGGCTCTCCAGACACCTTGACCCGGAAGCACAGGAAGCCGTGGACCGGGCCTGGAGCTGATTACTCCGCCGATCAGGAAAAACACTTCCCATTACTTCTCATTTACAGACAAAAAAGAGCCGTTCCGCAGAAACGCAGAACGGCTCTTTTCATGCAGAAATTTCAGGTTCAGATACGCTTGCGGCGCATCAGGAACGCCGTCAGCCCCATCAGCCCGAGCGTCGCAGTAGCCGGTTCCGGGATGGACAGAGGCATATCATGCGTATTCAGGTAGGCAAAATCATCTCCGTCCAACACGCCGTCATACACCGCCAGGTTATCAATGAAAAGGCCGTTGGCTCCGGGAGCGTGATCTCCTCCCCCTTTGATGCTTGTCACGGTGGAGTCAGCGGAAAGAGTCGTCGTGACCGTTTTTACCAGCTCTCCATCATGATACACCTGCATTTCATTACCCTTGAACGTCAGGCCAAGATAGTTCCATTCATCATCATTGGCGGCAAATAACTCCGTTCCGTCTGCAATTCCGATACTTTGGCCGTTATATATCACCCATTTGCTGGAAGAGGTCATTTCCACCCTGATCGTCGTACCCGCAATGGTCATGGAAAAAGCATCCTTCCAGTCCGCACTGGAGGAACTGTAATACATGTGGATGCCCACGCTGAACCCGGTGGAAAAATTCAGCCCGTCAATGCCATCGGCATTCGTGATGTTGAATGTCCCTCCGTTGGGGCAATGGGAATAACCGCCGTCCGGGATGGGTATAATCCCACTGCTCCAGTTGCTGTAACCGGACGTTTTTGAAATGGCGGTGGAGCCGCTTCCCACGTTGGTGTAGCTTTGGTTGCTCCCAAGCTGGTTGAAATCCAGTCCATACAGCAGGGAGGCAGCCTCCGCGCCGGAAACTAGGCACAAAGCCGCTGCAACCGCCGTTCCCTTGAATATTAAATGACCATGAAGGTTCAACATGCGTTCACTGAAGCGGATAACAAATCCGGTGCTTTAAGAAAAAAGATATTAATTCTTAAAACATGCTGAACAGTAATAAATAATAGAAGGTCCTTTTTTAATAAAAATGGATTCAGGAAAGGTAAATCATCTTTTAAGGAGGAATATAAATCTTTATTCATCAGAATCCGCGCTTGACACCGGATTTGTTATCCGTTGAAAAATCCTATCATCCATGACAGCTCAACGTTCCTTGCGCAGTTTAACGCACGGAAACCATGCAATACGACAATAATGAAATAAAAGGGCAATCCGAAAAGATGGAAAGGCCAACAAGTCTTTCCGGCACGCTCTTTCCCAGAAATCCGTCTATCTTGCCACCACGTGATTGTGATGGAAATCAACAAAGCTCCGGTATGTCCCCTCATCCAGCAAATGCTCATGCGTCATCAGCAGGAGAGGGAAAGGAGTACCTTCATCCGTATAGGGAGGATGAATGTAATCAAACTGGGGATTGGGAACAAAGCCATGCCGCTGGTAAAATCCCAGGCGGCGGCGTGAAATCTCATCCTCCGGCGGGTCAATCTCCAGAATAACCTGGTGGGGAAACGCATCCCTCAGTTCCTCCAGAATCCTCTGCCCGGCTCCCTGGCCGCGCAGGGAGCTGTCCACGGCAAAATATTCCAGATACACGAATTTCTCCCGCTTCCAGCTCACCAGAAGGGCGACAACCCGGCCTTCCCCGTTCAGAAACACTTCATAACAAAAACCGGGGTCACTGAACGCCAGCGGGAAATCCTGAATGCGCCGCTGTTCATGAACCGGAAAACTCGTCCGGTAAATACCCAGGGAATCCACAAACAGGGGGTCCTCCACCCCCGTCACACGATGCTTCTTCAACGCTTCAGATTTCATGCCCACATCCAAGCACAGCGGCGTTTCCCCCGCAAGAATTCCCCGGGACCGTACCAGTCATGCAGACTGATTTTCATCTGTCACATTCATGCAAAGCAACGCCATCCATCAGGCGAACGTCCCGGAAACAAAAATACTTCAGCTTGACCAGGCTCACAGAAACCGAGCACGGCGAGGAATCCGCTTGAAGTTGCATTCCGGCAGCATTAGGATCAGATTCAAATCATGGGGCCGGTCCTGAAGATTTTCCTGCTGTTGTTCTCCTGGGTCACTTCCGTCTGCCTTCTTCAGGCGGAGGGAGCCGCGGGCGGGGAGGCTTCCTGGCCGCGCTGCGCCCCGGCACGTCCGGGAGACCATCTTCTTTTCCTGGGCAACAGCTATACGTTTTTCAACCGCATGCCGGCCATGGTCAAGGCAATGGCGGATTCCAGGGGGCTGAAGCCGGATATCCACCTGCACGCCGCTCCCGCCGCGTCCCTCCGGTCCCACTGGAATGACGAGTCCGCCCGCAGGAAGGTGGAGGATACGGCCTGGAATTTTGTGATTCTCCAGGACCAGAGCGCCACCCCCATCCTGAACCCGGGCCACACCATGGAGTTCGGCAGCAAATGGTGCGCCCGGATACGGGCCGCCCACGGCACGCCCGTCCTGTTTCTGACGTGGGGCACCAAGGGGACTTCCGGCGTTCCGGACCCGCAGCAGCAGAAGGCCCTTCTTGACACGTACCTGAAGCTCGCACGCCGGGAAAAAGCCGCCGTGGCTCCGGTGGGCGTCGCCTGGGAGAATTGCCTCAAACGCTATCCCGGCATTCCCCTGTACCAGGCGGACGGCCAGCATCCCACGGCGGAAGGGAGTTACCTGACGGCCTGCGTGATGTACTGCACCCTGTTCGGCAAGTCCCCCGTGGGCCTGCCGGGAAAATTGTCCCTGAAAGGGGTGCTCCTGTGCAGCATTCCTGCGGACAGGGCCAGGAAGCTGCAAACCGCCGCCATGGACACGTGCCGGCAGCTCTTCTCCGCTCCCGCGAAGGACCATCCCGGAACCGCCGCACCGTGACCCGGCACGCTCCTGCCGCATAGCGCAAAATCTACTCGCAAAACGGGCGCCGGGTCTTTATCCTAGTGGCGATCACTTACACATATCATGAGCGAACAAGTCATTATCATCGGCGCAGGATGCGCGGGCTACACGGCGGCCATTTACACCGCCCGGGCCAATCTCTCTCCTCTCCTGATTACGGGCTCCCAGATAGGCGGCCAGTTGACCACCACTACGGAAGTGGAAAATTTCCCCGGTTTTCCGGACGGCGTGATGGGTCCGGACCTGATGTTCCTGATGCAGCAGCAGGCGGAAAAGTTCGGCACCCGGTTTGCGTATGAGGACGTCAAGAGCGTCGTCAAGGATGAAGCTACCGGACTGTTTACCGTAAAAACCAGCGGACAGGATTATGAAGCCCGCAGCATCATTGTGGCTACGGGCGCTTCCGCCCGCTACCTGGGCATTCCCGGTGAGGAAGGCCTCATCGGCCACGGCCTCACCGCCTGCGCCACCTGTGACGGAGCTTTTTACCGCGATGTGCCCGTGTGCGTGGTGGGCGGCGGAGACAGCGCCTGTGAAGAGGCCATGTTCCTGACCCGCTTTGCCTCCCGGGTTTACCTGATCCACCGCCGCGACACCCTCCGCGCTTCCAAAATCATGGCGGAACGCACGCTGTCCAATGAAAAGATTTTCCCCATGTGGAATTCCACGATCGTGAGCTACAAGACGGACAACAAGGGAGAGCTGGAAGCCGTCATGCTGAAGGACCTAGTGGAAGGGGATGAAACGGAACTGCCCGTCAAATGCGTCTTTATGGCGATTGGCCACACGCCGAACACCTCTTTCCTGGGGGATCTGGTGGACCGGGACGATGCCGGCTACATCATCCGGGAATCCGGCCTCATGGCGACCAAGACACGGGGACTGTTCGCAGCCGGAGACGTGGCGGACTCCCATTACCGCCAGGCCATTTCCTCCGCCGGCATGGGCTGCGGAGCCGCCATTGAAGCGGAACGCTACCTGCTGGGCCTGTAAGCCCATCTTCCGGGAGGGCCGGAGTTTCCTGAAAATTCCGGCCCTTCCCTCCCCAGGAAAACGGACATGCACCATTACAGCATTTTTGAGCTTTTCAGCATCGGCATAGGCCCCTCATCCTCCCACACCGTGGGGCCCATGCGGGCAGCGCACCGTTTTCTGGAACAGATACGCCATTCCCCGCGGCTGCCGGAAATCACGGGCATCCGCTGTGAGTGCTATGGCTCCCTGGCGGCCACAGGCCACGGGCACGGCACGGATACGGCCATCATGCTGGGCCTGTTGGGGGAAGAACCCCATACGGTGGAGCCGCGGAGCATTCCGGGAAAAATAGCGCGCCTGCACCAGCAGGAAACGCTGAACGTCACGGAGGAAAAAACCGTCCGTTTCTCCCCCACCCGGGACCTGGACCTTTCCCACTACCAGCCCCTGCACCTTCACCCGAACGGGATGCTGTTCACCGCCGTCAACCAGGATGGGGAACCGGTGGAAGACGCCGTTTTTTATTCCACCGGAGGCGGCTTTGTCGCTTCCGAGCAGGAACTCCTCCAGCCGGAGGAACCGGAGCGGGAACCGTTCCCGCTCCCTTACGGCTCCGCGGAGGAGCTTCTGCACATGGCGGATGAACGGGAATGCCCTCTTTCCTCCATCGTCATGGCCAATGAGTGCGCCCTGCTTCCGGAACGGGAAGTCCGTGAGAAGCTGGACCTGATCTGGGCCACCATGAAGCAGTCCATTTCCAACGGCATGAGCGCGCGCGGCAACCTGCCGGGCGTCCTGCAAGTGCCGCGCCGGGCCAAGACCTTGCGCAAGTCCCTTCTGGTGCACGGTGAATCGGCCCTGAAAGATCCCCTTTCCATCATGGACTGGATCAACCTGTACGCCATTGCCGTGAGTGAAGAGAACGCGGCGGGCGGCCGCATCGTCACCGCACCTACCAACGGGGCGGCGGGAATTGTTCCCGCCGTGCTCAATTATGCCACCAAGTTCTGTTTTTCTCCGCATCCGGATGCCGTGCACCGCTTCCTGCTCACCGCGGGGGGCATCGCTATCCTGTACAAGAAGAACGCCTCCATTTCCGGTGCGGACGTAGGCTGCCAGGGAGAAGTGGGCGTGGCCTGCTCCATGGCTGCGGCGGCCCTTGCGGAGTACCTGGGGGGAACGCCCCGCCAGGTAGAGAACGCCGCGGAGATAGGCATGGAGCACAATCTGGGCCTCACCTGTGACCCGATCGCGGGGCTCGTGCAGATTCCCTGCATTGAACGCAACGCCATTGCCGCCATCAAGGCCATCAACGCCGCCCGCATCGCCATGGGCGGCACGGGAGCGCACTTCGTTCCGCTGGACAAGGTGATCCGCACCATGCTGGACACGGGCCGGGACATGCAGTCCAAGTACAAGGAGACCGCCCAGGGCGGACTGGCCGTGAATGTGGTGAATTGCTGAAGGGAAACGGAAATCATCCCATGGGATTCCATATGTGTCTGTTCCCGTAAAAAACACTGCGGCGGGTTGACAGATACGGGGAGCAACGGTAGGGTGCGGGCATGTTTTCACGCCTTTTTCTTGCTCTGGCCCTGCTGCTGGGCGGCACGGGACTGTCCCAGGCCGTCCACGTCGTCATGTGCGGCGGTCCCGCCCTCAGACAATGGGAAGGGCTCAGAATCCAGCCTGACAGGCATGACAACTGGTGGGCCAATTTCGTGAGGGCCTCCACCATCCGCATCGCCCAGATCCAGCAGAAGGACCCCTCCGCCAGAATCACGTGGATCGTTTACCGTCCGGGCTATGCGGCCCGGGGCCGGGAGGACGGCAAGCCCTACACCCGCTGGATTGCGGACCTGGCTTCCAAGTACAGGATCAAGCTCGTCTGGGTGGACAGCGCGGACCAGGCCATCCGCGCGCTGAACTCCTCCCCGCGTTTCCGCGGGGATACGGTGGAATCCTTCTACTACTTCGGCCATTCCAATTGCTTTGCGTGGATGCTGGATTACGGCAACAACATCATGGCCATTTCCACGGAATGGATTCATGAGACGGACCTGAACCGGATACGCCGGGACATTTTCACCCCGCAGTCCGACTGCTGGAGCTTCGGCTGCTACACGGGGGCCAGCATGTCCCGCTGGTGGAGGCGCATCGTGGGCGTCCCTCTCTGGGGCAACATGGAGTCCACCCGCTACGGCCCCGTCTCTGACGGAAGATTGCCGGAAGGCGTGGGAAAATGGGTTAAATAAACAAGCGGGCAGTTAATAGTGAATAGTTAATGATACTCGTCACTGCAACTGTTTGCCCGCTGTCTGATCCCGTATTGCTTTTCCGGAAAAAACCCTTATCATCATACCCATGCGGACCGAATTCCGCCATTTTCTGACACAATCATGAACCAAGCACCCCATGTTGCCATCGTCGGCGCCACCGGAGCGGTGGGCGTTGAGATCCTGTCCTGCCTGGAAACCCGCAACTTTCCCGTAGGCTCCCTGAAGCTTCTGGCCTCCGCACGGTCCGCCGGAAAACAGGTCGCCTTCCGGGGAGAAATGCTGACTGTGGAAGAATTGACGGAAAAATCCTTTGAAGGCGTGGACATCGCCCTGTTCAGCGCAGGCGGCGGCATTTCCCTGAAGTTCGCCCCCATCGCGGCAGCGGCCGGATGCGTGGTGATTGACAATTCCTCCGCCTTCCGCCAGGACCCGGATGTACCTCTGGTGGTTCCGGAAATCAATCCGGAAGCCGCTTTCAACCATCCCCGCAATATCATCGCCAATCCGAACTGCACCACCATCATCACCCTGATGGCGCTTTTCCCCCTGCACCAGCGCTTCGGCCTGAGAACCGTCATCGCCTCCAGCTACCAGGCGGTTTCCGGCAGCGGACAGCACGGTATCACGGAACTGGAATCCCAGGTGCGCGCCGTGGTGGACGGCCATCCCGTGGTGAAAAACGTTTATCCGCACCAGATAGCCTTTAATCTTCTTCCCCAGATCGACTCCTTCACGGAGAGCGGCTATACGAAGGAAGAGCTTAAAATGCTTAATGAAGGCCGCAAAATCCTTTCCCTGCCGGAGCTCAAAGTGACGTGCACCTGCGTGCGCGTGCCCGTGTACCGTTCCCATTCCATTTCCGTGACCGCCCAGTTTGAGCGGCCCGTGGACGTGGAAGAGGCCCGCAGCGCCTATGAAGGAAAGCCCGGCGTAGCCCTGATGGACAATCCCGCGGAAGGCGTGTGGCCCACCCCGCTGGACAGCACCAACGGGGACACTTGCTTCGTCGGGCGCATTCGTCCGGATATGGCTATTGACAATGCCCTGGCCCTCTGGGTCGTGGGAGACCAGGTCCGGAAGGGCGCAGCCCTGAATGCCGTACAGATTGCGGAACTTCTGGTCAGCCGCTGAACTACATCCATCCAACCCCGCACCCATTCCTTTAACGTCATGTGTGAAGAACAATCCCTGAACGATTACATTACAGAACAGTGCGCCCTGATTGACGCAGCGCTGGACAGGCTCCTTCCCGCGGAGGACGAAAGCCCTGAAACCATCCACAAGGCCATGCGCTACAGCATGTTCGCGGGCGGCAAGAGAATGCGCCCCGTTCTCTGCCTGGCGGCTGCGGAAGCCTGCGGCGGCCTGGCGGTGGACGCCCTGGTTCCCGCCTGCGCCGTGGAAATGATGCACACGTATTCCCTGATTCATGACGACCTGCCGGCCATGGACAATGACGACCTGCGCCGCGGGAAGCCCACCAGCCACAAGGCCTTCGGTGAGGGAGTGGCTATTCTGGCCGGGGACGCCCTGCTGACGGAAGCCTTCGCCGTGATCGCCCAGGTGGACGATACGGAACGCTACACCGTCCGGGATTACGTCAAGGAACTGGCGGCCACCGGAGGCAGCACCATGCTGATCGGCGGCCAGGTGCTGGACCTGGAAGGGGAGCACAAGCAACTTTCCGAGCCGGAAGTGCGCGCCGTGTATGAAGGGAAGACGGCGGCCCTGCTGACCACCGCTCTGCGCTTCGGCGCCATGTCCGCGAACGCCACGGAAGCCCAGCTGGAAGCCATCACGGACTTCGGTTACAACCTGGGCCTGGCCTTCCAGGTGATTGACGATATTCTGGACCTGACCGCCTCCACGGAGAAGCTCGGCAAGACCGCCGGCAAGGACGTGAACGCGCAGAAATCCACCTGCCCGGCCCTGATCGGCATGGACGGGGCCCGCTCCGAGGCGAAATGCCGCACCCAGGCCGCCCTGGACGCCCTGATGATCTTCCCGGAAGAACGCCGCACCCGCCTGGTGGAATTGGCCAACTACCTTCTCAACCGCGAATATTAAGCCGCACTTTTCATTCATGCCCGCAGAAACCGTATCCGACAACGTGGAAACCCTGATTAACCTGGCGCTGGCCGAAGACTTCGGCTCCGGCGACGTGACCTCCACGTACTTCGTCCCGGAACACCTGACCGCCAGAGCCATTCTGACGCCCCGCAAGAAGGGCGTTCTTTCCGGCGTCAATGTGGCGGCGGAAGTCTTCCGCAAGGTGGACCCCGCCCTGAAGGTGGAAGTGTACCTGCACGACGGGGAGGCCGTGGCGCCCGGCGCCGTGGTGATGCTCATTGAAGGCTCCGCCCGCTCCATTCTGGGGGCGGAGCGCACCGCGCTCAATTTCATCCAGCGCCTTTCCGGCGTCGCCACGCTCACCCGGCAATACGTGAAGGCCGTTTCCCACACGAGCGCCCGCATTCTGGACACCCGCAAGACCACTCCCGGCTACCGCCGGCTGGAAAAGGCGGCCGTGGCCCACGGCGGAGGCACCAACCACCGCATGGGCCTGTATGACCGCGCCATGGTGAAGGACAACCACCTGATGACGGACGGCAACACGGAACACCTTCAGCGGTGCATCAACAGGCTGCGCGCGGAAAAGCCCGGCGTGGAAATCCAGCTGGAAGCGGATACCCTGGAACAGGTGGAAGCCTTCCTGAAGCTGGAAGGGGTGGACCACATCCTGCTGGACAACATGACTCCGGAAACCCTGAAGCAGGCCGTCGCCATGCGCGGGGACCGCGCCACTCCCCTGCTGGAGGCCAGCGGCGGGGTCAATCTGGATACGGTGGCCGCCATTGCGGAATCCGGCGTAGACTTCGTCTCCGTGGGCTACGTCACCCACTCCGCCCCCTCCCTGGACCTGGGGCTGGATTTCAGCATGGAATAACACTCATCTTTTTCAACCCGTCATGGACCTGTCCAATTTCAGAGAAGAATACCTCAAGGGCCAGCTGCACAGAAAAGACCTGCACGAGAACCCTTTTGAACAATTTCAAACCTGGTTTGAACAGGTCCTGAAAGCGGGTATTCCGGAGCCGAACGCCTTTTCCCTGGCTACGGTGAACGCGCAGGGGAGGCCGTCCCTGCGCACGGTGCTGCTCAAGTACTTTGATCAGACGGGCTTCGTCTTTTTCACGAACTACGGCAGCCACAAGGCCCATGACATTGAGGAGAACCCGCAGGTGTGCATGATGCTGCCCTGGGTGATGCTGGAACGCCAGGTCATCATTTACGGAAAGGCCGTCAAGGTTTCCCGCGCGGAATCCCTGAAATACTTCCTCAGCCGCCCCAAGGATTCCCAGCTCGGCGCGTGGGTGTCCCAGCAGAGCTCCGTCATTTCCGGAAGAAAACTGCTGGAAATGAAGCTGATGGAGCTGAAAAACAAGTTTTCCAAGGGAGAAATTCCCCTGCCTTCCTTCTGGGGCGGCTACCGGATTATTCCGGACACCTTTGAATTCTGGCAGGGCGGCCCCGGCCGCGTGCATGACCGCTTCATGTACAAGCTCCAGGAGGACGGCTCCTGGACGATCGAACGCCTCCAGCCATGATTACCCAGCGCGCAACAGCCCAGGGAATCACCTTCCTGGATGTGGAAACACCCCTCTGCACAGCTTCCCTGTGCCTTCAGGGCGCGCACCTCACGTCATGGAAGCCGGAAGGGCAGGAGGAATGCCTCTTCCTTTCCCCCAACGCGGTTTTTGCTCCCGACAAGGCCATCCGCGGCGGCATTCCCGTCTGCTGGCCCTGGTTCGGACCGCGGAAGAACGCCCCCTCCCACGGCGTGGCGCGCATCTCCCGGTGGCGCCTCCACCACCAAGAGACGGACAAGCAGGGAAACGTCCTGCTTTCCCTGGCCTTTTATCCGGAAGACGAGGCCTATCCCGCAGCCATCCTGCGCCTGACGCTGGGCCGCACGCTGGTCATGAAGCTGGAGACCACGGCCCGCATGCAGCCCTGCAAGCTTACGGAAGCCTTTCACAACTACTTTGCCGTCGGCAATCTGACCAAATGCCGCGTTCACGGACTGGACGACATCCCGTTCCGGGAAGAAGCGGCCCAGCCCATGAAGCACGGGGAACGGCCTCTGGCCCCGCTGGGCTGCCTGGACCGCGTTTATGACTGTCCCGCCTGTTCGGGAAAAACCGTCCTGGAAGACCTCGTGCTGAACCGCGCCATCACCGTGGAACGGAACCACGCCTCTTCCGTCATCGTCTGGAACCCGGGCCAGCAGGGCGCCAACAACATGGCGGACCTGGGCGCCGCCTCCTGGAATAAATTCCTGTGCGTTGAAGTGGGCAATGCCGGTTCCCGCTTCATTCCCCTTGCCTCCGGCCAGGCCCATACCATGTGCCAGAAAATCACGGTCGGCCCGTTGAAATAACAGCTATTCCGCTTCCACCGCCCCCGGAGGGACGGCCATGCCGGTTTCCTTCCTGCATCATGAACTTGAAGAACGCACTGCTCCTTCTTTTTTCCCTCCTCGCCTGCATGGCATCCGCTGCGCAGGCCCGCAAACTGGGAAGGACGGTTTTTGCGGGGGATTCCATCACGCAGGGCTTTGACTCCTCCATTTATCCCTCCTCCCCGCAGGCGAGCTACCGCTACCAGTTCTGGAAAGGCCTGACGGACAATGGCCTGGTTTACGGCAGGGATTATACCTTTGTGGGCTCCCAGCAGGGAAGCTGCCACAAGGGGACCACGGACCTCATCCCGCCCCTTACCCCCGCCTACCGGAAACAAGCCTTCATCAACACGCATGAGGGCCACTTCAACTGGTGCGCCTCCTACCTCTCCGGCTCCGCCGCCATCCCCGCGGCAGACCTCCAGCAGAACCGCGGCAGGGGAACGCTCCGGGACTGGCTGCTGCCCTCCAATCCGTCCGGCTACGCGGCGGATACCGTGTTCCTGATGCTGGACACCAATGATCTGCACAAGGGAAGAATCATGGATCAATTCCTGAAAGATATGGAAGACATCGTGCAGGCCTACCAGAAAAGCAATCCCAGCGCCCGCATTCATGTGCTGTCCGTCACCCCTCCTTCCGCAAAAGCCGGAAAGGCCATGATGGCCAGGGTGCGGCAGGCCAATAGGGAGCTGGCTGCCAGGGCCGCGGCATGGTCTGCCGGGACCTCCGCCGTCTCCTATGTCGACATCGGCCAAGGAATGGCTCCCCTGACCACGGGAGCCGCACCCACGCCGGGAACGATGAACATAGACAACCGGCACCCAACAACCAGGGGGAGCTCATCATGTCCGGGAATCTTCTGAAAGCGCTGGGCTTGAAAGGGCAGCCCGCAGGACTGGAACGCCGCGCTTCCGGAAAGCTGCCTTCCACTCTTCCCTTCCACTCTTCCCTTCCGCTCCGTCCGGCCCGGCGCCCCTCCGGACAAATTATTCCTGGACCGGGAAACCGCCGGGGCATGGAACCGGACGCTCGTCCAGCTCACCCTGGACTGGAAAGGCGGCGCGGATGCCGCGCACCAGCCTGCCCTGACGGCGGCATGGAAGGCCCGCAGCAGAGACTGCACCCTTGATTTGTCCCTGCGGATGAACCACCCGGAGGCAGACGCGCCTAACCATTTCCAAATCCATCTGGGCAATGGAAAAACGGAAGGCATTCTCCGGATGAAGCCGGACAGACTGTCCTGGAACGGGACCGTTCTGTACCATGCGGACATGAAGGAACGCTTCCGGAACGTCCGCATCACCTGTTCCGGAAAAAACGAAAACGCCGGAACCGGAAGCGGTTTCCGCATCTGGCTGGACGGGCAGATGATCGGAGACGCCCTGCCGGGAAAAGTGGCCTCCGGGGAAGCCATGGACGGCTTCCGGATGGGAGCGGCGGAAAAACACCTGCCCTCCCGCGCGGCCCTCAAGGACGTAAAATTCGACACCCGCGGAGCTTTTGCTCCCTGAAACATCTCTCCGGGGAACCTCGCGGCAGGATTCGGCTTGCCAAAACCCCCCTTTTAAGGTTTGGTAGATTCCGAGCCTTTTGGCGCGTTCCCTACCAAGATGCATACAAACCCACCTTCCGATGTTGGCGACGCCGCAACTTTTATTGCGGAAATTTACGGTCAGGATGTCTTCAATATGGAGACCATGCGCGATTACCTGCCGCGTCCCGTATACAAGAAACTGCTGGCAACCATCCGCAAGGACGAGAAGCTGGACCCGGATATTGCCAATGAAGTGGCCCAGGCCATGATGACGTGGGCTCTGGAAAAGGGCGCCAGCCACTACACACACTGGTTCCAGCCCCTCAACGGAAGCACGGCGGAAAAGCATGACTCCTTTGTGGACGTGGACCCGGAAGGAAACCTGGAACTCAAGTTCTCCGGAAAGAGCCTGGTCCAGGGTGAGCCGGACGCCTCCAGCTTCCCCTCCGGCGGCCTCCGCGCCACCTTTGAAGCGCGCGGCTATACCGCGTGGGACCCCACCAGCCCCGCCTTCATCAAGCGCACGGAAAACGGCGCCACCCTGTGCATCCCCACCGCCTTCTGCTCCTACAAGGGACAGGCGCTGGATAAAAAGACCCCCCTTCTGCGGTCCATGACCGCCGTCACCCGCCAGGCCAAGCGGCTGCTCTCCTGCTTCGGCGGACCGGACAACATCCACGTCAGCGCGGATCTGGGAGCGGAACAGGAATACTTCCTGGTGGACAAGCAGCTTTACGCCCTGCGCCCGGACCTGATGATGTGCGGACGCACCCTCTTCGGCAACGTTCCTCCCAAGCACCAGCAGATGGAGGACCACTACTTCGGCTCCATCAAGGACCGCGTGCTGGAATTCATGGTGGACGTGGACGAAGCCCTCTGGAAGCTCGGCATTCCGGCCAAGACGCGCCACAATGAAGTGGCCCCCGGCCAGTTTGAAATCGCCCCCATCTTTGAAAGCCAGAACCTGGCCGTGGACCACAACATGCTGGTCATGGAAGTGCTCCGGAAAACCGCCAACAAGCATGACATGGTCTGCCTGCTGCATGAAAAGCCCTTCTCCGGCATGAACGGCTCCGGCAAGCACAACAACTGGTCCCTTTCCGCTCCGGGTTACGGCAGCCTGCTGAACCCCGGTTCCAGCCCGCAGGAAAACGCCATCTTCCTCACCCTGCTCTGCGCCACGATTGAGGCTGTGGACAAGCATGCCGACCTGCTGCGCGCCTCCGTGGCCAAGTCCGGCAATGAGCACCGCCTGGGCGCCCATGAAGCGCCTCCCGCCATCATCTCCATCTTCCTGGGGGACCTGCTGGATGAAATCATTGAGCAGATTGAAAAGGGCGGCACCAAAAAGGCACGCACGCTGAAGACCATCAACATCGGCGTGGACACGCTGCCGATGTTCCCGCTGGACGCCTCCGACCGCAACCGCACGAGCCCCTTCGCCTTCACGGGCAACAAATTCGAATTCCGTGCCGTAGGCTCCTCCCAGACGTGCGCCTGGCCCATGACGGTGCTCAACACCATCGTGGCGGAAAGCCTGGATGAAATCTGCACCCTTCTGGAACCCGTCAAGGACAACCCGGAGGAATTCCACGCCACGCTGAACAAGCACCTCCAGGGCATCATCAAGAAGCACAAGCGCATCCTCTTCAGCGGGGACGGCTACGGGGAAGCCTGGATTGAAGAAGCGGAACGCCGCAAGCTGCCCAACGTTCCCGGCACCATTGAAGCCCTGGCCGCCCTGGAAACGCCCAAGGCCAAGGCCCTCTTTGAAAAATATCATGTGGTCAGCCCCCTGGAACTTCACGCCCGCCATGAAATCCAGACGGAAATATTCTACAAGGAAATCAGCATTGAAGCGGAAACCGCCCTGCTGATGGTGGAAACCCTGTACATTCCCGCCGTGACGGAACAGCTCACGCAACTCACCACCGCCATCGCCCAGATGAAAGCCGCCGGCATCAAGGCTGGCATGAAATCCACCGTGGACCGCGCCAACCAGATCGGCACGCTGCTGGACCTCCTCCCCTCCCAGGTGAAGGAACTCCGCCATGCCGTGGACACCGCCAGCACCAGGGACATTCAGACCGGCATGGACAACCTGAGAAGCACGATCGACATGCTGGAAGGCCTGACGGACGCAGACCTGTGGCCCGTTCCCACGTATGCGGAACTGCTCTTTCTGTAAAACAAGAGCCTTCCCCTAAAAGAGAAAATTATTGATTATCAATCATAAATATTATCAAAACCAGTACCTTCCACAAGAAAAACGGCAAATTAATCGCCTGACGGATTGACAAAACAGCCAAAATAGTTATCCTTTTCGTCCGGTTGTGCATAGGCCGCTTAGACGGACGGCACTGAATCTAGTAATTCACAAGAAGCATCTTTCAACATCATGAGCAAGAGGACTTATCAACCATCCAAGCGTTGCCGCAAGCGTCAGTTCGGATTCCGTGCACGCATGGCTACCAAGAACGGGGCAGACATCATTCGCCGCCGCCGCGCCAAAGGCCGCAAGCGCCTGCTTCCCAAGGGAGCCGAAATCCAGTACAAGCGCCACACCATCCAGCACGGCCGTTAATTCAGCCGCCAGGACTCGGTTAACGCCTCCTTGGAACTTCTTTTCACGGGCCGACCCGCGGGAGATGCGTCTTACTCGTCAACAAAGCATGACCAGGGCATTCCAATTTGCCCGGGTACGCAACGAGGGACCATCCGTAGCAGGTCGGCTTATTGTTTTAAGTGCAGCCCCGCTGGAACATCCGGAGGAACCCTCCAAATTCGGCATCATCTGCACCAAGAAAATCGGCTGTGCCGTCGTCCGCAACAAACTGCGGCGGCGCGTGCGGGAAATCCTGAGAGCGCACGGCGCTCCCTTTGAAAACGGCGTGCACCTGGTGTGCGTCCTCCGCTGGCGGGCCGTGGAAGCCAGCTATGCCGATCTGGAGCGGGACTGGCAGAAAGCCGCCCGCAAGCTCAAACTGCAACTTCTTTCCCAGGAAAAAGACAACGCATGATGAAATGGCTGCTCATTGCCCTGGTCCGTGGCTATCAAACCTTCATCAGCGCTCCCCTGCATGCGCTGGGGGGTCCCGGTAGCGGCTGCCGCTACACTCCCACCTGCTCTCAATACTTTATCCAGGCCGTCCGGCTCCACGGGGCATGGCGCGGCTTTCTTCTTGGAACATGGCGCATTTTAAGATGCAACCCGTGGGGCGGCTCAGGGTATGATCCCGTGCCTCCGGCCCGCACGCCGCGTTAAATTACCTTTCTCTCCCCTTCCTACCTACCAACTTCAATCAAGCTATATTACATTATGGATCGCACAGCATGGATCATCATAGGCGTTTGCGCTGCCCTTCTGGGCCTGAACATTTACATGGGCAACAATAAAAAGGAAGAACCCGTCCCCGCGGCTCCCGTTCCTGCCCAGCAAACCGTTGCAGCTCCCTCCGGAACCCCGGCACCCGGCGCTGAAACGTCCGCGGCCCCCGTCACGCCGGAACAGACTTCCGCCGCCAGGGCCCTGGAAGAAGACAAAACCAGCCCCATCACGCTTTCAGCCACGCAGGAAGTGAACGGCAGGCAGGAACCTTTCATCACGTACACCTTCAACCGCATCGGCGGGTCCATCGGCGCCGTCACCCTCCACAACGACATTGTGGACTCCCAGAAAGTCGCGGACCACAACATCACGATCAATGAAGCCCAGCAGAGGGGAATCGGCGAACTCGTCTTCAACATGGACGCCACGCAGGACCCCTCCTATGACAACACGGTGTACCGGGAAGTCAAGCGCACGGCGGACTCCGTCACTCTGGAGGGCTATGACTCCGCTCGGCAGCTCTTCATCTCCAAAACCTACACCCTGCACCCCGTCAAAAATCTGGAAGGAAAAGTACTGCCCGGCAGCAAGTACCTCATCCGCCTGACCGTCTCCCTGCTCAACAAATCCTCCAATGTCCAGGATCTGCGCTACATGGGCATCTTCGGCGGCAGCGCCTACCCCATCGCCAAAAGCGAACCCAAGGACACTTACACCCACTTCTTCTACCATGCGGACGGCTCCCTGGAGCAGGAAGTGCCCTCCTACTTCACGGGCGGCTTTTTCAGCACCGCGAAGGCCCGCGTTCTGGAAGGCCCCCTTCAGGACCTGACCTATGCCGGGGTGATGAGCCAGTATTACGCCACCATCCTTCTTCCCCAGGACAAGTCCAACGGCTCCACCGTGTACGCCACCCGCCAGGAATTCCCGCTGGAACATGAAAACAACACGATGGTGCCCGGCGTCACCGTAGCCATGGGCATTCCCAACCTGACGATGGCGCCCAACGAGATCAAGACGCTCACGTACGACATTTACACCGGTCCCAAGTTCAACGCCTACCTGCGCGACCTGAACCTCACCTACCCCGCCATCAGCGACATCATGGCGTACGGCTGGCTCGTCTTCCTGAGCGTGCCCATGAACTGGCTGCTCAACCTCTTCCACGGATGGTTCGGCAACTGGGGCGTGGCCATTATCTGCATGACCATCGTCGTCCGCGCCATCATCTGGCCGCTGCACAAGAAGTCCTACATGGCCATGAAGCGCATGTCCCTGGTTCAGCCGGAAATGGCGAAGCTCAAGGAAAAATATCCGGACGAACCCCAGAAGGTGAACATGGAAATGATGAAGCTGTACCAGAAGTACGGCATCAACCCGGCCAGCGGCTGCGTGCCCATGCTCATCCAGATTCCTATCTTCTTCGCCTTCTACCGCGTGCTCCAGTACTCCGCGGAACTGAGGGGCCAGCCCTTCTGCCTGTGGATGACGGACCTGTCACTGCCTGACACCGTAGGCCACCTGTTCGGCATTCCGATCAACATCCTGCCCCTAATCATGGCTGTAACCATGATTATCCAGATGCGGATGACCCCGCAGGCGGGGGAACGCTCCCAGCGCATCATCATGAACCTGATGCCCGTCATGTTCTTCCTGTTCTGTTATAACTTCGCTTCCGCCCTGGCCCTGTACTGGACCACACAGAACCTCATTTCCATCGGCCAGACGGCCCTGATCCGCCGCCTGCCCATGCCCGTGCTCACCGCCGCCAAAAAGAAGAAGCCAGGCTTCTTCCAGCGGATGATGGACCAGCAGCGCGTGGCCCTGGAGGAACAGCAGCGCAAGGGCAAAGGCCGCAACATGCGCAACATTACGCCAAAAAAGTAAGGGCGTTTTCGTGCCCTCTTTTCCCTGCAAATGCGGCCGTTCACGCGGCCGCATTTTTTATGGAGAGATGCCGGGAGCACACTCTTACAGAGGCGCGTGCAGGAAGAACGGAAACGCTGCCGCCCCGCCATGCCACTTGATGCAAAACCGGGCTCCCCCAGTCAGGGAAGCCCGGTTTTTCTCGTCATATATCCTTATGTAGCTAATTGGAGCGGCCTGACAGAAAATGCCAAAACACCCACTGAAACCACCTTAGCGGATTATGAATCCGGGGTCAACACACAAATTTGATTGAAAATCCCTTAGTAAAATTCACCCTGCTATTTCCGGATGCTGGGCGCATGAAAATGAAAGCCTTCAGGCAATTTCTCCGGAAGAATGACGGGTGGTTTCTTGGCAGGGTTGACAGGGGCCGGAAGGCCTTGCGCCAGCAGCGCGGCCATCAAAAGACACGGGGAAGGCCTTATACCGTGGTTTATAGAGGAGGCGGTCAGCTGGGAGCGGAGGCCTTCGGGCCCTCGCAGATGAGTCTCTTCCGAATAGCAGAAGAGGGCAATTTCTTACTCGGGACCACGTAACGGATTCATAATCCGTATGCACACTACAGACTCGCCCGCAGCCCACGGCACAAAAAACCATGCTCCCCTTCCGCCTAAAGGATTCCAAAAAAATATGGCTATGAATGCCTTATGGCGTAGTTAAATCTTCCGGCAGCAAAATGGCCGCTACGGCAAAGGCGGCAATGCCTTCCCGGCGCCCCAGGGCGCCGAGCTGCTCATTGGTGGTGGCCTTCACCCCCACGCGCGCCGGGGAGATGCCCAGGGCGCTTCCCAGGGCTCCTTTCATCTGTTCCAGATAGGGGGAGATGCGGGGAGCTTCCGCAATCAGGGAGGAGTCCACATTCACCACGCGGCCGCCGCGTTCCCGGATCAGGGAAACGGCCTTTGCCACGATGTCCAGAGAAGAAATATCCTTGCAGGAAGGGTCGCCCGGCGGGAACCAGTAGCCGATGTCCGGCAATCCGGCGGCGCCGAGCAATGCGTCCGCAATGGCGTGGCACAGGACGTCCGCATCGGAATGGCCGTCCAGCCCGCGGGCGGAAGGGATGTGCACACCCCCCAGCATGAGGGGCCGCGGGGCTTCCGCAAAGCGGTGGATGTCATATCCCAGTCCGGTCAGAGCAATCATGTCTTTCATACTGCGGCAGGGTTTCAGGTTATTCGTCCAGGGCCTCCATGATCGGGATGCGGCCGTTCCAGGCTATAATGGCGAACTGTTCCGGATTGTCCTCCTTCGGTTCCAGCACCACCTTTCCTCCGGCGGCTTCCACCAGCAGAACGCCGGCGGCAATGTCCCAGATGGAAATGACGCTCTCCACATAGGCGTCAAACCTGCCGCAGGCAATGTAAGCCAGCGCCAGCGCAGCGGAGCCGTTGTTGCGCACCTTGCGCACCTGCCAGGCGATTTTGGCAAAGCGTTCAATGCCCTTTTCCTTGGAGCCGTCCGTCTTGCCGTGCCCCACGAACACCACGGCCTCCGCCATGCGTTCCCGGCGGCTGCAGTGCATGGGCTGGTCATTCATGTATGGAACGCCTCCCTTTTCCACATGCCAGCACTCGTCCATCATGGGATCGTAAATCACGCCCAGCACCACTTCCCCGCGGCGGCGCAGGGCGATGGAAACGCAGAACCAGGGAATGGTGTAAAAGTAATTCACCGTTCCGTCAATGGGGTCCACAATCCATTCATATTCACTGTTGCGGTCTCCCGTATAGCCTTCCTCGCCCAAAACGGCGTGGTTGGGAAACACAGAGAGGATTTCCTCCGTAATCAACTTCTGGGAAAGCTTGTCCAGCTCCAGCTTGATATCGTTCTGGCTGGCTTCATCCACCTTCTTCTGATCATAAAAATGTTTTTTCAGGAAGGCTCCGGCGGATTTGGCGGCCAGGATGGCCGCGGTCATTTCAGGTGAGTGGTTCATGATCTGTCTATGGTTGAAAATTTGTTCCCGTCAGGAGTCCTGTTCCGCAGGGGGTTCCTGCTCCCGCCGTTCCTGAACGGCTTTCCTGCGGTTTTCCTCCGCCCGGTCATACACTTCTCCGGCCAGCGCAGCGGAGGTTTTCGCCAGCGCGGCGGCCACCCCCTTCTTTTTATAAACGGCTTCTTCCGGGATGTCAAAGCCCACCCAGACGAATACCGTGAAGTAACGCCCCATGACGGCGGAGAAATTCCCCGTGTTTTCCGGCAGCCGGACATTGACGGACGTCTTCCGGGAGCGTTCGTCATAGCGGAAGGGAGGCAGCGCGGCCACCAGGTGGGCGGATTCACGCGGCAGGATTTCACGGCGGCTTTCCTCAGGAGAGGGGGCATTCACCATCACCAGGTTCTTCTTGGTGGTGCCCACCTGGCGGACGGAGGATATCAGCACGTTGCGCCCGTCATTGCCGATCAGGTACAGCGCATTGACGGCCTGCGCCAGAGGCGCGCGGAACTTCCCCGCGTACAGGTCCGGAGAGCGGGGGAGGTCCCCCTTGTAACCGGCTTTCTGCGCGGTTTCTATCACCGTATTGAACCCTACCCCGCGCCCGGTGACTTCCGGACTGCTGCGGATGACAGTTCTGCGCTGGTCCACGGCGCACACGTTGACGACGGGGGTGAAGAGGTCTCCGGGCATCACCATGGCCTGCCACCGGTCTACGCCGTCCAGGGCGGAACGGCCGCCCGTCACGGCCAGCAGGTCCCCCTTGCGCGAGTCCACGCACAGCACGGCCGCCTGCACGCAATTCTTCAACTGGTTGTCCACCCTTTTGGGCAGTCCGGCCCACACGGGGGAATGTTCCAGGGCGGCCAGCAGGGGCTCAGTGATTTCCTCCACCATGCGCTGGAATTCCAGGTCCAGCGTGGTCATCACAAAGATGCTGGACGTTCCCTCCTGCTCGTCACAGCAGTCCATGTCCGCCAATTCACGGGAAATGACCAGGATGGGATAAGAGCCAGGCCGGGCTTCCCGTTCTCCCGCCACCGTCATCGGCTCACGGGACGCCTGCCATAATTGCTCCTGGGTGATGAAATTGCATTCCAGCATCCTTTCCAGCGTGGCATTGCGCACCTTGACGGCCGCATCCGGACTGTAAACGGGGTTGTAAATGGAAGGGCCGCGCACCAAGCCGGCCAGCGTGGCGCATTCCGCCAGCGAAAGGTTCGCTACCTTTTTGCCGAAATACAAGTCCGCCGCCTGGGCGATGCCGTAGCACTGCTGGCCGAAGTAGATGCGGTTCAGGTAGGCCGTCAGGATTTCATCCTTGGAATACTTACCCTCAATGCGGCGCGCCACGGCCATTTCCAGCACCTTGCGGTCCAGGGTCTTTCCCCCCAGTTCATAGCAGTTTCGCGCCAATTGCATGGTGATGGTGGACGCCCCCTGGGCATAGGACAGCGTGGTGAGATTCCGGCAGATAGAGCGGATGATGGAGGAGTACACGATGCCGCCGTGATCGAAAAAGGCTTCGTCCTCCCGGGCAATGAAGGCATTCACCAGATTGTCCGGCAGTTCATTGCGGGCCACGTACACCCGGTCATGGTCCGTCAGGGTGCCTATCCACTGGCCGTTGCGGTCATACGCGGCGCAATTTTCCAGCGGGGCTAGCACTTCATCCAGTTCATACTGGTCCGCCCTCCACGCATACACGAGCAAGACGATGATGAAGGCAATGGGAATGAGGCCCAGCCACAGCAGCATGCGGCCCAGATTGCGCGGCAGCAATCCGAACAGATCATACCATCTTTTACGCCTGTTCTCCATTCCGGTTCCAATTCTTGGGGACGCCTAGCGGGCGTCCGGGGGCAGTGAGTCCTCATCCTGCTTCCAATCCGGGAACTCCTTCTGCAGGCGCGCCCGGTACTGGGAAGCCTCCGACTTGCGGCCAGCCTTGTCCAGCGCTTCCGCCGCCTTGAACAGGGCCTTGGGTTTCAATTCGGCGTCATTGACGAACAATTCCGCGGTGACGCCATAATACTTGGCTGCTTCATCAAACTTTTTCTCCGCATAGGAAATGTCCCCCAGAACGATTTTCAGGGAGGCCATCAGGGGACCTTCCACGCCCAGCGCCAGCGCTTCCTCCGCGGTCTTCCGGGCGTCCGCATACCTGCCCAGTCCAAGCTGGATGGAGGCCTTGTCCAGCAACCCGTCCGCGCGGCGGTAGGGCTGGTCCTCATCCTTCAGGAAGTTGTTAGAGGCCACCAGGGCGCGGTCATACTTCTTGAGCGCCAGCCGCACCTTCGCCAGATTGCGCCAGATCACCTTCTTCACATTTTGAAGCTGATCATTCTGCGTGGCCCAGGTCATGTACTTGTCTGCCGTTTCCAGGTCCTTCATGCCGTAGGCCTGAAGCCCCAGCCATGCGGGAATGACGTCCGGCACGCGAGCCACGGCGGAGGGGTTCTCCTTCTGGAGGGTTTCCAGCGCCTCCTTCAATTTTTTCACGTCCTGGAGCTTGTGGTAGGACAGGACGGAAAGCACATTGACCTGTTCTCCGTATTTCTGGGGGTCCAGCGTCTTGGCCTCCGCCATGTGGCTGATGGAGGATTTGAAATCCCCCTGGTCAAACGCCGCACGGCCCAGCAGGAAGTGGGCTTCCGCCAGAGCGGCGGGAGAAGCCTTCGGGAAGTTCTGGATCAGGCCTTCGTAATACTTCGCCATGTTCACCATGTCCTGGCGCCCGGCATAAATCTGGGCAGCACGCTGCCACGCGGCGGCGGCGGATTCCTCCTTGGGCCAGCGCGCGATCACCCTGTCGAAATCCATCAGGGCTTCCGCCTCCTTCTTGGTCTTGGCGTACATGTCCCCGCGCAGGGTCAGCGCCTCGCAGATGCGGGGGTCCTGCGGGTACTTGTTGATGAAATCCGTCAACAGCGTGGCGGCCACTCCCCGGTTCCCGGCCTGGGCGATGGCCCATGCGCTCTTGTACAGAATGTCCGCGCGCATCCTGGGAGGCAACTTGTCAAAATCAATGCTGGCGTAAAAACGGGCGGCATCCGCCGGACTGCTGTTAAACAGGTTCTCCGCGGCCATCAGGCGCACCAGGTCATGGAGCTCACTGGTCGGGAAAGCCTTGGCATAATGGTTCAGGAAACTCTGCGCGCGCTGGGGAAGGTCCTTCTGCTTGAGCTCATTATAGCACAGCAGGCGGTAAAAGGAGGCCTGCATGGCCTCCTGCGTGTAGGGAACGGCCTTTTCCGCTTCCAGGAAGAAATCCGCCGCCTTCTGGTACTCCTTCAGCTTGTAGGCTGACTGGCCCAGCAGCATCAGGAGGCGCACCTCCCCTTCCTTGGTCGGCATCTTCATGTCCTTCTGCTGCGCGTACTGGGACAGTATTTCCTTGTACTTGCCCATGTTGTACAGTCCCAGGAGCAGCCCCATGCGGGCCTCCGGAGCCATTTCCTTGAGGGACTCGTCCTTCAAAAGCCGTTCATAAAGGCCCTGGGCGTCCGCGGTCCTCTTCAGCTTGGTAGCCAGCATGGCGGCCTGCAGGGTGGCGATGCCCCGGTTCCGGTCATCCACGCCGGGCGTATCCAGCACCTTGCGGTATTCGGAATAAGCTTCGCCCAGACGGCCCGTATCCGCGCACAGCGCGGCGTACCCCATCCGGGAAACCAGCACAAACTTTCCGTCAGCCTGCGGATTGCCTATCACCGCGCAAAACATGGTGGCGGCGGCATCCGGGTTCCCGCTGGAGAGAAACAGGCGCCCCAGACGATACTGGGCGTCCACCTTCAAATCATTCTGTTCCGCGTTGCGGACCACAAGCTGGTAATACTGGATGGCCTTTTCCGTTTCCCCGGCGGCAGCGGCGTCCGTAGCCAGCCGGTAGGCGGAAGCGGCGATCAGGGCCGGGGTGCCCGTCTGGGTCAGCCTGCGGAACAGGGCGTGCGCATCCTCCTTCCTCCCCAGGTCTGTAAGGCACATGGCCGCGCGGTATTCCGCCAGGGGGGCCTGGGCGGACTGGGGGAAGCGCTGGGAAAATTCCAGGTACTTGCGCAGGCTCAGGTCAAGCAGACGGGCGTGTTCCTGCGGATTTCCCTTTATGGCCGGCTCCTGGGCCTGCTTGTACATCATGTCCGCCATGTCCAGGGTATCCTGCTCCGGATTGGCGACCAGAGGACCGTCCGTCACGGGAGCGGCGTCCGGAATGTTCTCCTGCGCGGCGGCAAACGCGGCCAGGGTCATTAAACCTGCATTAAGGAAGAGGAACGCTTTCATGAAGCTTGGGGGTGGGAAACGTTGACGGAAGACGGGGCCGGAGGCCGCGTGGAAAAGGAAACATTGTTCAGGCCGGCCTTCAGGCAGGCGTCCATCACATGCACCACCACGCCGGATTCCGCCTTCTCATCCACGCGGATGCGGACAAGCATGGTTTTATCCAGCCGGGCGACAGAAAGAAGCTTGTCCTCCAACTGCGGCATGGTGTACGGCTGGCGGTTGATGACCACCGTGCCGTCCTTCCGGATGTTCACGGTGATTTCATTGGAAACGCTTTCGCCGGGCTTGGGAGTCTCCGCGGAAGGAAGGTTGATGGAAAGGTCCGGCTCGTCATCCTCAAACGTCTGGGTGACGATGAAAAACACCAGCAGCAGAAAAACAATGTCCAGCATGGGCGCCAGCTGGAACCCGATGGGATTGGGCATTTTATAATGAAATTTCATACGTTTTTCCGGTGTAGTGAGCGTGGCCGCTTCCGGTTAAAGCCCGCGAACGTCGCGCAGGGAGGTGGGGTCCACGGGCACCCTGGGAAGCTCTTCTTCATGGAAGGTTCCGGCACGCGGCTTCTGAAGCTGGGTGGCGACTACGGAAACGCTGTGCGTCACCGCGGCTTCCAGGTCTCCCACGCGCTTGTGCACCCGGCTGCGGAAATACACATAAGCCAGGATGGCGGGAATGCCCAGCATCAGGCCGCCCGCCGTGGTGATCAGGGCTTCCGCCACGCCGCCGGCCATGTCGATGCGCTGCTTGCCGCCGGAGAAATCACCGTTGGCGATCTCAAAGAAGGTTTTCATCATCCCGACCACGGTACCCAGCAGCCCGAGCATGGGAGCCAGCGCGCCGATGTCAGAGAGCCAGGAAATCTGGCGGCTCAGGAAGCCCGCCTGCCGTCCGCCTTCCGCAGCGGCTATTTCCCTCACCTCCTCAAACTGGGCGGAAGGATTGCGGAGCATGAAGTTGGCTACCGTCAGCATCACGCGCGCGTAGCAGGAGTCCCCATCCTTGCAGAGGATGGAAAGCCCCGTGTAATCCCTCTTGCGGATGAAGGATTCCGCCTGCTCCACCAGCTTGGTGGGCAGAACGGCGGAGGCGCGGGTGGAAAAACAGCACATGACCAGCACCACCACTCCCGCGATGGACAACAGGAGCAGAGGCCACATGATGAAGCCGCCTTTCACAAACAGCTCGGAAAGGGGATAGTTTCTATCTCCCACCACAAAGTCCATGGCGGCAGCCAGCGTGGTAAACGGTACAGGATTCATACAAAAGACGTAGGGGATTATACAGAAGATGTCTTCCTAGGCAAGCCAAGTAGCCGTAATGCAGTACGTTTCCGCAGTTTCATTTCTTGCCGCCTATGGCATAATATCCCCCGTGGCAGATCGTGAAAAACCATCCCTGAAGGAACTCTGGAGGCAAACCCCGCATAAACCCGGCGTTTACATCATGAAAGACGCCCTGGGGAATACCATTTACGTAGGCAAGGCGAAGGACCTGCACCGGCGCCTGGGCAACTACTTTTCCCCCACCGGGGCCACCCTCTCCAACCACAAAACAAGGGCGCTCATCAATGCCATTGCGTCATTCGACTACTTTGAAACCAGGAACGACCAAGAGGCTTTTCTGCTGGAAAGCAAGCTGATCAAGCAGTACCGCCCGCATTACAACATTCAGATGAAGGACGACAAGCGCTACCCCCTGCTGAAGATTCCCAGAGGGGAGAAGCTGCCGCGCTTCCAGCTGGCGCGGGTGCGGAAGGATGACGGCGCGCGCTACTTCGGCCCCTTTGTCCACTCCCAGGCGCTGTACGCCACCCAGGAATGGCTTAACAGGCATTTCCGGCTGCGGACCTGCAAGGTCAAAAATCCGGGTCTCAACGACTTCAAGCATTGCCATGCGGACGTGATACGCAACTGCTCCGCCCCGTGCATAGGCCGTATCTCCCTCAGCGACTACAACAAGAGCTTTGACCAAGCGGTGCGCTTGCTGGAAGGAACGGGCAAAAAAAGCGCTCTGGACGAACTGACCAGGGAAATGATGCAGGCCTCCGACGAGCTGGACTTTGAACGCGCCGCGTACCTGCGGGACATCCGGGACAACCTGATCAAGGTGCTGGAGCCCGCGCGACGGTTCCAGAAGGGAACGCCCAACCTGCCCGGCACCGTGCGTCCGGTGGAGGATATGAAGGAACTGGGGCTGGCTCTGGGACTGGAAGAGCCCCCCGCCATCATGGAATGCTTTGACATTTCCAACGTCTCTTCCAATCACATCGTAGCCTCCATGGTGCGGTTCACCAACGGCAGGCCGGACAACAAGGCCTACCGCCGTTACCGCATCCGCACCGTGGACGGCCAGAATGATTTTGCCTCCATGTCGGAAGTCATCCGGCGCCGCTACTCCCGCATCCTGGCGGAAAGCGACGCCGTGGCGTCACGGCCCGCTGGCGTGAGCCTGTACCAGTGGCTCAAAAAATTGAGCGCGGAAGGGAAAGCCCCCATCAAGGTTCCGGACCTGGTGGTGGTGGACGGCGGCAAGGGCCAGCTTTCCTCCGCCCTGGCGGACCTGGAAGCCATCGGCCTGGGGGACATGCCCATCGTCGGCTTGGCGAAACAGCGGGAGGAAATCTTCTTCCCCCACCAGTCACAGCCCCTGTGCCTGCCGCACAGTACGGGAGCCCTCAAGCTCATGCAGCGCATCCGCGATGAAGCCCACCGGTTCGCTAACGGATACAACGAACTGCTTTACAGGAAACGCATGCGGGAAAGCGCCCTGGACGACGCCCCGGGCATGAGCGCCGCCAAGAAAAGCCTGCTGCTGGAAAAATTCAAATCCGTTGCCGCCATCAGAAGGGCGGACCCCGCCTCCATTGCCGCCATCCGCGGCATTTCTGAAACCTGGGCCCGCAATCTGCTGGACTACCTCAACTCCTCACCCAACGCCTGACCTCACATGCAATTCCTGATTCTGGCCGCAGGCAAGCCAGCCCTGAACTACGCCCGGGAAGGCGTGGAACTTTATATCAACCGCCTCAAGCCGTTCGGCAAAGCGGAACTCAAACTCGTCAAGGACGGCAGCTCCAGGGACGTTTCAGAACGCCTGCTGGCCGCCAGCGAGGGGTGCCTGCGCATCGCCATGGACGAACGCGGAGAACTCTGGACCACGGAGAAACTGGTCAGGCTGGCCAAGGACTGGCAGCTACATTCCGTGCGCCGCATTGCCTTCCTCATCGGAGCATCGGACGGGCACACGGAGGAACTCCGCTCCCGGTGCGGCCACATTCTGGCGTTAAGCAAGTTCACCCTCCAGCATGAGCTGGCGCTTGTCGTCCTGCTGGAACAGCTTTACCGCTGCCATACCATCCTGGCGGGGACGCCCTACCACCGGTAAATCCCATATTCCGTCACTCCCGGTCAATCAGGGCCTTCACCATCACGATGATGGCAACGACCACGGCCAGTCCCCACGCCGTGGAGTCACCCGCAATTCCTGTGGAAAACGCCGGGAAAGGATTGAACGCCACCGCCAGGGAACCAAACATCCAGCCCCACCCGGGAAGGCCTTTTTTAAAGGCCGCGTAAGCCAGGTAGAAATACAGGGCCACCCCGGCAAACTGGAAAAAAGAAAATCCCGGACCGTATTGGACTACCTTGGGTCCGTTGAAGCCGGCGTAATGGGAATGTCTCAGGAGGGAAGCTGCCAGCAGCAGGAGCGGCGCGCCCGCCAAAGGGACAAGCGGGAAGAGAAACCTTGCGGTTTTTTCTTCTTCCGGAGAAGGTTCCGTGGTTGTGTCTTCCTGGGGCTCTGTTGTCATGATGTTCCTTCATAACAGCAACCGCCCTCCCCTGCAACGAAAAAGGAGTACTCCACAGGGAGCACTCCTTTTCCGAGAAAGAAATGGTAAAGCCAGTTCCTTCGCAACCAGCCAGGCTTAACGCTTGGAGAACTGGTAACGCTTGCGGGCGCCGGGACGACCGGGCTTTTTACGTTCCTTCATGCGGGAATCACGGGTCAGGAGACCGAATTCACGCAACTGGGCGCGGGAAGCTTCATCAACCTGAACCAGAGCGCGGGCGATCGCCATGCGGATGGCGCCCACCTGGCCGTGAATGCCGCCGCCCTTGGTGACGACGTTCACGTCGAATTTGTTCATGGTGTTGGTGACCTGGAAGGGTTGGAGAACGGCGTTCTGCAACTGGACAGTGGGAAGGTATTCTTCAAAACCGCGGCGGTTGATCGTGATGCGGCCGGAACCTTCAGTAAGCCAAGCGTGTGCAATGGCGGTCTTGCGACGACCGGTGGCGTTGTATGGGGTTGTCTGACTCATGTCTGGAGAAATCGGTTAGAGAGTGATGGCGGTGGGCTGCTGGGCTTCATGCGGATGGCCTGCACCAGCATAAACCTTCAGCTTGGTCATTTGCTGACGGCCCAGGCGGGTGTGGGGCACCATGCCCTTGACGGCCAGTTCCAGAAGAAGTTCGGGACGGCGGGCGCGGATTTTCCGGGGGGTGTCCACCTGCTTGCCGCCGACGTAGCCGGAGAAACGGGTGTAAATCTTGGCGTTTTCCTTGTTGCCGGTCAACACCACCTTGTCCGCGTTTACGATGATGACAAAGTCGCCACAGTCAACGTGGGGGGTGAAAATTGTCTTGTTCTTGCCACGCAAAATGTTAGCCGCTTCAACGGCAACACGGCCGAGCACCTTGTCGGCAGCGTCTATAACATACCATTTGCGCTCTACTTCTTGCGGTTTGGCTGAGAAGGTCTTCATGGTTCAATTCTTCGTTCTCGGTTTTCGGCATCCTGCCGTAATCTTCCAATTCGGGGGCGCATTCCTAATGATTATTCACGTAAATGTCAAATACTTTTTCTCTATTACCCCCCTTTTGGAGCCTTTTTCCCCTCCCGTCCGGGGAATTGCGGCTTAATTGCCGCGTTTTCACATTCGGGACTTGCCCCCGTGGAAATATGGACTATTATTCGCCTGCGCGAAAATTCGTACATGCGCGTTCATTTTAACCTTACAAGGAGAATCCTATCAGCCCGAATCCAAGACCCAGCAACCGCCCCAGCGGCGGCCAGAATTCCCGCCCCGGCCCCAGGCCGGCAGGCAACAGCACAAGACCGGCCGGCAACGGCAGCCGTCCCGGACAGCCCCGGCCCGCGGGAAGCGGCACCGGACCGGCACGCCCGGCTGGACAGTCCGCAGGCCCGGGAGGAGCCAGGACAGGCGGTGGCCCCCGCCCCGCAGGCGGACCCAACCGCCCGCGCCCGCAGGGCGGCGGCCGTCACAAGGGCAGAAGGCATTTCAGCAAATCAGCGCCCAAGGAGGAGAACTCCGAAAGTGAAATTGAAGTGGAAGGCACCATCTGCGCCGTGCTGGCGGGCACCATGTTCAAGGTGCGCCTGCCCAACGGGCATGAAGTGCTGGCCCACATCTCCGGCAAAATGCGCAAGCGTTTCATCAAAATTGTGGTGGGTGACAAGGTCCGCATGGAAATGTCCCCCTATGACATGACCAAGGCGCGCATCACCTTCCGCATCGGTTAACCGTTCCGGATTCACTCCTTTTTCAAAAAAACCTTCTCCGGCTTGCAGGAGAAGGTTTTTTAGCGTAAAGTGCATGTTGACTCCACCAAGCGCCATGAAAGTTTGCTCCACGGAAAATATGCAAATCGCGGAACGCGAGCTCATCGTCAGCGGAACGCCGGCCAGAACCCTCATAAAACAAGCCTCCGCCGGCATCGCGGAAGCCGTCATGCAGTTCTTTCCCGTTCCGGGCCTATGCGTGGCCTATGTGGGAAAAGGCAACAATGGAGGAGATGCCCTCACCGTCCTCGGCATTCTGAAACAGCACGGCTGGGAAATTGGATTCAGGGCCGCCTATTCGCGCTCCGAGTGGGGGGAACTGCCCCTCCGCCAACTGGCGGAAATCTCTCCTCCCCCCCAGGAGTACGATGAAGCTCCCCTGCCCCGGACGGGAAAATCCATGATTCTGCTGGACGGCCTGCTGGGCATTGGCGCCAAGGGGCTGCTCCGCCAGGAAATCTCCGCCCTCTGCGCGGAAATGAATTACCTGCGGGACCGTTGCGGAGCCGTGCGCACCGTGGCAATCGACATTCCCACGGGAGTTGACCCGGATACGGGAATGCCCCAGGAAAATGCCGTGGAGGCGGATTTCACCATGTGCATAGGCGCCGTCAAGCAGGGGCTGCTGGATGATGACGCCACCCTGCATGCGGGGCGCCTGGCATGCATTGACCTTCCGGGCCTCCATGTACAGGCTTTGCCTGCCACGGAGCTCATCACCTCCTCCCGGCTCACCAAATTCCTCTCTGCAAGACCCTATACGGACTATAAGAACAAACGCGGGCACATCGGCGTCATTGCCGGCTCGGAAGGCATGCTGGGAGCCGCCAGGCTGTGCTGTGAAGCCGCCCTCCGCGCCGGAGCCGGGCTGGTGACGCTGCATGTCCACCGGAACGCCTATCCCCTTATCGCGCTGTCCATGCCGCCGGAAATCATGGTCAAGCCCGTGGACAGCTATGCGGACGTCTCCATCCGGACGTTCAGCGCCTTCCTCATCGGTCCCGGCATCGGCTCCGTATCGGAGGAGGACGCGGAAGCCATCCGCCTTATTCTGGAAACCGGAACCCCCTCTGTTCTGGACGCGGACGGCCTGAACCTGGCCGCCGCCATGCAGTGGAGCCTGGGAGAACACATTCTGGCGACTCCGCACCACGGGGAAATCCGCCGCCTTCTGCCGGACGCGGACAATTGCGCCATCCGGGCGGACATTGCCGACTGCTTTCTGGAAGAACATGAAGCCACCCTGATTTACAAAGGAGCCCGTACCATCGTCACCCAGCGGGGAAAACCCCTCTTTTACAACATCACTGGAGGCCCCGGCATGGCTACCGCCGGCCAGGGGGACGTGCTGGCAGGCGTCTGCGGCGGCTTTCTGGCCCAAGGGGAATCCCTGCTGGTTTCCGCCGTTCTGGGAACTTATTTGTGTGGCCGCGCCTCCGAAACGGCCATCTCCTCCGGAGAAGCTACGCAGCAGACCCTGACGGCGGGAGACACGCTGCGCCATCTGCCCTCTGCCATCCTCTCCACCGCACGCCTCTGCTACTGATAATATGGCCTACCGCAAACTCCAGGACCTCCCCTCCCAATCCCTGCCTCGGGAGAAACTGCTGCACCAGGGAAGGCACACCCTCAGCAATGCGGAACTGCTGGCGATCTTCCTGCGGATGGGCATTAAGGGCAAAAACGTGCTGGACATGTCCTCGGACCTGATCCAATCCGCAGGCTCCCTGGACGCCCTGGCCCAGATGGAAGCCGCGGAAATAGCGGACATCTGCAAGGGAATAGGCATGGCCAAGGCGGCCACGCTGAGCGCCGCCTTTGAACTGGGCGCGCGGGCTCTCCGGGAAACGATGGCGCGGCAGCCCATCCAGACGCCTGAAGACGTCTATGACTACCTGGCGACGGCAATGCGCTGGAGAGACAAGGAAACGGTACTCGTCCTGCTGCTGGATACCAAATGTAGCCTTATCAAGCCTGTAGAAATTTCCTCCGGCACGCTGAATGAATCCATTGCCCACCCGCGCGACATCCTGCGCCCCGCCGTCATCCATAATGCCTACGGCTTCATTCTGGCGCATAACCACCCCAGCGGAAACCCGGCGCCCAGCCGTACGGACGACCTCCTGACAGAACGCGTGAGGGAATGCGCCAAGCTTCTCGGCGTCCGTTTCCTGGACCATATCATCATCGGGAAGCCCACCGAGATGGCGTGCAGGAATTATTACAGCTACAACCATCCTAACGGAGACCGCCTCAAGGAAGCAGCCAAAGGACACCCCCTCTATCATTAACCAGCCGTTCCTGCGGGCTTCCCGCTGGGAACTTCTCATACGGAGAAACAAAAAAGCCCGTCTCAAAGACGGGCTTTTCGTTAAAAAACTGGCGGAGAGAGTGGGATTCGAACCCACGGTGGGTTTTAAGCCCACGTTCGATTTCGAGTCGAGTGCCTTAGACCAGCTCAGCCATCTCTCCGCTTGGAAATCGGGAGGCGTTGTATCCGGTTTGCCAGATGCTGTAAAGAACAGAATTCCCGCCCACCGTTATTTCAACGCTTTTAGCGTCGAGGAGAGGCCAGCGGTCCGAGGGTGGCTTCCGCTTCAAATTTCTGCGTCTTGTTATGGGGAAGAGCGCTCTTTGTCTCACCGGGAGGCGGCTGCGGAATACGCTCGTGTTCTTTCGGCTCCATCAGCCAGGAGCAGGAAGAGACAAGAAGAAGGGAAAAAGACGTAAGCAAAAGAGAACCTGTAAACCGTTTCATCATTTCCTTGTAAAAAGTTGAACCCCACTATGCCGAAGAGCACAGCGGGGTTCAAGGAAAATACGCGGCAGAATCTTATTTGGCGGACTGCACAGGGCGCAGAAGCTGCACCATGTCGCCGGGCTGGATGCTCATGCCGACGGGCACGGTATCCTTGACGATGTCAGCCACCGTCTGGTTCTTTTCCAGGGAAGTCACCTTCAGCTTGCCGATGCTACGGCCGTCACGGGTCACGAGCAGAATCGTGTTCGGGTCAATGTTGCTGCCCTGTCCGACACCAATTACCACGAAGCCCCACTGCGGGTCCACGGACAGAACGGGATATTCATCCCCATTCTTGGCAAGGGCGGCGCGGTATTCAGCCTGTTCCTTCTGGCGTCCGGCCAGCTCGGTAGCCTGCTCGGCGCGCTTCTTGGCAGCTATTTCCGTAGCGCTCTTGATCTGGTCAATGTCTTCCTGGAGCTTCTTGTTGGAGGCTTCCATGGATTCCATCTTCGCCTGGATTTCCTGCACGCTGGAAACGCCGAAGTCGTTCAGCTTGGCCTTGAGTTCATCCATTTGCTTGTTGATCTTGGACAGGTCCGCATTCAGCTGGACTTCCTCTTCCTTCAGTTCCGTTTCCTTGGAGACCTGTTCGTCACGCTGCTGCGTCACGGAAGCCTTGGTGGAGGTGAGGCTCAGGTTTTCTTCCGCCGCCAGACCGCGGTTCTTGATCATGTCATTGCGCAATCCCGTCCAATTCCGGATTTCCTTGTCCAGAACCTTGCGGTACGTGATCATTTCCTTGAAGTCCTGGTACTGGCCATTGACACCGAAGAGGCCGCTGAGACCGGAGAACCAGGCGCCCGCACCTGCTGCAAGAATCAATAAAACTACTAAGACAGTTTTCATTGTGTATGTATGTGAGAGTGTATGGAGTGTATTGAACCGGGAAAAGGACTACGGGCGGACGGATACAACGACGTCTCCGGCTTCAACACGTTCGCCGGCGGTTACCGTGGAGGGGAGGATGGTAGCCGTGGAAACACGGGATTCAACAGCGTTTACGTCAAGCTCGGCAATTTTGTTGCCGTCCCTCATCACGGCCAGCTTGGAACCGGGCACCACGCCCAGGTCAGCAGCGCCGCCGTCAATTACCACTACATTGAAATCATCAATCACTTGGGAAACCCGCGTTTTCAGATTGGGCGGGGAAAGGTGCGCATCCTGGTCAGCCTTGAGCTGGCGGAGGGCGGCATTGTTCACGACAAGCTGTTCCGTTTCCGCCACGATGGCGTCATGCTTGCCCTGTTCGGCCTGCTTGACCACTTCCAGCTGCTTGGATTCTTCCTCCAATCCCTTGATCTTGTCTGCAATGGCCTGGATGCTTTCCATGTCCTTGCTCTTGGATTGAAGTTCCGCGAGGGCGGTCTGCTGTGCCTGAAGGTCCGTCTTCTTGGCCTCATTGGCGGCGGCCAGTTCCTGATTCTTGGCTTCCAGCTCGTCCTTCTCCTTGGTTAAGGCATTGATATCGTTGGTCAAACCTTCGTTCTTCACCAGGAAGTCGACATATTTTGTCTTTTCTTCCGTAAACTCGCCGCGAAGACCGTTCAGGTTCTTATAACGCGATACGCATTCCTTACGCTCCTTGGTTAGAGCTTCCTCGTTATCAAGATAATACATGGCTCCGCCGATAAGAGCTATGACCAAGGCTGCAATTGATACTTTGACCCACATAGGAAATAATAGAGATGAGAAGGTTCCTGTTACTTTTGTGAGACTGGCATGAATATTTTCACATTTCAACATCAAAATGACATCCTCATTGTTTTCTTGATATTTTTTTCGGGGAAGCTCCGTAACGGGAGGCTGCAAAGTTTCTCTTATCAACATTTTAAAACAATTACGCTCTATTTTCTTTTCAAACAGGGACTCATCTTCTAGTCTTTCTGAACCGTGAGTTACCAGGTCTTTGCCAGAAAATACCGTCCTCTGACATTCAATGACGTCCTTGGACAGGATCATGTCGTCCAGACGTTGAAAAACGCCATTGAGCACAATCGCCTCGCACACGCCTACCTCTTTGTAGGACCGCGCGGAACGGGAAAAACATCTACTGCCAGAATTTTCGCAAAAGCCCTGAATTGCAGCGGCGGCCCGAAGGTGGATTTTGACCCGCATGAAGACATCTGCGAGGAAATCGCGGAGGGCCGGAGCCTGGATGTTCTTGAAATAGACGGCGCCTCCAACCGCGGCATCGACCACATCCGCGACCTGCGCGACAATGTGCGCTTTGCTCCCAGCCGTGGGAATTTCCGCATCGTCTATATAGATGAGGTGCACATGCTCACCAAGGAGTCCTTCAATGCCCTGCTGAAGACGCTGGAGGAACCGCCCCCCCACGTCAAATTCATCTTTGCGACCACGGAACCCCACAAGATTCTGCCTACCATCCTGTCGCGCTGCCAGCGTTTCGACCTGCGCCCCATTCCTTCCGAAATCATTGCGGAGCACCTGCTCCACATTGCCTCTGCGGAAGGGGTGAGCCTGAGCCGGGAGGCCGCCTTTGCCGTAGCCAAGGTGGCGGACGGCGGCATGCGGGACGCGCAGTCCATGCTGGACCAGCTCGTCTCCTTCTGCGGAGACCAGATTGAAGAGGAGCAGGTGCTCCACATCTTCGGCATCACTTCCCGGGAAACCGTGGCGCATGCCCTGGCGCTGATTCTGAACAAGGAGCTCCCCTCCCTGCTCCACCTTCTGCACGGGCAGGCGGAAGCGGGAAGAGACATGGGCCAGTTCCTCTCTGAAATCATTTCCGCCGTGCGTGAAATCCTGGTCTCCAAGGTGGACCCGGAAGCCAGCTTTGACTCCCTCCCGGATTCTTCCAAGGAGGAACTCACCGGACTCGTCAAATGCACCCAGACGGACAAGATCCTGCGCCTGGTGGAAGTTCTGGCGGAAACGGAAGACAAGATGCGCTGGTCCACCAATAAAAGGCTTCATCTGGAGATGGGACTGATCAAGGCCGTCCACGCTCTGGCGGAAGCCAGCATCAGCGATATTATCATGGCTCTGGAAGGCGCTCCGCTGACCGCCTCCATGCCAGCCCCCTCTCCGGTTTCCGCACCCCGCCAGGAACAGAAAACGCCTGCGTCCACCGCTGCGGCTCCTGTACCGGAACCTCCGGCCAGCGTCCAGAAGCCCGTTCCTGCGGAAAAACCCAAGCCTGCGGCGGAAGAACACTTGATGGACCCGGTTCCTGATTTTTCCCCGTCCAAACCCTCATCGACTTCCGCCGCACAGAAGAGTGAACCTGACAGCATTCCAGCAACGCCCGCTCCTGCCGTGCAACCAGAATCACAGTCTGCCGCGCCCAAACCGGAACCAAAACAGGAAATCCCGACAACTGCCAGGGAAGAAGAACCTCCTCCCTCCCTTCCGGAAGAAGAGTCTCTTTACTCGGTCCCTGAACCACAGCAGGCCCCCGCTCCTGAAATCCCGGCGGAATCCCAGCGTCCCGCCTCCGCCATCTCGGATGCCCCGGTAGCCCCTCCGGATTCTGCGGAACCTACCTTCATGGACCCGGAGGAAAGCCTCCCCCCGGAAAAGCGCACCAGCAGTTTCTTTGACAACTTGTTTGACACGGCCAGCGCCCCTGCCCGTCCTTCTGCTTCCGCGGCAAAGGAGGAACCGCAGGCCGCTGCTTCGCAATCCGGAAGAACCATCACGGCGGAAGACTGGAAAGTGGCGCTGGAACAGGCCGCTCTCAACTTCCCCCTGCAAGCGGACTTTCTGGCCAACAGCGTCTTTTCCGGCCATGACGGCGCATTTGTAACCATCTCCTTCCATCCCTCCGATCATCAGGGAATGGACAGCCTGGGTTCCGGCCCCCTCCGCGCCGCTCTGGAAGCGGATCTTTCCAAACGCGGCGGAGTCCCCGTTACCATTTCCATCCTCCAGGATGCTTCCGTACCGGAACCCGTCCAGGAAGAACTGGCGCCGCTGCCGGCCCCTCCGCCCCCGGCGGCCTCCGCTCCAGCCCCCAAAGCTCAGGCTTCCCGGGAAAAACCCGCTGCCGCCGTCCAGGAACCCGCCAAGGAGGAGAATGAAGATAACTCCTATTATACGGACCCCCTGATTGACGCCGCCATGGAAATATTCCGCGCCCGTATCATTTCCCAGTAATACATTAACCCACATCTCCAAATACAACAGCCATGAACATGATGAAAATGATGAAGCAGGTCCAGCAGATGCAGGCCGGACTTGCCGCCGCCCAGGAAAAACTGGCCTCCCAGACCGTTACCCTGGAAGGCGCGGGCGGCAAGCTAAAAGTCACCGCCACCTGTGACGGCAATCTCACGGAGCTGGTCATTGATCCCTCCATCATTGACCCGTCCGATTCTGAATTCCTTCAGGACCTGCTCCTCCAGACCATTAATGCCGCCATTGCCAAGGGCAAGGAAACCGCCGCCGCGGAAATGAAAAAACTGACGGGCGGCCTGGACCTGCCTCCCGGCATGGGCTTTTAACCTGTCAGAACCGTGCACAGGCTCAGAAGACGCAAACATCTGGCAGAACCGCTGCCGGCGTTATCCGGGGTCAACCACCTGGGGATAGCGCTGGGGTGCGTCTCTCTGTGCCTGTGGGTCATCGTCGTCACCATCTTCTGGACCGGTTCAGACACGATGGCCTTCATGACTTCACTGCCCATTTGGGCGTGTTGCCTCATCTTTTCCTTTCCCGCGCTCCTGGCATGGCTGATTTTCGGTTCCCGGATCGGTCTGCTTGGCGTCATTGTCTGGTTTGCGTACGGCATCGTCATCACGGACTTTATCCCTCCCATTGCCAGAACCGGCATGGAGTATTACAAAATGCCCCCGGCGCCGGAATCCCGCCAAATCAGAGTTCTTACCCTGTACGGGGGCTGCGTGGAAAATCCGCCCATTGACCAAATCTCCAAACTCCGGGCGGACGTCATCTTCATCCAGGGTTGCAGCAACCACAACCGGACACTCAAATTTGCCTACAGCATCTTCGGTCGCACCTCCTACATCAAGCAGATAGGAAGCTGCGCCATCATTGTGCGCCACGGCCAGATAGGTCCGGCACAAAGCATCACGGATACCGCAGGACTGATCGTGGACTGGATTCCGGAGAACTCTTCCCTGGCGATACGGCTCATCAACATCAGCCTGGAACCCTTTGAACACCGTTTTGACCTTTATTCCCCCGCCTGCTGGAAATACTTCCACACGCTCCGGTTCATGCACCGCAAGCAGCTCCAATATCTGTTTGATACCCTGAAGGAGGTAGGAAGCCAGCACGGTGAACTGCCCATCATCCTGGCGGGGAACTTCAGCGCCGCTCCCCAATCCCCCATTTTCTCCAAACTCAGCAACGACTTTCAGGATTGCTTCAGTTTCAAGGGAGCCGGATACGGCGCCACCTATCCCGTCCATTTCCCGTTGCTGCGCCTGGACCGTGTCTTCTGCACGCCGCCGCTCAAACCTGAACGCGCCAGCACCGTGCTGATACCAGACACCGTCCGCCGTTCCATCCTGGCGGACATTTCCATGCCCTGATTTCCCCACCGTGTGGTAACGCCATGCCATTCTGGCAGAAAAACCTTTCCAGGCATCTTCCTCCCGGAATGGTACTGCCCCCCGCCTGAAACTGCGGAAAAGATTTTCCCCGGTCCAGCTACAAGGTCTTCAATGCACGGGAAATGGCAGGGAAAAGCTGTTTCTTGCGGCTGACCACATCAGCGGCGGAAAACAGATTGGGCCCCAGCCGTTCATACTCAATGTGCTCCAGCACCTCTTCATCCCCCACGGCCAGCAGCATGGAATCATGCGTGACAATGTCCGTGACCAGGAGACACGCCAGCTTAAGCCCCTCTTCCTCCACCAGTTTCCGGAGTTCCTTCACCAGGTCATCCTGAACTTCCTTAAGGCCGAAGATGCCGATTTCCTCAATCTGGGAAATGCTGATCTTGTGGCCGTACTCCGTAAAGGTCTTCCTGTCCGCATGGACAATCGCGGAAGGCGCGGTTTTGGAGCGCAGCAGGGAACCGGTGGCGAAAAACTCCTCCGTAAACTTCTTGGCGTCTATCTTAGCAATGCCGGTCAGCCATTCCAGCATTTCCCGGTCCGCCCGCGCCGTGGTGGGAGAGGTCAGGTTCAGCGTGTCTGAAAGAATCCCGGCGCACAGGCAAATAGCCACGGCCTGGGAAGGCTCCGCATCACGGTGGTAAAATCTGCGCGCCACCAGGGTGGAGGTGGAACCCACAGGTTCATTCAAAAAGCGGATCGGGTCCCGGGTGGAAATCTGGGTGCCCAGGCGGTGGTGGTCCATGACCTCCACAATCTCCGCTTCCTCCACGCCCTTGACGGCCTGTGAAAACTCGTTATGGTCCACCAGAGCCACGCGCATGCGGGGCGGGTCCACCAGGTCCGTCTTGCTCAGCACGCCGATCATCTTGCTGGTCCTGATGCTCATCACGGGGAACAGCGCCTGCTTGCTCTTCACGGCAGCCTGCCTCAATTCAGGCAGCGGCATGTTCTCCAGAAAAACCGTATAATCCTTGTGCACCTGTTCCATCACCTTCCGTGAACAGCGGATCAGCTGGCCCACGCTGGCCGTATCCCACGGGGTGCTTAAAATGCATGTGCCCGTGGTCTGGGCCGTCTCAATAATATCCAGGGACGGAAAAGCTCCGGACGTGGTCACCAGGGCACGCACCCCGTGCTCCACGGCATAAAGCTGCACGTTCGGGCGGTCCCCGCAAATAACGATCAGGTCCTGGACGATGCCCTTTCTTTTGTAATTGGCAAGCCTTGTCCGGACGCTCGGCTCGCTGGAAGCGCCCACCAGGATGATATTCTGCGTTTCTTCCTCGCTCAGGGTTTCCCCGGTCAGGCATTTGCCGTCAATGGTGGTGGCAATGTTGCTCAGGCTGGAAAAGACGGAGCGCACATTCATCTCCGTCATGTTCAAGGGCATCAGCAGGCTCAGCAAATCAAAATAACGCAGCAGTCCGTGAAGATTGTGGTCCGCGTCAACCACCGGAATGGTCTGGAGGGAATTCTCCGTCATCCGGCGGTACGCCGTCAGGAACGTATCATCCGGGCTTACGCTGATCACGTCACGGCGGCAGATCGTGCCGGCGGTGGGCGTCACGTCATACAGCAGGAGCGGCTCCGGCAACCCGGCTTTTTCCAGCACCCAGGATGTTCTCAGCGTCATCTCCCCGCATCTGGCGGCAATGGCGTCAGGTTCGCCATGGGCTCTTAAAAACTCCGCATTCCCTATGGCGGAACAAATGGCATCCGTATCCGGATTCTGGTGGCCGATCACGTAAATGGGCCTTTTCTCTGTCTTCTCCGGAAGCATCTTTCTTATTTCCTGCTCAGGTTAATCTATATTCAACCTGACGGGCACCACCACCTTGGAGGCAATGGGCACGCCGTCCTTTTCTGCCGGGTAGAAAGTCCAGTTCTCTTTCACCCAGCGCATGAAAAGACGGTCCAGTTCCGCATTCCCCGTTGACTGAATAAGATTGACGGATGAAGGTTCGCCGCGGGGAGTTACCCCCACCACTACTTTCACCACGGCATTCACCTTCCCGACTTTAGAGGAATTGACAGAATTGGGCAAGGATGGAGCACGTTTATAACGCACCTTTTTATCCGGAGTCACATTTTCATCCGGCGCCGGGGGGCCCGGCAGGGAGACTGCGGGCGTTTTTACAGGGCGCCGGGGCTTCACCTCCTTCATGGAAATCTGCATGCTGGAAAGCTCTTCCGGCAAAAACTCCGTTTGGTTCTCCTCATGAAGAAAATCCTTCATCTCGGAGCAATCCTCGTTCTCCGGCAGCCTCATCGCCAGCAGGTCTTCATCCGCGGTAATTTCCGGAACAGGGCTGATGGTGGGAGGAGCTACCGCCGGGTCCACCGGCACGGGCCGGACCTCTTCCAGCTCCTGGAGAATTTCCTCGGACGGGGCCACAAACTCCATTTCCACCTCTCCGCTCTGGATGGAGGGCAGCCACAGCTCCTGAAAGTGGATGGCTACCAGCACGGCGCACAAAGCCACCTGGACGCCCACGGCTACCCCCACCGCCATCAGCATGGCGGATTTGGAGGTTGAACGGGGCGTGAATCTTACAATTCCGGGCTTTTCATCCATAAAAACGGGCAGGGAGAGGAGGGAGTGCTCGTTTATTATACCAGCGCCCTTCCCGTTGACAAGAGCCCGCACTGCCATGGCGGGACCGTTACCGTTTTGTTATTCTGCCGGAAAAACAGATGAGGGTCAATAGCCTAATGCTTCCCGGATTTGCAGGGAAAACCTCTCCGCCTTCTCCGCAAAGCCGAGTTCCGGATTCTGGTACATGATGCCGCGGGAAACGTTGATCAGGGGGGGAGCCACATGGCCGGACCCGCTCAGGCTGGAAAGATCGCCGCCCTGGGCCCCCAGGCCGGGAATCAGGAGGGGGGCGTCCGGAATGCGCGCCAGAATGCCGGAGTCCGCATTGGTCAGCCCCACCACCATGCCTACGGACGTCTTGCGCCCTTCCTGCACGGAACGGCGCACCATGTCCCCTACCAGTTCATACACCTTCCGGCCGTCAGCCAGTTCCTGGCGTTCCACGTCTGCGGAACCGGGATTGGAAGTGACCGTCAGCAGATAAATGCCCTTGCCTTCATAATCAAGAAAAGGTTCCAGCGTATCATATCCCATGAACGGGCTCAGCGTGACGGCATCCACGCCCAGGCGCTCAAAATACGCCTGCGCATAATATTTCTGAGTCTCTCCAATATCGCCGCGCTTGGCGTCCAGCACCACGGGCACGTCCTCCGGCATATCCGGCAGCAGCTCTTCCAGCATCTCCAGGCCGCGCAGGCCCATTGCCTCAAAATACGCGATATTCGGCTTGAACGCCGCCGCATATGGAGCGGTTTCTTCCACGACCTTCCGCAGCAGGGCGGGAACCGACTGCAAATCATCCATGACGGGGCGCGGGTCCAGCCCCACGCACAGGGCGGAACCGGTCTTTCTGATGCGGGCGGCAAGTTTATCCGTAAAAGATGGACTCATGCGCCCATTAAACCACGGTCCCCACAGGCAGGCAAGCCCCAAGCGGAGGACGTTCCGGAGGGAAAAGAACGGCAGATACGGCTTTCCCACCGGGGCCGCTCATGGTATGTTCCGGCGCGTATGCCACCTACTGACTCCGATGAAGCACAGGCTACTCCCTCCTGCCTGGAAAAACTCCTGCCCCTGGAAGGTTTCCGGGGAACTCCGGATGAAATCGAACAGCAATGGTACGACCGCGTTTACCTCGGTTCCGGAGACCGAATGAAACAGCTTACCTGGCGCGCCGTCATCGTGGGGATGCTGCTGGGCTCCATCCTCTCCCTGACCAACTTGTACGCCAACCTCAAGATGGGCTGGTCCTTCGGGGTGGCCCTCACGGCGGGCATCATCTCCTTTGCGCTGTGGAACGCCTTCGTGCGCCTGGGCATCTCCAAAACCCCCATGACCATTCTGGAAAACACGTGCATGCAGTCCGCCGCCAGCTCCGCCGGGTACTCCACTGGGGGCACGCTGACGTCAGCCGTGGCCGCCCTGCTTCTGCTCACGGGACAGCACATGCCGCTGGGGGTCACTTTTGCGTGGATTTTCTTCACCGCCGTTCTGGGCGTCACCATGGCCATCCCCATGAAACGCCAGATGATCAACATTGAGCAGATCAGATTCCCGGACAGCATCGCCACGGCGGAAACGCTCAAGGTTCTTTATTCCGAAGGGAAAAAGGCCGCTGGACAGGCCAAGGCCCTGCTTTACTCCGCCCTCTTCGCCTCCGCCAACGCCATCGCCATGGCGGCGGGAGGGGAACAATGGCTGGGAACCGCCCAGCAGCAAATCCTGGGCAACTGGTACCACCGCACGATCTTCTTCAAATGGGACCTCATGTTCGTGGGCGCAGGCGCGCTGGTGGGCATGAAAACCTCCCTCAGCCTCTTCATCGGAGGCACCGTCTGCTGGGCTCTTTACGTCCCGTGGCTGGAAAACCAGGGACTGCTTGTCCACGGAGCGGGCTACCGGGATGCCGTGGGCTGGACCCTGTGGGGAGGCACCGCCTGCATGGTCGTCGCCAGCATCGTGGCCTTCCTCTTCCAGTGGAAAAGCATCGTCCGTTCCTTCTCCTCCCTGGGCTCCATGTTCTCCATGACCAAGAAGCGCCAGTTGACGGACGTGGAAAAAATAGAAACGCCCATGAGCTGGTTCCTGGCCGGCCAGCTCATCTCCCTGATAGCCCTCAGCTACCTGGCCAACATCACCTTTGACGTGCCGTACTGGATGAGCTGCCTGGCCGTCTTCATCTCCTTTTTCCTGGCTCTGGTCGTCTGCCGGATCACCGGGGAGGCCAACATCACGCCTACCGGGGCCATGGGGAAAGTCACGCAGCTCATCTTCGGCGGCATTGCGCCGGGCCACGTCACGGCCAACCTGATGGCGGCCAACATCACTTCCGGAGCGTCCAGTTCCTCAGCGGACCTGCTGGTGGACCTTAAGGTGGGTTACCTGCTGGGGGCCAATCCCCGCAAGCAATTCATCGCCCAATTCTCCGGCATCTTCCTGGGAACCCTCGTCTCCGTGCTCGCCTTCCGCTCCCTGGTTCCGGATGTGGACGCCCTCCAAGCCTTCAATGCACCGGGCGCCAGAACCTGGGCGGCCACGGCGGAAGCCCTGGGCATGGGTTTCAGCCACCTGCACAGCGTCAAGGTTCTCTCCATCATCGTGGGCGGCATCCTGGGTCTGATTCTGGTGCTCATCCCCCGCTACCTGCCAGCGGCGGGAAAATGGCTCCCCACCCCCATCGGCTTCGGACTGGCATGGGCCATCCAGTGGAATGACTCCTTCCTTTTCTTTGCCGGCGCCATGCTCGGCTGGGCCGCAGACCGTTTCTTCCGTGCCAAATCCAAGGAATATAAAATCCCAACCGCCTCCGGCATCATTGCAGGGGCAGCGCTCACAGGCATGGCCATCCTGATGTTCAGCATCTACCAGGCCGCGCGCTAAGCCGGAAATCCGGTCACCAAAAATCCGCCGGGACTGCCGGCGGACATGATGGCGGGAAGCGGGAACGTCCTCCCTCAGTTCCTGGTCTTCTTCAACATCATCTTCCCCCGGGAATCACTGCCGGAAGCTCCGCTGACGTCGGCCTTCAGCGTGTAGGAATCCAGCCCGGAGCGGTACTTCTTCAAGGCGAGCTTGTACACATTGTCCCGGTTCTCCTGCCCCGTCCATCCCTCGTGAACATCGGAAGCCACCTCCCTGTTCCCCTCGTACAGCCTGACGGAGTGAACTTTCAAGGCGCTGGAACCGTTCTTCCATTCAAACGTGGCCGTATAAGTCCCGGCGTCCCTCACCTGGTCAGTCACATCGAACTTCAGCGGGGAGCCCTGCCCCAGGTCCCACGGCAATCCCGTCTGGTCCCTCTCATTGGCAGACAGGGAATCAAGCATCTCCCCATGGGTTTTCATGATACGGCTGGCGATTGCGAGAGGAGAGCCGGACGGCTTCACCGGATAAATCTTCCCGTTTCCGGCAAAGGCCAGTTCTTCCCGGACCGTTTTTTCACGGTACTCCCGTGCGGCCGTTTCCCGGTCTTTCTTTCCGGTCAGAACGTCCAGCTGGGAATTAAAGAAATTCTTCCACCGCGGCAGGTAAAAATCGGTCACCAGCCCGGCCCACTGGCGGTTGGAATAATCATTCAACCCCTGCGGCGCCTTGTCAATCCAGGTGGTAACCAGCATCTTGGCGGCGCGGTCCATCAGGGCTTTCTCTTTGGCGGTCGTCCCCAGATTCAGCGCTTTCTCCTGCCAAGTGCCCAGCAGGAACTGGCGGTCCGTCGCCAGCAGGTCATCCATGTCCGTGATCAGGGACAGGAACAGACGCACCTGCTTTTTGTAATCCGCTTCATTTCCGGCATCAAAAGCCTCCTTCACCTGCTGAAGCTGGTAAAAGGCGGCGTCCGCCAGCATCTGCCTGACCACATCCACCAGATCATACCGGAAGGTCTCCTTTTCCAGCAGCTCCGGATGATCGGCAGCCGTCTTGACGTAGCCGCGCGCGGCACGGACCATGTCACCCAGCTTGTAATAACGATCCCCGGAAGACCAGGTGGAAGCTTTCCGGACTTCCCAGGCCGGACGGGCGCAAATAATGGATTCCGTGCATCCTTCCTGGGAACGCACCGGCTGGTAAACGGACCGGGCTAAAACCTGCAATGCCTCCACCACGGAATCAGGAGAGGACCCGTAGCGCTGACGCGCATAATTTTTAAGCCATTCGTCCACGGGAATATCCTGCCTGGTCCATAAACGGTCGCAGAACAGGGCGTAATGGAGGGGATTCGTTTCCAGTCCCTCGGAGAGCGTTCCCATTCCTGTCAATCCCTTGTCTTCATACTCGGCCAGGTCGCTCCCCAGACGGCCCAGAAGAGGAATGCCGCCATACAATCCCGTGTTTCCGCCGAAATTAGCCAGCTCGCACCAGACCCAGGGAATGCCGTCAAACGTTCTCAGTCCCTTTCCCCCGTTGGCAAGGTCCTTGGTCAACTGCAAGACCAGCGTATGCTTTTTGTCCGTGCCGGCCAGCAACTCACGGGAAGGATTTCCGCCCCATGCCTGAATCACCCAGGTGGAACCGGGGGAAGCCTTCTGCATGGCGCTTTCCACCGCCCTCGCCGCCTGCGCCACATCAATATCCCCCTTGCGGCCGCCTTCATGGAACAAATCTCCGCCAAATGCCTTGCCGGAAATGCCATATACCTTGCGCAGGGCCTTGTACCAGTCCGCCGCCAACCTGGGGAAAGCCGGGCAAGTAGGGTCCACTACCCAGGGGCGGCGGAAGCCTACCCAATCCCCCTGCGGAACCAGCTTCAGGCCCTTCATTTTGACGTTCTCTTCAAAATCCGAGGGAACAAAGCCCACGTACCCCTGAAGAACCGGAGTCATGCCAAGCTGCCCCATGCGGGAAACGATTTTCCTGCCCAGCAGCGCCTGACGGTCGATCTGCTGCTGGGAGAGAGGACCGCCATGGCCTTCCAGATTCCCCATATTCCACCATGCGGCAAAAGCCGGATTGGGAATGAAACGGATGGCGTTCCCTTTGGGATACCCCGCGCCAATCAGAAAATCTTCCCAAGTCTTTTCCAGGCCTGCCGTTACCAGGGCGTGGGTGAAGCCGCTCAGGGCCAGAAAATCAAGTTCATGCTGCCACCGGGGCCAGTCCCAGAAGGCGGCCGTATAGGAAAGCGTGCAGTAATTGTAGGCAAAAACGATGTTCCAGGGAGATTCAATCGTCACCGGAGCGGAGGGCGCGGGCAAAGGATTCGGCAGTTCCAGCCTGTCCCCGTTCCATGAAAAATGCACCCTGGCGATATTTTTCAGGTACCATCCGTATCCCGCCACCAGTTTCCGGACATCGGAAGCCGCCACCTGGATATGGCCCGGTTTTCCGGAAATGGAAATCCTGTTGCCCAAAGCGGGCTCCAAGTTGAAAAAGACGGAACCCTTGGCGGATGGAGTCACACGCTCCAGGACACCTTCAGCCGCAGCCACCGGAGAAACTTCAGCGGGAGCGGCCCAAACCATCGCAGATGCCGACAGGCCTAAAGCGGAACAGATCGTGGAATAACGTGCCATCATGACAGTGGATATACACGGTATGATGATACTATCTATCATCCGGTAGAGGCAATGACAGAATGGATTTTTCTTTTAAGTCTCGTCACTCAAGATCCTCGTGTTCTTTTTTGTATAAAGTAAAAGGAAGCATTTGAATTGATCAAGAAAGAGAACAGGCCCCG
>DBGCTZ010000008.1:0-94119 GCA_048388685.1 Akkermansia sp. | reverse complement strand
ACCGCCCCCGTTCCCAGCGTCCCCGCATCCGTCAGCAGTACCGTCCCTTCCCTAATCAAGGTCTGACCCGTGTAGGTGTTCGCCTTCGTTAATTGCAAAACTCCGTTGCCTTGCTTGGTGATGGCGGCTGTACCGTCGCTGGCGATGGCGATGTCTATTTTCAGGTCCGCCGTGTTGTTTCCTTCCAGCTCGAAGTTGCCGCGGGAAATATCAAAGGTGGTCGCGCTTTTGACCTTGATCTTTTGGTTGCTGTAATCTCCGGAGGCTCCGATGAGGGACATGCCGCTGGCATTCGCCAGCGTGGCAATCCTGTGGTTGCCGTTGAACAGGTAGAAGCCGTTGCCGCTGGTACTGACGAGTATGGAGCTGGCATCCAGGGTAAGGTTGAGATTTTTCAGCGTGTTATGCTTATTATTCCCCAGTATCCAGGTGGCTCCGTTTTCCAGCAGAAGGGAAGTGAGTGTCTTGCCGTTGTAGCCAAAGCTGTCCCCTGTCGTAGTCAGGCTGCCGCCATTGACCACCAGGGAACCTGCAAGTCCGGTATCACCGCCGCCTGCCGTAATGGTCAGGGCCGCTCCTTCTCCCACATAAGTCGTCCCGGTGTTTGTCTGGGCGGTGGAAATTGTCAGATGCGTTCCGGTTCCCAGCACTTCCAGATTGATGCCTGAACCGGTCAGCAACTTGCCCAGGGCGTTTTCTCCGCCGGAGGCAAACGCAAGCGTTCCCCCGTTGATGGTAGGCATCGTATCTCCCAGGATAGCGGCAATGCCCCCGGTCACGCCGATTTCCAATGTTCCGCCTTGCTCCACCGTCACCGCACCCGTTCCAAGGGCCTTATTGGCCTTCACTGCCAGAGTCCCCTCCTGGATGCTCACGGCGCCGGAATAATCATTGTTGGCGCTGTTGAGCGTTACCTTGCCTTCTCCAAGCTTGATCATGGCGCCGTTTCCGGTCAGCTTGCCGCCGTCATTGGTCAGTTCCAGATCCTGGCCTATGCCGTTATTGAAATAGATGATTTTGGCCGCCATGTCTCCGGTCAGCCGGGCTTCACCCGTGGACGCTCCGTTGAACAGGTAGGTAGTGGTGTTGTCTATGGCCCCGATCGGGTTGCCGTCCCAGACGATGACGCCGTCCGCCATGTTGACGGTGACGGTCACCTTGTTGTTGGCGCTGTCCACGTTGTACGTGCCTTTGTACAATCCCGCCAGAGCCCCCGTCAGGGTAAGATCTCCGGTTGCGGCTGCAAAATTTCCGGTCAGATTGGTCCAGGATGCCAGCGTATAAGTGGAGCCGCCGGCGTCCACCGTGAGGTTGTCACTAATTTCCACTCCTACCGCTGCGCCTTCTCCGAGCACCAGGGTGCCGATGGTCAGAATGGGATCGGTTCCGGCCAAAGCGTTGCCGTTCACGGCCAGGGAGGCGGCATTTAAGGTTCCCGAGACGGTCTGTTTCTTCAGAGCGGTCACGGTGGCCCCGGAAGCATTCATGGTGCCTCCCAGCGCGGTATCCGCGTCCAGGTAAAGATTGGAGCCGGTCAGATTAAGCGTTCCGGTGAAGCCGGATACGTCTCCTCCCAGGGTCAATGCACCGGTGTTGTCCTTGGTAGTGACGGCCAGGGTTCCGGCCCCGGCCAGCCCTCCGCCCAGCTTCAGGCTGTTGCCGCCTCCAAGGGTCACGGTCCCCGTGCCGGAGGTTTCCACTGCCACCTTGCCGTTAAGAGTTATGGTTCCAACCGTTCCTGTAAAGACGTCCAGCTTGGTGGCCGCGTTCGTCCCTTTCAGCGTGATGTCCCCGGCAATGGCCACGCCTGTGGAAGCTGCGGCTTCGGATGCGCCGCCGAAAGTAACGGTAACAGCTTTCTCCGTCCCGCCTATGGTGACGTTGCCTTGTCCCCATGGGGTCAGTATCTGCCCCGCGGCGGCAGAGGCGTTCCCCATATTGTAGGTCAAGGCGATGGTGCTCTTTGTTCCGACTATTTCCGTATTTCCTGTGTAGGAGTTATTTACCCACCCTGTGGTGAATGCCCAGGAATTGGATCCCGCATCACTGATGATCTTCAGCCCTCCTTCTCCTGAAATATTGGAAGCGCAGGAGGTATTGTTCCCGGAAATGGCGCCGTCAATAATGACGGAACCGCCAGCTGCTTCCAGCACGATATCCATGTTGAAGCTGCCTCCCGTCTGGTTGCCGTTTAACAGGGACAGCTTGGAGCCGTTCCCCATGGTCAGCGTTCCCGTTCCTTCCACAGTAGCATAGGTCTGTACCTGGAGCGTTGTGTTTTCTTTCAGGATGATGTTGAGATCGGAGGTCATGCTGCTCCATCTGTCATCATACGACTCAAACAGGCTGAGGGCGCCTTCTTCCACAATCATGGTTGCCCCCGTGGATGCGTTAAAGGCCACTTGGTTCATCGTTACTGTGCCGGTGCCCGTCTTGGTGACGGTTCCGGAAATGCCGCCGGTCAGCGTGGAATCCCCGCCCCCGATGATCAGGTCTCCGGTTCCGCTGTTCGTCAGCTTGCCAGCGTAGGTTCCGGCTCCCAGCGTCAGGCTGCCGTCCCCCTGGCGGGTGATTGTTCCGGCCCAGCCCGTCAGGGAGGCCCACGTCACGGCGTTGCCGTTCGTGTCCACCAGGATGGCATTGGAAGCCAGGGGATCCGTCTTGATCTGCCCGGAAATATCCGTCGTGATTCCGGTGCCGTATTTCAGCGTGCTGCCGTTGAAAATAATGTCTCCGGTGCCCAGCGCATTGGCATTCCCCATTTCCACCATGCCTCCGCCCAGCAGGATTTTTCCGCTGAAGCCGGAGTTGTCCGTGGCGATCACCAGGGAGCCGGAGCCGGATTTCTGCAATTCGCCGCTTCCCGCCAGGGAGCCCGAACCCGTCCAGATATAGTTGGTGTGTTCCGCATTGACCAGAATCAGGCCCGGATTTACCTGACCGTCCAGGGTCACGGTCTGCGGCACGTTGCCGGTGACGTCGCCAAAGATGACGCCGTTGCCGTCTGCAAAGGCATTGCCGGCATTCCAGGGGGAATTGGCGCCGCTGCCTCCTGCGGTCCAGGTATTGTCTCCGCCTCCCGTCCATGTCAGGGAAGCCATCTGCTGCACGATCAATTTCAGAACGTTGTCCGTCGTGCTCCAGTTCCCGATGTAGTCGGTCCCCAGAACAATGGTATTCGTCAGATCCCCGGTGATGCCGCCCGTGGCATTGATCAGATTGTACGTGCCTGCACTCCAGGCAATGCCGTCACTGTTTTCCAGCAACAGGCTTCCGTTGACCGTGAGAGCCCCGTTCAAAGTCAGCAGGGCCGCGCCGTTCGCCGTCAGGTTGGCGGCGTCCATGAAGGCGGCCGCGCCCAGATTCAAATTGCCCGTCAGGGTGGAGGACGGAGCTGCGCTGAAATGTCCGGCTGCTGCAATGTTCAGGGCGCCGCCGCTTACAGTGAGCGTGCCCCCGTTCAGCTTGATGTTGGAGAACAGGGTGTCATTGGACACCGTAATGCCGGAGGTCCCGGTTGCCGTAATGATATTGGCGATGGAAGCGTTTGCTCCCGCATCCACGGAAAGATTGCCTCCGTTCAGCGAAACAGTCCCTGTTCCCAGGGCCGTTGCATTTTTCAATTGAACAGTCGCGCCATGGCTGATTTCCCATGCCGCCTTCATGTTGGCGTTGGCCGCCGTGTTCAGGACCAGCGTTCCGCCGGCATTTTCCCCTCCCACCGTCATGGTCTGTGCCGCCGTTGCATTCAGGGCTCCAAAGATATTCAGCGTCTTTCCTGCGGCCACCCGGACGTTCCAGTCCCCGTTGATGGTGACTGTATTCCATGATTTTCCGGACGTGCCCAGAGAGAAATCCTCATTGACCGTAAACAGCACCGGCAGGGGAGTGTCGCCCGCCTTGCCCAGAATGACGTTGCGGGCATTGTTGTTATTCGGCCCAAGGGTAAAGCCCTCCGCTCCGGTTTCCACAATCAGGCCTCCCAGCGTCAGCGGGGTAAAATCGCAGACCGGAGCCTTGTTGGTGTCGGAAATGGAAATGTCCCCCGTGATGGGCGTACCGGACGCGGCAAAGCGGAAGGTATTGTATTCCGTCAATCCCGCCTCATTGGCAAACAGGTTCCAGACGGTTCCCTCCTGGGATATGGCGCCCCACGTGGTGATGGGAGCTCCGTAAGTGATGGAGGTGCCGTCCGTGGTGGTCAGGGAAATGCCGCCGGAAGAAACTGCCGCTCCGTTATTGCCTACCCAGGTATAAATATTGCCGGAATAGTCCCCTCCCTCCCATGACGTGGCTGCGTGGGCGTGGAACACTGATCCTGCAAGACAGACCAGTAATGCGGACAAAAGTTTGAGAGGCAGATGCGGTTTCATGAATAAGAGAATGGTTTTGAATGGGTTATACTTTATCAGGAAAAGTATGGCATAATATTTAAATATCACTAACGGATTTGAAATCCGGAGTCAATGAGAATTTTTGCAGGCAAATATGTTGGGAAAATCGGCGCAGAGCTTTGAAACAGTTGGAGGACAATCAGAAAAAAGGATGAGGTTCACTCAAGGCGAGTATCTCCAATTCTTTAAACATGCGTTGATTAAGCGCCGCAGGTTCCCCGGATTTCAAATCCGCGCCGGAAATAAAAAATGGGTGGCGAGGGTTTTCTCCGTTCGGAATGAGTCCTGAAGGATGAAATTCATCACAGGAAGGAAATAGGGGTGTTTGATATTTTTTTGAGATCATGGCAATGCTTCGGAAGGGTGAATGAAGAGAACGGGTGCAGGAATCCGGAATATTCTGTTCCGGATTCACAAATAAAGCCGTTCCCCCGCAGGAGGAACGGCTTCCCGAAACGGGCGCTGCTGCGCCGGGCTAAGTTAAAAGTTGGTGCGGAACGCGATGTTGTAGCTCCAGCCGGTGAAGCCTTTCTGCTTGCTGGCGTCCGTGCCGTTGGAATGGGCGTATTCGATGCCCGCCATGATCTTGGCCATGTTCGGATTGCATTCGAAGATGTAGTAATTGACGCCCAGGTACAGGGCCTGCATGCAGTCGGACGTGCCGGAATAAGTGGAGTTCTGCGTATAGCGCTTTTCCCACTTCACGGCATTGCTGCCCGCCGCCATCTGGTAGCGGAGCACGCCTTCCCAGTTGGGCGTGAATTTATAGGACGGCATGATGGTCACGCCGAACACGTTTTCAGCCCCGGCTTTCATGCCGATGACGTTGAATCCGGCCATCACTTCCGTCATCAGGGAGAAATCCCCCTGGGAGCCTTCCCAGGTCAGGGCCACCACGTCCTTGGCCCCGGTGCCCTGGTACTTGGACTTGAAGCTGTAATTGTGCAGTTTGTCGTACGCCTTGTTCTGGGCGTCGTCGCCCCACTTGGTGAAGTTGTGGGCGTAGTCCAGCCACAGGCGGCTCTTCTTGAGAAAGACGTCGTTGGACGTGTCATAGCTCAGCGTGCCGGTGACAAAGCAGTTGTCCTGGGAATTGAAGGCGGGTTCAATGCGGTTGTTGAAACTGCCGGTGCCCGTGCCGCCGTTGCCGTTCATCCAGATGCCCGCCGCCCAGCCTAACTTGTCATTCTTGTTGGAATTGTTCACCTGGAACCCGTAGTTGGTTTCCGAACGGAGCTGGTTGACCAGCATGGAGCGTTCAATGGTCAGGATGGCGGAGGAGGAGGTGCGGTATTCCCCGGTGATGCGCGGCTTCATTTTGCCGAGGGCGTAGGTAACGGGACCGCCCTTGTATTCCAGGTTCAGTTCATACAGGGAATAGGTCAGGTCGGTCGTGTCCCAGCGGTTCTCTGCCGCATTGTAGCTTTCAAGGCCGTCCATGCCGCCGATGTTCCAGACGTTGGTGAGCTTGAAGTTTTTCAGGAACTTCATGTTGAATCCGGCGCGGAAACGGCGCCATTCATCGTTGAAGCGGCGTCCGTTGCCTTCCCTTTCACCCATCACGCGCCCTTCTCCGTTCGGGTCAATCCAGTCCATGCCGTACTGCATGCGCAGGGAAACGTTGAACTCCTGAATGTAGGGGTTCTTGTGGTCCCGTTCCGCATTGAACCACTTGAAACGGTCGCCGAGCCATTTGCAGGTGGAAAAACTGTCGGGGGCCAGCAGGACGTCCCCGGTGGAAGCCGCGGAAGGCGTCGTATTGGCAAAAGCGGCGGCTCCGAGAGTCATGATGCCGATGACGGGGAGAGTATAGGTCTTCATTTGTTTTCTATGGTTGGTATGTGTCTGTGAGAAGGTCTTCCGGGGAAGGTTCTTCCTCACGGAGACGGCTTCTGTCTATCAAACCAGCCACAGGGCTGTCCAAGGCTTAAGGGTGACAAAATAGCCACTCGTTCCGTTGAAGGTTACAGGGTAATGCGCAGCCACGCCCTGTTCGCCAGGGCGTCCGCGGCGGCGGCCACTTCCGCCTTCCGCTTGCTGGCTCCGTGGCCGGAACCGATCGCGTGCCCGTGCCAGAGTACGCGGGATTCAAAGCGGTCTTCCGCTTCCCTCTCTCCCTTTTCCTGTGTTTCATAGGCGGGGGTTTCCGGCAGAATGGCCTGGAGAATGGCCTGGAGTTCTCCCTTGGGATTGATTTCCTTGGGATGGCTGGCCGCGGAATCCAGCGCCTCATGCAGAACGCGCAGGGCGACGGCCTTGGCCGTTTCATAATCGGAATCCAGGGACATGGCCCCGAAGACGGATTCAAACGTGTTGGCAATAATGGAGTTCTTGCTCCGGCCTCCCGCCCGTTCCTCACCCTTTCCCAGGGAAATGTATTTGTCCAGCTCCAGGATAAAGCCGTATTTGCCCAGGTTGGCGCGGCTGACGGTGCGGGCGCGCAGCTGGGTCAGTTCCCCCTCCGGGGCCTGGGGCATGTCATGGTAAAGGTACTGGGTGACGGCCAGCTGCAGGATGGCGTCTCCCAGGAATTCCAGCCGCTCATACGTACGGCGCGTTTCCGGCTTGCTGTCCGTGCTGGGGTGGGTCAGGGCCTGCATGAGCAGATCCGGATTCTTGAAACGGTAACCCAGCTTTTCTTCCAGCGCGGTGTAATTCATCCCGGAAATGCTAGGACCGCCATCCCGGAAAAGCAACTCCAAACGGATGGCGTTTCCGGGAGGGCAGGGCTGCCGTTGTCCGCGTCATCCCAGCCGCGCCGCGGCTTTGACATATAAGAGGGGAGGTGTAGGATGGCAGGTAAACGAACGTTAGGAAACACCATGAAAAAGATTGATCCAAAGGAGATTCAGGATAACGCCATGCAATTGATCGGGCATGACTGGATGCTGGTGACGGCGGGAACGCCTGAGCATTTCAATATGATGACGGCCAGCTGGGGCGGTCTGGGCTTCATGTGGAAGAAGCCCGTGGCGTTCGTGGTCATCCGGCCCCAGCGCCATACTTTCCGCTTCATTGAAGACGGAGAGGAATTCACGCTGTCCTTCTTGGGTCATGAGCATCACAAGGCCCTGACCGTTTGCGGCACCACGAGCGGCCGGGATACGGACAAGGTAGCCGCCTCCGGACTGACCCCGTATGTGACGGAGAAAGGCAACGTGAGCTTTACGGAAGCCCGCCTGGTGCTGGAATGCCGCAAGCTATATGCGGAAGCCCTGAATCCGGAAGCCTTTGTGGACGAGACCATTGTGCCGGAGTGGTATGCGGCGAAGGATTTTCACAAGATGTACATCGTGGAGATCCTGAACGTCTGGGTGAAGGAATAGGGCGCCGGAAACGCGCGGGGATATTTTTCCTCTTCAACCGGAGCCGTGTTCAGACGGGCTTGAGCGTGGAGTCCTCCAGGCGGAAGGCCGGAAGCGGGCACGGGGTATCATGAAGCCAGTCCAGATGGGTGGTGGTGATGAGGCTCTGGGCGTCCGCCGGGAGCGATTGGAGAAAGGCTACGCGCCGCGTGGGGTCCAGCTCCCCGAAAACGTCGTCAATCAGGTGGATGGGCGTATGCCCCGTTTCTTCCGTGAGCAGGGATGATTGCGCCAGCTTCATGGAGATGGCGATGGTGCGCTGCTGCCCTTCAGAGGCGAACTGTGCGGCATTCCTGCCGTTCAGCGTGATGTCCAGGTCGTCCCGGTGGGGGCCGTTCTGGGTCTGCCCGTACCGGATGTCCCGGTCCAGCGCGGCGCACAGCCGCTCGTACAGGTCTCCTTCCTCCGAGGCGCGGTAGGTGACGGAGGCTAGCTCCTCCCGCCCTCCGATGCTGCGGTAGGCCAGGGCGATGTGGGGCACCAGAAGCGTCAGAAGGCTGGCGCGCAGGTTCCTCAGCTCCGTGCCGTGCAGGGCAAGTTGCTGCGTGTACGCGTCCAGCTGGAGCTTGTCCCTGTGCCTGTGCTTGAGCAGGTAGTTGCGCGTTTTCAGCGCGCGACGGTAGCTGAACAGGGCCAGCCTGTAGCCCGGGTGCCACTGGCTCCCTAGAAAATCCATATATTTTCTGCGGGCGTCCGCTCCGGCCTGCACCAGGGAAAGGTCGTCATTGCCCATCCAGACCACGGGATAGCTGTCTGCCAGGTAACTGCGCTGATCCTTGCGCGGCTCTCCGTTTACCCGGAGGTCCGGCGTGTCCGCGGACCACAGGATGCGCCTGCTTTGTCCCGGCAGTTCCCCGCGGATGCCGAAGGATTGTTTGCCGTGGGCTGCCAGCGGGCCGGGCCGGGCGGTGCGGGGGGATTGAAGGCGCAGCAGGAAGCACACGGCCTCCAGCAGGCTGGTTTTTCCTTGCGCGTTATTCCCCAGGATGATGGCCCCCTGCTGTGGAATCTGCCAGGAAAAGCTTCCGTAGCACCGGAAGTCCATTAATTTCAGCCTGGAGATCATGGAGCCGGGAAGGAAGGATTATTCCGCAGGCAGGGCGCGGATGGCGTCCATAATCCTGTCCGTCAAGTGCTGGTACGCCTCTTTCCCCTTGGCGTTGAGTTCCGTCGGAGTGAACGGGATGGGGTCCCCCACCGTGACCGTGACGGGATGGATTCTGGGGAAGCGGGAACCCATGGGAAAAGCTTCATACGCCCCGCTGATGCGCAGGGGCTGCACGGGAACCTTCGTCTTGCTCAGGATGAGGCCGATGCCGCCCATGCCGTCGTGAATCTCACCGTCCGGAGTACGGGAGCCTTCCGGGAATACGAGCACGCGCTTGCCGGATTTCAGCAGGCGGATCACATGCTTGAGGCTGGCGGCGTCCGGGTTTTCCTGGTCAATGGGAATGGCCTGGCAAAGGGGGAGCGCCCACTTGAAAATGCCCTGGAACAGGGTCTTGCGGGCGAAAAAGTAGATGCCGTCTTCATAGGAAATGCCCAGCATGGGCGGGTCCAGGAAGCTCTGGTGGTTGCTGACGATGAGCACGGGACCGTCTTCAATGAGCTTTTCCCGGTTGACCACCTTCCAGGAGAAAAAGGCCTTGGAGATGCTCTTGAACAGCGTGTAGAAAACCCAGTAGAAGGAGTTCATCTGGCGGCGAGCTTTTGTTGAATGTTGGCGGTAATGAATTGGACCACCTGGTCAATTGTCATGTCTGACGTGTCCACCAGCAAAGCGTCCGGCGCCTGGGCCAGCGGGGCCGTGGCGCGGGAGGAATCCTTGCGGTCACGTTCCGCGATGGAGTCCGTCAGGCCTTCCGCGGCGCGGCGCGCGGCCCTCACTTCCTCGGAGGCGGTGACGAAGTACTTGAACGGCGTGTCCGGAAAGACCACGGTGCCGATGTCCCTGCCTTCCATCACCACGGGTTCCCGGCGGTTGTATTCCCGCTGCCGTTCCACCAGCAGCGCGCGCACTTCCGGAATGGCCGCGATGGTAGAAACGTGGTCGTTGATCTGCTGGAGGGTCAGTTCCTCTCCCAGCACGCGGCCTTTGCACAGCACCACGGAGCGGCTGCCGTCCTTGCCGAAGGAAAGGGGGACGGAGGCCAGGACGGCCAGTACGGCGTCCGTGTCCGCGGGGTCGATCCCCTGTTCCAGCATATACCAGGTAACGGCCCGGTACATGGCCCCGGTGTTGATGAACGTGTAGCCGAGGCGGTCCGCGATGAGCCTGGCGACGGTGGATTTTCCGGAGGCGGCGGGGCCGTCAATGGCAATGGCTGGGTGCATGAGTGTCTTCTTTGTTGGAAATGGGGGCTAAAGCCGTTTGGATTGTAGCTTTGCGCTCCGTGGAAATCAAGACTGCGTTCCGGCGGCTACTGCAAAAAGAGTTTCACTTTTTCCTGTAAATCCGTTATACAGCGGGGCATGGCCCAGCTCAAACGCCCGAAGATGGTGGACATCCGAGATATTTTGGACGAAAACACACGCCTGCCTTCGCTGGTGGCGGCGTCTGCTGAAAAGCTGCTGGGCCTGGAACGCCTGAACAAGGCGTACGACAAGATCGTGCGCGACAAGGAGTCCGGCTCTCCGGAGAATTTCTTCCAGCTTGCCAGCAGGCACTTGAACCTGAAATTGCAGCTTCGTCCGGGGGACCTGGAAAATATCCCCAAGAAGGGCCCCGTGGTCGTGGTCGCCAATCATCCCCACGGCCTGTCGGATGGCATCATGTTCGGGGAGTTGCTTACCCGCGTGAGGGAGGACGTCCGCATCCTGGCCAACGAGCAGCTTTCCCTGTGTCAGGAACTAGAGCCCTGGCTCATCAAGGTGGATGTGTACGAGGACGAGAACGCCAAGCGCAAGAACCTTTCCGGCATGCGCAAAATGATTTCCTGGCTGCGGAAGGGCGGCGTGCTGGGCATTTTCCCCGCTGGTACCGCCTCCAGCTTTTCCTTGGCCCACAAGGTGGTGACGGACGACCCGTGGAACGCGAACATCGCCGCCATCATCCGCATGACGAAGGCGACGGTGGTGCCCGTACATTTCCCGGGACGCAACAGCCTGCTGTTCCAGGGCGTTTCCTTGATCAACCGCAAGGCGCGCGTGGCCTTCCTTCCCCGTGAAGTAGGCCGGGATGGCCGCAGCACGCACCGCATCGTGGTGGGCAAGCCCATTCCGTTCAGCCAGCTCATGCAGTATGATTCGGACGAGGCGATGGTCTCCCATCTGCGCCTGCGCACCTACCTGCTGGGCAAGAGCTATGAAAAGAGCCGCCGGCCCCATGTGCACAGGAAGGACCGGAAGGCGAAGATGGCCGCGCTGATTCCTCCCGTTTCCGTGCAGGACATGCAGGCGGAAATTGACGCATTGCCTCCGGAATGCCTGCACGCGCGCCAGGAGAACGGAGACTGGGACGTGTACGTGGCGGACGCCCTGCAAATCCCCAACATCCTCATTGAGATAGGGCGTTTGCGGGAATATACCTTCCGCCAGGTGGGGGAAGGCTCCGGCAAGGCGTGCGACCTGGACATGTACGACAACCACTACAAGCACCTGTTCCTGTGGGACCGCGCCCACCGGAAGCTTGTGGGCGCCTACCGCATGGGAGAGACGGACAAGATCATCGCCCGCTACGGCGTGAAGGGCCTGTACAACGGAGAATATTTCTCATTTGCCCCCGGCGCCCTGCGGGTGCTGGAACGTTCCCTGGAAATGGGGCGCGCCTTCATTGTTCCGGAATACCAGAAAAGGCCGCTGGCCCTCGGGTTCATCTGGGAGGGCATCGGCCAGTTCATGGCCCGCAACCACCATTACCGCTACCTGTTCGGCACGGTAAGCATCTCCCGTGACTACACCAACCTTTCCCGCGCCCTCATCGTCTCCTACCTGAAGGCGCATGAAATGGACGCCGAGTTGGTGAATGAGGTGAAGGCCTACAATCCGCCCCGCAAGGCGGACTTGAAAAGGTCTGAATCCTGCATCCTGCCCATCGGCCTGACGGACGCCCAGGGTCTTTCCCAGCTGGTGGCGGACATTGAGGAGGACGGCAAGGGGATTCCCGTGCTGTTGCGCCAGTACCTGAAACTGAACGGAAAAATCCTTTCCTTCAGCGTAGACAAGCACTTCGGCGACGTGCTGGACTGCCTGATTCTGGTGGACATCTTCAAATCCCCGGAGCGCTCCATCAAGCGTTACATGGGCAAGGACACGTATGAACAGCTCCTGCCCTACATGCAGCAGGAGCCGGAGAAGGCGGCGCAATAATTCCGCGCCCCGTTAATGGAAATGCCTGTATCCCTCCGGAAGGGGGGGGGAAGTTTCCGTGGTCATCTCCCCGATGACGGTCAGGGGCGTTTCCGGAAAATGCTCCGCCGCCAGTTGGGCCGCGCGGTCCCGGTCGCCGGGGCGGAAGGTCATCAGCAGTTCGTAATCCTCCCCGTCTCCCACCGCCTGCGCCGCCGTAAATCCCGGGCGCACGGGCAGGTGTTCCTCATGGATGCGGAAGCACAGGCCGGAGGCCTTCGCCAGCCGGGGAAGGTCCGTTCCCAGCCCGTCGGAAAGGTCCATCATGGAGGTGACCAGGCCGGAAGAAGCCAGAATGCCGCCCTCTCTGACGCGGGGGAGGAAGGAAAGATGATGCCCCGTGGGAAAACTGCCCCCCAGCACGCCCGTAACGGCGATCAGGTCCCCCGGCTGTGCCGTGCTGCGCAGGATGGCCTTCCCTTCCGGAACCTCCCCGGTCAGCGCCACGCTGATGATCAGGCCGTCCGCGGGCAGTCCGGAGCTTTCCCCCCCGGCAATGCTGATGCCGAACTGTTCCGCCAGCCGTCCCATGCCCCGGTAAATTCCTTCCACTTGGGAGACGGGGCGGTCCGCATGAACGAACAGGGTCACCAGCGCGTGCAGGGGCATTCCTCCCATGGCGCCAATATCTGAAACGGCGCGCGCCAGGGCCTTTCTGCCGATCAGTTCAGGGTCCGTGCCGGGCAGGAAGTGCATGCCCTCCACCACGCAGTCCGTTTTCAGTAGAAGCTGCCGTCTGCCGGAACTTCGTGCCACCGCGCAGTCGTCCCCGGGCCCTGTTACCAGGGCGCCGTTGGAGGGCATCAGGGGCAGCAGCCGCGCCACCAGCGCGTCCTCTCCCGTCTGCCGGATGGTGGGATCAGGTGCCATAGGGGAGGAGAACGCCCGGATAAAGGATGTTGATGAGGGTGGCGGTGTTGAAAATGCAGTGGGCGATGATGGGCGTCCAGATGGTGCCCGTGTATTCGTACAGCAACACCAGCATGGCGCCGAAGATAGCCAGGGGAATGAACGGAACCAGGCTGACGTGGATGATGCCGAAGAGCAGGGACGTGGTGATCAGCGCGAACCAGGCGCCCGTATACTTCTTCATGATCGGGTACAGGTAGCCGCGGAAAATAAGCTCTTCCACCAGCGGGGCCGCGATGGCCGCGCTGAAGCAGATGACCGTAATCAGGGGAATGTCACTGGAGTGCCGGAGCACGGAAACGATGGACTGCTCCGCCGGGGCGTGCGTGACCTGTTCAATCCAGCGGAACAGGCCTGCCCGATCCAGCAGGAAATGAATGAACAGCACCAGCAGGTAGCCCGCAACGGGAGCGTAAACCAGGGCTTTCAGGGAATATTTTTTCAGACCAAGCGCCTCCATTCTGCCCGTGTGGAACATGCGCACCAGCAGGACGAAGGCCAGGATAAGATTCAGGCAGGTGCCGTTGAAAATCTTGTAGCCGTCCAGCTCCATGTTCGTGGTAGTGGGCGGAGCGGACGCACCGGGAGGAGTGGCCGCCGCCATCAGGGCCCCCATGCTGAAGTACAGGACGATGATGCCGCACATGGCAATGTCCAGCATGTCCAGATGGTCCACGGGAACGCGCCATTGCAGGGGGCGCTGGACACCGGGCGTGTGGGCCTGGCGGAAGACGCCTGCCGCCAGAGTGATGAACATGATGGCGATCAGGGCGGAGGAAAACAGGGTAATGAGCTGGTCTGTTAATTCATTCATGAAGCATATATGCGTGGGATAGGCCTGCCTTCCGGAGCGCCACGACGGATGGAGGGCTCCTGCTTCTTTAGTGAAAACACGGCAATTTTCCAGCAGAAAGTGAGCTATCCGTCCGCGCGGTCCAAAAAAAATCGCAGGAAAGGGGAATGAATACTTTTCAAGGAAAAGCGGGTATGCTACGTTTGCAACGGATTATTGCCATGAATATTCAACCCAAAATCACGCCTGTGCTGGACCCCGGCTTCGTGCCGGCCATCCTTTGGAATCAAGCTTTTGAAGCCAAAGCCGCCGCCGATCCCGCTTCTCACCAAGTGGACATCGCGCTGACCCGCAATGACGGAACCTGCTTCCGCTGGTCCGGCAAGCTGCTTCCCCACACCGGGGAAAACGTTGCCCTGAATGAGAAATACGTGGAACGCATCGTGAAATTCCTGCTGTGGCAGAAGGGCGGCAATATCATCCTCGTCGCCGGAGATGACGCCATTGCGGACATGCTGGCCTCCCGCTACTGCAAGGGCGGCGCCCGCGAATTCGACTGGGACTTCATCGGCAAGAAAATCTACGGCTCCCCCATTGAAGTGAAGAAGGTGGCCGTGGAAGACCTCCCCGCGGAATACTCCGGCTCCATGACCCTGGGCCGCAACCTGGACGGCTACCGCATCGGCTTTGACCTGGGCGGTTCCGACCGCAAGTGCGCCGCCGTGGTCAACGGTGAAGTGGTTTACTCTGAAGAAGTGGTCTGGGATCCCTATTTCCAGAAGGACCCGCAGTACCACATTGAAGGCATCCAGGACTCCCTGGAACGCGCCGCCGCCCATCTTCCCCGGGTGGACGCCATCGGCGGTTCCTCCGCCGGCGTGATCATCAACAGTGAAGTGCGCACCTCCTCCCTCTTCCGCGGCGTCAGCCAGGAAGATATTGAAAAGACCCTCGGCAAGGTGTTCCGCACCCTCCAGAAGGAAAAATGGAACAACATCCCCTTTGAAGTGGTGAATGATGGTGAGGTGACCGCCCTCGCCGGAGCCATGGGCATGAACGACAACGCCGTTCTGGGCGTAGCCATGGGCACCTCCGAGGCCGCCGGCTACGTGGACGCGGAAGGCCACATCAAGCCTTGGCTGAATGAATTGGCCTTCGCCCCCGTGGATTATTCCGAGGAAGGCGGTGTGGACGAATGGTCTAAGGACATGGGCGTGGGCGCCCTGTATTTCTCCCAACAGGCCGTGGCCCGCCTGGCTCCCCGCGCAGGCTTCCAGTTTGAAGGCATGCCCTTCCCGGAACAGCTCAAGAAGGTACAGGCCGCCATGGCGGAAGGCGACGAACGCGCCCGCAAGATCTATGAAACCATCGGCGTGCACTTTGGCTATGCCATCGCCCACTACGCCCGGTTCTATGATATCCGCAACCTGCTCTTCCTGGGCCGTGTGGCTTCCGGGGACGGCGGCCAGCTTATCATCGACAAGGCGGAAGAAGTGCTGCGCACCGAATTCCCGGAACTGAAGATCCAGCTCCGCGTGCCGGATGAAAAGACCAAGCGCCACGGCCAGGCCGTAGCGGCTGCTTCCCTGCCGGCTCTCGCCTGACAGACGGAATGACCATTTGCGGGAGGGGCCCTGTACGGGGTCCCTCCCTGCTCTTGTCCGGAGGGGAACTTTTTCCGGACGGAGCGGAAAAACTCCACGCCGCCGGTCTTCCCCTGCCTTTCTCCCCCCTCCCGCTGCCCCCTGCGTTCATGAACCCCCAGCAAGACAACATCATTGAGTGTCCGGAATGCGGGCAGGCCATGGACGTCTCCCAATTGCCGCCGTATGCCAACGCCATTTGTCCCGGGTGCCAGGCGCTGACGCGCGTGAAGACGCGCATGGGCCCTTACCGGATTACCGGAAAACTGGGAAAAGGCGGCATGAGCGTGGTATACCGTGCGGAAGACTCCGTGCTGGGGCGCGAGGTGGCCCTGAAGGTGCTCAATGATACCTACGCCGGGGATGCCCTGCGCAGTGAACGTTTTGAACGGGAGGCCCAGATCATGGCGCGGGTCTCTCATGAAAACCTGGTGCAGATTTATGCCGTGGGGCATGACCAGGGACTTTTTTACATCGCCATGGAGCTGGTGGAGGGCAGCGGCCTGGACTCCCTGATTACTGCGGAGGAACGCGTGCCGGAGGACAAGGTGCTGAGCCTGGCTCTGGACATCGTGCGCGGGCTGAACGCCGCCTGGAACGCTGGCCTCATGCACCGGGACATCAAGCCGGCCAACGTCCTCCAGTCTCCGGACGGCGTAGCCAAGATCGTGGACTTCGGCCTGTCCCTGCTCCACAGTGAATCCGACATGGAGCGGGAAATATGGGTCACCCCGTATTATGCCGCTCCGGAAACCCTGCTGCGGAGTGAGGAGGACTTCCGCACGGACATGTACGCGCTGGGAGCCACCATGTACCATCTGCTGGTGGGGGCCCCGCCGCGCGTGGACGCTTCCCAGTCTTCCGATATCCTGCTGGAGACCAAGAAAAACCTTTCCCGTCTGGACCAGGTGGTGAATGACATCTCCCCGATGACCTGCTTCATCGTGGATAAGCTGATGTCCTTTAACAAGGAGGACAGGTTCTCCTCCTATCCGGAACTGATGGATGCCGTGGAGCAGGCCCTGGAGGAATATACCCGGGCCATGCAGGAATCCGGTCTTACGTGGGCGGAGCGGCGCGCGGTGGAAGCGCGGCGCGCCCGGCGCAGGAAATGCCGCATGATCGTCATTTCCTCTCTTTCCGCCGTCGTGGCGCTGGGCCTTGGTATCTGGGGCTGGGCCGCATGGCAGAAGGGAAGGGCCGCTTCCCACGCAGCGCCCGTGTCCGCGCTACCCCCCACTGCCGGAGAGGGAACGGCTCCGGAGGACGTGGTTGCGGCGGAATCCCGTCTGGAGCGCGGCATCCGCTTCGGCAATCTGTTTAATGACGCTCAGGAATCCCTGAACCGGGGGGACTTGGTGAAAGCCGCCGCCATGTTCGGTGATCTGGCGGACCAGCCGGACTGCCCCCTTTCCACCTCCCTCTGGGCGGGCCTGAACCAGGTCCTGTGTCTGTGGGTGCGCGGCCAGTTCCCGGAAGGAGTGGAGCGGCTGGAAGAACTCTCCAAGAAAGTGGAGGCCTGCAAGGACCCGGCGGAGCTGGAACGCTCCCGGGACGTGGGCAACTTGGTCATGTATCTGAGTTCCGGGGACTGGTCTTCCCGAATGCCGGGGCTGCGGTCCAACTCTGATCTGGCCGTGCATTACTACGTGGGCATGGCGTTGAAATCCTGGTACTTTGCCGGGAAATGGCCGGAATACGGCGCCTTTCTGGACCGGGTGGCCGCTGAGGCCGCGGACGACCGGGGAAAGAATATCCGTGAACTGGCCTCCGCGTGGCTTAGCAACCTGAAGCCGTACACCGCTCAGTACGACCGCTTGAAGCGTCTTCAGGACATGCCGGAAAAGACGGTGGCGGAGGTGGAGGCCAAACGGGCCGCCGCGGACTTTCTGCGGGAACAGATGGTAAATGGGGAAGTCGCCTCCATGCCTCCGGCCTCCGCCGCCCTGGAAGGAATCCTGGACCATTTGAGAATGCAGTATCAGACGGCGCGGGACTGGGAGGCCGCGGAAGCCGTGAGAATGGCCCGATTAAAAGAGGAGGAGGAAAGGAAAAAGGCGCAGGAGGAAGAAAAGAGGAGGGAAGCCCTGCTGGCCGCGCAGTCCAGAAGTTATGAGGACATCTGCCGGGAAGCGGCGGACGTCATGAAGAAGACGGGTGACTATGAAAAGGTATCCGCCGCTTACCTTGCAGCGGAAGGGGTGGTTTCTTCCCCGGCGGTCAAGGCCAGGCTGGCCGCGCGCCGGGAAATGACGGACCAGATGCTGCCGCTGTTCACCCGCATGGAGAAAATCCTGCCCGGGTTGCTGGAAAAGAAGCCTGGAAAGCCCCTTGTGCTGAAAGACGGCTCCAAGGTGCGCCTGACGGGAATGAAAGGGCACCTGCTGACCGTGGAGCCGCAGGACGGCAAGGAAGGCGGTGACGCGTACCAGATGAGCTGGGATGATCTTCCGTTCAACTCCCTGTATGCCCTGGCGCGGGAATGCCGCCAGAAGCAGCCGGCGGAATTTGCCTCCCTGGCGGATACCTATTCCAAGCCGCTGCTGATCTTCGGCAGCCTGACGGAAACCATTTCCTCCACCCAGCAGGAGAACGCGCTGCTCCAGATGGACCGTTCCTTCATTGAAAAATGGAATCTGTGGATGAGCAGCCTGGATGAAGAGGAAAAAACCTCGGAAAAGGAGTAAATAATTGGATGAAAAAAGCTTGCCGCTCGGAGAGGGGAGTGGTACAGGGAGGATAATTCCCGGTTGCTTATGAAAAACTTCCTTATTCTTGCCGCACTTGTCACTCTGTTTTGCTCTTCCGGCTGGGCTGCCGCCCCTGCCGTGCCCTACTATTCCGGCGTTTTGCCCGGAGGCTGGAGCGTTTCCTTTTTCGGTCCCCAACTGGGGGGCTCCATGGACAGGGTTGTCTTTCTCCGGGAAGGGCGGGAGGTGGCTTCCTTCCAATTGCCTTCCGGGAATTCCCTCAACAAAATTGTTGTGGATGAACCTTCCGGGCGCGTCTTCATCGGCATCCAGACGGACAACGCCACCTTTGTCCTGAAAATGTGTGACTTGAAAACCGACAGGGTCGTAGACATTGATATGTCCATTCTGCTGCGCAGGCTGGCGGAAGACTTTCCGGAGGCCTCCCCGCATGAATACGTGGGGCATTCCGTGGTGCAGTGCAGCGCGCTGAAGCTGGAACATGGAAAAATCATGGGGGCGGCTGTAAAATCAGGAACCGTGGGCGAGCTTCACTATGAGCTGACCGTACCTTTTTCCATTGATGCCGCGCAGCCGTGGCCTCAAGCCGGGAGGAAAGCCGTGATGACCCTGGAGGAATCATCCATGGAACGTACCCCCGATCCCGACCCGGTGGGGAAAGCGCCGTGCATGGAGTAAAATTTACTTGCTTCCGGGGGCGTGTGCAGGTCTCATGACTGTATGAAATTGCTCAGCTTTCTGACGCTGGCATGCACTGCCGGCTTCCTCTCTTCATGCGGTTGTGATTGTCACAAACATGCGGACTTCGCGCTGAAGGACTACACGCCCACCTCCAGCAAGCAATTCCGCTAACCGTTCCTTATGTTTGAAATCCGCGAAAAACCGGAAATGGTGGAACGGGCCATGCTCGTTTCCATCTACTTTGACCCTTCCGAGGCCAGGGAAAAACAGGCCATGCTGGACGAGCTGGAGGACCTTGTCTCCAACCTCGGCATCGGCATTGTAGGCAAGCACCTCATTAAATCCCGGGACATACACGCCAAATTCCTGTGCGGTACCGGAAAAGCGGAGGAAGTGAAGCAGCTGGCGCTGGACTGCCGGGCTGACTGCGTGGTCTTTGACAACATGCTATCTCCCTCCCAGCAGCGGGAATGGGAACGGCTGATTGACGAATGCGTGATTGACCGTGAAGAGGTCATTCTGGATATCTTTGCGCGGCGTGCCCGCACCCGGGAGGCCACCCTCCAGGTGGAACTGGCGCGCATGCAGTACTCACTGCCCCGCATGGCCCGCATGTGGAACCACCTGGACCGCCAGGGCGGGGGTTCCGGAGGAGGCAAGGGCGGGGGCGGAGCTGCCAGGGGAGAAGGTGAAAAACAGATTGAAGTGGACCGCCGCCTGGCGCGCGCCAGGATTGAGGCCATTCAGAAGGAACTGGCCCTGGTGACCCGGCAGCGCGCCACGCAGCGCAAGGAGCGGGAACGCCAGTCCATCGCCACCGCCGCCATCGTAGGATACACCAACGCCGGGAAATCCTCCCTGCTGTCCCTGGTATCCGGTTCCGAGGTTATGGCCAAGGACATGCTCTTCGCCACGCTGGACACCACAACGCGGAAAATTGAACTTCCCCATGGGCAGCCCCTGCTGCTGACGGATACCGTGGGTTTCATCCGTAACCTTCCCCACCGCCTGGTGGAGGCCTTCAAGTCCACGCTGGAAGAAGCCGTGCTGGCGGATTTCCTGGTGCAGGTGGTGGACGCTTCCGATCCGGAAGCCGTGCGCCATTATGAGACGACTCTGGAGGTGCTGGAAGAACTGGGTGCGGGCGACAAGCCCATGATCGTGGTTCTGAACAAGGTGGACCTGGTTCCGGAAGAAGAGCGCCACACGCTGGAAACCCTGCTGGCGCCCCACTTCAACGGCACGGTAGTGCCCATGTCCGTGCAGGAGGAGCAGGGGGCGGAAGACTTGCTGAACGCTTGTGTGGAAATGCTGGAAAGCCGTGTCAGACGCGCCAAATTCCTGATTCCCTACACCCGGAGCGACCTGGTGGCCGCCATGCACAGTGAAGGGAAGGTCCTTTCCACGGAATATGTGGAGGAAGGCACCCTGCTGGAAGCCGTGCTTCCCGTGGCTTTTTACAACAAGTTCAGTTCATTCCTGGCGGAAAAATGATTCCTGCACGGGGATTGCAGGGAAACCGCTTTCCTGCCTGGAAAGTGCATTGAAGGCAGGGAGCCCCTTTACGGAAAGCCGGGACTGGGAACTTGGCCGGGCTGAAGATGGCACCCCAGGCCATTCAGGCATTCCAGCACGTCCTTAACGGGCAGGCCGATCACGTTGTCCGTATCTCCGCGTACGGAGGCGATGATCATTTCTCCGTGTTCCTGGAAGGCGTAGGAACCGGCCTTGTCCATTACGTCCACCAGTTCCATGTAGCGGCGGATATCTTCCTCCGTCAATTCCCGGAACGTCACTTCCGTCAGAACCGCAAGCTCTTTCATCCCCAGCGGGGACTGGATGGAAACAGCCGTGCACACATGGTGCGTGCATCCGGAAAGCATCCGGAGCATGGCGCGAGCTTCCTCCTCATCCTGCGGCTTGCCCAGGGGGAGCCCGTCCAGGAAAACGAGCGTATCCGCGCCGATGACGGTGGAATCAGGATATTCCCGGAATACAGCTTCCGCCTTGGCCCGGGCGTTGTGCAGGCAGAGCTCCTGCGGCGCCATGGCGGCGTTCTTCAGCTCCTCCGTGTCCCGGACGACGATGGAAAAAGACACGCCGGCCTTCGCCAGCAGATCGCGCCGCCGCGGTGATTGGGAGGCCAGGATAACGGGAGGAAGCATGGACGGAGAACCGATAGTTAAAAGTTAATAGCTATTAACTATTACCTGTTGATTATTCACTATCTGCTTCCCATAATCCGGTTGAATGCTTCCGGGGAAATCTCCCGGATGGACCGGATGATGTTCTTGGAGAAGGCGCCCATGCGTTCCCTGATGGTTTCCCGGTCTTCCGCGGAGTCAAACTCCATGCCCACCAAGGCGCGGCCCACGCGTTCCCCAGTATACGTGTAGTTGAAGTAGCAGAGGGAAGCCAGGTCCGCAATGCGTTCCATGAAATCCAGAAAGGCCCCGGCGCGTTCCGGGAATTCAATGTGGACGAAGAGGGGGTGCTTGCACAGTTCCGCTTGGTAATGGATCATGCGGAAACGCACGTCGTCGTCCTCGCTGATGTCCTCAAACTCGATTCCCTTCTTCTTCAGGGTAGTGCGGATGGTGTCCAGATCCTCGTCAGAGGCGGCAATGCCGAACACGGGGTACTGGGCGGCCCCTTCCGTCTTCCCGTACTGCACGTCCACCAGCGTGGTGTCCTGAGGAATGTGGCGCAGGTACTTCAACACCTGCCCGCGCTTGGAATCCATGGAAATGCGCAGGTAGCGCGTTTCATGGTTGCCGATGCCCGCCTGGCGGGCGATCTGGGTGAGGTGCGTGAAATCCATGTTGGCTCCGGAGATGACCACGAAGCTCTTTTCATCAGGCCTCACCTGGTCCTGGTTCCACTGCTTCAGGAACCCTGCCAGACTCATGGCGCCGGAGGGTTCCGGCACCACGCGGGAGGATTCCCACATGGCGCGTATAGCCTGGCAGACCTCGTTGTTGGTAACGGTCACGAACTCGTCAATCAGCTCCCGGCAGAGGGGATAAGTCAGTTCTCCGGGAACATGGACGGCAGTGCCGTCACAGAACACGTCCACGTAATCCAGGTTCACCCGGTGGTCCTGTTCCATGGAGGTTTTCATGGAGGCCTGGTCCACGCCCTCCACGCCGATCACCTTGATGTGCGGCCAGAATTTTTTCAGCCAGCAGGCGACGGCTGCGGCCAGTCCGCCCCCGCCGATGGCTACATACGCGCGGTCAAACGGTCCTTCCCCGCTCATGATGACCTCATCCGCCAATGTTCCCTGGCCTCCCATGGTTACCAGGTCGTCATAGGGATGCACGAAGGTACTTCCATGCGTTTGCGCGTACTCGTGGGCGGCGGCGGCCGTCTCGTCATAGCAGTCGCCGTGCAGGATGATCTGCACGTGCTCCCCGCCGTGGCGGCGCACCTCCGTTTGTTTTACCTCCGGTGTGGACCGGGGCATGAAAATGGTAGCCTGGCAATTCAGGACGCTGGCCGCCAGGGCCACGCCTTGGGCATGGTTGCCGGCGGAAGCGGCCACAATGCCCTTGTCCCGCGCTTCCTGGCTCAGTGCGGCCATGCAGTTGAACGCCCCGCGCCACTTGTAGGCGCGGATGGGCCCCAGGTCCTCCCTTTTGGCGTACACCGGCGCCTGGATGCCCGGCAGATTCAATCGTTGAAGAGGAGTTGGTTCGCCGACGGTATAAACGCGCTGGCGGGCTTGCAGTATTTCCTCGGAAAGGCGGTCCGAAAGTATGCTCATGATTGTAATGCTGAAACCATTTTAACAAGCCCGTGCTCCTTTTCCAGTAAAACATGACGGAGTTGTCATCAGGTTTCCGGAGGAGCGGCCCGGAGCCCATGGGATATTCCTCCTGAAATGAAGGGAAGGGCCGAGGCACAAAAAAACCGCCCGCAGGCGGCTTTTTCCGAAACAAGGTGGCGAAGCGGACGGGGCTCGAACCCGCGACCTCCAGCGTGACAGGCTGGCGCTCTAACCGAACTGAGCTACCGCTCCTTGACCTTGGATGCTGTGTTCCTGCCTTGCGGCGGGGACGTGGAGGCTTATACAGGCACTTCCATGGGAATGCAAGACAAGAAATCACTTTTTCCTGCATGCAGTCCGCGATGGATGGAAGAAGTGGGGTAATGTTTGGGCGGATTTAAAATCCGGAAATGTTCATGAATGAGGCCAGATAATGGTTAAAATATTGATAATGCCCGTACTTGAAACGGACGCTGCCTCTCTCTTCTCCTGCTTCATCCTCCAGCCATTCATCTGCCCTAAAGTGCTTGATATTAAAAATTGTCATTGACTCCGGATTTTAAATCCGCTAATTATTACTAGGAATATGGTTTGAACTATATTTATTATTCATTTTCAGTCTGTTACAAGATTATGCGCCTACATTTGCCTCTTCCTCTCCTGTCCGCTCTCCTGGCCTGTTTCATTTCTCCGTCATGGTCCGCCTATACATTAACGGGCAATGGAGAAACAACCATTTCCTTTGCCGATGACCAGTATACGATTACGCCTCCGGCGGGGGACCCGGTGACTCAGACGGAGTCCCCCGGCGACATTTATCTAACGGATATTACCGAAAGCGGAACCTACGAAGACGGCTATAACCGGGTTCTAAATCTGGAAGGTGGAACTTACACCAAGTTGCAGTTATGGAATGTTGCGGGCGCCACAGGCGGCGTTACCATGGGAGGAACTAATTCCTTTGTGATCAATATCGGAGCCGGAACGTCGCTGCTGAATACAAATCCTCAGTTGATGGGGTGGAGCAACCAGGACCGGATAGTGGCGGCCGACATCACTCTCAATGTAGACCAGAATGCAGGGACGATCAATGGCCTCTGCCTGGTAGGCGATGGCAACAAGGCGGATGCATTCCAGACGACAGGGACGTACATTGTCAATATCCATGGGGGGGAATGGGCTGGAACTTCGGTTGGCTCGCCTGATTCCAAGTGGTGCATAGGACTGGGACAAGAATCCTTCCGCCATACGGGAGACGTCATATTCACCATTGACGGCGGAACCTTCGCCCAGTTGATAACAGCCGGAACGACACGTGGAGCAGGACAAAAATCAACCATTATCGGGAACGTTGCCTTAAATCTGGATGGCGGGACTTTTAACGGCTCTGTTGCCCTTTTGGGAAGAGGCCTCGTTCAGTTGGGAGATGGAACGAATGCATATACGGCCAAATTGAGCATTACGGGAGGCCAGTATAATGCGAATGTATATGGCTTGTCCGATGCGACTGCGGCAGGTTCTGCTGCAAATATTGCAGCCAATTCATCCGCTTCCATGGAAATTACGGGAGGGACCTTTGCGCAAAGTTTGTTCGCGCAGGGAGTGACGACAACTATCACGGGAGCTACTTTTTCCGGAGACGGAACCAAGAAGATTTTTGCGGGCGCCCGTCTGAGCACCTCTGCCTGGAATCTGACTGATACCAACATGACGCTGGATCTGGGCAGCGGCACAGTGGCGGCCATGATTGCCGGGGGAAGCTGGGTGGAAACCGGAGAAAGCACGTTCAATATCACAGGCTCTACCAATCTGACGTTCAAATCCGGCACGTATACAGGCCAGATTTGGGGCGGTTCCTACATTAATGGAACCGCTACTGCTGCCCTGACCGGGAATATCGGTTCTACCAATATCACTATTACAGGGGGTACATTTGACGGAGCGCAAATATCCCTGGGTTCCTATGTGGAACGCAACAATACCAGTTCCTCATTGACCATTGGAGAATCCAACCTTTCCATCAGCGGAGGAACGTTCAACAATGCCGCCATTTATGCGGGCGGCCAGAAAACTAGTGGCACTTCTCTGACCACGGCGCTGGCCAACGTAACCATTACAGGCAATGACGTTGTTTTTACCGGAACAACCACTCTTTCCGGGCAGGGCCGGGGGGATACCGTCACCAAAAGCGTGCTGAACCTGAACGGCGTGACGCGCGCGGACATGTTCGCGAATGCCACGGTTTCCGGGTTTGACGAGATTTCCGCCGGGGAAGGAACGGACGCTACCATTGCCAACGCAACAGTGCTGGATGGCCGGGGCGCCTTCACCAAGAGCGGCACGGGCAAACTGACGCTGAGCTCCGCCGCCGGCTTTGCAAATGCGCTGACGATCTCCGGCGGAGAGCTCAGCTTCGGGCTGGCGGGGGGCGTCACCTTCGGCAATTCCATTACGCTGGGCGCCGGTGCGCGGCTTACCTCCGCGGGCAACATGACCTTGTCTCAGGCTTCCGGACTGACGATGGACCTGACGGGGATGAATTCCGCCAGCGCTTCCGTCATCCAGTCGGGCGGCACGCTCTCCTTCAACTCGGAAGGAACGCTGACGCTGACCATCAGCGGGGTGGACCAGACGATGGAAAACGACTACAAGCTGATCACCGCGGACAGCTTCGGCACGCTCACGGCAAGCAACTTTGCCTTTGATCCCGCCGGGCTTTCCGGTGATTACAGTTATGTTCTGGAACTGATGGGAAACACGCTTTACCTGCGCGTGAAGGCGCTGGGGGAAGCCCTTAACTGGAACGGCGGCGCGGCGGGAACCTGGACCGTGTCCGGCGGGGAAGCCATCTGGCTGGACAAGGATGGAACGGCTGTGGCCTATGACGCCACGAAGTCCGCCAACTTTGAAGACCTGGCGGGAGTAGCCGCCTCTTCCGTCACGCTGGACGGCGACGTTTCAGCCGCCCGCGTTACCGTCAATAATACGGATACGGCTTATACCTTCACGGGCACGGGTGCCCTTGTGGACGGGGCCTCTCCGGTGGCGCTCGTCAAACGGGGGGAAGGGGAGCTGACCATTGAAAACACGGGAACCAACACCTTCTCCGGCGGTACGACCATCTCTGCCGGCACCCTCAACCTGAACGCCGTCCAGGGCCTCGGTTCCGGAACGGTGACCCTGGCCGGAGGCATCCTGGTGCTCAACACGGCGGGGACCACGGACGGCACGACGGGCCTGGTGGCGACCAACAAACTTATCTTTGCCGGAGGCACGTTCATGTACGGAACGGGAGCCGCGCAGGACATTTCCGGCCTCATTGACGCTGCGGCCAGTACAGCCGCCGTCCGGGTGGACACCAATGACAACGACGTCGCCTGGGCCACCTACACCCAGGACCTGGGCAACAGGGAAATCGTGAAGCTCGGCGGAGGTATGCTGACCATCAGCACGACGCTGGACGGCACCTTCACCGGAGCCATCACCGTCAGCGGAGGAACCCTGTTCTATGACATCGGCGCCAACAGCGCCACGCGTACCTGGAGCGGCAATATCTCCATCGCAGAAAATGCAACACTTCAAATTCGGGATAACCGGGCCCATAACACCGTCAACACGGATACCCTCTCAGGCCGCATCACCGGAGCCGGCACCCTCGTCCTAGGCCATAAGGAAGGGGGGAGCAACCCTGGGGGCGGCCGCTATTCCGTCACCGGTGACAACAGCGGTTTTACCGGCACCATGAGACTGGTGGGCGCCGGGACCAACGCCGCGTGGAATGAAGTGGGCTTTGCCAATGCCGCCGCAATCGGCGGGGGCAGCCTGGAACTGGACGGTCGCGGCTTTTTTGTCAGTGATTCCGCCAATCTGGTGAATGCAGACATCCATATAGCGGCCGGGGGCGGCTGGCTGAACGGCAATTCCAACCAGACGCTTACGCTGGCGGGAGACCTGACGGGCGAGGCCGGGGCCAAGCTGGGGATGACGCTGGCGGGTAACCCCACGCTGACGGCCATTTTCACCGGCAACCTGACCGGATTTGCGGGAACCCTGAATTCCGGTCAGGGGAACGGCGTGATGTCCTTCGGCAGCGGAGGTGCGGCAGCCACGCTGGAGACGGGCGAATTCCTGAAAGCCGTTTCCCTGGGCGGCGCGGGCACCTTCCGCGTCAATTACAGCGGCACGGGGAAGGCCCTTCTTTATGCCGGCAATATCATTGATACGGCCAGGCTGAACGTGCGCGGCACGGACAAGCTCATCCTGACCGGGGCGAATACCAGCACGGGCGCCATGAGCATTGAACAGAACTCCACCGTCCAGCTCGGCGACGGCACGGGGGACAATGCCGCGTGGGCCGGGAACATCACGGGCGCAGGCAGCCTGATCGTCAACACCACCGGAACCTTCGCCGTGGGCGACCGGGCCAACGGGCTGACGGGCACGCTGACGCTGGCCCGGGGAACGCTGGACCTCTCCGATGCCGCCGCCACAACCAACATCCTCATTCAGTCCGGCGGCCTGTCAAACGCCGGAAACTACGCTGGAACGGCCACGAACCGGGTGCATGTCAATGCGGCTGCCAATTCCGGGAATATCTCCATGGGCGGTCTGGACGCCTCCGGGCTGGGAACGGTCGCCACCACCACGGCAGGCACGCAGATCACCGGACTCAAGCAGGGTTCCTCCTGGACCGTCAGCGGGACGGGCAACAGCCTGGCCCTGAGTGCGGGCAACATTTCAGGGGACCCGTTCACGGGCGCGGACGCCCTCATCCAGTTCAACGGAACGGGAGACAATCTGGGGAGCATTTCCTTTGGAGATGATTCCACGCTCACGCTGGACCTCACCAGCGTGATGGAAGCCATGAAGACAGCCGGGGGCAATCTGGAAATCCTGCTTACCAACGGAGGCTTCTCCCAGGACCTGGATACGCTGAAACAACACATCACGGCCAATCCGCTGTTCGCCGCCCTGGGCTTCGGCGTGGTGGGCGTCAACGGGGGCAATCTTGTCCTCTCCGGTGATACCGGCCTGATTTACGTATCCTCCGTGGACGGCACCGGGAGCGCGGCTGATCCCGTCAAGAACAAGGAGCTCAACTTCTATGAAGCGGTGATCGTGGACCATGACCTTTACGTCCAGTCGGACGGTTCCATGATCATCAAGAACCTGACGGCCACCGGCACGGAACCGGGCCAGACGGGAACGGGCAACCTCATCGTCACCAACACGGCGGACAACAGGGGCGGCATTGAACTGCACAACAACCTTTTCCATGAAGGTACGGGGGTGGACACCATCTTTGTCGGAAACATCAGCGGCGTGGACGGTGCCGCGGCCAACACGGACCTGGTCAAGACGGGAGCCAACAAGCTCACCATCTCCGGAAACGTGACGCTGGCCGGGGACGTCATCGCGGAAGAAGGAACGCTTCAGCTCAACGGCACGTCCAATGTGGAAGCCCTGCGGCTTGATTCCGCGGATGCGGGTTCCCTTGCGGTCATCGGCATTGGCGGCACGGTGGAAGCCCGATCCCTGGCGGCGGGAGCCAATGGGGGCAAGCTGGACATCGGTTCTGCCGGAACGCTCACGCTCACAGGCGTGACGGACAACCTTTCCCATGCGGAAATCAGCGGCACGGGCACGCTTCACCTGGCGGAAGGAGCCTCCCTGGGGCTGGCTGCGGACAGCACGCTTTCCGGCGTGGTGCTGGACCTGGACGGTTCCCTGAGCCTGGGAGCGGACAGCGGTTCCGGCGGCCTGAAAGGCTCCGGAACCCTGACGCTGAACGGGCAGACCCTGAATATCCAGGCGGCTTCCGGCCAGACGTACACCTTTGACGGAACGCTGGGAACCGGAACGCTGGACGTCTCCGGCGCGGGCACGCAGATTCTCCGCAGCTCCGGGGCGGATACGGACCTGACGGTCAGCGGCGGGAATCTGGTCCTCCAGGGGAAGGCGGATGTGGATGGGGCGCACCTCACCTATGCCAGACTGGTGAACAACGGCCATCTGACCATCCAGGCCAGTGACAACGCCCTGACGGCGCTCAACACCACCCTGACCGTGGACAGCGCCACCTTCGGCAGCGGTTCCACCACCACCTTTGCCGTGAACACGGATGCGGACCTGACCTCCGCCTTCATCCAGTCCTCCGGAGACATTGTCATTGAAAACGGCGCCTCCTTCCACGTGACCAGCCTTCCGGGCGTCAACATCACCTGGAAATCCGGCAATCCCATGGAGCTCACGCTGATGGAACTCACCGGAGGCGGAACTGTCCAGCTTGGGGAAAATACGCTGACCGTAGGCGGCCTGTTCCTCACGTACTACAAGAATGCCCACCTGGTGCAGGAAGGGAATAAAGTCGTGCTCCAGGCGGAGGAGCAAACGGACAACATTTACGCCGGTGTGGCGGATACGGTTAACTCCACGGCGGGCGCCAACCTGGTTTGGGAAGCCGCCCGGCACGGAACCGTGGACCAGGCGCTTACGGATTTCCTGAGTTCCCTCAATAACGACATGACGAACAATCCCTCCGCTGCCAGGCATGCCCTGGCCGCCGCGGCGGGCAGCACGGTCACCAGCCTGGGCATCGCCCAGCGGGACGCCCTGCGCGACCAGATGACCTGGATACGCAACCGGACCAACCAGATGGGCGTGAACCCGGCCTATATCAATGAAGATATGCCCTACTTCCACATGTGGATGCAGGGAACGGGTTCCTATGCCAAACTGAACACCAAGGGCGATGAAAGCGGCTACCAGCTCACTACCTGGGGCGGTACGGTCGGCATGGACGTGGACCTCAGCGACCACTTCACCATGGGCGCAGCGTTCACGGCCAATTACGGCGATCTGACGGCCAGTGCCGCGGATACGGCGGACGGCCACCTGGACAGCTACTACGCCAACCTCTTCGGGCGTTACCAGAACAGGCGTTGGGCCCACACGCTCATCCTGACGGGAGGCTGGAACGACGCCAAGCTCAACCGCACGGTCAATTACGGAACGGGGAGCTACAGCACGCACGGAGACACCAACGGGTGGGGCTTTGGGGCGATGTACGAACTCACCTACGACATTTACCTCAACGAAGACAAGAGCAGCATCCTCCAGCCCCTGGTGAATGCCTCCGTGGTAACCACCCGGATGGACGGCTACACGGAAACGGGAGCCGGAAATATGGGCCTGAACGTCGCCAAGCAGGAATGGACGACGGGCACGGTAGCGCTCGGCGCCCGCTGGATGGGGCTCATTGGCAGCAACATCTTCGGGCGCGAGGCGCTGGCCGAATTCCGCGTCAACGCGGCCCAGGACATGGGTGACCGCCGTGGCAAGACGGCGGTAGGCTTCCTGGCCAACCCCGGCTACACGCAGACGGTGAGGGGAGCGAAGGTCGGCACGACGGCCCTTCAGATTGGAGCGGGCCTGAGCGTTCCCGTGGGAACGCAGGGAACGATCTTTGTGGACGGCAACGCGGATTTCCGTGATGGAGCCAGCTCCGTGAACGGAAGCGTGGGCTACCGCTACGATTTCTAAGAGAGTTCAGAGTTAAGTGGGAAGGAACGCTCCACTCTCCTGAACGAATCAGGGCCGTTCCGGACACCACCGGAACGGCCCTGCGGCGCTCCTTGGACCTGTTTGGAAGGCCGGGACTTTATTCCAGCAGGCGGCCTCCGTCGTGCCATTCCCCGTATGTCTTATTCTCCCGGGTATTCTTCATGAATTTTTCCAGGCGGCTCCTGAACAATTCCGGCTGGTTTTTCTTAATCTGGATGGTGTCAAGCCGCACGTGGCGGTACAGGCGGGGGAAGGCCAGAAAGTTGGCGTAGGCCTGCGGGTCCCGCTGGAGGGCTTCCAGAATGTCCGGGTCAATGCGGAACATCGCCGGGTCCATCTCCGGCAGGCATTTCCTCCCATGGGGCGTCATCAGCCCCAGCCTGTCCAAGCGGCGTACGCGTTCCTTGTTCAGCTCGGACCATTTGCTTCCCCGGGAGCGCGGGGTGAGGCGCTGGGCCAGAATGCCGGAGGCCGTCTTTTTGCGGGTGCTGTCAATCCATCCGAAGCACAGGGCTTCCTCTACGGCGTCCAGATAAAAAATGGCGCCGGGGGAAGGCTTCCGCGTGACGGGAACCCAGCAGCAGGAGGAGGAACGGTGGTTCTCTTCCAGCCACGTTCTTAATTGCCGCCGTGTGGTGACGGGGAGGAGATGGTGTATTTCCATGATGGTTCTGGGCAGGTCCGCACGTGCTGCGGTTCGGCGGCCTGATGATACCTCTCCGGAACCTGCAATTCCAGCACAGGTGAATTTTCTGCCTGCCGCGTCATTTTCCGGAGGGGCTTCCCTCTGCTGCCGGGTGCGGGAAGAGGTTTTCTCCTTGTCAAAACGAATGCCGCCATTATACATGATCTATGAAGAAAAGCGTGTTGCTGGCCGGGCTGGGGTTGGTTCTGCTGGCCTCCGTCGTTGTGACTCTGAAAATGGCGTGTGCGGATGATTCTGCCAACCGGGCGGACGCCGCCCGGGAACGGGTGACGCCCGTGCTGAATTCCTTCCTGGGCCTTTGCGGCGCCAAGGTGGGGGACCCCGTCTTTTTACGCGCCGTCAAGGAAGACTCCGTGCTGGAGCTGTGGGTGAAGCCGGACAGCGCGGAACGCTACGTGCTTGCCAAGCGCTACCCCATTGCCGCATGGTCCGGGGAGCTGGGACCCAAGGAAAAGGAGGGGGACAGGCAGACGCCGGAAGGTTTTTATGAAGTGGAACCGTCCGGCCTGAATCCCCGCAGCAACTACCATCTGGCCTTCAACATCGGTTATCCGAATGCCTATGACCGCTCCCTGAACCGGACGGGAAGCTTCATCATGGTGCATGGCAGGGAGGTTTCCATCGGCTGCCTGGCAATGACCGATCCCGGCATTGAAGAAATTTACACCATGGTGGAACAGGCCCTGATTCACGGGCAGAAAAGCGTTCCCGTGCAGATTTACCCCTTTGTACCCACTCCGGCGCGTTTGTTGAAGGAGAAGAATTCCCCCCACGCCGCCTTCTGGGCGGACATGGCCCGCGCCTGGGACTGGACGGAGCGGACCCACGCCCCGGCCCGGGTGAACGCCGTGGACGGCAGGCTGGTGGTGCAGGAGCAATAAAAATCCTCCGGCCATGGACCGGAGGATGAATCAAGGAAGGAAGGAAGAACGGCGGCTGGAACGGGCCTGCCGCCGGGCATCCGGGGAAGCCGCATCAGGGGACCTATACCAGCTGGGCAATCAGCTCTTCCCGGTCTCCCGGCAGGAAATCCATTGGGGCGATTTCCGGCAGGGTATAGCATCCGGCGGCCAGTTTCATGCTGGCGCGTGCGGAAGCCACCATCACCTGGGCGGTCAGGGCCGGATTGTTGATGCGCATTTCAAACGTGAACATCTGGTTCTGCGTGGTGCCGGAAACGCCCTTGCGTTCCATCAGCACGCCGTGGCCCATGTCCTTCAGCGCGTCAATGTCGGGAACCTGCTGCACGCGGGTATCGTCATGGCTGAAATAGGAATCGGACTTGATGGCGAACTCCACGTCGGAGAATCTGGCGCCTTCCTTCAGCACCACGTACACCATGCGGCGGTGCACGCCGGAACCGGTGGGGATGGTGAGGGAGAGGGCGTCCGCCACGCCTTCCTTGGAGCGCGCCACCACGCTGTGGCCCATGCTCATGCCAGGGCCGAAGTTGGTGTACGTGATGCCCTTGGGGGCCATCGCCAGCATCATGGTGCGGATGATGGAGTCCGTGCCGGGGTCCCAGCCTGCGGAAATGATGGAGACGGCGTCATGCTTGATGGCCTGGGTTCCCAGGGAGCGGCGCAGGTTCACGATGTCCCCGTGGATGTCAAAGCTGTCCACTGTGTTGATGCCGCGGGCCAGCAGGGGGAGGGCCGTTTCTTCCACGCTGCGCGTGGGGGTGCAGAGCAGGGCCGCGTCCACATGGCCCAGATCTTCCATATGGCTCACGGTGTTGATGCCGTGCACGGGGTCGCTGCCGGGGCGGCGGACGATGCCGGCCAGTTCCATATCGGGAGCGGCGCGGAGGGCTTCCACGGCGTATTTCCCGATGTTGCCGTATCCTACGATGGCTACTTTGATCATCTTGGTAGTAAATAGTATGGTTCCAGGAGCGGGGACGGAATATCCCGGATGTTTTCTCCCGTTGACGCATGTTATTTAAGCGTTGGCGCGCGCCATGGCAAGAGCGGAGAATGACAGAAGGCCTGTGCGGCATGATGCGGGGTTCTTTGAACGGAGCCGCGGGGAATGAGGTCTGATTCCTCGGAACCTTCCAATAAAACAATGAAAACCAGATTAATTATTTTGAGTGTTGCCACCCTGTTGGGCTGTGTCTCCTGCCATACGATTGGCGGAGTAGGCAAGGATGTGGAATCCGTAGGCACGGACATCAATTCCGCTGCCCGCGCCACCAGCAGGTCACTGTAGCAAAAACTGTGCGGTAACCATGGACGAGGGCCGCTTCACCCTGCAGGGTGAAGCGGCCCTCTTTGGTGGACGGCCTGTTTTTTTCATTCCTGACATTTGACGGCGGCCAATAAAAAAGGGCATGCCGTATGCCCGGCATGCCCTGGAAAAAAGGAAAATGTCTTCCGTTTGTTAACGGCGGCGGCGCAGCATCAGGGCGCCCAGGCCCAGAAGGCTCAGGGAGACGGTAGCGGGTTCGGGCACTCCGTTGATATAGGAGATGTAAATCTTGCCGTTCTCCGTAAACACCTGGTACTTGCCCACATTTTCAGCAGTAAGCGCCTCGGCGGCGATGTCGTCGCTCTGCGTGCCGCCCGTAATCGTCGTATTGCTGGAGGCTAGGGAACTCCCCAGGCCGTTGACAAGCTCGCGCGTCACCAGCTCGAACGTGGTCCCTTCCGTAATCAGGTCACCCAGGGAAGCGGAAAACGCAAAGCGTCCCAGGTCGGTCTGGTTCGTGAGGTTCAGGACTCCGGTAGAACCCAGGTCGACGGATAAATTATTATTGTTGGCGTTCCACGTGAGCGCCGTGGTGATGTTCAGCGTGCCGTACACCGTCCAGCTCATGTTCTGGTCGCAGTTGGCCACGATGGAACCGCTCGTCTTGCCGATGCTCAGCGTGGAGCCTTCCCCGACGGTTACGGTTGTGCGCTGGAATTTGGTAAAATTCTGAAGGGATACATTGGCGCCGTTGGAAACGTTGATGGTGGAGGCCCAGCCTTCCACGGTGGTGGAGGGACCGCATACCACCGTGTGGTTGCCGGAAACGTTGATGGTGCCCCAGTTGGGATTAACCAGCGGCACAACGGCGCTGGTGCCGTCTTCCGTCTGCCAGTTGGACGCCTGGTTCCAATCAGTGGAACCGTCAACGGGGGCCCATGTATAAATGGCGGCCTGCGCCGTCATACAGGAGAACACCAGCAGGGAGGACAGGAGGATGAGAGTTTTTTTCATGTGAATATGGTGGGTGGTAGAAAGTAAGAACAAACCTTCGACAAGAAGTTTGCCGGATTTGAAATCCGGGGTCAATGACTAAATTTGATATATAGTTATTTATACAGGAAGTGCATGGCCGCAATTCAAAAGGGATATGCGGAAAATTCCGGAGTCCTGCGTCTGGAAGCCCCGTGTTTTCAGGGATTGCAGCGTAATTCAATGAGGAGCGTTTTTCCCCCGGATTTCAAATCCGTGGTCATTATGACTGCGTTATGCCGGGAATTTCCATCAAGGGAATGATGGAGAAAAATTTAAACCTTTACCCCTTTCTTAAAAAAGCTGGTTTAGGTTGGCGCCGGGCGCTTCTTCCACGCTACTCCATGGATTTGCTGGTGGCCTGGGAAGCGTTGTCAATCTTGCTTCCCATGGCTTCCATGTCTTTTCCGATTCCGCTGATGGTATTGCAGGAGGCAAGGCCGAGGGCGGCCGCGAGCGTCACAAGGGCGAATTTGATATTCATGGTGGAAGAGAGCCTGAAAGCCGCATCCTATCCTGCTTCCCGTTCCTTGTCAATGAGGCGGATGCTTTCCGGGGGAGCTCTTTCCGGGAAAAGGGGTACGGGGAGATGAAAATGCCTTCGCGGCGTTCCGGGGGAGATTCAACCATGAAGGCCGGTTTCCCGGACCTTGTAAAATCTCACCGCAGCATTCATCAAGGAAACGCCCCGCTTCCCGTTATTAAGCTGGTGATGGACCGGCATGCCGCGGATGATGGATTTACGGTAAATTCAGCCATTCCCGGCAAGGAGGTTCGCAGTCTTTTGCGGCCACTGGAAAGAAGCGGAGCGTCGGCGAACGAGTATTAAACGCGTCCCGCGTCCGCATGTTCAGAAGCCGTGGGACCTGCGGCGCTCCCTGACGGTTTTCTTTTCCTGATGGGTAGCGGTTTGATCCGTGCCTCTTTTAACTTTCCTCTTCCGGAACATTTCCGGACCGCGCCAGCTTCCTTTTCAATTTCAGCCCCATGCGGACCAGGAAGTAAATGGCCGCTCCTATCAGCGCCACTCCCAGCACGGGAAGCACGCACGCCAGCACGGCGACGATGGAAGCGGAAGCCGTTTCCGCCGTGGTGACGACGGAGTTGCCCATTCCGCCCGTGGCTGCGGAGGCCGCTCCCCGGATGGCGGCCATGCCGCCGTGGATGATGCCCGCCGCTCCGCCTCCGGCAATGGCGGCCAAGCCCCATTTGAGCATGGGGTCCATGTGTCCGATGAAGCCGGCGGCCAGGATGGTCCCCGCAATGATGGCAGCGGGCGCTCCCAGCACGTCCAGCGTGTGGTCAATGACCGGAATGTAGTACGCCGCTATTTCCAGCAGGGTGGCTACGGATAAAGTGACCAGGGCGGCGGTGCCGCCCAGCCACGCGAATTCCGGCGTTACGGTCAGGAAGCCTCCCCGGATGGCGATGGAGGCTACCAGCAAAGGCACAAAGATGCGGAAGCCGCAGGCCGCACCTAGCCCGATGCCGAGCAAAACGCCCATGACGGCTTCCATATTCATCTGCGGATCAGTTCAGTTTAACGGTGGTGGGGGCGCCTGACGTCTGGGCAGTCGCCGCGGTTCCCGCGGCGACGGGAGCGGGAGCTTTTTTCTCTTCCGTGGATTTGCCCAGGAAGGCGGGCAGTTCCAGCCCTACGCTCTTGCCCAGTTCATGGAGCGGCAGCGTGTCCTTCACCAGGTTCTGGACGAAGCCGCCCACGGAGGAGTCTCCTCCGTTGCCCATCACGATGACCTTGTCAAACTTCAGGCCCTTGATGGCGCCGGACTGGAGTTCCACAATCTTGGTGATCTGTTCCGTCACCAGCAGGTTGGAAGCGGCCTCAGAGGAGCCCGCCGCCTGCACGATCTGCTGGAAGCCGCGCGCCTTGCCTTCCAGCACGGCTTCAATGGCGGCAGCTTCACCGCGGCCCACCATTTCCATGCCTTCCCCTTCCGCCTTTTTCTTCAGCAGGGTGGCCTGGGCCTCGCCTTCCGCCAGCTGGCGGATGGCTTCCGCTTCCGCCCTGCGCTGGATGAGCAGGGCCTGGGCCTTGCCTTCCTGTTCCAGTTTGAGCACTTCCGCCGTGGCCTGGGCCTGCACCTCGCGCTGGCTCTTTTCAATGCGTGCCGTCACCAGGATGTTGGCTTCCTGCGTGGCGCGTTCACGTTCGGCGCGTTTGATTTCCGCTTCCTTTTCCGCTTCGTAGGCTTCTTCCAGGGTCCTGGCTTCCTGAACCTTCTGGGCCACTTCCGCCAGCTTCTTGGCTTCCGCCTGCTTCACTTGCAGCTTGGCGGCGGATTCCGCAATCTTGATCTGGGCTTCATTCTGGCCTTCAATGGCAATGGCGCGGGCATTGGCCACCTGGACGGTCTGGTCCTTTTCAGCTTCCGCCTTGCCGATTTCCCCGCGGCGCGTTTCTTCCGCCACCTTGATGGTAGCGTCATTGATGGCGCGCGCGGCGGCTTCCTTGCCCAGGGCGCTGATGTAGCCGGAGGCGTCCTGAATGTCCGTGATGTTGGCGTTGATGAGGTGGAGGCCCACCTTGTGCAGTTCCACGTCCACGCCTTCCGTAATGCCCTTGATGAGCTTTTCGCGGTCGGAGTTGATTTCCTCAATGGTCATGGAGGCGATCACCACGCGCATCTGGCCCATGATGATTTCCGCCGCCAGGTTGCGGATTTCCTCCCGGGAACGGCCCAGCAGGCGCGCGGCGGCGTTCTGCATGATTTCCGGCAGGGTGGAGATGCCCACGATGAAGGAGGAGGGAACATCCACGCGGATGTTCTGGGAGGACAGGGCGCCCTGCAGAGGCACGTCAATGTTGATGGGGTTCAGGTCCAGGTAGCTGTAGGACTGGAGGACCGGCAGCACGAAGGTGGAGCCGCCGTGGTAGCATTTGGCGGGCTGCCCGGTGCCCACCTTGCCGAAGACGATGAGGATTTTGTCCGGCGGGCACATGCGGTAGCGGCTGAACAGCCAGGAGGCGGTCAGGATGATGAAGAGAACCAGAATGGCGATAGGGATGATTTTGTCCATGGTGTTGGATGATTATTATGGTTGGGGTTGTTTGTTAATGAAGAGGTTTGACGGTGACGACGCCTGCCGTGACGGAGACTACTTCCACCGTGGTTCCTGCGGGCAGGGGGGCCTCCCCTTCCTGGATGGCGGGGAGGTACAGAAGCTGGCTGGGATGGGCGATGGTGACCTGTCCCCCGCGCTCAAGGCAGCCGGGGATACTGATATAGACGGTGCCGTGCATGCCCTTGAGGGTTTCATAGTTCAGGGTGCCGTCAGACTTGAGGCTCATGATGAAACGCATGGAGATGCCGATGATCAGGAACATCAGCACGCCCGTGAAGAAGGCCGCCGCGATGGAGGCGCCCATTCCCCAGCCCAGGCCCTGGGCCAGCACGCCGCCCCAGCCGAAGCCCATGAAGAAGCCGATGCCGGATTTGATGGACAGCAGGCCCACGTCCGCGCCTCCGGCGTCCGCGTCAAAGTCCAGGTCATGTTCCCCCAGGCCGAACAGGGACAGGAGAAACAGAAGCGCACCCATGCCGGTCGAGGCGAGGGCAATGATGAAGAAAATGGAGTAATCAGTCATAGGGTAGATTGATTACGGAAAGTATCCATATTTGGTGGCCCCTTGTCTATGGAAAAAGGAACGCAAGGCGGATATCCGGCGGCTGGCGGCGCAAGGCCCTCCGCCGCCGTTTCCCGCCCCGGGCCTATTTCATTTCCACGACGGCCTTTTCCCCTTTCTTGAGGTCCAGTTCCCGGAGCAGCAGGAAATCGTTGGTCAGCAGTCCGGCCTTTTCCACGGGAGTGACGGTTTCACCGATAGTGACGGTGGCTTTCTTTGCGCTGATCCTGTTGGGGAACCAGACGCCCAGGCGTCCCTTGGCGTCCTTGTTGGCCGTGACGGTAAAGCCCTTGGCGGCGTCCGCGGGGTCATTCCAGTCAATGTGCCACGGGGAAGGCGTGCGGGATTCATCCAACCGCGCCGTCCAGGCCGGGTCCCCGTAAAAGGCCACGGTATCCCGGTCATGGATAAGGCCCATCTGGTCCTTGCCCATGCCGTAGCCGGCGGAGTTCATGCTCTTGGCAAAGTCCGGGTCATCCTTGATGCCGTTGATGTCCGGCGCGTTGAAGTTGACGTTCATGAGCTTGGGGAACCGGGTCATGGTTTCATCCAGAATGAACTGGTTGTTCAGGTACCAGGCTTCCGCCAGGCTGGAGGCGTCATGGTTGCTGAACAGGAGGCCCAGGGTTCCCCAGCCCCCCTTGCCGTACCAGGAAGGGACGGTGTACCCCACCAGCTGGTTGAAGCCGTAATGGCTCAGGGCCGTGACGGCCATGGAGTTTTTCGTTTTCTTGGTGTCGCCGATCAGGCAATTCCCCGCCGCCACCCAGACGGACGGAACGGCTTTGATGTTAATTTCCGGAGCCTTGATTCTGTCCAGGAAGGAGAGCAGGTCGTCCTCCTTCCCGTTAAAGATCACGCCGCGCAGGAAGGTGGTGAATTCCTTGAACTGTTTTTTGTCCAGCACATGGAACCGGTTGTTGCCGGAGACGATGAGTCCTTTACCGAAGGGCATTTCCAGATTGTACTGGGTGGCATGGGAGGCGGTCACGAAGAGCTGCGGCGCGTACAGTTCCCAGTATTCCACCAGCTTGGGCGTTACGCCCAGCGTGGCATCGTCCCCCTTGTCCTGTTCCTTCAGGCCTTTCGTGTAAAAGGCGGGGGTCACTTTTCCCTTGGAACTGTGCTGTTCCAGGTACTGGAAGGGCTGCCAGTCCGTGATGCTCATGCTGTCGCTGAAGCGGGAGGCATCCACGTTGGTGGTGCCCATGGAGCGCGTGATGATGAGCGGCTCCGTTGCGGCGGCTATCCGCATGGCGTCCTGCGGGGTGTAGCCCGTGATAATGCCCCAGATGCAGTCCCCGTACGGGTCATCATCCAGGCGGCGGCTCAGGCGGTGCAGGTCATTGACCAGGACGCGGTCAATTTCCTCCGGGCGGGCGACTACGGCCATGAAGCGGGGAGCCATTTTCTTGAGCGTGTCCAGCTTCGCAAACATGGAATCCTTCACGGTGACGATGGCGCCCCCGTGCTTCTCCGCCAGCTTGTCCGCCACGGCCTTCCATTCGGGCATGGCGGCGGTTTCCTCGGAGATGATGATGGCGTAGTCGTTCTTGCCGGCATCCTTTTTTACGGGTTTAACGGCGGTCGCGTGAATGCAAAAAGCCGCCGTGGAGACGGCGGCCTGGGTGGCATCGGATTGGTCCGCCTGCTTTTCAGCAGGCGGGGCTTCCGCTGCCGGATGGTCCGGCAGGATGTTCAGGTTGAGATGTTCCCCCTTGCCGAAGATGTCCCTGGCAAGCTTGTTGACCTCTTCCACCGTGATGGTTTTCACGTCCGGAATGCTTTCCCTGAGCTGGGCAAGGCGCTCCGGCTTGGTCTGGGAATCTTTCAGCAGGGCCGTCCAGTACCCGTTGTCGCGCTGGGCGCGGTCCATGGAATTGAGGATGGGGTTGCGGGCGCGGTCCAGTTCTTCCTGGGTGACGTTCCCCTTGCCCAGATCGTCCGCAATTTTGGCGATGGCGTCGCGCACGGCTTCCTTGTTGCGCATCACGCCGGAGCTCAGGGTGATGATGTAGCCGTCGTCCGGGTAGGTCTCACTGATATTGAGTCCGGTGGAAGGGGAATAGGTTTCCCCCATGTCTTCACGCAGTCCCTTGAATACGCGGTCATAGAAGACGGCCTTGAGCATGTTCAGTCTGCGGCCCAGCTTCTTGTCTTCCCCGCCGGGAGTTTTCCAAAAGAGGCAGACCAGCGTCTTGTCAATGGAGGAATCATAGGTCAGGTCCTTGGAGAAGTTGAAATCCGCCATGGCCGGGTGGCGCAGCTTTTCGTCCAGCTTCGCCGGGGCGTCCGCACGCTTGGGCACGGCGCCTACGGTGCGTTCCAGGAGGGGAATGATGTCATCCGTCTTGAAATCCCCCGTGACGGTCACTTCCATGTAGTTGTTCTTCAGGGGAGCGTCCACCCAGTCCTGCACGTCCTTGACCTGGTAGGAGGCCAGCTGTTCCTGCGTGGGGAAGGTGAAGCGGGGATTGTTCTTGTACAGGATGGCGGGCACCTGCATCTTCATGGCCCCTTGCACGTCATGGTTCAGCTTGTTGTAAAGCATGGGGATGGCGCGGCGGAGCTGAATGAGACCGTCCTGGCGGTAGCCGGGGTACATCAGGTAGGCCGTCTGGAGCTGGAGCTGCGTTTCCAGGTCTTCCTTATTGGTGTTTCCGGAAAGCATGAAGGCGCGGTCCGTCATGGAGAAGCCTACGCCCACCTTCTTGCCCGCCATCACGGCTGACAGGTCATCGTTGGAGTGGTCTTTCAGGCCGCCGCCGTTCATCACGGCGCCCGCCACAAGATCCAAGCCGGAGGCCTTTTCCGGCCTGGTCAATTCCCCGCCGTCAACGGCAAAGGTGATGTTGATGGAATCCTTGTCAAATTCCGTGGGCTTCAGGTTGACGCGCACGCCGTTGGAAAGGGTAAGCTGGGTTACTCCCAGGTCCGCGGCTTCCGTGCGGGCGGTCACCTTGCCGGGTTCCCCGAACTTGTAGGAGAAATCCTTTTGGCCGTCCGCTTGGTAGGGTTCCACCTTGGAAGCCTGGGCTTCCTTGTAAGTCTTCATGATTTCAGCGCTTCCCTGGGCGTTTTCCTTGTTGGAAGTGACGATCACGCGGGGGAAGGCTCCGGTCCAGGCTTCCTTCAGGGCGGCCTGGCATTGTTCGGGCGTCAGGTTTTCCACCACTTCCTTTGAGATGGCCCAGTCTTCCTGCGGGGTGGTGAAGACCTTGTCCTGCGCCGCGCTCTGGGCGATGGCGGAAGCCAGGTCTTCCGACTTGGCGGTGGGCCACGCCTTGATGGCGTTTTCCGCAGCGGCGGTGATGTTGCTGCGGGCTTCCGCCAGTTCCTCCTTGTTGAAGCCGAATTCGATAGCCCGGCGCAGTTCCTGTTCAATGGTGGTCAGGGCCTGCTTCCAGTTCTTGTAATTCACCTGGGTCTGGATGGCGTCTACATCCGCCACTTCCATCACATCCATGCGGCCGCCGTCCGCGCTGATAAAGGGGCAGTCCGGATTCTTCGCCATCTTTTCCAGACGGCGGTTCAGCATGGCGTAAGCCACATTCAGGGGGATGTCCTTGGTGCGGTTGGCAACCGTGTCCGCCTTCTTCACGTAGGGCCGTGCGATGTTGATGCTGACTTCCGTGCTGGTGGCTTCCTTGTTGGTGATCCAGTGGGCGGTGGTTTCCTTGGCCGTCTTGAGCGCGCCGCGGTCCGTCTTGAAGGAATAGTTGTCCTTCTTCATGGAACCGAAGTATTTTTCCACCCAGGCCTTGCCCTGTTCCGGCGTGATGTCCCCGGCGATGACGAGCTGCATCTGGCTGGGAACGTAATGGGTCTGGTAATATTCCACGAATTTTTCCCGCGGTGCCGTCCGGATCACTTCCAGCGTGCCGATGGGGTAGCGGTCGGGAATCCTGGTGCCGTCCAGCATGATGGAGAAGACTTCCTTCATGACCCGGTAGCCGGCGGAATCCCGCACCTTGTACTCGCTGGTGATGATGCCGCGTTCCGCGTCAATGGCGCTCTCCTCCAGCTTGGCGCCGTCCGCAAAGTCCCTCATGATGGTGAAGGCCAGGTTCACGGTGGAGTCCTTCATGCTGGGCACGTCCATGGTATACACGGTTTCGTCAAAGGCGGTGTAGGCGTTGGCGTCGCCGCCCAGGCCCAGGCCTTCCTTCTGCATGGCGGGAATCATTTCCCCGCGTTTGAAATGGGTGCTGCCGTTGAAGACCATGTGTTCCAGGAAGTGGGAAATGCCCTGGATATCATCCGATTCATTCAGGGAACCCGTATTGACGCGCAGGCGGATGCTGAAACGGCCCTTGGGCTCCGCATTGGGACGGATGAAGTAGGTCAACCCGTTGGGGAGCTGACCCTTGATCAACTGGGGGTCCTGCTTGGGAACGCCGGCAGCCGGCTGTACGGAGGCTGCGGGGTGTGTCTTGCTTTCTGCGGCGGCTGTGGCCGGCGAATGGGCCGACAAAAGGCACGCGGCAGCCAGAATGGAGGTGATGGTAAATGCCTTCATGGGAAAATGTCGCCCTCTTGTTTCACATGATTTTTCAGGCAAGTCAAGCGGCCTTCTCTGCATAAAAGCGGTGAATTTCCGTGAAAGCTCCGGAAAAGGAAGCCGTTTCAAAAGGATGTGGAAGGCGTCCATTCATCCGGGGGGCGCGGCTCTGAAATCCCGCAGATGCGGTCCACACAGCGCTCCCATGCCTCCCGGCCCTCATAGATTTCCACTTCAATGCGCAGGAAGTAAATGGGGACCTCCGGATCTTCCTCCGGTTTTTCCAGGCGTACGGCGTCCTTCTCCGTGGTCACGATCATGTCCATGGCGCGGTCCGCACAGCGGTCGTAAAATTCCTGAAGCTCCGCCTGTTCAAACCAGTGGTGGTCCGGGAACCTGCGGCAGATCTCCACGTTGGCGCCCAGGGAGCGCAGGGAATCTTCAAAGCTTTCCGGGCGCGCGATGCCGCTGAGGCACGCCACCCATTTCCCCTCCAGGGCCTCCAGAGGCAGGCGTTCCCCGGTGAACACGTTTTCCAGGTACCTGGGGCCGTGGTCGCTCACGATGATGTCCGCCACGGGGTTATACTTCCTGATGGCGGCAATCAGTTCATCCTGGGGCTTGCCGCCGCATTTGGTGAGGATGATGTAGCTGGCGCGCGCCAGGCTGCTTTTTGGCTCCCGCAGGGTGCCGCGCGGCAGCATGGCTCCGGTGCCGAAAGGGGCGCCGCAGTCCACTAGCACGATGTCCACTTCATGGGCCAGTTTCAGGTACTGCATGCCGTCGTCCAGCAGGAGGGTGTCGCATCCCAGGTGTTCAATGGCGAAAATGCCGGACCTGATGCGGTTCTTGTCCACCAGCACCGCCACGCCGTCCAGATTCTTGGCCAGCATGAACGGCTCGTCCCCGGAATGCAGGGGACCCAGGAAGCGGGTTTCTCCGTCGCTGGCGATCTTGGGAAGCTGTTCCACCCGGTTGCCGTGCTCATCCTTCCATTCTTGGGGTTCGTCCAGGTCCGCGCTCTTATAGCCGCGGGTCAGGATGGCTACCTTGCGCCCCCGCTGCGTGAGGGTGCGGGCCAGCAGCTCCACCACGGGAGTCTTTCCGGTGCCCCCTACGGTAATGTTCCCCACGCTGACCACCAGCGTGCCCAGCCGGGCCTGCCTGGCCATGCTGGAATGGAACAGGTACAGCCGCGCCAGCACCACCAGCCTGAACAGCCAGGAGGCTCCCCGCAGGAGCGTGCGCATCATCGTGGCGCGGAATCCTCTGGCCCGGCCAAAGATGACTTCCGTTCCCCACTCTTCAAACTCTTCCGATCTGGATTTCATGACAGGGTGGCGGCGTGCTTGAAAACTCCGTCAGTGGAGGACGCGGTGGCAATTGTCGCAGTAGACGGTTTCATGGCCGCCCAGCACCTTCATGCGGGCATTGTCCGTGATGACCATGTGGCAGCCGCCGCAGTGGCCCTTGTCATCCATGGGCACAATGACCGGAACGCCCTTGCTTTTGGTCATGCGTTCGTATTCCCCCAGGGAAGTCTCCGGAACGGCGGCGGCCAGGTCCGCGCGTTCCGCATTCAAATGGTCCAGGAGCTCCTTGTCCGTCTCCGCCGTCCGGTCAAAACGGGCCAGCGTCTCCTCCATCTCCCGCTGGGCGTCACGTGCGCGCTGGATTTTCTGCGCCATGTCCGCCCTGGCGGTTTCCAGGCGCTCCATCAGTTCCAGCTCGGAAGTTTCCAGGGCGTCAATGGCGGCCTCCGTCTTTTCCACCTCCTGAATGCACATCTGGTATTCATCATTCTTCCGGGTGTTGGACTGGAGGGTTTTCATCTTGCCGATGTAGGCGCGCTTCGTTTCAACGGCGGCTTCCACATCCCGGATGTTCTTTTCAATGCCCGCCACTTCCTGCTTGGCGGCCACGGCCTTCTGCTTGATGGCCTCCATTTGGCGCAGCAGGCGTGCTCTCTGTTCCGGCAGGGAGGCCAGCTCCTTCCGGAGTTTGGAAATCCGCACGTCCTTTTCCTGCAGGATCAGCAACTGGTCTAAATCGGCATGATTCATCGCCTCCCACCCTAGCACGCGCCGCCGGAGCGGGAAAGATTTTTTCTCGGCTCCCGGGAGGAAGGGGCAACCATGTTTTTTCCTGCCGTGGCGCTCCGTCTCTTTCGGAACGGGGCTTCTGCGGAGAAGCTTCATTCCGGTTTCTGCTGAGGATTTCCAGCAGCTCCCTCTGCTGGGCCGGAGTGCTCCCCTGGCGCGGTGCGGGCATGACCAGTGCCGCATACTGCTGCGCCGCCTCGCTTTTCTTTTGCCTGTTCTGCAGGAAGAAGAAACCGCAGATGACGAGCATGAAGGCCGCTACGGACAGCAGGACGGCGCATGAATGGCGGTTAGAAGGCATGATGGTGAGGGAATAGCCGCGTACCTGCTGAAAGAGGAACTTTTTCCATCAGGAAGGGAGAATCCTTCTTCCCCCTTTCTGGCGTGCCTTAAAAGGTCAGGATGGTTTGCAGCCGGAAAACGCTGGCGTTTCCGGTGTCGTCCCTGCCCGCCGGGTTGGAAATCCACAGCAGGGAGGGCTGGATCAGGAACCAGGGGGTCACGGAAATATTGTAATGGCATTCCATCACCACTTCCTTTTTGGTTCTGGAACGTCCTTCCGCCATGCTCCCGTCATCCGGGCGCGTCACGGCCAGGGCAATACCGAACTGGTTGGCGTCTCCCTCCTCGCACACGCCCAGATGCTGGAGCGGCTGGCTGCACACGAAGCCGCCGGACCACTGGACGGCGGCGCCGCAGAGGTTGTCCCGCGTGGAATCGCTCCACCCGGCGCGGCAGAAGGCCTTCCACGGGCTGGCGCCAAGCTGTTGTTCCACGTTCAGGGCGATTCCGGCCACGGTGTGGAGATTCTTTCCCTCCTCCCCGTCCGGCAGTTCGTTGGTGCGGGCCATGAAGGGGGTGAGCTTGACGGCTCCGGAATCATGCACCCACGCCAGTTCCGCCAGAATGTTGAAATTCTTGCCGTCCGTGTGTTTCAGCGGGGAGGCGTTCTGGGGGCAGCTTGTGAAGTTGCCGCCCAGCATGGCGTACCACTGGTCGTGGAACTGGTGCTGGAAGATGACGCCCAGGTTGGAATCCGACATGGGAATCACCTGGTTGTTGACGAAGGGGGAGGCGCAGAACTGGCCGAAGGAGGAGTTGGCGTAGCTGTTGGTGTCAAAATAATTTGTCTGGTTCACTACGCCCGCAACCACGGCGCTTTTCCCCCGGTTGAAGGTCTGGAGAAGGGCGATTTCCGGCAGGAAGAAAATTCTCTCCCCGAAGATGTCCGTGTGCGTATCCCCCGTCAGGCCGATGGCGTCATTCAGGTTGCCGCCCCTCCATGTTTTCCCCGTCAGGGCGGTGGAGCCTGAAAGCTCCAGCTTCAGCCACGTTTCCCGGTTCCGGGGAGCCTGGATGAGGCGGTAATTGGCGTGGGCATGCAGGAGGTACCAGAGCTGGGTGCCGGGCTTGTTCGGCGCGGGGTGGTGGATGGAATTGTAGGAAAAGGCGTTTTCCATCAGGAATTCCAGCCCGGCACGGTGCGCTTTGGCATGAAGGCCGGTCAGCGCCTGCGTGAGGGAATCGTTGGGGATGGGAGCGGTCTCATCCCCGTACTCGCCGCCCAGCAAATTGATGTCTGTGAGCAGATGGACCGGGGGTTCCGGCTGGTCAGGGCGGAGCAGTTCGGTTCCGGACTGTCTTCCCTGGGCGGTCAAGGCGCCCAGCAGGCCGAGGATGATGAGGGGACGGTACATAGCTGGCAGGTGAATCAGTAAACGGTACGGGGAGTACGCGCGCCGATATCCTAAAGGAAGCGCGCGGTGGAAGGAAAGAGGCAAATCACTCCGTTTGAGTCATGGCGCCCCGCAGGCTGTTCCTTCTGCGGAATTCCCGGTCCGGGGGCGTCTGTCCGGCATGTTCCGGGAAGACGGGAACGTGATTAAAGGCCCAGGGCTTCCTTCTGCCAGTTCAGCAGGGTGGAAGTTCCCTTTTCCTCATCTTCCGCAATGGCTTCCAGGGACGCCCTGGTGATGAGGAAGGATCCTTCCATGCCCAGTTCTTCCGCCTTCCGGTCCCTGAGCTTGCACAGCCTGTCCATATTGGCTTCAAACTGGTCGGAATGCTGGCGGCGCTGGATGCGGGGGCGGCACGGATAGTCGTCTTCATCCAGCAGGTAGAATTTCTGGAGCGCGTCCATGAACCGGCTGCGCCTGTGGGCGTGGAAGCGGGGCGGGGGCGTCACGGTGCGCTGTTCCTGGAGCGCCAGGCTCCACTGGATGAGGTCCGCGTTGGAGCAGACCATGAAGGCGGGCCTATCCCAGGCTTTGGCTTCCGAGTCACGCCAGGTCCACAGTTCCCGGAGGGCGGCCAGCCCCTTCCGGTTTAGCTTGCCGCAGCCCTGGATGCGCCAGGGGTCCTGATGGCCCGCCAGATGGCGTTCCCGGGCGCGGTCCATGGAATGCCTGCAAATTTCTTCAAACCAGCCCATGCGTCCCTTTTCCCGGAGGGCGGCGGTCAGCTTGTCCGCCATGTCCAGCATGTAATTGACGTCATTCAGGGCGTAGGTGACCATGGTGGGGGAAAGGGGGCGCTTCGCCCAGTCCGCCTTCTGGGAGGACTTGCTTAGCGTGACGTTATGAAAATGTTCCACCAGGGCGGCCAGCCCGAACTGGCGGAAGCCCAGCAGGCGCGCCGCAGTCTGCGTGTCCCAGATCATGGCGGGCAGCGTTTCCCAGGCGTTCTGGAAGAGGCACATGTCATAATCCGCGCCGTGCATCCAGACTTCCGTTTCCTTCAGCCAGTTGTAAAAGGGCCCCATGTCTTCAATGGAGAGAGGGTCAATCAGGCAGGAGCCCGTTTCATCCGCGTACTGAATCAGGCAAATTTTTTCCTGGTAGCGGTGCAGGCTGTCTGCCTCCAGGTCCAGGACGACGCGTCCCATGGGCTGTGCGGTGGCGCGCTTGCGCCATTCCAGTAATTCCTCTTTCTCGCTAATCATCTTATTACAACAGAGCGGGATTGAACCATGTATCAGCACGCCGGGCAACTGGAAATGCAAAAAAAGTGCTGATGGGACAATGATGTATTGCGTATTTCCCGGAAATAGGGCACGAAGAAAGGCGTATGGAAGAGGAAGCTACAGGAACCGAACGCAATCACGGAGAACAGCCCCTGGATGAACTGATGAAGCGCTGGCATCTGACCAACCACGACCTGGTGGAGATTTCCCCGGAGCAGCTTACCCACAAGCAGGTCCAGAAGGCCCGCCAGGGGCGCCAACTTACCCTGAAGATGATGCAGAAGGTATGCCGCGCCCTGAACGTGGCCATCTGGGAACGGCTTACCCCCATGCAGAAGGAGCAGTACTTTGAGTACATGCACAAGCACGTGTTCAGCTACGCCAAGGGATATGACCCGGTGTGGAAGGACCCGAACAGGGACATGATGGCCTGATTCCGTCCCCTTTTCTCACCCGGGCGGGAGCGCCGCCCTTCCTTGATTTGTCCTGGATTGCCGGGAAAAAAGGAAGCTTTTCCTTGTTTTTTTGCAAGGATGGCAATTTTTTGATGAGGAGCCCCGTGGCCGCGGGTCTTTCCCTCTTTTAAAAGAGCCGGGCAGATCGTCCCGGGTATGATATTGTATTCCAGTCAGATGGAAAAAATGGATCTTTCATTTGACAACCGTAGAGTCCGGGTGTATGCGCCGCGCACCTTTTTTATCCGTCATCATGATGAATATTGCGTTTGTTACTTGTTCCATCGGTATTCTGGGGATGTGCGCGGGAGCGTCCCTTTCCGAAGGGAGGCCGGCGCTAGGAGAAAATGTTCTCCTGGCGGACGGCGGCCCGGTGGCTCTGGTGGACAATGAGTATCTGCTGAACCCGGCGGATTATGGAACGCTGGAACGGGGAGGGAGCCTGCTGTTGCGGTACCTGCCCGGAAAGGAGGGTTTCCGGGAGGATTCCACCGCATTTTATTTTGAAAACAACCATGGCCGGGTGGTGCGTGCCGCGGTGGAGCAGGTATCCGGAGACGCCGGAAAGGCGCAGCAGGAACGTCTGGCGCTGGTCAGCCTCCGCCTTTCCGCTGAACCGGAAGGGAAGTGGAGCCTCAGGCGGAAGAGCAAGCCCGCTGAACTTTACCGGAAGAAGGTGGCGGTTTCCCACATTGACGAGGAATATACGTTCCAGAGCCATGAAGATGCGCAGGTAAAACTGGTGCACGGGGTGCTGGCCAATGCCCTAGTTTCAGGGAACAGCCATCCGGCGCCTTATAACTCTTTAAATGTAAGCTATCCTATCCCCCCCCTTCTTGATGACCCGCCGAAGGAAGATTCCGGTTCTTCAGACGGGGAGGATGTTGAAAAAACGGAGGATGAGGAGGAAGGAACCAGCGGCGGGAAATGGAGCATGGAAACGAGCAGGCACCCTGCGGAGGATGCCGTGGCAGTCCGCGGTCCGGATAATTTTTTCGTAGTCCCGCCAGTCTCCGGTGACATTAATGTGGCGGGGGGAGGCAGTGTTTCCCCGGAAGAAGGATATGACGGAACGGTGCGGATGGAAGGGGCTGGGGATATTTTCCTGGACAGCGTCAATGTCAGTGACGACGGCAACAAGGAAAAGCACTACGGCCTGAATATCCGGATGGATGGAGGTTCTGCGTCCAAGGTATATCTGGAGTTCACCAGTTCCACGGCGCGCACGGCTTTTCTGGAAGGTACCATTTCCGGTACGGGAACGCTGGTCCTGGAGAACACGAGCCGCAGCCGGGTAAGCATTTTTGACCTGACGAGCGCGGACATGAGCGGCTTCAGCGGGGTGGTCCAGGCGGCTGCGCCCCGGTCCAGCCTTGCTTCCGAAGGCTATAACACGCCCGTCCAGATTCAGGCGGCAGGAGACATGAACGCCCTGGTGATGGACCTGTCCGTCATCCGCCAGGGCGGGAAGGACCCGGCCAACTTGGGCGGCTGGCTGGCGGGGAGCGCCGGAACCCCCTCCCAGGTGATTTTAAAGCTGGAGGGTGACCTGCTCATTTCCGATCTGGAAGGTACCACGAAGGGAGCTTCCTCCCGTGTAACGGCGGGCAACGGCACCACGGCCACCCTGACCATTGACGGGGCGGAAAACCATGAATTCAGGGGCGTGGTCGGCGGCTTGGGCGCGGACGGTGCGTATTATGCCGGGACGGAAAAGAATGAGAGCTACAAGAAAGGGCAGGTCATTGAGGCGGACGGCACCGGAACCATCAACTTAGTCAAGAAGGGCGCCGGGGAACAGATCATTCATTCCGGCAGGCTGGGCCGTGTGGACATCCAGGACGGCGTGCTCCGTCTGGGGCCCGGCGGTTCCCTGACCCTCGCGGAAGCCTTTTCCACATCCTCCGGCGGCTTGCTGGACATTGCCTCCGGAGCCGCCCTCACCCTGGATTACCATGAAACGGCTTCCCGCTTGAATGGAGCGAATTGGCAGTCCGCCGGAACGCTTGTTTTCAACAAGGGGCTGGTTCTGGATATGGACGGAACGTTCCGGATGGATTCCTCCGTGCAGTTTGCGGAGGGAAGCCTGCTGACGGTGACCATTCCTGAATCCGGCATCCGGTCCGGGGAATCCCGGAAACTGGTCTCCGTGACGGATGGGCATACCCTCTCCTTTGCGGATGCCGTGCAGAAGGAAAAAGTCCGGTACGCCACGGGCAGGGATGCGGACGGGAACTGGATTTACCGGGACATTGATGTTTACAGCGGGCTGACCCTGGACGTTCAGGGGGATGGCCAGGGGCAGATGCTGGTGACCGGGCCGGATTCCTCCTCCCTGGAAGGCACCTACTTTGACGCGGACAAGTTTCATTCGTCTGGCAGGGGAACGGCGCCCAGGCGCCGGATGGCAATGTGTGGTCTGACGGCGCCAGGGGCGGCAGTCCTTGGGAGGGCAGCCTGACATTCCGCAATGGAGAGCGTGAAGTCTTTTTCGGCATGCAGGATTGGTCCGGCCACGCGGTGAACAGCTTTGATGTCACCCTGGACGGCACGGTGCGCGTCTCCAAACTGACAGTCTCCGTGGACAAGGAGGCGAACGGAGGCATGGGCTACGTCTTCCACGCCGCGGACGGCGGGACGGGCGGCACTGTGGACGCCGGGGAGGGCATCGCGGGAAAACTGGTCAAGGAGGGAGTAGGCATGCTGACCCTGGCCACCGGCAATACTTTTTCCGGAGGCACGGAGATTCTGGAGGGCAGCATCCTGGTTGCCCGTGAAGGGGCCCTGGGCTCCGGAGACATCAGGATGGCGGACGGAACGGAACTGTATGTGAACTATCCGTTTGCCACGGAACTGGATTCCCATTACCGCAACCCCTCCATTGCCAACAATATCCAGATTAGCCCGTCCTCCAAGGACATGGCGAAGGTGGTGATCGGCTACTCTCCGCTGACTCTGGCGGAGAAGGAGGAACTGCCCGGCGGCGGCTCCTCCGGGTACCAGTGGGATTACCTCACTTCCCGTCACTGGCGCACCCTGTACCTGACCGGCAGGCTAGACGGCTACGGGGAGCTGACGCTGATGGGCTATACCTCCACCACGTCCGGCGGCATGGACAAATGGGTGAGCATGTTCCACATCTGCGACGAAGGGCTGGCCCCGGGAGAGAAATCCAATTTCTCCGGCACCGTCAAGCTGGACAACTACATTCTGTATTCCGAGGTGGATTCCTCCGCCAATGTGGATTCCAACAATGACCTTCTGGCCGTCCGCAAGCCCGGCGCCGTGCAGCTGATTGTGGAAGACGACGCGTTGCGGAATGCCAAGGTGGACCTGACGCGCGCCCATACCGTGAATGCGGCGGACAACGGCACCTCTTTTGAAGGCCGGGAGCGCATGGACCTTTACCACATCCTACTGGTGCAGAAGGATGCCACCCTGGCGGGGCTGGAAGGCGTGGTGACGCTGGTGCGCACGGTTCCCGAACCCGGAACAGCCGCTCTGGGGCTGCTGGGAGTGGGGGGCTGCTGCTACGCCGCCGCAAAACATAAAAATGCTCCAGGGCTCCGGCTCCCCATGCTTGCTTTCCGGCGGACTCCGTCATGGGGATAGTGAGGCAGGCCGCGCGGCAACTGCGGGAGTTCCGGCTTTGGGAAAAAGAAATGAACCACGGGAACGCGTGTCCGCGTCCCGGAAGTCTTTTGCGGAAAGTTGGTTTTGCAGAAATTCGGAGTGCGGAGCAGGAGAACGTCATTGTACGGGGACGTAAGGAGATTCCGTTTTTGCCGGATTCGTAAAAAAGCCTTTGCGGGAATGGGCGGCTTCAGGTTTCCGGGGGTGTTCGTTTGTTGAGAGGAGCATAGCGCTTTCCAGAAGAAAGTATTGTATTAATGGACGGATTTCTAATTCGGAGTCAAGCTCTCATTCTAATAGAAAGCGGTTTGCAAATAAATTCACTCTGGAAAGGAGGAGAACATCAGCTTGAAAACGGAGGCATCCCTGCTTTCATATGGAGCCATAGATCCGGGCAGAGTGCAGGGGATTGTTCAGGAAATTTATTTTATACTGTGCGGAAGTTGCTTTAAAAAAGAATGTTATGATTTTTCAGAGATAAGCAGGAACTGCTGGTATCCCTCCGGGAAGACCAGGTTGCGCATATCCGGAGGAAAATGAACGGATTAGAAATCCGCAAGGATTGGCATCCCTAATCCATAGTTATGAAGACACACCTCCCCCTTACGTTGCGGCGCGCTTTGCTTTCCGCCCTTGCTTCCCTGTCCGTTTCCGCCTTTGGCGCAGAATATGCCGTAGATGCCGGACAGGCGTCTGATTCGTCCCAAAAGACATACCAAACCTTGCAGGAACTGGTGTTGTCCGGTTCACTGTCCGCCGGAGACACGGTCGTTCTGCATAACGACGACTCCAGCCTGGTTTCCGGTTTGAGCGTTTCCGTTAATTTCCAGTCCGGTGATCCGGAAGTTCCGCACGTGGCAGACCTGTCCGGACTGAGGGCTTCCCCCCTGTTCAATCTGGGAGCGGGCGATTTTACGCTGGGAATGGAGGGCCTGGTCTGGTCCAACGCCGGCAACAGGGTTTTGAATGCAGAGGGCTTCAGCCGTAATACTTCCCTGACTGTTGCCGGAGCGGTGGAATTCCTCCATAATACCGCTACGGGATTTGGCAGCGGCAATGGGGGAGGCGCGATTTTTGTCCAGGGGAACAGCTTGGGAAGCGTCACTCTGGGCGATTATTCCACCTTCAGGGACAATTATGTTTCCCGTGGAACCTCCGGTGAGAGCCGCGGAGGCGCAATTCTGGTATTCTCGAATTCTGCACGGATTAATGTCGGAAACGGAGCCTCTTTTATCAATAATTACGTTGAGGGGTCCACAGGCCGCGGCGGCGCGATTTCCGCCCGGGGAGGGGATACCGCCATCAAGATAGGCGACGACGCGACGTTCACCGGCAATTACGTTTCCGCCTCGTCCGGCAACGGCGGAGCGATAGAAGCCTCCAGCAATGCCACTTCCATCACGTTGGGAAACAATGCCCGTTTCACCGGCAACCATATCTTGACTTCAGCGGACAGCGCCTCCGGCGTGGGAGGAGCGATCGGAACGACCATTGCGAACTATGCCTGTTCTATCACCCTGGGGGATAATGCCGTTTTTACCGGTAATTTCATTAAAGCGGACGGAAAGGGCAGCGGCAACGGCGGAGCGATTGGAGGAAAGTCCGGCGCCGGTTTCTCCATTACGCTGGGGGCCAACGCGACATTCACCGGCAACCATGTCTCCGGCTCGTCCGGCGATGGCGGGGCAATTTGGTTGAAGTCTCTGGGCAACTCCGGTTCCGTTAACCTGGGAACCAACGCCGTATTCACCGGTAATTACGTCCAGGCCGCGACCGGTAATGGCGGCGCCATGTATCTGGACGGCTTCGGCGTGCCTTTTGAATGGAATGTTTGGGACGGAGCGGTGTTTACAGGCAATTACGCTCCAACGCAGGGCGGGGCCGTCGTCGTGAGGAATGCAGCTCGGGGAATCGTCCGCCTGCTGGCGTTGAGCCGTGATGTCCTGTTCAGCGGCAATATGACCGGAGGCACGTTCACCGGCAACGCGGACGGCTCCTTCACCGTAGAAGGCGGCACGGCGAACGCCATTTTTGTGGAAAGGAGCTCGGGAGGCCAGCTTCAACTGGCGGCGGCGGATAACCGGCAGGTTCGTTTTGAAGACCCGATTACAGGGGATGGTTTCCGGGTCAACCTCTCCATCAACCAGTACACGGACGGGGCGGGCAACACGGTTGACACCACCGGCACGGTCGTCTTCAGCGGGGAACGTTACCAGGGCAGTGACGCCCATCTGGCAGCCAGCCGCTACAACAACTTTGTGGGCGATACTACGGTGCACGGGGGGACCCTGGAACTGCGTGACGGCGTTACCTTCGGCAGGACGGGTGCATCCTCCTCCTTCACCCTCAACGGCGGCGCCGTGCTGCAGGCCTCCGGTACGGGTAACGTCATCAATGCCGGCTCCTTGACCCTGGAAAATGACTCTGCGCTGCGTTTCAACATGACCGGCATTGCTCCGGGTGATTCCTCTCCCCTGCTCACGATCAATTCCAGTGCCCTCGTTCAGAATGGGCAAATTTGCGTGGATTTGACGGGTGACCTCGCTTCCAAAGGCTCTTTCATCCTTGTCCAGACGCCGGGGCAGGCTCTCACCGTCTCCTCACTCACCTACCGGGGTATCCCCGTCGAGGAGCTGGACCGCCTGCAGCAGACTCTGCGACTCAACGGCTCGGGAACCGACACCATCACCCTCAGCCATGGCGCCGTCCGCTCCAAGGAACTCTCCTGGACGATGGGCAGCGGAGAATGGGATTACGGCTCCAGCGTATGGCAGGAGGGAACCAACCTTCCTGCCACTCACTTCATGGACGGGGACAAGGTCAGCTTTTCCGCCGGGAACGGAGAGGCGCACGCCATCACCATCTCCGGCAACCACCGCCAAGTGGCGCAAATCACCGTGGGCGGCGACGGGGACACCGCTTTTTCCGGGAGCGGCGTCACGGGCCATGTTATGGAAGATTGGGACGGCACGGGAGAAGCCAGCAGCGGCAAGCTTGTCAAGGAGGGGGACGGTTTGCTGGACCTGCGAGCCACGGCTTCCAACTGGTTTGAAGGCGGCGTGGAACTCAACGGGGGAACGATCCTGATCCACGGCCTTCACCAGCTTCAGACGGCGGAAGGAGCCCGCATCAGCGGCACGGGCACGCTGAAGCTCTACGCGCAGCAGGGGGAAACGGTGGCCGTCAGCGATGCGCTGGCCGGCTTCCAGGGGACCTTCTCCATGCACGGCGGCGTGATGGACACGGATGCCGCAGCCCGGGCCATGCTGGCGACGGCCGCCCTCCACCTTTCGGACGGAGCCTTGCTGAATGTCCGCGGAGGGGATCTGGTTCTCGCCTCCTCCCTGGAGGGGAACGGAGGGCGTGTGGATTTTCACGATTGCGGGGATACGCTGACCATGTCCGGCCTGAGCGGAGACCATGACTTCACGCTCAGGGCCAACCTCTCCACGGGGGAAAGCAACCGCCTGATTATTCAGGGGGAAGCCTCCGGCGCGCACACGGTTTATTTTGAACTGGACGGGGATCCGAGGGCGCGTTCATCGGAAAAGCGCATTACCGACGTCATCCTCTACGACTCCCTGGCGGAGAATTCCGGATTTACCGGCTCCGGCTCCCATGGCATTTACAGCTATAGCCTGACGGGCAATGAGGCCGGTAACGGCTATGATCTGGTGGTCAGCGGGTACAGCAACGTGGCAGGCGCGGTGCTCAACACCGTGGGGGCGATGAGCATGGCCTGGTTCGACCAGCTTGATACGATCAACAAACGCATGGGAGAGCTGCGCATGGGCATGGATTACTACAGGCAGGAGGCCAGACTTGACCAGGCCGCCGGCCGTCCCCTGAAAGGCCACTACTGGGCGCGCACCACTGCAAGGCGGTCGGACGTGGATCTGGGCATTTCCGGCATCGGCGGTTTTACGGAGTACCAATATGGCGGGGATGCCGGGGCAGACTGGATCCTGGAGTCCAGCCGCGATCATTTGACGGTTTTGGGCGGCTTTGGCGGTTATAGCCGGAGCAACCGCCGCTTTGACGACCATTCCGGGAGCACGGGGGACACGGACAGCGTCTACGGCGGCCTTTACGCCTCATGGTTGCACCGGAGCGGATGGTTCGGCGATATGGTGGTCAAGGGCATGAGTCACGAAGCTACCTGGACGGCCATTGAGTCGGGACGGAAGGAACGCGGCCGTTATGACAACTGGGCGCTGGGAACGAGCATGGAAGCCGGGCGTCAATGGAACAACAGCCGCGGCTGGTTTATGGAACCTGTGGCGCAAATCGCCTGGGTGCATGCCGGTTCCGTGAGCGCGGTGACCGACCGGGGGCTGCATGTATCCGGCGGGGCGGCGGACATCTGGCAGTTTGCGGGGCGTCTGAGGGGCGGGTGCACGTGGAGTGTCAACCAGGGCCGTCAGATGATGCAGGCCTACGCGAAAGTCGGCGTTATCCAGCAGGTCAGCAGTGGCGGGGAAGTGAACGCCGGGGATGGAAGCTGGAGGCCGAATACGGACGGAACACGCGGCATGGCGGGCTGCGGACTTGTCTGGCAGCTCAGCGGCCGCAATCAGATTCATGTGGATTACGAATATGTTTATGGCGACAAGCTCAGCAGCCCGTGGACGGTTAACCTCGGATTCACGCGGAGCTTTTAAAAGCGCTGCACGTCTCCGAAAGACAGAATGAAAAAATGGGGCTGTTTCACGAAGGAGTAACAACCGGATGTGAAACAGCCCTTTTCCGGGGCTTCCGGGCGTGGAACGTTGACGCCGCGCCTCCGCAGGAAGCAGGTCTGCTGAAAAATATCACCGCCATGCGTTTCCACAAACGCGCGGTGAAGAAAAATGGCGTAACGGGTATCCGGAAAGCGTCTTTTTTATTGGGCTGATTTCGCCTGCTGCCAGCGCTGCTCCATGCCGTTCAGGTCCGCTTCTTCCAGGGAAAGGCCATCCCTGGTGAGCAGGCGCTCCATTTCATTGAAACGCTGTTCGAACTTCTTGTTGGCTCCCGCCATGGCCGCTTCCGGGTCAATGCCTTTCTTGCGGCACAGGTTGACTACGGAAAACAGCAGGTCCCCCAGTTCCTCCGTGACGCGCGGGTCTTCTTCGGCCGCGGGCAGGATTTCCTCGCACTCCGCGGTCTCCTCCTTCACCTTGTCCAGGGCACCCTGGGCGTCCGGCCAGTCAAAACCGACCTTGGCGGCTTTCTTCTGGAGCTTCCAGGCGCGGAGCATGGGCGGCAGCCCCTTGCCCGTTCCGTGCAGGTACGGGGTGGCTTCCGTGCCTTTCTCCTGGCGTTTGATCTTGTCCCACTGGGTCAGCACGGCGTCCGTGGTATCCGCCGTGGACTGGGCGAACACATGGGGATGGCGGCGCACAAGCTTTTCACTCACTTCCGCCGCCACGTCATTGAAATTGAAGCGTCCCGCCTCCTGGGCGATCTCCGCATGAAAAACCACCTGAAGCAGAACGTCGCCCAGCTCCTCCTTCATCTGCTCCCAGTCGTCCCGCTGGATGGTGTCCACCACCTCATAGGCTTCCTCAATCATGTTGGTAATCAGGGAACGGTGGGTCTGTTCCGCATCCCAGGGGCAGCCCTGGGGAGCGCGCAGGCGTTTCATGATGGCGATGAGGCGCTGCATCTGAAGGGCAGGCTCGCGGCATTCGATCATTTCAGTGTCGTTCATGACAGAGCCATACTAATCGCGCAAGGGCGGATGACTAGCAAAAATTCCTCTTTACCCGGGACGGTTCTGCCTTACACTCGCCCCCATGGAAGTTCACACGTGGAAAGAACGCACGGAAGAGGGAACCCTGGTCTACAGGGCATGCCACCACGCCAACAAATGGAAGCTGGAATGCGCTCCCAAGGTGGGCCGTGCGGAACGTGACGATGTGGAATGGGAGCACGTGGAATTCACGCGTGAACATTGGGTAACCCTGCGGGACGTGCTCTGGCGCAAATACCAGCGCAAGCGCTGCCCGTGGCGCTTCATCGAGGCCATTGACAAGCTTCTGGAAGACATGCCGGAAGAAGAGGAAGCCGGACCTGCTGGCGAGCAGGACGGCCAGTAGGCCGCGTCTCAACTTCTGCCGTGCCGGATATGCTGGGGACGGTGTTCAGGGAGTGGCTCTCCTGGGTGTATCCCTTCGTCTGCGAGCTGTGCGGGCGCGGCGGGCTGGACGGCTGCCACGTGTGTCCGGAATGCCGGGAACGCCTTGTCCCCATTGAACCTCCGTATTGTGCCGTTTGCGGGGAACCTGCGGAGGGCTCCTTCATCCCGTCCGGATGTTGCTCCCGCTGTGCGGAAGCCGTACCGTCCTTTGAGGAAGCGCGCGCCGCGTATGTGAATGAAGGTCCGTTGAGGGACCTTCTGCTGGCCTTCAAATATGCGGGGGCCGTGCATCTGGCCGGAACCTTCTCCGGAATGATGGCAGACGCCGTGCGCGGAAACCCCCACTGGTTCGGAGGGAAGAAACGCCTGCTTGTTCCCGTGCCCATGCACCGCCGCAAGCTCGTCCGGAGGGGGTACAACCAGGCGCAGGAACTGGCGGTTCTGCTGGGCAGGGAACTCGGCTGGCCCTGTGCCGGAGTGCTGAAGCGCCTGCCGGACCGGATGCCCCAGGCCAGCCTGGCGCGGGAGCAGCGCCTCCGGCACGCCCGGAAAATTTATGCCGCGAACGAAAGGGAAATGAAGCGCCGGCCCGTTGCAGGAAGGGACGTGCTGCTGGTGGATGACGTTCTGACCACCGGGGCCACGGCGGATGCCTGTGCGCATCTGCTTCTCCGTGCCGGGGCGGCCTCCGTGTGCGTGTTCACGCTGGCGCGGACGCACCATGCATGGCATGGCTGAACCGGAATTTCCTTTCACCCTCTCCATTTCCCTCCTACAATGACAGTATGAATCCGGAGCTGATGTTTCATACGGAAGATGAAGTCATGTTTTATGATACGGACTGCGGCGGAGTGGTTCATAACCTGGCCTACCTGCGCATGATTGAAGCCTGCCGCACCAAGCTGGGAGCGAAGCTGGGAATGGATTATAAAACCATGAGTGATTTGCAGCAGTTCGCCGTGGTCGTCCGCCATGAGATTGACTACGTGCGCCCCGCCGTGCTGGGGGACACCATTGTCACCACGGGATGGCTGCAATCCGTGGAAAGGGCCAGGTTCTGGTGCGACTTTGAAATGCGGCGCGCTTCCAACAGTGATCTGCTGGTGAAAGCCCATCAGCAGCTTGCCCTGGTTCAGATGCCCCAGGGGCGCCCCGCGCGCATTCCCGCGGAATGGCGCGCCCGGTGGCAGGAATGCATGGAATCCTGATCTTTTTTTGTCCGCCCTCCATTTTGCGCTTGCCATGAAAGGAAGCGTGGTGTTTACTGCCTCCGCCCTTCCAGCAAGGGTAAGTGCTTGGGTAGCTCAGTTGGTAGAGCAGTAGACTTTTAATCTATTGGTCCCGGGTTCGAGTCCCGGTCCAAGTACCATCCGTTTTTCATCCTTAGAAACTCCGCAGGAATATTTCCCTGCGGAGTTTCTTTTTTGCATCCCATGCTGGCAGCTTGGCTGCAATGGCTGGTGGAATCCCAAAATATCAATGGCCCGGGAACGGAGGAGGGGAATGTTGGTGGCTTATTCAGAGCATGAAATTCATGAAAAGTCATGCCGGACGGCGCGTTCTATTTCATGGAACAGCAGGAAATGGTCTTTCAGATGGTACAGCCATGAGTTGATGTCCGCCAGTTCATGGGCTTCCAGCATGACCACGGGGGAGATGAACGGCGTTTTCTTGATGGCCACTTCAATGAGCCCGATGATTTCATTTCTCCGGCTCAGGACGGGAATGGCGAGGTACTGCATGTATTTTTCCTCCGGGGGCTGGTTGCGCTTCCGGTAGAAGCTTCGCCTCACTTCTCCGGGGCCGGAGAGAACCAGCGGGCTGAGACGGCGTTCCGTGAATAATTGTTCGTCCAGCATGGAGGGGGCTCCGGTCACGGGGCGCGGAGGCTGGGCCAGCAGGGAGGGGGTGTCGTTATTGTGCTCTCCCTGCGCGTAACCCGTGACGCGCAGGGAGGTTTGACCCTCCTGCCGTTCCGCCTGGATATAAAGCACTTCAAAGATGAGGGAATTCTTGTATTCGGCCAGCGCCGCCGCAATCGTGGAGCATAGGAACTGGCAGGCGCCGTTGAAGCTCTCCGCCGTTCCGCGGGAACCGTCCGTCTTGCTCTCTCCGCAGGCACCGCCGTTCAGCCTGTTGGCGAAGTGCTCATATTCTCCACTCAGGGAGGCGTACGTCTTTTTATAAAGGGCGGCGCTCCGGTTCTTCAGGGTGCAGGTGTGCTCTTTTTCCTCCCTCCTTCTGTTGATCAGCCTCTGGCATTCCACATGCCACACGATGAAAGCTGCGCCCAGGATGACAAGCAGGACTATTTTTCCCGTATTGGCTCTCTCCATGGGTGTTCCTCCAATGATGGAGATAACGACAACCAGAATGGGCTGGAACAGGTTTGCTTTCTTGAGGAAGGAAGTCTCTTGGGACATAAAAAAGATGCTGGAGAGAGATTGGTTGAAGTTGAGATGATGCTGTATAAGTCTTGTTAAAGGTGTGTTATGGGTTGATTCTCAAAAATATTCCATATTGAATACTGGAGAGGGGATAGGTGCACGGAGGGAAGTAACGTGGTCTTTTCTTATGTGAGTTTAAATCAAGTTTGTTTACAATCAATGAGTTTTTGTTAATTTAGAAATATTCTAAGACGGTATTTCTTTGAATGATAATGCTTCCCTTGTTCCAATAATTGTTAGGAAAAATGGATGTTTTTCCGTTTGGGAAATGGCTTGTTAAATCGCGGTGTTTTGCCGTGTTTTATTTTCAGATTGAAAAAGAAGGAAAATCAAGGCCATATCCTGTACGGGCGGCATGGTTTTTCACGAAAATTCCCGTACATGGACAAAGTGGGAATCATTCATCATGAACGACTTCTGCAAACGCCGGGATGACCGTGAATTTCCGGCAGGCGGAACGGTCCCATTTTCCCGTTCCCAACTCCGGGCGCATGTTATTCAGCATGGTTTTCCGCCGCCCATTTTTTGTACTGGGCGGATATTTGCTCAATGAGCGTCTGGTGCTGGGGCGCCAGGTCCTTCTGTTCCGTCCTGTCCCTGATGTCGTACACCTGCCAGGGGCCCCGGTTGGGCGCTACCAGCTTGAATTGGTCCGTAAGGGCGGCCCTGTTTCTCTGGTGCTCCCAGAAGATGGTGCGGGGCGGACAGGTGCCGGAGAGGTAGTCCCACACTCTGGCCGGAGGAAGCTTTCCCGGGTTGGCCCAGTAGGCGTTGAGCGGACATCCATCCATATGGGCGGGAACTGCCAATGAAGCCCATGCCAGGCACGTGGGGGCGATGTCCTGAAGCAGGAAAGGGGAGTGGTAGCGCGTACCGGGCCTGATGCGGGAAGGGTAGCGGATGATGAAGGGAGCGGACAATCCGCCGTCAAAGGTCTCAATTTTATACTGGCGGTAGGGGGTATTGGAAACGGCCGCCCACATGGGGCCGTAGCCGTCCCGGCAGCCGACTTCTCCCAGCGGGCCGATGGGGAGAACGGATTTTTTATTCCTGTTGTTCTGGGGCATTTCCGCCGTTGCCCCGTTGTCCGACAGGAACATGACGATTGTGTTGCCGCTGAGGCGGTGATGGTCCAGGGAAGCAAGGATACGGCCTATGCCCCGGTCCATGATGGAGATTTGCGCCGCGTAGGTAGCCATGCATCTGGCAATGTAGTCCTTGCGCGTTGCAGTGGCCTTCTCATACCCGGCAGGGTGGAATTTGGCTCCCATCCCCAGCTGTGCGGAGGGGGGGACAATGCCCAGCTTCTTCTGTTTTTCCAGCCTCTTGGCGGCAATGGCATGCGGGGATTGCCCGGCGTAGGCGGCCAGCATTTTTTCTATCTCCTTTCCGGGGGCCTGAAGGGGCGTGTGCGGGGCCGTATAAGCCACGTAAAGGAAGAAGGGTTTCCGGCTTTTGGCGGCATCGTCAAGGTAGGCCAGGGCGGTTCTGGTAATGTCGTCCGTCATGTAGAAGTCCTCTGGCAGGTCTTCCGGCTTGAGCAATTTGCCGTCTTCCCCGAAGGGGCGGTCCGGCACGGGCCTGTAATAGTCCGCCGCGCCGCCGAGAAGGCCGCGGGAACGGTCAAAGCCGCGGTCCCACGGGTACGTGCCCGGGACTTTTCCCAGGTGCCATTTTCCGGAGAGGTAGGTGCGGTAGCCCGCCTTTTTAAGGAGTTCCGGCAGTGTGGGAATGGCGGGGTTCAGACGGCCCCGGTAGCCGGGGACGCCGCTGTCGTCATCCAGCAGCCCTACGTCCACCTTGTGAGGTTCGCATCCCGTCATGATGGAGGCGCGGGAGGGGGAGCAGCGGGAGGCCGTATAGCACCGGGTGGCCAGCATCCCCTGCGCGGCCAGGGAGTCAATGCTGGGGGTGGGTATTTCGGAACCGTAGCACCCCAGGTCGGACCAGCCCATGTCATCCGCCAGGATGAGGACGATATTGGGTTTGTCCGCCAGGGAGAAGGTCACGGAGAACAGGCCAAGGACCATGCTGGCCAGGAAGAGGGAGTACGGGACGCGGCTCATGGGTGTAACATATATGTAATGCCATAGGCGGAACCGCGCAGGGCCTTGCGCGGGAGGGTAAAAGGTGCGGAGGCCTTCCCCCATTCCCCGCATGGCTTTGCCGGAGAATTTGCGCGGGAAAGCCGGGTTTCCCTTGCACCGCAAGAACGGCGCCCGCTACCACCACAGGATGGCGCAGAGCAGGATGGCGGCTCCGTAAGCCATGCCCCCCAGGCACAAGGGCGTCCACAGGGCGGGCCTGGAGCAGATGTTGTTCACCATGTCCCGGTACAGGTAGGGCTTGCCGATCCAGAGGAGGGAAAAGAAAATGACGATGTAGCACCAGACGGGGATAAGCAGCCGGGTGACGGGGTCCTGAAGGAAGGCCGCGCTGAGGAGGGGGGCCGCCACCATCAGGCCGAAAATGCCGAGCGCGCGCGGAAAGAGCAGGTTTTTCACCTGGGTGACCATCAGCACCAGGAATACGGGGCATGCAAGCTGGAGCAGCCACCGGATACCCTCAAACTCCGCCAGGCCCACCCGGAAGTAGCTGAGGACGCCCAGCCCCTCCGGAGCCACCAGCAGGAAGAACCAGAACAGGCCGATGGCCAGCAGGACCTGGGCCAGCAGGTGGTTGCGCGGGGAGGCCAGCAGAAAGGCCTGCACTTGCCGTCTTTTCACCAGGGCATACAGGTGGACCAGCAGCAGAACGGAACCCAGCACATACCCGGCCACATGCAGCGGTATCATTCCATCATACGGATGCAGAAAGGGGGCGTGCTGGTTCATCTGAACGCTAACCTTAATGATTATCCCGGCTTCGTAAAGGCGAATCAGCGGGAGAGGGAAGAAAATTCCACCGGTTTCCCGGCGCCGGGCCGCGGGAATTTCCCGCGGCGACAGGAGAAAGAGGGGTCAGGAATCCTTGGTAACTTTTTCAAACGTGGGGTCTTCCACGGCGGAAATCTTTCCGTCCGCATAAAGCACCATGATGCCTCCCTGGTGGCGTTCCAGGGCAGGAACCACAATTTCCTCAAAGTCCTGTTCCGTGATGACGCTGCGGCCGTCAACCGGGATGCCGTCGCTGATCCAGGGCTTGCCTCTGAGGGCCTGGCCGCGCGCCACGTTCATGGGACGGCCCTTCCTGTTGTCCAGCCAGCTCGTGTAGGAGATGGTGTCCGGGCTGGCGGGGAGGTTGGTGTCTTCCGCGGCGAGGATTTCCGGGCGCTTGTCGCTCGTGCAGCGGAAGGTGTCAGGCAGCATGTTCGGCTCCTTGTCATTCCGGGCGATCAGGTCCGGCTGTTCCGCGTTCACGATGGGGGCCAGGGCATCCCACCAGTTCCGGCATTCACGTGCGCTCAGGAGGCTGTCCTTCATGCCGCTGGAGGGAAGCTTGCCGCCGTTCTGGCCTGCGAATTCCTTGCCCCAGTCGCTGATGCGGCGCAGGTTGTCCGTGCAGCGCGTCCTCGCCGCCGTCTCCGTGGCGTGGGAGTAAATGCTGTAGGAGACGCCTGCCAGCAGGGCGATGATGGCGATGACGACGAGAACTTCAATGAGCGTGAAACCTTTGCTGCGTGAGGTGAGTGAGCGGGCTTTCATGATTTCCCACCATTATGCACGATTGCCGCCGCTTGAAAAGGCAGAAACTGCGGTCCGGGGTGAAAAGCGTTTGCCCCGAACACGGGAAACGAAAAAGGCCGGTCCCGTGAAGGACCGGCCTGGAGAAATGGAAATGTCCGGGTTCCGCCTACTTGGCGGAGGTGACCAGAGCGGCGAAGGAATCCGGCTTCAGGGACGCGCCGCCCACCAGGGCGCCGTCAATGTCCGGCTGGGCCATGAGTTCCACCACGTTTTCCGGCTTTACGGAACCGCCGTACTGGATGCGTACCTTGGCGGCGGTGTCCGCGCCGAAGACGCCGGAAATGACCTTGCGGATGAAGGCGTGGGCTTCCTGCGCTTCCTTGGAGGTGGCGGTCAGTCCCGTGCCGATGGCCCAGACGGGTTCATAGGCAATGACCAGGTTGGCCACTTCTTCCGGGGTGAGGTCCTTGAGGCCTTCCTTGATCTGGATTTCCAGCACGGGTTCCAGGATGCCGTCCAGGCGTTCGTCCTTCGTTTCACCGATGCAGAAGATCGGGGTGATGCCGGCGGCGATGGCCTTCTTGATCTTGGCGTTGATGATGGCGTCCGTTTCACCGAAGTACTGGCGGCGTTCGCTGTGGCCGAGCACGACGTACTTGAGGCCCAGTTCATTCAGCATGCTGGTGGAGATTTCACCGGTATAGGCGCCGTTGTCATGCTGGGAGACGTTCTGGGCGCCTACGGCGGAGCAGGAGCAGCCGCCCAGGGCATTCAGCACGGAGGGGATGGTGGTGAAGGGGGGGATGATGACGACGTCGCACGCAACGTCTTTTCCCTTAACGATGTTTTTGAAGCTTTCGATGAATTGGGCGCCTTCGGCGGGGCCGATGTTCATCTTCCAGTTGGCGGCAATGATAGGTTTGCGGGACATAGTGGAATGAGATTAATCAGGAAGACGCATTGTTGCCAAATTGGGCCGTAGGTCAAGCACAGATCAAAAGGGCCGCATACGCGCCGTCCGATTTCTCCTCATGGGGAAGGATGAGTTTTTCCTCCTTCAGCGTCCATTCCGGGTGGTTCCGCAGAAAATCCCTGACCAGCAGGCCGTCTTCCTCCGCGTCAATGGAGCAGGTGGAATAAACCAGCCTGCCGCCCGGCTTTACGGCGCGGGAGGCGTTCTCCAGAATGGCTTTCTGGAGGGCGGCCAGACGGCGGATCTCCGCCGGGGTGACGCGCCAGCGCACGTCCACGCGGCGCTGGATGACTCCCGTGTTGGAGCAGGGAACGTCCAGAAGCACGGCGTCAAAGCGGCGTTCCCATTCCGGAGGGCACGGCTGGGACCAGTCCGCCTGTGCCGTTTTAACGGAGGAGGAACCCTGCCTGTGCAGGTTTTCCTGGAGGGTGGGCAGGCGGTGCTCGTGAAGGTCCGTGGCCGTCAGGTGCGCCTGGCCTCCCGTGGCGGCAATGATGGCGGCGGACTTGCCGCCGGGGGCGGCGCAGGCGTCCAGAATTTCCTCTCCGGGTTGGGGAGCCAGCAGGTCAATGGCGTAGCGGGTGGAGGGGTCAGCCACATAAAGGGAGCCGGCGTTGATTTCTTCCAGCGGCAGGGGGCCTTCCACGGAATACCATCCCGGCGCGCGGTCCAGCGGCGTGAGGGAGGCGGGAATGGCGTCCATGGGGATCAGGAGATTGGCGCGCACGTACAGGCGCGGCGTGGTGTTGTTCCAGTGGAGCAGGGCGCGGGTTGTTTCCCGGTCCGTCTGCTGCGTCCAGCGTTCCACCAGCCACGCCGGGGTGGAATAAAGAATGGGGAGGGGAAGCTTTTCCCGTTCCGCCAGGATGGCCTTCTCCCGCCGCAGCGCGTTGCGCAGGATGGCGTTGACCAGTCCCCTCAGGCGTGACGGAGCAAGATTGACGGTTTCATATACGGCGGCATGGTCCGCCATGCCCAGCAGGAAAAGCTGGCACAGGCCGAGCTGGAGGATAAGACGAATTTCCAGGTCCAGCCTGCCCTGCCGCAGGGAGTTGATCACATGGTCCAGCCAGGTCTGGTTGCGCAGCACGCCGAAGACCAGGGCCTGCACCAGATGCCTGTCCGCGGGGGAAAGCTGCGCCCGTGAACATTCCCGGTCCACAAGGGTTTCCGCGAAGGAGTGGCCTTCATGCCAGCGCATCAGGCAATTCAGGGCGATTTGGCGGGAGGATGGGAGTTTTTTGTTCACCGGGGAACTCTACATGGTGGACCCGCAAGTTTCAACCAGCAAAAGCACGCGGTGCGGATTGGTTTCTCCCGCAGGATGACTTCCGGTGCAGGCGCCCTATTTGTCTTTCCGGGGACTGCCGACTTCCTTGCGGTAAATGGCCTGGAGCTGCCGGAGGCGTTCCGGCTGCATTTCCGCCAGATTATGCCTTTCCTCCGGGTCCGTGCCTATTTGGAATAAAAGCCATTTTCCCCGCTGGTTCGTGAGCTTCCAGCCGTCTCCGGCGATGATCGTGTGGTCCACGACTACGTAGTTGCGGGGGGTGGAGGATTTTCTTAAGAGGATGTTTTTATAGGAGACGGCATCCTTGCCCTCCGGCATGCGGACCCCGGCCAGGTCTGCAAAGGTGGCCATGTGGTCATAATTGGCGGTGAGGGCGTGGCAGGTCTTCCCTGCCGGAACGGTGCCGGGCCAGGAGATGATCATGGGAACGCGGATGCCCCCTTCATGATTGGTCCATTTCAGCCCGGCCATATTGACGATGCCCTTGTCCGGGCCGATGCGCCCGCGGCTGCCGCGGAAGGCGTCCAGAACCTCCCCGGTGCCGTCCAGCACGCCGCCATGGCAGTTGAGGCCGCGTCCGCGGCCCTTGTCCGTCCTGTAGTAGAGTTCATGTCCGTTGTCGGAGGCAAAGATGATCATGGTCCGTTTTTCCAGGCCCAGCCTGCGGACCTGGGCTGTGATGGCTCCTACCTGTTGGTCCAGCTTGCCCACCATGGAGGCATATTCCTCCGCCGCTCCGGCGCATTCCGTGTTGGGACCGGAGGCGGCGGCATAAGCCTTGCGTATTTCCAGATGGCCTGCATACGTGTTCTCCGCAGGCGGGATGTCCACAGGGCCGTGCGGAAGATTGGTTGAGAAGAAAATGAACATGGGCCTGTTCCGGTTCTCCCTCATGAATTCCAGAGTTTCACGGAGCATGACGTCCGGCGCGTAGGTAACTTTTCCGTTCCGGCTGGCGCGGCGTTTCTCCGTGGCTCCGGCGCTGTAGTTCTCCGCCGTGATTCCGGCGTTCAGCCTTGTATTGCCTTCCAGGGGGAGTCTTTCTCCGTTTTTCCACAGGAAGGAAGGGTAAAAGCCGTGGGCGCGCTCGTGGTCCATGTAGCCCACATAGTGGTCCCAGCCGTGCCTTTCCAGTTCACCGTGCCAAGTATTGAACCCCCAGTCCAGCTTGCCGAACTGCGCGGTGACGTAACCCGCCTTTTTCAATAATTCCGGCAGAAAGACTTCCCTGGCGGAGGGCTTGATCAGGGAGGCCTGAGCGGCCTTTTCCTCCAGTTCCCGGTTGCTCCATCCTTCTTTTTCCGCTCGGACAACCAGGCCACCGGCGGTTTGAGTATAGGACCCGGAATGGCTGTCATGCACCCCCATGAGCAGGGAAGCCCGCGCCGGGCAGCAGTACTGGCTGCTGTAGCACCGCGTAAACATGATGCCCTGCTGGGCAAGGCGGTCAATGTTGGGCGTCTTCACGATCTGCTGGCCGTAGCAGCCCAGCATGCCCATCCCCAGATCGTCCGCGTAAATGAGGATGATGTTGGGCCTGGTCCCGCCGGGCGCTCCCATGGACAGGGAGCACATCCAGAACAACACCGCCGGCAGAAGGCGCAGGAAAGGGGTCATAAGAAAAATACGCTCCCGTCCCGAGCCGTTTATCAGTAAAAAACCGCCCGGAAGGAAGCTCCCGGGCGGTTGAAAGAGGGTTGGCCTGCGGGCTTAGTTGCCGTAAGGCTTGTTGACGCGGCTGAATTGCTTTAGGCGCAGGCCGTTCAGGTGGATGAAGCCTTCGGCGTCGTCCTGGTTGTACAGTTCTTCGTGGCCGCCTTCCATGGTGGCGATTTCCTCGGAGTACAGGGACTGCGGGGAGCGGCGTCCGGCGTACATCACGTTGCCCTTGTAAAGTTTCAGGCGCACTTCCCCGTTGACGGTTTCCTGGGACTTGGTCACCAGGGCCTGGATGGCTTCACGTTCCGGCGCAAACCAGAAGCCGTTGTAAACCAGCGTGGCGTATTCCGGAATGAGGGAATCGCGCACCTTCTGCACTTCACGGTCAATCGTGATCGTTTCAATGTCGCGGTGGGCCGCCAGCAGGATGGTGCCGCCGGGGGTTTCATAAATGCCGCGGCTCTTCATGCCTACGAAACGGTTTTCCACAATATCCACGCGGCCAATGCCGTGCTTGCCGCCCAGGGCGTTGAGCACGTACATGACGCCCAGCGGAGTGAGCAGGGTGTAGCCGTCGCGTTCGCCCTGGGGCTGGACGTCCAGTTCCTTCAGCAGGGCGTCCAGGCCATCGTACTTGATGCCGACGACATCTCCCTTTTCATACAGGAGCTGGATGTATTCGGCCTGGTCCGGGGCGTCTTCCGGAGAGACGGAAAGCTTGTACATTTCACGGTCGGCAGGGGTGGTGCCGTCGTACCAGGTATCTTCCAGCATCCCGGCTTCAAAGGAAATGTGGAGCAGGTTGCGGTCCATGGAGTAGGGCTTCTTCAGGGACTGGCGGATCGGGATGTTGTGGGATTCCGCATAGGCAATCATTTCCGTACGGCCTGGGAACTGCTTGCGGAATTCAGGGTCGCGCCACGGGGCGATGACCTTGATGTTCGGAGCCAGCGCATTCACGGCCAGTTCAAAGCGCACCTGGTCGTTCCCCTTGCCGGTGGCGCCGTGGGCGATGGCGTCCGCTCCTTCGCGGATGGCCAGGTCCACCATGTCCTTGGAAATGCAGGGACGGGCGATGGACGTGCCCAGCAAGTAGCGGCCTTCGTAAAGGGCGTTGGCCTGCATCATCGGGAAGATGTAGTTGGCGGCGAAGTCTTCCTTGAGGTCGCCGATGAAGCACTTGGAGGCTCCCGTAGCCAGGGCCTTGGCTTCCAGACCGTCCAGTTCTTCCGCCTGGCCTACGTCTGCACAGTAGGCGATGATTTCAGCATTGTACTTTTCCTTGAGCCACTTCAGAAGAACAGAGGTGTCAAGACCGCCAGAGTATGCAACTACGATTTTCATGTACGTCAATGATTAGTGTGCGGCGGCATGATGCCCCATTCCCCCTGCGGAGGAAAGGACAAAATCATGTTTACCCACGGGTGTTTTTCCAGGAGCCGCCCCGGAAGGGTATCCGGACGGGAATTCCGGAAAGGACGGCTCCTGCTGTCTGCTGGAAGCAGGGAATAATTAAGAATAGTTAAATAATAGCCGTCTTCCGTTCCTCCGGGTTCGTTCTCACGGCTGTTCCGGACAGTGCCGTTTGCGGAAGAAACGGGCGTTCAAGCTGATGTGCGGAAGACGCCAGCGAGGCCGGATGACATTGAAAACGGCTTGAATTTGATGAAATTGAAAAAAAGCGCTTGATTTTTCATCGTGGGGCCTCTACTTATTCCGCCGAACTTATGGCTAAGAAGAGCTGGATCGCAAGAGACAAGAAAAAGGCTGACACCGTCAAGCGCTACGCAGAACTGCGTGAGCAATTGAAGGCTGAAAAGGATTATATCGGTTTAACCATGCTGCCCCGCAATGCAAGCCCGACCCGTACGGTCAACCGCTGCCTTGTTTCCGGCCGCCGCCGCGCATACATCCGCCGTTTCAAGCTTTCCCGTATTTCCTTCCGCGAACTGGCCAACGCCGGCATGATCCCCGGTGTGACCAAGTCCAGCTGGTAAGGCAGGGAAAGGTTGCAGCCTTACAAAGATTTTGACGCTAGGCTGATTTTTATTTAGCCTAGCGTTTTACTATGCCCATATACGAGTATATTTCCGAACACCCCGACGACCCCGCGCAGTCTTGCCCGGTGTGTCGCCGCGGTTTTGAATTGCGGCGCCCCGTGGACCGGGAACCGCTTGAAAAGTGTCTGGTGTGCAAGCACCCGGTACGCAAGGTGATCAGCCGGGTCAATGTGCCGGAGGTCACCAAGCCCCTCTCCGTTTCAGACGCCAAGGCCGCCGGATTCACCGTGCTGGAGCGCCGGGACAAGGGCGTTTATGAAAAACTGTAACCCAAAGGCCGGAAATATGCCGGCTCCTTTTTCCGTATACTACCAATAGAATGAATGATCCGGACCCTCTGAGTATTCTTGCGGCCTTCGGGGCCGCTGAAGCGCCTGACGCTGTTCCGGCGCTGGGCGGGATGACGCTGGCAATAGCCGGCCTGATCCTTTTTTTATTATTGAATGCGTTCTTTGTGGCGAGTGAGTTCGCTCTGATGAAGGTCCGGGAAAGCCAGTTGCAGGCCGGGGAAGGCGTTCCGGCGCGGACCCGGAAGAGGCTGGCCCTGGCACGGAAGACGGTCAAGCATCTTGACCTCTATCTGGCGGCCTGCCAGGTGGGCATTACCCTCTCCTCCCTGGCGCTGGGCTTTCTGGGCACGTTTTTCGTGGTTGAGCTGACGCTCCCCTTCCTGTTTTCCCTGGGGCTGGGCGGCACAGCTCCCGTGTACGGCATGGCGCTGGCCGTTACGTTTATTTTCTTTGCCTGCTGCCAGGTGGTTTTTGGAGAGTTCATTCCCAAGGCCATGGCGGTGGGCCATCCGGACAAGGCCGCCCTGGCGACGGTCCCCCTGCTGCGTTTCTTTTACACGGTATTCAAGTATACGGGTATCCTCGGACTGACCGGAGGGATTGCCCGGTTTGTGCTTAAGTACCTGCTGGGCATTGATCCCCGCTCCACCGCCTGCACGGTCCACAGCACGGATGAACTGATGTATCTGGTGAAGGAGAGCGAACGCTCCCGTGAACTGACCAGGCAGGAGGCGGAAATCTCCAGGAACGCCCTTGAACTGAATGATATGTGCGTCAAGGACGTCATGACCCCGCGCTCCGAAGTGGACGTGATGGATCTGACGGCCCCCTTTGAGGAGAACTGGGAACTTGCCCGAAAGTCCCGCCATACCCGTTTTCCCCTGGTGGAAGGGGACCATCTGGATGAGGTGAAGGGATGGGTGCACGTCAAGGACCTGCTCAAGCTGGTGGGCCAGGAGAATCCGGACCTGATGAGCGTGCGGCGAGAGCTGCGCGTGGTGCCGGATACGATGCCCCTGGACAGCCTCCTGACCTTTTTCCTGAAGGAGCATTCCCATTTTGCCCTGGTGGTGGATGAATTCGGGGATTCCATCGGCTTGGTGTTCCTGGACGATGTGCTGGAGCAGATCGTGGGAGACGACATCCAGGACGAGTTTGACCAGGAGGAAATGCGGGAATTCGTCAAGACCGGCAAGGACACGTATGCCGTGAATGGCGCCATCACTCTGTTTGACCTGGCGGACTGCCTGCCGGAAATGGACCTGGACTGTCCGGGCGTTACCACGCTGGGCGGTTACGTGATCAGCCGGCTCGGTTATATTCCGGAAGAAGGGGAAGAGTTGGTCATTGGCCGTTACCGGGCCGTAGTGACGGGGTCCGACGGCAGAAGAATCACGCAGATTCTGCTGACCCGGCTTCCGGAGGAAGAGGAGGAATAATCTCATGGCGGAAAAATCGCACCCGGACCTGAGTTTTGAAATGGAGGCGCGTTCCTCCGGTTTTCTTCATGTGGCCGGGGTGGATGAAGCCGGACGGGGGCCGCTGGCCGGTCCCGTGGTGGCCGGAGCCGTTATGCTGCCTGAACTGCCGGAAGAATTGGCAGGGCTGAATGACTCCAAGCAGCTCACTGCGGCAAAGAGGGAGCGCCTGTTCCTGGCCCTGCTGGAGTGTGACCAGGTGGTGTGCTCCGTGGGGATGGCTTCCGTGGAGGAAATAGACCGTCTTAATATCCTCCGGGCCACCCATCTGGCGATGGCCCGAGCTGTGGAAGGATTGGCCCTGCGGGCGGATTTCTGCCTGGTGGATGGCTTGCCGGTCAAGGGGCTGCCCGTTCCGCACCGCGCCATCGTGAAGGGGGACGGACGGAGCCTGTCCATTGCCGCCGCCAGCGTTCTGGCGAAGGTGACGAGGGACCGCATGATGACGGAAGCGGACGCCTCCTACCCGCAGTACGGTTTTGCAAAGCATAAGGGATATGGTACGAAAGCCCACATGGAGGCCCTGCGGAGGCATGGGCCTTGTCCGCTCCATCGCCGCTCGTTTGCGCCGGTTTCACAAATGGAACTGTCCCTCCCTGAATAGGGAGGAGCGGAATACGGAGTGGCTGGGAAGGTACGGGGAACTGGCTGCGGCCTCCTTCCTGCGTGCGGAGGGTTGTTCCGTATTAAGGAGGAACTGGCGTCCCGTCAGGGGCGGTGAACTGGACATCGTATGCCGGGACGGGGACCGTCTCGTTTTTGTGGAGGTGAAAACGCGCACGGGGGATGGGTATGGAGGCGCCAGGCGCGCCGTGGATGCCCGGAAAAGGGCGTTGATACGCCAGGGGGCTGCGGAATGGCTCCGCCAGCTTCCGGCCCCGGTTCCCTTCCGGTATGATATTGTGGAAATTCTATACCGGGAGGAACGGCCTCCGGAGTGCAGGCGTATCTGCGGAGCGTTCGGGGAGAGGGATTTGTCCGCTTCATGAAAAGCGCCGCAGGCGCAGGGCGTTCAGGATGACGGAGACGGAGCTCAGGCACATGGCTCCCGCCGCAATCACGGGGGAAAGCAGGATGCCCCAGACAGGGTACAGGATGCCGGCGGCGATGGGGATGCCCAGGGCGTTGTAGACAAAGGCGAAGCCCAGGTTGGATTTCATGTTCTTCACGGTGGCGGTGGATAGGGCGAAAGCCTTGGAAATTACCAGCAGGTTCCCTTTCACCAGCGTCACGCCGCAGCTCTGCATGGCTACGTCTGATCCCGTTCCCATGGCGATGCCTACGTCCGCTTCCGCCAGCGCGGGTGCGTCATTCACGCCGTCACCCGCCATGGCCACCACGGCGTTCCCGTTTTTCAGGGAGGAAATGAGAGCCTGCTTGTCCGCCGGGGTCATTCCTCCATGGAATTCGGAAATGCCCAGGTCCCCCGCCACGGCTTCCACCGTTGCCGGGGCGTCTCCGGAGGCGATGATGATGCGGATGCCCTGCGCGGCCAGGTCCGCCAAAGCCTGGCGCGTGTTCGCCCGGATTTTATCCGCCAGGGAAAAGGCCCCTGCCGCCTGGCCGTCCACCGCGGCAAAGACGGTGACGCGGCCCTGCCGCCGCTGTTCCTCCACCCATGGCGCCAGCGCGGAAATGTCCACGCCCTGCTTCTGCATCATGTCCGCCGTGCCCACGCATACCTTGCTGCCTTGGAAGGTCCCGGCCACGCCTCCTCCCGGGAAGGACTGGAAATCCTCAATGGGGGACAGGGGAAGCTTCTCCTCCCCGGCCTTCCGGATGAAAGCGCGGGCGATGGGGTGCTCGCTCCTCTGCTCCAGGGAGGCGCACCGGGCCAGCAGCGTATCCATATTCACGTTGTTGGCCGTAGTGATGTTGACCAGGGAAGGTTTCCCTTCCGTAAGTGTTCCGGTCTTGTCCATCACCAGGATATTCACCTTGTGCATGGTTTCCAGGGAGGCGGCGTCCCGGAACAGGATGCCGAGGGTGGCGGCTTTTCCGGAAGCCACCATCATGGACATGGGCGTGGCGAGGCCGAGGGCGCACGGGCACGCCACGATCAGGACGGCGACGGCGTTCACCAGACCGTGCGTCCAGCCCGGATGGGGGCCCCAGAAGCCCCACGCGAAGAACGTCAGCACGGCGACGAGCACCACGGCAAGAACGAAATACCGCGCCACCTTGTCCGCCAGCCGCTGCATGGGAGCCTTGGTCCTCTGGGCCTGGGCCACCAGGTTCACGATGCGCGCCAGGACGGTGTCATTCCCCACCTCCTGCGCCGTCATGGTGAAGGTGCCCGTGGTGTTCAGCGTGGCGCCGATCAGCTTGTCCCCCGGAACATGGGAGACGGGGATGGGTTCCCCGGTCAGCATGGATTCATCCACGTCGCTCCCTCCGTCCTTCAGGACGCCGTCCACGGGAATCTTTTCCCCCGGTTTCACCCTCAGCACGTCGCCGGGCTGCACGTCCTTCAGGGGAATGTCGCTCTCCATGCCGTTGGGCACGACCAGATGGGCGGTGGAAGGCGCCAGATTCATCAGGGACCTGATGGCTTCCGCCGTGCGGGACCTGGCTTTCAGTTCCAGAACCTGTCCCAGCAGGCTGAGGGAAATGATGATGGCCGCCGCCTCATAATAAACGGGCACATGCCCGTCATGGATAAAGACAGACGGGAACCAGCCGGGTGCGATGGTGGCTGCCAGGCTGTACAGAAAGGCAATGGAGGTTCCGGCCCCGATCAGCGTCCACATGTTGGGATTGCGGGTTTTGACGGATTCCCAGCCCCGGGCCAGGAGAGGAGCTCCGGCCCACAGGACCACGGGAACGGCCAGGGCCAGCTCCACCCAGTTCTGGACTCCGGGGTTCATCCATGCGGCAAGATGGCCGCCCATGGAAATGATGAAGATCAGAACGACGAAAGGCAGGGAAAAATAAAACCGCCTGTGGAAATCATTCAATTCCGCGTTGTCCAGAACGGTGGCGGAGGGAAGCAGCGGCTCAAGCGCCATCCCGCAGATGGGGCATGCGCCCAGATGGTCCTGCCGGATTTGAGGGTGCATGGGGCAGGTGTACACGGTGCCGCCCGGTGCAGGCGGCATGGAGGAATGGCCCATGTTCCCGTGATGGTGCATGAGCATGTCCGTGCTCTCCATTTTCATGCCGTGTCCGGGGTCCGGCGGATGGGAGAGGACCTCTTCCGGGGCGGCTGTGAATTTGTCCCGGCAGGTGCGGCTACAGAAAAAATAGGTCTTTCCCCGATAGTTAGCCTTCCAGGGGGTATCTTCCCGGACTTCTCCCCCGCAGACGGGGTCCGTATGCAGGGAAATGTCATGCCGGGCCTGCGGGCTGTTGGTCATGTCCATACGGAGAGTGAGACAACTCCCGGACCGCTGCCGTTCCCGGACAGCCATGATTGGGAAAAACCGGGGAAGTGCCTTCAGACCCTCATTTTCCCGGAAGAGAACGGATAGCTCCCGCTATATTATATAAAGTGCAGCCGGAAACATCAGTCCGCGCGGAGCTCCAGGATGGCTTCCATGAAATCCTGGGGAATGTCCATGCGGGCCAGTTCCTCCTGGAGGATGACACCGTTGGCTCCGGCGTCCAGCATGCGGCGCGCGTCCTTCACCGTGCGGATGCCTCCCGCCGCAAGGACGGTGACGGAGGCGGGAATCTCTTCAATCAGTCTTTCCGTAACGGCCGGATTGGCCTGGAGGGTGTGCGGGTCCGCATTATTGATGCAGACGAATTCCGCTTCCAGGTCCATGACGGTTTCAAGTTCCTCCAAGGTATGGACCTCCATCATCACATCCAGTCCCAGCCCTGTGGCCATGCGGTACAGGGCTTCCAGGTCCTTTTCCGGCAGGGCGGCGGCAATCAGGTTAATGGCGTCCGCTCCGGCTACGATGGCCTGGCAGATCATGGCGGGATGAATAAACACGTCGCGCGCCATGACGGGAACGGTGCTGATTCTGGAAATGGTGGAGACCATGTCCCAGGAACCGCCGTACACCTCCGGTTCCACGGCAATGGAGATGCCCTGGGCTCCGCCCTGGATAAACATGTCGTACTGGTGGCGGATGTCCTGGTTCGCCTCATGGATGTTGAGGACGGGATGGACCCTGGCGATCTCCGGGACGACGGAAAGACGGTTTTCCCCAAGGTCCACGGCGGTTCTGAATCCCGCATAATCGTTCCTCTGGATGGCGGAGGCCCGTAATTTCCCTTCCAGGGGAAGGATTTTTTTCAAGTCGGCGCGTTTGCGCTCCAGCATGCTATTTAAATAGTCCATATGTTACTTTTTGGGCAGGAAGTAGGAACGTTGCTTTTCGGTAATGGGGAGGCCGGCCTGTTCCATGACGCACAGCATGTCCTCCCAGACCTTTCGCTTTTCTGAAATATCTTCCGTGCGAAGAAGGTAGCTGGGATTATAGGTGACGCGCACGGGCGTATCGAACGCCGTGTGAAATGTCCCCCGCAGGGCGGAAAGCGGCGTTTCTCCGGACTGGAGGATGCCCCGGGCCGCGATGGCCCCCAGGGCTACCACTACTTTCGGCCTCACCAGAAGAATTTCCTCCCGCAGGACGGGAAGGGAAACCTCTATCTCCCGGTCCGTGGGGGGGCGGTTGTTGGTAAGCTGCCGGGGAAGGGCGGGGCGGTACTTGACCAGATGGGTCAGGTAAATGTCGGAGCGGGAAAGTCCCATGGCCTTCAGCATGGCGTCCAGCTTTTCTCCGGAGGGGCCGGCCAGGGGGATGCCCTGCTTTTCTTCATACAGGCCAGGAGCGTCCGTCACCATCATGATGTCGGCCCTGGGACTGCCGGAGGAAAAGACGGGCGTGTCACGCAGGGACTCCATTTTCCGGAGCGGGGGCCAGTTCACCACCAGTTCCCGGAGGGAGGAAAGCTTTTCCTCCTCGGTTTCGCCCTCCAGTTCAAAGGAAACATGGCGCGGCACGGCTGCTTCTTCCTCCGTCCTGCCCGGCTGCACCCCGCTGAGAATGGCCCGGAGTTCATTGCCGAAGGAAACTTCATCCACGGAATCCGGTTGTGCCTGGTCCGGCATCTCCGGCTGCGGCTGCATTTCTTCGGCCACGGGGAGGGAGGGGGAGACGGAAGGGACTTCCCCCCGGGCGATTCTACGGGCGTCCATCACCCATTTTCTCAATACCGTTCTGGCCTCCTCCGTGACGGCAGCCTTCTCCACGCCCCGGGATAACAGGGCGCGCAGATAATCCAGCGTGAGGTGTTGGGGCAGGCCGGCAGACATGTTCGCTCCGGAGTGTAATCTATTTCCGGAGGGATGCAACAGCCCATTGGGTGTGCGCCCTCCCGCCGGAAAAGGAGGCGCGGCGTTCACTGGAAAGCGTTGTGGAAAAGGAGGGCGAGTGTAAAAAAGGAGGGCAATGCCGTAAATTCCTGTCTCTTTTGGGAACCGTCAGGAGCGCCGCAAGCTCGTGCGGCAGTTGGAAAGCAAGGAAGGCCAGAGAACGAATTGCTGGGAAAAACCACGAACGGAAGTGGAAAGAGAGAAAATTCCCCTTCCCTTTTTCTTCACAAGGGTTGCTGAGTACGAAGGTCGGAGGTCCGTTTCCAGCTGGCGGCTTCCCGTTCATGAGCAGGGGGAATGCTCTTCCACAGCATTTTTTGATGGCCGCGCTGCCGGGGACAAGGGCCTCCCCGGCCCTTGTAAAAACTGCCATGACAGGGGATTGATTCGATAGCCTTCCAGGTCCGAGCTTCAGGCTTCGCTTTCCATCCGACTTGCCGGGCTGCTTCCGGCTCTTGTAAAATCATTCTTCTGAAATTTTCCCGGAAACAATCCCTGGGAAAAACGGAACAACGTCTTGCGGTTGGACGAAACGCAAAACCCGCAGGGTAAATGAACGTGAAAGAGAGTGGGCACACCTTCACTTCCTGTTGGTGGCTTGTCTGTCGCAGGGCGTTTTCAATTTCCACCATATTCTTTTCGGAATCCCGTGTTTCTTTTTTTCCCGCAATGGTTCGTTACCCTCTCTCCCAAGAGCGCCCTTCGCCATTCCTCTGTGGAAATCCACTTTCCGTTCCCTTTTTCCCCCCCGTATGCCTAAGCATTTGGAAGCAGGTGGGGCAAAGACAGGGGGAGCAGGGAAGTAGAATTCTACGGGAGCCGTTAACAGTAAAGGGAAATTCGTTCAACGGAAGACACGATTTTTATTCCACTGACGGGTTTTCCGCGACAGGGACGTTGAACTTTTTTAGGTAATCTTTTGAAGGTTTGAGGGGTATTCTACTCTATATCTTATTCATTTCCAGTATGATATATTAAAAATAAAAAAGTGTGTCGTGATATGATAGGAAAAGATGTTTCGTGAAGTATATTATTTGTCATGATATGACAAAAATGCGGCATGTTTTATATATTATTTATTTTTAGTGATTTATATTAATGGCTTTTCCTTGTTTGGAAGGTAGTGGGCGAAAAAAAAGGATTGCCAAGGTAGAAATTATTTCGTACCCAAGAGCCGCCGTTGTCGCTTTTTCGACTTCCGCACATGGCCTGAAGGTTCTGCCGGAGTGATTGCCATGTGCATGGCGCCTAACCTCATACCGCATGAATTTAAGAATAATTGCCACCCTGTCCTGTGCCGTAGCGGCAATGTTCGTCAGCAGTTGCTCGACGAACGGAGCTGTAACCGGCATGGAGAAATCCAGTAGTGACGCCCTTGTTTTGGCCCGTGCAGGTGAAACAGCCAAGGGATTTGTTCAACCCCTGGCGCCGAGCCGTTCGGCAGTGCCTTCTTCCAAGCTCCCCAAGCTGGGGCGCGACAAACACAAGATGCCGTTTTATCATCCTGCCCAGCGCACCCGCGTGGTACGCACCACGGCTTACACCCATTCCGAACGTGACCATCTGGCCTACGGACCCCGGAATGCTGTTGGGACGACGCTGAAATACACGTCTTCCGTACGCAGCGCCGCTGCGGACTGGTCCGTTTACCCTCTGGGAACAACCTTCCGCATCAAGGGGCAGCCCTACCTCTACGTTGTTGACGACTACGGAAGCGCTCTGGTCGGCACCGGAACCATTGACATTTACCAGCCCAACAAGAAGCTGATGAAAGAATGGGGACGCCGCTATGTGGAACTGACCATCGTCCGCTGGGGAGATCCCTCCAACAGTCTGGAAGTGCTGGGCAGCCGCCGCGGCTACAGGCACTGCCGCGCCATGTATGCGGCCCTGCAGCACCGCGTGTCCAAGGGCCTTTATGCCAAGGCTGACTGACCGTTTTCCTGAATCCTTTACCCAAAGCGCCGCCACTCATGAAGATGGCGGCGCTTTTTTTATTTTCCGCCATGCGGGCGGAATGGTAGTCTGGCGGCATGGATACGAAAAAACGGGCTTCCATTGTCCGGGAGGAACTCATGTCCCTGTACGGGAACCCTCCCATTCCGCTGACGCACCGTGACCCTTATACCCTGCTGGTGGCGGTTCTTCTGTCCGCCCAGTGCACGGACAAGCGCGTGAACCTGGTGACGCCGGCCCTCTTTGCCCTGGCCTCCACCCCGGAGGAAATGGCCCGGCAGGACGTGGAGGCTGTCCGGGAAATCGTACGGCCCTGCGGCCTCTCGGAAAGAAAGGCCTCCGCCATTGTCAATCTCAGCCGCATTCTGGTGGAAAAATACCAGGGGAAAGTTCCCTGCGACTTCCAGGCGCTGGAATCCCTCCCGGGAGTGGGGCATAAAACGGCCTCCGTCGTCATGGTGCAGGCCTTCGGCATTCCCGCCTTTCCGGTGGATACGCATATTTTCCGTCTTTCCCGGCTCTGGGGGCTGAGCAAGGGGAAAACGGTGGAAGCCGTGGAGCGTGACTTAAAAGATCTTTTCCCTGAAAATACATGGGGCGAACTCCATCTGCGCATTGTTCTGTACGGCCGTGAATACTGCCCGGCACGGGGCTGCGGAGGGACGTGCCCAATCTGCAGCCGCCTGGCCCGGGAAGACGGTCCGGCGCAGGCCTGAATTTTTGACAGGCCCCGAATTCAATGCTTGCAAGTCTGAATTTGCATGCTTTAATACACCCGTATCTTTTCGAACAACCATATCACTTAAATTATGAAGAACCTTTTTAGACTGGGTTTCCGTTTTGCCGCATTTGCTTCCGTCCTGATGGCTGCGTTTTCTACATCCGCCTTTGCTCAGGAAGCTGCTGAAGCGGCTGTTCCTCAGGAGCAGACCATGCTTGACAAGTGGATCATCGCCGGTGGTTGGACCATGATCCCGATTATGCTTGTGGAAGCGTTCATTGTGTTCCTGGTGATCTACAACATGGTTGCCCTGAAAAAGGAAAAGTTCTGCCCGGAAGACCTTAAGGTCACCCTGTTGCAGCTGATGGCCGAATGCCGCATCCGCTCCGCCATTGAAGTGGCCGCCGGCAGCCCCACCTATCTGGGTCGCCTGGTTGCGTATGCCCTGCCGAACGTTGACGCCACCCGTCCGGAAGACCTCGGCAAGGACGCCATTGAAGACGCCGTGGCGGACTTCACGGCCAATGAAAGCCGTTCCGTATTCAAATGGATCAACATGCTTGCCCTTTGCGCGCAGATTTCCCCCATGCTCGGCCTCTTTGGTACGGTGCAGGGGATGGTGGGCGCGTTCGGTACGCTGTCCAGCGCCGGCCAGGCGGACCCCACCCAGCTTGCCGGTGACATTTCCGTGGCTCTGTTGACCACCTTCTGGGGCCTGATCAACGCCATTATCGCTACGCCGTTCTTCTTCTTCCAGAAGGGCATTGCCAACGCCCAGATTGCCGAATGCATCGGCACCGTGCAGGAAATGGTGAACACCTCCATCAACGTGGTGAACGCCGAAGCCCAGCTTGCCCGCATCCCCGAAGGCCTGGCCTGATCGCCGGGACAGATGGTCCGGTTCGGAAGCTTCCGCCCAGGCGGAGCCGGACCGGAGAAATCCAACCAAATGTAGCTTTAGCTTATGGGTAAGAAAAAAGCCAATGTAGCAGCCGAAGAAGAGAGTGGGGAAATGGATATGTCCCCCATGATCGACATGGTGTTCCTCCTGTTGATCTTCTTCGTGGTGAACGCTACGGCCATCACCGTTAAAAAGGATAAGAACATTCAGATGCCTACGGCCAGCAGTTCCGGCGAAGTGAAATCCGCCAACGGCTGCATCGTGGTGAATGTGTACGGTGAAGGGGAAGGAAAGCGCCCTCCCGGCGTGGATCAAAGCGTCCGCTGGGCTTCAGACGTCAGTACGCCGCTCAACTCTCCGGATGAACTGAAGGAATATATCAAGAACCTTGCCGAACGCTTCAAGGACAAGCCGGACTTTGAAACCCGCCTTTATCTGCGTGGTGACCAGAAGGCCCTGTTCAAGGGGTCCCGGGAAGTGATTCGTGTAGCTGCGGAATGCGGCGTGGTCAAGGTGATCTTCGCCGTGCTGCCCTCCAAGAACACCTCTGCAAACAAGGCTGAATAACCACTACGCACCATGGCAAGACATAAAAAATTGGAGATGGTTGAGGATGAAGATCCCAAGCTGGATATTTCCTCCCTCATCGACGTGTGCTTCCTTCTGTTGATTTACTTCATTGTGGCGACCTCCCTGATTCAGGAACGCAAATTGGACATGTCCATGCCCGGCAGCCAGCAGGGGGAAAATGCTTCCCAGATTGAACCCGCGCTGATCCGGATCATCAAGGACGGCACCATTTACTGGGGGAAGGACAACAGCCTCATGATTGACAACGACATGAACAACCACAATCTGGCGACGCTCGTCCAGCAACTGGAAGCCAAAAAGCAGGAAGCCAGCGCGGTGGGAACCAAGCCGGTGGTTCAGTTGTGGGTGGAGGGTGACGTTCCCCACCAGCGCGTCATTGACGTGATGAATGCCCTGACGGAAGCCGGGATCACTACGGTGGCCCTGACGGACCTTAAGGACGACTAACCGTTCCTTGATTGATCGTCTGATTGATTTTCAGCTTCCGGCGCCTGACAGGTGCCGGAAGCTTTTTATTCCCGCTTGAAAGGGAGGAAGCAGAACCATGCTTTAAGGGAACGCAGGGAGGAAGAACTTTCTTGCGAGGATGACTAAAAAGACAAAACTTTCTGCTTTAGAGTTCGCCACATCCTGTTAGAATGACGCAATCCATTACAGATAGGCGTATTCCGTGCATTTGCACAGATATTGTATCTGTTCTATTATCTCTTCTGTTTCAACGAATTTTAAACACATGATCAAATCAAACTATACTACTGCACTGGCTGCAGGCCTGGTTTCCGTGTTGAGTATTGGAGCGGCGATGCCGTCCAGCGCCCAGCATGGACCGCGCGATTACCAGCGCACGGCCGTGCTCGCCATGAAGGAAGGCAAGTGGCAGGAAGCCCTGGATGCCGTGGACCGTTGCATCCGCGTTTATGAACCGCGTATCAAGACGCTGGGACTGGATGACGGTTTTGGCTGGTTTTATTACCAGAAGGGCGTCTGCCTGGCCCAGCTCAAGAAATACAATGAAGCCGTGGAGGCGTTCAAGGCCTGTTACACCAAGTTCCCGAGCGCCAAGAACCAGCTCGTGAAAATGGCCCTGTTCCGCGAAGGGGAAAACTACTGCCGCCTGGGAGATTTTGCCAAGGGTGCGGAGCTGCTGGAAAAGTTCCTGAAGGAATACCGCAGCGACCCCGTCGCCAGGAACGTCAATGCGGGTGAAGTACAGGGGTTGCTAGCCCAGTGCTACTTCAAGATGGATCCCCCCTCCTTTGAAAAAGGGGTGGAAAACCTTACCGCCTGCGTCAATTCCCGCTACAAGGGGCGCCGCATTACGGATGCCGTGATTACCAACGGCTTCCTGGCGATGGTGGACGCCGCGATCAAGACCGGCAAATGCCAGGAAACGGTGAAGTTTGTGGAGGCCCACCCTTCCGTGATGAACATCAGCCCCACCCGCGTGGCGCTGTATGCTCCCAGGCTGGTGAGCAACATTGCGGAAGTGCTGGGGAAATCCAATTCTCTTCTTCAGGAAGGGAAGCAAAAGGAATCTGAGGATTATGCTTCCCTGGCCCTGGTGCTGATGGGACTGCTCCCGGACCAGGCCGGCGTGCTGGCGGATGCCAATTATTCTCTGGACCGCCTGGGCCGCGCCAACGGAGCGGTGCCGGGTGTGACGGACCTTTCCCACACGCTGGACAGGACGAAGGTGACCGGCCTGATTGAACAGTTTAACAAGATGAAGGAGGAAGGGAAGGTGATGGACGCCTTCACGTTCAGCTTCATGGGCAACCAGGCCCTGGTGCACGGCTCCCAGAGGGTGGCCCGCGCCGCCTACAAGCTCATCAATGATTCCTACCCGGATGCTCCGGGCAGGGAGGATAACCTGTATTACCTGGCCATGACCACGTGGCAGCTGGGTGAAGCGGACAAGGGGGGCGAGCTGGTGGCTCAGCACCTGAAGGAATTCCCGGATTCCAAGTACGCCCCCATGCTGAACACGCTGTCCCTGGAAGGACTCCTGAAGGACAAGAAGTTCGATCTATGCGTCCAGCAGGCGGACAAGGTCATGGAACTCCACAAGGGCGATCCCACCCACAAGTTCTATGAACTGGCCCTGTACTGCAAGGGCGCTTCCCTGTTCAACCTGGGTTCCGCGGACGCCGCCCGCTACAAGGAAGCGGTGCCCGTGCTGGAACGCTTCGTGAAGGAGTACCGGGACAGCACCTACCTGAAAACGGCCATGTACCTGCTGGGTGAAACCTACACCAACCTGGGCAACATGGATGAAGCCATCCAGGCCTTTACCAATTACATCGCCCGGTTCCCGGACAAGAATGACGCCAACATGGCGGCCGTGCTTTATGACCGGGCCTTCAATTACCTGAACCGCAAGAATCCCGGAGACGAGGAACTTGCCACGGCGGATGCGAAGGAAATCGTGGACAACTTCAAGGAGCACCGCCTGTTCCCGTATGCCAACAACCTGCTGGCTAACCTGTATGCCGGCAGCAAGGAGCATGAACAGGAAGCGGAAGGCTATTTCCTGGCCGCGCTGGAATCCGCCAAGAAGCTGGGTGACAAGCGCCCCGCCGCGGAAGCTGTTTACAACCTGCTGATCAATGCCACCAAGAAGCCTCTTCCCGTGGAGCCGAAGGAAGCCGTGGAAGCTGCCAAAACGGCGCGCCGTGACGAGGTCAAGAAATGGTATGACGAGTACTGGAAGAACAGTGACCAGCCCGGCAGCCGCTACAGCCTCCAGCTGGCGGCCGCAGCCATGGACTTCTTCAAGGACGACAAGGAAATGTTCGACCCGGCATCCGTCAAGATGCAGGAAGTGATCGTGCGGGAAGGCAAGAAGGACGATCCCAAGATGACCGTTCTGCTGGAAGAAGCCGTCAACTCCTACACCAAGACGTACATGGCCGGCAATGAAGCCCTGGGCCGCAATCTGGACGCCAACGCCATGCGCAACCACTTCTACCGCTTCCCCGGCGTAGATAATGACAAGGACAAGACCCTGAGCGCCATGCTCCGCATGGCCGTCATTGCCCAGACGCAGGAACGTTATGAAAAGGCACCCACGGAAACGGATGAACAGCGTGCCGAGAAAGCCGCTCTGGAAGGCCTGGTCAAGCAGCTCTTCGTGGAGCTGAAGCGTGACTTCAAGCCCTCCGACCTGCCTCCGTACACGCTCGTGAAGCTGGGCATGCACCTGGCCAATACGTCCCAGCCGGAGGAAAGCATTGCCTACTTTGATGAAATCCTGGACCCCTCGGAACCGGACCCGGTGCGCAAGAAGGCCCGCATTAACGGCGTGTCCAAGTACCGCAAGAATGCGATCTTCGGCAAGGCCGTGGCTCTGGGCCGCAGCAAGGATAACGCCAAGGTGGACACCGCCATCAAGATGATGAAGGATGAACTGAGCAAGGAAGAATCCAGCGCCAACCCGGACCGCCAAGCCATGGAAGACGCCCAGTACAACCTGGTCAAGTTCACCTCTGCCCGCCAGGACTGGCCGGCTGTCATCGCCGCCGGCAACAAGTACCGCGAGAACAAGGCGTTCAAGAAGAACCTGCCGGAAGTCCTCTTCCTCCAGGGTCAGGCCTACCTGCAGCAGAATGAGATAGACAAGGCCCTGATCAACTTCATGAACATCACGGGCACGTACAAGGGCCTCGTGAAGTGGTCCGCGCCCGCCGTGCTCGCCCAGATGGATACGCTCTGGAAACGGAATAACATGTCCCAGGGCGCAGGCAAGCAGCCCTCCGACAGGTACGTCGCCTGGAAGGCCGGAACCCAGTACGTTCAGTTGCTGGATACTCCCGCCAACCGCAAGAAGATGACTGCGGAAGACAGCGCCCTGGTCAATGAGGTGAAGGATAAGACCGCCAAGTTCGGTTCTGATCCTGCCGTCAGCCAGGAACGGGCGGACATCGCCGCCTATGAAGCCGCCATCCGCGGCGCCAAGGGCCAGAAATAACAACAAAAGGTTTAGCAATCAACAATATGAAAGCACTTTCAGTAATCATGGTACTGGCCGGCCTGTCCACCCTGGTTCCGGCCATGGCCCAGAATGTCCAGAACGCCCAGCGCCTGCGCGCCAGGGTATCCGCCCAGAGCATCAAGAATGGACGCCCTACGGATATTTACATTCTTTCCGCCAATGGCCCCACGGTCCAGTTTGTGGAAACCAAGGAGTCCCAGGAAGTCCTCCAGCAGATGGCCAGCGCCTTCAGGACGCTGTACATTTTTGAAACGGAGGATTTTGTGGACGCCAAGGTAGCCATGGAAAACCGGAAGTACCAGGACGCCCGCAACAAGTTCCACGCCCTGGTGAACAAATATGCCTCCACCCTCTCCATCAAGGACAGCCTGTCCGCCCGGGCGGCCGTTTATGAGCTGGAGGCCGCCATGCGCATGATGGACTGGGCCGGAGTCAAGGCCCTGGTAGCCAAATTCCCCGTGAAGGCCAGCAATCTGTCCCCTGCCGCCCAGGATGATCTGGAGGTAGCCAGGATCATGGCCCTCATTCCGGACAAGGACTGGAACGCCCTGAAAACCCGTGCCGCCGCCTTCCTGGCAACCAAGAAAAACGCCACGCGCCTTCAACAGGCGCGGATGAAGTATGCTCTTGGCGCCGCCGCCATGGTGGCCCAGGACTGGAACAAGGCCCTGGATGACTTTGCGGAAGCCCTGGTGCTGCTGCACGGTTCCGATGAAGAATTGGCCTCCGCCTGCATCATCCGTTCCCTGGACGCCTACATGCACATGCCGGATGTAACCAAGTTCCTGGAGGACTCCGCCGTGACGGCTGCCGTGGAAGCCAGGAAGCACAATCCTGAAACCGTGATTCCGGACATGCAGATGAAAGCGCGTCCGGCCCATGTCAGGGAAGCGGCTGCGCTGTACCGCCTGCATGAACTGATGCTCCCGGACAAGCAGCTTCCCGCCAAGTACGACGCCTTTGCGGTTTCCTACAAGCATCCTTCCGCGCCCGCCCCGGCCAAGGCTCCAGCCCAGCCGGAGAAAAAGCAGTAACGGACTGCCGCGGCAGGTTCTGCTCCAGCCGCCTTTCATTCAACAGGGCTGTCTTCCCGGGTGGAAGACAGCCCTGTTTCGTCCTCCGTCTGCCCGGGCGATGAATCTTCCCGCGGTTGTCCGGAATGGCTGCCGTGGCGCACCTGTCCCGCCGGGGTTCTTCATGGAGCTTGATGGAAAACGTGGGGGACAACTACTGGGATGGCCGAAAACGGAAACCATGAAGAAAGTAAAGATCACTGTCTTGAAGACCACCCTGGACCGGGAACTGGCGGGATAATATGGCGTGGAGGGCCTGGCCGCGTGCCGATGCTGAAGCAGGGGCAGGTATTTGATGTGGATTATGCCAGGCCCGACGATTTTTGCGACGAAGCCTGAAAGGCCATTACCAGTATGTTTTTCAGTATGTTTTGCCCCGGCCCATGGGGCCGGGAATGGCCTTTTCTATTATGGGGACTGAATCAGGAGCCGGGAGTGGCCATTTTCAGCTGCAATGACGGCTTGAGGTCCGTCATCTTCAAGCTCGAAGCCACGGAAGGAGAATTCACCATCAATTACGAGCCGGTCAGATAAAGGCCCGCTGGCGCCGGGATGGGGGAAGGCTTTCCCGGCGAAGGCTGTTCTGGTTCCGGGGGAAAAAGGCGGCTTATCCCAGGACGGGGGCGGCTTTCACGTCTTCCCTCCATTTCCGGTACAGGTCCGGGGAGATTTCGGAGGGCTTGATTTCCGAGCGCTCGCCCCAGAAGACAGCCGTGTGCAGCACGGGAATGCCCACGGCTTCCAGATGGCGGTCGATCGCCGCTTTGTGCTCAAGCACGGCCTTTTTTTCCAGACCGTGCACCACGCCCATGATCTGCGCTCCGCCGAAGATGTCTCCTCCGGTTCTCCAGTAGCAGTGGGTCATGCAGATGTGGCGGCCGCATTCCGCTCCGGCCCGGATTTCCATGCCGGCGGGAACCGTCCAGTGGAACAGGCCGTTGTGCTTGGTGACGGGACCGTCGTCCGTTTTGGCCCGCACGTGCTCCAGGAAGGTGGCGAAGCGCCCTATCACCTGCTTCCGGTCCAGTTCTTCCGCCATGCGGCAGTATTCCTCCGTTTCCAGGCCAATCCGGGCGGCGCGGAGGGACCAGGGGTCTTCCACCATTTCCTCCGGCTTGAGCTGTTCCTTCACGGAGAGCAGCACCTTCCATTCCACATCGGAGAGGGAAACGGTTTTCGTCTCCTGCATGGGGGCCGGGTCCGGCGTCTTGTCCCCGGGCAGCAGGCCCCGGCGGCGCATATGCCCTACGCCCAGCGCAAAGACGCCGCGTGCGGGCAGCAGAACATAGTCCTCCGCGCCGATATGGTGCTTGAGAATATCACAGTGTTCCTCCAGAGTGCCGCATCCCACGGGCACCTTGACCGTGGTCCAGAGCCGGTAGCTGGCTCCGGGATTAGCCAGATCCGTGTTGCGGAGCACCACGTGGCCCGTAAACGGGTCCTGCTCCTTCATCCAGTCAAAGGCCGCATCCAGCTTCTCCTCCGGCACGGACCAGGCTACCAGGGCTCCCTGGGCAAGTTTGGTAGCCAGCAGCGTCTGGCGCACGCGGCGCACCACGCCGGCTTCCATCATGGCTTTCAGGCGCTCGATGACCACCGGAACCGGATGGCCGCATTGTTCGGAAACGGCGTGGAAGGGCAGGCGGCGGAAGCCCTTGACGCGGTCTTCCGCCACCATCAGGATGTTCGTGTTGACGGGGTCGTTCGGAGAGGTGGGAATGCTGTTCATAACGGGTCAAATGAAAAAGGCCGGGCGAGGGTGTCGCCCGGCCCGGAAAGCCGGAGTCGGTTTATTCTTTACTGCCCGGACTGGTACAGGGGCTTGTTATCGTACCGGGCGTCGTAAATGGCGAAGGATTCACGGTGCTGGTTGTGGTCACCGCGGAAGATCAGCCTGCCGCTATGCTGGCGTTCCAGTTCCATGAGAAGGCTGGCGTCTTCATTTTTGAAGCGGGAGAGCACTTCCGAGTTTACCACAATGACCATGTCACCGATGGTTTCCCGGTATTTCTGGATGCAGGCGTAAATCTGGCGCTGGATTTCCACGCTCATGGTCATCACGGATTTGACGCGTCCGCGGCCTCCGCAGTACGGGCATGGATCATGAACGGATTCCCGGAGGCTTTCATTGAGCCGCTGGCGGGTCATTTCCATCAGGCCGATGGGGGTGATCTGGAGCACCTGGGTCTTGGCCTTGTCACGCTTCAGGCGGTCCTTCATGGCCTTGTACACGGCTTGCTGGTCCTTCCGGTGGCGCATGTCGATGAAGTCCACCACCACCAGGCCGCCGATGTTGCGCAGGCGGAGCTGGCGGGCGATTTCATACGCGGCTTCCAGGTTGGTGTCCAGAATGGTTTTGTCCAGATCCTTGGTGCCCTTGTTGCGCCCGGTGTTCACGTCAATGGCGATCAGGGCTTCCGTCTCGTCAATTACCAGGTAGCCGCCGCAGGGCAGGAGCACCTGGCGCTGGAAGGCTTCATTGATTTGCTTTTCAATCCCCAGTTCTTCAAAGATGGGCGTGCGCACGGGAAAGTGCTGGATGTGGCGCTTGGCGCGGCGGGAGATTTTCCCCGCAATGGAGCGCATGTGCTCGGTGGTCTCCGCGTCGTCGCAGATGATGTTGTCCACGGTATCCGTCAGGAAGTCCCGGGCCGTGCGTTCAATCAGGTCCGGCTCCTTGTACACGCAGACGGGGGCGGCGTTCGCCTCCTTCTTTTCCTCCACGCCGTACCATTGCTCCAGCAGCATGGCGAGGTCGCGGACAAAGTGGCGGTAACGCTGGCCCTGGGCCACGGTGCGCATGATGATGCCCATGCCGTCCGGCACGTTCAGCTTCTGCATGATCTGGCGCAGGCGCAGGCGTTCCTTGGGGTCTTCAATCTTGCGGGAAATGCCGAACTGGTCCGTGAAGGGCATCAGGACCAGGTAGCGGCCCGCCAGGGAAACGTTGGTGGTGACGCGGGGACCCTTGGTGCCGATGGGACCCTTGGTGACCTGCACCATGATTTCGGAGCCGATGGGGTAGATGTCCGGAATGTCCTTGGACGTGATTTTGCGCTGCTGCTTCTTCGGGCGCCCTTCGCGTTCAATCTCTTCCAGGCTGGAATCCAGCGCAGCGGGCAGGGCGTCCCAGAAGTGGAGGAAGGCGTTCTTTTCCTGGCCGATGTCCACGAACATGGCTTTCAGGCCCGGCTCAATGTTTTTGACGCGGCCCTTGAAGATGCCGCCTACGATGTTGTCTTCGCCTTCGCGCTCAATGGTGTATTCTTCCAGTACGCCGTTTTCCATGAGGGCTACGCGGCGTTCGAGTTTTTCAGCGTTAATGATGATGGTGGAACCTTCCATGGGATCACAGGATCCGAAGCCGAAGGCTCGTTTAATTTTTTTAAGCATTTTTGTAAACACGGGGTTTGAATAAGCTAGGGTGTGCTATTGCCCGCAATGTTCCCGGGGGGCCGTCTCCCGTGGGGAGCGGCTGGATTTCAAGCTGTGGAGATGGCCGGAAAGGAATCATGCAGGCAGATGCGTGGATATGATGCGGCAGTGTGTCAGGCGCAAGCCGGAGCGGTGGCTCCGGAAGTTCCGTCTTCAGTCTTCCGCGTCAGTAACATTAGTGAAGAAGTCCAGTTCCTGAAGGGCTTTTCCGGTACCTTCCGCTACGGCGCTCAGCGGATCTTCCGCAATGTGGATGGGCAGGCCGGTCTGCTCATGAAGGAGCTGGTCCAGTCCGCGCAGCAGGGCGCCTCCGCCGGCCAGAACGATTCCCCTGTCCACAAGGTCGGCGGCCAGTTCGGGAGGGCAGCGTTCCAACGTCGTCCGCACGGCGTCAACAATCGTGTTGAGCTGTTCCGTGAGCGCTTCACGCACTTCTTCTGATCGGATCGTCACTGTCTTGGGCAGGCCCGCGACCAGGTCGCGGCCCTTGACCTCGATAGAGAGTTCCTGGGGCAGGGGATACGCGGAGCCGATGCGGATTTTGATGTCCTCGGCGGTGCGTTCCCCGACCATAAGATTGTAGGTTCTCCTCATGTAGGAGATGATGGCGTCATCCAGCTCATCCCCGGCGCAGCGCACGGAACGGCTGTAAACGATGCCGGAGAGGGAAATAAGCGCCACTTCCGTGGTGCCGCCGCCGATGTCCACGATCATGTTGCCCGCGGCTTCCTGCACCGGGAGGCCCACGCCGATCGCGGCGGCCATCGGTTCCTCAATCAGGTGCACGCGGCGCGCGCCAGCCGCTTCCGCAGATTCCTTGACGGCCCTGCGTTCCACTTCCGTGATGCCGGAGGGAATGGCGATGAGCACGCGCGGCTTGATCAGGTAATACCTGGCGGTAGCCTTCTTGATGAAATAACGGAGCATTTCCTCCGTGATGTAGAAGTCGGCGATGACGCCGTCCTTCAGCGGCCGGATGGCCGTGACGGAGCCGGGGGTGCGGCCCAGCATTCGCTTGGCTTCGTCCCCCACGGCCAGAACCTTGTCCCCCTTGACGGCGACGACCGAAGGCTCGCGCAGGACGATGCCCTGGTCCTTGACATTGACCAGCGTATTGGCTGTGCCCAGGTCAATGCCAATGTCATAGGAGAACAGTTTGACAATTTTCTGAAAGAAAGATGACATAAAAAACTAGTGGATAAGGCGGCGTCCTGATCCAGCCGGGGGAGGAACGCCGTGCTTTTTCCTTTTCACGGGACTGAAAGCGCGGCACCCGGAACCGGGCTGCGGAATGATTCCATCACAGGACGAATTGACTATGAAAAAACATGCCTGCCAGGTCAAGCGGAAGATGCCGGATGACATATGTATTTGCATTATCTCCAAGCATGTACTATATGAGTGAAAGATACTGGCTGCGCGCCGCCGTATATCGAAACTACATCCACAAATTTCATCTATGAAAATCACTTTCCTGCTGATGGCCGCCATAGGCCTGACCGGAGTTTTGTCCTCTCCAGCCGATCCGGTTGCGGAGCGGGAGGAAGCTGCGTCATCCACCGGTTCCTATTCCGTGGCGGGAGCCCTGCGGCTGCCTGAAACGACGACCAAACGGGACGTGTACGGCATGAACGTGGGCTGGAAGCTGTTCAAGGGGAAGGAGGCTCCGGCGGGGGTGACCGGTTCGAATTTTGACGATTCCTCCTGGCAGTCCGTGAATCTTCCCAACGGCATTGAGCTGCTGCCGGAGGAGGCCAGCGGCTGCTCCAATTACCAGGGCCCGGTATGGTACCGGAAGAAGTTTACGGCTCCGGAACAGGTGAAGGGGAAAAGAAACACCCTTTATTTTGAGGGCATCATGGGCAGGAGCGAGGTGTGGGTGAACGGTGAGAAGGCTGCAGAGCATTGGGGCGGTTACTTTCCCGTCATCGTGAATGTGGACAAGTGGCTGAAACCCGGGCAGGAAAATGTCATCGTCGTGAAGGCGGACAACTCCAATGATGGTTCCTATCCTCCCGGCAAGCCGCAGGAGAGCCTGGATTTTGCCTATTTTGGCGGCATTTACCGCGACGTTTACCTGATTTCCACGGGTCTTGTCCATATCACGGACCCGAACGAGGCCGGAACCGTTGCGGGCGGCGGCGTCTTTTTCCGGACAGAATCCCTCAATCCCCGTAAAAAAACGGCCAAGGTGGGCGTGAAGGTGCAGGTGGCCAACCGGACGGACCAGGAGCAGAAAGTGAGCGTGCAGGCGCTCCTGACGGACCCCAAGGGCGTGGACCCGGTGGGGGAAACCGCTCCCCTGGTGCTGGCCCCCCATTCTACGGGAGAAGTGGATATTCCTCTGGAGCTGGACAACGTGAAGCCCTGGTCTCCCGACGATCCCAGTTTGTACACGCTGAGCGTGGAAGTCTGGAAGGCCGGGGAGGGGAAGGACGCCAGGGACCCTGCGCATCTGCTGGACAACCGCTCCATGCGGGTGGGCGTGCGCACCGTACAGATCACGGAAAAAGGATTGGTCCTGAATGGTTCCGTTTTTCCGGAAAAACTGATCGGCGGGAACAGGCACCAGGACTTTGCCCGGCTGGGTAATGCGGTTCCCAATAATTTGCAGTGGCAGGATGCCGTGAAGCTCAGAAAGGCCGGAATGCGCATCATCCGCAGTGCCCATTATCCGCAGGACCCCGCGTTCATGGATGCGTGCGACCGTCTCGGGCTGTTCGTCATCGTTGCTACGCCGGGCTGGCAGTTCTGGGGCAAGGGTCCGTTTGCGGACCGGGTCTTTGACGACATCCGCCAGATGGTGCGCCGTGACAGGAACCACCCCTCCGTGCTGATGTGGGAGCCCATTCTGAATGAGACGCATTACCCCGCGGATTTCGCCAAGAAGGCCCGTGACCTGGTGCATGAAGAATATCCGTATGCGGGGTGCTACACCGCCTGTGACGCCGTGGCCCAGGGGAACCAGCATTACGAGGTGCTGTACGCCCACCCCGTGACGGGGGACAAGCACTGGTCCATCCAGGACCGGAAGAATGGCAAGCCGTACTTTACCCGTGAATTCGGGGACAATGTGGACACCTGGTCCGCTCACAATTCCACATCCCGCGCGGCGCGGCAGTGGGGGGAAGCGCCCATGATGGTGCAGGCCCTCCACTACCTCAAGACCCCGTACCCCTACACCACGTATGATTCTCTGAACAATGCCCCCGCCTACCACTTCGGCGGCTGTCTGTGGCACCCCTTCGACCACCAGCGCGGCTACCATCCGGACCCCTTTTACGGCGGCATTCTGGACGCCTTTCGGCAGCCCAAGACTTCCTACTATGCCTTCATGTCCCAGCGGCCCCGGAAGAGCCGGAATGAAGTCGGTTCCGGTCCGGTGGTGTACATCGCCAACGAATGCACTCCCTTCTCTCCGGAGGATGTGACGGTGTTTTCCAACTGCGATTCCGTTCGCTTGAGCGTCAACGGTGGCGCTCCGGTGGAGAAGAAGGTGGCTTCCTATCCCAACGGGCTCAAACATGTGCCCGTCGTCTTCCCGAAGGCGTGGGATTTCATGGAGAACAAGAAGCTGGCCCGTGCCGGCAAAGAAGGTAACGTCAAACTAGTGGCGGAAGGCCTGATTGGCGGCAAGGTGGTGACCCGTCATGAGGTGCGCCCCTCACGCCGCCCGGAAAAAATCCGGCTGCGCCTGGACCGGGAGAAAGGCGTGGAGCCGTGCGCCAATGGTTCCGATGTGTTTGCGGTGATTGCGGAAGTGACGGACGGACGCGGCACGGTGAAACGCCTGAATGATGAGGAACTTGTCTTTTCCGTGGAAGGCCCCGCCGAGCTGCTGACGGATTCTCCGGACGGCACCGTGACGGAGCCTGTCAAATGGGGGAGCGCTCCGGCGCTGGTCCGTATGGGCACACAGCCCGGAACGGTGACGGTGAAGGCTTCCGTGAAGCATCCCGGTTCACAGAAGCCTGTCTCCGGCGTATTGAAGTTTGACACGAAGGCTCCCGGGCTGAAAATGCTCTTCACGGAAGATGCCGTTGGGAAGGCCCGCAAGGCCCCGCAAACGTCCTCTCCCGCCGCCGGGACTTCCTCTGACCGGGAAAAGGCCCTGCAACTGGAGCTGGAAAAGGTTCGCCATGAACTCAACACGCTGCGCAATGACAAGGTGAGCGACCAGCAGACACACTTTGAATAAAGAAAGACCACGCCATGCTGAGAGAAAGAATAGTCCGTATCTGCCTGCTTCTACTCCGGCTGGGGATGGGGGGCTTTTTTCTCTTTGTGGCGGGGCGCAAGCTGTTCCATCTGGACCAGCTTCAGGCGACCATTGACCGGTTCGCCATTTTCCCGGAAGCGTGGGGGCATCCGCTGGCCTGCCTGGGGGTGGCGTGCGAGATGGTGGTGGGACTGGGGCTCCTGTTCCGCAGAACCTCCGCCGGAGCGGCCCTGCTGGGCAGCGCGCTGACGTTCACGTTTGTGGCCCTCTTTGTGCAGGGCTGGATCAGGGGGCTTGCCCTTTCCTGCAACTGCATCGGCGTGGAAAGGGAGGTAACCAGCTATCCCTTTGAAGTGGCGTGGAGGCTGGGGCTGTTCCTGCTGATGCTGGTGATCCTGTGGAACTCCTGCCGCAAGGGGAAGACGTATTTCAATGTGACGCGGCTGGATTTCAGTGAGATGTGAGTGGAGAGTGGAGAGTGGAGAGTGGAGAGTGGAGAGTGGAGAGTGGAGAGTGGAGAGTGGAGAGTGGAGAGTGGAGAGTGGAGAGTGGAGAG
>DBGCTZ010000007.1:0-1860 GCA_048388685.1 Akkermansia sp. | reverse complement strand
TTCACGTTGTGCGCCGCATAGCCGTCACGGTCCAGAATCAGGGTTCCTGAGCCTCCCACGTTGATGTCCGCCGCGTTGTTTCCGTGCCCGCTGACAATCAAATCCCCCTCTCCGATCTTGCGCCATTCGTCTCCGGAAGCTCCGGTCAGCAGCGTGGTCACCGTCGCCCCCTTGTTCACGACGAACCCCGCCGTGTTCAGGCGGTAGGAGGTATTGCCCCCGTCACTCAATACATAGTCACGGTTGAACGTGAGGGACCCGGCTCCCGTATCCACGGAGCCCTGAAGCACGATCGTGCCCCCGGACCCGTCAAAAATCAGGTTGGAGCACACGCTTAATTGATCATTACTGGCCGCTGTCCCCAGCGTGGAGGTATCCCCGCGCAGTCCGGAGGCCAGTCCGGTATAAGCCGTGCTGATGTTTCCCTGAACAAAGGTACCGTTTCCATCGGCGTCCGTCACGTTCCACAGGACGTCCCCGCCGCCTTCCGACACGCTGACGGTACGGTTGAAGCTGTCAATATAATCGCTGGCCCACTGGTTGCCGGAGCGCATCTGGCTGAAGGTTCCATACCCTCCTCCACCATGGGATTGTGTGGCGCCCACCCATTCCCACTTGCCGGAATTCTCATTGTACACGTAGCAGGGGCTTCCGCTGTCCCCGGACTGAGAGCCGATAGGCAGAGGGCTGGACTCCGAAGGCTTCCTAAAATTGTACCAGAACCGGTAGGCGGGATAGGTCTTGGCGTCTTCCGGGTTCGGTTCCCCGCTCCCCGCGACGCTTGCCTGTCCCTCAAAAACTACTGTCCCTCCAGTGAGGTAGTTATAAGGCGGCCCTACTGTCTGCTGTTTCCCCTCACCCACGGCCACCGTCTGGATTCCCGCGCCGGCGCGCACTGCCAGACGTCCCTTCATGTTGTCCAGATATTCCGGGTCCGTCAGGTACGGCGTATATTCCGCCTCCGTGACGATCTTGCTCAGCCGCTGCACGCGGTAGTCATATAAATAATTCTGCGTATCCCCCCACCCATTCTTCAAAACAACGCTCCGGTAGGCGTCATAAAACGGCGTTCCCTGGGTGGCGCCGAAGCGCTTGGCAAACGTAATGGTCTGATTGTTGTGGTCATGCGCCACGGTAGCGATGAAGCCGGGGCCCCCCACCAGGGCAGCCTCTCCCTGATGGGCATCCGCCACACCGTCAAAATTCATCATTTTGGGGATGGCACCCACATAATTGCCCTCCTTGTCATAAATGGCGACGTTTTTGGCATTGATGTCAAATCGGCCCCGGTTTTCCGCAAAATCACGGTACGTCTGGAGATCAATGGAATCGACCATCAGGCCTCCATAAACGGGAGTGAGGAGGCAGGCGGCCCCCAACAGGCTGGAAGGGTAAAAATAATGTAACTTCATAGCAGAAAATAAATAAAAAATAGTTTATTTCAAAACGGTAACACGCTGCATCAACAACATTTTTTCTATCTCCGTGATTCAAAAGTACCGGGAGGCCGCACCTTTCCGCCGAAGCTTTTAAACGCCGTGACGGCTTTCAATGCTGGCTTTTGAGCATGCGGCTTCCCGGAAGCCGGATTATTCATGCTGCGGCGCGGAACGGCGCAGGGCAAGCGCCCCCAGCGCCGCCATCAGCAGCATGGCGGCGGAGGGTTCAGGAACCGGCGCAGGGGCAGGAGCAGACAATAACGCCGCAGAGTCCGCACGGGCCTCCGTGCCCACCGCATTGGGCGTCCACACCATGTTCACCGTCTTGCTGTCCTCTCCATTCTGGAGACTCCATGAGCCGTAGCCGGAATAATCCCCGGCTCCGGACAGGTCCAGCGTGAACGTTCCCGTCAGCGCCGCG
>DBGCTZ010000006.1:0-5586 GCA_048388685.1 Akkermansia sp. | reverse complement strand
GCCAGCTCCCTCAACGGAAGCGTGGGCTACCGCTATGACTTCTAGGAAAGTTGAGAGTTAAGGGTTGAGAGTGGAGTGGCAAGAAACCCTCCGCTCTCCTCAACAAACCAGGGCCGCTGCGGAGGATAGTCTCCACAGCGGCCCTGATGCTTCTTCCAGCAAGAGGGACTCAATAGACTCAATGAACCCTGCGGACTCAATGGACACAATAGAAAAGGGAAACTCTATCCTTCCTCTCAAATCTCAAATCTTAAAAAGAAAACATAAACCTTTTCCAAAAGATTAAAAGCTCTCTTTCCTGCGGATTAAAAATCCGCGAGTGATGCCGGAAGCTGCCAAGATACCAGAACAGTGATGAATGTATGCTCATACTGTACCGTATAACTCCATTCTGGTAAGAAAATACGGACCAGATTTTAGGGGAAACAGCTCTCTTTGGGAATGCACAACACATACGTATTCAACGTTTAATGTTGACGCCGGATTTTTAATTCGATAGTAGTGATAAAAAGAGACCTGTCTAGGGTTAGGCGGGTTTTTGTTTTTCACCATACATCCTATTATGAAGTTGCATCTTCCCATCGGCTTGCTTTCCGCCGTTCTTTCATGCATGGCTGCCATTTCTTCTCCCCAGGCTTCCGCGGAGACGTATACATGGCTTGGCGGTTCAGTGAATGTTCACCAAAATACCAACTGGACGCCGGATTTTGGAGGCGGAAACAACTGGTCAGCCGTATGGGCCGGAACGGCAACTAATACCATGCGTCTGGACACCGCCAGCCTGACGGGTACGAACAAGGCGCTGGATGTTTCCTTCAGCACGCTTTCCCTGGGAGGGATTACCGTGACGGACGGATCGGATGACTTCAGCATTTCCACGGCAGCGAACCGTTCCATAAATTTGAGGGACGGCGGCGATGGCTATACGCTGTTTGAGATCGGCGGGAATTTTTCCCTGGGAACTGCGGCCAGGATATGGCAAAGCGGCATTATTTTGAACTCCAATGCCCTGTTCAAGATTGCCGCCGGGAAGACGATGAATATTTACGGCGCCCTGGGAACGGCAGGGGCTGATGCCAAGACCGTGACAGTGGGGGAGGCCGGATTTGCGGGTACCCTCATCCTGAATACGGCGGCACAGGCCTCCATGACGGCCAACTGGGTCATTTCCAACGGTGCGACCGTTCAATTGAACAATGCCACGGCCCTGGGTACCGGCGCCGTTTCCCTGAACGGCGGCAATTTAAAGGCCGCTTATGATACGACGTATGCCAATGCCCTGACGGTCAGCGGCACTTCCGGACTGACGGTGGCGGCCAACACTAGGTTTTCCCAGATGACTCTGGCTGATGGCGCCTCCCTGAACATGAATTCCGGAACGCTTGCGATGGCCAACAGCGGGAATTTGTCCCTGGGGTCTTCCGGGGCAATTACCGGCAATCTGACCTTAGGCACTTCCACCGTTCTGAATTTTGCCGCTCTTCCGGCACCCGGCGCGTCCCTGCTGACCGTGACCGGAACCCTGACGCTGAGTGAAGAAATTCTGTTGGGAGACGCCACCCGGGCCGGAGTGGCGTGGGCGGCGGGTTCCTATGACCTGATCAGTGCGGGAAGCGTTACCGGAGCGCCTACCAACTCCTTTTCCCTGTCTGATTCCCTGCTGGGGAGGTGGATTTCCACGGGCAACAAGCTGACCCTGGTTGTGGAACAGGTAGAGCAATTGACCTGGACCGGCGGCGATGGAACCTGGAAGGTGGATTTGAGCGAAAATTCTCCCTGGAAGGATGGCGGCGTATACACGGATGCCAAGGGAGTTATTTTCAGTGACATTGAAGGGAATGCCCCCCAGACGGTGACGATTGACGGTGTGGTTTCCCCCACCATCATCATGGTCAATGCAGAGGCGACGGATTATGTATGGAATGCCGCGGAAGGCGGAGGTTCCCTGGCCGGAAACGGCAATCTGGAAAAGACCGGCGCCGGCAAGCTGACCATCAATACGGACAACTCCGGTTTTTCCGGCAAGGTCATGCTGGGCGGCGGCATCGTGGTCATGGGGAGTGAACATGCCCTGGGGATCGGCAGCCTGTTGTTCAATGGCGGCACGCTCCAGTACGGAACGGGTATTACGGAGGACGTTTCTTCCCGCATCAGCAGCACAGGCACGGATGCCATCAAGGTGGATACCAACGGCAATGACGTTGCCTGGGGCACCTACACGCAGGACATGGGCAACAAGGGCATCGTCAAGAAGGGTGATGGAAAGCTCAGCATTACCGTTTCCAGCACGAATAACACTTATACGGGTGCCATTTCAGTGGAGGGGGGACAGCTTACCTATACCATGGCGACTCCTTCCACCCAGACAACTCGTACCTGGAGCGGCGCCATTTCTCTGGGAAATGATGCCACTCTTCAGTTCACTGAATCCCGGGCAGCCGGCTCCTACGTGACGACCATTTCCGGTCAAATTACGGGAGGAGGCTCCCTGATTCTGGGTGATAAAGGCGGTCCCGTGACCACCAATCCCGGTGGCGGCCGCTTCTATGTCTCCGGAAATAATGCAGGGTTTACCGGTACCTTCAAGCTGCAGGGCAACGGAACGAATGCCAACTGGAATGAAGTAGGTTTTACCAATGCAGCAGCTATCGGCGGAGCCAGCCTGGAATTGGACGGACGCGGCTTTTTTGTGGAAAACTCCGCTGATCCGGTGAATGCCGATATCTATGTGAAGGCAGCGGGAAGCTGGATCAACGGCAATTCCAACCAGACGCTTACTCTAGCGGGAGCCCTGACGAGCGATGAAGGTGCCAATCTGGGCACTCCTACCGGAGCTGGCCCCGCGCTGACCGTGAATTTCACGGGCGATCTTACAGGGTTCCTGGGAACCATGAACAGCGGGGGAGGAAACGTGAAATTCTCCTTTGGCAGCGGCGGTGCGGCTACGACCTTGGAAACGGGGGAATTCATCAAGGCCGTCTCTCTGGGAGGGGCCGGCACCTTCATTGTCAATTACAGCGGAACGGGCAAGGATGTTCTTTATGCCGGCAATATCATTGATACGGCCAGGCTGACGGTGCGGGGCACCGACAGGCTTGTCCTGTCCGGCTCCAATACCAGTACGGGAGATATGACCATTGAGGCCGGAGCTTCCGTCCAGCTTGGGAACGGAGGAAATACGGGGAATTGGAATGGAAAGGTCACCGGAGCGGGGGCTCTGGTGGTGGACCGCGCCAACGGTTCCGACGCCCTTGAACTGAACGCTGCCAATACTTACCAGGGCGGAACTACCCTGAACGGCGGTACGGTGAAGGCGCTGGGCGCCGGAGCCCTGGGAACCGGGAATGTTTCCGTCAACGGTGGCTCCATTCTGGACATGAACAACCAGGCGGTTGCCAATAACGTTACCGTGACCAAGGGCGGTCTCCAAAATGCCGGAGCGTACGCTACCGCCGGGGGCGTATCCGTGAATGCGGAGGCCAACTCCGGGGATATTGACCTGGAGGGCCTGTCCGGGGACAAGGTGGGTACCATTAATACCACCACGGCGGGAACCTCCATCACCGGCCTGACCGGAAATCTGACCCTGATGGGGAACAACTCCCTGCATGTGGGGGCGAACAACACCACTTATGCCGCCGCCGGGGACCAGAAGGGCCTTATTCAGTTCAATGATACGGCTACCGGTACGGTTTCCTTCGGCGGGGATGGTTCGGACCTCACGCTGCACATGGACATTGACACGGATATTCTGATCGCCATGCGCGAACTGGAATCCGTAGGGATTCTGCTGACTGACGGAACGATCACCGGCCTGCCTTCCAGCGACCTGATTGCGTGGCTCAACCAGCACCTCACCTTCAATGCCACGCTGGAAAGCCTCGGCTTCGGCATCAAGGGCGTGGATGGCGGCAGTATCATCATTTCCGGCAGGACGGACCAGATTTACATTGCGTCCGAAGACGGTTCCACCGTCACGGAAATTCCGGCCCTGAATTCCTATGCCCAGGTGATCGTGAACACGGACCTGACTCTGAACTTTGACGTGCCTGCGGACAACACGGACAAGACCATCATCCGCCACCTTTCCTCCGGCACCGGCACCACCGGCAACCTGGTGATCAATGCCGCCGGGGATGGAAGCCTGGACGTGGAGCTTTCCAACGATCTGGATGACTCCGTTTTCAACGGAAACCTGACCGTCAACGGAGACGGCGTGGACCTGGTCAAGACGGGAGGAAAAACCCTGTTGCTGAATGGGAATGTCAATACCTCCAATGCGGTTGCGGCAAAGGAAGGAACGCTGATTCTGAATGGAGCCGCCAATAATATCGGCACGCTGGAGATGGCCTCCGCCTCCGCTGATGAACTCGCCCATGTGGTGATCAGCGGCACCACGACGGCCGCGCTGGCGGATGAAGCCGCAGGCGGCAGCCTGGAAATCGCAGCAACCGGAACGTTCAAGACGACCGGGTCTTCCACCCTGGACCAGGCGACCACCATTTCCGGAGCAGGACGCCTGAATGTTCAGGAAGGTTCCAGCCTTGCCCTGGCGGGGGAAGCCGGCTTGTCCGGAACCTCCGTGACCCTGAATGGCACGCTGAGCCTGGACGGCACCGGGGGAAAATCCATTCTGTCCCTCTCCGGCGACGGAGCTCTGGCCCTGAACGGAAACGCTCTGTCCATTACCTCTGCCTCCGTCGTGAACGGCTCGTTCTCCGGCACATTGGATGGGGAAGGGAGCATTGACGTTTCCGGAAAGGTGACCCAGGTGATGCGGACCGGAAGCGCCACGTATGACCTGGGCGTGAGCGGAGGAGGCACGCTGGTGCTGAAAGGCACGGCGGCGGCCCCCACGCTGGATTACCGCAATGTTACGGTGGGTTCCTCCGGAATCCTGCGCATTGAGGCGATCGGCACAGGTACGGGAGATTCCAATACGGTCCTGAACGCGGGCAGTGTTGATTTCCAGAGCGGCTCCATGACGGAATTCGTGTACAACCTGAGCCAGTCGGACCCCTTCGGTTCCGCCATGCTGACGGCGGATTCCATCACCATCGGAAATGGAGCCCAATTCACGCTTGCCAACATGACCGGAAACACGGGGCTGGGAACGTATGAAAACCTGGACGGCGTGGTGCTGATGACGGCGGATGCGATTGACGGCCTGGCGGACGGAGAATCCATGTCCGTGGGAACTTCCGGCCTCTTTGCCGTATATTACAAGGATGCGACCATGGCCCGGGAAGGCAATAACATCGTGTTGAATGCCACGGTGCAGCAAAGCAATATTTTTGCCCCTGCGGCGAATACCTACAACGCTGCCGCCGGGTCCCAGCTTCTGTGGGAGGCCAGGAACAATCTGGATGCCACTTCCCAGCTCGGGCAGGTGATGAATGCCATCAGCACCATGATTACGGGGGACAACCCTGATCTGGCTGGCGCCTCCAGGGCGCTGGCCGCCGTAGCGGGCAGCACGGTGACCAGCCTGGGTTCCGCCCAGAAAGACGCCCTGCGCGACCAAATGGGATGGATCCGCAACCGCACCACCCTCATGGGCGTCAATCCCGCCTACATCAACGAAGA
>DBGCTZ010000005.1:0-306425 GCA_048388685.1 Akkermansia sp. | reverse complement strand
GCCAGCTCCCTCAACGGAAGCGTGGGCTACCGCTATGACTTCTAGGAAAGTTGAGAGTTAAGGGTTGAGAGTGGAGTGGCAAGAAACCCTCCGCTCTCCTCAACAAACCAGGGCCGCTGTGGAGACTATCCTCCGCAGCGGCCCTGATGCTTCTTCCAGCAAGAGGGACTCAATAGACTCAATGAACCCTGCGGACTCAATGGACACAATAGAAAAGGAAAACTCTATCCTTCCTCTCAAATCTCAAATCTCTTTACAACCTTATATCCGGAAGTGTCTCTGATTTCAGAGTAATCAGCTTGGGCTGGGCAGTGTATTCACGGCCCTTTTTAAGCAGTCCTCCCGCGCTCACCAGGGTCTGGAGCTTTTCATAGATACGCAGCCGCAGGATTTCCTCACCGCCCAGGGACATGTGTTTCTCCTTCATCACGATAACGGTACGCTGGAAGATGTCGTTGAATTCCAGCATGCCCGCTTCATGAAGAATGACAATAAGCTCATCAGTCACCAAATCCGGTGTCTTGCGCGAGGAACGTGATCTCCTATCCTCCAGCATGATGATAGAACATTATCATGACACACTTCCAGACGTCAAGTTGATAACTCCCACCCCATTTTCCGGCAATATGGGGACGGAAGGACATAAAAGGAGAATGTCCGTAAACCGGATGAGGGAATTCCCCGTATCCGGAGATGTGTTGTTGATTCACCCACCCGGAGGAAAGAAAGACGCTCTGCAAGAAACGGGGGGAAGGCATGCGTATTACCTGTAATCCGGGTCGTTCGGAACAACAGGCCCTGAATTTCATTTTGCAGGTATGAGTCCAGTCATTTTCAGTCTATACGCAGCGGCGGCGGTTCTGCTGGCTCCTTTTTCGGGCGCGGAAGCCACGTTCATGAGCTACAACGTAAAGAACGGTACCGGCATGGACGGCAAGCGGGATTATGACCGCACGGCGCGGGTGATTGCGGAGGCAAAACCGGATGTCGCGGCCCTTCAGGAACTGGACAACAAGACAAAAAGGAGCGGCGGCAGGGACACCTTGCAGGAATTGGCCGTAAGGACGAAGTTGACGGGGACGTACGCCAAGGCCATCGATTATTCGGGAGGTTCCTATGGAGTCGGCCTTTTGTCCAAGGAGAAGCCTTTGAACGTCAAACGGATTCCATTACCCGGCAGGGAGGAGGCGCGCGTGCTGCTGATGGCCGAGTTCAAGGATTACTGTTTTTGCGTCACGCATTTGTCCCTGACGCGGGAGGACAGCAACGCTTCCATCGACATAATTGCCGCTCTGGCCGCGAAGTGCAGGAAGCCCTTTTTCATTGCGGGAGATTTCAATTTGACGCCGGGCTCGGAACCGATCATCCGGATGAAGAAGCATTTCATCCCGTTGAGCGACTTTTCCCAAAAAACGTTCCCTGCCGGTCAACCGGCGAAATGCATTGATTACATCTGGATGTACAGGAGGAGAAAGGGGGAGGCGTTCAAGGTGGTGGAACGCAGCGTTATTGAAGAGCCTGCCGCTTCCGACCACCGCCCGGTCAAGGTGACGGTCCGTTATTAATGCCTTTGGCTCATTAATTGACGGCCCGCGGCGCATTCACGCCGCCCACCAGCAGCACGATTTCCCCTTTGGGAGGGCGTTCCGCAAATTCCGCCGCCAGACGGGAAGCGGGGCCGCGGTGGTAGGTTTCAAAGGTTTTGGTGAGTTCCCTGGCTACGCAGGCGGGTACGTCCGGGTCCAGTTCCGCCAGCGCCTGCACGGTTTTGACAATGCGGTGCGGGGATTCGTAGAAGATGCTCGTATGGCTGGCTTCCACCGCCGCCTGGAGTACGGCCCGTTTCCTGCCGGATTTGACGGGCAGAAAGCCGCCGAAGAAGAAGGCGTCCGTAGGAAGGCCGGAACCTACCAGCGCCGTTACCACGGCGGACGGTCCGGGAAGCACGGTGAAGCTGACTTCCTTTTCCTTGAGTGTCTGGATGAGACGGTAGCCCGGATCGCTCACGCCCGGCATTCCCGCATCACTGATCACGGCAAAGCTTTCTCCGCCCGCGGCACGCGCGGCGATTTCCCCGGCACGGGATTGCTCGTTGTGGTCGTGCATGCTCATCAGCGGTTTCCGGATTTCATAATGGGAGAGCAGGAGACCGGAATGGCGGGTGTCTTCACACGCAATGACATCCACCTTGCGCAACACATCCAGCGCCCGCAGGGTGATGTCCGCCCGATTGCCGATGGGCACCGGGACGAAGTAAACGCTGTATTCCACTTCCGCCATAAGCAAAGTTTTTCCGGAACAGTAAGGGGGGCTATCCGTTGGTGAGGGTTTCCGCGATGGAGGTAGCTACCAGCCGCGCCGCATAGGAGAGGGCGTTGGTGCGGGCCGTCTGGATGTTGCCCAGGTCAAAGAACTGGCTTACTTCCTCCGCGGAGCCGGAGTACAGCACTTCTCCCGTCCTGCCATCCACCACACGGTATTTGACGGCCAGGCGCAGGCCCAGCTCCGTACTCTTGTAGGTGTCTTCCCGGCTGGAACGCAACTGGTCAAAGGTGATGGAGTATACTTCCCCCTCTACCCGGATATCCGCCTTCGCGCGGGGGCTCAGCTTGTAGGTGCCGTCCCTCTGGAGTTCATCCGCCAGGGCGCCCGTCACCAGCGTGGCGGCGCGGGGTTCCAGGGAGTTGTTGGCAAAGAGGCAGACCTGGACGGTTTTCGCGAATTCCAGCTTGGGCGGCTTGGTGCCCCCCAGTTGGTAGCCGCAGGAACCGGCCAGCAGGCACAGAGCGGGCAGAAGAAGTTTAAGGATGTGCCGGAGGCGGTTCATGCGGACGGAGAGTTCCTGTTATCTGCTGGTGACGCCCAGCTTTTTCAGGCGCGCCTTCGCCTTGGCGGCGGCGGCGGGATTGATGTCACCCTTGGAGGCTACTTCCTGATAGCAGAAGATGGCCGCGTTGGTGTCCTTCATCTTGGTGAGGTAGTATTCCGCCACTTCCAATTGCTGGGAGACCAGTTCGCGCTTCATGGCGGCCAGGTTGGAACGCGCGGCTCCGGCACGGGAACTGTTGGGGTAGCGCTGCAGGTAGTCTTCATACGCTTCCTGGGCGCGGGCCACATTGACGTGGTTGCGGTCCCCGTCAGCGGCGGCCTGGCGGTACAGGGTGGCTATCTGGAGCTGGGCGGTGGGGGCCAGCGGAGAGTGAGGGTGGTTGTCCACCAGGTTCTGGTACGCCTCAATGGCCTCCTTCATCCGGCCGCGGGCAGCCAGGTAGCTGCCCAGCACGCTCATGGCCTGCGGAGCGGTGGGGGCATACGGGGCGTTGTCACGCACGTGGTTCAGCCATTCCGTGACGTTCTTGGGGTCCATCCGGACGTCAAACATCCACAGCACGCGGTTGGTCAGCGCGCCGCTCGCCGCGCCGAAGGCCATTTCCTTCTGCCGTTCCATGGCCCGCTTGTACAGCGGGCTGTCCGGGTGCCGGTCAATGAGCTTCTGGTACTGGTCAAAGGCATCCGCGGGTTCCTTGCGGGCTTCATAGAGCTCCGCCATTCTGAACCGGGCCTGCGGCGCCTCCCGGGAAAGGGGGTGCTTTTCCACCACGCGCTTGTATTTCTTGATGGCGCCGGAGAGGTCGTTCTTCGCTTCCTTGGCCCTGGCTTCCTGCATCAGGGCGATGGCCTGCTGGTCCACCATGCGGACGGTTCCGGGAGGGGGGGGAGCTTCCGAAGAGCACTGGCACAGCACCAGCGTTCCGGACACGGCGGCCATCATGACAAGCAGCTTTTTCACATTCATGACTTTACAGCAGCAAAAGAGGGCGCGTCAACCCGGTGAACGCAGATTGACGCGCAAAAAAGAGTTAGTGGCCCCTGCCGTATACGGCCTCGGCGTCAAAGACAACGCCTCCATCCGATTCACGCAGCGCGACGGGTTCCCCCTGGGGCTGCGCCTTCAGTTCCTCGCCAAACGGCACGGAACGGTAGAAGCAGGAGTGGTGCCCGGTGTGGCAGGCTCCGGCGCCGCACTGGTCCACCAGCACGATAAGGGCATCCTGGTCACAGTCAGTGAGGATTTGCTTCACCTTCTGCACGTGTCCGCTGGTCGCTCCCTTGTGCCAGATTTCCTGGCGGCTGCGGGAGTAGTAGACGGCTTCCCCCATCTCCATGGTCATGCGCAGGGATTCCGCATTCATGTACGCCAGCATCAGGGGTTCATGGGTAACATGGTCCATAGCGAGGGCCGGGATGAGGCCGTTCTGGTCAAATTTGGGGGCGAATTCCACGCCTTTTTCCACATTTACCTTGCCGCGGTCGGCAAAGACAATCCGGGATGAGATGTCATTTTGTTCCATAACCGGCCCCTTTAGTACATGAAATATCCGACATATACCAATCTTTTCTGTTGCCCTGACGCAACGAAATGGTTTCATAGGGAACGTATGGCATTCACGGCACCTCAAGCGTTCGACCTGCTCCGCACCGCCTTCTCCCGCGACCGGCTTCCCCATGCCCTGCTCATCGTGGGCGATGAGCATCAGGGGGCCTCCGGCCTGATTCTCCAGCTGCTGGAGCTGATCAACGGCATCCGGGCGGACCATCTGGACGGCGTACGGGACGAGTACTGCCGCCTGGTGCGCCCCAAGTCCAAGTCACGCCGCATCCTGCGGGACGACATCCGCGCGGTGGAGCCCTTTCTCCAGCAGCGCGCGGCGGAGGGGAAATGGAAGATCGCCGTGTTCATGGATGCGGAGCGCATGAATGACGAGGCCGCCAACGCCTTCCTGAAAACTCTGGAGGAGCCGCCCAGCCAGTGCCTGCTCATCCTGGCCACCTCCCAGCCGGACCAGCTTCTCCAGACCATCATTTCCCGCTGCGTGCGCGTCAACCTGCTGCAATCCGCGGAGTTCAAGCTTACCCCCATCCAGGAGGCCCTGCTTCCCCACTGGCTGGAAACCTGCCGCAACCTGGACAATGACCTGGCCGCGCTGGCCTTCCGCAGCAAGTTCGTGGACGTGATGACGGAGGCCAAGGCCGCCATCACCAAAAATCTGAACCAGGCCCTGAAGGATGAAGCGAAGGAAGCCGCCCAGGGCACGGATACCTCCGACTGGGAGGCCCGCAACAAGGACGCGAATGCCGCCCAGATAGAAACGGAGTACCTGGAACAGCGCAACGAGGCCCTGGAACTGCTCATCAGCTGGTTTGGCCAGGCGGCGCTGATCGCCTCCGGAGCGCCGGAAGTCACGCCGATTCATCCGGAGGTGCGCACGCTGGCCGCACAGATGCCCGTGGATGAGCTGCTGAAGCGCATGGAGGCGCTCAACAGGCTCCGCGATGATTTGAATTTCAACATTCATGAGGCCCTGGCGCTGGACGTCCACCTGCTGGACGCCATCGGGTCTTCCTGATTGAAGACTCCCCGCCCCTGCCTTACTATGAACTGCTATCCCAGCCTGCTGTTATCCGCCGCGGTCTTCCTCGGCTGTTGTCCCGCCGTCCGCGCCGTCACCCCGGAAGAAGGAAGGCGCATGTATCTGGAAGCGAAGGAGGGAGACGCGGAAGCCCAATACCGGCTCGGCCTCTGCTTCCTGAAAGGGGACGGCGTGAAGCGTAGCCCCTCCCAGGCCAGATACTGGTTTTCCAGGGCGGCCAAACAGGGCCACCGCACCGCAGAACGCTCCCTGCGCCTGATTCCCAAAAAGGCGCCACTGCCCGTGGACCCGTCCATTGACCGCACCACCCGGGAGAAAAAGGGACTGGAACTGTACGAGTACCTGTACAGGCTGAAGGATTACAGGCCCGCACGGGAGAGCTTCACCTCCTCCGTCACCATCAACGGCAAGAGGAAGTACGACAAATTGCCGGAACAGGGAACGAAGCCGGACCTTGCCAAAGTCGGCGCCTTCATCCGCGCCGGGGCGGACGTGAATTACCAGGGGGAGGATACGGGCGGCAATAATTCCTGCCCGCTGGCCCTGGCCGTGGAAATGCAGTTTTTTGAACTGGCTGATTTTCTCATTGCCAATGGAGCGGACGTCAATCTGGAAATAGGAAGGTCGGATAGCAGCAGGAATGCCTCCTCCTCCATCCTTTCCAGGTATTATTCCAATGCAGGGAGCCCGCAGGCGGCCTATCTGCTGGAAAACGGAGCGGACCCGGATTACATTCTCCATGACGGCAGAACCCTGCTCATTTCCGCGGCCAGATACGCCGGGGATGGGAGCGTGAAGCTTCTTCTGGAAAACGGGGCGGACCCCAACCGGCCCAACGGCAAGCCGCGGATAGGCCATTACAAGCCGGCCAATTCGGAAACGGCCCTCTGGGTGCTGGCGGATGCGCCGGGCCTTCAGGAAAATTCCGTCCTCGCCACCGCCAGGGTGCTGATTGATCACAAGGCGGACGTCAATTACCGGGCCAGAGACGGCTCCACGCCCCTGGACCGCGCCATCGCCACCGGAAAGAATTTCCTGGTGCGCTTCCTGAAAGGCGCGGGAGCCAAAACCTCCCGGGAACTGGACGGAAAGTAGGGCAGCTTTCCCTATCTCCTGAGCCGGGAGGTAATCACCTCTTCATACGCGCGGAATTTCTGCTCATACGTCAGCCGCGCCGCCGCCGGGCTGGTGGAGGGCATCTGAATGATGGCCGGGGTTTCGCGATGGAAGAGTTCCGGAAAATACCGTTTAAGGTATTTATGGGAGGCCGTGCCGTTGCAGCAAACCGTGCCGATGCCGGGGAAGCATTCCAGCAGGGCGGCAATGTCATTGGGCTGCTCCTGGGAAATATGCTGGTCCAGGCTTCCGGGCCTGACGCCGGAGGCCACCACGTCCCACAGCCCCACGCCGTCCCGGTTGAGCCGGGCCAGGCGCTCCTCATATGGCAGGGAGGGGTCAAATCCCAGCAGGGTTCCCATGATTTTCCAGAAGGCGTTCCGGGGATGGGCGTAATACTGTACCTGCCTCAGGGATTCATCCCCGGGCAGGGAGCCGAGCACCAGCACGGAGCATTCCGGCGTGACGGAAGGAGGGAAGGAACATTTTTTCACAGCCTGTGGTGGTCAGGGGTTCTGCATGCCGCAGTATCTGCGCACTTCCTTCATGCCCACCTCCTGGCTGAGCAGGGAGGAGAGCCACGGATGGCTTCCCACCGCCGGAGCCAGGTTAAACCGCTCCGGCTTGGTGATGCGGGTGAAGATAACGCGTTTGATCTGGGATTTGGGCACCGTCTTGGCCCCGTACCCGTCCGGCATGTTGGAGGACCAGAAGGTGACCGTTTCCCCGCCGTCCTTTACCAGAACGGTGAGATGGCCGGATTCACGGCGCCCGATGTGGTCCGTCCAGAATATCTTCATGAAGTCTCCCGGCCTGGCCTTCCGCCAGTCTTCAAAGTTGACGCCGGCGCCCAGCCTGTGCACCAGTACGGCCAGCCCCGGACCGTTGGCATTCGCCCAGCCCCACGGCCCTTCCCCGTCATGCTGGCCCAGGCGCGGAATCAGGGCCAGCCAGGCGCGCTCGGAAATTACGGGCTGCGGCTGCCGGGCGTCCCATAGTTGCAGGGCCTGGAGAAGAAGCAGGTAGCACGCGGAGGAACAGAAGGAGGGCGTGGCCTCCCGGAGAAGGAAGACGGGACGGCGCGTGCGGGGGTCCCAGCGGCAGGCTTTCTCCGCCAGGGCTTCCATGGCCTGCCTGTTGGTCTTGTAGCCGCCTCCGGTCCGGAATCGGGAGAGTCCGGCGCGTAAGGACTGATACCATGCGGCCTCCCCTGAAGGCATGGGCGCACCCCGTCCCGCGGGGGCGCGTTCCGCCGCCGGCAGCGCTGCGGGCCACAGCAGCCCCAGGCAGCAAATCAGTATCAGCGCATTCCTCATCCTTGCCCCACAGGGTATACGGCCCGGGGAAAATATCAAGGGCGGATTGCGCGCGCGGAACGGTCCGGAAAGGGAAGAGGACCAGAGCCTTTTCCCCGGATTTCCTGTTGTTTTGTCTGGACTTGCCCCATCACCTCCTGTACTGTGCGTCAGGTCACGCGCCGGGTATGCGGAGCGGAGAGGCAACGCACCTTGGGCGGACCTTGTTTCCGGTATTTATTTTTAACCACCACGGACCACATAGAGGCATCATACCATGGCAAAACGCGAAGACATCCGCAAAATCCTCATTATCGGCTCAGGCCCCATCATCATCGGCCAGGCCTGCGAGTTCGACTACTCCGGCACCCAAGCCTGCAAGGCCCTGCGCGCTGAAGGTTACGACGTCGTTCTGGTGAACTCCAATCCCGCCACCATCATGACGGACCCCGGCATGGCGGACCACACCTACATTGAGCCCCTGACCGTGGACCGCATCACGGCCGTGATTGAGAAGGAACGCCCGGATGCCCTGCTGCCCAACCTCGGCGGCCAGACGGCCCTGAACCTGGCCTCCAAGCTGAATGAGGAAGGCATCCTGAAACAGTACAACGTGGAAGTCATCGGCGTGGACCTGGAAGCCATCGCCCGCGGTGAAGACCGCATCATTTTCAAGGAAACCATGGACAAGATCGGCGTGCCGGTCGCCAAGTCCGAACCTATCTATACCGTGGAGGAAGCGGAAAAGGTAGCCGCCGAGCTGGGCTATCCCGTCGTGCTGCGCCCCGCCTACACCATGGGCGGCACGGGCGGCGGCATCGTGTACAATGTGGAGGAACTGCGCCAGATCGTTCCCCGCGGCCTGGCCGCCTCCCTGATCAACCAGGTGCTGGTGGAAGAATGCGTGCTGGGCTGGGAAGAGCTGGAACTGGAAGTCGTGCGCGACGCCAAGGGCCAGAAAATCACCGTCTGCTTCATTGAAAACGTGGACCCCATGGGCGTGCACACCGGAGACAGCTTCTGCGTGGCCCCCATGCTGACCGTTCCGCAGGAAGTGCAGGACCGGCTTCAGGATTACTCCTACCGCATTCTGGACGCCATCGGCGTCACGGGCGGCACGAACGTGCAGTTCGCCCACAACCGGGAGGACAACCGCATCATCGTCATTGAAATCAATCCCCGCACGTCCCGGTCCTCCGCACTGGCCTCCAAGGCCACCGGCTTCCCCATCGCCTCCGTGTCCACCAAGCTGGCCTCCGGCATCACGATGGACGAACTGCCCTACTGGCGCAAGGGTTCCCTGGAAAAGTACGAACCTTACGGCGATTACGTGGTCGTCAAGTTCGCCCGGTGGGCCTTTGAAAAGTTCCCCAAGGCCTCCGACAAGCTGGGCACCCAGATGAAGGCCGTGGGGGAAGTAATGAGCATCGGCCATAACTTCAAGGAAGCCTTCCAGAAGGCCGTGCGCTCCCTGGAAATCGGCCGCGCCGGCCTGGGCCGCGTGAAGAAGCTGGAAGCCCTCGCCACGCCGGAACTGCGTGAAAAGATCACGTACGGCAACAGTGAACGCTTCTTCCAGATTTACGAACTCCTGCGCCGCGGCGTGACCGTGGAGGAAATCGTGAAGCTGACCCGCATCACCCCGTTCTTCATTGAACAGATGAAGGAGCTGGCGGACTTTGACTTCTCCCTGGACGGCCAGGACTGGGATTCCCTTCCCGAAGAAACCCTGCGCCAGGCGAAGGTCATGGGCTTCTCGGACAAGTATCTGGCCCAGATTTTCGACGTTCCTGAAAAGGCCATCCGTGCCCGCCGCCAGGAAAACGGCATCACGGCCGCCTACCGCATCGTGCCCGTCAGCGGCGTGGAACACGCGGAATACTATTACTCCACCTACAGCGGCGCGAAGGATGAAGTGCCCGTGAATGATAAGAAGAAGATCATGATCCTGGGCGGCGGACCGAACCGCATCGGCCAGGGCATCGAGTTCGACTACACCTGCGTGCACGCCGCCTTCACCCTGCGGGACAACGGGTATGAATCCATCATGGTGAACTGCAACCCGGAAACGGTTTCCACGGACTTTGACACGGCCAACAAGCTGTACTTTGAACCCGTGACCGTGGAAGACGTGCTGGCGATCTACGAAAAGGAAAAGCCGGAAGGCGTCATCGTCCAGTTCGGCGGCCAGACCCCGCTCAACATCGCCCAGGCCCTGAAGGATGCCGGCGTGAAGATCATGGGCACCCAGCCGGAAGGCATCCGCCTGGCGGAAGACCGCGAATACTTCCGCGAACGCATGATTGCCCTGAACATCCTCCAGCCGGAAAGCGGCACCGCCCGTTCTCTGGAAGAAGCCGTGGAACTGGGCCGCAAGATCGGCTATCCGGTGATGGTGCGCCCCTCCTTCGTGCTGGGCGGCCGTGGCATGGAAGTCATTTACGATGAAGAAAACCTGAAGCGCTACGGCGTGGAGGCCATCCAGGTCAGCCCGGAATACCCCATGCTGATCGACCGTTTCCTGGATAACGCCATTGAGGCGGAAGTGGACGCGCTGGCCGACGGCACGGACACCTTCGTGGCTACCGTGATGGAACACATTGAGCTGGCCGGCATCCACTCCGGAGACTCCGCCTGCGCCATTCCCCCCGTGACCATCGCGCCCAAGCACATCCGCACCATTGAGGAACACGCCGCCAAGATCGCCAAGGACTTCCAGGTAAAGGGCATTCTGAACGTGCAGTTCGCCATCTGCGATGACGAAGTGTACATCATTGAAGCCAACCCCCGCGCCTCCCGCACGGTGCCCATCGTCTCCAAGGTAACGGGTGTCTCCATGGCCCGCCACGCCACAGAAATCATGCTGGGCAAAAAGCTGAAGAGCATGAACCTGAAACCGCAGCCCTGCCGCTTCATCGGCGTGAAGGAAGCCGTCTTCCCGTTCAACATGTTCCCGGAAGTGGACCCCGTCCTGGGGCCGGAAATGCGCGCTACCGGAGAAGTCATGGGCATTGCGGACAACTTCGGCATGGCCTACTACAAGTCACAGGAAGCCGCCGGCTGCATCCTGCCCACCTCCGGCAAGGTGCTCGTCACCGTCTCCGACCGCGACAAGAAGTTCATTGAACCCATCGCCCGTGACCTCATCTCCCTGGGCTTCAAGATCGTCTCCACCGGCGGCACCGCGGAATACCTGCGCGGCCAGGGCGTGGAAACGGAAGTGGTCAACAAGCTCCATGAAGGGCGCCCCAACCTGGGCGACATGATCACCAACAAGCAGATTGACCTGATCATCAATACCCCGGTAGACCGCACCAGCATGATTGATGACTCCTTCATCCGCATGCAGTCCATCCAGAAGAAGATTCCGTACATGACCACCATCGCCGCCGCCAAGGCCACGGTGGAGGGCATCCGGTCCGCCCAGCATGTGAAGGTGAGCCCGCGCTCCCTCCAGGAATATCATTCCTGAACCGTGCTGAAGACCTGATTCTTCAACAAGCAATGCCCCGCATGCCGTCAAGGTGCATGCGGGGCATTTTGGTTCATGCAGCTTTGTACTGCCTGGAAACCTTCAGCCGCAGAGACCTGCACTGCGGCGCGTCCCGGTTGATGGTGACGGAGTCACGGTATTCCCCTGGCGGACTTCCGGCACTACTTCCCCCCTCATCCTGCCATTCCTTCAAACCCGGGCTTCTCTTCACACTGAAGGCCACGTGCGTGGCCGCAGGGTTCACGGACCACGTCAGCACCAGGCGCGGTTCTCCACCGGGTTCCTCCTTCGCCTCCACGAAACGCACTTCATTCCGCATCGTTGGCGGTCCGTCAAATCGCGCCGCCGTGATGGACGGCGGCATTATCCGTAACATGGCCGGAGATCTGAAGAATGACCGTGCTGGATTTGAGTTGAACTGATTCAACTTCCCCCCCCGTGAGGATTACGCTCCGGTTATTTCCATGCAGACGAGCGTGGCGTTGTCCTGGTTGGGTGCGCCGTCCCTGTCGATGCCGTCCAGCACGGAACGGACCAATTCTTCCGCAGACAGCATGGACAGATAACGCATGCCGGCAGGCCCCACGGAGTCCAGGTAAGGCCCTACCCCGTCGCTGGCTACCAGCAGGCGGTCTCCCGGAATCACGGGAAAACAGTCATCCCGAAGGTCTATGAGGGGCACCTCCTTCCCCATCAGGGCGGAAGTGAGGGAATGGCGCGCCGGATGGCACAAGGCTTCTTCCCGGGAGATGGTCCCTTCCTCCACCATCTGCTCCAGCTCCGCGGAATACTGGTGCAGGGTATTGAGCAAAAACATTTTCTCCTCCCGGAGCAGCAGAAGCAGGGAATCGCCCACGCTGGCCCACCGCAGCCCCTCCGCGCCAATCCAGGCGGCTACCAGGGTAGTGCCCATTTCATCATCGGAGCCCCTCTTTTTCCGGGCAATCCGCACCTGTTCATTGGCCTCATGCACGGCATCCTCCAGCCTCTTTCCGGGAGCGGCCCGCCCCTCCCGTTCAAACGTCCGCGAAAATCCCTCCACGGCAGCCCGGCTGGCCAGCTCCCCGCCGGTGTAGCCCCCCATGCCGTCCGCCAGGACAATCACCAGCGCATCATCCGCCGCAAGGATGGAAAAGGAATCCTGCTGATTGCTCCGGGCGCCCAGAATCTGGTCCCCATGCAATCCGGACACCAGAAAAGGTTCTTGGGAAAAAGGCTGCTGCATCATGTGGGTGTTTATTCTAACATATCCCCTTCAATGAATAAAGCGGGAAGATGATGAGGGGCGCAGGCTGGTTCCATCCCTGGATTATTTCCAGCTTCAGGAGCCTTTCTCCCTTGATGCCGGGGAGAAAACCTGTTCCATCTTAAAAAGGAATGGCTCCTTCTGGAAAACAGGCAGCACGCCATGATCAGGATGCTGCCTTTCCATTCACCAGCTAACGGGCAATTCCAGCGCCGGATCAGCGAGCAAGGCATCCATCCGGAAACTATCCCAGATAGACAACGGTTTCATGGGGAATCGTCAGCATTCCGTCCGTCTGGAACCGCTCAAACAGATGGTTGAGGGCATCCAGCCATGCGGCGTGCCCCTCTTCCTGTTCTCCGAGGGCGTACGAGGAGGAAAGCATGCGCCGGATGTACTGTTCCCGTGTATAAGACAATTCATTCGGAAAGCGGAAAACCTGGAAATGATGGTCAAAAAAATCAGCTATCCTCTCCTGAAGATTCGCCAGTCCGCCGCTGAACCCGTAAAACCGGGAACAATACAGGCGATGGATACGCCCCTCCTCCTGAACGGCGGGACTGTCTTCCACCCTGGAATTCCAGATCAGGGCAATCTTTCCTCCCGGAACGAGGATGCGGCGGCATTCCCGTTTAAACGACTGGGCATCAAACCAGTGGAACGCCTGCGCCGCTGTCACCAGATTCACGGAAGCGTCCGGAAGCAGGGTATGTTCCGCCGTGCCGGGCACGGAATGGAAAAGGGGAAATTCTTTCAGAAGCCTTTCCGCTTCTTCCCGCATGTCGTTATTGGGTTCCACGCCGTACACGGTCCAGCCGCGTTCCAGCATGGCTCTGGACAGAATGCCCGTGCCGGAACCCGCATCCGCTACGCGGAAAGAACACTTCCCTCTTTCCTGCGCCAGCAGGTCAAGGAGGGCTTCCGGATAACCCCGGCGACCCTGGGTGTAGGAAGCGGCTTTTCCGGTGAATTTGCCTGTATTGTCCATCCGTCTGTCGAAAAGTGTTTCTTTCCGGTTTCAAAGGTAAATCGGGGAGGCACCGCTTTGCCAGCGCCAATCCCGTTCTACGCCGCAGGGGCCCTTCCGGACAAGGAGAAGAATTGAAGCCTTCGCCTCCTTTTCTCCCCCAGCCTCCCGAGCCTGCGCCACGAAGCCAGGCAGGGGCCGCGCCAGTTCCCACTCCCGGCTTTACAAGTCTTTCAGGAGCTTTTAGTATCCGGATGAGGCCCGCCCCTCCCGGATTGCGCCCTGCCCCGGGAAAACAAAGCGTCTGCGGGCTTGATTTTCAGCCCGCACCGCCCATGTTCGGATATTACAGACTTGCCTCCGCCGTCCCCCAGCTACGCGTAGCTGACGTGGACTACAACATTGACCAGCTCATGGCAGGCTTCCGGCAGGCTGCGGCGCAGCAGGCGGCGGCAGTCGTCTTTCCGGAGCTGTGCATCACGGGCTATTCCTGCGGGGACCTTTTCTTCCAGCCGCGCCTGAGGGAGGCGGCCCTGGACGGCCTGCGCCGCTTTGCGGAAGCCACAAAAGAAAGTAAAACGGTCGCCGTGGCGGGACTGCCGTTCCTGTACGGAGACGCCCTATACAATACCGCCGCCGTGGTGCAGGGTGGCAAGGTACTGGCGCTGGTTCCCAAAACGATGCTCCCCAACTACCGGGAATTCTATGAAAAACGGCAATTCACCTCTGGCAGGGAGCTGGGCGCCGGCGTCCGGGAAGTTACGGTAAACGGCGCGCTGGTTCCGTTCGGCACGGACATCGTTTTTCATGATGCGGCCTCCTCCTTCAGCTTCGGCATAGAAATCTGTGAAGACCTTTGGAGCGTCATCCCCCCCAGCTCCATGCTGGCTCTTCAAGGCGCCAGGGCCATCTTCAATCCGTCCGCCGGAACGGAACTCACCGGGAAGGCCGCCTACCGCCGCGAGCTGGTCAAACAGCAAAGCGGCAGATGCCTCTGCGCCTACGTCCTGTCTTCCGCCGGGGTGCATGAATCCACCACGGACGTGGTGTTTGGCGGGCATTCCCTCATTGCGGACAACGGCAGGCTGGCGGCGGAAGGAGAACGGTTCCGCAGGGAAAGCTCCCTCATTCTGGCGGCTGTGGACTTTGAACGGCTGGCCGCGGTACGCCTTTCGGAAAGCTCCTTTAACGACAGCAAGGCATTCTCCCCCTCCGGGGCCACTCTCCATCTGACGCTTCCGGAGGAAGTTCCGCCCTCCCCCGGTCTGGAACATGCCTGCAATCCTGCTCGGCCCTTCCTGCCCTCCCCCCCGCACCGCCGGGAACGCTGTGAGGAAATCATCGCCATCCAGACGGCGGCCCTTGCCAAGAGGATGGAACACACGCACGCCCAGCGGCTGGTGATAGGTATTTCCGGGGGGCTGGACTCCACGCTAGCCCTTCTCATCTGCGCTCGGGTGTGCCAGGCGCTGAACAAGCCCGCTTCCTCCATTCTGGCCGTGACCATGCCGGGCTTCGGCACCACGGACCGGACCCACGCGAACGCGGTAAACATGTGCCGCCTGCTGGGGGTGGAACTCCGGGAAATCCCCATTTCAGAAGCCTCCCTTCAGCACTTCCGCGACATTGGTCACGATCCGGCGGAACGCACCACTACCTATGAAAACGTGCAGGCCCGCGAACGCACGCAGATCCTGATGGACCTGGCCAACAAAATGGGAGGACTGGTGGTAGGCACGGGCGATCTCTCCGAAATCTCCCTGGGATGGAGCACCTATAACGGAGACCACATGTCCATGTACGCGGTGAACTGCTCCATTCCAAAAACGCTGATCCGCTGCCTCATTGAGCATATGGCCGCCCAATCCGCTCCGGAACTGGCGGCTACCCTCCTGGACATCAACAACACTCCCGTCAGTCCGGAACTGCTGCCCCCGTCGGACGACGGCACCATTGAACAGCGGACGGAGGACGTGCTCGGGCCCTATGACCTGCACGACTTCTTCCTCTTCCACTTCATCAAATACGGCGCGCAGCCGGATAAAATCCTGTATCTGGCGGAACATGCCTTCCGGGATGAATTCCAGCCGGACTTCATCCGCCGGTGCCTGGGTATCTTCATCCGCCGCTTCTTCCGGCAGCAATTCAAAAGAAGCTGCATTCCAGACGGCCCCAAGGTGGGCACCATCTCCCTCTCCCCGCGCGGTGACTGGCGCATGCCCTCCGACGCATGGGGAACCGTCTGGTTAAACAGTGTTTCCCATAGCTGACGCACGCGCGGCGCGGCGTTACGCGGTGCAGAATAGCCCCGTTTTCCCGGTTTTGCCGTTCAACGGCATGGGCGCCTTAATGGCCCGGAGCCAGTTTCAGCCCGATAATGCCTATCAGCAGAAACGTGGCGGCCAGCATGCGCCAGACATTGGAGGAATCCCCAAACCACAGGATACCCACCAGAAACGTTCCCAGGGCGCCGATGCCTGTCCACACCGCATAGGCGGTGCCGATAGGGATGCTGCGCTGGGCAAGCCACAGCAGGAAGCCGCTCAGAGCCATGCTGAGCACGGAGCACGCGATGCAGGCGGCAAACCTGCCGGACCCCGTGCCGGGCGCCTGGGAAAGTTTGAAACCCAGAGGCCATCCGATCTCGCAGAGACCGGCCAACACCAGATAAATCCAGGACATATATTGAAATGGGGAGTCATCTTCCGTTCGCCGACCCTCCCGAATGGGAAAGCTCCAAGGGCAACGGATGTCTTGCAGGGTACCTCCGGACGCCCCGGAATCAAGCCGGCAATGCAGGCATACCCTGTCATGCCAGAGAATGGTAATAAGCAGATGGGTGTAAAGACAAAGATAATTCTTAGGTCCACGTCAGCAGCAAATCATCCATCGCCTAATGAGTACCGTGGCTAGAGGTACAAATTTCTACGGAGTACTGACAAAGGCACGCCCCCATATTCTAACAAATATGGCGCAGACTTTCTCAAATCTGCGCCATATTTTTATAGACCTCACAATCAAAGGTTTATATAAGTTTCAATCCACGCATAACTATTCATGCGAACAACATATTTATACTCTAAAAAACGTCCGAGGCAATCTTTTTCTTCTTATACAAACCGTTGATTGTGGATTTTTGGCTTGCATTTTGGAAGAGACCTGCTATTGTTTGCCTATTGTTCAGCTCAACCAAAAAAGCTAGAAAGAACCCCTTCTTCCTAGCTTTTAAGATTACTGCTTCCGAACTAGGGTTACTATTGAAAGCATAATGTCGCAAACTTATGTTATATTTTTCCATGTATATGTCAACTCTGAAGATAGGAAGTTATTCTTACAAGAAGCGAACTAATTCCGAAGGGACATAACCACCACCATGCAAAAACATAAACGCAAAAAAAAACCTGGAGATATAGCATTTCAAATTAATCTAAAAATACCCCAAAAATTGATTCGGGATATTTTTATAATGCTCCTATTTCATATAATTTAACAAATTCATTCTCATCCGTTTGGACTCATAACTATATTACTGAAAAATCACTCCGTAAGTGTGAGGAATGGTCATTCCTCACACTTACATCATATCAATAATAATTACATTATAAAACACGTAATAGATAATATGACAAAAACTCAAAGGATGTTTTTGATCGTTTCCAGCGCCTTCTTTGGTTTTTCCAATTCCTGCTTCTGGAGCCCCCGGCCCACGAGGTCATCCACAAGATGCAGAGTTAGACCCGTATGTGTATCTGATACTATTTCAGAAGAAACCTCTGCTGTCTGTCCCGGTTTTTTATGCTGAACCCTGATTTGAGCTGTACAGGAGAAAGGGCTGGTCAAGTATAGGAAGCGTGGCCGCATATCCGATCGCCAACGCGGCGTGGAGATTCAATTCATTCTCACGGTCCATCACTACCAGATGGTGTAAAAACACGTGTTTTCCACCGTCTCTGCATGATCCCAGCAGAAACAAATTCTGATTAGAGTCACTCCAAATCATTCTACCGCCGTTCTACGAGTTCCTGTCCCTTGCTACCCAGCACCTCTCTGACTTCATCCTGCGTCAGCCTCATCAAAGGCTTTTGTATCTTGTCCGAAAATTTTTTCATGGTAGCGGCAAGTACCCAAGCTCTATTTTTCTGTTCCATGGGACGCCCGGCTTTCATTCTTTTGATCAGCAGGAAGGTTTTCAACTCAAAGTAATCCTTGTCTCCCTAAGTCTGCAATTGTACCCCTGTTCCAGATTCCGAGAATACAAGGTGCAAATACCGCTCTTGGTGATGGATGGTAAATGGAATGTTATCCCGGGAATGATCTCGCCAGCCAATTCATGCCCTCCAGAACTGTAAATCCTCCTGTCCGGCGCAAATCCAACCTCACGCATCTGTCGTGCCACATCATGGCGGTAATGGACAAATTCTGCCGCTCCCGGAACATCCATTGCCAAGCTGCACACTGCGGAACAATGGAGGCAAAGACGAGGTAATCCCTGGCATCCCGGCCGTTCCTGCCTTCCAGGGTACAGGGGTATTGCTTTAAATCACGGGGATGCCCTTCTTCCACAATGCCTTCAGTTCTTCTAGGGTCATTCCCAGCCGTGGTCTGATGCACAACTCAGCCATCTGCTCCTCCGCTCCCCTCACGGCCTTGCCCGAACGCCCTTGTGAATGGCACCTAAAAGGACTTTAGCATTTATCTCTTCCCTGAGCCGAGCATTATGGAAATCCAGGTAATACCAGTCGGGGTGGCTTATCCATCCGCCTGTTAAATTATAATTCAACGGATTGGATGATTTAAATACGACGGGCTGAGAGTCATTGGACAGCTTTGACCAGATTACGGAACAGCCCTTGGGAAGATACCTGGAGACATATTGGGCCGCCTCCGCCAGCATCAGACTCTTTTTTCTGCAAATGGTCAGTCGTTAAGACACGTTCCCCGGACCTTCGAAGAAAAGAATCAGGCTATACTCCGGAAAATTCCAGATGCGGGCCTTGCTGATCCAGGCTGTGGGAACATGCTTTTTCCCGTAAAGATGTTCGGCCCCCGTCAGCGTTATTCCCGGAGGAGTATGAATGAGCGTCTATTCCGCGAGGATGCCCAGGGTTCTTCCGGCGGCAAGAGACGAAGAGTGACAGCAAAAAGGCACACCAGCTAACCTGCATTATACAAACTTTTTTGCACCAAGTTCTTATGAAGAGTAGTAGTTGAAGACCTCATTATCTAACAAACATAATCATGTTTTGTATACTAAAATCCCCGGCTTGAATTATTTAAAGCAATAAAAAACAAGGTATCGGGAAGTAATAAAAAAGCCCCCTCGCTGCGCTTCCGGAAATTTAGCTATGAAGACCTGCGGCCGCCATTCCCAGGAGGATGCCTGCTGACAAGCCGCGTGTATTACCTTTTTTCTGCGTTTTCTGACGGCCGTTCTACTGAAAACAAGAGGTTGATTCGGTCGCCTCTCAGGCTTTTTCACCCTGTAGACTTCATTTTTCGCATTCCATCTAACCCACCCTACTCCAATAAAAAATGGGACTGGAACATCCAGTCCCGCCAGAAAACGAATATTACCGGTCCGCAAGATTATTTAAGAACCGGCGCCTTCTTGCCTGCCGGCAGCCCCGTGTCCTTCCCGTCCGTCAGCCAGTCAATCGTGATGGGCACAAACTTTAAATTCTTGATGTTGGACTGGTTTTCCTCATAAAGCACCCCGACGACACCCGGCTCCACCATGGCGAGGCTGGAATAGGCAAAACCGCCTTCCCCCAGTAACTTTTTCACCGGCCAAGTCTTGCCGTTGTCATAGCTCATCGCCACCTGTCCCTTGATGCGCCGTCCGGCGCTGGGTCCGGAAAACAGGATGCGACTCTTGCCGCCAAAGGCGGGCTGGTCCGTCAGGGAATACGTCATCAGGGAATTCTGCGTGCTGTCGCAAAACAGCTCTGGAGCATCTTCCACTTCTCCCCACGTCTCTCCTCCATCCTGCGACCACACAATGCGGCGGCAATTCCCGCCGCCCCAGTGGCGCGCGACCATGACCACGCCTCCGTTATCCGTTTCCGCGATGGACGTTTCATTCACCATCCCCTTCATATTGGCGGTCGGCTGGCCCAGCTTCCAATTCTTGCCGCCGTCGTCGCTGTAAATACAGGAAATCACCCACTTGCCGAACGGCCCCTCATTCATGGGAATCACCAGACGCCCCTTGTGGGGACCGCTTTTCAACTGTACCCCGGCATTCGGGCCGGAAGCCATGATATCCACCCCCGTAGGACGCTTGGTGGTCTTCGTAATATCCTCCGGCTTCGTCCAGGTGGCACCGCCGTTCCTGCTCTGGATCATGAAATTGCGGATGCACTTTTCGTCATCCCAACCCTGGGGGATGTTGGGCTGGCGCTCCTTCACCCCGGCGGGATAACGCTGGAACACGACGGTCACGGTCTTGGTCTTGGCATCATAAACCGGGCAGGGATTATTGAACGTGGCCCCATGCGACTTGGCGATTGCCCGGGGGCGTGACCAGGTTTTTCCGCCATTCTTACTGAGGCTCATGATAATGTCATTCTCCCCCTGGTCAGTATTCTTATACCGCCCTTCGGCAAACGCCAGAAGCTGCCCCTTGCCGATGTTGAGCAATGCGGGAATGCGGATGGACGCATAAGGATTCCCCTCCCCGGCGCTGAACACGGTCACGGCTTTGTCCGTGGGAAAGCCGGCCTTTTCTTCTTGTCCCAATGCCGGCAATGCCACGGCGCATACGGCACACATCAAACACTTGAATACGGAATTCATCATCCTCTTCATCCTATTCCACTTTCTGTTTCCGCACAACAGCCATGTCATATATTCAAGTGAAGACCAGAAGAAACTCTTGAGGAATGAAAGCAATCAATTCCGTTTTCCGCAGGTCTCCTGGATGCCGCCATACCTTCCGGAAGAAGGGAGTCAAAACACGCCCTCCGGGCAATTCATGACTCAGTAATCATGCACCTTCTTTTCCGCCTCTTGACAGAAACTTCACGCCAGGATTCTCAATGGGAAAAAATCGAACCAATAACAATTCAGGTATAATGAAATATCATCAAAACCTACTGATCTTCAGAATGATAAAAATAACTGATGTCCGGCACCGCAGAAAATTCGCCCGGATGCCGTGGCTGCGCCTCATGTGATGAATACCCGTTAAAAAGAAATCAGCAGGAAGCAGTCATTCCCTTATGAAACCGTTTTCCCATAAGTCATACCCTCAACATGGAAATATGCAAGGACGTCAAAACCGATACGAACACGCATGCATGGCATGTTCCTATTCCTGGCGGGAGCCCTATCAGGTAAAATGAAAAACGATGATAAGCGCGCGGCTTCTCCCAGCCGATGGAAAAACCCCGTCGACAATGCATTTGCAACCGGGGAACAGGGGCTCCGGCAAAAGGGATGCCTATGAAATGTAACGAAAAACATAACGATGGAAACTAAGGAAACATTTCCATCTCTGGATGGATGGTCCAGGCAGGAACTGAAAGACATTCTGGATTTTTATATCAATGATGACTGCGACACCAAGGGCGGTTTTTACGGGACCGTTCTGAAGACATTTGAACTAGTCAAGGAAGCCGGCCACTCCATGGTGCTCAACACCCGACTCATGTGGACCTTTGCAAGCGCCTGACGAAGTCGGCTCAGCGGCAAATATGATCAATCATGGAATATCAGCCAAGTTACAAAATCGGATACCGACGTAGGGCCACACAGTAGTTTGGGAAGAACGTATGACAATCCTGACAAGCGGAAAAAAGCGAGTTAATGTCTATTCCAAAAACTGAAGCGTCTCTATTGAATACAGAAACTTAATATGTTCGTCGCTTTGTGTCACCATGAAGAAAGTGTTGTGCAGAATAAAATAAACCACTTAATTTAAATTACACACAGATAACATCGAACATTTTCACAAGAAATTACTTTAACATAAACAGTAAAAAATATTTTCAATGAAAAACTTTCCCCTCATTCTGGTGGCATTTGCAGCTTGTAGCTCGGTTCAGGCCGAGCTGCTGTCCCATTTCCTTGACGGGCAGGCCAGCCCCTATAACCATGCTGTCACAGTACCCGGCATTGACTCTTCGGGAGGCAGTCAGATGACTACTTATGAAGGAGCCATCACTTCATTCACCTATAGCAGAAATCTGGATATGATCAACTTCCCAACCGTATCGGGTGGCAATGGCAGCTATTGGGCTCTGTTCAATGATCATACAACGCCGAGCGACGCCCCCCCTACGACAGATCATATATTCAATTTTCAACCAAGGCAGAAGAAGGAAAATCCCTTGATTTATATAACATTACATTTGATTGGGGAGCGGCTGTCCTGGAACAGACAACAGTAACTTCACGGTTCGGATTTGAAATTTTCGCCAACATAGGCGGAGAGGATTGGGTACCCCTTGGTCTGACAAGCCAGCGAGGCATCATTAATGTTGGAACAGATGCAGGATTCAAAACTTTTGATCAAAGTGTATCTTTCGACTTGAGTTCGTGGAGTCAAACCTATAGCAACATAAATGAAGTCACCTTCAGAATTGCTTTTGCCAACACGACCGAAGATGTTGAGGAAAGTTTGGCGATTAGCAATATACGGCTCAACGGCATGGTGCATGATGCTATTCCGGAGCCTTCGACCTCAATACTTGGCTTACTTGCTTTCATTCCCTGTCTCGTTCGTAGAAAAGTCCGGCCAGCCTAGATTGTGCAGAAAATTATTCTGACTCATCAGAAGATAAATAAAATGGGTGAAAAAATAATGGAGACAAATGGCGACAACAATAAAAAAACTCTCGGTCCTCCTTATTTTCTAAAATAATCGTCTGCTAATTTTTCACCTTTGCAAAGTTACTTGTAATGGTAGAAACTGTGAATGAACCGGGAAAACCGGATCACAGGGTGATCTTCTCCGCGTTGAGGAACCCTCCCCTTCAGGAGCTGATGACCAAAATTCTGGAAGTCTCAACACGGAATTGGTGACAGGAATGCCTGGATGAGTCATTTTCCGCAAAAGCTTAGTCGCCCCAAAAAGGCTGTAAATTTCATCATCAAAATTTAAAATCAGTTACGGATTTGGTGACCAGTTCCTGCCTCTTTCATGCCTTGTTCATGGAGGGAGGAATTCTTCACCTCTTTCCATGATATTGACTATCAGCACATCTCAACGGGCTTGACACATAGATCCGTGCCTATAGGGTGTAGATAACGTGCACCAGGATATGCAACAGACATGAAGGAAGTGCCCCCCGGAAAAGCGTCTTCATGCTGATTACAGGCTCCCATGGGATCATCAATCGGAACTGGCGCACAGGAGTGAAGGGGAAGAAACCCGAATACCTGAGAAGCACCAATGGCCCTGAGTTCCGAAGCGAAAAAATCCAGACCTGGCTGAAAACGCAACACATAACACCCCAATATATTCGGCCCGGCTCCCCATGGCAGAATGGTCATGTAGAAAGCCTCAATGCGAGTGGGGGCATGAACTGCCGGACAGAGGGTACTTCCTTTCCCTGTCCCAACTTCAGGGGAGACTGGATGAATGGAAAGAAGAATATAACGAAGAAAGACCTCATAGCGCATGCTCCGGACTCCCTCCATCATTATACGCTGGACAAACAATCTACAAACGATAAGCAAGCCTTAGAACTCTCTCATTTGAACCGGCTCCAAGTTGGGTATAGACCACCAAGACCAGAACAGGAACTCCATGTCTTTCAGAAGGAATGGATAAACCATACAGGAAGAAAAGAACAAAAGCGACTCCGGCTGCCTCATGAAAATCTACCTGGAATCCGTCTTGTTCTTCCTGCCCCGGGATTCCAGGAGGTAATCGAAAAACGGACACCAGTTATCCATGCGGTACACGACGTCCTGAATCCGGGTCTTCACCTTCTCCCCCTGGGAATCCCGCAGGCATCCGCGCGCGCCGGTGCGTGGGCCGGAGGGCAGCTTCTCCTTCAAGGTCATCCCGTACCGGAGATGATAGCCGGAAGGATCGGACGATGTTACAATGCGAACGACGTTTTTACCGTTCAGGCTGACGGACTTGATCTCCAGGGGCTCCTCCTGGCTGTTCACCAGGGAAAAGCCGTAATTGCCCGGATCAAGGATGGTTTCGGTATCCAAAACCAGGGGAGGCACAGGCGCGAAAAACTTCACGTCCACCGTCCAATCCTTCCCCTGCGTGCCGAGTGCATGGGCTACGGGATGGACGGGCTTCCATTTCACGCCCTCCACCATCACCTTATACATCACGTATCCGGCATACTCTCCGTAAAGCCGGGACATGGGAGCTGTCAAATGCACTCCGTCACTATAGGAAAAATGGTACATGGGCGTCGTCATGATATAACGGCTGTCCTTCTCCAGGGCCAGGTCCAGCTGGGCAACGGCAATCACCGGGTAATCCGTGGGATTCTGGACAAAATAATTGAGGTGGGAGGAAACCTGATACCCGAAGCACAGCACATCGTTTTTCTGTCCGGTCACGGCCTTGGCGTCCGCGTCAATATCCTGAATCAGCGCGCGCATCTTTTCCTTATACCACTCTTTGGTTTTCTTGTCCTGCTGGTCGGTTTCCCCCTGCGTCCATACGAAACAGGGCATGGAAAAGGACTTTCCGGCCTTGGACGCCAGCTGCTTGCCTGCGTTTAAATCATCCAGAATGCGCTGATAAGGGGCCTTTCCTTTGGAAAGAACGTCTATGCTGACGCCACCCACGCCGGCGGCGGAGCACAGGAAGCGGACCTTGGCCGCCTTTCCGGCATCGCGCTTCTTCAGCAGGCGCATGAAATTCCCGGCCGCGCCGGAAATGGGCGTCTCTCCCCTGGCGCCGTCCGGAGAAATGGTCTCCACCAGCGGAACCACGGCACTCCGGTCATTCCCGCCCTCAAAAGGCCGTACACCGCCCTTGAACATCAAATTGCCGTTCTTCTGTTCCGTGGTCACGACCGGCTTGGCCGTCCAACCTACGGAAAGAGACTGTCCGTAAGACGGAACGTAATTCCAGGCCGTCAGCGCGGGCTTTTGCGCAAAACTGCACGGGATGCCGGCCATCAGCAGGCAGGAAAAAACCGCGGCACGGACACCTATGTTCATCTTCATCACCATATCACGAGATAATGACCATGTACGGACCGGCCTTCATGAAAATTTCCACCTGCTGTGGAAAATCATCAGGGAACAAATGAAACTTCATCATTCATGAAAAGGTTCTTCCTGAAAACGTTAAAACATCAGTGTACAACTGCATAACCGAGCCTACTCTGTTACCGTTCATGAAAAGAAAATGCCTGGCGCACTCCCGTTGGTCCCGGTTGATTTTTATCAAGGAAAACTGCCGGAAAATAAATTCTTCTTTTGATACAGGCATCCTTAAAAATCAATCCGCCCGGTTCAGCCTGAATGCCCAAGACCTTCCCTTTCTCATGATGAAGGGAGTGGCCTAATCAATGACCAGCTTCTTCAAGATTTCCTTATCTTCATCGAGCACTACGGTTCTGGCCGCATGTTCATAGCATTGACGGGAATATTTCCGGGCCTCCTCCTTGAACTGCCCATTATCCAGGCCGTACAACTCGGCAAAAGCCTTCAGCAGCCTGATGTCTATAGCCATAATGCCCCCTTCGTCCCGCAGGATAGGAGCAAAAATATCCGAAAACAAATTTGAGACCGTCAATGGAGGCACCCAGATTCTCTCATGCTTCACCTCGACATGGCGTTCTGCCTGAGCATACTTCGTCAGCAGCCGCACACCCCGGTTAATAATATCGATACCTGTGCCGTAATCATTGACGGCGGCGGACAGGGCGCGGGCCGCAATTTCGGCAAGCACGCACAACCCGAATCTGGGGTCCTGTTCAAAACTACGCTCATGGCCGATTATAAAAGCTCCGAGCAAATCACGCTGCGTTTCGACGGATACAGGCTTATCCACATACAACAAAATCGAGGAAACAGAAACGAAATCGCCAGGCAGTGAAACAACGTAAATCTTGATCTCCCTGTCCCTGGAAAGATGATCAAGCTTTTCAATATCAATGTATTGAATATTACCCGTTTCATCACTTTGAACAGGAACTGCATGCTCCGGAATATCAAGTTCCTTATCCAGCAAAGGATTGGCGCCCAGGTAAGGCTCCGTGGCCCGCGCCAGCAGCGCCTTCTGCGTTACTCCCTCAACAAGCTCTGAAGTTTCACCCACCCGGCCAAGCCGGGACAAATGCTCAATCCACCGGATAAGCGTGACCAGAATGATGGCAATCACTCCCAGCGTCACCACGAACAACACGACCCTTCCTTTCTGGTCGTACATGCCGGAATTCAGGAAAATAATCGCAATCAGACTGAAAATGAAGGACCCGATGAATGTGGAAAGTGCATTCTGCGCCGTGGAATCCTCCATCAGCAACTTTGTAGCTCTGGGCGTTACGCTTGATGTTGCCGCCGCATAGGCGGAAACGACCGTGGTTAATGAAAAAGTCGTCACCGCCAGCATACTGGAAGCCAGGATATTTAAAATCGTATCGACCGTATCGGCCCCGATCTTCTGGAAAACATCAAACGGCACGAACTCGCCGAGATAAATCGATGCAATAGCCGTAATAATAGCCAGCAGCGCAAAATAAGTAGCCTTCACCCAAAGCAACTTATTAGCCCGCAAAAACAATAGCTTGATTTGAAAAATGAATGACCCTTTCATGAGAAACCGGAATTGAAGAAAAGCTCTAGGCTATTCCTATTAAACCGATACCTAGAGTCCCTCGTTCAAGAGTAAGACTTTTGCAAGTATCATGACCATTGTCCATTTTTACAGCTAAACTCTTAAAACGATTTCATTCAATGCATGAATAGGCTAATCGGAGAATTATCAAAAAGATGATTCATCGTGAGCAGATTTCACGATTTCCAAAGTCAATCATTTTTATGCAGAGGCACTTTCAATTAAAATAATTGAAAGAAATAAATTTTCAATGATTCCTATGGAAATTGTTTAAGATATTGGGGGATAGAAGCGAAAGAATCGAAATGAGTTTAAAGAAATTTAGTTCAGTAAAACAGCTAACTATGAACAGTGATTCAAAAGAAGAGAGCCCTGATTGAAACAGGTTTGAATATCGAGTTCGGAGGATGTAACAAGGATTGGTGCGACTAAATAGAAAAAAATAGAAAGGAATTAAATACTCACTAAGTAAATTAACTATACCTGTAACCATTCTTCTGGGATTAACTTTAATCCATTTCTCCATTCTTCTACCAAATGAATTCCTTCTATTCCATTCCATACTTCTTCGGAAGCATGGTCAAATATTAGAATCTGAAGATTATTAGAAGATTTTTCAATGGCTGATTTCATTGTCATAAAAACTTTTTTCACAGCCAACATATCTTCATTTGTTAATTTCGGATCATCATCATCTTTTGATATATTACTGGGGAAATATACTTGGCTAGGCTGATCAAAAATTAACAATCCAGGTACAGGACTATTAATCATTTTTTTAAAAAATATTTGAAGAGATAACATAACAGCGATATGATAAGCGAGCCAATTAGAACCACTTCCAATTTGCCATAAATTATCATAACCGCCATCGCGAATTACTTGAACAGTCAAATCGATATCATTTAATTTAATCGGTGAATCAGGAAATTCGACGTCTAACATAGGTAAAATTTCACTGGCAATTTTACTAACATTATCAAGAGCAGTATCTGTTTTTTTACGAATTAATCTTCTATCAACTATTTGTTGCAATTCTTCAACTTGCCGCTTTAGTTCGTTTACTTCCGAATTTAATTTTTCATTTACTCCTAATTGTTTATATAAAATAAGAGCATTTTCTATATTTCCAATGAATCTCTGAATCTTCTCAATTTTATATTGCTCATTTTTAATACTTTCAGAACTTTCAATTAAATTTCTTCTTTGAATACGAATGCCTTCTAATGATTCTGCGTGTTTTTCTATTTCAGATATTATTCTACTCTTTTCAAGATCCAATGTGATAGGAACTTCTTTCCGAAAATTACCATTATTTTCTATATCTTTCAAAGATTCTACCAGAGAATTTAAGGTAGATTGCTCCGATTCAAGAGTATTATGGCAAATTGGACATAATCCATTTAATTCAAAACTATCATAAAACCAAGAAGAAATCCTTAATCGATTAATCTGTTTTGTTTGAGCATTAATAAATTCCTCCGTTGTTGATTCAAGGCGTTTTATTTCTTGCATTCGTCTCCTTAAAGACGTTAATTGTGTAGATAAATCCAACTCTCGTTTTTCTATTTCATCAAGCTTATCAATAGATTGTTTTATCGACGGCGCCTTTATATTTTTTTCTTTGTTTTGATTTTTAATTGCATCATTTAACAAATTAACCATTTCATTTTTTGAAAGGTCATTAATACTATCACTCTGTAATAAACCAAATTCTTGAGCACGAATAACGTGAGATTTAAGTTCACCTAACCAACGTTCACTTATTTCTTGAATATTATTCAATTCTCGTTCTTTTTTTTGCAATAAAATTTCGAGTTGTTTTAGCTGGTGTTGTTTTAGAAGAATCTCAGGTGTAATAGCTCCTAAAATATAAGGGAAAATAGTTCTTAATTTTTGCCTATGCTCTTGGGTATCTGTTTTATAAAATAAAACATCGGGATTAGCTATAACATTCTGAGGTTGAAATATAAAGGCGCTTAAATCTTTAAAACTTATCCTTCCATTATATCCCCAGTCACTATATCCTGAGAAATCTAATTTTGATAACCCTGCTAACTCTCCCAGTTGTAATCTCACTTGTTCTGCTGTAGTATTCTTAGTTGGAGCAACATTGGTAATACTAATTGCTTCCCCTTCCTGAACAAACATATCATCTGTAGACTTAAGATTTCCTGGCTCTCTACGCGCAAATAAACAATCTCCATTAGATGTTTCTATAATTAATCCGAACCAGGAACAAGCATTTCGTATTACATTTACTGGTATTTTGCAATAACTGCTTGCCAAACAATAATCTATAATTGGAATTAATGCACTTTTTCCTGTTCTTGATGCACCCGTTATGACATTAACCTCATTTAAATTAAATGATATTATTCTAATATCTAATTTTGGATTTTTAGGCCATAATATAATACTTTTTATCTGGAAGTTCATATAACTAAAATCTTAAGTGCAATAATTTTTCTATTTCTTCTAAAGATAAAGGAGAGAACCATAATCCTAGTTTTCTTGCTCCTTTTAACATAATACGAGAAATTCCTGTTAGATACTTTGCAGGGGGATCATTATTGATAGATGTAGATATGCAAGCATGGTCAGAAAAGGTAATTAGATTGGAAGCTAAAGCAAATTTTAGGGAAGTGAGAGAAACATCTTTCCATAACCTAGTCCTTTCCTGAATTGATAATAACAAATCTGTAGTGGATGCACCATTTTTTGTCTCTGTAAGCTTAGAAACAAATTTTCGTAATCCTGACTTCTTCTGCGTTCTTGATATAACATCTAATAACGGACGGTAAAAAACAATCGGAATGCTTAACATTGATAAGGCAATAGGCAAATCCTGATCTTTTTCTTCCTTGTAACCACAAATCATACTCCAAATTATTACAGCCCCTAAGGCAGGATTTTGTATTAAATTAACTTCTTTCGATAAGGAATTCATATTACTAAATGCCAAAGTGATTTTTATAATTCCGATGCCAACCTATTTCTAAATTATCAGATAGTTTATGATAGCATCCTGGGATAAAATGATTAGGAGGTTCTAGGCCTTCTAGTTGTATATTTTCATTAATACATTTTCCATATAGTGTTCTACCAAATAATTTGGGATCATCCATGGATAATGTATACGTTAAGGATTTCCATTTTCTCCGTAAATTATCATCCAGTTCTTCAAATGTTGACGAATGGAGCTCTCCAGAATCACTCCAATTTGTTCTGTCAATTTGTGCTCTATAGTAATCATTGATTGCATCTAAAATATCATCATATTTAAAATCAATAAGTTCTAATTGTTTAACAAAAAATTTTTGCTCTAATTTTTTTTGTTCACTTTCATCAATTATCTGCGGAGCTATACTTCTAAGGATATTTCGTTCTGAATATTTGCGAATATAAGCTCTAATTTCAATTATAAATTCTTCTGAACGCACAATCGCAGGTAATTTTTCTCTTGTCAAATTATCAACTTTTCTTTTTACCCACCCGTAAGCATGATCTAATATATCTTTATGTTTATTAGGAGGCAAAAATTTAACAAATTTATCCATTTCTTGATATACACCCTGTTGTGAAATTTTAAGAGAAAAGTTTTTTATTATATATTTTTGTATAGGTAATGGGCTGTCAAAAAATATATTTGAAAATGTAGTGACATCTTTTCCTGCTCGAGATAATATTTCTTTTGCTAAATTTATGCTCGATTCAATTTCTTGTTCTGTCTTTGCTGCATTAAAAGATCGAGTAATATTCCCTTCATTTACTTCGTTAGTAACATAAAAATAAAAAAATAATTTATTTTGAAGATAAGCTATTTTCCCATCATTAAGAATTGTACACCAATTTGCTAGTGTTTTCCATAACTCTACCGATCTATCAGCTTGGGGATTTGAGACTAACGCACTCTTTATTTGCCATAACTCCATTTCTCCTGTTGGGTGATAAACGGTCAAATCATCCAACCCCTCATACTCAACTGCCGCTCCACTTTCCAATGATGCTAAAAGCCCTGCCATCTTCGTATGCTGCAAAGAAAAACCCAAGGCTTGTCCAGGTACAGATGAACTTTTTCTACTTTTAGACACTAAGTGCAGAATAACACACATGTTTGAATTTTCAATACTATAAAATCCCTTGCTCTTCAATTTTCCCTCATTTCTTCCCCATGCCCCTGCAAACAAAAACCGCAATATACTCATTACGAATACATTGCGGCGGGAAATTGATGGCGGACAGGGAGGGATTCGAACCCTCGGTACTGTTGCCAGTACACACACTTTCCAGGCGTGCTCATTCGACCACTCTGACACCTGCCCGTTGATAGATTGTGTAAGATAGGAAAGCGGGGATAATGTAACGGCAGAAGGGAGGATTGGCAATCTTTTTTTCACTTGGCGAACGTTTTCCTGGTTTCCCTACCCTTTCAAGGTCCATTGTCAGGAAGTATGGAAGAAGCACCAGGGGATCATTGGGAGATCTGTCCATGACAGATACTATGTAAAAACAGGCTTTTGTTGTCTACAGAAGCCTGTTTTGCGGGAATGCCAAGGTCTCTATCAGGACCTCTTCCTCTTCCTTTTGCTCTTCTTTTCTAAATAGGAAGCGGGGTATCTCTTCCACAGTCACATCTCTGTCAGGAAGAGATACCTCTCACCCTGGCGTTATTCCTTTTCCGGGCGTTCCAGGCTGATGCCCCATTTTTCCTGCATGAACTTTTTGTGGAATTCCAGTTTGTCCTTGAAGCGGTTGATATTCCGGGCCTCCTTGGGGGACCAGCCGGTTTCCACCATGGCCAGACACCGGGGGTAGGCCTGATAGAAGACGCGGTCGATGTTCGGCAGGCGTTCCGCCCACAGACAACATTCCACGCCGCGCACGCGTTCCAGTTCCTGGGGCGAGAGGCCTTGTCCAGGTTCCAGCGAGTACACGTTTTCCAGCGTGTTGACGGGCATCCAGCCCGTGTCCGGCTGTCCGGAGGGCCAGTCTCCGGGGAGCTGGGGATAGTCCAGATAACATTTGCCGTTGGGCGCGCAGATGACGTCCACCTTGTCGCCAGTGGTGTTGGCAACGGTTTTCGGCGTATGGCCGCCTCTCCACGTGGTGACTACCACGCCGTCCGGGTATTTGCCCATGGGTTCATACCAGAAGATGGCCGTTTTCCCATGCTTTTTCAGCATTTTGGTGCACCGGGTGAAGAATTCCACCATTTCCTTTTGAGCGGCGGCTTTTTTGTTTTCCTCCCGTATGCCGGCTTTCGCACGGAAGTCAGCGCATTTAGGGCATTTCATCCAGTTGTCTTCCGGCGCTTCGTCCCCTCCCAGATGCACGTATTTGGAGGGGAAGATGTCCTTGAGTTCCTTGAAAACGGCATCATAGAATTTCCAGACTTCCGGAGTGCCGGGACATACCAGCGTGTAGGAGATGCCCGCATTCGTGCGCACTTCCAGCTTGGGGTTCGGGAAGCAGAGGAATTCCGGATAGGCGGAACAAAGGGCCTGGTTGTGGCCCGGCACGTCCACTTCCGGAATGATTTCAATGTTCCGGGCGGCAGCGTATTTTACCAGGTCCTTGAGCTGCTCCCTGGTGTACATGCCTCCATGGGGAGTTTTGTTGCCGAAGGTTTCCTTCCTCTTGGAAGCGACCGTTTCCAGCTTGGGATATCCGGCCACCGGGAAACGCCAGCCCTGGTCGTCCGTCAGGTGGAAATGGAGCTTGTTGAATTTGTAGAAGGACATCACATCAATGAATTTCTTGACGTCTTCCACCGGAACGAAATGCCGAGCGGAGTCCAGCATCATGCTGCGCCAGCCGAACCGCGGCTTGTCTTCAATAACGCCGCAGGGAATGCCCCCGTCCTTGAACTGAGCCTGAAGCTGTTCCAGCGTGTTTTTGGCATAAAAGAGGCCCGCACGGTCACCGGCCAGGATTTCCACTCCCTGCGGCTTGATGGTGAGCTTGTAACCTTCCGGCCCCAGCGATTTGTCCGCCGCCTGCTTAAGAATTTTAGGGATTTTGCAGACGCCCGACGAAGTATTGACTTCAGCAGGTTCCGGGATGACGTGATAGGGCCGGGATTCCAGGTCATCGGCAGCCAATACGCTGCCGCCCATCACCAGTAAAAGAGGTAGGAGAGTCCATTTCATTGCTCAGGATTCTGGTCCAACACCAGCCCTTCCGCAACCAAAAAAGAGCTTCCTTTTTCCGTATGCCCCGGAAAAGGGGTTTCCCGCGTACACTTCCATCTTGACGGATGCATGAAAGACGGGTTTGCTGGTTCTGCGCATGGGAGAGTCCTTTTATACACGCACCACGGAGGCCCCCTCCTCCGCCTTTGATTTATCCTTGAGACCGCCCGCCTTCAGCGAGTTCCGCGGGCAGGAGAAGATCAAGGACCGCCTGATGCTGATGGTGGAGGCCGCCAAGCAGCGCGACGACGTGCTGGACCACATTCTGCTGAGCGGTCCTCCCGGCCTCGGAAAGACTACGCTTGCCAATATTATCGCGAACGCCGTCGGCTGCCGCATTCATACGACATCCGGCCCCCAGATTGAGAAGGCCGGAGACTTGGCCGGTGTGCTGACCAATCTGGAGAAGGGGGATATTTTGTTTATTGACGAGATCCACCGCCTGCATCCCGCCATTGAGGAGTACCTGTACCCGGCCATGGAGGATTTCCGGCTGGACATTATTATTGACCAAGGCCCGAATGCCCGCTCCATCCAGTTGAATCTGCCCAAGTTCACCCTGGTGGGGGCTACTACCCGCGCCGGCATGCTGACCAGTCCCCTGCGTTCCCGCTTCGGCCTGGTGAACCGGCTGGATTATTATACGCAGGAGGATTTGTGCTCTATTATCGAGCGTTCCGCCGGGCTGCTGAACGTTCCCGTAGAACCGTCGGGGGCGCTGCAGATCGCCTTGCGTTCCCGCGGCACGCCCCGCGTGGCCAATTCCCTGCTGCGCTGGGTGCGGGATTACGCCCAGGTACGCGGCAATGGCGTGATTACGGAACAGCTTGCGCACGATGCCCTGACGATGATTGAGATTGACGACGACGGCCTGGACGAGATGGACAAGCGCTTGCTGGAAGCCATGATTTACAAGTTCAACGGCGGTCCCGTGGGCCTTTCCTCCCTGGCCGTGGCCGTGGGGGAAGACGCCTCCACGCTGGAGGACGTGCACGAGCCTTTCCTGATCATGCAGGGGTACATCAACCGCACTCCCCGGGGACGCGTAGCAATGCCCTCCGCCTATCTCAAGATGGGCGCCACCCCGCCCGCCAACAGCCAGGGATGGCTGTTGTAAGCCATCCGTTTACGGCATGGCAGGAGTCCTGCGTTTTGTGCTGGTCATGGGGCCTCCTTTCTTTTAGACTGTTTCCACATAAAACGTCAGGACGTTTTCTGTTCATCATACGCCCAAAGCTATGGCCGCAAATTCTGATATCGCCTTTAAAAGACTGCCCGTCAAGATCATCGGTACGGGCTCCTATGTTCCGGAACGCCGCCTGACCAATGCGGACCTGGAGAAGATGGTGGACACTTCCCACGAATGGATCATCGAACGCACGGGCATCGTGGAACGCCGCATCGCCGCCCCTGACGAGTATACCTCCCACATGGGGACCAAGGCCGCCCAGCGCGCGCTGGAGTCCTGCGGCCTTCAGCCGGAGGATATTGATCTGATTATCGTTTCCACCATCACCCCGGATACGTTCACCCCTTCCACTTCCTGCTACATCCAGGACGCCCTGGGCGCCAAGAATGCCGCCGCCTTTGACATTTCCGCCGCCTGCTCCGGCTTCCTGTTCGCCATGAAAACAGCTGTCCAGTTCCTCGGCACGGGCCAGATGAAAACGGCGCTCATCATCGCTGCGGAAAAACTTTCCACCGTCGTGAACTGGGAGGACCGCACCACCTGCGTCCTGTTCGGGGACGGCGCCGGGGCAGCCGTGCTCCAGGCTTCCACGGGAGAAGAGGGGGAAGGCTCCATCCTCGCCACGGACATCGGCACGGACGGCTCCCTGCATGACCTGCTTCAGATTCCCGGCGGCGGTTCCCGCTGCCCCACCACGGCGGAAAACGCCCATGAACGCCTGGCTACCCTCGCCATGCGCGGCAAGGAGACTTTCCGCCAGGCGGTTCCCCGCATGAAGGATTCCGCGGCCAGCGTGATGGAACGCGCCGGCCTCACGGCAGATGAGATCAAGCTGATCATTCCCCATCAGGCCAACCTACGCATCATCAATGCCGTGGCCCAGCGTCTCGCCATTCCGGAAGATAAGGTATTCATCAATATTGAAAAGTACGGCAACACGTCCGCCGCCGCCGTGGCCATCGCCTTTGACGAAGCGCGCCGCACCGGCAGATTCGGCAAGGGGGACAATGTCGTCCTGGTCACCTTCGGCGCGGGGCTTACCTGGGGCGCCGCCGCCATCCGCTGGTAATTCCGTTATTCCATTTCAGAACTTACATTACACATGACAACCGAACCGTACGGCAAAAAGAATCCGTTCCCCGCACCAGTCCTTTCCGTGAAGCATCTTACCGGAGAAGGCAGCCCGAAAGAGACGATCCATATTGAATACAGCCTGGACGGCGCCGGAATGGTGTACATCGCCGGAGACGCCCTGGCCGTGATTCCCGCCAACGATCATGCCCTGGTGGACGCCCTGATCAACAAGCTCGGCCTCAGCCCGGACGCCCAGGTCGCCACTCCGGACGGAGAGACCGCCAGCCTGTGGGACGCCCTGGTGAACTGCTATGACATCACCAACGTCAACAAGGCCCTGCTGACCAAGTGGGCAGCCGCCTCTGGCAGCCAGGAGCTGGAAGCCCTCCTGAACGGGGACAAGGAAGCTCTCAATGATTTCCTGTGGGGCCGCGACGTGCTGGACTTGGCCACGGAATACCCCGTGTCCTTCGAGTCCGCGGAAGCCTTTGTCGGCATCCTGAAAAAGATCATGCCGCGACTTTATTCCATCGCCTCCAGTCCGAATGCGCATCCGGAAGAAGTGCATCTGTGCGTAGGCGCCGTGCGCTACACGGCCCGTGACCGCAAGCGCGGCGGCGTATGCTCCACGTATATGGCGGACCGCCTTCAGGCAGGTCATACGGCCAGGGTCTTCGTCCATACCAACAAGAATTTCCGTCTGCCTGAAGACGGGGACACCCCCATCATCATGGTCGGTCCCGGCACCGGCATCGCCCCCTTCCGGGCCTTCTGGGAGGAACGCACCGCATCCGGGGACAAGGGCGGCAACTGGCTGTTCTTCGGCAATCCGTATAAAACTACCGATTTCTGCTATGAGAAGGAGTTGGAAAAGCTGACGGCGGAGGGTAAATTGAAATTGTCCGTCGCTTGGTCCCGCGACCAGGAGAAGAAGGTTTATGTACAGCACCTCATGATCCAGGAAGGCGAAGAGCTCTGGAAGTGGCTGGAAAACGGCGCCTGCTTCTACGTCTGCGGAGACGCTTCCCGCATGGCTAAGGATGTTGACGCCGCCCTTCATGAAGTTATCCAGACCTGGGGCCGCAAATCTCCGGAAGAAGCCGCGGAATACGTGGCAGACATGAAAGAACACCGCCGCTACCAGCGGGACGTGTATTGATCCTGACCGGATTTCCTTCTTTTTTAACGCGCTTTTCCACCGTCCGTGGAAAAGCGTTTTTTTAAAACACGGGGCTCACCCCCATATAAGGCGCATCGGAAAAAGTATTTCTCCGGAGTTGATCCTTTAACCTATATTCCACGCTGCACCTGTCATGCGACCGGCTGCTCCGGATCGCTGTATGGCACTTCTTCCTCGCTGGTGATCCAACTGCGCTGATAAGGGATCAGACCATATTTTACATAGGTATTATTTCCGATGCCGTTCAGGATCGTCGGGGATTCCAGTTTCACCCACCCTCCATAAATTCCTCCTTGCACATCCAGATACAACGTAGGAGGCCCGGACATATGATACGTGTCCCATCCCCTGATGTCCGCCAGCTTGATCACCGTATCATTGTCCGCTCCACCCATGATCAGCCATACGCTGGAAGTCAAGGCATCGGTATAAGATAGTTGGGACTGGGCAATCACCAGGCGGTAGGCCGATGAACAGGGATTCGTGTTGCTATTGTAATCCAAATCGGATTCAGTGGTGCGCACTACGTAGTTTCTGGGATTGCCGGCGCCTATAAGTTCCCGTACGCGGGCTTTATACTCATCCTGATAGTAAAGAGTCACTTCAACCAAACGTGAGATGGATGGGGAGCTCCCAGCTACGGGGCGAAACCGGAAATCATCCATGCCACCATCCGGGTGTTCCGTCCACTGGTCTCCGGTTCCAATGAGCAGGGACGTTTTCATCCATGCTCCTGGACTTCCTCCATTATACCGAAGCGGAATGGAATACCCCAGTATTTTGCTGTAATTGCCACTTCCCACAGCTCCGGCAGTGGGCATCGTGAGAGAGGTGCATGTATTGGCTCCAAGAAGGGCCTCGCAATAGCATCCGGGAGCCACATGGCTGATAGTGAGCCCATTGGTAGCGTTACAAGAGGCGGTGAGCCAATAAGTTCGCGCCTGGTGCATCAGGACCAGCTGCGCCACCCCCATGGCGTAAGCACGGTTCACAGAGGCCGTATCCGTTGCGGCTCCGGCGGCCAGCGGAACATTAATGCCTCCGTTGGCATTGACCATTCCGGAAAAAGCGGCGCCCTGCGCCATCAGATTTCCCAAGACCACATCTCCTCCATTCTGAATGGCTGACCCGCCAGACAATCCCAGGGGCGCTGGTCTAAGGGTCTGCGTCACCATGGCTTTTTCATCGGATACCTCAATGGCTTCCGTGGGGGCCACAAAACTATACTGTCCAGCCGTATCAGCCTCAAGAATGGTAATGAAAGCAGACTCCGAGCGGAGCGCCCGAACGGTACAGGCATCTGTGCATGTCAGCGCATATGCGCTCCCTTTAACAGTATCAATTCTCATAAATTTTAATAAATCAGGCTTAAGAAACCACCAATCCGCCAGGGAATCATCACGTGTAACCCGTTTAACCACTTTCCCCCATTTCTTCCCGACTCCTTCTACCGGGAAAACTTAAAATAGAGAAACCGCCTCGTTCCCATTCCAAACGTTTTTTCCAGTTCAGGCCACACAGGGCCTTCTTCCCCTCACCTGTTTCAATCAATGTCCGCCTCCTCCATCCCTGGTGAATGGAAGGTTCTTTTTCCGCCTCGTTCCACCTTCAGACATTCCTTGAATGGTCGCCATGCATTTACCTGCGGCCACAAATGCATTTTTTTACTTTCCTGAGCTTAAAGAAGGAGACCATGCAAAATAAATACAGTTTTTGCGGCAAAGCATGGAGCAGTCCTATCCAGCCCTTCCTTTTCAATTTCCATCTCCGGAGAAAAGGATATTTCCACCAGTTCAGATGATGGTCAATGTCTTCAATGATTTTTCTTCTTTCCTCAATTTCCGCCTGCAATTCCTCTCGGGAACGGAAAACCGCGTCTCCGGATTCCAGTAATTCCTCACATAGCTTCAGGCCTGTCAGCTTGCTTTTTTTCAACTGGACCTCCATCTCCCTGTCTCTTTTCTCCAAGGCCAGGGCTGTACCCATGTCAGCAAATCTCGCCGCGCTGTTGACGGCACAGATATTCTTGAAGGCAAACCTGTAGTAGTACATGGAAATATCAGGCAGTTCATAAATGTTTCCCTGAAGCCATGCGTAAAATCCCATCAGATCATCTTCAAAACTGGACGTCATCGGCAGGGTACGCCCCCACTGGCAGGCGCTTTTCCTGATCATCATGCCTCCTCCGTAATGGGCGCTGGAAGAAAAGGCCCCCGTCTGAAGCCGTACGTACAGAGGCCCTTCCGGAGCAGCAGGGAATTCCGGGAATTCAAAAGGCTCGCCCGCTTCTTCATAGACCTGGGTCATTTGTCCGGCAATAACCACGGCATCTGGATGCTCCATCACTGCCTGCGCAAAAATTCTGCACCGCCAGGGGAAAGAGCAGTCATCTCCATCCTGCCGGAGAATCCATTCATGGGTGGCCAGCTCTACCGCCTGGCGTATGTGCAACCCGCGGCCAAGGGCGGTTTCATTCCGGTTTAAAACCACCCGGTAAGGTCCACGGTACTGCTGCGCCATTTCCCGCATGACCGCGAAGGTACGGTCAGAGGAACCGTCATCGGACAGAATGATTTCAACCGGCCCCTCATAGTCCTGCCGGAATACGCTCCGAATGGCATCCCCAATACAGTATTCCTCATTATGCCCGGTCAGAATGACGCTGATAGAGGGAAGATCCGAACGGTTCATGGCGGGAAGATGAAATCAAAGAAGAGCTATAGGCAGACCATAGCTTAATCCCGCAGGGTTGACCAGCACAACAGGCCATGCGGGAGCGGAGATTACCTTTTCCGCCTCAAACGGAGGCGGCTGCCTGCGATGGCCCACGCCCGGTGCACCATGGAGCGCATGCCTTCCGTACCGCAGTACATTAAAAGAATAGTCAGCCCTCCATACGATATGACCATCAGAAAAGCGCATGCAAACCAATTCAGAAAAGAACCGGAAGGCTGCAAAGGGGAATATTTCCAGATCCAGGCCATCAGCCCCGCCGGCACCAGAATAAGCGCCAGCTGATAACCGAATTGAAGCCAGTAGAGCATCATATTCCTGCGGAAGCCCCATGTATACAGCATGAAGGGCTTCCAAATACCGACGATCAGGGTGAGACTGGCAATTCCGCCCAGCAGAATCCCGGGCAGTCCCCAGTAATACCCGCCTATGATGGCCACGCTGATGTTGATCACGCTTTCCACGAGCGGCGCCCAGACATCCCAGAACAGGCCGTAGCCGTACAAGAATTGATCAGTCACTCCCCGCGTAACGGCAATGAACAGGTTGATAATCACCAGAATCATGATTTCCCGGGGCAGGATATAGCCAGAGCCCAGCCAGAGGGAGATGAACGGTTCCAGAAGCTGGTAAAGGGTAAAGCACATGGTCCCGGCTATCAACATGCGCAGGGAAAACAATTCATTGAACACCTTGCGAATTTTAGCGCCGTCCCCCTCCGCGATGAGGTTTCCCACACTGGCCTCCGTACTGCCAAGGAGATTGTTGACTAGGAGAAACAACTTGTCGGTAATGATGGAGTAGTTGCCATAGTACGCCACCATCTGAAGGGAAACGAAGGCATAAACCAGCAGCGGGGTTATCTGGAATTGTACAAAAGCTCCAAACCTGTGAACAAACAGCTGCCTGGTGTATTTAATGACTTCAGGATATTTCCTGAACAATTCCCTCCCCAGCGCAATGTTTCCTTTCAGCCACGGATACACCTGTTTGATTTTCCAGTTCAGGATAAATGAATAAATGATGCCGAACAGCAATTCAATCGCTATCCATAGATAATAGCTGCCCGTATACCAGGCGGACAGCATCTGAAATAGAATCTTGATGATAGTGGCTGTCTGGAAATAGACAGCCACCACGTAGTTCCTCTGATCGGCACCCAGAAGCGTCTGCCTGTAATTGACAAAGTAGCCGATCAGGGAAGACGCCAGAAATGAAAAGTAGGCAAAGTAGATAATTCCATAGGAAAATCCTGTAGACGGGAAAATCAGCGGCAGAAAACATGCCAGCACCACTCCGGCGCCGATGATGACCAAGCCTATCCACCGGTACATGTATCCCAGTACGGAAATGATTTCACTGATCCTGGTCTTATCCTGTTCAAAAATCGGCTTATAAAGCACGTATCCAATCGCCGTGCTTACACCGAGTTCCGCCAGATTGAGAAAATTCAGCAGATTCAGTAACGTCCCCGTCAAGCCGACAAAATCGGCACCCAGGCAATTCAAGAATATCTTTCTTGAAAAAAAGGAAATGAGAAGAATCAAAACATAAAAAATGAGATTGACCCTGGCGTTCAACAGGCTTTTCTTTACGCGGGATTCTTCCATGTTATTTATTCCATCAACCTTATCCTTTCCCGGGAGAAGTTAAAAATATCTGTTTTATTAATAACCGGATTATTTATTCAACCGGCAATATACCAACGGCATATTGCGGCCATACGGGTACGGAAAGCGGTGCCAATCTAGCACAACATCCTGCCGCATCAATATCTTTTTACGAAGCCTCAGCCAACAGGCCTTCACAGGAGATAGAAACCGGGCAGAATTGCCTGTTCCCATGACGCCTCCTTATCCGCTCACCGGATAAAAAACAAATTCCTCATTTTTACAGGTTCCATGAACCGGAACAGTTCCATAAAGTGTCCTTGTTTTATTTCTTCTTTTCATCTACATTACCACCCGTGAGCAAGGGCAGGATTCTCATCGTTACATATGTTTTTCCTCCGGAGGAAGGAGGCGTAGGCATGGCTGCCTATGAAATGGCCTGCAGCCTGAGCTCCCTGGACTGGGATATCCACGTCCTCACCCGCCCGCTGGATTCACCTGAGGATCCTTTCCGCTCCCACCAATACCACCCTTTCACAACCCTGCCGGACACTCTGACGAAGGACAGCTCCCGTTTAAGACAATACCTGGACGGGTTTCTAAAAGATTTCCGGCCGGATGTTATTATTTACCACTCCTGGGCGGACTGGTGCCGGGAAGAATTGCTGGACGCGGCACGGGATTCAGGCATTCCGTTTTTCCTCCGCTCCCATGGAACAGCTACCAACTTCCGCTCTTTTTTCCGTCTTAACCACCCTCCTTTTTTCGGCCTGAAAAAATGGCTCTGCTCCTTTTTTCAAATACGCAGGGATATCCTCAACGTGTGCCGGAAATCACCGTTAAACCGTCTCGTTTTTCTCGATCCTTACGGAACACTTTTCAAGAGCTTTGATTATTACTGCGCATCCAGACGCAAACTTTCCCATTACTCCTGCATTCCCAACACATTCCCGGCTCTGAAAAGAACCGCTCCTTTTTTCCGGGAAAAATACGGACTTTCCTCCGCCCCCGTTTTCACCTGCCCCGCCAGCGCCAGCATGAGGAAACGGCAGCTTCTCTTCATCCGCCATGTGAAACGCTCCCATCTGCGGCATATCATTTTTCTTTTTCTCATTCCCCAGCGCAATGCCTACGCGGAACAAATGGAACAAGCCATCGGGGATGACCCCAGATTCAGGATTCTCTACAGGCTTCCCCGTTTGGAAGTAGAAGCCGCCATTATGGAAAGCGATGCCGTTTTCCTTTACTCTTATCAGGAACAACAGCCCCTCTCCATTCTGGAGGCGATGTCATGCGGCGTTCCCTGGTTCGCTCCGGACGCAGGAGCTCTTTCCACCCTGGAGGGGGGAATCGTCCTGAAAAACACATCCCCCTCCATGCTGGAAAAAGCCGTGGAATCGTTGACGGACGAAAAAACACGCAAACTACTGGGTATTAAGGGCCTCCGGCAATGGGAAGCCTGTTACGCCCCCGACGCAGTAGACCAGGAATGGGAGCAACTGCTTTTTTCCTCCACCCGTCCGGAAGGAAAGCCTCCGTTCGCGTCTTCCATCGTCCGGGAGCATTTACCCACCTGCTAACCTTGCCTCCTTTTTCCAATCCATGCCGACCAAACGCCTCCGTCCCGTATTAGCCATAGCAGCGGACCTCCCCCTGGGCCGTCTGCTGGCGTCTTTCCGCAATAAGGACCGGCGTACGATTCCCTGGATTTTTTCCCTTTTTCATGCTCTGGAATCTCAGGAAGGTTTTGACATCCACTGGATTACCCTCAGCAAAGCCGTTTCTGCCCCGGAAACCATCCGGATGCACAACCAGACCATCCACATTCTTCCCTTGGGTAGCATGGGCAGAAATATCCTGACGGCCCATTTCCTGACAGTCCGGAGAATACGCAAGACCCTGAACGATATCCAGCCGGACCTCCTGCACGTATGGGGCGTGGAACAGGCTTACGCTCTGGCGGGGATTGCCTTCCGGGGAAAGAAGCTCCTTTCCTACCAGGGAGCCCTCACCGCCTACTGCCAGCGCGCTCCGCAGGCCTTCCTCCTCCATATGCAGGCCCTCTGGGAACGGATGGCCGTCAAACATTATGAACTTATCACGTGCGAATCCCCCTGGGCGTGCGACCGCGTTGCGGAAATTACCCCCCATGCCCGTCTATCCTGCATGGAATACGGCGTGGAATCTTCCTTTTACCATCTTGCCAGAAAACCTTCCCCGGAACCTTCCTGCCTTTTTGCCGGAACCATTTACGAGTTGAAGGGCATTTCCTACCTGGTGGAGGCCTTCACGCATCCGTCCCTTTCCCATGTCCAGCTGTTCATTGCGGGCAACGGAGCCCTCAGGGAAAGGCTGGAAGCCCTGTCCACTCCCAATATCCACTGGCTGGGCAGCATTTCCCGCGCAGAACTTCAGCAGCATCTCTCCACGGCGTGGTTCCTGGTGCATCCCACCCTGGGGGATTGCTGCCCCAACATCGTGAAGGAGGCAAGAGTCATGGGCCTTCCGGTAATCACCACGGAAGAAGGCGGACAGACTCAATATGTTCAGGACGGCGTATCCGGCTATATTGTCCCTGTCCGCAACAGCGCCGCCATCAGGGAGGCCGCGCTGAAACTTTCCGTCAGCCTGGATAAAGCCATGTCCATGGGAATGGAGCGGCATCAGGAATGCCGCCGCCTGCTGGACGTAAAGCAGACAGTAACCGGGTGCCTGTCACGTTATCATACCATGCTGTATTCACGCTGATGAAATTATTCCTTATCCATCTGCTTTCCGGGATAGGCCGCCTGCTGTTCAGGCTCAGGGGGGTGCGTACCGGAACAGGCATCATTCTTTCCGGATTTCCCCTCATTAAAAAATTTCCGGGAGCGTCCATCACCATCGGCAACGGAGTCACCATCCACTCCCTGCCCCGGATGAATCCGGTACTTTCCCATCACACCTGCCTGGCCGCCCTTTCCAATCAGGCAAGCATCATTCTGGAGGACGGCTGCGGCATCAGTGGAGCCACCCTGGTCTGCGTCAACGGTATCCGCATCGGACGCCACACGCTGATAGGAGCAGACGCGCTGATTCTGGACAACGACATGCACTATCCCCGGAGCGGCGCCAGGTGGGGATCAACCCTGGGACAGCCCGAACAGGGACAACCCATTTCCATCGGGGAAGGATGCTTCATCGGCGCCAGGGCCACCATCTTGAAAGGAGTCACCATCGGCTCCGGTTCCGTAGTCGCCGCAGGAGCCGTCGTCACCCGGGATGTGCCTTCCGGCTGCCTGGCCATCGGAAATCCCGCAGTAAATAAACCGCTCCCCGAACGTCTCAAACATCCCCGGGAAACACAAAAAGCCATCTGCCCTTGAGTATTTTCCCTGCCTGCCTCAGGGGGCTCCAAAGGCAGACTCTTTCATGACACCGCAAAATCCTACAATTTTATTACCCTCATCCCGGGAACATTGGATTGACATATCCCGATTCCTCGCGGCATGCCTGATTGTATGCGTCCACGCACCGGCCTTTTCTTTCGCCAGCCTGTTCCAGCTTCCGGTTTTCAACGGCCGCGTGGCTTTTTTCCTGATTCTGGCAGGCTATTTCATGGGCCGGAATAATTCCTGGAAAAAAGCGTTCAAACGGGGTTATACGCTTCTCATTCCCTTTCTGTTCTGGAATGTAGTCATCTCTTTCCTCCATCCAGGAATTATGAATATGGGATTGCCGGAATACTTATGCAACCTTGCAGGCTTCCGCTCCCTTTTCACTCCCGATTTTATTCCTCTTTCCATCAATGAATTGACGGGAGAACCTTTTTCCCCTCCCACATGGTTTTTGAGGGATATCATTCTCTGTTCCCTCATTTCCCCCATCCTGCTGAAATTGAAATATCCGGTTTTTGTCCTGATTCTGATCTGCTTCAGCACGGACTGGCTCCAATACCCCGTGCCGGCCAACAAGATTACTCTTGCTCCATACACCGTCTCCCTGTTCAGTCTGGGCCTTTTCCTGTCTTCCATCAAACTGGCTGAAGTAAAACACGTTTACAAAAATTCCTTTACTCCCCTCGTCCTGCTCGCCGTAGGAACCGGGTTTCTGCTCAGCATCACCAATTACTTGAGCATTTGCCAGAATAACCCGGAATGAAACATGCACAAAATACTGGCATCCTATGGAGTATGGAATATCTCCTAGCCAGCTGTCCATTTGAATTCCCTCTGCCCTGTCTTCGGGGCGCTTCTTCTCATGGCCCTTGGAATCTGGCTGGAAAAGAAAATTCCCGTTGCCAGAAAGCTGTCCAACTATGCTCCCGCCTGTTTCCTGATATTTGTTCTTCATTATCCTTTGATCATGTTGATCCCCTCCCACATCTGGAAACAATCCTTTTTCGCTCCCTTTGTATTAATACCGGCCATCATTTTCTGTATCGTCGCATTCTATCTTTTCCTGAGAAAATTCTTCCCGGCCTGCCTGCCCTACGTCGCCAACGACCGCATCACCCATGTTCCCAAAAAAAATTAAGGCCTGTACCCTCTTTCTTCTTTTAGCCGTTCCGGCTGCATTAGGCGCCGTCTGGTGCGCCAAACACGCCTACCGCTACCATTTGGCGGTCCATCCCCTTCCCTATTCCCCGGAACAGGGCGCCCTGCTGGAAAAACACCGGCAGGACAAACGCAATGCCCAGCTGAATCCCCATGCCCCCGTGTTGTTCCTGGGTTCCTCCACCATGGAATTCTGGCTGAAAGAAGGGAAACATTCCTGGGAAACCTGGTTTTCCCCTCTGGGATGCCTCAACCTGGGAACCAGAAGCGAGACCACGGGCAACCTGCTCTGGCGCATCAATGACGGCCTGACAAGCCCGCTGGCGCCCAGAATCATCGTCCTGTATTCGGGAGTCAACAATCTGGGAGTACAAAAAAGCCTGGGATGGACGGCTTTTCAGGGAAACGTGGCCATCGTCAAAAAAATCAGGGAGATTTACAGCCCGGAAACGACCGCCATCATTGTCATTCCCCCGCTCATCGCACAAAAAGGGTCGCGCATGGAAACCTTCAGGAATTGTCTGCTGCAACACGACTTTGGAGAAAATGTCCATGTCCTCCCCCTCCATTTCTTCCTTCCGGGAAAAGATGCCAGCCTTTATACTTGGGACGGCCTCCATCTCAACGCCCTGGGATATGAAGCCATTTCGCCTCCGCTTTTTCGCTTCCTCCAACAGCTTTTAAGCAGGAGCAGCTTTTAGGGCTTCACAGGAACAATAAACTTTATCCGCCATTACTCCACGTGATGATTGAATCTTCTCCACCCCATCAGGCAACACTTCCCATGACCCTGTTTCTGGCAGGTCCCACCGGATCGGGTAAATCCGCGGTAGCCGTGGAACTGGCGGAGATGCTGGACGCAGAAATCGTCAGTTCCGACGCTTACCAGGTGTACCGGGAGCTGCCCATCCTGACGGCGGCGCCTTCCCCGGTAGACCGGGAACGGGTCCCCCACCACATGGTTTCCATCATCCCGGTCCGGATGCCGTGGGACGCCACGGAACACTACCACCGCGCCATGCGGTGCGTAGAAGACATTCATGCCCGCGGAAAAACGGCCATCGTCACGGGAGGCTCCGGGCTGTACTTCAAATTCCTTTCCCACGGCATGTCGGAAGCTCCTCCGGGAGACGCAGCCCTGCGCGCCTCCTTCGCGGATTGTTCCACGGAAGAACTGTACGCCAGGCTCTGCGCTCTGGACCCGGAAGGCGCCGCGGCCACCAGTGCCGCCAACCGGCGTTATGTGGAGCGCAATCTGGAAATCGTCGTTGCCGGAGGAAAGCCCCTTTCCTTCTGGAAGCAAAACTGGCTGAAACCGCCCCGCGGTCGCGGATGGACCATCACCAGGGAAGTTCCGGAACTGGACGGGAGAATCGCCCTGCGCGCCGCCCGCATGATGCAGGAGGGGGCTGTGGAGGAAGTGGAACGCCTGGGCCCCTGCTCCGCCACAGCGGAACGCACGCTTGGCCTGGAGCTTATCCGGAGCATGCTGCGGGGGGAAACCACCCGTGAATCCTGCCAGGCGCAGCTGGCTCTGTCCACCCGTCAATACGCCAAACGCCAGCGCACCTGGCTGAAACGTGAACAGTGGCTCCGGGAACTCCCGGCCGCCGGCCATTCCTCCGCACGGGAGCTTGCGGAACATATTTTGAAGGATCTGGAACAACGCGGCTAAGCCACCCGGACGGAAAAGTCCCGGAAGTCCTTCCCTACGGGCAGGCTCTCTTCCCCCTTTCCTTCCCCCTTTCCTTCCTCCTTTCACGCCCGTCCTCTTTCCGGACGCGGCCCGTGCACGCATATTTTCCCCCTTTTGTCTTGGCTTGCGGGGACATATTTGATTTACAGGGGGCAGGCGAAAGATACTTTCCGGAAGCATTGCGCCTCATCAACACCAAGACCTTTTTCAGAACTGTGGCACGTATTCTTGTAGGCTTATCCGGCGGGGTGGACAGCTCCGTGGCAGCAGCCCTGCTCGCGGAGCAGGGGCATGACGTGGTGGGGGCCTACATGAAAAACTGGGTGAATGACGAAGGCATTCCCGGCGAATGCCCCTGGGAGCAGGATATTCAGGATGCCCTGGCCGTCGCCAAAAGAATCGGCATTGAATTCCGGGTGATCGATCTGGTGGACGAGTACCGCGCCCGCATCGTCAATTACCTGATTGAGGGCTACCGGGCCGGATACACGCCCAATCCGGACGTGCTGTGCAACCGGGAAATGAAGTTCGGCGTCTTTCTGGATTACGCCCTGGAACAGGGGTTTGACCAAGTGGCCACCGGACATTACGCCCGCAGGCTGGACACGCCGCAGGGCTCCTTCATCCTGCGGGGGCGGGACCCGAACAAGGACCAGTCCTATTTCCTGTCCCTGATGCGGCCGGACCAGATTGCCCGCGCCGCTTTCCCCCTGGGAGACCTGCTGAAGCCGGAAGTCCGCGCGCTGGCGGAGAAGTACGGCCTTCCCACGGCGCGCAAGAAGGACAGCCAGGGCATCTGCTTCATCGGCCAGGTGAAGATGAGCGATTTCCTGCGCCATTACCTGCCGGACAAGCCCGGCAAGATCGTGGATACGGAAGGCAAGGTGCTCGGCTCCCACAACGGCCTGCATCTGTTCACCATGGGCCAGAGAAAAGGCCACGGCATAGCCTCCCCCCGGGAGGGAATCGCGTATGTGGTGGTGGGGAAGGACGTCAAACGTAACCGCCTTATCCTGGGATATGAAGACGCCTCCACGCAGGGTCTTTACGCGGCCCATGCCGTAGTCGGGGGCATTTCCAACACGCTCGCTCCCCTGCCCTCCCGCGTGATGGCGCAGCCACGCTACCGCGCCAAGGCGGAATGGGCCGACTGCGAATATCTGGAGGAAGGAAAAGTCCGCCTGAGCTTTGACACGCCCCTCCGGGCTCTGGCCGTAGGACAGGTCTGCGCGTTTTACGACGGCGGCAAGCTACTGGGCGGCGGTTTTTTTGAATCCATAGAATCATGACTGACCCAGAACGCACCATCGCCGCACAGGCCACTGCCGCAGGACAGGGAGCCATTGCCGTCATCCGCATGAGCGGTCCCGGCTGCATGGACATTCTCAGCCAATGTACGGCCGCCTCCTTCACGGAACGCCTCCAGCCGCGGCGGCCTTCCCTGACCCGCCTTCTGGACGCGGAGGGAACGGCCATTGACCAGGTGCTCGTCACGTGGTTTCCCGCTCCGGCCAGCTACACGGGGGAGGATACCGTGGAAATCTCCTGCCATGGCGGCATGCTGGTGACGGACCGCCTGCTGAAACGCCTGTACCAGTGCGGAGCCTTTCCGGCGGAACCGGGAGAGTTCACGAAAAGAGCCTTCCTGAACGGCCGGATGGACCTGACCCAGACAGAGGCCGTCATGGACGTGATTTCCGCCGGGAGCGATCTGGCCCTGAAAGCCGCGCAAAGCCAGCTGGACGGGGGCATCGGCTCCCAGGTTGACAAACTCAAGGAGAACCTGATTCACGTCCTGGCCCATATTGAGGCCTACATTGATTTTCCGGATGAAGATATTTCTCCGGATACGGCGTCCGCTCTTCTGGAGCGTCTCCGGAGCATGGAAGAGACGCTTTCTGCCCTGCTGCGGACCGCAGAAGGGGGACGCCTGCTACGGGAAGGAATCCGAACCACGATCGCCGGACCGCCCAACGTCGGAAAATCCAGCCTTCTCAATACCCTGCTGGGGTATGAACGCGCCATTGTCAGCAACATTGCCGGAACCACGCGGGACACGGTGGAGGAATCCATCCAGCTCGCCGGGCTGGCCCTGCGGCTGATTGACACGGCAGGCGTCCGGGAATCCTCCGATGTGATTGAACAGGCCGGCATCACCCGCACCAACCGGGCGCTGGAAACCGCGGACCTTGTTCTGGAAGTGGCGGATGGCTCCGCTCCCCGGAAAGAACCTTTCCTGACCGCTGCCCTCACCACGCCGCGGCTGCTGATTTTGAACAAGTACGACCTGGGAATTCATCCGGACTGGAAGGCCGTTCCCGGCATCCGGTTTTCCTGCGCCACCGGAGAAGGCAGAAAAGAACTGGAAGAAGCCATCGTCCGCGCCTTCGCCTCCGCCCTGCCCGGTGAAACGGGCAGTTCCCTGGTAGCCATCAATGCCCGGCACCAGCATGAACTGGGCCTGTGCCTGGAACATGTCCGCCTGGCTTCGGAATCCATTTCCCGGCAGGAGAGTCCGGAATTCACGGCGTTGGAATTGAGGGAAGCCCTGACGCACCTGGGAGAAATCACCGGAGCCGTGGATACGGAAGACGTTCTGGGCGCCATTTTTTCTTCCTTCTGCCTGGGGAAGTAAGAAAGAGTTTCCACCAACAGGCTGCCCCGGCCCCGGAATCTTTCTTTTCTCTCCATTTTGCGGAAAAGCGGTAATCACCTAAAGAACTTTTTGCAGATATTTTACATTGATTCCGGCTTGTTAATTCGCTATCAGTTCAATATTCTTATGTTACGCACCTTTTCTCTCTTTTTCCTTCTCACGCTGGTTCCTGTCCAAGCCGCCATTTATTTTGCCCGCAACGTTTCCGAAGATTCAGGATTCGTAAACACCAAGAAGTACTGGAACGGAGATTCCAATTTATGTTGGGCGGCCACGACCAGCAATATGCTGCAATGGTGGCAGAATAATTCCTCCGGAATTCCGGCTTCCGTTCCCAACGGCCAGAATGAAAGCGGAAGAACGGAGATTTACGATGTGTTCTGCAACAATTGGGCCAATACCGGGAAAGGCGTAGAAATCGGCTTGCGGTGGTATCTGGGAGGAAAACCCCTCAATCCCAACAACTATCTGTATGATTTCAAGGATACCGTCACCGATCCGGAGAACACAGGACGTTATTGGGAGGGATATATTGCATCCCTGGGGCTATCCTCTTCCATCTGGGAAGGCAACTGCCCCTTCATCAGCAGCAAGTACTTTACGCAAGAAGATTTCTCCCTCCAGTTCGGCACAGACCTCGTTTCATTTTTCAAGAATGGCGGCGTGGTGGGCCTTTCCATTGCCCCCACATCAGGCCCAGGCCATGCCATTACCTGCTGGGGAATTGAAGTTGACGATGCTACTGGAATGGCCAAATCCTTGTACGTCACGGATTCCGACAATGGACAAGGGTTGGAAAAACGGGATGTTTATTATAATGAAACCGACGGGACCCTGCACTTAGGAAGCCCGAACGGCTCCCGGATCAACGCATATGACGCCTTGCTCCTGCCCTTTTACAATGTCCCGGAACCTTCCACAGCGGTCCTCACCGTCCTTGCGGCGGGAACAGCCTTTTTCCGCAGACGCCGGATCTGCTGAACCGCGCCCGGGAATATTCCCGCCTGTCAGGTTTCCCGCTCTTCAGGCGGCAAATCGGCATCCGAGGTAAATAATGGAATATAGGAGGGCAGGTTCCAGTTCCAGCGGATGGCCGCCAGACGCACGGAGAGCGTGACCGCAAAGCCCGTCACGAAGCACGTGGAGGAGTCAATGCTAAAGTAGTAAAGCACCGCATACGCCACGCCGCCCAACAACGCCGCAGTGGCATACAGTTCCCCCGGACGGAATACGTAGGGAACGTTCCCCGTGAGCACGTCGCGCAACAGGCCGCCCGCCACGCCGGTGCAGATGCCCATCATCACGGAAACGGTAGGAGTGTAGCCGTGAAGGTAGGATTTTTCCGTACCGATCATGCCGAAGAGGGCCAGGACGATGGCGTCCGCCACGCGGATGGTGCCCATGGGCGGCGGGTATTTCTGGGCCAGGTAAAAGGTCACCAGGCTGGTGACGACGGCGGCCAGTACGAAGATTTCCCCGGAAGGGAGCGTCCAGTACACCGGGATGTCCAGCAGGAGGTCGCGCACGGTTCCACCGCCAAGGGCCGCCAGCGTGCCGCAGACAATCACGCCGAACAGGTCCATTTTTACCCGTGAAGAAGCAATGGACCCCGCCAGAGCTCCAATGATCGTGCTCATGATTTCACAGATGGAGAGGAACATGGCGTGGGAAAGGAGGAAGAGGGGAGTTTCAGCAGACCCGTATCCACGGCAGGCACGAGTCCTGGCTGGCGCAGAAGAGGGAGGTGGAAGACAGCCCCATGTCATGCAGGGTAGCACGCATCAGGCTTTCTGCCAATGCCGGAGAATTGCTTTCCGCGCTCAGATGGGCCAGTACCACGTTTTTCAAGGCGTCATGGGCAACGCGCCGCAGCAGGTCGCAAGCCTGTTCGTTGGAAAGGTGCCCGTGCTCTGAGGCAATGCGCTGCTTCAGCGGCCATGGACGTTTGGGCGTAGCCGCCAGCATGTCCGGATCATAGTTTGATTCCACCACCAGGCTGTCCACCATGGAGAGGTATTCCGCCACGCTTCCGGGAGCATGCCCCGTATCGGAAATAAAGCCCAGGCTGGATTGTTCCGTTTCAAACTTGAACCCCACGGGGTCCACGGCGTCGTGATAGGTGGCGAAGGGGGTGACCACGATGTCCCCTATCTTGAAGGACTGCCCTTTTTCAAAGTAGGCCCAGGGGGCTTCCGGCGCCTTTTCCTGAACGCACATGGCCGTGTGACGGGTGGCATAAACGCGCACGGTGTATTTCTTGGTGAACTGGTGCACGCCTTTCATGTGGTCCGTGTGCTCATGGGTGAGCAGGATGGCGTCCAGCTCGTCCGGTTCCACTCCGGCGGATTTCATTTTATCCCGCAGCCTCGCGGCGCTGAACCCGGCATCCACCAGCAGCACGGTTTCCCCCGCCTTTACGATGGTGGCATTTCCTCCGCTGCCGCTGCCCAACACGCAAAACTGCATCATGCGCGGAATATAATACCGCTCCCGGAAGGGCGCAAGACCTGATCAATGCTTTTTTTCACGACATGAACACAAGAAAAAATGCTTTTTTCCAGTACGGGGTTGACATTTCAAGTGCATTAAAGTGTATTGAAGTCACTACGTAGTGTACTTGCATGCGATGAGCAGTGTATCAAACAACCTTTTTGGTGCATACACGCACAAGCTAGACCCCAAAAACCGGATTGCAATTCCGACGGAATGGAGGCCTACCGAAGGTTGCGCCCTGCTCCTGTTGTCCGGCCGGCGCCTTGAATTGCCGACCATTAAAGCCTATACGCGGGAAAAATTCCAGCAAACCATTGATAAAATAGAATCCACGCCCGGATACACGGAAGCGCAGATCGACCTGTTCATCGGCAGATTATACGCCAATTGCGTGGAAGCCATCATTAACGCCCAGGGTAAATTACTGATACCCAAACAAATGTGCGAGCACGCACAACTCAGTTCCTCCGTCAAGCTAGCCGCGCGCAGAGGATATTTCGAATTATGGGAACCCTCTCTCTATGAAGAAGTTTCCCGGCGTGAAAACGCCAGCATTTCCGATATCAACCAATCCTACGGCATTCTCTGATCTCCCTTCATGCCTCCCGACCCGACTATTCCGCCCACGCACCAGGCCCATCCGTACGCAACGCTTGCGCTGCGCCCGGGCTGGCTGGCTTCCGGCCTGGGCGTGGGTGCCAAAACCGGACTACATGCGGAAGTAACGGCGTATTCCATTGTTTTCTGGGGGCACGACGCCCTTCCGGCACAGGACATGATCGCCTGGCAGCAGGAAAAAACGCGCATTACCGGGGAAATGTCCCTAGCGGGCCAGAAGGGTGCCTATGGCAAACTGGGCGCATTGTCCTCCAGCCTGAACCGGGCTTTTGACGACCACGTTGAGCTTTCCTTACGCGCGGGCGCGGGCACGCATATTCGCCCGGAGGAGGTCCAGTCCCTGGCGGACGGCCTGGCGGACGGAACCTCCTGCCGCCTGCTGGCGTGGAGCATCTGCCGCAACCACGTGCATGTGATTGCGGAGCTGACGGAGGAAATGGGCGTGGATGAACTGGTCTGTTCCTGGAAGGCCCTGGCCCCCTCCATGGCCTGGGAAAACGTGTACCACACGGAGGCCCTGAAGGCTCCTGAAGCCGCCGCGAGGGTAGACGCCCTGATGGCCGAGCTGGGGAAAGATGCCGTCCCCGCCGCTCCCGCAGAGGAGGACGGCAACGATGCCGGAACCGGTTTCAGCCACGTCACCGTGCTGCTGCATGAAACGGTGGACATGCTGGCCGCAGGCCCCGGCAAACTCATTGTGGACTGCACGCTGGGCGGCGGCGGCCATACGGAACTTCTTCTGGAACAGGGCGCTACCGTCTGGGGCATTGACCGTGACCCGGACGCACGCCGCGCCGCCACGCTCAAGCTGGCCCGCTTCGGCGACCGCTTCAAGGTGCTCGCGGGCAATTTCCAGGACGTGGAAGCCATCCTCGCCCGGCAGGGCGTTTCCCGGGTGGACGGCCTTCTGGCGGACCTGGGCGTTTCCTCCCACCAGCTTGACACCGCCTCCCGCGGCTTTTCCTTCCGGGAAGACGGTCCGCTCGATATGCGCATGGACACCCGCGCCGCCTTTTCCGCCCGGAACCTGGTGAACGAGGCCCCGGAGGAAGACCTTGCAGACATCCTCTGGCAGTTCGGTGAAGAGCGAGCTTCCCGCGCCATCGCCCGCGCCATCGTGAAGGCGCGTTCCCAGGCCCCCATCACCACCACCGCCCAGCTCGCCCGCGTGGTGGAATCCGTTCTTCCCCGCAAAGGCAGGCAGCACCCCGGCACCCGCACGTTCCAGGCCCTGAGAATCGCCGTCAACGGCGAGCTGGACGCTCTGGACGCCCTGCTGAATTCCTCCGTGCGCCTGCTCGGCAAGGGGGGCCGCATGGCCGTCATCACCTTCCACAGCCTGGAAGACCGCAGGGTCAAGCAGTTCTTTGACCTCCGGAGCCGTCCGGAGATCGACCGACCGGAATGGCCGGCTCCGCGCCCCAATCCGGATTACTGCTTCCGCCTGCTTTCCCGCAAGCCCGTCACTGCGGGAGAAGAAGAACTTTCAACCAACCCCCGTTCCCGCAGCGCCAAATTGCGCGGCGTGGAAAAAATCATCTGACACCCTCTCTTTCTCCACCACCATGAAAAAATTCAAACAGCGTTTCACCGGCCACCAGATCAGCGTGAGCATGATCATGTGGCTCATTGCCTTCGCCTCCCTTACCTGCGGGGCGGGCATCACTTATGCCGTGCTGAAGAACGACCAGATCCAGGTCGCCCGCGACATCAAGCAAATGAACGAGGAGATCGCCTCCTGCGAACTCACGAAGGAATACTACCTTTCCAAGACTTCCTCCCTGACCAGCCGCTGGGCCATCCACGACAGGCTGGTGCAGGACAAGTCCAATCTCCAGCCCATCGAGCCTTCCGCCATCGAATACATTTCTTCCGAGAACGCCTCCCGCATCGCCGCGGCAGGCAATTAAATGCGTTGAGCCGTTCATGACCACGATCACGAAGTCCAGATTTGCCAGAAGAAGCCTCGTCCTGTGCGGCGTGGCGGGCGCGGCGGTCATCTGGCTGATGCTGACGCTGGTCAACATCCAGCTCGTCTCCCCCCGGAAAACGGGCGGCGTCCCCAGCGGCGGCATTATTGAACGGGAGGTGCTCCTGCCCCAGCGCGGCCGCATCATGGATGCCAATGAGGAAATCCTCACCAACAACATGCAGAGCTCCGAGCTTATTGCGGACGGCTACCACCTGAACGACCCCAAAACCATCAGCTGGGCGCTGGCCTATTCCAAGGCCGTCCATTCCGCCTTCTGGAAAGACGCCGTGACGGACAAGGAGAAGGAGAAGCTGGTTTCCGGCTTCCGCAGCAAGATTCTGGGCCAGGCAGCCAGCAAGAAGGACGGCAGCAAGGAGCACAATCTGGCGAAAATCCTGCTGGAAGAGCCGGAAGACGGCCCGGAAGGGATAGACATGGCCAGAAAGAAGCTGGAAGAGCTTTACGAGCCGGAGATGGTGAGGAAATACGTTCAGGCCCATCTGGAATATGCCGCCAGCGTGATCGCCCCCTTCCTGCCGGACGTAAGCGTGCAGGATATCATCAACACGGTGGAACGGGACGGGGAGATTCCCAAGAAGCGCATCGTCATCGCCAAGAACCTGTCCGAGGAAAAAGCGGAGCTGCTGCGCCAGGCCATCCAGAACGCCCGCGTGCAGGGGTTCCGGTTTGAAACCTCTTCCAAGCGCGTTTATTCCGTGCCGGAATGCATGGTGCACATCCTGGGCTACATCGCCCAGACGAAGGACAGCGGCCCCCGGCCCGTGGCTCTTTCCGGCCTGGAGAAACAGCTGGATGACCAGCTTCTGGGCCACAACGGCATCCGGGAGTACCGGAAGGACAGCCGCGGACGCATCATCCCCTCCGCGGATTCCCGGTTCAAGGATGCCGTGGACGGCCTGAACGTGCGCCTGACGGTGAACATGGAGTACCAGACCATCGTGGAGGAGGAACTGGACGCCGCCATCTCCTTTTACACGGACCAGACCCACAAGCCCCGCGGCTGCATCATCGTGGTAGAGCCCAAGACCGGCAGCATCCTGGCGATGGCCAGCCGCCCCCACTATAATTTAAATACGCGCGAGGGGCTTCAGGAGGGAGCCTACCACTTCGCCGTGCAGTCCCTGTACGAACCCGGCTCCACCTTCAAGATCGTTTCCGTCACTTCCGCCGTGGATACCGGAAAGGCCACGTTTGACACCATGATCAACTGCACGCCGTACATGGTCCCCGGTTCCCGCCCCGTCTCGGACGCCCCCCGTTTCTACAGCGGCCTGACCGTGGGCGGCGTGCTGAAAAAGTCCAGCAACCCGGGTGCCTTCCGCATTGCGCTCAGGTCCGGCTGGCCCACTTATAAAAAGTACTTTGACCTGTACGGCTTTTCCTCCAAGACGGGCATCGACCTGCCGGGGGAAACCAGCAGCCAGTGCCAGGACGGCAGCAACTTCGTCAACTTTTCCCGCATCAGCTTCGGCTATTCCCTGATGGTCTCTCCCCTGCAGATCGCCATGGCCTACGCCGCCATCGCCAATGACGGGGTGCGCATGCGCCCGCGCCTGGTGGACGGCATTTATGTGGATGACAAGAACTTCCAGCCCTCCCCTCCCGTGGAAGTCTGCCGGGTCATGAGCGTTAAAACGGCCCGCGGCCTCAGAAACGCCCTGTTCCATGTCACGGACCTGGACGGCACCGCCAAAAGGGCGCGGATTGAAGGCTATAACGTGGGGGGCAAGACCGGCACCGCCCACAAGGTGAAGCCCACGGGCGGCTATTTCGACAACCGCTATACCGTCTCCTTTGTAGGAATGCTTCCGGTGGAAGACCCGGCCTTCGTCTGCCTCATCGTCATTGACGATCCCACTTCCAAGCACTGCCATCCCGGCGGCGGCACCGTCTGCGCCCCGGTCTTCCAGAAATTGGCCACACGCCTGGCCGCGGCCATGAATATTCCCAAAAACACGCCTTCCGCGGAAGCAGGCAGGAAAGCCATTGCGGCCCAGGCCTCTTCCGCCCCGTCCAGACAGCCGCGCAGATAAATCATACCATGAAGCTACTTACGTTACTCAAAGACCTTCCCTCCCATACGCTCACCGGCTCCCCCCAGGTGAAAATCTCCCATCTGGAATGCGACAGCCGCCGCGTTCTGCCCGGCACCTGCTACATCGCCGTGAAGGGAACCCAGGCGGACGGGCACGCATTCATTCCGGAAGCCATCCGCCGCGGGGCCTGCGCCATCGTTGCGGAAATGCCCTGCACCAAGGAGGCCCGGGACGCTGGCATCTCCTGGGTGGAGGTGAATGATTCCCGCCTGGCCGTGAGCCTGATGGGCGCATCCTGGAACGGCCATCCCTCCCGCCACATGACCATGATCGGCGTCACGGGGACGAATGGAAAGACCACCACGGCCTATATCGCCCATTCCCTGCTCAAGCAGTCCTGGATGCGCGCCGGGCTGATCGGCACCATCGCCTATGACAACGGGGAGGAAATTACCCCCTCCACCCACACCACCCCTGGACCGCTGGAACTGGAACACCTGCTGAAGGAAATGGATGAAAACGGCTGCCGCGGCGTCTCCATGGAGGTCTCCTCCCACGCGCTGGACCAGGAACGCGTGGCGGGCATCAATTTCAACGTGGGCATTTTCACCAACCTGACCCAGGACCATCTGGATTACCACCACACCATGGAAAACTATTTCCGGGCCAAGGCGAAGTTGTTTGAGCAGATGGCGCAGGAAACCAAGTCACGCCGCAAGCCCGTGGCCGTCATCAACATTGACGACGCCTACGGACGACGCCTGGCGGAGATGTTCTCCGGGCGCATGGCCGTGAAAACCTACGGTTCCGCCCTGGGCGCAGACTTCCGCATGCTGGTGCACCACGCCACGGCCAAGGGCAGCGAGTACGAACTGGAATACAAGGGAAAGAGCTACCTGGTGCGCGTGCCCCTGATCGGCAAATTCAACATGTATAACAGCCTGGCCGCGCTGGCCGCCGTCATCTGCGCCGGCATCCCGGTACGGGACGCCATCGCGAACCTTCAGAACATTCCGCAGGTTCCCGGCAGGCTCCAGTTGTTCACCCACCCCGGAGGCGCCCAGATTTTCATTGACTACGCCCATACGCCGGACGCCCTGGAAAACGTCTGCAAGACGCTCAGGGAAATCTGTTCCCGCCGCCTGATCACCGTGTTCGGCTGCGGGGGGGACCGGGACAAGGGCAAGCGTCCGCTGATGGGCGCCGTGGCCGCACGCCTGTCTGACGCCTGCATCGTCACTTCCGACAATCCCCGGAGCGAGGAGCCCCTTTCCATCATCAGCCAGATCACGGCAGGCATGCCGGAAGGCAGGTATGCCATCATCCCGGACCGCGCCCGGGCCATCGCCACAGCCATGGAACAGGCCCGGCTGGGGGACATCGTCCTCATTGCGGGCAAGGGCCATGAAAACTACCAGGAGCTTTCCACCGGACGCATTGATTTCAGCGACGCCAAGGAAGTGCGCCGCAACCTGTTCATCAAGGAGAGGGAAGAATTCCCGCAGGCATAACACACGCACCATCATTTTCATGACCTCCCTCACGGCACACGGCATCTGCAATGCCATCGGCGGCAAACTGGTCAGCGGCCCCTTTGAACGGGTCGCTTCCGGCGGCGTGTGCACGGACAGCCGCAACCTGCCCCCCCATGCCGTCTTCTTTGCGCTGGGCGGAGACCATTTTGACGGCAATCTTTTTGCGCCGGATGCCTCCCGCACCGCCGCGGCAGTCGTCGTCAGCCGCGTGGAAACGGGCATTGATCCCTCCTGCGCCGTCATCCTGGTGGAGGATACGCTGAAAGCCCTGCAACAACTCGCCTCCTGGTGGCGCGCGGGCCTGACCCTCACCGCCATCGGCCTGACGGGCTCCAACGGAAAAACCTCCACCAAGGACCTGACCGCCTCCGTCCTTTCCCAGGGGCTCCGGACCATCGCCACGAAGGGCAACCTGAACAACCACATCGGCGTTCCCCTCAGCATTCTACAGGCCTCCCCGGCGGATGAGGCTGCCGTGTGGGAAATGGGCATGAACCACCCGGGGGAACTGGCGCCCCTGTGCGGGATGACGCGCCCGAAGATCGGCATCATCACCAGCATCGGCACCTCCCACATTGAATATATGGGCTCCCGGGAAAACATCGCCCGGGAAAAATGCACGGTAGCCCGCTGCCTGCCGGAAGACGGGTTCATGATTTTCCCGGCGGAGTGCGATTATGCGGATATGATCCGCGAGTCAACCCGAGCCGCCTGCATTGACTGCGGCATTGACAGCGGAGCCGTCCGCGCGGAAAACCCCGTTTCCACGGAAAACGGAACGCGCTTCACCCTGTCCATTCCGGATTTCTGCTGGGAGGTGGTGGAACTGCCCGTCCATGGCCGCCACATGGTGGGCAATGCCCTGCTGGCCGCCGCCGCGGGCTGGGTGGCAGGTCTTGCGAAGGAGCAGATTGTCTCCGGGCTCAACCGGGCGCAGCTTACGGGCGGCAGGCTCCACTGCACCCGGATCAACGGCATTCTGGTGGTGGACGATACCTATAACGCCAACCCGGATTCCATGCAGGCCGCCCTGCATACCGTAGCGGAACTCTCCTGCACCGGCAGGCGCTTTGCCGTGCTGGGCAGAATGGGAGAACTGGGAACGTTCTCCGCGGAAGGGCATGCCCTGGTGGGCCGCACAGCGGAAAAACTCCGCTTTGACTGCGTGGTCAGCGTGGGACCGGACGCCGCCCGGATTACGGACGCCATCCCTTCCGGCTCCTGCACCAAAGCCGTGAACCTGGGCTCCGCGGAGGAAGCCGCGGAGTGGCTCCGCAGCCACACGTCCGCCGGAGACATCGTCCTGTTCAAGGGCAGCCGCCTTGCCCGCATGGAGCACGTCATGAACCTCACCTTTCCGCCCCAGTAAATTGTATGCATTCTCTCATTGAACAGATCTGCCCCGCAGGGGCGCTTGCAGAACCGGCAGGGAGGGCCCTGCTGGCCTGCCTCATCTCCTTTGTCCTGACCATGGCGTTCTCCCCGCGGGTCATCCGGGCGCTGATTTCCCTGAAAATCGGCCAGCCCATCAGGACGGCGGAGGAAGTGCACAAGCTGGCGGAACTCCACGGGGCCAAGGCAGGAACGCCCACCATGGGCGGCGTGCTGATCGTAGGTTCCATGGTGGCGGCCACCCTGCTGTGCGCCAGAATGAGCAATCCCTTCATCATTGCCTGCCTGTTCGTCACGCTGGCGCTGGGGCTGCTGGGCTTCCGGGACGATTACCTGAAGGTGGCCAAGAAAACCTCGGACGGCATTTCCGCCCGCAAAAAGCTCTTCATCCAGTTCCTGGCCGGGCTGGCGGGCGTCACGTTCCTGTACCTGTACCCGGAAGGCACTCCCCGGGTGGAGCTGAATGACTACGTTTCCTCCCTCTTCATTCCGTTTTACGGCCAGGTGAACCTGCCGTGGTATGTTTACATCCCCTTCGGCACGGTGGTGGTCATGTCCGCCTCCAATGCAGTGAACCTGACGGACGGCCTGGACGGACTCGCCTCCGGCTGCTCCGTCACCACCGGCATCTCCTACGCCATCATTGCCGCCGTCTGCGGAAACTGGCTGATGGCGGACTCCCTGGACATCCCGTTCCATCCCGGCGCAGGTGAAATCAGCGTCTTCATGATGGCCCTGGTGGGAGCGTGCCTGGGCTTCCTGTGGCACAACTGCTACCCGGCCAGGGTGTTCATGGGGGATACCGGCTCCCTGGCCTTGGGCGGGGCGTTCGGCATGGCCGCCGTCTGCACGGCGCAGGAACTTCTCTTCATCATCATCGGGGGCGTCTTCGTCATGGAAGCCACGTCCGTCGTCCTTCAGGTGGGCAGCTTCAAACTGCGCCACGGCAAGCGCATCTTCGCCATGGCACCCATTCACCACCACTTTGAACTTAAGGGATGGAAGGAAACGCAGGTGATCACCCGCTTTTGGATGATCAGCCTCCTGCTGGCGTTCCTGGGCCTGTTCCTGATCACCACCGCCTGACAGCCACGGACATGCAGCTCAACAACCTCAACATAGCCGTTCTGGGAGCGGGAAGAAGCGGACGCTCCGCGGCGCGCCTCGCCATGAAGCACGGCGCCCGCGTGTGCGTGTTTGACACCTCCGCCTCCATCTCCGGCTGGCCGGAAGACATTCCGCTGCACACCGCCGCCACGGAAGAAGACGGACGCGCCTTCCGCGCGGACCTGGTCGTCATCTCCCCGGGCATTGAGACGGACAGCCCCTTCGTCAGGGCCTTCGGGCGGGAGGGCGCGGAAACCATCGGTGAAATGGAACTGGCGGCCCGCTTCTATCCTGGCCGCATCATCGCTATCACCGGAACCAACGGAAAAACCACCACCACGTCCCTGGTGGAAAAAATCCTGCTGCGCGCCGGAAAGAAGGCTGTCGCCTGCGGCAATTACGGCGTTCCGATGGCGGAAATCCTGCTCCGGGATTCCGTTCCGGAAGTGCTGGCGCTGGAGGTCAGTTCCTTCCAGCTGGAAACCATCCGCGATTTCCACCCGGACGTGGCCGTATGGCTCAATTTTGCGCCGGACCACATGGACCGCTACAAGACCGTGGAAGACTACTACCAGGCCAAGCTGCACATTTTTGACAATCTGACGGAAAACGGTCTGGCTGTGGTGCGCGCCGGGGAACGGCTCCCGCGCCTGAACGCCCCCGTCCGTACCTTCAGTTCGGAAGACCCGGAGGCGGATCTTTATTACCGCGAACCGCAGGTCATGGAGAAAGGCTCCCCCCTGCTGAACCTGGCGGACACTACCCTGAGCCAGCGCCACAACACGGAAAACGTCATGGCCGCCGTGCTTGCCTGCCGCCACCTGGGCATTCCCGCGGAAACAGCCGCGGAGGTATTGAAGGAATTCACGCCCCCGGGCCACCGCTGCGAGACCGTCCGCACGCTGGACGGCGTCCTGTGGCTGAATGATTCCAAGGCCACGAACCTGCATGCGCTGGAAGCGGCGTTGAAATCCCAGAATTCTCCCGTGGTCCTCATCGCCGGAGGCAAGGACAAGGGTCTGGATTACATGCCCCTGCGGCCCATGCTGAAGGAAAAAGTGCGCGCCTGCGTGGTCTTCGGCCAGATTACAGACCAGCTTTACGATGCCTTTTCCCCCGTGGTCCCCACGGAAAAAGCCACGGACATGGCGGACTGCGTGGCGAAGGCCCGCGCCCTGGCACAGCCGGGAGACACCGTCCTGTTCTCCCCCGGAACCTCCTCCTTTGACATGTTCACCGGCTACGTCCAGCGCGGCCAGGCCTTCCGGGACACGGTGAACGCCCTCACACCCCTTTCCTGACAACCCGCAAGAAAACCACCATCATGAAAACGACCAAGACCCCCGATCACAATCCGACCGGACGCACCCGTCCGAAACGCAAAATGGGCACCATACTCCGTGCCAAGCTCAGCAGGTACCGCGCCCGCGTCTCCGAATTTGAAGATGACGCGCCCAGCAGCACCGTCGTACGCTGGCTTGTCGTCCTCCTTCTCCTCCACCTGCTCGTGATCGGCGGCGTCTATGTCCGCAGCACCTGGTTCAGAAACACCACGGAAACCGTGGAAATGGCAGGCGCACTGCCTGCGCCGCCCACCGTTCCCCAGACGCCCGCGCCTGCGGCGCCTCTCGCGGTTATCCCCCAAGCTCCTCAGGCCGCACCCGCCGCCCCGGTCACCATCACGCAGCCGGAACAGGTGGTGGACGCCCGCCCGAACAGGCAGCCGGCTCCCGCGCCCGCCGCCCAGGAACACATTCCGGACGCCGCCCCGGTGGCAGGTCCTGCGCGCCACATGGTGCGCACGGGGGATACGTGGGAACGCGTTGCCCGTGACAACCGGGTAACCGTCAATGATCTGAAAACCGTCAATCCCAAGGTGCAGCGCCTAGTCAGCGGGAGCACGCTGGTCATCCCCGCACGCCCCGGCGACAAGCCCGTGCAGGAAAAAACCGCCGCGGCTGAAGCCGAGCTGGACGGCGTGCCGCACATCGTGAAGAAGGGTGAAACCCTCTCCGTCATCGCCCGCAAGTACAAGATGAACTGGCGCAATATCCAGAAATTCAACAAAATGAGCGATAAGGATGTCGCGCGCCTCAAGATCGGCCAGAAGATCATGATTCCCAAGAAGTAACTCTCCTCCCGTCCCTGCCCTCCTGCCATGTCTTCCAAAGTCTGCATGATTCTGGTCTGGTTTTTCGTCATCTGCCTTCTGGTCGTAGGCTTGGTGATGGTATCCAGCACGGCGGCGTGGGCGGAGGAAACCAAGCATCCGTACGAGCCCCTGTTCAAGCAGACCGCCTTTGCCTGCGCGGGCCTGCTGGGGGCCCTGGTCCTCTCCCGGATAGATTACCGGATATGGAGGAAGTATATCTGGTGGATTCTGGGGTTCGCCTCCTTCCTGCTGGTGCTGTGCTACGTGCCGGGCATCGGGAAGGAAATCAACGGGGAACGCCGCTGGATCACCATCGGCATGCAGTTCCAGCCCAGTGAATGCGCCAAGCTCTGCATGATGATGGCGCTGGCCCACTGGCTGGCCCTGTACCGGGACCGCACCACCTCCTTCTGGTGGGGGTTTGCGATGCCCGGCCTCATCTTCGGCGTTCCGCTGGCGCTGATTCTTTTTGAAAAGGACATGGGGACCTCCGTAGCCTTGGCGCTGGCCGCGTTCTGCGTGATGTTCGTGGCGGGGACGCGCAAGATCTACCTGGGCGGCGCCCTGGCGCTGGCCGGAGCAGCCCTTTACGTTCTGGTGCAGAGCAACTCCAACCGCCTGGAACGCTTCCTGGCCTGGAAGGACCTGGACGCCCACCGCCTGGGAGCCGGGCTGCAGCAGTACCGCGCCTCCATCGCCCTCTCGCGCGGGGGGCTGGACGGGGTAGGCCTGGGCAACAGCGCGGAAAAGCACGGCACACTTCCCTTCGCCCATACGGACTTCATCTTCGCCCCGCTGGGCGAGGAATTCGGCTTTTACGGAACCATGTTCGTCCTGCTCTGCTACTTCCTGATGACGTACGCGGGCATCGGCGTAGCCATGCAGTGCCGGGACGCCTACGGGCGGTTCCTGGCCGTGGGGATCGTCGCCATCATCTTCTGCCCCGCCATCCTGAACATTGCAGTGGTGACCAATGCCGTTCCAAACTCCGGCCTGCCCCTGCCCTTCATCAGCTTCGGGGGGACCAACCTGGTCTTCACGCTGGCCGCCCTGGGCATGCTCACCAGCATTCAGAGATTTTCCACCGGAGCCCAGCCCAACTGTGAAATCACCCGCAAAGACGAACGTTCCATTGATGTAAGACTATGACTGAACCCTCTTCCACGCGTCCCACCCTGAACATCGTGATTGCCTGCGGCGGCACGGGCGGGCATCTTTTCCCCGGCATTGCCGTGGCCCAGGAACTTAAAAAGCGCGGCCACAATGTCACCCTGCTCATCTCCCAGAAGAAGGTGGATGCCCAGGCCAGCAAAAATTACGGCGACCTCAATTTCCGCACCATCGAGGCCATTGCGATGCCCAAAATACCGTCCATGTCCCTGCTGGGCTTCGGGCTCAAGCTGTACAAGGCCATCCGGTTCAGCCGCAGCCTGCTGGACGAGGTGAACGCGGACGTCGTCATCGGCATGGGGGGGTTCACCTCCTTCCCGCCCGTGTACGCCGCCCACCGCAAGGGCATCCGCACCTATGTGCATGACTCCAACGCCCTGCCCGGCAAGGCCAACCGCATGACCGCCAAATGCTGCACGAATGTGTTGCTGGGCATTGAAGAGGCCAGGCACTACTTCAATCCCGCCAAGTGCATCGTCACCGGCACCCCGGTACGCCAGGAAATGGAGGAGCGCAGGGACAAGGATGAATCCAGGGCGGAGCTCAACCTACCCAAGGACCGCCGTGTGGCCCTGGTGATGGGCGGCTCCCAGGGGGCCAGGAACCTGAATTCCCTGGTTATTGAAGCGGCACGGCAGTGCGCAGACCTGTGCGACTTCCTGATCATCACCGGCTCCGCGGACTTTGCGCGCGTGAGCCAGCTCACGGCGGACATGCCCCATGTGCACGTCATTGAATTCTGTTCCGCCATGGCTACCGCGTACGCCGCGGCAGACGTGGTCATTTCCCGTTCCGGGGCGTCCAGCCTGACGGAACTGGCCCACATGGGGAAAGCGGCCCTGCTGGTTCCCTACCCCTTTGCCGCAGACGACCACCAGGCGCACAACGCGCGCGTTTTCGCCGCCCACGGCGCGGCGCGGATGATGCGTGAAAACACCCTTACGCCGGACGATATTGCGGTTTTCCTGAAGGAAGTCCTGGGAGATTCCTCCCTGCTGGCCTCCATGAATGAATGTGCTTTACGTCTGGATACGCCTGATGCAGTATCCCGCATCGCCAATGTCATTGAAAACACGGACCCTGCACCCACCCATGATTGAGACTTTACGCAAACGCCTGATGGACAGGGAACACCCGGCGCGCCTCCACCTCATCGGCGTGGCGGGTTCCGGCATGTCCGGCCTGGCTCTCATGCTGATGGAAATGGGCCACCGGGTGAGCGGGTGCGACCGCGTGACCAGCACGGAAACGGAACGGCTCCAGAGCCTGGGCCTGTCCTTCTCCTGCCCCCACTCCGCGGACGCCGTCTCCGATGCGGAAATCGTCATTTATTCCAGCGCCATCCGGGAGGATAATCCGGCCCTGTCCGCCGCGCGCCAGCTCAGCATTCCCTGCATGCGCCGCGCGGAATGCCTGGCGGCCATCCTGAACGGGAAGAAAGGCGTGGTGGTCTCCGGCACGCACGGCAAAACCACCACCTCCGCCCTGTGCGCGCACCTGATGCGGGAAGGCCGCATGCGCCCGTGCCATTACGTGGGGGCGGAAATTCCCGTGCTGGGCACCAACGCCCACTGGAACGAGAACAGCGAATACCTGGTGGCGGAGGGGGACGAGAGCGACGGCACGCTGGTGAACTACCTGCCGGAGCACAGCATCGTCCTCAACATTGAGCCGGAACACCTGGACCACTACAAGGACCTGGATGAAATCAAGGCCGTGTTCCACCAGTTGTGCTCCCAGACGCGGGGCAAGATCATTTACTGCCGCGCCCATCCCGGCGCCGCGGACGTATGCGCCGCGTACCCCAATTCCATTTCCTACGGCTGGGCCGGTGCGGACTACACCGCCACGGACGTGGTGGAGCGCCGCGGACGCACTCTCTTCACCGTCCTGAAAGGGGAAGAGGAACTGGGCCGCGTGGAGCTGGGCATTCCCGGTCGCCACAACGTGCTGAATTCCCTAGCGGCCATCGCGCTGGCTACGGAACTGGGCGTGGACTTCCCGGCGGTGACGCGCGGGCTGGCCTCCTTTGCCGGAGCCAAACGGCGCTTTGAAACCAAGTACCTTTCCCCGTCCATCCGGATTGTGGACGACTACGGCCACCATCCCACGGAGATAGCCGCCACCCTCCAGACCGCCCGCTCCCTCCAGCCGAAGCGCCTGGTGGTTTACTTTCAGCCGCACCGCTACACGCGCACGCAGATGCTGGCGGACGACTTCGGCAAGGTGCTCCAGGCGGCGGACCTCGTCTTTGTGGCGGACGTCTATCCCGCCAGCGAGCTGCCCATCAAGGGAGTGAGCGGACAGACCATCATTGACGCCATGCACAAGCACGGCCCGGTGGAAACCCACTACCTGCCGGAGCTGGCCACGGCCCACCACGCCATCGGCAATGCCCTGAACCCCGGAGACCTGTTCCTGACGCTGGGCGCCGGGAACGTCCATGAATGCGGCATGCGCATCGCGCGCGACCTGGCCCTGCTGGAAGACCTGGAACGCACCGCGGGAGAGGATCTGAAAGGCAGGCTGTATGAGCTCATGTCCCGCCACACCACCATGGGGGTGGGCGGCTGCGCCCAGTACTGGCTGGAACCCTCCACGTTCTCCGGCATGCGGGCGGCCGTCAACTACTGCCGGGACCGGAACATTCCTGTGCACGTCATCGGCCGCGGCTCCAACATCATTGTCAGGGACGGCGGCCTGCGCGGCGCCGTCATCCACCCTTCCGGCGGCGAATTCGACGTGCTGGACATTCAGGGCAACCTTCTCTCCGCCGGCGCGGGCGTACGGCTGAAAAAGCTGGTCTCCGCGTCCGTCCAGAACGGCCTTGGCGGTCTGGAATGGATGGACGGCATTCCCGGCAACGTGGGGGGAAGCCTCCGCATGAACGCCGGAGCCATGGGCATGGACATGATTCAAAACCTGGTCTCCGTGGTCTGCCTGGATGAAGACGGGGAAATCCGCAGCCACACAAAGGATGAACTGAACGCCCAGTACCGTTCCATTCCGGACCTGGCCCACAACTTTGTGCTTCAGGCCGTGTTTGAGACGCAGCCCGCTTCCCCGCAGGAAATGGAAAGGCGCCTGGAGGAAGCCCGCGCCAAGCGCAAGCTCTCCCAGCCCGTCGGGGCAAGCTCAGGCTGCATCTTTAAAAATCCGGCGGAAATCCCGGCGGGCAAGCTGATTGACGAACTGGGCCTGAAAAACGCCTGCGTGGGGGATGCCTGCGTATCCGACGTGCACGCCAACTTCATCATCAACCGCGGCCATGCCCGGGCGCGGGACATCACCATCCTGATTGACATGATCCGGAAGGAGGCCATGGAAAACCGCGGCATCGACCTGAAATCGGAAGCCCAGGTGATTGGCGACCGTGACCCTCAATTTTAACCCATTCATTATTTTATTTCAACATGAGTACTCTCAAGCGCGACCTCAGGATCGCCCTTCTTCTGGGCGGACCCGGAGCTGAACGGGAAGTATCCCTCGTTTCCGGCAAATCCGTTTACGACGCCCTGTGCCAGGCGGGTTTCACCAGCGTAACGCAGGTGGACGTGCACGGCCCTGACTTTCAATTGCCGGAAGGCACGGAACTGGCCTACAATATCATCCACGGCACCTTCGGCGAGGACGGGGCCCTTCAGACCATTCTGGAAGAACGGGGCATTCCGTACACGGGGGCCGGTTCCCGTTCCAGCGCCGTCTGCTTTGACAAGGCAAAATCCAAGAAAGTATTCCTGGAGGCCGGAGTGCCCACCCCGCGCGCGGAAATTCTGGACTGTTCCGGCGGCATCGTGATGCCCTCCCTCCCTCTTCCCTTCGTCATCAAGCCCCCCTGTGAAGGTTCCAGCGTGGGCGTCCACATCGTCCACAGGCAGGAAGACGTGCTCCCGGCCATGGAAGAAGCCGTTACCCACGGCTCCACGGTACTGGTGGAGGAATTCATCCAGGGCAGGGAACTCACGGTAGGCGTCCTGAACGGAGAAGCCCTCCCCGTTATCCACATCTGCCCCCGCTCCGGATTCTATGACCTGAGCAACAAGTACCCGTGGATGAACATGGGCGGCGGCACGGACTACATCTGCCCGGCGGACCTCCCGGAGGAAACCGCCCAACAGGTGCAGGAAGCCGCCCTGAAGGCCTGCCGCGCCGCCGGAGTGGAGGTGTACGGCCGCGTGGACGTGCTGCTGCGTGAACAGGACGGAGAACCCTTTGTGCTGGAAATCAACACCATTCCCGGCATGACCCCCTCCAGCCTGCTTCCCAAGGCCGCCGCCGCCGCCGGCTGGTCCTACGACGCCCTTTGCGAAAAAATAGCGGAATTATCGCTAGCCACCCCCCGGAAATAGCGTAATATCTGACAGAGGGCGGGGAGTCGCCCATCCCACACCCCCCGATGTCGCACAAAGCTACAACGCCAGTCCCCCGCTCCGCCAAAAGGCCGGAGCTGCTCCTGCTGGAACGAGAGGCGAGAAAAGAAACCATTGAGCGCAAGGGTAAGAACTACCGTTTCTGGCTCTTCCGGCGCAGGCTGTTCCACATCCTCACCGTCTACACGCTCATCTTCGGCCTCATCGGGGCCATCGTCTTCCTGTGGAAGGACTACATCCTCAAGTACGACTGGCTCTCCATCGATACCGTTACGCTGAAAAGCAACGGCATCTTCAACGCGGAGCAGGCCTTCTCCATCATGGGCGTCGGCCCCGGGGACAATATCTTTTCCATGGACGCCGCGGAACTGGAACAGCGCCTGATGAAATGCCCGGCCATCCGCAGGGCGTCCGTCAAGCGCCAGATATCCTCCGATCCCACCCTGCTGGTGGACATTGACGCGCGCATCCCCGTGGCCTGGATTGACTGCCCGGAGCTGGGCATCCGCCCCGGTGACGCCAAATACGGCGTGCTGGCGGACAAGGAGGGCGTCATTTTCCCCTGCATGGAACAGGTCCACCTGCCCTACATCCAGGGAAAGCACATGCCCTCCGTGACCCTCCGGCCCCCGAGCTCCGGCCAGCTAAGCTACGGCATCGGCATCCGGGAGCTGGAAGCGCCCATGCAGCTCATTGAACTGCTGTCCGGCAGCGTGACGGAGTTCCTGCCCAGCATCGTCTCCATCACGATGCCCAACGACTGGTCCTTCTGCGTGCGCTTCTCCAATGACTGCCAGGCCACCTTCAGCCATTACGGCCTGGAACACCAGGTGGAAAAACTTTCCCGGGCACTTCAGCACGCGCGCCAGACGCACCGCAAGATCAGCTCCATCAACCTGATTCCGGAACACAACATTCCCGTCATTTTTGACGATGCCTATGAGGATATCCCCCTGGCGGAACCAATTGAGGAATGACGGCGCCCAAAGCCCTTGCCGGATTCCCTTTTCCTCTGGCGGGAGCCTATCCCGTATATGAGAATCATTCCATTTTTCTCCATGCCTCCCGGAGGGAAAACCCGGTTTTCACAGGATTTCCCCCATGTCAGAATTCTGTTCTTTCTCAACGGGAAATGAGGCCGTGAAGACCTACTGAACACTTGCCATCAAGGCCGCTTCAGCTATACTTTTCACGATATTATGAGCAACGAAACACCTTTATCCCCCGAAGCTGAAAAACTGGCCGCGGCCCGCAAGCGCAACCTTGACCTGGCCCTCTCCCAGATCCAGAAAGACTTCGGTGAAAACGCCATCATGCGCCTTGGCGACAACGCAAAAATGGAAGTGGACGTCATCCCCACCGGCAATCTTCTCATTGACCGCGCGCTGGGCGTGGGCGGCTTCGCCCGCGGCCGCATCGTGGAAATCTACGGACCGGAATCCTCCGGCAAGACCACGCTGACCCTGACGGCCATCGCCCAAGCCCAGAAGGCCGGCGGCCTGGCCGCGTTCATCGACGTGGAACACGCGCTGGACCCCCAGTACGCCGCCCGCCTGGGCGTGAACCTGGACGACCTGCTGGTCTCCCAGCCGAGCTCCGGGGAAGAAGCCCTTCAAATCTGCGAAGCCCTGGTGCGCTCCAACTCCATTGACGTCATCGTGCTGGACTCCGTGGCCGCCCTGGTCACCAAGCAGGAGCTGGACGGCGAAATCGGGGACTCCACGGTGGGCGCCCAGGCCCGCCTGATGTCCGCCGCCCTCCGCAAGCTCACCAGCTTCATCTCCAAGGCCCGCACCGTCTGCGTCTTCACCAACCAGATCCGTGAAAAGATCGGCGTCATGTTCGGCAACCCGGAAACCACGCCCGGCGGCCGCGCCCTGAAATTCTACGCCTCCGTGCGCGTGGACATCCGCCGCATCGGCCAGATCAAGGCCAGCGACGGGACCGTGGCCGGGAACCGCACCAAGATCAAGGTGGTCAAGAACAAGGTGGCCCCGCCCTTCACGGAATGCGAATTCGACATCATGTACAATGAAGGCATCTCCTCCGTGGGAAGCCTGCTGGACCTGGCGATGGAATACGACATCATTCAGAAGCGCGGCTCCTGGATCAGCTACAACGGCAGCCAGATTGCCCAGGGCCGGGACGCCGCGAAGGAAGCCCTGAAGTCCAATCCGGACCTATACAAGGAGATCGAAGAACTGGTCAAGGCCAAGATGGACGAGAAGGCGGCCAAATAGCGCGCGCCCTTCCCTCACCACCCATCAAGGGCGGCTCCCGCTTCCGGGGGCCGCCCTTTCGCTTTCCGGACAGGGGCGCAAAAGAGTCTTTCACGGAAACTTTTCTCTTGTGCGTCATGAAAAATCCGTTAGTCTGGACGCGATATCGTCCTATGTATCCGACCTCTCGCACATCATTTGCAGCCATGCTTGGCGTTTTGGGCATGTTTCTGCTGACGCTGTCCACGGCCTTCGGATGGAACCCGGAAACCATCAACGGGATACAGTACATCCCGATGTCCGAGGTGCGCACCCATTACAAACTGACCCGTGAACGCACGGAAGGACGGCAGAAAGTTTACGAGGTACCGGAAAAAATCCAGATCCGCATGCAGGCGCACAGCCAGGACATGTTCATGAACAACATGAAGTTCGTGCTCTCCTATCCCGTGGCGGACCATCCGTCCAAGGGGCTGATGGTCTCCAACATGGACCTGCACAAAATCATTGACCCGGTCCTGCGCCCCACTTACATCGCCAACCGTCGCAGCTTCAACACGGTGGTCATTGATCCCGGCCACGGCGGCCATGACAGCGGGACGCGCAACCGCATCAGCCGGGAAGCGGACATCAACCTTTCCGTAGCCAAAAAACTGCGCGACCGCCTCAAGGGCATGGGCTACCAGGTGATCATGACCCGTGACACGGACAATTTCATCACCCTTCAGGACCGCGTGCGCATCGCCAACAGCCACAACAACGCCATCTTCATCAGCATCCACTTCAATGACGGCGGGTCCTCCGCCCGCGGGGTAGAAACCTTCACGCTGGCTCCCGCGGGAACCTCCTCCTCCATGTCCCGCAACATCCGGCAGGACGCCTTGCAGGGCAATTCCCAGGACAGCATGAACATCGCCCTGGCTACGGCCGTGCAGGGGCACATGCTGAAAGGGCCGCTCGCCATCAAGGAGGGCATCTCCATGGCGGACCGCGGCATCAAGCGCGCACGTTATTCCGTGCTGTGCACCATCAAGCATCCGGCCATCCTGGTGGAAGGCGGTTTCATGTCCAACCCGCAGGAAGCCCTGCTCATCGCTACGGAACGCTACCAGAACTTCATGGCCTCCTCCCTGGCCGCCGCCGTGCGCCAGTACCGCACCGCCCTGGGCCAGCAGGCGCGCAGAACGCGCTAAGCCCATCCTTACCGGGCGCAGCCTCTCCGCCGCATGAACATCATCCGCATTCCCGGCCTGGCAGACTATCAGGAAACCCTGGAACTCCAGGAACAACTGGTCCGGGCCCATCAGGAGGACCCGGAGCGGGAAGATGATCTCCTGCTGCTGGAACACGCCGGGGTTTACACCATTGGACGCACGCGGGACCACGCCAGCCTGCACCCCGGTTCCCTTCTCCCTTTCCCGGTTTATGAAATCAACCGCGGAGGCCAGGCCACCTACCACGGTCCCGGCCAGCTCGTGGGGTACCCCATCACGGACCTCAACCGCTACGGGAGGGACCTGCACAACTACGTCACCGCCCTGGAAAACGCCCTGATTGAAACCTGCGCCCGGTTCGGCGTGCAGGCCCGCATCCGGGAAGGACTGGTGGGCGTGTGGGTGGAAGACCGCAAGATAGCCTCCATCGGGGTAGGGGTGAAAAAATGGATCGCCATGCACGGCTTTGCCTTCAACGTGACCCGTGAATCCCTGCCCCCCTTCCAGGCCATCACTCCCTGCGGCATCCGGGGCGTGCAGATGACCTGCCTGGAAAACGAAATGCCGGATCCTGGCCCGGTGGACACGCTGCTGACCCGGTTCGGAGATGTTTTTGCGGAGCTGTGGAAGGAAAAATTCCAACGGAATTCCTGCGCCGGAGAGCATTGAAAGCCCCTCTTCCCTTGAATATGGAAATGCGCCAAAGAATGGGAAGCGGCCAATTCAGACCATGAAGGCAGAGGAAATGTTCAAAAAACGCCTTATGTAAGACACAGACCGTGTCATCAATACGTCCTTGCATCTTGACGCGGTTCCCGAACGGACGGATGCTTAGGCCAGCTATGGGGAAAACACTTTTCCAAAAAATCTGGGACGCTCATTCCGTCGGTATCCTGCCGGACGGAAGGACGCAAATGTTCATCGCTACTCATCTGCTGCATGAAGTCACCTCTCCGCAGGCCTTCGGAATGGTCCGGGACCTCGGCCTAACCGTGCGCCACCCGGAGCGCACCTTTGCCACCGTAGACCACATCATTCCCACGGACAACCAGGCGGAACCGTTCGCGGACGCCACGGCTGACGCCATGATCAAGGAGCTGCGCCGGAACTGCGCGGAGAACGGCATCCGTTTTTTCGACCTCCCCACCGGCCTCCAGGGCATCGTCCACATGGTGGGCCCGGAACTCGGCATCACCCAGCCGGGCATGACCATCGTGTGCGGTGACTCCCACACGGCCACCCATGGCGCCTTAGGCTCCATTGCCATGGGCATCGGCACCACGCAGGTGCGCGACGTGCTGGCTACGCAGACCATGGCGCTCAGCCCGCTCAAGGTGCGCCGCATCAACGTGAACGGCAAGCTGGCCCCCGGCGTGCGCGCCAAGGACGTGGCCCTGCATATCATCGGCCTTCTGGGCGCCAAGGGCGGCCTGGGCTTTGCCTATGAATACGGCGGCAGCGTGATTGACGCCATGAGCATGGACGAACGCATGACCCTCTGCAACATGTCCATTGAAGGCGCGGCCCGCTGCGGATACGTGAACCCTGACCAAACCACGGTGGAATACATCAAGGGACGCCTGTTCGCCCCCACCGGAGCGGACTGGGACAAGGCCGTGGAACGCTGGCTGAGCTTCGCTTCCGATGCGGACGCGGAGTACGACGAAATCGTAGAAATCGACGGCGCCGCCATTGAACCGACGGTGACGTGGGGCATTTCCCCGGACCAGAACACGGGCATCAGCGGCAGCACGCCCAGCCCGGACTCCGCCAGGGACGATGACGAACGGAAGATGATCAATGAAGCGCTGGAGTACATGAAATTCCCCGCTGAGATGCCCCTCAAGGGACTGCCGGTGCAGGTCTGCTTCGTAGGCTCCTGCACCAATGGCCGCATCTCTGATTTCCGGGAAGTGGGCGCCCTCATCAAGGGGCGCCATGTGGCTCCCGGCGTCCGGGCGCTGGCCGTCCCAGGCTCCCAGATGACTGCAAAGCAGTGTGAGGAGGAAGGCATTGCGGACATCTTCCGTGAAGCCGGCTTTGAATGGCGCCTGGCGGGCTGCTCCATGTGCCTGGCCATGAACCCGGACAAGCTCCAGGGTGACCAGCTCTGCGCCAGCTCCTCCAACCGGAACTTCAAGGGACGCCAGGGAAGCCCCACCGGGCGCACCCTGCTGATGAGCCCCGCGATGGTGGCCGCCGCCGCCCTGACCGGGAAAGTCTGTGACGCCCGCGAAGTGTTCTCCTTCAATTAACTCTCCACCTTTTCCTTTATGTCTCTGACCAAATTCACCGCCATCACCGGCACCTGCGTCCCCGTTCCCGGACCGGACATGGACACGGACCGCATCATTCCTTCCCGCTTCCTCAAATGCATCACGTTTGACGAGCTGGCAGGGGTCATGTTCTGGGACGAACGTTTTGATGAAAACGGACAATCCAAATCCCACCCGGTGGACGATCCCCGCTTCAAGGGGGCTTCCATCATCCTGGGAGGCTCCAACTTCGGCTGCGGCTCCTCCCGCGAGCATGCTCCGCAGACCATCAGGCGCTCCGGCGTCAACGCCGTCATCGCGGAATCCTTTGCGGAAATCTTCTTCGGCAACAGCACCGGCATCGGCCTGCCCTGCGTGTGCGCGTCCGCCGGGGACATTGCCGCTCTGACCCGGTACATTTCCGATCATCCGGAAACGGAAGTGACGATCGACCTCCTGAACATGACCGCGTCCTGGAAGGAAGGTTCCTTCCCCATCCGGATGCCCGCGGAAGCCCGGGAAGCCCTGAGCCGGGGCCGCTGGGATTCCATTGCGGAACTGCTTGTCAACATGGAGGCCGTAGAAAAGAAAAATGCGGAACTACCCCAGGTGACCGCGGCCTGCTGATCCTTCATTCACCCTACCCCTGCTCCCCATATGATTTTCAGAATTACAGACTACGTCCGCTACGGCACGCTGGACAACCGTGAACGCGGAACCGTCAAACTTACCCTGCAGCTCATGGGGATGTCCCACCCGGTCAACATCACCCTGCAGGGTGACTGTTTGCAGGACCTGGCCGGATGCACGGTTGACTTCAGGAACCCTTCCCCCCAGCGGCTTCCGGCGGAACTCACCCAGCTCCCGGAAAATATCCGGGGAGTGGCGGGTGACATGACGGCCAGCCGCCGCATGCCCGTCAAGGGGAAGAAAATGATGGAAAACGCCCTGTACCTGGAATGGTTCACCAACCATCACGACATGGTGCTGCTGGAAAGCACAGCCTTTTCCACCAAGGTATCCCTGCCCGAATGGATCATGGATTCCTGTGAGGAACAGGCGCAGATCATGGCGAGCCAGCAGATGCTGCGCACCCAGGTGAAGGAATGGTCCAGGGCCTATTCCAACAACCAGGAGGACGGCAACCTGCCGGACCATCCCTGGGACAAGCGCCTGCGGGAGGCGGAAGCCATCGCCATCGCCTACCAGGAGGTGTTCCAGAAATACCGGCTGAACCCCAGCGGGGATATCCGCCTGGCCTTCGTGATGGGCTGGGACGACGTGCTGGACAACATCGCCCAGTCGGAAGAGACGGGCACCCCGTGCTCCTGCAAAAGCACCGGAATGCTCAGCCTGTTTGACATCCTTAATGAGGAGGAGGCCCAGGAAGTCCAGTCCTGCATGTTCCATCCCCTGTTCCAGCAGGTCATGGAGCTAACGGACCTGTGCCAGCGCCAGTTCAGCCGGGAAATCAGCAAATCCCAGCGGAACCGGACGGAACCGCCGGAACCCCTGAGCCAGATTTTCTACTGCATCCGCTACATTACTCCGCGTATTCTTTCCTGCCTCCTTCAGGAGAAGGAAAACGATGCGGACTACTGCACCATGGCGGCCCGCATGGCCCTCTGCGTGGAACAGACGCGCCGGACCGTGGACATCCTGGAAAACCGCGGCTCCCATGTGGACGGCGAGGTAACGGAACGCTTCTTCTCCCTGCTGGAAGAAGTCAACTCCTTCCAGGAAAGTCTGGCCACCCAAAGCCGGAAAAGCAACCTCTGAACCCCGTTCCCCTTTTAACAGCATTACCCTTTAACCACTGACCCCCATGCATTCCCATACCTGCTTCCAAGGACTGTGTGCAGTCCTTGCCGCCGCCGCTCTTTCCCATGCGGACGAGCCGGCCGTTTCCCTCTCAGACTTCGGTGTGGACAAGGTCATGTCCGGCCCTGTCGTTTCCATTAATGACCAATACAAGGGAGTCGTTAAGATTGAAGTGGACTCCCTGACGCCGGATTACGCCACGCCGTGGGATACGGGCCGCTACCAGGGCGGCATCGGCACCGGCTTCCTGATCGGAGAAAACGCCTTCATGACGAACGCCCACGTGGTCAGCAACGCGGAGCGCATTTACATCTCCATGTACGGGGATTCCCGCAAGATTCCCGCCAAAGTCAAGTTCATCGCCCATGACGCGGACCTGGCCTTGCTGGAAGCGGAAGACCCCAAGCCCTTCAAGGACATCAAGCCCTTTGAATTCAGCAAGAGTCTGCCCCATCTGGAAGATGAAGTGAGGGTGATCGGCTATCCCATCGGCGGGAACAGGCTGTCCGTCACGCGCGGCGTGGTCTCCCGCATTGACTTCACCACGTACGCCCATCCCCGCAATACGGAGCACCTAACCATCCAGGTGGATGCCGCCATCAATCCGGGGAACAGCGGCGGCCCGGCCCTGATGGGGAACAAAGTCATCGGCGTGGCCTTCCAGGGCCTGAACAACGCCAACAATACGGGGTACGTGATTCCTACTCCCGTCATCCGCCATTTTCTGGAGGACATCAAGGACGGCGTTTATGACGGCTACGTGGACATGGGCATCCAGGCCGCTCCCATCCTGAACCCCGCCATGCGCAAGGCGTTCGGTCTGCCGGACGACGAGAAGGGCGTGCTGATCGGCAAGGTGCTCAAGGGCTCCTCCGCGGACGGCGTGCTCCGCAACGGAGACCTGCTGATGAAGGTGGACGGATACGATGTGGACAGCTCCGCCATGATTGAACTGGACGGCCAGAAAATCAGCATGAAGGAGCTCATTGAACGCTGCTTCAAGGATGACCGGCTCCCGCTGGACATTATCCGGGACGGCAAGCCCATGAAGGTGGAGATGGTGATGAAACCCTCCCTCTCCAAGGACCTGCTGATGGAGGAATACGACAAAATGCCCCGCTACGTCGTCTTCGGCGGCCTGGTGTTCCAGCCCATCCAGCGCAACGTGCTGGCGGCGGCGGACATCTCCCTGCTGGACGTGGCCCTGGACATCCGGGACTACCAGGAAGACGGGGGCTGCGTGGACCATGAAGACATGGTGATCATCACCAAGGTGCTGGACGACGAAGTGAACGCCCGCCTGTCCGGCTCCATCTCCAACGCCATCGTGGAAAAAATCAACGGTGTGAAGGTCAAGGGCCTCACCCATGCCTACGAGCTGCTTTACCCCAAGAACATGCCGGAATACGTGACCATTGAACTGAAAGACGGGGAACGCCCCCTTATCTTTGAAGGCAAGGCCATGGAGGCCGCCAACAAGCGCATCTCCAAAACCTACAACATTCCGAAAAACGCCCGTCTGGACAGCGCCATTCCCGGACGCCAGCCTGAACGGACCACCACTCCCGCCCGTTAACCGCCATGAAAATCCTTTCTCTTTTCGCCCTTGGTTCCCTGATTCTCCTCGGCGGCTGCCAGCCGCGTGAAAGCGGCCGCACGGTCCCAGCGCCGCAGCCCGAACAACAGCCGGAACCCCCTCAGGAACAACCGGAGGAAACTCCGGTCCCGGCCAGGCTTCCCTCCCCCACCAACTCCATGGTGGGCATCAATGCCACCAACCAGGGCTATGCCATGGTCCAGCCGTGGAGCAAGGAAAATCCGGCATACAGCCAGGGCTTCGGCATTTATCTGGGGGACGGCAACATCCTGACGGCGGCCAACATTGTTTATTCCGCCAGCTTCGTGGAGGTGACTTCCGCAGACGGCTCCCAGACGGTCCCCGTAACCGTGACAGCCTTTGACCCGGAAGCCAACCTGGCCCTGCTGCGCCTGAAAAACGAGGAGGACGCCCCATTCCTGGACAAGCTGGTGCCCGTCACGCTGGGCAGCGCCCCCCGCCTGGGAGACAAGGTGACCTTCTGGCAGTTCAATGACGACGGCCTTCCCATCACCACCTCCGGCACCCTTCTGGCGACGGAAAGCGCCAGCCCTTTCACGAACGGGGAACCCTTTGTCCTGTACAACGTCAAATCCTCCGTCACGCCCCTGAAAGGCGGCGCGGGCAACCCCATCATGAGGGACAATGAACTGGTGGCCCTCAGCGCCAGTTGCGATCCGTCCGCCCAGAAAGCGCTGGCCGTTACCCAGACCATGATTTCCCGCTTCCTCAAGCAGGCCCAATCCGGCAATTACACCGGCTTCCCGGCGGACGGCACCCAGGTCACGGAACTGACGGACCCTGTTTTCCGCAAGTTCCTGGGCCTTCCTGAAACCGGCGGCGGCTTTTATGTGGTGAAGCTGCCCGTCTACGGTTCATTCTACAAGGCTGGAGTACGCCCCGGAGACGTGGTGGAAAGCGTCAACGGCATTCCGCTGGACAGCAAGGGCCTGATCAAGGACCCCGCTCTGGGACCTGTTTCCGCCAACGTCCTGTTCCGTGACTCCGCCATGCCGGGAGACACCATCACGCTGGGCATCCGCCGCAAGGACAAGGACGGCGTCAGCCAGCCCATGACGCTGGACGTCAAGCTGGACCGCAGCGCTCTGGACGGCGACCTGATCAATCCGGCCCCTTTTGTCTCCGATCCCCCCTACCGCATTTACGGCGGCCTGGTCTTCGTTCCGCTGACCGGAGCCCTGATCGGGGAAATCAACAAGCTCAGCAAAAACCGCCCACCGCTCAACCTGGTGGAAGCCATTCGGAAGAAAGAGGACATCCGGAAAAAGGGCGTGGATGAAATCGTGGTTTTCCTGATGGCGCTGCCCACCCAGGCCACGCTGGGCTATGCCCAGATGAGCCCCTCCATTGTGGAAAAGGTGAACGGCGTCCAGGTGAAGAGCCTGAAGCATCTCAACCAGCTTCTGGACGTGCCCGCTCCGGACGGCATGCTCCGCATTGAGGTGGCCCAGCAGCCGTACACCATGTACATGTCCCAGAAGGAAGCCGCCAAGGCGGACCGCTTCATCCAGATGAGGGCCGTGCCCGTACTCCGCAGGGATTAAGCCCCATGGCGCGCTCCGCCATTCCATTGCATCCATTCTGAAATGTCCCTTCATACGCTGAACATCCGGCTGGATTTTCCCTACAGGACAGGCTTCACCCACGGGGCCTTCCATCCGGAAAACACGGCTCTGTCCAGTCTAATGGAGCAGAGGCCCGGAGGCCGCGTCCTTGTCCTGATGGAGGAAGGCCTGGAACGTCTTTACCCGGGACTTCCCGCGGATATTGACCGCTATTTTGAAAAGAATGCCGGGGAGCTGGCCTATGCCGGGTGCCGTCCCGTTCCGGGAGGGGAAGCGGCCAAAACCTCCTTCGCCGCCTGGGAAACAGCCCTGCGCCACATCGTGGAAGCGGGGATTGACCGCCATTCCTACATTATTGCCGTGGGCGGCGGAGCGTTTCTGGACGTAGCGGGCTTTGCCGCCGCCACTGCCCACCGCGGCATCCGGCTGCTGCGCGTGCCCACCACCACCCTCTCCCAGGCGGACTCCGGCGTGGGCGTCAAAAACGGTATCAACTTCATGGGCCAGAAAAACTACCTGGGCACCTTCGCGGTGGCCTGGGCCACGCTCAATGACTTCCTGTTCCTGCATTCCCAGCCCCTGTCCCTGAAAAGGGCCGGACTGGCGGAAGTGGTAAAGGTGGCCGTGGTGAAAGATGCCGCCTTCTTTGACTGGCTGGAAGCGAACGCCGCCGCGCTGGCCGCCTGCGAGCGGGACGCGCTGGAATACGCCGTGGAGCATTCCGCCCTGCTGCATGCCTCCCACATTGCCCGCGGGGGAGACGCCTTTGAACTGGGGTCCAGCCGCCCCCTGGACTTCGGGCACTGGGCCGCCCATTACATGGAAACCATGTCCGGCTACACGCTGGGCCACGCGGAAGCTGTTTCCGTGGGCATGTGTCTGGATATCCTTTATTCTGTCAAAAAGGGATGGCTGCCTGCCGGAGAGGCGGAAAAAATCATCTCCGTGCTGAAAGCCCTGGGGCTGCCCGTATTCCATCCCCTGCTTTCCCGCAGAGAGGAAAACGGACAGTGTGAAGTGCTGAAAGGCCTGGAAGCCTTCCGCGAACATCTGGGGGGCCACTTGACCGTCCTGATGCTCATCGGCATAGGCCGGGGAAAGGACGTCCATGAAATAGACCCCGCCCTGATGGAGGAATGCATCCGGGAAATGGAGGAAGGCGCCCGCCGTTCCGGTTAAGGAAACGGGAGCCTTGAACACTCCCTTTATTTGGCGGCCAGGTAATCCAGGATCATCCGGACCTCCGTCTTGATTCCATTGAGAATCGCTCCGTCGTCCGCCTTGAAGCCGGGATTGTGGTTGGCGGGGCCTTCCCCGGAACCCACCGTCATAAAATAGGTGGGAGCCACCTGAGCGTAATAGGAAAAGTCCTCGCTGGCCGGTATTCTGGGAGCGTCAAACACGTTCTTCTCACCTACCGCCTCAATAGCCGCCTTCTTTGCCAGTTCACGCAACGCGGCGTCATTCTGAATGGACGGATAGCCCAGGGAGTAATCCAGCTTGTACTGCGCTCCATTGGCCTTGCACACGTGGTCAATGATAGTCCGGACGCGTTCCTCCAGCAACTTGCGGGTTTCCGGCGTCACGGAACGGATGGAGGCTCCCAGCTCCGCCTTGTCCGGGATAACGTTGGGCGCGTTTCCGGACTGGAACTTCCCCACAGTCACCACAGCCATGTCTCCGGGCGTGGCGCTGCGTGAGACCACCGTTTGCAGCGCCATTACGACTTCAGCCCCCGTGACGATAGGGTCCACGCCCATCTGGGGCATGGAACCATGCGAGCCCTTCCCCTGGATGGTCAGGGAAAAACCGTCCGAGGCGGAAGAAGCGGCCCCTGCCGGGAGAATGCCGATGGACCCGGCGAGGACATTGGGCATCACGTGCGCGCCGAAGATGGCGTCCACCCCCTTGAGCGCCCCGCTCTTGATGATCGGGAGGGCGCCGCCGAGGGACTTTTCTTCTCCGGGCTGAAAAATGAAATACACCGTGCCGGGCAGCTCCTTCTGCATGGAGGCCAGGACTTTGGCCGTTCCCAGCAGCATGGCCGTATGCATGTCATGGCCGCAGGCATGGCTGACGCCCGGCGTTTTGCTGGCAAAGGGAAATCCGGTTTCCTCCTGCACGGGCAGAGCATCCATGTCCGCCCGGAATCCGACGGTTTTCCCGGATTTTCCGCCGCGCAGAATGCCGATCACGGATGTCTTTGTAGGCCGCAGTACTTCAATGTGGCCGAACGAAGCGAGCAGGTCCGCCACATAATCGCTCGTCTTCTCTTCTTCAAAAGACAATTCCGGATTCTGGTGGATATGGTGCCGCCACTCCACGGCGTCCCTGGCGGCGCTCTGCACCTCCGGTTGTTCCGCCGCCACCACGGCCACGGGACAGCAAAAAAGAACGAGCGGGATCAAAAACGATTTTTTCATGGTATCAGCAGGCTGAAATGGTGTCTTATTCAGACACTTTCCTGGTTGCCTTTATTCGGGAAAAATTGTGCCATCAGGTTAAAAATTTCCCAGAAGAAGGGTGAAAGCGACATCCGCCACGCAGTCGCGAACTTTCCGGAAATTGGTCTTTCCGCCCTTCATCCCTGCCGTTCCCGCCATAACGTTCCGGAATTGTTTTCCCCTCTTCCAAAAAGGAGATGAAGGAAAAGGCACGAGAGCTTTCCGGAACAGGAAAAAACGGAACACATGCCTCAACAACAAGAAAATACGAACATGAAATACGTACTTTACGAACGCCAGTACTACACGGCCAACCAGAAGCCCCAGGCGGAAGCGGACATCACTGCCTTCGCCAAGGCAAACAACGCGGAAGCCGTGGGCATCATGCCCATCCCGGACTCCAATTCCATCTACATTCTTTTCAAGGTTCCCGAAAACTAAACAGCCGGGCATCACCTTTCGTTAAAGAATTCAGGGGCCGACTCTCTTCCGGGTTTTTACCGCAGTGAGACCGTCCCTTTCTCCATGAAAGCCGTTTAACGTATTTTTAAGCCGAGGTTGACCAGAAAGACCCGCATAGCCATTGAAAATACCCCGGTCTAGCCGGTATTCAAACATGGAAGATCGTAAAAGGACCGGAGCTTCCGGTTCCCAAGAACATATTCCATTTAAAAAATCTTTGATCTTTTGACGCAACGGATTAATGTTAACTACGTGGCATTAAAATATTTCAGTGTTACTCAACATTTTATTTCCATCTCTTTACTTCCAACCCGGGAGGAGCAGGATTTTTATACTTGGCCTAGCTGCATGCGGGCTTTTAGCTTCCGTGACCGATGCATCGGGAGAAACCGTTTCCCCCGATGCAGACGCCGGAGAAATGCCGTCCCCCATCTTCAGAAGGAAGAACTTTTAACTTTGGCGCGGCAGGGGGATGCCAACGCCCAGTATCATCCCGGAATCATGTATATGTATGGAGAGGAAGTGGAACAGGATTGGCAAGAGGCGTTCAAGTGGGTCTCGCTGGCGGCACAACAGCAGTTTGCCCCGGCTTTATACGATCTCGGACTCATGTATGAGCAGGGACAAGGCGTCAAACAGGATTGGAATGAAGCCTTTAAATATGATGGAGACGCTGCCTGGCAGCACTATGTACCGGCTCGCATGTAGTCTTCGAGAAAAAATGGCACACCGGAGTTGGAGAGGAAGATGGTATAACAACAAAAAATGAATTTGGAAAACAGATGGAGGAAATGATCCGATAAGTATTGGCAACATCTAGACACCTTTTTAATATCAAAATGATATATAAAAAAATAATATTCCCCTTTGCATTCCTCTTATTGATTATTTCTCCATATTTTTTATTGGAACCTATATACTTAAGTAGCCACCATATTTTCTAGGTGACTACTAGTAATTACCTTTTTCTAATTTCTCCTCCACCGCCCTCAAAATCCATTCCTCCACGGACAATCCTTCCTTGACAGCCCGTTTGACCACTTCATTCAGGGTAGAGTTTTTCATTCGAACGGCAATTTGAGATTCCAGTTCCGCAGGATAATCCTTACTCATCAAATGCCGCAATGAGCCTTGCACGTTTTTAGGGATTCTCTGACGGGCAAACCAGTTGTGAACCACGGTGGTTTGGACTCCAAGGGCGTTAGCTATTTCAGCACGGCTAATGGAATGTTCATTGAGCCATTGGCCTAATTTTTTAGTGTCCACATAGTCTGATTCAGGCTTGGAATTGCTCGTAAACATGCGGTTTGATTATCTGATAGAACCCAGTTCATAGGAAGAAAGAGCTTGTGTTTTTCGCATTTGTTATGTTAATAACTCGCATATGATGATTATTGCGATTCACAATTGAGACCCTAGAGCGGGAATATTTGTTGGTAATCGTGACTTCATTATGACTTCAACTCATAAACGACCATGAAGAGAAACTTATTTATAACGTGTGTATTAGCTCTACTGACTTGTACTTTTTCGGCTCAAGCATCCAACAATCCTTGGGAATATTATAGAATGGGAGGTTCCTACAGTTCATCCTATACTCAAAAATACGATTCTACCTTTGGGATGACTATCAAAGGGGCCTATGGTATTGCTGGGGATAGCGACATGCCTGATATAGGGGGCGGTTTCTTAAGCCTCAATTCCTATATCGAAACAGGAGACATAGTTCATGAGCTATCTCTTACTACGGGCCTTTTATCTTCGGAAAACAAACAACAATGGAACTATCCTTTTAATACGGCTTTATTGTCTTCGGAACAACAAAATTCTCTATTGACTAACTATGGAATCAAGCATGCGGAAGGGGCTATTAGTGCAAAGGCTAAAATCAAAACGTCTATTCCTCTGCTCGCTGGATATACGCTTAATCTTCCCTTGGTTCAGGAAAAGGCATATTTCTTCTTGGGAGGGAAAATTGGTGTTACCTTCAATACCCTCAGTGGAACTGTGTACGGACATGCTCTAGTAACAGATAGAAACAATAAATTATACAGTATTAGCGAGTCTTACACCCAGCGAACTTTTAGTACGGATTTTACGTTCACTCTAACTACCGGGTTTCGTTTCTCTGTAGGGAAATCTACAGACTTAATTATTGGCTACGAATTGCTTAAATATAAAGATACTGACCCTTACCATGTTATCGAAGCTGGCATTAGCTGGACATTCTAACCCCCTTCGGCGGTGAATTAACTGGCGTCTCTCTCTTCGGAGGGGGGCGCATTAAATGACGACTATGAAGCTATCTCTTTTTGTATTAACTGGAATTACTTTACTGAGTAGTGTATCATGTACTACCCGCATTGCAGATTTTACAGTAGTCTCTACCAAAAACATGGATTTGAACCATTCAAAAGGTTATTATACCTCTTTGAATGACCGCATTTCTGGAATTGACAAGAATCATATCCTCATATGCGTACCAACCAATCCGCAACTCTCGTGGAAAGAAGCAGTGGATAAAGCTATAGAAAGCCGCAATTCTTGTGTAGGACTTTCAAATGCTACAATTGAAATGGGAACTTTCTATATTCCTCTTCTGTATGGTGAAACATGGTATAAAGTAGAGGGAGACCCTATCTATTTGAGACGGTAAATATTTCTTAGGAATCGCATGACTAGCCGTCACCTTGTTCGCAGGGTGGCGGTTTAAACTTAACTAGCCAAAAATTACTTGACTACCCATGATATTATGCTATTCTTTGGATAACAAGGAGGTGAACATCATGAAGATAGTCAGCATATACGATTTCTTTCAGAAGTTTCCAGATGAAGAAGCCGCCCGTCTTTACTTGGAAAAGAAGAGATGGAATGACTCTATTGTCTGTCCTCATTGTGGAAGCCATAAAGTTTCTGAATGCAAAAATCATAAGCCGATGCCTTATAGATGCAAAGAATGCCGAAAACATTTCTCTGTTAGAACTGGAACGGTTTTAGAAGAATCGCGGCTTCCTCTTAAGAAATGGCTTCTTGCTATTTACATGATGACTTCCTCCCGGAAAGGTATTCCTTCTACCCAGATGGCTAAAGAACTTGGCATCACGCAAAAATCAGCATGGTTTTTAGCCCAGAGAATCAGGGAGGCTTGGTTGAATAAACAAACCGAAGAATCTTCTGACTCTGATAAGCTTGATGGAGAAGTGGAAGTAGATGAAACTTTCATTGGCGGCAAGGAAAGCAACAAGCATTCTAAGAAAAAACTTAGGCAAGGCAGGGGTAGTGTAGGGAAAGCGGTTGTTATTGGTATCAAACAACGAAATGGAGAAGTTGTTGTCAAACATGCCCCGGACGTAACTGCTAAAACTCTTCATAGGTTCATTGAAGATAACGTTGTAGTGGGAGCAACCGTTTATACTGATGACTTCAAATCCTATCGAGGCTTAAACAAATACAATCATTTATCCGTAAACCATTCTGTAGGTGAGTACGTTAATCAAAAAGCCTATACCAATGGCATAGAAAGCTTTTGGGCTTTACTAAAGCGTGGACATTACGGCATTTATCATTTTATGAGTTCCAAGCATCTTGAACGCTATATTCAAGAATTCGCTTTCAGACATAACACTGCATCTTGGGAAACAATGAATTTCATTGACCGAACCTTTGAAATGATGTATGGAAAACATATTTCTTACAAGGATTTGATAAATGGATAACAAAATAGATAAACAACTAATTATACCTTTAGAAGGTGATTTTGATAAGATAACTAGTTCTGTGGTACAATCTAGGCCCAATCAAAAACATTGTAAAATGAATAAGTTACATGAAAATAATGCTGTTTTAGGCCCAGCCTATGAACAACTTGAACTATTCCACGTTGAAAAACAAGTTGAGAGAGATGGTATCGAAATGGGAGTTTTAGAGAATGGTATTGCTTATCTCTCTGAAAGTGGCTTGGCGAGGATGGCGGGTATTGATAGAAAAGTTCTTAATCGATTTGCTATTGGATGGAAGGAGGAAAGAAAAAAACCGAGAGGCGCGGCAATTGCAAAAATCTTGGAAAAATCTGGTTATTTAGAAGATTTTCTCTATTTAAAATCAGAGCATAATGGGACTGAGATTAATGCCTATCCTGAACCAGTTTGCTTAGCTATTCTGGAATATTACGCCTTTGAAGCAGAGGAAAAACGAGAAGAAGCCTTGGCAACTTTTCGCCAATTGGCGAGAGTTAGTTTAAGTGTATGGATTTATCAATCTGTTGGATATGTTCCACAACAACAAATTCTTGATAGTTGGCAACATTTTCATGATAGACTTGATATGACCCTGGATGCTGTTCCATTAGGCTATTTTAGCGTTTTTAGAGAAATAGCTTCTATGATTGTTCCGATGATTCGTTCGGGTGTAATTATTAGTGATAAAGTTGTCCCTGATATTTCTGTGGGAAAAACTTGGAGTCAATATTGGAAAGAACAGGAACTAGAAGCTAAATATGGCGAACGAGTCAGATATAATCATGAATATCCTGATTACTATCCTCAGGCAAAAACAAATCCTCAACCCGCTTTTGCTTATCCTGATGGAGCATTAGGGGAATTTCGCGCTTGGTTAAGAAATAACTACATATTGAATAAATTTTCAAAGTACTTATTAGGCCAAAACAAAAAAGGAAATCTTAAAATTGAAACAGTTAACAAAGTTATTGGAACTTTTGTCCCTAAAGAGTTGGAGAATAATTAGTTATTCACTAATTTTTCGGGCTAATTAAGTATATAGGTTCCTTTTTATTCACTTTAAAAAATAAAAGAGACGCGGAAGAACTTAAAAAAATGTTTGATATTTCTTCTTCAGCAGAAATAAAAAATAGATATGCGCAAACTGAGACCCTTGCAACGAATGCAGGTGTTTATACAAGTATTTGTATGCCAAGTACCCGAAAAATATTCCCTAACAGTATTATTCTTATTAAAATGCCTTCGGAGAAAACGAGAGTATTTTATGCCGGTTACTATTTCCAACATTCTTTTTTATCTGGTTTAGAAAAATATGCCAACATAATAATTGATGAAGATCCGGAATATATAATTGAACAAAAAGGAATATTGAATTTTGAAAATGCCATGGAAGTTGCCTTAGAAATATTTTCTCGGAATGCCCATTTTTCCGAATTATAGTTAAATACATTTTTTCTGTGGTAATTATTTTCATTATTATACTGGAAACAGCTATCAATCAGTATTATTTTTAATAGTCGCACTTCACCTGTGCAATCCTACCAAAGGAGAATTCTGCATACGGAGAAAATATATTAGGCCAGGCAGCCTAAATGTATTAATGAGGGGGAATATCTCTTACAATGTCCCTTTTATGAACTTTGAGTACGAGGACATGCATCCGACCCCAATCCTGCTTCCTTCCCTCAAAAGGATTTACCAAAGAATTTACTCTGGCAGCATCCTTTTACCGGGTCCATATGTAAAAGCTTTTAAGCCTATCTTTGAAGGAATCAATGAATCGGCTGAATTAAAATAATCTTTTCAGCACATTTCCCACTTTCTTTTTTCTTCATCCATGCACTAAAGCCGCGGCACGGCGGCCAGCAACGCACGCGTATAGTCATGGGAAGGGGAGGAGAATACCTGCTCCGCCTCTCCGCATTCCACAATGCGGCCCTTGCGCATCACGGCAATGCGGTCCGCAATGTAATGAACCACGGACAAGTCATGGGAGATGAAAATCATGGTCAGGTTCAAGTCACGGGCCAGCGAAATAAGGAGATTCAGAATCTGGGACTGGATGGAGACGTCCAGCGCGGAAACGGGCTCATCCGCAATAACGAGCCTGGGCTCCGGGGCGAGAGCGCGGGCAATGGCGACGCGCTGGCGCTGCCCTCCGGAAAATTCATGGGGGTATTTCCGCATCAGGGAGGGATTCAGCCCCACCCGCTCCATCAGTTCCGCCACGGCATTCCTCATCTGGGAAAAGGAACGCTTGCGGGAACGGCATTCCAACGCCTCCTTCAACGTGGCGTATACGGTAAAGCGCGGATTCAGGGAGGCGTACGGGTCCTGGAAAACCATCTGGAAATCCGGACGGCGCTTCCTGACCTCGGAAGGGGACAGGGCGGTCAGTTCCTCTCCTTCCAGCCAGATGCGGCCTTCCGTGGGCTTCTGGAGCAGCATCACCGTCCGGGACAGCGTGGACTTGCCGCAGCCGGATTCCCCCACCAGGCCCAGGATCTCCCCCCGTTCCACGGACAGGGATACCCCGTCCACCGCCACCACGGGCGCCGGTTTACGGGAGGAGAGAAGCCCCTGCACCGCAGGAAAGACAACGCTCACATGATCCAATTCCAGAAAAGCCATACCACTACTCTAACAAGTCTCCCGAGGCAAGACAAGACTCCAACGGTGCCAGCTTCGTCAACATCAGGACATCCATACGCCTCTTCTGTTCACTCCTGCCGCAGACGAATGCCAGGTCCAGCCTGAAGAATACGCGGAAACAACTCCAGGCCGTTTTCGCTGCCGGAGTGTCCTGCACCGATGACGCCCTTCTTCCGGAAACATTTTTATTTCTCCTTCTCATCTTCTCCACGGGATGCGCTAACAAGGAAGGAAAGAAGAGCTACCCCGGCATCTCCAAGAAGAGCTGTGATCCCGGCCCAAAGCGAACCGAATACGAAAACCACTCCGCCCTGAGCGTCCAAAAAATCTTCCGGAGTCACCTCGGACCAAAATATTACCTAGTAGCAGACAAGGCCGATGACTACAGAAGCGGCTGTTTCCCATTTCCACCGCCCCCTGGTCTTGTTGAAGAACCATAACGCCGCGAAGAAATACCAAAGCCCGGGTATGAGGGCAAAAATATTCCTCATCATAAAAATACTCCACAAGCCGGCGCCCGCGATGGAGGCCATGATCAGCAGGAAGAGGGGTTCACCGCCCCTGTGCTTTTTCCAACCATCCGGCTGTTCAGGTTCCTTCTGCATCATTACCAATTAAATATTTAATAATCCGGCAACAAGAAAAAAATGCACGCTTCCATCTTCAGGAAACCTCTGGCATGCCACGCAAAAGAGCCGTTCCCCGTAGAGGGAACGGCTCCTGAAATTCATGCTGCCGCGGAGCTTATGCGCCGAGCTGGTAGCGGACGAAGGAGACGACGGTGATTTCGTCGCCGAGTTCCTTGCCAACCTGCTTGAGCAGAGCTTCCACCGTTACGGAGGGATCCTTCACGAACCCCTGGTTCAGCAGGCAGGACTGGGCATAAAGGGCCTTGAGCTTGCCGGGAAGAATCTTCTCCAGCAGGTGTTCGGGCTTGCCTTCCTGAATGAGCTGCTGCTTGGCGATTTCCTGTTCCTCGGCCACGAAGGCGGGGTCCAGGCTGTCGGAGCTGACGCTCTTGGGAGCAGCGGCGGCGATGTGCAGGGTCAGGTCCTTGGCCAGGGCCTTGAACGCGTCGGATTTGACGGTTTCTTCCTTGCCGGCCTTAATGGACAGGAGAACGCCCACCTTGCCGCCCATGTGGATATAGGAGACAATGGAACCGTTGCCGTCCACCGTCAGGCGGGCGAACTTGCGCAGAGCCATGTTTTCACCGATGGAGCTGCACATGGCTTTGATGTATTCTTCCGTGGAACCTTCCGGCATGGCAACCTGGAGAGCTTCCTCCAGCGTAGCGGCCTTGGAATCCATGAGAGCCTTGGAAACATCGTTCACCAGGCCCTGGAACTTGTCGCCCTTGGCGCAGAAGTCGGTTTCACAGTTGAGTTCAAGGATGATGCCGGAGCAGCCGCAGGGAGCCACGGCGGCGCGGATCACGCCTTCGTTGGCGTCACGGTCAGCCTTGGCGGCGGCCTTGGCAATGCCCTTTTCACGAAGGTACTTCACGGCGGCGTCCATGTCGCCGTTGCATTCGTTGAGGGCCTTCTTGCAATCCATCATGCCAGCATCCGTTTTGTCACGGAGGGCCTTGACGAGAGCTGCAGTAATTTCTGCCATAGTGTTTCTGTTCTTTCTAAATGGGTGGTTCAGGCTTCGGCGGGAGCGCCCTTGCCTTCGTTGATGGCCTTGACAATGCAGTCAAGCACCAGACGGATGGAACGGACGGCGTCGTCGTTGCCGGGAATCGGGAAATCGATTTCCTTCGGATCGGCGTTGGTGTCAACCAGGACGCAGACGGGAATGTTCAGACGGTGGGCTTCGCGGATGGCGATGTCTTCATGATCGGCGCCGATGGCTACCATGGCGTCCGGAGAACCGCCCATGTTGCGGATACCCTGGAGGTTGCGTTCCAGCTTCTGGCGTTCGCGGTCCAGAGCGGCCAGTTCCTTCTTGGACATGCTCTTGAATTCCGGGGTCTTTTCAATCCCTTCAAGATAGGCAAGGCGTTCAATGCTCTTGCGAATCGTGCTCATGTTGGTGAGCATGCCGCCCAGCCAGCGGTGGTTGACGTAGTACTGACCAGTGGCTTCCGCGGCTTCGCGGACGGCTTCCTGAGCCTGGCGCTTGCAGCCGACGAAGAGAATCTTCTTGTTGCGGCGTGCCAGATCAGCCAGGAAGGAGCAAGCCTTGTCCAGACATTTTTCCGTTTCTTCAAGGTTGATGATATGGATACCGGCCTTGTCCTTGAGAAGGTACTTCTTCATGCTGGGGTGCCATTTGCGGGTTTGGTGGCCCAAATGAACACCGGCTTCAACCATCTGGTTAATCAGATCATTAATCATATTTGTATGTAGGTGGCTTTCCTTGCGTCAGGAAAAGCGTTTTTTGGGGACTTCGCCGCTTTCTACCCCTCCGATCCCCATTGTTAGGTTGCGACGAATCACGCGAGGGACAGATAGAGTACTTCAGAGCGCCCTTCTTGTCAAAGCATAAATCATTGATTTACGCTGTCATTCTGCCATCCGCGGCGGTTCTCCGGCAGGGTTCCTCCCAAAGGGCTGCGGAATCCTTCCGAACCCTTATCGTATAAAAAACAGGAACATGCCGCAAAACAGTCTTGGAAAAAACACGGAAGAGGCGTTCCATGAGGGCGTTCCGGATGACCAAGACCCTGACAAGCGGCAATCCCGCCAAATTGATTTTCCTGTTTACCATCCCCCTGCTGATCGGCAACCTGTTCCAGCAGTTTTACAACATGGCGGACACGCTGATTGTGGGCCGCACGCTGGGCGTGGAGGCGCTGGCGGCCGTGGGCTGCACGGGAGGGCTGATGTTCTTCATCCTTGGCTTCGTCATCGGATTCACGGCGGGGCTGGCGATCATCACGGCGCAGCGTTTCGGCGCCGGGCGCAGGCGCGCGGTGCGGCGCAGCTTTGCCGTCTGCATCGTCCTGAGCTCCGTCATGACCGTCCTGCTGACGGCTGTCGGCGTGGTCTTTGCCCGTCCGGTGCTGGAACTGCTGCAAACGCCGCCGGAAATCCTGGATGCGGCCCATGCCTACATCATCGTCATTTCCTGGGGCATCGGCGCGGCCATGCTGTTCAATCTCCTTTCCAACGTCCTCCGTGCCCTGGGGGACAGCCGGACGCCTCTCTACTTCCTGGTTCTGGCCTGCGTCCTGAACATCGCGCTGGACCTGGTGCTGATCCTGCGGTTCGGCATGGGGCCCGCGGGCGCGGCCATCGCCACCGTGGCCTCCCAGCTTGTGGCGGGGCTGTGCTGCATGGCATACGTCTTTAAAAAGTTTCCCATTCTCCGGCTGACCCGGGCGGACTGGAACATGAGCCGCCGCTACCTCTGGGCCCACATCCGCGTGGCCCTTCCCATGGGGTTTCAGGCATCCATCATCGCCATGGGGGCCATTCTTGTGCAGTTTGCCCTGAACCGGCTGGGGGCGCAGTCAGTGGCCGCTTTCAGTGCGGCCCAGAAAATCGACATGGTCGCCACACTGCCCATGATGTCCTTCGGCATCACCATGGCTACGTACGTGGCCCAGAATTACGGGGCCAGGAACCTGGCGCGCATCCGGCAGGGCGTTCTCCAGTGCAACCTGATGTCCGTGGGTTTCAGCATTGCCGTGGCCGCCGTCAACATCATCTGGGGGCCTGAACTGATCAGGCTGTTCGTGGGAGACGGTGAAAAGGAAGTCGTCAGCCTGGCCCAGACCTACCTGAACATCAATGCCTCCATGTACTGGGTGCTGGCACTTCTCTTCGTCTTCCGTTACACCTTGCAGGGGCTGGGCCAGAGCATCGTGCCCACCTTCGCGGGCGTTATGGAGCTGTGCATGCGCGCCCTGGCAGCGATCATCCTGGCCCGCTATCTGGGCTTTGCAGGAGCCAGCATGGCGAGCCCCGCCGCCTGGATCGGCTCCTGCGTGCCGCTTGCCATCGCCTATTACTTCACCAGCAGAAAGATGGCGCGGACCATGAAGCAGCCCTTCCCGGAATGCTGTGAGGAAGAACCGGAAGCAGCCCGGCAGGCAGCTTAACCGCGACCCTTCAATCCCATTTCCGGTCTCCATCCTCTTTTTCAGCCAGCATAAAATCAAGATAGGCTTCCATGGCGCGGCGCTGTTCTTCATTGAGCAGCGCCGTTTTCGTCAAACTCCATTCCGCCCAGTCCTCACTGCATGTGATGAAAAAATCCAGATCATAAGCCCACAGGCATCCCCTCAGATCACAGCACATGAGGGCACGAATCAAAAAACGGTAGCCCTCCGCATCTGTAAACGCCAGGCAATCGCAAAAATTCAGGGCGTCATCCGTCAGCTTTCTCCAGTCGTCCCGTTCATCCGCTTCCGATAATTTCAGGCAAATTTCCGCCGATTCGCAATCATCCAGATAATCCGACTGCATCAAACCCAGGGCCGAACCAAGTTCCACCCCTTCAAACGCTTTGTAGATCTGTGTTAAAACAGCATCCGCGCCTTCCTTCATCACGCCGTATCTCTGCTCCGGGCGGCTCTTCCGCAGTTCCTCAAACCGGCGCAAATACCACAGGTGCGCCTCTTCCGGTTTTTCCGGGTCCGGCCAGAGGGAACTATCCGTGGAAATGGAAACACAGGAGGGGGCAGGTTCTCTCTCCCAATCATTTCCGCTCCTCCTGCAAATAAAATGTGCCCAGGGGAGGCAAGACCCTAAGTTCCTTGCCATACCTTGCCGCCAGTTCCGGGCCAGGCATGTCCTCCCTCAGGTGCTTTCCTTCCCCGATCAGGAACGGGAGCACCACCACCTTGTCACCCTTCAACTGCGGAAAAACCTCCTCCACGGAGGGAGAAGCGCCAAAGTAGGCGAGGGCCATGTCTTCTACTTGGGGCCGCAGGTAGAGGCGCAGGCTTTGCAAAAATTCGGCAGGTTCCGGTGGCAATTCCTTCCACCCCACTCCATGAGCCACGAGCAGCAGGGACGTCCCGGCCCCCAGTTCTTTCATCAGGGCGTCACCAATAATCCAGTGAAAGGGCTCCCCATCTTTTCCCGCCCCCCAGACCGGCTTGAATTCCAATTCCGGAATCTGGCCGCGTTCCGCATACAGGGCACGCAATTTTTCCGGCAGCGCTTCCGTCACCGTCCAGCCGCTCTGCATGAAAACGGGATACACCCAGACTACTCCGTCGCCCGGCGGCAGGTCCGCCGCCTGCATGTCCCGGAAAGAAGCCTGCCACACGGAAGCGGGGTTCATGCACCGCGCCCGGAGGTCATCGGCCAGATGTTGCCGCAGTTCGGCTCCCGCCTCATCATAGGAGACGCATAGCTTGTAAATCTTTCTGGGCATGTCAGGTAAGACCCCGAAGGGGAAGCGGCGTTCAGCATCTCTCCGTCTGAAGACACAGGGAGGCGCACACTTTGCCGTTTGTAACAGAACCCCCGGATTCCGGCAATACCATAACCGTGTTTTCCATTCATGAGCGCCGGAAGCCCGCGGAACGGAAAATTCACTTATTGAATTAATCATCATGAATTAGCGGCGCAAATAAAGCAATATTCTCCGCAACATAAAATACCCCGGAGGAATCCCTGCCGGAGGCAGGATCGCGGCTTGACCGGAGGCGTTGAAACCGTCATCATAGAAGGACATACAGGTCTTGTTTTATGTCGTTTTACATTCAATCCGTTGAAATCGGCGGCCCCCGGCCGTTCTACCTTCTGGGCCCCTGCTCTCTGGAATGCGAATCCTTCGTCTGGGAAATGGCCCACTCCATCAAGTCCATCGCGGAAAGCATGGATATTCCTCTTATCTTCAAGGCCTCTTACGACAAGGCCAACAGGACTTCCATCACTTCCTTCCGGGGTCCCGGCGTCCGGGAAGGCTGCCGCATCCTGTCGGAAATCGGGAAGGAATTAAATATTCCCGTAGTCACGGACGTGCATACAGCCCGGGAAGCGGAAATCGCCGCGGAGTATGTGGACCTGCTCCAAATCCCGGCCTTCCTGTGCCGCCAGACGGATCTGCTGGAAGCCTGCGCCAAGAGCGGGCGCCCCGTGAATATCAAGAAAGGCCAGTTCCTCGCTCCGTGGGATACCGTGAACATCGGGGAAAAGATGCGCGCCTTCGGCTGTGACGAGTTCATGATGTGCGAACGCGGCACCTCCTTCGGCTACAACAACCTGGTGGTGGACATGCGCTCCCTGTACTGGATGAAGCAGGAAGGCTTTCCCGTCGTCTTTGACGCCACCCACGCCGTCCAGAGGCCCGGAGGCCTGGGCGGCACCACGGGCGGGGACAGTGAACTGGCCCCCGTGCTGGCGTCCGCCGCCATGGCGACGGGCAGCATTGACGGCGTATTCATGGAAGTGCACAAGGACCCGTCCAAGGCGCTTTCCGACGGTCCCAACCAAATCCCCCTCCACCTGCTTGAAGGAGTGTTGAAACGCCTTCAGTCCATCCGCCAGGCGGTTCAGTCATGATGAAATTATTGTCCACATGCATTCTGGCAATGGCCGTGCACGGCATGGCGGCACAGGCGGATACCAGCCTGCCCGCGGCCACGCCTTTCGCCGGAGTGGACAAGAAACTGCCCATGCTGGAACTGCTGCCCGTGGGCAAGGTACTGCCCAAGGTAAGCCTGTCACGGTATGACGGGCCGCGCCTTTCCATGCTGCTGACCGCTTCAAGCGTGACGGTGGCCGCCCCGCAGGAAATAGCAGCCAGCATCCTGAACATCTACCTGTACGGGAAGGACAACCAGACTTCCCGGCTTTTCACCAGGGCCGCGTCCTACTTTCTGGACAAAAAGCTGGTCGTCTCCCATACGGAAACCACGCTCAAGGAAGAGAATATCTCCGGCAGGGGAACGGGCCTTTACCTGGATACCGATATCAAGAGGGGTCTCATCCTGGGCCCCGTTAAAACAATCATCCGCATGGATCAACGCAACAAGTAACCATTATTTTCATGAAAAAACTTTCCTCCCTGCTGCTGCTTGCCCTGACCGGGGGCCTTGCCTGCGGCGCCACTGACGGCGTTCCGGCCCATATCGTCCAGCCCCTGCCGAAGGAACTGGATCCCCGCCTGGAACCGCCATTGACTCCCCCCTCCCATATCGTGCGTCCCATGACGGCGGAAGAAACCGCCCAAAGAGACCAGGAACTGGCTCCCGTTGCCACGGCCCGGCTGAAGGAAGAGGGGGAGAAAGCGATCAACGCCTACACCGCGCAGGAAAAGGCCGTTGACGGCCAGATTCAGGAGTTCCGGCAGAAACACCAGGTCACCAACAATGACCCCGCTCCGGAAGCTGAAACCGCCTCCGCCGCTCCAGACCCGGAAGAAGCTTTCATAAGTAAAACTCCCGCGGGGAACCTGTACTCCGTGGATTGTGACGGAGACCTGTACTTCGACATGGAGGAGGGCGTTCTGGTGTTCATGAAAAACGTCCGCGTGCGCAATCCCAGCCTTTCCATGGACTGTGCAGACCACTTGAAGATTTACGCGGAGTTTGCGCCCAAAAAATCTGGAGACAAAAAGCCATCTGAACGCAAGAAGGAGAAAGAAAAGGAAAAGGCCGTTAAAAAAGAGGGTGACAAGCCCCAAGTGGCCCTCCCCAATGGAGGCAATTTCGACTACAATTCCATTAAAACGGTCGCGGCCTCCGGCAACGTGAGGATCCGTTACACCAACAAGCAGGGAGAAACCAGCAACGCCCAGGCGGACAAGATCACCTACAACGCCAAAACCGGAGAAATCATCCTGACGGGCGCTCCGGTCATCGTCACTCCGGATGCCATCGTGAAGAACCCGAACAAGGACGGCTTCATCCGCGTGTACCCGAACGGGAGCATGTACGGCAGCCGCGGAACCAAAACCACATTCCAGCATGTGGACAAAAAACTTTCCGACCAGAAAAATCAGAAACCCAACCGCAAACCGTGAGTTCCCACCTACCCTCCCCTTTGCTGAGCGCCGAAGGCATCTGCAAAACCTATAAAACGCGCACGGTCGTGGACCAGGTCAGCCTGAAGGTGGGCCACGGGGAAATCGTAGGCCTGCTGGGACCGAACGGCGCGGGAAAAACCACCTCCTTTTACATGGTGGCGGGACTCGTGCGCCCGGATGAAGGGCAGGTGATCTTTGCGGATGAGAATATCACGGAACTGCCCATGAATCTGCGCGCCCGGCGCGGCATGGGCTACCTGCCGCAGGAAGAATCCATTTTCCGCAAGCTTTCCGTAGAGGACAACCTCCTGGCCATCCTCCAGACGCGCAAGGACATGACCTCCCGCCAGCAGAAGGACCGCGCCGTGGAGCTGATGGACCGCTTCGGCATCACCAAGCTGCGCCGTTCCATGGCCATCCAGCTTTCCGGCGGGGAAAAGCGGCGCCTGACGATTGCCCGCGCCCTCGCCACCAACCCGAAATTGCTGATGCTGGACGAACCGTTCAGCGGGGTGGACCCCATCGCCGTTTCCGACATCCAGAAGATCGTCATGGAACTGCGCGATACGGACGGCCTTTCCATCCTGATTACGGACCACAACGTGCGGGAAACCCTCCACATCGTGGACCGCGCCTACATCCTGTTTGAAGGGAAAGTGATCAAGCACGGCACTTCCGAGGAAATCGCCAATGACCCCATCGCCCGCAAGCAGTACCTGGGCGACCAGTTCCGCATGTAACCTCTCCCTTCGCCAATTTCCATGTCCTCCCCGCAGAATACAATCGCCCTGGTGTTTGACTATGACCAGACCCTGAGCCCCTTTTACATGCAGGACCAGGCCATTTTCCCCGAATTCGGCATCTCCCCGCAGGAGTTCTGGACCAGGTGTAACGCCACCGGAGAGCGGGAAGGCTGGGACGGAGAGCTGATTTACATGAAAAGCCTGCTGGACGCCCTCTCCCTGGACCGCGTCAGCAATGCACGGCTCACCCAGCTCGGGGAGCGCCTCACCTTTTATCCCGGGCTGCCGGAGTTCTTTGACGCCTTCCCGGCCATGACCCTCTCCTCCCTTCATACGGACCTGGGGATCAACATTGAATATTATATCATCTCCTCCGGCCTGAAAGCCCTGATTGACGGTTCCGCCCTACGCCCCCACTTCAAGGCCGTGTTCGGCTGTGAGTTCAGCGAGGAGGGCGGCCATATCAACTTTCCCAAGCGGGTCATCTCCCATACCACGAAAACCCAGTACCTCTTCCGCATCAACAAGGGAATGCTGGATTACGACCAGGACGTGAACGACCACATGCCGGAAGACATGCGCCCGATTCCTTTCGCCAACATGATCTACATCGGCGACGGGCCCACAGACGTTCCCTGCTTCACCGTCATGCGCAGGAACGGCGGCCATGCCGTGGCCGTCTACAATCCGGAGGATGAAACGGACCGCAGTTTCCGCAAGTGCTACAACCTGGCCTCCAGTTCCGACCGCGTGAATTTCATCGCCCCGGCGGACTACACGCCCGGAAGCCACCTCACCCGCCTGTTGTCCGGCATGGTCACGGACATCGCCAACGGCATCGTGCGCCGCCGGGACCGCGCTCTGGCGGACTCCTGCGCGGCAGCTCCCTCCTTTTCCAAATAAATCTGTTTCATTCTTCTCCCCGTCATGAACAATCATTTTCACTTTCTCGGCATCTGCGGAACCGCCATGGGGGCAGTAGCCGCCGCCATGGCGCGCCGCGGCTATACCGTCACCGGATCGGACGCCAACGTGTATCCCCCCATGTCCACCTTCCTGGAGGAGGAGGGAATCACCCTGTTTGAAGGCTACAAGGCATCCAACATCCCGAAGGATGCGGACGTTATCGTCATCGGCAACGCCATGAGCCGCGGTAACGAGGAGGTGGAAGCCGTGCTTCAGCGACGCCTGCGCTACCTTTCCCTGCCGGAGACGATGAAGGAGTACTTCCTGCGCGGCAAGCGCAACTACGTGGTGACCGGCACCCACGGAAAAACCACCACCACGTCCATGCTGGCGTGGCTGATGGAAGACTCCGGCCTGAATCCCAGCTTCATGATCGGCGGCATTGCCCGCAACCTGGGTCGCGGCGGACGCTTCACGGATTCCGAATTTTCCGTGCTGGAGGGGGACGAGTACGACACGGCTTTCTTCGACAAACGCTCCAAGTTCCTGCACTACCTGCCGGAACTGGTGGTCATCAACAACATTGAGTTTGACCACGCGGACATTTACAACTCCCTGGAGGAAATCAAGCTGAGTTTCCGGCGCCTGACCAAGATCATTCCCCGTAACGGCCTGGCGCTGGTGAATGCAGACGATCCCAACTGCCTGGACGTGGTGAAGGGAGCTCCCTGCCCCGTCAAGACGCTGGGCTTTTCCGACTCTTCCAACATCCGCATCCTGGACGTGGAAACTTCCACGGACGGCAGCCACTTCACGCTGGAAGGCACCCGGTACTATGTCCCGATGATCGGGGAATTCAACATCCGCAATGCCGCCATGGCAATTACCGCCGCCCAGTTCGCGGGCCTGAACGTGAAGCAGCTCGCGGATTCCATGGCCCGCTTTGAGGGCGTGGCGCGCCGGCAGGAAGTCAAGGGCGTGGTCAACGGCATTTCCGTGGTGGACGACTTCGCGCACCACCCCACAGCCATCAGGCAGGCCATCCTGGGCCTGCGCCAGCGTTACCCGGGCTCCCGCATCTGGGCTATCTTCGAACCGCGTTCCAACACCACGCGCCGCAACATTTTCCAGAATGAACTCGCGCTCTCCCTTGCCACGGCGGACTTCCCCGTAGTGGCCGCCGTGGACCACCCGGACAAGGTGGCCCTGGAAGAGCGGCTGGACCTGACCAAGCTTTCCAATGATCTTTCCGCGCTGGGCAAGGACGCTCTCATTGGAGGCCATGCGCAGGAAATCGTCTCCGCCGTCTGCAAGAAAGCCCAGCCGGGAGACGTTATTCTTGTCATGAGCAACGGCGGTTTTGAGGGAATTCACGCCAAACTGCTGGAAGCCCTGAACGCCTGACTTTTTCCCATATTCATCGCCAATGAAAAACGCATCCACCATCACCGCCTTCATCATCAGTTTCCTGGTCGTGGGCAGCCTGGCCCTGGTCTTCCTGTTCCTGGGCAACCGGGAGGAAGAACCCGCCGCTGCCGCTCCCGCGGCGCCAACGGAAGTTCCGGCGCGCCAGACGGTAACGCCCGGGCCCACCGTGGACCCGCTCACCAAGGAAGACATCAGCCGCCAGACGGCCACGCCTTCCTCCCTGGTCAACCTCAGCTCCCCCCAGACGCTGGCTCAGGCCATTGCCAAGGTCATCCAGGACAAGGACGTGGACACCCTTAAATCCCTGGAAATCCAGCAGGCCGTCACGGAGGCCCAGAGCCGCACCATCCGGGAGCTTATGGACGCGCGCTACGTTCGCCTTTCCACCCCCGGCATCACCAGCATTGGCGCCAACAACCAGGGGAACAACCCCACGGCCAGGTATACGCTCAATTTCAGCAGCGGCGCGCGCGGCTACCTGGACATGAAGCGCAATGACCAGCAGCAGTGGACGCTGGATAACCTGACGCTGCCCAGCAAGCAGGATCTGGCGAAGGACAAGGCCGCTCCCATGGCCATGAACGATCCCATGGGCGTCGTGAGCTCCTTCATGGATGCCGTCGCCAGGGCGGACTTCCGCACGGCGCGGAAATTCGTGGACGGCACCAAGGTGCAGGACGCCACCGTGGCCGGACTGTGCATCCTGTTTGAAGAAGGCGCGTTCCGCCTCCGGGAGGATGCCCCCATCAAGACTGCCTATGAGGCGCCCACCAACGCCGGGTTCTTCGTGCACCTTCAGGACGACCAGGGCCGGAAAGCCGGCAACGTGGGCCTGACCGTAGCCAAGAAGAATGAACAATGGCTGGTGGCGGAAGCCTCCCTGGACAGCATGCTGGAAGCATACACCAAACGGCAGGGCGCCGGAGACGACATCTTCATTCCCATCGTGAAGAACCCACAGGGCGGTGATTCCCTAGCCCTCTTCTTCGGCTTCAATGAAGACTCCCTCTCCAAGCGTTCCGAGCGCCAGCTCCAGATCGTGGCGGAAGCCATCAAGATGGACGGCGGCAAGAAGCTGGAAATCAGCGGCCATACGGACGATGTGGGCAGCGAACGCTACAACCAGGGCCTTTCCGAACGCCGGGCTGCGGCCGTCAAGGCCCAGCTCATCCAGTTCGGCGTTCCCGCGGAAAGAATCGTCACCAAGGGGTTCGGCAAATCACAGCCGCGCCGCACCTATTCCGCCACGGCGGACGAAGGAACGCGCGATGAAGCCCGCAAGGAAAACCGCCGCGCGGAAATGTACCTCGACTTTTAAGAGAGAACAGAATGGAGAGCGGAGAGAGAAGTTTTTCAGATAACTCTATTAACTTTTCTCTATTAACTATTAACTGAACCTACCATGGCCCGCCGTTACGTCATCAAGCAGGATGCCGCGCCAGCAGCGCCCATCTCCGGAATCGACTACCGCACGGCCCTCAATGAAGAACAGTATGCCGCCGTTTCTTCGGAACCGGGGCCGGCGCTCGTCATTGCAGGGGCGGGCTCCGGAAAAACGCGCACGCTGACCTACCGCGTGGCGTGGCTCCTGGACCACGGCACGGACCCGTGGAACATCCTGCTGCTGACCTTCACCAACAAGGCGGCGCGGGAAATGACGGAGCGGGTGCGTTCCCTGATTCCCCTTGACCTCTCCCGCCTGTGGAGCGGCACGTTCCATTCCGTGGCCAACCGCATCCTGCGCCAGCATGCGGAATACCTGGGTTATACCCCGGCTTTCACGATCATGGATTCGGACGACCGCAAATCCATGATCAAAAGCGTGGTCAAGTCCCTGAAGCTGGATGAAAAATCCACCCGCTTCCCCAAGGCGGAAGTCCTTTCCTCCCTGTTCAGCCTGGCGGACAATGAGGGCGCCAACATTCAGGAAACGCTGGAAAACGCCTATCCGTACCTCTCCAACCATCTGGACGCCATCCTGGACGTGCACGAACAATACGTGGCCCGCAAGCAGGAAACCAACAGCATGGATTTTGACGACCTGCTGCTCAACGTGGTGCGCCTCTTCCAGGAACAGGAGCACCTGCGCGCCCTGTACGGCGCCCGCTTCCAGCACATCCTGGTGGACGAATACCAGGACACCAATTACCTCCAGAGCCGCTTCATCGACATGCTTTCCCGGGAACACGGCCAGCTCATGGTGGTGGGGGATGACGCCCAGAGCATTTACTCTTGGCGCGGGGCGGACATGGAGAACATCCTCAGCTTCACCACCCGCTACCCGGCGGCGAAAACCTTCAAGATTGAGACCAACTACCGCAGCGTGCCGGAAATCCTGGAGCTTTCCAACGCCGCTATCGCCGCGAATGAGGTGCAGATTGAAAAGCAGCTCCGCTCCGTGCGCCCCACCGGGGAAATGCCCCCCGCCCTGGTCCCGCTCAATGACGACCGGATGCAGGCCAAATTCATCGCCCAACGCATCAGGGACCTCATGGAAGAAGGCACGGACCCCAATGAAATAGCCGTGCTCTACCGTGCCCATTTCCACAGCATGGAACTGCAGATGGAACTGACCCGCGGGGAAATCCCCTTCCGCATCACCAGCGGCATCAGGTTTTTTGAACAGGCTCACATTAAGGACGTGGTGGCCTTCATGCGCTTTGTGGTCAATCCCAGGGATGAGCTCTCCTTCCGCCGCATGGTCATGCTGCTTCCCGGCATCGGTCCCGGCATGGCCCAGAAGCTCTGGGTACGCTGGGCCGCCTGCCCGGAAAGCCGCCAGGAAACGCCGCCGGAATCCTTCTCCGCCCTGATGCTGGATTTTCCGGTTCCGGCCAAGTCCAAAACGGGGTGGACGCAGCTCTGCTACACACTGGATGAACTGGCCCCCGCCGGGAAAATCGCCAACCCGGCCTCCATGCTCCTCTCCATCAATGAAGCCGTGTATGACGAATACATGCAGTCTGCCTTTGAGAATTACGACCAGCGCAGGCAGGACCTGCTGCACCTGGCCGGATTCTCCGAACGCTTTGACTCCACGGAAGACTTCCTCTCCCAGCTTTCCCTGCTGGGGAATACGGATGATGAGAGTGCGGCGGCGGACCTCTCCGGAGGAGCCGTCACCCTGTCCACCATCCACCAAGCCAAGGGGCTGGAATGGTCCGTAGTCTTCCTGATCGGCCTGTGCGACGGCATGTTCCCGCACCAGCGCGTGATTGATGACGGCGACCTGGCGGGGCTGGAGGAGGAACGCCGCCTCTTTTATGTGGGCATCACCCGCGCCAAGGACCAGCTTTACCTGACCTATCCCCGCTGGAACTGCCGCGCGCAGGGGGGCACCTTCATGCAGATGCCCTCCCGCTTTCTGGATGAATTCCCGGCCAGCCTGGTAGAGGAATGGCAGGTGGAGTGAACGTCATGCCCCTTCTATTATTCGCGTTTTAAGATTCTTCCACGAGAAAGGAAAAAGCGCTCTCCGGCAATTTCAGGCGCTGTTTCACATATCCTTTTGTGGCTTCCTCTGGATTCCTTCCGGTTCCATTCACGCTTTCCCGGAAAGGGAAATTCCTTGATGGCGTGCTGCCTTTTTTGAAAACCTTGCCCTCATGGCTGAGGGAACGGTTCGCCTTTTTATTCGTACATTATATAGAACAGCCGTTTCTCTCCATTCCTGTACGTGGACTTCCTTCATCTGCACCATCCGTCTCCAGCCCCCAGAGATTCCAAATTTTTGAAGGATACCCATTCCCGTCCATGTTACATTACCTATTGAAAGAGAATAGGTCTTGTCCCGATATCTATGATCTGGATAGGGTCCTTTGCCAACAGGCAGACATGGCAGGAAGAACATGGTTTGCCTGTTCAATTCCTGCTGAAACAAAATTTTTCCCGTTCATATGGTGAACATGGCCGCCTCTTCTTTTTCCAGCAAGGTCCGGCAGGGATAAAGAGGTTTCTTAAGACACCGTATCCCGTTCACCATCAATGCGATTATTTTATTTATCCAGGAAATGGGTTTACGTGAACCTTTATGGAATTATTGTTCATCATTAGTCTTAAAAACTTTGTCATGAATGACACGTCCAGACAATAGACGCAAGTTATTCATAATGAATCATTTCATTTTCAGATTCTATCACTTTCTCCCTTGTCATGCCCTTGAACGGCCCGGAATGAGAACCATCTAAAACCTTGAGCGCCGTGATTGTCACGAACGCATAACCACCTAATCATTAAACAAATATAAAAAAGCATGAAATTAAGACTCCCACATATGCTGCTGGCGGCGGTAATCGCCTGCCTCGGTAGCTTCTCCGTTGCTACCGCAGCTGACTATACGGCCAACAGCGCCGATTCATTCATTACGGCCTGGAACCAGGCCGCCGCTTCCAATGAAGCGTCAACCGTCACCATTACCCTTCCGGCAGGCTCGGACAATATCACGCTGACCCAGGAACAACGGGCCCAGCTGAATGCCATCTCCGGAACGGGAAATGTTACCGTCCAAATGACGGATCCCAGCGGTAAACTGGTTAATTTCAACTATGATCTGGTTAATGAGAAGGTCAACTTCAACGATATCACGCTGATTGAACTTCCCACCAGCGACAACGACATCGTGGTGGCGAACGCTACGAACACCACCACCATTAACGGCAGGAATGTTGCTATCGAAGGCACGAGTGACGCCGCCAATCCCAAGACGATCGGCGCATCCGTCACCTCCACGAATGGACAGGTCGGCATCGGCGACAACGTGACCATGGAACAGGCCGTCACCGTGAACGCTGATCCTTCCACCACGGTAGACAACGTAACTCCCCCAGCTGGTGAAGCCTACACCACCACGACGCCCACCAATTACGAAAACTCCAATGAAACGGCTGTCGTGCTGGGCAACAACGTCACCATGGAGAGCACCGTGACGGCCACCGGCCAGATCGTCAGTGATCCCGCGTCCAAGGTGACGCTGAACGGAGACGTGACCTCCACGGCAGGCATCGGCGGCGTACTGACGCAGGAATATGACGCCTCCCATACCCAGACCGGCAAGAACTTCATTGAATCCCTGGACGACAGCATTTCAGGCGGCATCGTGCTTGGTGAAACGCATGCCGGAGCCATCACCGTCAAGACGGTGGGCGGCAACGTTTCCCTGGGTGACAACACCGTGCTGGACGGCACCACCGTTTCCGCGGAATCCGTTGACCTGAAGAAGACCGTTTACAGCAATGACGACGGAAACTGGAACACCATCGTAGGCAATCCGGAAACGCTGGAAACCATCCAGGGCAGCGTCACTCTCGGCAACAATTCCACGGTGAAGGGCAACTCCACCCTGACGGCCGACGACAACATCGCCATCGGCAACAACAGCTTGATCACCGGCAATACCGCCGCTGACGGCGTGGTGAACGCCGGAGGCCAGATTTCCATCGGAGACGGAACGCAGGTGCTGAACAACACCGCCACCAACGCCGACAAGGCCACCATCAACCTGGCGGCGGGACAAACCCTGTACCTCGGTTCCGGAGTGGTTCTTTCCGGCAACACGTCCAACGGCGCCAGCGGCTCCGTTTACGCGGGCCAGAATTCCCAGATCAACGTCTATACGGGCGGCACGGGCTACACTTACGTCAATGACGGCATCGCCACCGCGGCTCCCGCCACGGCCAACGACAAAGCCGCCGTCATGACGAAGACCGGCACGGGCACCCTGGTGTACGGCGGCACGGGCGCCACCGATACGTTCGGAGGCACCTACAAGCAGCTTGAAGGCAATCTGATCATCGGGCATGCCACCTTTGGCGCTCCGGACGCCACCACCGGAAAGGTGGGAGCTCCCGAATCCATCGGCACCGCCGTGATGGGAACGGCTGATACCGTTTACGACATCCAGACGGGCAGCGTGACCCTGGCTCAGGATTCCACCATGAAGGGCGCTTCGGCCACCTTCGGCGGTGATTCCACCCTGCTGCTGAGCGACGGCTCCGTCCTCGACTTCGGCACCCCCGCCACGTTCAAGGATAATTCCCGCGTGGGCATCCAGGTTTCCGACGCCACGGGCAATCCCGTTCCGCTCGCCCAGTTGAAGAAGGGCATGGAAAGCGTGAACGTCACGCTGAACGGCACGGACATTTCCGGGCGCCTGCTGAACAATCTGTTCCTGACCACGACCATGGCTCCGGGAACGGCGGAAGGCACCACCACCATCACCCAGAACATGAAGGGCATTGACGGCCCCATGTCCGGCTACAACGGCAACGTTTACACCGTAGCGGCCGCTCTGGAAAACAACCGTCTGAACGTCGCCGCAGGCACTCCTGCCGCCCAGTTCTACGAAAACCTGTTCCGCGCCACCAGTGCGGATGAAGCCGCCAGAATCATTCAGTCTGTCAGCGGTGAACAGATAGTGAACTTCACCTGGGCCGCCAGCCGCACCGTGCGGAACTTTGCCGACCTTGGCCGCATTCAGTCCGCCGCCTCCCTGGCGCGCCAGACGGAAGACACCATTGAAGTGGTGGACGCCAAAGGTTCCCCGATCGCCCGCAAGACGATTGCCAAGGGCAACGGCAATATCTGGGTAGGCGGCATGGGCATCTGGGATGACCAGGACTCCCGTGGCGGTGTTTCCGGCTACAAGTACAACGTAGGCGGTTATGCCGTGGGCATCGACTACAAGGCCGCCCAGGGCTCCCTGATCGGCATCGCCGCCGGCCAGAGCTTCGGCGACTTCAAGGACAAGACGGGCCTCAGCACCGACTATGATGTTGATTCCTTCCTGGCCATGGTCTACGGACGCATGCATCCCTTCAGGGAAAGCAAGTTCACGCTGGACGGCTACGGCGCCTACGGACGCTCCCGTTTCAAGGGTGATTCCTACATCATGGGCTCCGCCGCCAATGGCAGAGCTGATACGGACACCTTCAGCGGCGGCCTGTACGCCACCTGGACGGAACGCTTCGCCCTCGGCAAAGCTTTCGTGACGCCCTACACCGGTATCGAATTCATGACTTCCGAACTCAAAGGCTTCTCGGAAAGCGGGCCTTACGGACGCACCTTCGGCCATGCACGGGCCCAAAACTGGACCATTCCGTTGGGCTTAACCATCGCCCGCGCCTACCAGACGGACGGCGGCACCACCATCACCCCGGCCTTGACGGTGGCCGCGGCGCAGGATGTGAGCCGCATGAACCCGAAATCCAATGTCTCCGGGCCTCTGGGAGATTGGAACGCCCGCGGCGTCAACGTTGGCCGCACCGCGTTCCGCCTGAATGCCGGCATTGACGTGCTCTTCTCCAGCAACTGGGGTGCCCGCCTCTGCTACCAGTTCGAGACCCGCAACAAGCTGACCGCCCATGGCATCAACGGCGCCATCAGCTATACGTTCTAAGTAAGACGGCGCTTCAGCGCATGCTTTTACTTGGTTATGGTAGGCCCTTTCCCGCCCCGTGCGGGAAAGGGTTTTCCATATTTCCGTCATCCGATCATGAAAACACCAGAAAAGAGATTGTGGGAAAAGTGATAATAAGCGGATTCTCAATCCGGAGAATGTGATTCCCCAATTTATTATATCCGGGTCCCATCTCTTTCTATTCGGAGGTATTTCAAATGCAGCATTAAGAATAATTTGATGGAAGCAAGCCGGTTATTCCGTTTTCAAAACTTTGGTCATACCGCGAAAAGAGGATCATTCTTCTTCGATTTACTTTGAAAAGCTTCCTCGCTGGAAGCCGGGAAGTTTCTTCACCCGTTTCCATATTCTCCGCATGAAAAAGGCCCGGTTTTTACAAGTCCCTTTCTTTTAGAATAGGAGCTTGACCACGGATTGAGAATCCGTTATCAGTATTGTTACAGAAACACTACCTGCCATGAAATTATCTCTCTGTTCATTTTTTGCGGCCTGCTGCCTGTGTGCCGGCATTTCCCAGGCGGCTACCTATCTGTGGACCGGAAATGCGGGCAACGGCATTTACGGGGACAAGAATAACTGGTCCGTTAATGGAACTCCGAACGGCTATTATCCGCAAAGCAACAGTGACAGTGCCATCATCGGTGCTGACGCGGGAACTATTACCTGGTCCAACGCACAATCCTACTTCGGCGCGAGCAATTCCGTTCAGATAGGTTCCGGAAGCACCCTGCTCTGCACGACCACAGTGGGGGACCTGAATGTCAATTCCTTTACGCTGGAGGGCAACTCCCAACTGGTTTTTGAATCCTCCAACGCTTTTGGCCTGGGCCGTGACTTCACGCTGGACTTCGGTAATTTCACCGCTGACAGCCACGGTTCCTGGAATTCCACGAATATCACCAATTTCTGGGCCAACGGAAAAACCGTTTCCTTCACCGGAACGCTGGACATGAACAGCCTTTCCGGAAATGGCACCATTGAACTGGCGGCCATTAAATCAGGCCAGCAGGGAGGGAATCTCGTCCTGGACCTGAGCGGCCTGGTCATCGCCAGCAATTCCCAGGTACAGGCGAGCGTGAAGCAAGTCACGGAAGACGGCGTCACCAGGGTTCTCGTGACCTATGAAACCGTTCCGGAACCCGCCGTCTGCTCCCTGAGCCTCTTCGGCCTGGCAGCCCTTCTGATGCGCAGAAGGCGTTAACCGATAGTCAATCATCCCCTTTCGCCCCGGCCTGGTTTCCTTTGGGAACAGCCGGGGCTTTTTTATCGGTAAAAGGAAGTAGGGAAGCTTCTTAAAGCTTCCTTCCGCGCCATTCCCCTCCTGTCACGGGCAAGAGGGGACGGCGCCGTCCGGAGACGGTTCAGAACTCGCAGTTGCGCGGGGTGCGCGCAAAGGGCAGCACATCCCGGATGTTGGTCACTCCGGTAATGAACATCAGCAGGCGTTCAAACCCGGCGCCGAATCCGGCATGCGGCACCGTGCCGTAACGGCGGAGGTCCGCATACCATTGGTACGCCTCTTCATTCATGCCCATGCGGTTCATGTTCTCCAGCAGGATGTCCAGCCTTTCTTCACGCTGGCTGCCGCCCACGATTTCCCCGATGCCGGGCACCAGCACGTCCATGGCGGTAACGGTCTTCCCGTCCTCATTCAGGCGCATGTAGAAGGGCTTGATCTCCTTCGGGTAGTTGTACACGATGACCGGGCATTTGAAATGCTCTTCCGTCAGGAAGCGTTCATGCTCGCTCTGGAGGTTGATGCCCCAGGAGACGGGATAATCAAACGTCTTTCCGCTCTTGAGAAGAATGTCCACGGCCTCCGTGTAGGAACAGCGCACAAACGGCGTATCCTTCACGTGCTCCAGCCGCTCCTTCAGCCCCTTGTCCACAAAGCGGGTCAGGAAGCCCACTTCCTCCGCGCTGTTTTCCAGAGCGTCGCTGACCAGGAAGCGGATGAACGCTTCCGCCATGTCCATATCCCCGTGCAGGTCGCAGAAAGCCATTTCAGGCTCCACCATCCAGAATTCCGCCGCATGGCGCGTGGTATTGGAGTTCTCCGCCCGGAACGTGGGGCCGAAGGTATAGATATTGCTCAGGGCGCACGCAAAGGCCTCCCCCTCCAGCTGGCCGCTCACGGTAAGGTACGCCGCCTTGCCGAAGAAGTCCCGGGCGGCGTCCCGGGAGGCGGCGTCACCCACCTCCAGCGTCGTTACGCGGAACATTTCACCCGCCCCCTCGCAATCGCTGGCAGTAATGATGGGCGTGCTGACCCAGGAAAAATCCCTGGCTTGGAAAAACCGGTGAATGGCAAACGCCAGCCTGCTGCGCATGCGGAACACGGCGCCGAACAGGTTGGTGCGGGGCCGCAGATGGGCGATGGAACGCAGGAATTCCGGCGTATGCCCCTTTTTCTGCAGGGGATAGGAATCCGGAGCGGTCCCCACCAGCTCCAGGGAAGAGGCGCGCAATTCCCAGCGCTGCCTGCCCTGCCCGGCGACGAGAGCCCCGTGGATGCTTACGGCGGACCCCGTCGTCATTTCCCCGATCCGTTCATAGCCGGGAATGCCTTCATCCGCCACCACCTGCAGGGAAGCCACGGAGGAGCCGTCATTCACTTCCAGAAAGGAAAAAGCCTTGGAATCACGGCGCGTCCGCACCCAGCCCTGAACCAATACGTCCGGCATTTCCGCCTCGCTGGACAGGGCATGTTTCACCAATGTTCTGCTGATCATGGCGCAAGTATAATATAGCGCCCCTCCCATTCCAGCAGAATTACCTTTTCCCGCGGAGAATAATCCGGCGCCTGCGCCCAGGGAAAAGAGGCGGGTAGGACCGCTTCACTTAGAGGGCTGCATGACCTGCCGCCCCGTCGTAATGGCGATGGCGTCCGCCAGCGGCATTTCCTTCTCCGTATGCGCCGCTCCCCAGGAATCCGAGAAGATGAGCGTCTTCTTTTCCTCGTCAAATCCTGTGATAAGCCTCAAATGGCCTCCGCGCGTCTGGGAAATGCGCATCGGTTCCGGAACCACGCCCAGCTGTACTGACCACAGCACGGGAATGCCCGCCGAGATATAAGGCTTGATAGCGTTCAGCCATTTATCCATCTGGGAGGGGGAGCCGGCCCGCGCCAGTTTCAGCACCTCTCCGTCCGCGTTGTCCCAGAAGCCAGGCCAGTCATATTCATTCTCGAACTTCTCCTTTTTCAATTTGGACGCCGCACGGTTGTAGGCTTTCAGCAGGTTCCTGAAATCACGGGTATCCGTCAGGGAATCCAGCACCTTGATCCGGATCTGGAAGCGTGCTCCGATTTTTTTCAGGTTCTCCGCCATTTCCTTGGTGCTGGTGCCCCCTTCAGCGGAGGAATTGGCCAGGGAAGCCAGCTCATGCTGATCCACGTAATCCATGCCGTAATAGGCAAAAATGCGCGCCGCGGTCGCCACCACGCAATAACCCTTCTGCCCCTGGTCCACCATGGGAATATCCTGGATCACCACCCGCTTCCCCTCCTTCCGGACATGCTGTTTCACGTCCGCCTTCCTGGCCCGGGAAGAAGCATCCCCCCGCGCGATGGACGCTTCCGTGGGGCCGGCCTTCAACCGGATGAACTCCGCTTCAAATTCCCTGCCCTCCCTGGACGTGTTGATCTCCAGGGCAATCGCCCCGTTGTCCCAAACCCAGGACCAGCCGCTGACCTTCACCACCGCTTCCCGCCGGGAGGCGCGGTATTCCTTGGGCTGCACCCCGGCAAGCTCCGTCAGGGCCTCCCGGATATGGCCCAGGCGCTTCTCAAACTCCTCCTTGTCAATGGCCCCGTTGTCTCCCTTGTTATACATCATGATGGTCATGGACTGGGGAATTCCCTCCTTCCAGTGCACCAGCATTTCCCCCAGGGACATGTTCCCCAGCTTGATCGCAGGCTTCGCAATCCGCAGCTGGGTCTTTCCCTTGTCCACCCAGCCTCCGGCTTCTCCGTTAAAATATTTCCCGAACAAATCCGGCTGCTTCAGATTCCAGAATTCTCCGGACTTCAAATCCGGCGCAATGTCCCCCGCGCCCCAGGCGGCGGAAAAAAGGCAGCAGGCGGAAAAAAGGGACAGGACTGAAGAGATAAAACGCATCACGGAAAAGGAGTTGAGAGACCATCCCGCTGCGCGGGACCTGTACTGACAATGTATTCTCCCGGAACGGTTCTGCCAAGAAAAAATGAATCACGGGAACCGGAAGAAAACACGGCCGTTCGATGCCCGTACCGGGGTTATCAGACCCCCGTGACAAAAAACGGCCTGCCGCGGTGAGTCCGCAGCAGGCCGGCTTAAATGAATAAACCAGTCCGTTTACATGAACGGGCGCAGGCGCTGCATGATGGCGTCCTTGGAAGAGGCGCCCACCATCGTGTCCATGATTTCCCCGTCCTTGATAATCAGGAGGGTGGGGATGGTGCGCACGCCGTAGGTAGCGGCCAGGCCGTTATTGGCGTCCACGTCCACTTTGCCCACCTTGATCTTGCCGGCCAGTTCCGTGGAGAGCTGGTCAATGATCGGGGCAATCATGCGGCAAGGGCCGCACCAGGTAGCCCAGAAGTCGACAAGCACAGGAATGTCGGACTTCAGAACCTCGTCTTCAAAATTTGCTTCAGAAAATACGTTTGCCATAGTACCGCTTAGAGTATTTCAACAATGATTATGTTCACTTATTCTTCTGCATCCGCGCTGTCGGAAGACTCGTCAGCGGCTGTATCAGAGGAGGCGTCATCGGAAGATTCGTCAGCGGCAGTGTCATCCGTTGCTTCGTCACTGGCGGAGGAGGGAGCCGCGGCGGCAGGCTTGGAGTCGCCGCCCAGCCAGCCCGTCATGCTGCGGGCTTCCAGGGTATCCGTGGAGTATTGATAACCAACGAAAATCAGCGCAAACGCCAGGGCTACAAAGGAAAGAACATTCAGCAACGTATTGGGAGCGGCTTGCGTGTCCTCTTCAAATTTCTTGGCCGTAAAGGAGGCGGAAGAAACGGGAGCGGCCGCAGGAGCGGTATTCAATCCGATGGTGGCCTGCGGAAGCTGGGCGGTCGCCATGCCCGCGCCGGGAGGCGTCAGGGGTACGGTGGGCGCTGCTGCGGCGGGGGCCGCACCGGCAGGAGGAGCAATGGGCGTGGTAGCGGAACCGAGAGCAACCGTCTTCAGACCGCCGCCAAGCTTGATGCCGCCGCCAAGTCCGGCGGGACGAAGGGGAATGGTAGGCGCAGCAGCAGCGGGCGGAGCTGCGGGAGCCGCAGGAGCGCCGGATACGGGAGGTGCCGCGGGCGCTGCCGGTGCACTGGGCACGGAAGGAGCTGCCGGCGGAGTCGGAATGCTGGGCGGGGGCGGAGTACCGCCCGGAATGGAGGGGGGAGGTGGATTACTCATATCGGAAAAAATAGCTGTGCTGAACGATAGCTCTCGCCTATTTCCGTCCGTAAATCAAGAAAAAGAATGCGCAAAGCCCAAATTCCGTGCAATTTTTTTTAATTTGAAGCGTATTCCTTCCTAAACACGTTGTCCGGACTTGCCCTCAAAAGCGTTCTTTCCTACGCTGGGTATCCGGCATTATTTCATATGAAACCCATTACCAAATTAGCTTCCACCAATCTGCCTGACGGTTCCCTTCTTGAACTTTGGGAACGGGACGGCTTCCACTTTCTCCTCCGTGACGGCATGCAGATGGCGTCCAGTTTTTCCCATGGAAGCAATGAAGCGGCGGCAGCCATGGCCGCAGCTCCGGTAAAAAGGGCCAACCAGCCCGCTTTTCTCCTGGACGGCCTCGGCCTGGGATTCACCCTGTTTGCCCTGATGGACGAGGTCCAGAGGGAAAAGGCCAGCTTCATTGTGGGGGAACCCTGCAAGCAGCTCGTGGACTGGCATGAACAGCTGATGAACAACGAGCGCCCCGGCTTCCTGCACGATCCCCGCGTCAGCGTGGAATTCACCCCCGCGCTCCAGATCGCCCGCAAGAACCCGAAGAGTTTCCACGCCATCCTGTGCCGTTCCACGCATGAACGCATGAACCTGACCGTGGCGGAGGCTTCCGACTATTTTGCCGCGCTCAAGCAGGGCGGCCTGCTGGTCATCACCATCGCCCGTCCGGACACCCGTTTGGCCCGTACCCTGCAAAAAGCGGGCTTTGAAGTCAGCACGGAAGCCGTGCCTGCCTCACATAAAGGAAAGAAAACCACCTTTCACACCGTTCTTCTTGGAAAGAAGGGCCGTTTTGTCCCCTTCTCCGCCCACCAGTCCTGATTTTACCATTCCATATGAAGCGCATATCCCTCCCAACCGCCAGCCTTCTGGCCATCCTCCTCATGGGAATCCCCGCCATGGCGGATTCCATTGCCCCGGGCATCCTGCTGCCTAAAAAGAACACCAAGTCCATCTCCTTCTCTCCCAAGGGGACCTCCGACATTTTCCTGCTCGGCATCATGCCCCAGGGCAGTTCCGTGAAGAAGGGGGAATCCGTGGCGCAGGCAGACTTCCGCATCCTGGACAGGAGCATTGAGGATTACGAACGCACCATTAAAAGCAAGAATCTGGAAGTTCTGAAACTCCGGTACGCCCTGGACCAGCAGAAGGAACGTTCCGCCATGGCCCTGCAAAAGTACCAGACCGCCCTGACGCGCACGGAAGAGGACCAGAAGGACTTTCTGGAAAAACGGAAGGCCCGCATGCTGGCGGAAGAGGAGGAACGCGTGAACCGGGCCCTCCGCCACATGTCCTACAAGCAGGAGGAGCTGAACCAGCTCACCAAGATGTACAAGGATGACCAGGTGGCGGAAGAAACGGAGGAAATCATCCTGAAGCGCCTGAAAAACGAACTGGGGGAAAGTGAATTTGCCGTGCAGGGGGCCAAGCTCGTCGCGGAGCTTGCCAAGCTGCGCAACATCCACCGCCTGGGGGAAGACTACGCCACCGCGGTCAAGGAAAAGCAGACGGACCTGGCGGAAGCCAAAAAACAGGCAGACTTTGACCTGGAACAGAAAAAGATCGCCCTGACGGAAGCGGAAGTGTCCCTGCGCCGCCTCCAGGACAAATATAATGAACTGAAAACGGACCGGGAAATGGCCGCTTTCAAGGCTCCGGAAAGCGGCATCCTGCTTTACGGCGGCTACGTGGCGGACAAGTGGGTGGCCATTCCGGTAGCGGAAAAGCTGAAGCCCGGCGGCAAGCTGGAAGCCTTTGATAAAATCGCCACCATTGTCCCCCCTGATTCGGAACTGATCGTGCAGGCCACCCTGCCGGACTCCACCGCCACGCCCAAGGTCGGGGAAACCGTCGTCATCAAGGTGACGAACATGCAGATTCCGGGCGTGATCACGGAAGCCAGTCCCATTCCGGGCGCCGACGGGAAGCGCCGCATCATCATCACGCCCAAGGTTCCCGCCAGCCAGATCTTCGCACCCGGCCTTCCCGTCCAGGTGACGATCAAGGACCAGCAGGCGTAAGCCCCTCCGGACCCTCCATGAACAAGGCCATTCTCCTTCTTGGCGCCCTGGGCGCCTGCACGGCGCTCTGCGCTCCCACACAGCCGGGAAATATGGAAAAGAAGGAGAAAAGAGACACCATCCCCATTGCCAGGGTGCCGGACGTTCCGCCGCCCTCCCGGGAAAAGCTGGACGCCTCCATCCGCAAGGCGGCGGATTTTCTGCTGGGCAACCAGAACAAGGACGGTTCCTGGGGAAGCCACACGCTCACCAAGGGCTTGAACGTCATCTGCCCCTATCCGGAAGGCCCCCGGTCCTTCAGGACTGCCTCCACCTCCCTGTGCGTGATCGGCCTGCTCACCAGCCCGCTGAAGAATGACCCGGCCGTGAAAACGTCGCTGGACAGGGCCATCCAGTACCTCCTTGACACGCTGCCCACCCTGAAACGCGGGGACACGCGCACCGTGCTCGGCGTATGGGGGCATGCCTACGGCCTTTCCGCCCTGTGCAGGGCGGCGCTGAACCTTCCGAAAGATTCTCCCCGGTACGCGGCGCTGAAAAAAGTGGCGGCCCTGCAGATGGAAGCGCTGGACCAGATGGCGGACGTCCAGGGCGGCTGGGGCTATTACACATTCCAGACCTTCTCCAAGCGCCCCATCGGAGAACCGACCTCCTTCCTGACCGCCACGGTGCTGATCGCCTACAAGGACGCGGAACGGGCCTTCGGCCTCAAGCCTGATCCCCGCATCCTCAAACGGGCGGTGGCCGGACTGGAAAAACTGCGCACCCCCGCTGGAAGCTACGTTTATTCCTTCTCCCACGCCTTCTACCCAGGCAGACCCATCAACCGCCATACCGGCAGTCTGGCGCGCACCCCGGCGGGTGACCTGGCCCTGCTCCAGTATGACCCGGACTTCGTTTCCAGGCTTCAGCTGGAAGACGGCCTGGAACGCATCTGGAGCCGCGGGGGATGGCTCTCACTGGCCGTGAAAAAGCCCATTCCGCATGAAAGCTTCGCCCAGAATGCGGGCTACTTTTTCTATTACGGCTACTACTATGCCGCCCGCTGCCTGTCCGAGGTCCCCGCGGAACGCCTGAAGCGCCACGCCTCTCATCTGGCGGCGGACCTGCTGCCCATGCAGGAAAAGGACGGTTCCTGGTGGGACTACCCCTTGTACAATTACCACAAATTCTACGGCACCGGCTATGCCCTGTTTGCCGTATCCCGCGTACGGGATTCCCTGTACCCTTCAAGCACGTCACCCGCCCCCTGACGCCATGTTCCGCCTGCTGCTGACCAGCCTGTTCCTGACGGCCGCCCTGCACGCTGCTGCAGTGGAAACGGAATCCGCGGACCGCGGCAAGGCGGATACCGTCCCCATCGCCAAAATCCCGGACGTGCCCCCGGCGGACTCCGAACAGTTTGACCGGGCGTTCCGCCGCGGCGTGGACTTCCTGCTGAAGACCCAGAACAAGGACGGTTCCTGGGGCGATCACCGGGTGATCGGCACCTGGAACATTCTGTGCCCCTACCCGGACGGCCCCCTGACATTCAAGACAGCCAGTACGGCCCTGTGCATCGTGGGGCTGAACGCCAGCCCCCTGCGGCACAAACCGGCCGTGGAGCAGGCCATGACCCGGGCGGAAGATTACCTGATCAGGACGATGCCCCATCTGAAACGCGGAGACTCCCTCTGCATCTACAACAGCTGGGCCCATACCTACGTGCTGGACGCCATGAGCATGAGGGCGGTCGGGCTGGACCGGAACAGCCCGCGCTACCGGGAGCTGATGAACTGCGGTCGCCTTCAGGTGGACAGGCTCAATGAACTGGCCTCCGCCAAAGGCGGCTGGGGCTACCTCACCTACATCGGCTACAGCAAACGGCCCGCGGCGGAACCCACCTCCTTCCTGACGGGAACCGTTCTCATCTCCTCCTGGATGGCCGGGAGGACATTCAACCTTTCCCTGAATGACAAGGTATTCCACCGGGCGCTGAAATTTCTGAAATCCCAGCGGACTCCGGCGGGAACCTACGTCTATTCCCTGGGGCACGCCTTCTATCCCGGCAGGCCCATCAACCGCCATACTGGCAGCCTGGCGCGCACCCCCGCCTGTGATTACGCCCTCAGGCTGTGGGAGCCGGAAGCCGTCTCCCTGCGCCAGCTCATTGACGGGCTGGACCGTCTGTGGAGCCGCCGGGGCTGGCTGACCATGGCCCTTCACAAGCCGACGCCGCATGAAAGTTTTGCCCAGAACTCCGGCTACTTTTTCTACTACGGATACTATTATTCGGGAATGTGTCTGGACATGCTGCCCCCAAACCGGGTAAAACGGCATGCGTCTCTGCTGGCGAACGACATCCTCACCCGGCAAGGTGAAGACGGTTCCTGGTGGGACTATCCCCTGTACAATTACCACAAATTCTACGGCACCGGCTATGCCCTGTACGCTCTTTCCCGTGCATGGGACAAGCTGTACGGCGCGCCCTCCGAACCACCGATCATGCCCGAACCCATCCAGCCATGACAAAGACCCTTAAATTACTTGCCGCGTTCTGCCTGTTCTGCGGCGCGGCCATCATCTCCGCCGGAGAGACTCCGGAAAAGCACTCCTCCTTTAAGCCCGGAGAAATCTGGACGGACAACAATGGCGTGCACATCAACGCCCACGGCGGCGGCATCCTTTACGACAAGGGCACCTACTACTGGTACGGGGAGCACAAGGTGGAGGGGGACGCAGGGAACTACGCCCAGGTGGGCGTGCACTGCTACTCCTCCAAGGATCTCTACAACTGGAAGGATGAGGGAATCGCCCTGAAAGTGGTGGAAGGGGACAACTCCCACCCCATTGCCAAGGGGTGCATCCTGGAACGCCCCAAGGTGGTGTACAACAAAAAGACCAAAAAATACGTGATGTGGTTCCATTTGGAACTCAAGGGCAAAGGCTACGGAGCGGCCTATGCCGGGGTGGCAACGGCCGACAAGCCCACCGGGCCGTTCACCTTCCTGAAAGCCGGACGGGTCAATCCCGGCAAATGGCCCGCGAACATGGACAAAAAGGACCAGACCATGAAGACGTTCAAGGGAGTGCCCGGCCTGACTTCCAGCGCGCTGCCGGAGGGAGTCCGTTCCGAAGACATGTTCAAGAAAGACTTCGAAAAAGGCCAGATGAGCCGGGACATGACCATCTTTGTGGACGATAACGGAAAGGCCTACCACATCTATTCCTCGGAAGAAAACAGCACCACGCACATCGCCGAGCTTACGCCGGACTACACCGGGCACACCGGAAAATTCGTGCGAGTCTTCCCGGGCCGCTTCATGGAAGCCCCCGCCATCTTCAAGCACAAGGGAAAATACTACTTCATTGCCTCCGGCTGCACGGGCTGGGCTCCCAACGCGGCACGCAGCGCCGTGGCTAAAAACATCGCCGGGCCGTGGACGGAACTCAAGAATCCCTGTGTGGGCCCCAGGGCCGGGAGCACCTTTGGGGGCCAGAGCACCTACATCCTGCCCGTGCAGGGCAAGCCGGGCAAATTCATCTTCATGGCGGACATTTGGAGACCCCAAAACGCCATTGACGGACGCTACCTGTGGCTCCCCATCCAATTTGACGGAGACCAGATCAAGCTGGAATGGAAGGATGAGTGGAAGCTGGAAGACATGTAACCATTTTACCGCCCTTGATCATGAAACCTCTGCTGCTTGCTTTCTTTTCCGTACTGGCCTGCTGCCTCACCCCCGTTTCCGGAGCTGATGCTCCCGTCAGGCACTCCTCCTTCAAGCCCGGAGAAATCTGGACGGACAACAATGGCGTGCACATCAATTTCCACGGCGGCGGCATCCTTTACGACAAGGGCACCTACTACTGGTACGGGGAGCACAAGGTGGAGGGGGACGCAGGGAACTACGCCCAGGTGGGCGTGCACTGCTACTCCTCCAAGGACCTCTACAACTGGAAGGACGAGGGAATCGCCCTGAAGGTGGTGGAGGGGGACAACTCCCATCCCATCGCCAAGGGGTGCATCCTGGAACGCCCCAAGGTGGTATACAACAAGAAGACCAAAAAGTACGTGATGTGGTTCCATCTGGAGCTCAAGGGCAAGGGCTACGGAGCGGCCCAGGCCGGAGTGGCGACGGCCACGAAACCCACCGGGCCGTTCACCTTCCTGAAAGCCGGGCGGGTCAATCCGGGCAAATGGCCCATCAACCTGGACAAAAAGGACCGGACGACCGAATTCACCATGGACATGCCGGACTACGTCCGCATCATCCGCCGGGATTATCCGGGAGGACAGATGAGCAGGGACATGACCATCTTTGTGGACGACAACGGAAAGGCCTATCACATCTACTCCTCGGAAGGAAACATCACGCTGCATATTGCGGAACTCACGCCGGACTACACCGGGCACACCGGGAAATACGTGAGGGCTTTCGTCAACCGCTACATGGAAGCCCCGGCCATCTGCAAGCACAACGGGAAATATTACCTCATCGCCTCCGGGTGTTCCGGCTGGGCGCCCAACGCGGCGCGCAGCGCCGTAGCCAAGAACATTGCCGGACCGTGGACGGAGCTCAAGAATCCCTGTGTGGGACCTAACGCCGGAAAAACCTTCGGCGGCCAGAGCACCTTCATTCTGCCCGTACAGGGCAAGCCCGGCAAATTCATCTTCATGGCGGACATCTGGCGCCCTAAAAACGCCATTGACGGGCGGCACATGTGGCTGCCCATGAAATGGGACGGGGACCAGATCATTCTGGAATGGAAGGATGAATGGGCCCTGAAAGACCTGTAAATACGTTTCTCCACCTGAAGAAACGGTCTAACCTGCAATCAATCCGGCCTGCTTACCGTCAACGGGAAAGCAGGCCGGGCTCCGTTTAAACGTGTTCTAAATGGTGAAAGCCGCGGTTAGCGGGCCTTCTTGGAAGCAATCAGATAATTCCTCATGCGCTGGTCGGCGGGGGTAGTGGGGCGCACGCTGTGGACCCAGTTGCCGTCCTTGTCCTTCCTCTTCACTTCCGTCCTGTCACGGTACAACTTGGCGGAAAAACCGTCGGAATCAAGAATCACCGGTCCCGGGCCTTTGGTCACAATGGGGGTCGGGGGAACTTCCGCCACCACAGTCAGCGGAGTGCGGAGGGAATCATACCAGTACACCAGCTCCTGCTGGCCTATGGGATTGTCCGGATAGGGGGCATATGCTCCGTTATTGGTGGAAACCTTCACATAGGCCGGTTCCGGGAACGTGGTCTGATAGGATGAAGGCGAACAGGCTCCCAGCAACAAAAGGCTGGCGCCGCCGACAATGATCATGGATTGCAGTTTCATATAGGCATTGGAGTCCCTTCCCGCCGCAACCGTTCAGACCATGAGTGACCGCAGAACCTTTTCCGGGACTCATTCACAGAAAACAACAACCTGACCTTCAATCAGAAGCGCACCCATCTTCAAACCTCTCCCTCCTTTCTGTCTTGCATTGGCTCCATGAGGCAAAGCGGTTAACGACACTCCTGGGTTCAAGACGGAAAAGAAACGCGGTTCAAGAGGAATACAGCTTTTCGCCTCTGGAAAACAAAGGAAATTGCCCAGTCTGAGCCCGGAAATACTAAATATGGCCCAAGGATATTACAGCGGCAGATATTCTGTTGAAAATAGCTGATGCCATATCCCGGCGTCAATGCGCTCAACCCGACGTGTGCGCAAAAACTCTCACAGGAAAGGGGGAATGGACAAATTCGGCAATCTTTCTCCTGTGCGGCACAACGGCTGCCGGCCTGGTTTCCGACCACCCGGCACGGTCCGTTCTGCCCATAGCTGAAAAACTGGATGCGGAACTTAAAAAATCAAGGAACCAGAAAAGCAAGTAACCGGGAAGAAAGGCCTCTTCATGACATTTCTCCGGAAGATGCCGGCACGTACAGGAAATTCTGAACAGAACAGCGCCGGAAACCGGGAAAGAACCTTGCGGGGGGCTGGGTGAAATGGTTGAATGCCATCATTCCATGATTACGGATTTTCGGCTGAAAGTATTTGAAACCGTCGCGCGGCGGCTCAACTTCACCCGCGCGGCGGAGGAGCTGTTCATTACCCAGCCGGCTGTCACCCGCCACATCAAGGAACTGGAACGGCTCCTGGACGCGCGCCTGTTCAAGAGGGAGGGCCGCGGCATCGCCCTAACGACAGACGGAGCGCGCCTGCTGACCCATTCCCGCCGCATTCTGAAAGAATATGAAACGCTGGGAGAGGATATGTCCTGTGGCCGGAATACCCCCATTTCCGGAGAATTGAGCCTGGGCGCCAGCTCCACCATGTCCCAGTACGTGCTGCCCCCGCTGCTGGCCCTGTTCAACCGCCATTATCCGGAGATACGGATACGGCTGAAAAGCGGCAATACGGAAGAAATAGAGCAAGCCGTGCAGCATGAAGCCGTGCAGCTGGGCATCGTGGAAGGCACGGCAACGCGGACAGACCTGCATTACCTGCCTTTCATGGAGGATGAAATCATTCTGGCCGGAGGCACGCACGCCGCCGTGCCCCGGGAAGGGATTTCCCTTTCACAGCTTTCCGGCATTCCCCTCATCATGCGGGAGCCGGGGTCCGGCACACGCCGGGTGGTGGAGGAAACCCTGAAGGCGCACGGAATAACCATTTCCGCCCTCCATGTCCTGATGACCCTGGGCAATACGGAGAGCATCAAGCTGTATCTGGCGCATTCCCCCGCATGCTCGTTTCTTTCCTCCCTCGCGATCCGGGAAGAACTCAAGCGCGGGGACCTGAAAAAAATCCACGTCCGCCAGTTGGAAATCCGCCGCTCCTTCCATTTTGCCACAGGGCACGGAGACCACAGCAGAATCAATGAGTTGTTCATCAAATTCTGCCGGAATTATTATAACAAAATCTAATTGACTATAACAATTTTTGATTAGATTTTATCATGATAGTGGAGTATATCTCCCCCGCATCCGCTCCGGGGCGTCTTGATCCGGACGTTTCCGGCGGCGGTGATTCTCATTCTACAGCCCATGTCTCCCAAACATCTCGCCAATCCGCTCCACGGCATTCTGCTTATCGTCCTGTTTTCCTTCTCCGCCTTTTACATTGCGGATTTTGAATGGGTAAAACATCTCTCCTTCAGCCCGCTGATCGTCGGCATCGTGCTTGGGATGCTGTATGCCAACAGCCTGCGCAACCACCTTCCGGAACCCTGGGTGCCCGGCATCCAGTTCTGCACCAAGCAGGTACTGAGAACAGGCATTGTCCTGTACGGGTTCAAGCTGACTTTCCAGAGCGTGATCGACATCGGCGGCGCGGCGCTGCTCATTGACGCGGTTGTCGTCACCCTCACCATCCTGCTGGGCGTGGGACTGGGCCGCCTGCTGAAAATGGACCGGGATACGGCCCTGCTGACCTCCATCGGCAGTTCCATTTGCGGCGCCGCAGCCGTGCTGGGCGCGGAACCCGTGGTGAAAAGCAAGCCGTACAAGGCCGCCGTGGCCGTTTCCACCGTCGTCATCTTCGGAACCATTTCCATGTTCCTGTATCCGGCCCTGTTCCGCGCCGGGATGCTGGAGCTGACCACGGAGCAGATGGGGCTTTTTACCGGGGCAACGCTGCATGAAGTGGCCCATGTGGTGGGCGCGGGCAACGCCATGGGGCAGTCCATTTCCGACTCCGCCATCATCGTCAAGATGATCCGGGTCATGATGCTGGCTCCCGTGCTGGTTATTCTGAGCATCATTCTGGCACGCCGGGATTCCGCCAACGGCACGAACGAGGGAAAACGGAAAATCACCATTCCCTGGTTCGCCTTCCTGTTCCTGGTCGTCATCGGCTTCAACTCCCTGAACCTGCTCCCCGCCGGGCTGGTGGAGGCCATCAATACCCTGGACACCTTCCTGCTGACCATGGCCATGACGGCGCTGGGCGCGGAATCCAGTTTTGAGAAGTTCAAGAAGGCGGGAGCCCGCCCCTTCCTGCTGGCCGCCCTGCTTTACGCCTGGCTGTTCTTCGGAGGGTACTGGCTGGTGAAGGGCGTTACGGCCTGGATGGCCTGAGGAATTTTCGGAAGGGCCGGTATTCCCCGTTTCCGGTCATGAAACGCCGGGCCTCTCGGGAATTTTGAATAGCCAAACCGTTTGGAAACGCTATAGTACACGTACCCTGTTTAAAAAACCATGGCAACCAAATTATTCATTCCAGGACCCACCGAAGTAGCACCTGAAGTACTCGCCGCTATGAGCGGCCCGATGATGGGTCACCGCTCCAAGACCGCCTCCGCCCTGCAGCGCCGCATTTCCGACAATCTGCGCCGCATCCTGTTGACAGACCAGGAAATCCTGCTTTCCACTTCTTCCGGTACGGGCCTGATGGAAGGCTCCGTGCGCTCCTGCACCGCCAAGCGCGCCGCCATCTTTTCCGTGGGCGCCTTCGGTGACAAATGGTACAAGATTGCCATCGGCAACGGCGTTCCCGCGGACATTTTCAAGAGCGAGCTCGGCCAGCCCACCACTCCCGAAATGGTGGACGCCGCCCTGGCTACCGGCAAGTATGATACCATCTGCATCACGCACAATGAAACGTCCACCGGCATTCAGAACCCTGTGGAAGAAATCGCGGAAGTGCTCAGGAAGTACCCGGACGTGGTGTGGTGCATGGATGCCGTAAGTTCCGCCGCCGGTTCCCGGATTGAAACGGACAAGCTGGGCGTGGACGTACTCGTGACCTCCACCCAGAAGGCTCTGGCCCTTCCCCCCGGGATGGCTATCTGCACGCTGTCCCGGAAGGCTTATGAACGCACCGCTTCCGTTCCCAACCGCGGCTGCTATTTTGACCTGCGTTCCATTTACGACACTATCCAGAAGAAGGATTACCAGTACACGAACACGCCCTGCGTTTCCATCATGTACGCCATGGATCTCCAGCTTCAGCGCATCATGCAGGAAGGCGTGGAAAACCGCTTTGCGCGCCATGAAGCCATGGCCGAGTTCGTGCGTTCCTGGGCAGACGAGTATTTCAGCGTCTTTGCCAACCGCGACCACCTCTCCCGCACCCTGACGGTGATCAGCAATACCCGCGACATTGACATCGCCGCGCTGAACAATGTGCTGATCGAACGCGGCATGCAACTTGGCAACGGCTACGGAGACCTGAAGAACAAGACCTTCCGCATCGCCCACATGGGTGAGCTGACGATGGATGACATGCGTTCCATCACGTCCAACATCGTGGACATCCTGAAGCTCAAATAACACCTTCCGGGTCCCTCTTTTCCGTCAGCCCGGGAAAGAGGGACCCGCCCCGACCGGGGTATGAAAGGAACGGTCTCCCATGAACAAGACGCTCCGGCAGCCCTGCATGGCTTGTTCATGATGGCCACCGCCTGCGTTCCGGTATCCCTGTTTCCCGCAAACAGACGTTCCATGACAGGTTCCGTCATTCCTGGTCCTTCACCTTTTCCCATACTCTCATGTCCACGCTCCATCCTTTTCCGGCCCTGCGCCCCCCGCGCACACTGGCCGCGCAGGTTTCCTCCCTGCCTTACGACGTCATGAACCACCGGGAGGCCAAAGAGATGGCCGCCGGGAATGACGCCTCCTTCCTCCACATCTGCCGCTCCGACATTGACACGAGCGAAGCCGCCATCCACGACCTGGAAACCTATGCCAAAGCCAGGGAGAATCTGGAGGCATTCGTGAACAAGGGATATCTGGTGCGGGATGAGGCTCCGTCCTTCTACATTTACCGCCAGCTTATGTGGGGCCGCGTCCAGACGGGCATTGTCGGCTGCGCCTCCGTGGACGAATACGCCAACGGCACCATCAAGAAGCATGAGCTCACCCGCCGGGAGAAGGAACTGGACCGCATTGAACATTTTGACGCCTGTTCGGCCCAGACGGAACCGGTGTTCCTGGCCTACCGGAAGCACGAGGGACTTTCCGGCATCATCCGGGAATGGATCAAATTCCATCAGCCGGAGTATGATTTCACCACGGATGACGGCGTCACCCACATCCTGTGGCCCGTTTCCGATCCCGGTACCGTGGAGGCCATCCGCAAAGGCTTTGAAGAAGTGGACGCCTTGTACATTGCGGACGGCCACCACCGAACGGCTTCCAGCGCCGCCGTTTCCGCCAGGCGCCGCCGGGAACACCCGGACTATACGGGGCAGGAAGAGTTCAACTACCTGATGGCCGTGGTCTTTTGTGACGAAGACCTCTTCATCATGGATTACAACCGTGTCGTACGGGACCTGAACGGCCTGAGCCGGGAAGAGTTCATGGAAAAACTCCAAACCGCCTTTGACGTGGTTCCCGTGGAAACCATCCCGGGAGAGGGTTACGCTCCCCGCGCCAAGCATGAATTCGGCATGTATCTGGATGGCCGCTGGTATTCCATCACCGCCAAGCCGGGGACCTTCCCTGCCGGCCATCCCATTGAAAGCCTGGACTGCGCCATTCTCCAGGCCAATGTGCTGGCCCCCATCCTGGGAATTGAAGATCCCCGGACCAGCGACCGCATTGACTTTGTGGGCGGCATCCGCGGCCTGGGCGAGCTGGAACGCCGTTGCGGCGGTGAAATGACGCTGGCCTTTTCCCTGTATCCCGTCGCCATGGACGACCTGTTCCGCGTGGCGGACGCCGGAGAAATCATGCCGCCCAAATCAACCTGGTTTGAACCCAAGCTGCGCAGCGGGCTCTTCGTCCACACCATTGAACAATAATTTTCACACCACACACCAACATGAACAAGGTTCTTATTCCCACCAAACTCTCCGACGTAGCGGCCAACACCCTTAAAACGGCCGGTTATGAAGTCATCCAGGACGCGGACACGCCCCTGGAAGAACAGGCCGCCGCCCATCCGGACACTGCGGCCCTGATCGTGCGCAGTGAAAAAGTCACTCCGGAAATCATGGACGCCCTGCCGTCCCTGAAGCTGGTCATCCGCGCCGGAGCCGGCTATGACAACATCGACATCGTGTACGCCCGCAAGAAAAACGTGGACGTCATGAACACCCCCGGCGCCAATTCCAACGCCGTGGCGGAAGAAGTCATGGCGATGATCCTGGCATATTACCGCCACATCGTCCAGGCGGACACCACCACGCGCGCCGGCCTGTGGGAAAAGAAGAAGTACATGGGGAGCGAACTGACCAAGAAGACCGTGGGCATCATCGGCCTGGGCAATATCGGCCGCAACCTCGTCAAACGTCTCCAGGGTTTTGAACCCACCCTGCTGGGCTATGACCACTTCCTGGCCCGCCAGCGCGCCCTGAACATCGGCGTCACCCCCACCAGCATTGAAGACATTTTCTCCCAGTGCGACATCATCACCCTGCACGTTCCGGGCGGTCCCTCCACCCATAACATGGTGAATGCCGAGCTCCTGGAAAGCATGAAGGACGGCGCCGTGCTCATCAACTGCTCCCGCTACGGCGTGGTGGATGAAGAAGCCGTTGCCGCCGTCAAGGCCGCAGGCAAAAACATCGGCTACCTCACGGACGTGCACCCCAAGGACGCCGCCGGAGAAAAGCCCTCTGCCGCCGTGGCGGACCTGATCCTGCCTCACCTGGGCGCCAACACCCATGAGGCCAACACGAAGGCCGCCAAACGCGCCGCGGAACAGATGGTGGCCTACTTCTCCGACGGGGATACTTCCTGCGTGGTGAACGGGGAATCCCCCAACGGCCTCAATCCGGCCCATCTCCAGCTCGCCTTCCTGCTGGCCGCCCTGGCGCGCAACGCCGGAGGCAACAAGCCCATCCGCCGCGTGGAATGCACCTTTTACGGCAATCTGCGCGTATTCCGCAAATGGTTCACGGCCCCCATCCTGGAAGGGCTGCTGCCGCACGCTGAAAAGGGCCTGATGCCCGCCGCGGCGGAAGAATCCCTGCGGGAGCACGGCATCGTCTTCAAGGCACGCGAACCGAAGGATGACAAGCCGTATGAAGACTCCATCACGCTGGACGTCGCCATGGAGGAAGACGGGGAATACGTCTCCACCAGCGTGCGTGGCGTGGTGACGGAAGGCATTCCCATGGTTTCCCGCCTGAACAACTTCAACGGCCTGTACGCGGACCTGCGCGGCACGACGCTGTTCCTGCATTACAAGGACCGTCCGGGCATCATCGCCACCATCGGGGCGGCCCTGTATTCCAACGGCATCAACATTGACAACATCGCCGCTCCGGCCGACCACGCCACCCAGGAGGCCCTGGCCGTGCTCAAGACCAACAAGCCCGTTTCCGACGAGCTGCTAAACAGGATTGCAGGAGAAATAGACGCCATTTCCGCCTTTGCCCTGAATCTTTAACTTGAAAAAGCGCATCTCCGGGAAAGTCCGGAATACCGCTATTCCTACAGCCCGTTTTCCCGCCTGTTATGGCGGGAGGCGGGCTGCCTTTTTTCTGCCATGTTGACAAGGCAAGCTCATTTTTGTACTTTTACCCGAATCGTTGGAACACTCTCATGCGCTACGTCCTGCTTCTCCTGACCATTTTAACCGCCGGATTCTCCGTCTGGTACTATCAAAACCGCATCTCACCGGAGAGCAGGGAACTTGCCGCCCGGAAAACAGCCATGGAACAAAACGCCGTGGCTCTGGAGAAAACCGTCAGCGAGACCCGGAAGAAACTGGACGAGACCCAGGACGCCACGCGGACGGCGGAAGACGCTGTGGAAAAATTCCAGCAAGCTTACCTTGACCAAAAGAGGCAGGAGCAACAGGACGCCCTGGATGCCGCTTACAAAAAAAACGTGGCGGAACAGCAGGAGGAGGCAGCTGCGCACAACCAGAAGATTGACCAGCTGCGCCGGCGCATGAACAGGCAGAAGGAAAACTCCAAATCCGCCAGGGAGGAATTACTGCAAAAGAGGGCGGGCCTGAAAACCCTGCTTGCCAGGCTGGCCGACAAGCAGCGGAGCCTGCAAACGGAACTGGGACAGGCGGAACGTGAGCTCTCCAAGAACCGGGAGGACGCCAAATCCAAAAAGAAATTCTCCGGCGCCGCTCCCCAGAAGGAAAATATCGCAGACCTTCAGGCGCAAATGAACCGCATCCGCGCCGCGACCGCCGCGGCCAATAAAAAAATGTGTCTTCTGGACAACGCTTTGGAAGCCCAGGAAGAACATGCCGGCAAGCAGGAGCTCCAAATGCAGAAGGCGGAGGAAAAACTCACCGAACAGAAAAATAGAGCGCTGGCCGATGATGACCAGGAAGAAAACGCCGCGCCGGATCTGGGGGATGACGAGTTCCTGGCCACTGCCGGATACCGGGAGCAGTCCAAAGCGGTCCGGGAAGCTCTGGAAAAAGCCCGGAAAGAGGAGGAACAGGCTTCCCGTGCCTATGATGAAGCCCGCGCTGAAATGCGCCACACATCCAGGGAAGAAGTGAAAAAGTTGGAAAAAGAGGAAAGTGACCAGGCCTCCTTCCGAAAGCTGTTCACGGGAGGCGCCTCCGTAGTGAGCTTTTTTCTGCTCCTGTTTACCGTGGGCGCCTTCCGGCGCAGCAACGGCTGAATCTGTTTGCGCTCTATCGGCATTCCGGATGCAGGAGTGCCTGGCAGGCGGGTTCCTGCTCTTCCGGCAGTCTCCACAGGGCGGCGTTGACGGACGCAGCCGATGTGATAGTCTCAGGGCTTCCTGATCATGCTCACACTAGCCCAGCTTCACGGACAACCGGAAATTTTCCATTCCATCCAGGGGGAAGGCGTTTCCCAGGGAACGCCCTGCGTCTTCCTGCGCCTGGCAGGCTGCAACCTGGCGTGCTCCTGGTGCGATACGGCATACTCCTGGAACGGATCGGCTCCGGCTGTGAGGCTCACGCCTGAAGCAGCGGCTGAACGGGTGCTCCGTTATCCATGCCAGCGCCTGGTGCTCACGGGGGGCGAACCGCTCATCCAGCAAAAGGTCCTTCCCTCTCTCTTGCGCCTGCTGCCGGAACATGTGGTGGAAATGGAAACCAACGGCACCATCATGCCGGATGCGGAGCTGATGGCGCGCATCGGGCAATTCAACGTGTCTCCCAAGCTCCCCCACTCCGGCAATGATACCGCCAAGGCATGGAAGCCGAATATCCTGCGCCGTTTGGCGGAGACGGAAAAAGCCTGGTTCAAATTCGTGGTGGCGTGCGAGGAAGATGTAGAAACCATCCTGCGGCAGGCTTCCCAGGCCCGCATTCCTGTAGAACGCATCCTGGTCATGCCCCTGGCCTCCACACGAGAGGAGCTGGACGCCATGCGCGCGCCGACGGTGGAATGGTGCCTGCGCTACGGCCTGCGTTTTTCCGACCGCCTGCACATTGCCATCTGGGGCAGCAAAAAGGGCGTCTGAAGACGCCCTTAATCAAGGGCCCGGCGCGGAAACTTTCCCGGATGGCCGGATTCCTGCACGGAACCTCAGCTCCACCTATACCTTCTGCTTCAGGTCCAGCAGCATCTGCGCGTTGCTAGGGTACTTGTTCAGGAAGAACAGGAAACGTTCCATGGCCTCCACAGGCTTGTGCCCTGCAAGAGCGCGGCGGATCAGGTTCATCTTGTACAGCCATGCCTCCGGCATGATCAGTTCTTCCCGGCGCGTCCCTGATTTCAGGATATCCACGGCAGGGAAAATATACTGTTCCGCAATGCGGCGGTTCAGCACCAGCTCCATGTTGCCCGTCCCCTTGAACTCTTGGAAAATCAGGTCATCCATGCGGCTGTTGGTCTCCACCAGGGCCGTGGCGATGATGGTGAGGGAACCGGCCTGGCGCGTATTGCGGGCGGCGGCAAAAAGACGGCGGGGCATTTCCAGCGCACGGGCGTCAATACCACCGGACATGGTGCGTCCGCTCCCCTTGTCCGTGTTATTATAGGCACGGGCAAGGCGCGTGATGGAATCCATCAGCAGGAAGACATGGTGGCCGGCTTCCACCAGCCGTTTGGCGCGCTCAATGCAGAGTTCCGCCATGCGGCAGTGGTCCCGCACCCTTCCGTCATTGGAAGAAGCGTATACCTCCGCTCCGGGCAGGGAACGCTTGAACTCCGTCACTTCTTCCGGGCGTTCGTCCACCAGCAGCACCATCAGGTGCATGGAATCCTTGTAATTCTCCAGAATGGCTTCCGCCATGTGCTGCAGCAGCGTAGTCTTCCCTGCGCGGGGAGGAGAAACGATCAGGCCGCGCTGGCCGCGTCCGATCGGCGCAATCAGGTCCAGCGTGCGGGTGGTGTAGCGTTCCGGGCGGGTTTCAAAGGAAATGCGCTTGTTCGGATTGACTGCCTTGAGCTCTTCAAAATGAGGGTTTTTGCGCGCCTTCTCCGGAGCGTCCCCGTTGATCGTGGTAATCTCCGTCAGAAGAATGCCGCGGTCATGGCGGCAAGCCTGCCCATGCACCCACACGGCGGGACGCAGGCCGAACTTGCGGATCATGTCCTGCGGGACGTAAACGGCTTCAGCAAAGGCGTCAAAATCATTATCCTGCTTCCTTAAAAAGCCGAACCCCTTATTCGTGATTTCCAGCAGGCCGTCCACAGGTTCCGGCGCTCCCAGCTCACGTGGGGCGTTATTCTGGGGTGCGGCACCCTCCTGGTGATTATTGTTCCAGCGGTTCTTGACCCGGTCATTGCCGTTCCTGCCATTGCGGCCGTCCTGGCGGTTGTTCCGGTTCTTGTTGAAACGGTCGTTATTATTGTTATTGCGGCGATTCTGCCTGTCAAAACGCTGTCTCTGCGGCTCATTCGTGCGGTAGGATTCACGGGCGGCGTCTGCAGACAAATCCGCAGCGCCTTCCTGCACCACCTTGATGGATGGGGTAGAACCATTCGCATCCTGTCCCCCTTCCTGGACGCGGGGTTTTCTCACAAACCTCTGGCGGATCACCTTTGGCCTGCCTCCCTCGGACTGTTCCGGAGCGGACTCCGCAGGGGCGTTACCCGGTTCTGCTGGAATCATGGGAACGGTGGCTTCCGTCCTGAACTCCCCGGGGGCATCCCCCTCAGGGGTGACAGCCTTGGTAGAGCGCTTGCGGACAGGCTTGACGGGCGCCTCCGTTACGGACACATCGTGGGAACCGGCTGTTTCTGCCGCTTCCTCCACAGGCTTCTTGCGGGGGCGTCCGCGCCGCGGCTTAGCCGGGGCTTCCTCCGTCCCTTCCGCCACGGGAATTTCAGGACTGCTTTTGCGGACCGTTCTCTTTTTCGGCTCAGCCGTTTCTTCCACCCCTTCGCTCGCCGTTTCCGGAACCTTCTTCCTTGCCGTCCTCTTGCGGGGAACGGGTGAAGCATCCGGTTCAGACACGGAAGGCTCCACGGCACCCTGGGGCTCCGTTGGAGTTTCCGCCGCAGACTTGACTCTGCGGACAACACGTTTTTTGGGCGCTGGCTCCGGAGAAACCTGTTCCGGAGTCAAATCTGGGGGGGTATCAGACATGGAAAAGAAAATTGGACTGCAACAACAGGCGTCTCCTGAAAGACAACGGCGTTAGTCAAGCTGTTCGAGGATTTCTTCCGCCACGTCGAAATTGGAGAAGACATTCAGCGCGTCATCGTAGTCGTCCAGCACCTCATACAGGCGCATGGCGGCCTTCGCCGTATCCAGATCATGAAGCACGGAAATATTTTGCGCCACGGAAATCAGCTTCATGGAAATCACCGTATGGCCAGCCTCACGCAAGGCGGCGCATACATTATTCAGTTCCGTCGGGGCCGTTACAAACACCCATTCGTTATCGGTATCTCCCTGCTCCACGTCGTCCGCGCCGCATTCCAGCGCCAGGTCCATGGCAGAATCCTCCGTCAGGCCTTCCGCCATGATGCGGGCCTCTCCCTTGCGTTCAAACTGGTACGCGACGGAACCGGGAGTGCCGATGCTGCCCCCGTTCTTGGTGAAAAGAGTCCGGAGCTCGGAAGCGGAGCGGTTCGTGTTGTCCGTAGCCACTTCAACCAGGAAAGCCGTACCCGCCGGGCCATAGCCTTCATAGGTAATTTCCTGGATGGTGGCGCCGCCCAATTCCCCCGTGCCCTTCTTGATGGCGCGTTCAATATTCTCCTTGGGAGTGGACACGGCCTTGGCCCCGTCAATGGCGGCGCGCAAGCGCGGATTCAGGTCAGGATCTCCGCCGCCGCTCTTGGCAGCCAGCATGATTTCATGGGCAAAACGGGCAAACACCTTGCCCTTCTTGGCATCTTCCTTAGCCTTAACGTACTTGATCTTAGACCATTTATTATGTCCTGACATAGAATTGGGAATAATAGTAAGTGAATGTAAAGAGACAAACTAACCAGCGGAACCGTTCTTCAACCCGGGCGAACACATTGTCTTTCGCAAATACCACGCAGGAAGGGAATCAGGGTACGGCCATCCGTACATACGTTACAGGGACCGGATACTCTGCCGGGGAACACGCCGCGCTTCATCAGAAGCTGCGGCTGCCGCTTGGCAGTCACTCTCAACGCAAGCAAAATACCGCATTCCCCAGTATTGGCAACACTTTTTTAGGTCACGGTAATTAGTTGCCCAAAAAATCACTCACAATTATTATTGACTAATTTTTAGTTTATTTTGATTATTTCCAACATTGTAATTATTTTATTGATATTAAAAATTAAAAAACTATAATTTGTTATTATGAATAAATTTCCTTCTATCTTAAAAAAATACTCTGCCGTTTTTGCATTTATCGTTTCTCTTTCACCTGTTGGGATGGCTCAAGATACTTCTCTGGAGAAACGAGTGGAAAACTTAGAAAATGGCATCAGGGAAATCAAAGAATTACTCCAAGCACCCAAACAGCAATCCTCTCCTTCCGAATCCACAACTTCTCCCTCTCAATCTGCCACAGCAGCACAGTCTTCCAAAAATATTGATCCTGTCAATTTAGCAAAGGGTGCCATGATGGAGATTTGGAAGGTAGACCGCGGATTTAATAAAGATACACCCACCGGTCTTGCCGCAGGGGTATTCATTGACAAATCAAATGTTATGAAGTTAACCAATTTTGGTTCAAGAAAAGATTTAAAAAATTTTTTGGACAGTTTCTTCGCTGTGAAATGGACAGGATTAATTAAAGTTGAAACATCAGGAGATCATGCAGCTATACTTGAAGCCTATACGGATCGTGATCCTGCTGGTTCATTCACTTCACATGTTTTCCTCCGAATTAATGGGGAGCTGATATTAAGTATGAGCGATGCAAAAAATAATACTTTTTTAAGAAAATCAGCCATTGACACCAATACGATTAATTTAGAGCCAGGTTTTCATAAAGTTGAAATTTTTGCCTATGTAGGTCGCTGCAATGACCCGGCCCTGTCTTTAATATCTTACAAATTCTCTTTGAGGCCACAGGGAAAAGCTACCGCAAAAAGTTACCCTCCCGCCGAAATGTTTTATATCAAATAATTTTGTATGCATATTGAATCAAACGACCAAATCAAACATCAAAATTCCTATAAATTTAAAACTCCTATTTTCCTAACTTGCGCTATTTTCAGTGTTCTTGTTGGAGCACTTTCATTTTTAAGTAATGAAGGAATCAAAACGCAAATATTTATTATAATACTCTTTTTTATTTGTATATGTATTACATTTAATTTTTTGAAAAAAAGAAATGGATATACAAGTAAACATGGATATTTGTTTTGGAAAATTTCTGGAACTGTTCTCATATCTCTCATTGTCTATACACTTTTAAAGAATTCAGAAGAAACTACTCCTGAAAAAAATAAAGGTATATCAAATACAATCAATAACTCCTTCGATAAAAATAATTTCAGAGATTTACATATCCATAACCATATTTCTCAGCAGGAGTATTGGGAAACCGTTCCTCTTCCTAGTCCTCCAATAGACGGAAACACTTCTGGCATTTCAACGCCTGCAGAAAAAAAAGCGATCAAAAATACACGCCCCATTCATATTGAAGACGCTCCGGAGTTTCCCATTATGGAGGTTCCGAAAGATGCGGGAGATAAAAAAATTATAAAACCTGTTCTTCATTTCCCCACATGATATGAGTTTGTTGTGCTGGTCTTTTTCTATTACAATTAGAGACAGCATCAGGCTATTTTCACCTATTCCGTCATGGAACGGTGCGGAAGTTCAACGCGGATGGTGTTATCATTGACTAAAGCAAGGGGGGCGGGTTAGATGTGCTCCTGTCCTTTTCTTTGTTTTATGGATCACGCAGCGCACCAAGAAAAATCACATGCGGCCTTTTCCTCCGTCCTGTGGTCTGCCTTTTTGACGGGGATCAAGCTCTGGGCCGGTATCGTGACGGGCAGCTTGGGCATTATTTCCGAGGCCCTGCACAGCGGCTTGGACCTGATGGCGGCGGCCATGACCTTTTACGCCGTAAAGGTGGCCGCGCGTCCTGCGGATGAAAGCCATCCGTACGGTCATGAAAAGGTCGAGAATCTTTCCGCGCTGGCGGAAACGGTCCTGCTCCTGGTCACCTGCGCCTGGATTGTTTGGGAGGCAGTGGACCGCCTGTTTTATAATGAGGCGGAAATCACCCTCACCTGGTGGGCCTTTGCCGTGGTGGCCGTCTCCCTGCTGGTGGACGTGAACCGCTCCGCGATGCTTCGCAGGGTGGCCAAGAAACACAAGAGCCAGGCCCTGGAGGCGGACGCCCTTCATTTCACCACGGATATCTGGTCCTCAGCCGTGGTGCTGCTGGGCCTCTTCTGCGTATGGCTGGCTCATCTGGTTCCCGCAGATTCTGTCTGGCACGGGCTGCTGGAAAAGGCGGACGCCATTGCGGCCCTGTTTGTAGCGGCCCTGGTTTGTTCCGTAGCCTTCGGCCTTGCCAGGCGTTCCATCCACGCATTGATGGACGGGGGGTCTTCCGCCCTGACGCACCAGGTTCTGGCAGCCATGAAGAAGAATGCCCCGGATTACCCGGTCAAGCGCATCAGGCTGCGCGACGGCGGCGCACGCATTTTTGTGGAACTGGACGTGGAAGCGCCTGCGGAGCTGCACGTGGATGATGCCCATGACGTGGCGGAGTCCATTGAGGGTATTGTGAAGTATGAGCTGCCGGAGGCGGACGTCATCGTTCATATTGAACCGGCCAGGGAGAACCTTTCCAACATGGAGCCTGATACGATCGTCCACCGTCTGGCCCTGCGCCACCATGTCCGCATCCATGGTTTTTACGCCGGCAGGGGGAAGCATGCTCCCTGTTATTTCATGGATGTGGAGATTCCAGCGGACTGGCCTCTGGAACGGGGCTACCACGTGGTGGAGTCCTTCCGGGATTCCGTGCGGCACGCTCTGAAGCCGGAGAAGGTGATCTGCCGCATTGAGCCGGATTGCCGCGACATGAAGGCGAACGCCATTCCGGAACATGTTTCCCCGGAGGAAGTACGCCTGAAGGTAAAACTTATCCTGCAGCAGCACCGGAATATTTACAGTGTCCTCAAACTGGACCTGGACCGGGAGGACAGTTTTCCCACATTGACATGCGTGTGCGCCGCAAACGCCTCCATGACCATCCGGGAATGCCACCAGATCGCCTCCCAGCTGGAAGACCAGATAGAAAACGCCCTGCATCATCTGGGACGCGTCACCGTCATTCTGAAACCGTCCAAATAAAGCACACCCTTATTCCACCCCCAGGCCATTTCCCCAATCATGAAACAAAACAAATACGACGATACCGCCTTTTTCCAAAAATACAGCCAGATGGACCGCTCCGTCAAGGGACTGGACGGAGCCGGAGAATGGAAGACGCTGGAACGGCTGCTGCCGGATTTCCGCAATAAGGACGTGCTGGACCTGGGATGCGGCTTCGGCTGGCACTGCCGGTACGCGGCGGAACATGGGGCAGCCTCCGTCCTGGGGGTGGATATTTCCTCCAAGATGATCGCCAAAGCCCGCGCCATGGGGAATGAGGGCATCATTGAGTACCGCTGCATGCCCATGGAAGACATTCAATTGCCCGATGCCTCCTTCGACGTCGTGATCAGCTCCCTGGCCTTCCATTACACGCCGGATTTCAACGAAGTGTGCCGGAATGTTTCCCGCTGGCTCAAGCCGGAAGGCATTTTTGTCTTTTCCGTGGAGCATCCCGTTTTCACCGCCCAGGGAACGCAGGACTGGCATTATGATGAATCAGGACAGGCCATGCACTGGCCCGTGGACCGCTATTTCATGGAAGGACCGCGGCAGGCCGTCTTCCTGGGAGAAGAAGTGACCAAATACCACCGGACGCTTACTTCCTATCTTGGCGCGCTGGCCTCAAATAGATTTGAGGTGACGGCCCTGGAGGAACCGCGCCCATCCCGGGAACTCCTGGATTCCGTGCCCGGCATGCAGGATGAACTGCGCCGTCCCATGATGCTGATCATCTCCGCACGCAAGAAGTAGCTTCAAGGCATCAGTGCCCGGCAGCGGAAGCGCCGGGCGCCTCCCTGTCCAGCTCCGCACGGATGCGCTGGCGCTCGGAAACGATCTGTTCGTCATCCGCGCCGCCTTCCCGCAGGAAGTATTCCGCCATGGAGAGGGCCACCTCGGATTCCGAGGAAAAGACCTGGGAGGCTCCCGCCTCCTTCAGCACTTCCACGTCTCTCATGTATTTGGTGTGAATCATCACTTCAATGTGGGGGTTGAGCTCCAGGGCCGTTTCCACAATCTCCGCGGCATCCGGAATGGAGGCGGACAGGATCAGGCTTTCCGCATATTCAATGCCCGCATGGCGCAGGATTTCCCGCTGGCTGGCATCCCCGTAAACGATGTCGCCGCCCTGCTCCCGTATCGCAGTGACGGTGTCTATGTTCATCTCCACAATGATGACTTCCACTCCATTGTCATTCAGAATTCTTTTAAGCATGCGCCCCGTCGGCCCATACCCCACCAGCACCACGCGCCGCGCATCCGGTGACGGGAGGGCCATGCTGTTCACACCGCCCATGTCCGTATGGCCAATGCCGCGCTTTTTCAGCCACTTGACCACGGGACCGATCTGACGGTACAGGATGGGATTGAGGGAGATGGAAACCACGCCCGCCAGAATGATGGCCTGATTGGCGTCCGGGGGCAGAATGTTGTACATGAGCCCCATTCCGCCAAGGATGAAGGAGAATTCGCCCACCTGCGCCAGGGCCACGGATACGCTCAGCGCCAAAGGCAGCGGACGCCGCAGGCACCGCACCACCACATAGGCCGCCAGCGGCTTGCCGACCATCACCACCGCCAGCGTCGCCAGGGCCAGGGGCCAGCAATCCCCCACGGACATGGGGTCAAACATCATCCCCACGGAAACAAAGAAGAGCACGGCAAAGGCATCCCGCATCAGCATGGCTTCCGCCGCCGCGCGCGCGCAGAAGTCCGACTGCCCCACGACCATGCCCGCCAGAAACGCGCCCAGGACCATGGAAGCGCCAAAGAATTCCGCGGAGCACACCGCCACGCCCAGCGCAATAACCAGCACGGCCAGCGTGAACAGGTCCCGCGCTCCCGTACGTGCCACGTAGCGCAACACCAGCGGAATGATCTTTTTTCCGGCAAACAGCGTCAGGGCCACCAGCAGGGCCAGCCTGACGAACATCCAGCCCAGTTCCAAGAGGATGCTGCTCCACTCCCCGCCGCCGCTCTGGCGTACATTCATCACGGCAGGGATAAGCACCAGCAGCAGAATGGTAAACAAATCCTCCACCACCAGCCATCCCAGGGCCACATGGCCGCTCGGCGTATGCAGGTTCTGGTTGTCCTCCAGCACACGGGTAAGCACCACCGTACTTGCCACGGAGATCGCCATGCCGAACACCAGGCCGGAGATGGTGGACCATCCGAACATCCAGCCAACCAGCACTCCCAGCACGGTAGCCACGGAAATCTGCACGACGGCCCCCGGCACAGCCACCTTCTGCACGGCAATCAGATCCTTCAAATGAAAATGAAGCCCTACACCGAACATCAGCAGGATAACGCCCAGCTCCGCGAACTGTTCCACCGTATGGGAGTCCGCTACAAAACCCGGTGAATACGGCCCCACAACCACCCCGGCCAGCAGATACCCCACCAGAGGAGACAAATGCAGTTTTCTGGCAATAAGGCCGAAAAGGAGGGCGGCGGTTAATCCGCCGACAAAAGTGAAAATGAGGCTAAAATCGTGATCCATATGCGCGTGTCAGGTCTGAGGGAGGCTCTTTGACCATCAGGTCGTTCCCACGCTACCGCGTTTGATTTCCCCTCACAAGGACGCATTGCGCCGCACCGGAATGCAGTCGCACTTTTCCACGGCTCCCGCCACAGAATCCGGAAAATCCGGCTTTCCGGATTCTACCATATTTTTATTCTTATTAAAAATAACGCTTTTATTTTACTTTCAATTGTTTCCGATTGACTTTAATGATTCGGAATTCCTATAAAGCGTGTTGATGAAACTCACCCTCACTATCCTATCATATCTGGCGGGTCTCTCTATCCTGGCCCCTGCGGGCTGGGCGGCCACCCATGAAATCACCACCAAGAACTTCCACATCACGCTCCTCGGCAACGGGGACGGTCCGGCGGACTGGTTGGGGACCCGGGACTGGAGCGACGCCCAGATAAATGCCGTGACCACCACGCTCAATATCTGGGACGATACTTTCCGTAATACCGCTTCCCGGAAAATTGAAGCAACCATCTCCTGGGGAGCCCTTGAAGAAGGCGTTCTGGCGGGTTCCTTCTCCAATTATGTTGACTACGCGGGGGAAAATTACAATGCGGCCACCTCCACGGAAGTTATCTGGAAAGAAGGCGGAGACGTCACCCTGAAAGAAGGGGAAATGGATTTCAGGCTTCAATTCAACCCCATCTACGGCTTCAGCGTAGCCAACACCACTCCCAGGGATTCTACAGACTTCATCAGCGTCCTCCTGCATGAAATCGGCCACAACGTTGGCTTCAACTCGCTGAACAATGCCGAGGCATACGAAGGATTCTACACGATCTGGGATTCCCTGATCACGGATGCCCAGGGCTTCCATCCGGGGGATGCGGGATTCAATTACCAGACCGGCGTTTCCTATACCATCGGTTCCGGCGGCCTTACCGTATACAATCCGGCTGTTTACGCTCCCGGCTCCAGCATGTCCCACGTAGATTCCAAAAGCGACCCGAACGCCCTGATGCAATACTCCATCGGGGAGGGCGTCCAGAGAAGGGACCTCAGCACGCTGGAAAAAGCCCTTCTGGCGGAAATGGGCTGGGTGCTCAAGGATGACCCCACTTATTATGCCTCCGTGGATGGCGCCTCCATCACGGACCAGATTGACCTGGATTTCTTCACCTCCGTTCTCGTCAACCGGAATATGACCATTGACCCGGGTGACGGAACCACCATCGTTCTGCCCTCCCTGAGAGGGGACAAGGCGGAATACAATGTCACCATCACCGCAGGTAAATCACTGACTGTCAACCTCTCCAATACGGCAATGGATTCCATCTGTGCGGGGGAAGTCATCGGCAATGACGCCGATTTCATCAAGACGGGAGGGAAAAACCTGGTGCTGGCCGGCGGCTTTTCCACCAGCGGCGCTCTGGACGTGCAGCAGGGGGGCCTGGTGCTTTCCGGCGCTTCCAACACCATCGGGGAACTGACGGTGAACGGGGGAACTTTCGGCGTGTCCCAGCTCGCCAAGGAGGAAGTCACAGCTCAGGTAGGAAAGCTGACAGGCACCAAAGGGTCCATCAACCTTCTTCATTCCACCCTTACCCTGACGGGAACGGACAACACCATTTCCAGCGGCCTGAAACTGGTAGGCATCGGCACCATCGCCCTGGCGGAAGGAAAATCCCTCACCTTTGACGGCAGCAATACCATTGGAGACGCCATCTACATTGACGGCTCTCAAAACGGAACCCTGCACATCACGCAGGGCACGCTGTCTTTCTCTAATCAGGCCCGGATGGAAATAGCTACCCTGGCCCTGAATTCCGGCTCTTCCACCCTGAATGCGGGAACCACCCGGAACATTGTCATTCACACCATCACGGGAGACGGCGTCCTCGCCGCTCAGGGAGGCGGCATCACCCTGGATACGGAAAATCCCCTCACCTGGAACGGCGCCCTCCAGGGCACGGGCACCCTCACCAAGAAAGGGGCCGGAAACCTGACGCTGGGAGGCGCGGGAAACGCGGGATTCCATCTGGATTCCACCAGCGGAATCATCATCCTGACGCCTGAATCCACCGCTTACGGCGCCATGACGCTGAACGGGGGAGACATTTCCATCTTCCATGCTTCTTCCACCACGCGCCTCACCGGGCAGGAAGGTACCCTGACGCTGAATGACGCCACCCTGTCCATAAGCGGAACGGCCAGCCTCCTGACGGAAAAAGCCTCCATCACCGGCACCGGCTCCCTGCGGCTGAATGCGGATTCCATGCTCACCGTCCGCAACGGCAATAAACTGGACACGGATATTGCCATTGGCGGTTCCGGCCTGCTGGCTGTACAGGGAGGAACCTTCACCCTGTCCGGAGACGCCAGGTTTGACGGAGCGGCCGTCGCCGTGGGCCCGGAATCCGCGGCTGCCACGCTGGACCTGGGCTCCACGCGCCATTCCGTGGTGGGCGGCCTGCTGGGGAAAGGCTCCGTGGTCTTCAATCATGGAGAACTTTCCATCCATGCGGAAAAATCCTCCGTCTTTGCCGGTTCCTTCCAGGGGACCGGCACCATCAACAAGACGGGGAAAGCGGAATGGACTTACACGGGCGCAGGATCCGGCGCTCTGGACCTCAATGTTACGGAAGGCGGAGTGACCCTGGTCCGGGATTCAGCCAATCCCGTTCTGCTCCATTCCCTCACGGTAGGTTCCACCGGCACGCTCACGCTTGCCATGGCATCCGCCGGTGCCGCCCATAATACTACGCTTCTCCTCCATGGAACAAGCGAGTTCATGAATGGTTCCACCATCACGCTGGTGATCAATCCCCTCCTGGCACAGAACAATGCTCCCTTCATCTCCATGGCAGACGGGGCTACGCTGACCGTTCAGGGAGACCGCAACGGAACCACCCTCAATGTTGAATCCAATGTCGCCGCACCGGAAAGAACGCTGGAACTGGTGCTCTTTGAAGGGAATATGGTGGGGAGTGACCTCCATATCAACGCCTACGGCGCACTGGGTACCTATTATTCCAACCTGCATGCGGAGGACCGGGACGGGCGTATCGTGCTGACCGGCACGCGCAAGGCGGACAATGCCCTGCTTGCCACGGCTGACACCTCCAACTCCGCCGCCGGAGCCGTCCTGCTCTGGAACTGTGACAGGATCGAAGACGGAACGGAGCTGGGCTATCTGAACCGCGCCGTTTCCGACGCCTGGAATGACGGGGACTACTCCAAGGCCAACCGCCTGCTGAGCGCTTCCGCTGGTACGGCCATTCCAGGCATCCTGGCTGCCCAGAGGTCCGGCCTGCGGAGGGAAATGACCTTCCTCCGCAACCGTGCGGAAACCATGGGCCTTAATCCCAACTACCTCCCCGGGGACCTCTCCCAGGTGAATGGCTGGATTGAAGCCAACACAGGGAGGGATTCCCTGGACGGCTCCAATGAGGGCAATGGTTTCACGCTCAATTCCTGGGGCGGCACAGCCGGACTGGACGTCAACTGCACGGAGAATTTCACCCTGGGCGGGGCCTTCTCCGCCAACTACGGGGATTACTTCTCAGACGGGGCGGATTCCGCCTCCGGGAATCTGGACACCTATTACGTGAGCCTTTTCGCGCACTACCGTCATAAAAAATGGGGACATTCCCTCATTCTTTCCGGCGCGTGGTCGGACGCGGACATCACCCGCAGCGTACGCCATGGCCTGGGAAGCTACCAGACCAGCTTCAGCACTACGGGCATGAGCTTTGGAGCCATGTACGAGCTCACTTATGACGTGGCTCTCAACAAGCGCCAGACGGCCATCCTCCAGCCGGTCGCCAACGTCAGCATCATGCATTCCTCTGCGGACGGCTTCAACGAAGCCGGTGCAGGCGGCGCGGGACTCCGCGTGGATGACATGGACCTCACTACCGGAAGCGTTGCTGCCGGTCTGCGCCTGAAGGGCGTTCTGGGCACCAACCTGACCGGGCGCGACATCACGGGCGAATTCCGCGTCCTCGTCTCCCAGGACTTCGGAGATGACAAGGCCCAGGCCAACGTGGCCTACCTTGCCAATCCGGGCCTTGTGCAGACCATCAGGGGAGCCAAGCTTGGCCGCACCGGCGTTCAATTGGGCATGGGTCTCAACATCCCCTGCGCCGACTACGGCGCGGTTTATGTGGACGGCAATGCCGATCTCCGCTCCGGGGATACCTCCATCGGCGCAGCCCTTGGCTACCGCTATAACTTCTGATGCGGCCCAGGCCGCATTTGGCAAACGCCATGCCTGCACTTCCAGGCATGGCGTTTTTTCATGGTCTTCCTCTTTCTCCCGGCATTTATTTTGATATTCCTTCATGTAACTTGCTATTTCATTTGAATTTAATGGAGATATAATCCATATTCATGGAAAATAACTGATTCCCAAATTCATGGCTGGAAATTCAACATTCGAGGAACAATGGGCCATCCTCCGGAAGGAAACGGAAATGGAAGACGCCCCCCTCCAGCAAAAGCTGGAACACTTCATTTCCCGGCAATATGGCCGGATGGTCCTGGTGCATTACATCAAAGCCCTGTCCATCCTGGCGCTCAGCCATCGCTTCTACCTGCGGTTCCGCAGGAGAAGCCGCGCCTTGGCGGAACCCATTCTCTACTGGACCGTCCTCGCGGAAACGAATATTCACATGACGCTCCAGGGAGTGAAGGACGGGCCGCCATTCTCCGGACCGCACGCAGGAACCCAAGTGGCCTACCAGCTGGACATGCTGAAAGACTGCTATCTTCTTTATCTGGAAGACCGGCAGCAACCCTGCTGGCCTCCGGATTCCCGCAGGAGCCGCCTCATCCGGGACAAATGGAATGCACCGGAACTGGAAGAGTCCTACTTCCCGGAACTGTGCCTGCATAACACGGACTGCCATTATGCCAATGTCATGTACCTCCTCCTGGGTGAAACGCTGCACTCCCTGAGTTTCCTCCGGCAAATCAGGGAGCATGGAAAAAACATGCTGGCATTCAGGCAAAAGCAATATTCCCGGAACCCGGTTGACGCCGTCGTGCCCCAGCCACCCCCTGCCGGACAGCAGAACGTGGTGGACTTCCGCATTTTCCCCGCATGATCGGGAGAAAAAAGGCTGTTGCGCTAAAGAATCAGCATGCAGTCCCCGTAGGAGAAAAACCGGTACCGTTCCCGGATGGCTTCCAGGTAAGCCTTCATGACCAGCTCCTTGCCGGCAAAGGCGCTCACCAGCATCAACAGCGTGCTCTGAGGCAGGTGGAAATTCGTGATCAGAGCATCCACCACCTTGTACCTGTAGGGAGGATAGATAAAAATATTCGTTGAACCGGCGCACTCCTTCAAGGGCAGGCCCCCTGCGGTAGCCACATGTTCCAGCACGCGCACGCTGGTCGTGCCCACGGCAAAGACCCTCCGGGCCTTATTGATCGCCCGGGCGGTAGCCCCAGGCAGGAAAAAATGCTCCGTGTGCATCTGGTGGTCTTCAATCCTGTCCGCCTTGACGGGGCGGAACGTCCCTACGCCCACGTGCAGCGTCAGAAAATCATGGGGAACGGATGCCAGCAATTCCGGCGTGAAATGCAGGCCCGCAGTGGGAGCGGCAATCGCCCCCTCATGCCTGGCGTAAACGGTCTGGTAGCGCTCCTTGTCGGAGGGGTCGCTCTCCCGGTTCATGTAATGGGGAAGCGCCAGACGGCCATACTTCTCCTCATCCACCTCCCGGTCAAAGCGAATGAGACGGTAGCCCTCCTCATCAATGCCCTCCACGGTACCCACCGCATCCCCGATGGCGACCGTACGCCCCAGCTTCATCTTGCGCCCCGGGCGCACCATGCACTTCCACAGCAGGGGATGAAGCACCTCCGCGCGTACAATCTCAATGGAGCCGTCATTGGAAAAATACCGCGCCGGAACCACGCGGGTATCATTCAGAATAAAATGGTCCCCTTCCCGGACATACTCAGGCAAGTCACTGAAATGCCTGTGCTCAATCAGGCCGGTGTCCCGGTGGATGACCATCATCCGGGAAGCGGCGCGGTCCGGAAGGGGCCGGTCCGCAATCAGCTCTTCCGGCAGCGGATAATCAAAATCAATGGTGCGCACGGCCAAGTGCATTGCCACGAATCCGCCGAAAGGTCAACACCTTTAAACCATAGGTAACACAATTATATCTTTGCCTGTACAGGATAATATGGTATGGAAGGAAGCATGAACAACTTGCTGTCAGCAAACATCTCCAACACCACTGCCTGGGGGACCATCCTGGTAGTCGTCCTCGTCATCTTTCTGGTCATCTTCTTCGCCATCATCGCCAAATTCTTCAAGACATGGCTGCGCGCACGGCTGGCGAAAGCCCCTGTCTCCATGAGCAACATGCTGGGAATGTGGCTCCGGAAAGTGCCCTACCCCCTGGTGGTGGACACCCGCATCACGGCGGCCAAGGCCGGACTGGACATCAGCACGGATGAACTGGAAGCCCACTTCCTGGCCGGCGGTGACATTGTGGACTGCGTGCTGGCCCTGATCGCCGCGGAAAAAGCCGGCATCCCGCTGAGCTATGACCGTGCCTGCGCCATTGACCTGGCCGTGAAGGGCACGTCCAAAACCGTGCTGGAAGCCGTAAGAACCTCCATCAACCCGCGCGTTATCGACTGCCCGAACCCCAGCTCCGGCCAGACGCGCCTGACGGCTGTGGCCCGTGACGGCATTGCCGTGGCAGTACGTGCCCGCGTCACGGTGCGCACCAACCTGGACCTCTTCGTCGGGGGCGCCACGGAAGAAACGGTGGTCGCCCGCGTAGGAGAAGGCATTGTTTCCGCGGTAGGTTCCGCCCCATCCTACAAGGACGTTCTGGAAAAGCCGGAAGTAATCTCCCGCACGGTGAGTGACAAGGGTGTGGACGCCGCCACCGCATTTGAAGTGCTCTCCATCGATATTGCAGACGTGGACGTGGCCGGCAACGTGGGTGCGCGCCTCCAGGCTGAACAGGCGGAAGCGGACAAGCAGATTGCCCAGGCCAAGGCGGAAGTCCGCCGCGCCGCCGCCGTAGCCACGGAGCAGGAAATGGCCGCCAAGACGCAGGAGATGCGCGCCAAGGTGGTGGAAGCGGAAGCCCAAATCCCCATGGCGATGGCGGAAGCCTTCCGCAACGGCAACCTGGGCGTGCTGGACTATGCCCGTTACCAAAACGTGGTGGCTGACACCAAGATGAGGGACTCCATTGCCAAACCGGACGCCTCTCCTTCCTCCATTAAATAAACTCTCCGGCCTCCGCAGAGACTGAACGTTCTCTACGGAGGCTTCTCCTTCCTTTATGGATTTACCAATACACATGCTTGCCTCCGGCGGCGATGACGACCACCTGAAACTCTGGTTCTGGCTGATCGTGGGGGCCATCTATCTCATCAAAGTGGTGGTAAATTTCCTGAAACCGAAAGAGGAAAAAAAGGAAAAAACCGTCCTGGACACGGAGGACAATCACGAAAAACGCGTGAAGGAGGTTATTGCGGAAATGCGCCGGACCCCTCCGCAGCCTCAATCCCTGCCTCCCCACCCGGCACGGCACCATGCCCCGCCGCATGCTCCGCGCCCCTCTGCGCCTCCGGTTGAGCTTCCCACCCCAGCCGTGGCCCGTCCCAAGCCCCCGAAGCCGGAAACCATGCCCGAATGGGCCGGGAATACGGCCCAGCAAGCGGCCCAGAACGTTCTGGAACAGTATGTGAAAGCCACGGAAGAAGCACAGCGTTCCATGCGCGCCCTGTCTGATGCGGAGCAGGCGGCCCTGCACCGTTTGCAGGAACGGGAACTCAAGGAAAACCGTCCCGAACCGTCCCCGGTGGATGCCCCTGCCGATCCTCTCTCCCTGAAAAACTCCCTGCGCCGCCCCCAATCCCTGAAAACAGCCATTCTGTATCAGGAAATCCTGGGCAGGCCCCGGGCTCTGCGGGGCATCTCCTTCAGCGGGGAATAAGAAAGGCTCTCCTTATCGCCGCGCCGGGCAATCCTTCCGCGGTTCCCTAATGCCCGTACTACCGGAATGCGGCTTGATTGGATCATCCTGATGATTACTTACAGTAAGTCGTTGATCATATAGTCCATACAGCCGGACAAACCGATTTCCTATCTCCTGTAAAATCCTTTTCATGGAAAAACAGTATTAATGCTGCCTTCCTTCTCTCCCCTTTTTCTCCATTCTCCCTTGCCTGAAAAAGGAAGGGGAAGTACCCTTCACCCGCAATGACAGATACACCTTTGCAGATAGCCGGCCGTCAATTCTCCTCCCGCCTGATGGTGGGAACGGGGAAATTTTCTTCCAACGAGAGCATGAAAGAAGCTCTGGAAGCTTCCGGCTCTCAAATCGTGACGGTGGCTCTGCGCCGGGCGGACCTGACGGGTTCCCATGATCCAGCCGCCAATATCCTGGATTTCATTGATCCGGAAAAATACCTCCTTCTCCCGAATACCAGCGGAGCGACCACGGCGGAAGAAGCCGTGCGTCTGGCGCGCCTGGCCGTGGCGGCGGGACTGCCAAACTGGATCAAGCTGGAAATCCACCCGGATGCCCAGTATCTGATGCCGGACCCCATTGAAACGCTCAAGGCGGCGGAAATCCTGGTCAAGGAAGGCTTCACGGTGCTTCCTTACATCAATGCGGACCCTGTGCTGGCCAAACGCCTTCAGGAAGCCGGAGCAGCGGCGGTCATGCCTCTGGGCGCACCCATCGGCACCAACAAGGGGATTCTTACCAGGGAACTGATCAACATCATCATTGAACAAGCCGTCGTTCCCGTGGTGGTGGATGCCGGGCTGGGAGCTCCCAGCCACGCGGCGGAAGCTCTGGAAATGGGAGCGGACGCCGTGCTGGTCAATACGGCTATTGCCGCCGCAGGAGATCCCGCCTGTATGGCGGAAGCCTTTTCCCTGGCCTGCCGCGCAGGCCGCATGGCTTATCTGTCCGGTCTTCCCGCCGTTTCCGCCAAGGCCGCAGCCACCAGCCCCCTCACTTCCTTCCTGCATTAAAAGGCAAAAGAAAGAACATCTTCTTTCCGCCATGGTCTAGGAGGCCTTGGACGCCGTCTTTGCCAGTTTCCTGCGGATCAGGAATTCCAGAACGAAGCAGGCGGCTACAAACAGGACGATCAGCGGAATCAGATAAGGCTGGCTGAAGAACATCTGGTAGAAGAAGGCGCCCAGAATGAACAGCATCAGCAGGAATCCCAGGATAATCAGCAGAAAATTCCCCTTCGTCTCCTTCCGGAGCCGCCAGTGGGCCACGAACACCGCCAGGTAGCTGATCAGGAAACATGCTCCGGCCAGATTGGCGATGGCTACCAGGTTAAAGGCATTCGTCATTACCAGAATGCCCAGCAGCAGGTAGAAAAATCCTTCCGTGCCGTTGCCCCAGAAAGGGCGCTTGAAAATGGATCCCAGCTGGCCGTTGTGGGCCAGGCCCCTGGAAATGTCCAGCATGCTGAACATGGTGGCGTTAATGGCTGACGCCGTGGCAATCAGCGCCGCCACGGAGACGGCCATAAAGCCCCAGACGCCCAGCACGGGATAGGCGGCCTGCGCCACGGCGGTTTCCGTATGGCTCTCCAGGGAGGTGGCGGGAACATTGGTCAGCACTACGTAGGAAAGCACTAGGTACAGCCCCAGCACAATGCCGATCGCCAGGAAAATGGCCTTGGGCAATGTTTTGGAGGGATTCTTCAGATTACCTGCCGTATTGGCCATCATGCCGTAGCCTGCAAAGGCAAAGAACGTCAGTCCCACGCTCCCCAGAAGGCCGTCCAGCCCCTTTACGGGAATGGGGTCCGCACCCACCGGCACGGTGGAGCCGAAGCTGGCAAGCATCAGAACCGTCAGGATCAGCAGCTTGAATGCCACCATCACCACTTCCGACTTCCCTACAGCCCTGGCCCCGCCCATGTTCAGCGCTCCCAGCAGAAGAATGGCAACGCTGGCAAAAAGAGCGGTGGAATACATGCTGGACACTCTGTCCGGTAAAAACAGGCGGGAGGCATAGGCCCCGAAGGACTTGGCAACCAGAGCCACGGTAATGACCAGCGTTCCCAGATAGATCAATGTGAGCGCCCCGGACAGGGTCTTATGGGAAAAAGCTTCGTTGAAATAATCCATGATCCCTCCGGAGCCGGGATAACGGGAACCCAGCTTGGCATAGGTATAGCCGGAAAGCAGGGCAGCGGCGCCGCCCAGCAGGAAGGACCAGTATACGTTTTTCCCAGCCATCAGGGTCGCCTGTCCCATGAGGGCGAATATTCCCGCTCCCACCATAGAACCTATTCCCAATGCAATCACGCTCCACAGGGATAAATAGACTTTTGGAGCCTTTTCGTGCATAAGGGAATTAGAGAGCTCGGGACTCCGGAACGTTGACCTTTCCCCGCGGCATGACACGTCTGCCGGTCCCGGACGTCCCCCAAATTATGACTATTCCGGCACGGCTTTCCCCTTGAACCGTGCGGAGGGGACATGTAGGGTGCGGCTAATGATCAAAACCGCCATTTTTGACTTTGACGGCACCCTTGCGGATACACTTCCCCTGTGCCGGGAAGCCTTCCGCCGGGCCGTGCGCGATCTGGACGGCAGAACGGTGACGGATGAAGAAATAGAAAGCAAGTTCGGGCCGGATGACCTGGGTGTTATCCAAAGACTGCTCCCCGGAAAGCCGGGCCTCCATGAACGCGGCAGGGAGCTTTTTGTCCATTATTACCGTGAACTTCACCCGGAACTGGCTCCGCTCCCTTTCCCCGGCGCCGTCGAACTGCTGCGCGCCCTCCGCAGCCGCGGCATCCGGCTGGCCATGGTCACCGGCAAGCGTCTGGAAAGCGCGGACATTTCCCTCCAATTCTTCCACCTGGCCGAGTTCTTCCCCATTCTGGAAACGGGTTCCCCGGAAGGCGGCGTCAAGCCGGACCGTATCAGAAGGGCGCTGAACCGCCTGGATTCCCAAGCCGGAGAAGCCGTCTATATTGGAGATTCCCCCACGGACGTGGACGCATGCCGTGCCGTTCCCATCCGCATTCTTGCGGCAGGCTGGGCCGCGGAAGCGGACGTGAAAGGACTGGAAGAACGGAAACCGGACTACCTGGTGACGCGCTTTGAAGATCTGGATCGTTTTTTCCGGGAGCATGCGCCCGGCACTCCGGACAGAACGCTGCCCGAGGATGCAGATGAAGGCCTTTAATGTTGCAATCCCGCAGGAAATCGGACATCATTACTCACCCCGTTAAAACCAATCCTTCAATGACTTCCCAGAAAGAATCCGGAAAAGAGGGCCTCAAAATCCTGCTCATGCTCGCCAGCGTCATCGTCATTACGGCCGGACTACAGGCGGGAAAGCCGGTGCTGCTGCCCATCGTGCTGTCCGGCTTTCTGGCCATCGTCAGCTACCCGCTGACCTCCTTCTTCAAGGGCCGTCTGCGTTTTCCGCACTGGCTGGCGGTGACCTTCACCGTCATCATGGACTTTGGGGTTCTGGCGGGTCTGGGTTATCTGGCCCAGTACCTGGGTCAGGACCTCGCCAACACCGTTACGAACAAATACTCGCCCATGCTGGTGGAAAAAATCCATGAGCTCCGCGCCTTTCTGATTGAACATGACTGGAACAACCTGGCGGACCAGATGCTTCAGGAGCTTCCGGACCTGCTCAACGGCCAGCGCATCGTAGCGTTCTCCACAGGGGTTATGGGACAGCTCGCCTCCGTGCTGACCTTCACCACCCTCATTCTGATCCTGATGACCTTCTTCCTGGGGGAGGCGCCCCGTTTCCGGATGAACATCAACAAGCTGGGGAACAACAGCGACACGGGCATCCGCAAATTCTCCAAGGCCCTGGCCGGAGTCCAGAAATACCTGATCATCAAAACCTTCATCAGCGCCGCTACGGGTCTGCTTGCCTTCCTGCTCTGCTACTACATGAAGGTGGACTTTCCCCTGCTGTGGGGCATCGTGGCCTTTGCGCTCAACTTCATTCCCACCTTCGGCTCCATCATTGCGGCCATTCCACCCACCCTGCTCGCCATGCTGCTGATCAGCCCTACCGCGGGCATCATCGTGGCGGGGGGCTACCTGGTGATCAATACGGCCCTGGGGAGCTGCCTGGAACCCATGCTTCTGGGGCGCCAGTTCGGCATTGTCACCAGCATGGTGCTGCTCTCCGTCATCTTCTGGGGCTGGGTATGGGGGCCCATCGGCATGCTTCTGGCCGTACCCATCACCATGCTGATCAAGCTGGGGCTGGAAAGCTCCAAGGACCTCGCCTGGATTGCCCAGCTTATTGACAACCCTCCCACGCCCAGATTCCCGCTCCCCCCTCTCCATTCCGGGAAAAACAACGAAAGCACAACCAAGGAATAATCCATGCATTCATTCGCATACAAAAACGGCACGCTCTACTGTGAAAACGTCAACCTTCAGGAACTGGCGGACAAGGAAGGCACTCCCCTGTACGTATACAGCAAGCAGACCATCCTGAACCACTTTCACCGCCTCCGGGAGGCCCTGTCCCCGCTTCATGTGGAAGTGGCCTACGCGGTCAAGGCCTGCCCCAACCTCGCCATTCTGAACCTCATGAGCCGCAATGGAGCCGGATTTGACATCGTTTCCGGCGGTGAGCTCTTCCGCGTCATCAAGGCGGGTGGGGACCCGGCCAAATGCACCTATGCCGGGGTGGGAAAAACGGAACAGGAAATCCGTTACGCGCTGGAACAGGGAATTTACTGCTTCAACGTGGAATCAGAGGCGGAAATGCGGGCCATTGACGCCATCGCCGCCTCCATGGGGGTAAAAGCGCCCGTGGCCGTGCGCGTGAACCCCAACGTGGAAGCCGGAACCCACAAATACATCACCACCGGGAAGTCTGAGAACAAATTCGGCGTGGACTTTGAACTCATTGAGTCCCTTTACGACATGGCGGCCCGCGAGCTTCCGCACCTCCATCTGAAAGGGCTGCAAATGCACATCGGTTCCCAGCTCACCCAGGCAAAACCCTTCCTGGAAGCCGTCAGAAAGGTGGCCCCGCTGGCGGCCGCTCTGAAGGAAAAGCACGGCATTGAATTCTTCTCCATCGGCGGCGGCATCGGCATCGTATATCAGAACTCCCTGGACTCCGGCGTGCAGGAATGGTGGAATGAAGACTGCGCCCAGCTTACGCTGAGCACATACGCCCAGGCCATTATGCCCACCCTCCAGTCTCTGGGGCTGCACATCATCGTGGAGCCCGGACGCCTCATTGTTGGCAATGCGGGAGCGCTCCTCACCCGTTGCCTGTATGAAAAAACAGGAAAGGCCAAGACCTTTAAAATTGTGGACGCCGGCATGAACGACCTCATCCGGCCGGCCCTGTACCAGGGCTACCATGAAATCATCCCGGTGAAGGAACATCTCTCCGAATCCTGCATTACCGCGGATGTCGTGGGGCCTGTATGTGAATCTGGCGATTTCCTGGCCCAGGACAGGAAAATGACGGATGTGCGCCAGGGTGAAGTTCTGGCCGTGCTTTCCGCCGGAGCCTACGGCTTCTCCATGTCTTCCAACTACAACTCCCGCCCGATGGCGGAAGAAGTCCTGGTGGACGGGAACCAGTGGAACGTCATCCGCCGGCGCCAGACCTGGGAAGACCTCATCCAGGGAGAATCCATTCCGGAATAATTCCCCGGAAGCAGGCGTTACCCATCTTCAAGGCAGTTCCAGGAAACGGGAACTGCCTCTTTTTTCCTATCCCCATTCCTTTTTCCAAAGAGCTTTGCTCCGGCGTCATGCGGGAGGCCGTGCGCGCCGGAGTTCAGCCTTGCCCTCCTGAAAAAAAACACCTATCATACCGTCGTTATGCCAATAGCCACACCAGAACAATACATCACCATGCTTGAAACGGCCAAGAAGGAAGGCTATGCCTATCCCGCCGTCAACGTGACCACGATTGAAGTGATCAACGGCGCCCTCCGCGCCTTCACCGAAGCCAAGAGCGACGGCATCATCCAGGTCTCCATCGGCGGCGGCAAATTCGCCTCCGGCACCTCCATCGGCAATTCCGCCCTTGGCGCCATTGTTCTGGCGGAAGCTACGCGCCGTCTGGCTGAAAAGCACAACGTACTTGTGGCTCTGCACACGGACCACTGCCAGCCCGAACACGTGGATACCTTCCTGCGTCCCCTGATCGCTGAATCCCGCCGCCGCGTGGAACGCGGTGAAGCCCCCCTCTTTAACTCCCACATGCTGGACGCCTCCACGCTTCCCATGGCTGAAAACCTCAAGCTCTCCCGGGAACTGCTGAAGGAATGCGCCGAACTCGGCATCGTCCTTGAAATTGAAATCGGCGTCGTAGGCGGCGAAGAAGACGGTGTGGACAACTCCGGCCACCCCGCCGACAAGCTTTACACTTCTCCGGAAGACATGCTGATGACGTATGAAGCCCTGGCGCCCCTCGGCAAGTTCATGCTGGCCGCTACCTTCGGCAACGTGCACGGCGTGTACAAGCCCGGCCATGTCAAGCTGAAGCCCAGCATCCTGCGCGACGGCCAGGACGCCGTAGCCGCCAAGCACGGCGAAACGGCCCGCATGCCCCTGGTCTTCCACGGCGGTTCCGGTTCCGAACTTTCCGACATCCGTGAAGCCGTTTCCTACGGCGTGGTCAAGATGAACATCGACACCGACACGCAGTACGCCTTCACCCGCCCGATCGTCACCCACATGTGCGAACACATCAACGGTGTGCTCAAGATTGACGGTGAAGTGGGCAATAAGAAGGACTACGACCCCCGTTCCTACCTCGCCAAGGGTGAAAAGGGAGTCGCCGCCCGTCTCCAGGAAGCCGCAGACAACCTCATGTCCGCCGGCAAGACCCTCTTCGGCAAAATCTAAAAGCCTTGTAGCAGCTTTAACGCAACGCCCGGTTCTCCGCAAGGAACCGGGCGTTTTTCTTTGAGACAGGGTTCCCTGGAAGAAGGCTGCATGGCGAAAGGCCGGAAACTCTTCATTCCCGGGGGTAAGCAGCATTGATTGCGAAGAACGTTTTGTTTGCCGCAGGTTTTTTCCCTCCGGATCTGAACTTGACCATGGATTCCTTATCCGCTAAAGTCCGTACGGCTTTGAAAGCTAATTCATTTCCCGGCATGATTCACGCACTTCGCATTTCTCCGCCTGAGATTCATTCTCCCAACCGTACCGTTCTGAAAGCGGTACTTTGCACGGATTCTGGTCAGGAATTCCATCAATACATGGACATAGAATCCACGGGTGGCGTAGCTATTGAGGAGGACGATCTTCAGGATGCGTGGTGCATCTTCTTCATCCACAAAATGATGGAAATAGGCGGAGAATTCTCCATCACAGGCCCCGGCAAACTATCCCGCTCTCTCTTGGTCAATCTGGACCGTTACGCGGAAGCCTGGAACCGATGGATGCCGGAAACATTCCACCGCATCACCCTCCATACCCCCTCCATCCGGGAAGACTCCGCCGTGCCCCAACAGAAAGATGCCATTTCCTGCTTCTCCGGCGGTCTGGACGCCTGTTTCACCGCCTACCGCCACCGAAAAGGACTGGCCGGCCTTCAGAACCTGAATCTTGCCGCCTGCGTGATGTTCCAGGGGGCAGACATCAAGGAGGGTAACCAGGACCATTTTGAAAAAGCCTTTAACAAAGCCGCAGAATTGCTGCAAGATATAGGTATCCGTCAATTCTACCGCCTCAGGACCAACTTCCGTGAACTGGAAACCGACTATGAAATGACCTATCATACCATGCTGATGGGCGGCATGCGCGTTTTTACTTCCCGGTTTGGTTACTTCATGGCTGCCAGTGAAGGTTCCTATGATTCCTTCTCCTATCCCTGGGCTTCCAACCCCATCACGGACCATTACCTGGGCTCCCACAGCAAGGAAGCCGTTACGGACGGGATGGGGTTTGACCGCACAGAGAAAGCCGCTGTGGTGGCTGGATGGGACAAGGCCATGCGGCTGTTGAGATGTTGCTGGGAAGGAGAAGACCAGTCCGGCAATTGCGGCGTTTGCACCAAATGCCGCCTGACCATTATGAACTTCATGGCGATGGGCATCCCCAGAGACAACATTCTCTGCATGCCGAGAAATGCCATGAATGAAGATATTTCACAAATTCAATTCAACCGCCCCTTCCGGGTACTTTACGCCCAGGAAATACTCAGGCATGCCAAAGCCAACGGCCTGGGCCAGGAACCCTGGGTAGCCACCTTGGAACGGCAGCTGAAAGAAAGGAACGTCCGGAAAATCGGCTTTGGACACAAAATCCGCCAGCTCCTGCACTGCCGATGATCACCATTGACCATCCGTCCCTACAGGAAGAGGACAATGCAGCTACCCTATCCTACCCCATTCTGCAGGAGGGGCAGGCGCCGCGCACGCTTTCGTTTACGGTGGACTCCCGCTTCCGTGACTTTCTGAATCCCGGCAGGGCGGACGGCACCCTTATTTCCTTGCTCCCCTGGATTTCACAGCAAGGAGGACAGGTACGCATTCTTCCTGCCGTCTCGCCCAGCCTGCGTCATTTCGGCATACGGCTTCTGTCACACATCCTGACGGGGATAGGATCTTTCCTGAAACCCGTGCAATTGACAGGGGAGGTGAACACGGAAGAGCTTCCATCAATGCCCGGCAACCGTATCGGCACTGGCGGCTCCCTGGGGGTGGACTCCCTGTGCACTATTGCAGAACTGGAAAAAGCGGGAACTCCGGTAACGCACCTGTTCCATAATAACTGCGGCTCCCACTGGGGCAACCGGAAACTGCTACATGGCCGCAGGGAACTATGCAGGAAATTTGCCGCAGAACATGGAATGGAATTTATCTGGATGGATTCCTCCCTTTCCGATTTCTATGGCAATCAGGGGTATCTGAACTTCTTCCCTTTTCTGGATGCCGGAAGCATTCTTGCATTAAATGGCCTCTTTTCCGCTTACTATTACTCCACCTCTTGTGAAATCAACCATCCCAGTTTCACCAGGCGGGACAAGACGGAATACTGCGCCTTTCATCTGGAGTCCCACATTCTCCAGGGCTGTGAAACGGAAACCACCCGGTTCCGCATGCACGGACTTGACCTGACGCGTTCCAAAAAAACATCCATCATTGCGGATTATCCCCCGGCCCGGGAAGCCCTGAACGTCTGCCTGGAACATGTGGAAAACTGCGGCAGGTGTGCCAAATGCCGCCGTACCATCGCTCAGCTGTTCCTGCTGGAAAAACTTTCTTCATTTTCCGGAATTTTTAATCTCACGGCCTTCCGGGAAAATCCCGTACGGTTCCTAGTGCGGAGCATGCTGCAGGACCCGCACTTCAGGAAAGAAACAGAGGGCCTCATCCGGACTTCCTCCGCATTGACGCAGCGGGAAAAACGGCGCCTCCGCCTTCTTTACCTCCGTAAACGGGTCGCTTTGGCGTTCCAGCAGCCACGGCATTAAGAAAAGAACACTGCGCGTTCTGCCGGAAAACGCCTACCTCATCTTTTTCTTGCAGATCCGGAAACCGCATACCTTGATGCGCAGAATGCCGTTTGTCTCCTTGCGGTAATAAAGCCATTTGGACAACTCCGCCGCCTTTCTTATGCTCCTGGCGTGCTGTGCCTTTCTTTTCCGGACAAGCTCCATATCCTGAAAGGATAATATTTCATTCAGCCACGGAAAACCGTCCAGGCTTTCCAGCACATGCACGCAGGGAAAACATTCCCGCAGGTACAATTCATAAATGCCGGAAATCTTGCCGTAAATGTTATCCATCAGAAAAACTTCCTTGCCAAGCAGAGCTCCGGCAATCCCCAGATGCAACCTGTCCGTCAGCAGGACATTGGGCTGTTCCAGCGCCTCCAAAAGCCAGCGGGTGTAGGCAAAGGAATGATCCACGTCATCAATCATGCTTGCGGAATACCGGGAAAGGTCCGTATTCAGGGGAAGATCCGCCAGGGCTTCCGCCTGTCCAGTACTTTCCGGGTCCCGCCGCAGGCACACCGCCAATTTCCCTTTTTCCGGCAGTGTTACCAGGGAAGCCCGGATGTCCCTTTTCATGCAGCGTCCCCATGCCCGGTCTTCCATTTGCAGAAATGGCAAGGAGAGGCGCCGTTTTTTCAAAATATCAGCATCAGCGGCAAGCGCCATATCATACGACAGCAAAAACTGAGCTCTTCCATTCCGGGCTACGCAATAATCATAGCTGGCGCGTTCCCGGCAAAAAACGGTGAATCGTTCATCAAATACATCCAACAGCTCATCGCACTCTTTGAAACTTTGCGGCAGAATGACGCACCTCCGGATACGGGGGTCTGAAAAAAGACGGACACAGTGAGGAAGCATGCCGAAGTAGGGAACGAAGCCTCCGCCGCCGCCATACACCAGCGCTACCTCTCCGGCATCCGAAGGAATCCGCTGACCGCAGGAATGGAACGCCAGTCCCTCCTGTTCAAACAGATTCACCGTAGAGGCAGCAATCAGTCCGTCACCCACATTGCCTTGGTTCGGGATGTAATAAAAAGGGCCCAGTTCACGCAAACTTTCCGTAACCGTACGGAAATCTCCTTGAGAAACAGGCACTTGTTTACTACGCATGAAGACGACTTTACACCAAACGGTGTAAAGGGGCAACAACATCCTCCATTCAAGAGATGCCCTGAAACGGATGGCAATATCAGTTCCCGGCCTTGCGGGATTCCCTCACGCGGTCGTTCGCGTTCAGGATGCGCTTGCGCAGGCGGATGAAGTGAGGAGTGGCCTCCACCAGTTCATCAGGTTCAATGTACTCAATGGCGCGTTCCAGGGAAAAAACAACGGGCGGGGAGAGCTGGATGCCGTCTCCCTTCGTGGCGGACCGGATATTGTTCAGGTGCTTTTCCTTGCACGGATTGACCGGCATGTCCATCTGGCGCGGGTTTTCACCCACGATCTGGCCTTCGTAAATATCTTCCTGCGGCCCCACGAACAAACGGCCGCGTTCTTCCAAGGCTACCAGCGCAAACGGTGTGGAGACGCCCGTTTCCATGGAAACCAGCGTACCCGTGGTACGTGTGGTGATGTCCCCGGCGTAAGGACCGTAATCCCGGAACAAGTGGGAGAAAATGCCGTGGCCGGACGTCAGGTTGACCAGCTCGAATTCAAACCCGATGATGCCGCGGGTGGGAATGTAGGCCTGGATGAAGGTATGGCCCGTCCCTTCCTTGCACACCATGTCTTCCATCTGCCCCTTGCGGGCGTGGAGAAGCTTCATGACGCCATTGGCATGTTCGTCCGGCACTTCCACATAAATCGTTTCATACGGCTCCGTGAGACGGTCGTTCTCATCCCTCTTCATGATCACGGTGGGACGGGAAACGCACAGTTCATAATTTTCACGGCGCATGGTTTCCACCAGCACGGCAATCTGCATGGCTCCGCGGGCGGAGACGGAGAAGATGCCGGCCTTGTCCGTATCTTCCACCTGGATGGAAATATTCGTGCGCATCTCTCTGATCAGGCGGTCGCGAATGACGCGGGAGGTCACGTTCTTGCCGTCACGGCCGCCGAAGGGACCGTTGTTGATGGAAAACTCCATGGAAATGGTAGGCGGATCAATGGCTACGAACGGCAGGGGCTCCGTTTCTGCGGAACCGCCCAGGGTCTCCCCAATGTTCACATGCTCAAAACCGGCCACGCCTACGATGTTGCCGGCCACGCCCACGGCGGAATCCGTGGTGCCCAGGCCGGAATATTCAAACATGCGGGTCACCTTGCCGGAGACGCAGGTCCCGTCGCTCTGGTGAAGCCAGACGGTATCCCCCTTCTTCACGGTGCCGGAGGTGATGCGTCCAATCGCCACGCGGCCTACGTAATCATCCCAGTCAATATTGGAAACGAGCATCTTGAACTCGCCTTCCGAGTCGGCATCCTTCGGAGCGGGGATGTGTTCCACAATCTTGAACAGAAGAGGCGTGCAGTCCACGGGAGGTTCCCCCTCCATGGAGTTCATGAAATAGCCGTCACGAGCGGAGCCGTACACGAAGGGGGCTTCAAACTGTTCGTCCGTGGCGCCCAGTTCCAGGAAGAGTTCCAGCACCTGGTCATGCACCGCGGCGGGATCCGCATGGGGACGGTCGATCTTGTTGATCACCACGATGGGCATCAACCCCTCCTGAAGGGCCTTGCGGAGCACGAACCGCGTCTGGGCCTGCGGGCCTTCAAAGGCGTCCACCACCAGCAGCACGCCGTCCACCATCTTCATCACGCGTTCCACCTCACCGCCAAAGTCGGCGTGCCCGGGGGTATCCACGATGTTGATGGTATAGCCGTTCCAGAGGATGGAAGTATTCTTGGCCTTGATCGTGATGCCTTTTTCACGTTCCAGATCCATGGAATCCATGGCGCGTTCCTGCACGGCCTGGTTGGCCCGGTAGGCTCCCCCCGCCTGCAAAAGTTGGTCAACCAGGGTCGTTTTCCCATGGTCAACGTGAGCGATAATAGCGAGGTTGCGGAACTTGGAAGGGTCTGACATTGCGCGCGAGAGCTAAAAGCACTGGAAAATAAATGTCAAGTCTGCTCCATAAATACCGCCATATTATTTTTTACGCGCGCGTGCCTCAACAACCCAGGTGACGGAACTTTTATCTTCTACGGTGAATTTATAGCTTCCCCCTGCCTTCAAATGGGGCTATCCTGCTCTGGCATAAATAATTTCTAAATTTTAGACAAGATGAAGATTTGGTTAGATGGAAAGCTGGTGGAACAGGAAGAGGCCAAGACCTCCGTTTTTGACCACGGTACGCTCTATGGAGACGGCATTTTTGAAGGCATCCGGTTTTACAACAAGCGTGTCTTCCGTCTGGAAGACCACATGGATCGCCTTTACGATTGCGCCCATTACCTGCTGCTGGACATACCCTATACCCGGGAAGAACTCTCCAGGGCCGTATGCGATACGGCGGCGGCTTCCGGCCTGAAGGACGGCTACATCCGCCTGGTGGTTACCCGCGGCATCGGCAATCTGGGACTCAACCCCTTCAACTGCAAACGCCCCAGCGTCTTCATCATTGCAGATAAAATCTCCCTGTACGATCCCACCGTGTATGAAAACGGCCTGGCCCTGATCACCAGTTCCGTACGCCGCAACCGTCCGGATACCCTCTGCCCGCAGGTCAAATCCCTCAACTATCTCAACAACATCCTGGCCAAGATGGAAGCCGTGCGCCAGGGTGTGGCGGAAGCCCTGATGCTGAACGACCTTGGCAACGTGGCCGAATGTACGGGAGACAACATCTTCATCGTGAAGGACGGAGCCGTCTTCACGCCGCCCGTCACGGACGGCTGCCTGGACGGCATCACGCGCCGCGTGGTGCTGGAAATCTGCCGGGAACTGCAAATCCCGGCAGAAGAGAAAACCATGAACCGCTTCACCATCACCTGTGCGGATGAATGCTTCCTGACCGGCACGGCGGCGGAATGCGTTCCGGTCACCAAACTGGACGCCTACCAGTTGGGCTCCGGCAAAATCGGTCCCGTAACGGCCCGCATCCTGGCCCGCTTCCAGGAACTGACTCAGGCCACAGGAACGAGCTTCTGAAGCCTGCCTTTTCTCTTTTCATAGACAAAACGGCCCCATTCTACGGGGCCGTTTTTTGTTGTTGCATGAAGCCTGATAATCCTGCAAGCCCAGGTTGAAGGGAGTCCATAAGATTCCCAGTAACACGGCCATCAGGAGATACGCCGGGAGAGCACTTCCTCACGGCTTGGACAGAAACCGACCAACTGGGAATGGTAGTTTGATTCATTCCTCTTTCAGATTCACCCAGCCTGCGGGTTCCATGCTTCGCAGTCCATCCAACCGTGTCATCCCGGTTTCCAGGCCTGCATGGCGGGATCCTTCCGGAGAGCAGCGGAAGAATTCTTAAAAGATGCGGCCTCCACGGCGCCCCGGATTAACGGGATCCGCTTGGAAAAACAACGCTATTTCTTCTTCGGCAATCCGGTCTCCGGATCAAACTGCTTGGCCTGCTGGGCATGCTCCTTCGTCTGGTAGAACCGGACATAATCAATCAGGAACTTCACGGGATAACCCTGGCCGTCCTTTGGCGCTTTTTCGCACCAGTTGCCGCCCACGGCGGAATTGAGAATCAGGTAAAACGGCGTGCGGAACGGATTGCCTTCGTCCTTCGTGTAATTCGTGGTATTCAGGTCAATGGATTTCACCAGCTTGTCATCCACCAGCAGTTTGATGGAATCCTTGTCCCATTCCATGATGTAGGTATGGAAATCATCGGAAAGATGGTCAATCTTGACTGTGCCTCCGCGGGAGGCGTCCCGGTTGGATACGCCGTCCGGACTTAAATGGAAGGTGGAATAAACCACGTCCGGCTGCTGGGAAATGTTTTCCAGCATATCAATCTCGCCATTGCCGGGCCAGCCCCATTTGTTTTTGCCGAGCAGCCAGATGGCAGGCCAGATGCCCTTGGTCCTGGGAACCTTGGCCCGCACTTCCAGTCTGCCGAACATGAAATTTTTCGTCTTGATCGTGGTGACGGACCCGGAGGTATAGGGCATGAACTTGGTATTCCTGATCCAGTCCGCCGGGCTCTTCTTGTAATTGATATTGGCAAATTTTTCAAAATGAGTCTCCAGCACCAGGCAGCCGTCCTCCACCCTCATATTCTTCGGGCGCCCGGTATAAGTCTGCTGGGACCCCTGGTTGCGCACCACACCCAATTCCGGCTTCCACTTCTTGGCGTCTATCCTGGAGCCGTTGAACTCATCCCCCCAAACATAAACCCAACCGCCGGGAAGGGTTTTAGGAGGCTTGACGTCTTCTCCCTTTCCGGACACGCAGAGGCATGCGGTCAACAGCACGGCAAACAGGCTTTTCTTCATACGGAACAATACTGTACTTGGAACCGTGCCCTTTCAAACAAAATACGTCCGGACAGGCGCCTTTTCCTTCCCTTCTTTCCCCGGATGGCAAAACTACCCGGTAAAATGAGTCGAAAACTCCTCCCGCCGCATGCTATATTTACGGTATGAAGGCAAATCCTCCTCCCCATGGCCCGGCTCTTCTTCATCAGACGCCGGCAGGCCCCATCGTCATCGTGGAAAACGGGACGGCTGTCACGCATATTTTCTTTGGGCGTCTGATGCAGGCGGAGCATGTGGAATGGAAGGAAACGCCCCTGCTGCGCCGCACCGCAGCGCAGCTGGACGAGTACTTTCAAGGTACGCGCCGCACGTTTGACGTGCCTCTTTCTCCGCAGGGAACGGAATTTGAACAAATGGTCTGGAAAGCCCTTCAGACCATTCCCCATGGAGAAACCAGAAGCTACGGAGACATTGCCCGTCAAATAGGACGCCCCTCAGCCTGCCGGGCCGTGGGGCATGCCAACAACCACAATCCCATCAGCATCATCATCCCGTGCCACCGGGTCATTGGAGCCAACGGCAAACTGACCGGTTATGCGGGAGGCCTCACCATCAAGCAATACCTGCTGGAACTGGAACAGGGAGCCGTGGCTCCCTTCATGCTGTTCCCGGATACGGGCGGCACGTTACAGGGCATCCCCGCTGGCTCCTGAGCCCAGCCCAGGAATCCCACCCGCGCTCAATGCTGCGCCTCTTCCGCCCGCGGGGGAGTCATGGACTTCAAGGCAGCCTTGGGGGATTCAATGCCGAGCCACTGGAGAGGCAGCAGCTCTCCCGTCAACTTGTAATGCTTGTAGGTCAACCCGGCGAAAACGGCCAGGAAAAACATCAGGACGGCATACAGGGCCATCCACAAATAATTCTTCCGCGCCGTTCTGGTGGCCTGATCCGCCAACTGCTGCAAATTCCGCATGGCGGGGGAAGGAGCCGCCTTTTCCTCCTCCTCTTCGTCCGCGGCAGGTGACAGCTCCGGAGAAGGTTCTTCAACAAACCGGAGCCTGGCATCCCCCAGGATTATCTCATCCCCGTCGTACAGGGACGCACCTCCCATGGGCGTCAGTCCGTTAATCTTGATCCCGTTGGTGGAGCCAAGGTCTTCAAGGACATAGCCTCCTTCCTTGAACTGGAGCAGGGCATGCTCCCCGGACACGGACTGAAAGGGCAGCACGATTTCACAATGTTCATCCCGCCCGATGCGGGCGAAATATTCGCCGTTCTTCGGAAGGACGATGGTTTTCTCGGAACCGTCAGGGAGTTGGATGGAAAGGCGAGGCATGATTTGCGGGCATGATGCCATGCCAACGCTCATTTTCAACCCAAAAGACCGTTTGCGCCTCCTGCGGCAGTAAAAAACAGCGGCGCACACCCGGATGCCGCCTCCCGGTTTCCGGATGAAGGGATTTGTTGGTAACGCCTTCTTTAAGCCCATCTTTTACCAATGGAACTGGGCCCTCGCCACCAAAGAAACATTTTCCGCTGCGCTGCCTGTTTTTCCCGTGAACCGGAAAGTCTGCAGTACATGCCGTGGAAAAGCCATACAGTCCTGCACTTGTCTTGCGTTTTAGGTGAAAATGTCTCATATTTAGACCATGTTTGTTGACAACATCCGCATATTTGCCAGGGCAGGAAAGGGAGGAAACGGGCTCGTCAGCTTCCGCAGGGCCAAATTTGTGCCCAAGGGCGGTCCGGATGGCGGCGATGGCGGCGACGGCGGAAGCGTCATTCTGGAGGTAGACCCGCACACCAATGACCTGCGTTCCTTTTTTTATGATCCCAAGCTGATCGCTACGGATGGAGTCGGCGGACAGAGCGCCAAAAAACACGGCAAAAACGGCAAGTCCGTCATTGGAAAGGTACCTCCCGGCACCATTATTTACCGCAGCAATGCCTCCTCCATGTCGGAAGCGACGTGGCTGGAACGGGAGGGCGAAGGGATTGAACTGGAAAAAATCGCGGACCTGACGGAAATCGGCACACGGTTCACGCTGTGCCAGGGCGGCATCGGCGGCAAGGGCAACTGGCACTTCCGGTCTGCGACCAACCAGGCCCCCACGGAAGCCGAAATGGGCACCGAAGGGCAGGAAGGCGTCTTTTTCATGGAACTGCGCCGCATTGCGGACGCCGGGCTGGTAGGCTATCCCAACGCGGGCAAAAGCACCCTGCTGGGAGACCTCTCGGAAGCCAAGCCCAAGGTAGCCAACTATCCCTTCACCACGCTCCAGCCCATCATCGGCGTGGTGGAATTCAACAGTTTCCGCCGCTGCATCGTGGCGGACATTCCCGGCATCATTGAGGGCGCGCACAACAACCGCGGGCTGGGGCATGAATTCCTGCGCCACATCACGCGCTGCAAGGTGCTGGTCTTCGTGCTGGACATGGCCGGCAGCGAAGGACGCGACCCCATTGAAGACCTCCAGAACCTCCGTACGGAAATCAAACTGTACAGCGAAGACCTGGCCAGGCAGCCCTGGTTCGTCGTCGCCAACAAAATGGACCTGGAAGGCGCGGAAGAAAACCTGGCCAACTTCCGCATGCGTTTCCCGAAGGTGGACGTCATCCCCCTCTCCGCTCTCAACGGAGACGGCATCTCCCAGCTCAAGAGCAAGCTCGACGAACTTGTAGGTTATAAATACGTCCGTTAACCCATCTGATCAACCTCTCTCGCTATCCGACATGACCGCTCCGCTTGCCGCAGCACCAAACCCAGACCAGCTTTTGTGCCGTATCGCCGGAATCGGAGACCTCTTCGCCATTGAAGGGGAATTCGTCACCGGCAAGGAAATCCCCAGCGGCCATATCAATACCACCTACAAGGCCACCTACCGCAAAAGTGACGGAACGGAAGACTCCTACATCCTCCAGCGCATCAACGACTACGTCTTCAAGGACCCCAGGGCCGTCATGCGCAATGTGGAGAAAGTCACGCGCCATATCAACTGGAAGGTCCTGCGCCGCCTGAAAGATTCCGCCGGCCAGACCCTCAACCTCTATCCGGCACGCGGAGGGCGCAACTACATTGACATCCCCGGAGACGGCATCTGGCGCTGCTACAATTACCTGGCCGGCACGCATACCTATGACGTGGTGGAAAACACCCGGCAGGCGTACCAGGCCGGATTCGCGTTCGGTTCCTTCCAGGATTTAATCAGCGACATGAATCCGGCGGACATCGTGGAAACCATTCCCGGGTTCCACCACACGCGGAACCGCTTCAACCGTCTGATGGAAGTGGCGGAACAGGACCCCCAGGAACGCCTCTCCACCTGCCTTCCGGAACTGGATTTCATCAAGGCGCGTGAAGAAGACGTAGACCGCCTGCTGGACCTTCAGGAAAGCGGCGTGCTTCCTACCCGCATCACCCACAATGACACCAAAATCAACAACGTCATGCTGGATGAAGACACGGACCACGCCGTCTGCGTCATTGACCTGGATACAGTGATGCCCGGGCTTGTCCTCTACGACTTCGGCGACATGGTGCGCACCGTCACTCCGCCCACGGAAGAAGATGAGGAAGACCTGAACAAGGTGCGCATGCGCATGCCCATGTTCCAATCCATCGTGGAGGGGTATCTGGAAGCCGCCCACGGCTTCCTGACCCAGGCGGAAATAGACCAGCTTGCCTTCTCCGGAAAACTCATCACGCTGGAAATCGGCATCCGGTTTTTGACGGACTATCTGGAAGGGGACCAGTACTTCAAAGTCTCCCGTCCGGACCACAACCTCATCCGCTGCCGCACGCAGCTCAAGCTGGTGGAATGCATTGAACAGGAACTTCCCGTCATGGAGCAATACGTCCAGCGCCTGGCGAGGGGATTTTCCAGAAAATAGGAATCCGGAGTCTTTCACCACTTTTTATTCCTGAGGGGCGGCTGCATGCCGTCCCTTATTATTTATCTATTGTTTGAACACTGCGGCGATTTCCATAATCCAAGAAACATTCCACGCAATCGCCACAAACCATGTTTGAAGTACCGGATATTCAACTCAATCACTACGGCAAGCCGGCAAGGATCATGTACCTGGCCCCGTATGCCCCTGACGCTCCCGATTTCTCTAAAAAGCCTTACACGGGCAACGGAGGCTATCCCCAGTATCACTACAACATTTACAAGGCCATCCAGGACATTGGCTACGACGTCGTCTCCTCTTCCAAACCCTACTCTGTGCAATTCGCCAAAGGAAACGTGGACTACGTGTTCTCCCTGATGAACCGGTTCGCCATGTCCAAACCTGAAATATTCATTTCCTCCTACTGCGAATTCATCCAGGTTCCCTACCTGGGCGCCGGTCCCAACATCCGCGCCATTGCGGAAGACAAATTCCTGACCAAGATGGTGTTCCGTTCCCTGGGACTGAACATTCCGGAAGGCCTGGGACTGTCCAGGGAAAAAGGCATTCCGGCCAACGCCCCCTTCCCCGGACCCTACTTTGTCAAAAAACGGTTTGGAGCCGCTTCCGGCGGTATCCGGGAAGACAGCATCTGTGGCTCCTGGAAAGCAGTCGCCGCGTGTGCCGAACGCCTGATGGAAGAAGGCCATGAAGTGCTCGTGGAGCAATACTGTGAGGGCATCGACGTGACGGTGCCCGTCCTGGGCGGAGAAAAGCCCATCATCCTGGGATACGTGCAGCCGAAATCAGACAAACCCGGCAGCATCATCACGGAAGACCTGAAGCTGCATGACCACCTGGGCTACCAGATGGTCTCCGTGCACGACCTGGAGCAGGACATCGCCAGGGACGTGCAGAAAGTCTGGAATGCCCTGGGGCCCATGGACTATTTCCGCATCGACTACCGGATTGACTTTGAAAAAGGCGAACGGCGCATCCTGGAAATGAACATCTGCTGCCACCTGGGCAAAAGCGGCTCCATCTGCTTGGCTGCCGCGGAACACGGCTACTCCCAGGCGGATCTGCTCAAATACATCATCGCCTACAGCATGAACAGGCAGAAGGGCCTTCCACAATACGGCACGTGGCTCATCTGAACCGGACGGCTGCAATGGCTAAAACCGCCTACCAAAATAAAGGGTAACGGGATGGCGGGAGCGGGAGCATTTAATCCGGCCTTGCGTCAGAATATCTTACTCCGGCATCCGGGCAATTGTGTCAAACACCCTCTGCCAGCTCTCCGTGGACGCCTCCAGCCCTCCCAGGACCAACCCGCGTTCCCGGGCGGCAGAAGCCATGTCTTCCCGGTAATGCGGCTCCCAGGCCATCTTGGTGGCATACGTGATGAAATCCCCGGGGCTTTCGCACAGCCACCCGGTCCTGCCGTGTTCCACCATCTGTTCCCAGCCTCCCCGTTTATCCACAATCAGCACGCTTCCGCTCGCCATCGCCTCAAAACCCACGCGCGGCCAATTTTCCGTCGTATCCGTGGGCTGCAGCACCACGTGGCACCTTTGATAAAAATCCTGTTGGGACAGGGACCTCTGGTCATGGAAAGTCTCCACCCAGCCGGGAGGCTTCCCGGTCTTCGCTTCACTCCGGTGGTCAAACCCGAGAAAAGTTCCGCTCTTCCGGACGGGAGACGCGAAGTTCTCGTAAATATGCCATGTATCCTTACTGAATTTATCCTCGTCCTGCCGGGAAATGTGTCCCGCGCCAAACCAGTCCGGGGAACGCTGCGCGATGAAGGGAAAATCGGTCGTGTCAAAATAGGGCTTGAACGTCATAAAACGGATGGCCGGATCAGTATTCAAAGCTTTCAGGCGCGGCATCACGTTCTCCCTCACCTGATTGTTCTGATACAGGAACAGGGAAATATCCCCCCGTTTCATGGCTTCCTTCTCCCTGCCGAAAAGCCAGGTCATGCAATTCACAAACACCGTCCTTCTCGTCCGTTTCCGTATTTCCGGCAGCGCAGCCAGAAACTCCTCATTGCAGAAACTGATGACGGGTGCTCCTTCCGGAATAGCTGACCAGTCATATCCTTCATGCACCGTAACGCCCCGCTTAATCATTTCCGGATAAAGCTCAGCACGATGAATGTTTTTCTGGGTGGGAATGAGATGAGTATCCACACCCATGTGTTCCCAAACCTTAATCTGATGATAAAGTTCAGCTCCCGCCCCTCCATATAGGGACGGAAAACCGATGATGTATAAAGGAATCATGATTAATTTATTTCATGCCAATAAGAATGCATTTCCAATGCATTCTTATTAAGTTTCCAAGTCTTGATTTAGTCCAAAATTCCGCTTCCATCCCTCTGCAGAGGAATGGAAGCCCTGAGAATATAAAAAAGACAATCTGTAGGTCAATACAGGAGCCTCCACCAAAAATAAGTTTTTTTACAACATATCTTGTCAGGAAGATTCTTTCCTTGAGAAATCATGATTTCTACAATAACTCGGCAATCTTTAACGAGGTCAGGATGGTGTAAAATATATTGCTCCACTTCCTGAGGGATGACTGGAACAGAGTTGCCGTCAACAACAAATTGCAAAACACAAGTACTACGCCATGCAGAAACCGCTTGATGCATTTATTTTTGTTAGTGAAAAGTATTGATGATATATTCCCCAACCTGCTTAACAGTAATATTTAACTCCTGCCCTTTATAAAAGGACGGCTCAACTTCCCCCCCTCTGCAGGGGGGGCGGGAAGCCAACCATGGAAAATTAATCATTGGACACAGTAAATATAATGATTTACATGAAGAAGCCCAGCTGGAATACCAATTTAAACAACGTCAGAATGTGACCATAGTTATTCTTTACCGGTCAATTTAACATTCCGCATCAAAGAAATCTGATAAATCACTATAAGATTCCTTGATAACTTTTCCCATAACTACAGGATCATCCATATTCACTTTTTTAAGTTCCTATTTTAAATAATTTTTTAGACAATGGGATTCATCATATCACTTGCCGTTTTCCCGTCGTCTCGCAAATTATATTAACCCAGTCCATATCATATTGAGACAAATATTTAATTATCAGCAATATTAGAATAGTTCAGAAGACAAAAATATTTATATGATGGACTATAGAAGGTTAATGCATGCTTCACATTTTATAATGTCTTAGCTTTCCACAGTCTATTTTAAGCATGAATCAGGAGCATGGCTTGCCACAGATTTAACCTCGGAAACAATCCTTCCAGATATTTTAATGATCTCTGAAATAACATCTTCAAAATATCTACAACAACGATGAGTAATCTACAGGATTGAACCCTAATTCACGTACCATTTTCTATTTCACGATGTACAGATCACTGTAGTAAATAACGAGGGGTAATCCATCAGGAAGATGGGCTAACCAATCTTTGTATCATTGATATCCAAGAATCGTTATCTGATGTTCGAATATTTTTTATGCTTTCTATAATGTGTAAAAAATATTTATCCCAATTTTTTGGTTTGTCTTCACCACTAAACAAAACTGTTTGCAACAAGGCATAGCACGATTGATAATAGACAGCTAGGATCGCCATAAAAGTATTTACTCTTCCATTATTATTTTTCATTTCATCAATAATAAACAAACACATATCACAATGTTCCTTATACAAATGATAAAATGGGAAATCATCTTTTTTCCTTGATCTTTCCATAATCAATTCATTTTCAACTATGAAATCATTAACACTTTCTATTTTCTCTACGGGAAAATTTTGAGGAATAAAAGTTCCAAGTAACATCAGATACGGAAAATCGGCATTGCTGTATACGGCAAACGGTTTTTGTATTGAAAATAACAAATCGAAATATCTTATATAGATATATTCTAGCGCTACATGAATAATTGAAGCTCTTTCTGGGAAAAAATCCTCACATTCCCATCTTAGTACAACAATTTGTTTTGACCTGGAAATGAAAATATCAGGATCCAACCCTCGAACTTTTTGAAATTTACATATTAATTCCTGTATCGATTCATTCTCTATATTGTCGTGAATAAGAAGAAACAGACTAATCGGCATTTTCATATTACATTTTTATGTTAATTTTATATTTTAAAACCCATGCAATTATTTAATTTCACAAACCTCCAAAAATTAATCCCCAGCCAATACCAATTGTCACGGAATCATCAGCAATGCCAGCTCCCCCAGTATATACATCCTCTACTATAGTACCAATAATAATTCCCACACCTAATGCTATACCCCAAGGATTTATTTCAGATTTCGGCTCAATTATAGGCTCAATTTTAGGCTGTATTGGAGATTTTACTTCCGAATCTTTAATAGTTGAGTTTATAGGAACTCCTTCATTATCATATACCTCTACCCCTTCTGGAGCACGACAATTCCCTTTACTAGGATCACAAAAACATAGCGCCTGCATCCCTGTCCAGCAGCATGGTTTCTCATATTCTACCGGTGTGTTGCCATATTGAGTATGTCGGTAATTTGGAGGACATTGACACGTCCAGGAACAATTTTTCCCGCCATCATGCATATCTGTAATTGCACATATCATAGGGGCATAATATAAAAGTCCTAAATAATCTATCTTAACAGATATTTTATTATGAACAAAGGAATATAAATTTTTGCCACCCTTTTCTTTTATTATATCTCTATTAATCCACCGCCCGTTTAGTGTATTATAATACCTGTAATTATAATATACAAGCCCCAATTCCTCATCCGCATATTCACTGGAGAAACGGAAGGGATTCTCCTCTGCCATAGCTCCCTCCATTTTGAGAACATTGCCATATGGACCGTATTCATATAAAACCCGGCGTTCTCCCTGGGCATCAAATAGACCTGTGGTATTTTTCAACAGGTCGTGGGTATAAAACAGGTTTTCCACATAGGCTCCTGTTTCGTCAAAGGTAGTCATCGCCAGGATTCGTGTTGCCGTGGACTCCATTGGATCCCATAGATAGGTTTTCCGAAGAACAGGTTGCACCGTTTCCGTGGCATTGACTGCATCCAGTTCTGCAAGTTGGAGAAAACCACGGTAAATAAACCGTTTCCGGGACACCAGCACTTCTCCTTCATAGACTGCTTTTTCCACTCTCCTGTTCAGGTAGTCGTAACGGCATTCCACCCGCTTGGCATCCTGCGTGAATCTGACTGCCTGGTTCAGGGCGTTATACTTTACCTCCCACTTACCTGTAGAGGTTTTTACCTTAATCTGATTGCCGTCTTCATCGTACTCCCGTATCAAAGGCCTTTCTTCTCCACCCGTAATGGAAGTGTACTGGTTGAGGCTATTCGTTGCATAGGCGATTGCAACTTCTTCCGTTCCTTCCTGTGAGGATTCCCGATCACCTGAAATGTACTGGTTGAGGTTATTTGACAGATAAACGGTGGGAGCCGCTTCCGGTCCTTCCTGTGAGGTCAACCGGTTACCGATATTGTCATAGGAATAGCGGTATGTTCCGCCACGGCTCATCACGTCGGCAACCAGTTCGTCCCGGTCATTATACGTGTAGACATGAGTCAGATCCGGATTGGGCGCATTAAAGTAATCCTTCTTTTCCACAGGGCGCGCCAGTGCATCATAGGTATAATCCGCTTTAGCTAGGCAGTCGGCGCTCCCGGGACGCAGATAGTCTATTTTGGTCAGCAAGTCACGCTTTTCCTCTCGGGTATACCATCTTTTGAGGGCGTTGGGATAGGTGAGCGTTTCCAAAAGTCCATGAACCGTATTGTAGCCGTAGGTAAACCGGTCGCCTGCATGCCTGAGGGAAACAGTGCCAAGGCGTTTATACATATCGTAATTCCAAATGGTTTGAAAAACAACATCATCTTTGTATTGCAAACTATAGCCAGGAAATCGTCCCAGACTGTCCCTTTGATAGTCAAGCCGGCTGGCCACCAGACCTGCCGTATTTTCCTGTACCGCTTCATTGTATTGGTTATAGGAAAACGTGCGCGTACCGGAATCATCCGTTACCTGCGTAAGGAGATTGAGATGGTTATACGTGTAGCCTATGGCCGGCGTGGCATCGTTGTGGGTAATAGAGAGCAGATTTCCTGTCAACGCATCATAGCCGTAAGTCGTCATAAGGAGAGTTCCCTGTTCATCGACCGTCCGGGCTTGTGATTTGGTCACCAATCTGTTCCACCCGTCATAGGAATAGGTTTCTCCATGCCCGTCAGCATAGGTTTTGGCCGTCATGAGACCGGACCCTTCATCATAGCTCCATGCGGTACTATCACCGTCCGTGCGCTCACGCGGGTCGCCTGTAATGGTTTCTTCCGGAGCCCGGAAAGTTTTGAGTTTAACCAGCCTGTCTGCATCGTCGTAAGCAAAAACAGAGGGCTGGACCGCCGTACCGTATTCGGCAGTTTTGCGTCCGCGCAAGTCGTAGGCATAACAAGCCGTTTTCCCCAGTGCGTCCGTGATGCAGGAGGGGAATGCCGTCACCGGATCATAGGCAGTCGTAACCGTATTGCCGGCAGCGTCTGTTCTCTCGGTTTCACGTCCGGCAAGATCAAACATAACCGTAGTTTCGTTACCACGTGTATCCGTAAAAATTTCCTTTTTCCCTGTAGCCGTATAGGAACGCGCCGCGGTCGTGGTCATGTTTGCGAAATCCTTGTTGGAGACTTCATACCCGTCAATGACAAGTACTTCTGCAATGACTACGGAATCGGGAACTTGTTTTTTGATGGTTCGTTTGCCCTGCCCCGTATATTCCGTCCATTCCGGAATTTCATTGCCTCTCGTATCCGAGGAGATGATCTTTTCAGCAATGACGGGGGACAGGAAAGAAACCAGCCTGGCCGTGCTTTGCGAGTAAGTCAGCCCGTAGCTATTGTAATTAACCACGGTCTTTACACGGTATACGCCGTCTTCCTTCCGCTCACAGGCGTAGGCGTATTCTGTTACCGTGGAATTGGCCGGAGTAGGTTCTTCCGCCAACTTCCATGTCTCTTTCACTTTGTTGCCGAAGGAGTCGTAATCGTAGAACATCGGGGCCATGCCGTCTATCCCTCTCCTCAACAGTCTGTTCTTCGTGTCAAAACTGTATCGTTCATGGGTGAGGCCGCCATTGGCATTGGCCCGGGAATGACGGACCGCCCTATCCAAGCCATCCGTCACGGATTGTTCCATGAGGACAGGTTCCCCTGCTTCCTGCGGAATAAGGGAGGAGCTGACAATGCCTTCTTCCGTGCACTCCGTACGATACAGCAAATGCCTCTGTCCTGTTCCGCTTTGTTCCAGAACGGTTCCATCCGCATGGCGGCGCGTGATGAGCGTGGCCCCTGCCGGCGTGGTGGCGGTTTTCGTCAATCCATCTCCACTATAAGCATACGTATGGTCTCTCCCGAGCACGTCCGTTTCACGAACAAGCTGTCCCAGGAGGTCGTATTCCCAGCCTTCATGGGTAGTCATGGGGCCAACGTCACGCCGCATTGCCAGGACTCTGCCAAAAGCATCCCGCGTGTAGCTGACAATGGTTTCCGGAGTAGTTTCCGTAGACGAACGAATGGTTTCCACAAGCTGGCGAGCCGTGTTGTAGGAATAGGTAGTCACTACTCCGTCTTCATCCTTCTCCCACAAGGGACCGCAGCACATCATTTCACGTTCCGTCACGCGACCGTTGCCGCGCGTACGCCTGATCCAGCGTCTTTCCTTGTCATATTCGTAATCCGCCGTATCTGTCAAAGCCCAGGTTTCATCCATCAGAAAGGCGTATTTTTCTATCCGGGTATTGGTACCCTGTGCAGATACGTAGGTCAATTTGCGCTTGCTCTGCCCGGGAACAGCCTTCCCTTCGACTTGGGTTTCCGCTGTAATCTTGTACAGGGCGCCATATTGGCTGTTCAGTTCATAATCATAAGAGGTCTGTACCCCATTGACGGCTTGATGCATCTTCACCCGGCCCCGTGCATGGATATTGGAGGCCGAAGGCATCCATGTTTCCGTTATTTCCACTTGCTCCCCTTCCGCACCCAGGGCTGTCGTCCTCTTGGTCACACGGCGCACATCATTGGCTTCCTCATAGGTATAGTGGGTGTCCTTCAACCGAACGGCGTTGATGGTAAGCACCACATATTGATGGATAATATCCGGATCGGGACGGTCAGAGTACCGGTAATAGGTGTACGTGCCTTTTCTTTCTCCGCCAGACCAGGGTTCCATGCGAACCGTTTCACGGCCAAAAGCGTCGTACGCCCATGTCTTGACACTCCCGTCGGGAGCAGTTTCCCGGGACAGTTTTCCTATGCTGTTATAATCGTAGGTGGTTTCCCGGGCATAGTCGGTGCCGTAGGCTTCAATGCGGCTGGTGCAAAGGTTTCCCTTGGAAGTCTGTTCATAAGTTTCACACACGCGTGAAATGGGTGTTCCGTTTTCCCCGCGCTGAACGGTAGTGATCAATTTCCAGAGGGTGGAAGTAACAGCCTGTTTTTCCCGCAGGGTGTAAATGGCGTCTCCTCCTTCACCCTGGGACATGCACCAGGCGCCTCCCGTTCCCTGCCAATAACGGGTGACATACGGGGAACGGCCTTCAGCCTGTTCCGTGACTGTGAGCTTCCTGGTGGCCGTATCTCCGGAAATGGAGAAAGTTTTAAACGGAGTTCCCGTCACGGAATAAACGCCATTCGCCTTTTCTCCCACCTGCTCCGGCAGATAAAAGGCAATCACATAACCGTCAGCCGTCACCTGTTCAATGCTGGCGAGGCCATCCCACAGGTTCCATATCTGACGGATGCTTCCATCACTCCCCTGCACGATGTCCAGGTATTGGGAAAAATCCTGTGCCGTATAGGAAGAACCAAGCTTGGAAACATACCCGGTAGCGTTCTTTAAGGAAGAAAGGGAAGCCCCTCCGTACAGAACGGAATTTCCCCTGTTATTGCTCACGCGCATTTCCGTGGAAAAGGAGGAACCCGCGTTGGCAGCCCGGCCGCTTTCCTGTGCGTAAGCCATGGAAACGGAGCCGCCCCGTTTTTTAGAGCCGCCTATGGAACCTGCGCTTGCCGCGCCGGCATAGCAATAGTAGTTGACATTGGTGCCCCCATTTCTGATCTGGAAGGCTGTGTTCGCTCCCAGGGTCCCTCCGGAAGACGGCTGGACACTGCTTGCCATCGGGTGCAGGTATTGGAGGGCGGCGGGAGTCCACAATTTGGAAGAAAAGTTGTAAGCTACAATTTCCAGCATGCCGTAAGGCATTCCTTCCATCCCACGGAAAGCCCCGAAATTGGTCCGCCACACCATGCTGGTTTTCCTGGTTTGGGTGGTTACCCGCTTACCGGCAGAAGAGATGCCCCCGTACATGGAGGGGGAAGAAAACCGACCGCGAGCTGTGGGAGGAGGTTCCACTCCACCCGTATTATCCATGCATCCGTCTGAAGAAGAAGGGTTGCCAACCGGATCATCACCGTCTTCATCTCCCCCATTGTTGCCGTCCGGGCACGGATTGCTGGAGCTGCTGTTGGGAGAACTGCTGCTCCCTCCGCTGCTGGAACCGCACGTATCGTCTTCGCCTTCGTCATCATTGTCCACCGGTTCCGGTTCCGTATCCGGAGGGACATAGGAAGAAGAAGAACCGGTCTGATGGTCGGTAACGACCACATTCATGTCAAAGGTAAGCTTGGCAACATTCTTCTTATGGTCTTTCAAAGTAATGTTTTGATATTCCAAATGAGCCTCATGTTTTCCTTCCTCGATATCAAATGAGGTTTTCTCCGGCTTATAAGTGCCGCCTCCTTCCGGCCCGCGCGGCCCGAGATTCATGATCTCCTTTTGATCTACCGTCAGCGTGGCCAAATCATCGGCGCCCATGGTGACAAAGCATTCGGCCGTTTCAGAAGGCCCCAGCGGGCGTACCTCAAACTCCCAGTTCCAGCTTCGTTCAAAAGCATCCGGAGCGCTTTCATCAATGGGCGTCGGTTTTCCTCCGCTGTCGGAACTGCGTGCTCCTGTCAGGGAATTGATATCGTCGTTAAATTGTTCTTTCATGGTTGAAATAGATTAATCATTGATTATCAATCATTGCGTAATTCCAACACAGGAATACCTGCAATAATTTTTTTCAATTCATTATCTATGCCAACTAATTATTACTCTTCAACACGTCCAAAATGGGATAGGCCATATCCAAGAGTCATAAGAACATCCTGCCATTCAATTCACACTGATTGGGAAGCTACTTTTTCCATGAAAAAACGGATTTTTTCTCACTGCCACGGAACCTTTATTCAATAACGATTGGTTTCCTATCGTCCGGAATAGATGGACTAACCATATTTCCTGCATCTCAAACCGGCCATTTCCTGAAAATGCCCGGCTCCGGAGATGTTTTCAGAGGAAAGGAACCTTCTTCCTGAGACATTTTTATCTCAGGAGAGCTGTTCCTTCAGGTGTTCCAGCAGGTTGGCGCAGCCGTCCTGAAGCAGTTCCACCACGTGGTCAAAGCCTTCCTGGCCTCCATAATAGGGGTCCGGCACTTCCTCATCCAGAAAACGGGTAGTGAAAAAGCACATGGGCACCATCTTGCCTTCCCATTGCCCGCTTTTGTCCAGCCGTTTCAAATCCCGCAGATTTTCCCGGTCCATTCCTATAATCAGGTCGAACTGTTCCAGATCATCCTTCCGCACGGGGCGTGATTTGAGCCCCGGATTCCCGTACCCGTATTTTTCCAGGGCCTGCAGCATCCGGGCATCCGGAGGACATCCCCGGTGGTAGCCAATCGTCCCGGCGGAATCGCTTTCAATCAGATTTTCCAGACCCTGGTCCTTCACCATCTTTTTAAAAATGATTTCCGCCGCGGGAGAACGGCAGATGTTGCCCAGGCAGACAAACAGGACTCGGTAAGGTTCGGAAGCATTCATGGCGGACTTTCTTTTCATTCAGGATAGGCAAGACATCTCCACGGATCAAGAGGGAAGAACTTCCTGCACAGAGTGCAGACATACTCCGGAGTCCTGTCTACCGCAAATCGCAGGGTGTTGCCGCGCTGTCCAAAAATGAGGTTCTGCTGTGTTTCGTCTTGCGTCAGAGGGCGGTTGGCTGTAGATTATCGCATGGCAGATCTCCCCCTTGGATTAAGTTTTGATGACGTGCTCCTGCTGCCCCGCCTGAGCGCGATTCTTCCCGGCGATGCGGACATCAGTTCCCAGCTTGTTCCCGGTTTCGACATGAAAATCCCCATGCTGTCCGCGGCCATGGATACCGTTTCCGAATCGGAACTGGCGATTGCCCTGGCACGGGAAGGCGGCCTGGCCGTCATCCACCGCAACAATCCCATCGATATCCAGGCGGCCATGGTTTCCCGCGTGAAGCGTTTTGAAAACGCGGTTATCCCGAATCCCGTCACGGTGAACAAGGACATGACGCTTGAAGACGTCCATCAAATCATGATGGAACAGGGTTATTCCGGTTTCCCCGTAGTGGACGCCAATCGCCGGCTGGAAGGCATCATCACCGGACGCGACATGCGCGGCGTGGACGATTACCAGAACGTCCGCGTCAAGGACGTCATGACTCCCCTTTCCCGCCTGATCACGGCGGCTCCCACCACCACCATTGAGGAAGCGCGCCACATTCTGTACACCCACCGCATTGAAAAGCTTCCCCTGGTGGATGAAAACGGCGTACTGGCCGGCCTCATTACGGAAACGGACATCCAAAAGCGCGCCATGTTTGCGGACGCCTCCAAGGACGAACACGGCCACCTGCGCTGCGGCGCCGCCGTGGGCGTGGGCCCCGATTACCTGGACCGCGCCAAGGCCCTCATTTCCGCCGGCGCGGATGCCCTGTTCATTGACGCCGCCACCGGCCACACCACCCGCGTCATGGACGTGGTCGCCAACCTCCGCAAACTGACGGACCGCCCCATCGTGGCCGGCAACGTGGTGACGGCGGAAGGCGCTTCCGATCTCATCAAGGCGGGCGTGCAGGCCATCAAGGTGGGCGTGGGCCCCGGCTCCATCTGCACCACCCGCGTCATCTCCGGCGTGGGCATGCCCCAGTTCACCGCCATTCAGGAGGTAGCCTCCGTGGCGCGTCCGGCAGGGGTCACCGTCATTGCAGACGGCGGCATCCGCTACTCCGGAGACATCGTGAAGGCCCTCGCAGCGGGCGCAGACCTGGTGATGCTGGGCGGCCTGCTGGCAGGGACTGAAGAAAGCCCCGGCAAGGTGGTCCACTACCAGGGACGCCACTTCAAGCAGTACCGCGGCATGGGCTCCCTGGGCGCCATGCGCCGCGGCTCCGGCGACCGCTACGGCCAGAACAGCTCCGGCAAGCTCGTCGCGGAAGGCGTGGAAGCGCGTGTTCCGTACAAGGGCATGCTGGCGGACGTAGTCTTCCAGCTCATGGGCGGCCTCCGTTCAGGCATGGGATACCTGGGCGCCCACAACCTGGCGGAACTCCGGGACAAGGCCCGTTTTGTCCAGATCACCTCCGGCGGCCTGAAGGAAAGCCACCCCCATGACATCACCATCACGGAAGAACCCATCAACTATACCTGTTAAACCCTCTCTCACATGGACGACAAGCACCTCGTAGCCGTCATTGACTTCGGCTCCCAATACACCCAGCTCATTGTGCGCCGCGTGCGCGAACTGGGCTACATGGCCAAACTGTACGCACTGGAAGACCTGGACCAGATTCATGAACCCGGCGCCGTCATCCTCTCCGGCGGTCCCAAAAGCACCACGGATGCGGACGCTCCGGACATTGACTTTGAATGGCTCCAGGACCTGAACGTCCCCGTGCTGGGCGTGTGCTACGGCATGCAGCTCCTGAACATCAAGCACGGCGGCTCCGTGAAGGCCAGCAACAAGCGGGAATACGGCCCCGCGGCCCTGCTTCCGGAAACCTGCACAGGCCTGTATCAGGACATGTCCCCCTCCTCCCAGGTATGGATGAGCCATTCGGATACGGTGGACCATTTGGCGGAAGGCTGCCGGGTCATCGCCCGCAACGCGGAAGGCGTGCCGGTTTCCCTCCAGTGGGGTGAAACCACCTTCGGCATCCAGTTCCACCCGGAAGTGACCCATTCCCATGAAGGGCGCACCATCCTGCGCAACTTCCTTTCCTGCGCCGCCAACCTCAAGAAATTCGACATCGGCGACTTCAAGAGGCAGCTTATCCGAGAAATTCAGGAACGCGTGGGCAATAAACAGGTCGTCTGCGGCGTCTCCGGCGGCGTGGACAGCACCGTGCTGGCCGTCCTGCTGCATGAGGCGGGCGTGAACATGCGCGCCATCTTCGTGGACAACGGCCTGCTGCGCAAGAATGAGGCCGACGAAGTGCGCGCCAATTTCGCCCGCATGAACGTGGAAATTGAAACGGTGGACGCTTCCGAACGCTTCCTGACGGCCCTGGCCGGGGAAGGCGACCCGGAAAAGAAGCGCCGCATCATCGGCGGCCTGTTCATTGATGTGTTCTGGGACGCCGTGGGAGACGCGGAAATGCTCGCCCAGGGCACCCTGTACCCGGACGTGATTGAAAGCGCCTCCAACGCCAAATCCAAGGCCTCCGTCATCAAGACCCACCACAACCGCGTGGAACGCGTGCTGGAACTCCAGGCGCAGGGGAAGGTGCTGGAACCCCTGGCGGAACTGTTCAAGGATGAAGTGCGGGAGCTGGGCGCCTCCATGGGCATCCCGCACGACATCCTGTGGCGCCACCCCTTCCCCGGTCCCGGCCTGGCCGTGCGCTGCCCCGGCGTGGTCACCAGGGACCGCCTGGATATCATCCGGGAGTGTGACGCCATCTTCATCGGCAACCTGAAAAAATACGGCTGGTATGAAAAAGTGTGGCAGGCTTACGCCGGTCTCATTCCCGTAAAGACGGTGGGCGTAAAGGGAGACGAACGCTCCTATGAATGGGCCACCAACCTGCGCGCCATCGTGTCGGAAGACGCCATGACGGCGGACTGGGTGGAACTGCCCCCGGCCCTGCTGCGTGAAACCAGCAACCGCATTCTCAATGAAGTGAAGGGCATCAACCGGGTCCTTTACGATATTTCCACCAAGCCCCCGGCATCCATTGAGTGGGAATAAGGCTTCCGCGCCCTGCTGGGGACCGCGCAGCAGGGCGCCTGCCGCCAATACGAGCCGTTAGTGAAAGGAAAACCATCATGACTGAACTGGAAAAATGCATGGCAGGTGAATGGTATGACTGCCACGACAAGGTATTTCTGGCATTCAAGGCCAAGACGCACCGCCTCCTGATGAAATACAATTCCCTGCCTTACGACCATAAGGAGGAGAAGTACCAGGTGCTGAAAGAGATGCTCGGCAGCATCGGTACCAATGTATCCATAGGCCATTCCTTCATCTGCGACTATGGCCGCAACATCCATATCGGGAACAACGTCACCGTCAATACGGGGTGCACTTTCGTGGACTGCAACAGGATCACCATTGGCAGCAATGTGCTGATCGCGCCCAACGTGCAGATTTACACCGCGACGCATCCCATTGAGCTGAAGGAGCGCCTCACTCCCGTGGAAACGGCGGAGGGTACCGAATACGTCCGCCATACCTTCGCTCTTCCGGTAACGATAGAAGACGGCTGCTGGATTGGCGGCGGAGTCATCATCCTGCCCGGCATTACCATTGGAAAAGGCAGCGTCATCGGAGCCGGCAGCGTGGTTACCAAAAACATTCCCGCCAACTGCGTGGCAGCCGGGAATCCGTGCAAAGTTATCCGCAGCATCAACGGAAGCCCGGAACAATGATTAAACTGGCGGCCTTTGATTTGGACGGCACCATCGGGGAAACGGTTCTCATGTGCATCAGGGCGTTTGAGCAGGCGGTCTCCCCTTATGCGGGCCACATGCTGAGCGAACGGGAAATCACGCAGACCTTCGGCCTGAATGAAGTCGGAATGATCAAGGTCGTCGCCGGGGAGCAATGGCAGCAGGCTCTTCATGATTTTTATCCGGTTTATGAAAAAATGCATGAGGAATGCCCGGAACCGTATGAGGGCATCCGCGAGCTGATCAATACCCTGAAAGCCGACGGGATACCGGTTGCCCTGATTACGGGAAAGGGAGAAAGGAGCTGCCGCATTACCCTTGAAAAATTCGGCATGCAGGACCTGTTCTGCTCCGTCAAGACGGGTGCGGAAGACAGGCCAAACAAGGCGGAAGCCATTCAGGAACTGCTGGATGCCTACCACGTCGGGAAAGATGAATTTTACTACATCGGGGATGCGGTATCGGATGTGACCTCCTGCAGAAAAGCGGGCGTGCCCTGCCTGTCCGCCGCCTGGGGAACCACCGCAGACATCAGCGGCCTGGAAGAGGCCAATCCTTCCAGGGTATTTTTCAGCATTGGGGACCTGTCTCATTTCCTGGACCGTCTGCGGAAAGCAATGTAACCTGCTCCGTTCTTCTCATTGGCCTTAACCAAGTCGCGCCCATCAATCTTCCCGCCATGGACACCGGTTCCATCATCCTCACCTCCTTCCTCTCCACCATTCCGGTTTATCTCTTTTTCGCCACCGGGTTTTATCTGCGGCAGAAGCGGGTCATCCAGGCGGACCATGACGCGCCCATCATGCGTCTTGCCATGGACGTGGCCTATCCCTGCCTGGTCTTCCACAGCATCATGAAGTACATGGTGCTCTCGGGAAATGAGACGCTCAGCAGCGTTTCCTTCTCCCTTCAGGCCATTGCGGCAGGGGCGCTGGAACTCCTGCTGGGCATCGCGTCCGCATGGCTGGTCGCCAAAATGCTGCGCATGCGCATCGGCACGGGGCTGCGCACCTTCACCCTGACGGCGGGGGTGCAGAACTACGCCTTCTTCGTCATTCCCATCATCCAGATGCTGTTCACGGCCAGCAATGACCCTACGCTTGGCGTCCTCTTCGTCCATAACGTAGGCTGCGAACTGGTCGTCTGGAGCATCGGCGTCATCATCATTGCCGGAGGACCGGGCAACCTGAACATGGGCGTCTTTTTCCGCGGCCCCCTGCTGGCGGTTATCGTGGGTCTCACGCTCGCCTGGTCCGGTCTGGGAACCTACGTAGCCCAGCCGCCGCTGATGAAAACCTTTGAGATGATCGGCAACTGCGCCACGCCCCTCTGCCTGATCCTCTTCGGCTGTTCCATGAGGGACCTGTGGCACAACATGAAATGGGAACCCAGGCCCATCATCTGCGGCTTGCTGACGCGCCTGGGGCTGGCCCCTGCGCTCCTGCTGCTGATGGCTTATTTCCTGCCGGTGGACGACTATATCAAGCGCGTCATCATCATCCAGGCGGCCATTCCCTCCGCCGTCATTCCGGTCATTCTGGCAAAACGCTTCGGCGGCAATCCGGACCTGGGAACCCAAATCCTGCTGACCACCACCGTAGCCTCCTTCCTCACGCTGCCCTGCTGGCTGGCGCTGGGCTCCACCCTGGTCGTACCGTTGTATTAATCATGGTGCCGGACATCACCGGCCCGGTGTGGTTCCAAAGATAATCTGCCGCTCGGAAAAAGCCTCCTGGCTTGCCGATATGAACCTACTCCGGAACGCTCCGAAGGGATTTTCCTGCACGGCTATGGAAGTTCTTATTGGAACTATTTCCTGACTCTGCCACCGGCACAATTCCATTCCTGAACGCCTTTATTTCTTCTGCGCCCGCAAGTCATTTCCATGCTGGAGCTTTCCCACCTTTGTGTTGACTCCCCGGGCGGATATGTATTGAATGGGTTCCATGAAGTTTCCCGCTCCCCTCTGCGCCGCCGCCGTGATACCGGTCCTGTTTTCCTGTGCGGAGCAGGTTTCCCGGATTGAGCAGGTACGGGAAGTTCCCTTGAAAACCACGGTGGTCCCTGCGGAAGACGTAGGCATGCACCGCTCCCAGGCCACTTATCTGCTGCATGGCGCCGTCTCCCAGCAACAGCGTCTCCAGCGCTTGGGGCAATATTATTTTGTCACCTGGCATGATGCGGAACCCGAACGGCCGGCTACCCTGGTCATGATGTACCGGCAGGGAAAAACAGGATCCGCCATCCTGACCAAATCCATCTCCTGCCCGGCTGGAAGAAAGGGAGGAATGCAACACTCCGTTTTTGAATTCACCGGAGACGAAGCCAAAGAAAAAGGAGAGATTCTTGCATGGAAGCTGGTCCTGAAAGACAGCCATGGCAAAACGATCTCCGAGCGTCATTCCTACCTGTGGGGAGACGACTATTAACCCTCCGGCATTCCGCCGAAGGGTTAATGGAAAAAGAAGGACTAAAGAAATGATCCCGGTCGGAAGACCGCAATAAGTCAACTATTCTCTAGTCACCAATATCTGCATCTTTCTTTCGCTGAAAGAGCGGAGGAACTCACGCTTCCTGCCGTTTGGCGCGGCGCTTGCGGACGGCTCCGGCAAGGTTTTCCAGCACTTCCACCGTGCTGTCCCAGCCGATGCACTGGTCCGTGATGCTCTTGCCGTACACCAGGTCGGAGCTCAGCGGCTGGGCGCCTTCCACGATGTTGCTTTCAATCATCACAGCCACCACCTGGTCGGACCCGCTGGAAATCTGTTCCGCAATGCTGGCGGCCACACCCGGCTGCTTGCGGTAATCCTTGCAGCTGTTGCCATGGGAGCAGTCCACCATGATGCGGTTGTTGATGCCGGCCTTCTGCAAGGCTTCCGCGGCTTCCTTCACATGCTCATCATCAAAGTTCGGGCCCAGGGAGGAACCGCGCAGAATCAGATGGCAGGACTTGTTGCCCGTGGTGGAGACGATGGCGGAAACGCCCTGCTTGGTCACGGAAAGGAAGCAGTGAGGGCAGGAGGAGGAAATGATGGCGTCCACGGCAATCTGGAGGCTGCCGCTGGTGCCGTTCTTGAACCCCACAGGCATGGAGAGTCCGGAGGCCAGCTCCCGGTGCACCTGGCTTTCCGTGGTGCGGGCGCCGATGGCCCCCCACGTAATCAGGTCCGCTATGTATTGCGGAGTGATGGTGTCCAGGAACTCGGTGGCTGCGGGAATTCCCATGTCCCCCAGGCGGAGCAGCAGGCCGCGGGCCATGTGGAGGCCGCGGTTGATGTCAAAGGTGTGGTTCATGAACGGGTCATTGATCAGGCCCTTCCAGCCCACCGTGGTGCGGGGCTTTTCAAAATACACGCGCATGATGATCACCAGATCCTTTTCAAAGCGCGCCATCTGTTCCTTCAGGCGGGAGGCATAGTCCACTGCGGCCTGGGGATCATGGATGGAGCACGGCCCCACCACCACCAGCAGGCGGTCGTCATGGCCGGAAATGATGTTCTCCGCATTCTTGCGGGTCGTAGCCACCATTTTGGCGATTTCCGTGGTCGCCGGATAATCCTTGATCAGGATGGCGGGGGAAATCAGGGGCTCGATGTCTTGAATGCGTACGTCGTCTGTTTTGAACCAATTCATGTCTGGAACTCATTGAGGGGTTTTTGAGAGTGGTTGAAAAGAAAAAAATACGGTTTGGAGCCAATATGCCTGAATATATTGCGGGGCCTCACAGCCGTACGCTGGAAGCCCCGCAAAACAAATTGGTCCCGTCTCTCAACAGACGGTCCGGGAATGCGTTACCAGGAAGTCACGTTGTCTTCCGTCAATTCCTGGTTGTTAATGTGGCCGTCAGCCGTGCTGCCCTGCTTGTCCTTGCCGACACTGTAAACAGCCACGTTCTTGGTCACCATGCGGGAGCCGACCTGGACACGGGGAGTGCGGTCATCCGGATTGGCATTCAGAATAATGTAATAGGGGGATTCCCACGGATCCATCAGGCCCACGCGCCCGCGGCTTTCAAAGAACAGGCCGGGAGAACCTTCCACATCCGTGGTGGTGGTGTTGAAATAGGCCGTTTTCTTGGGGTTCAGCTTCCTGTCCTCGTCCCCGCGGTCCATGTAATTGGTCAGGATGCTCATGATGCGGCTGTCGTCATCCACGGCCGTCGTCATGTAATACTGGCCGTCCTTGCGGGCCTGCTTGGCCATTTCCCGGCTGCTCCAGGCCACGGGAACGCGGCCATTGTCCAGCATATAATTCTCAACGGCCGTCTGCAAACCGTTGCAGTCGCTCCGCGCCGTGGTAACCCGGGATTTTTCCATCACGCCATTCACCACAGTCATGGCAATACCGGCCAGCGTCAGGATAATGGCGATCACCACAAGCAATTCAATCAACGTGAATCCTCTGGATTTACGGTTCAAAAAAGGTGCCTTCATACTTTGCCAAGAGTAGCGCAATTACAGTTCAGGGCAAGCGGAAAACATCCGGAACCGCCAATTTCAAAACGTGTTCCCGGAACCGCCAACATGCGGTGAATGCCCGGATACGCAAACACCCCGGCTGTCCGATGACGGCCGGGGTGTTTCAAAAGAAAACTTCCTTAGTTGGCGGGAGCTGCCGGAGCTTCCGGAGCGGCAGGGGCCGGGGCTTGGGAAGAAGCGGCTTCCGCCTCGGCGGCACGCTTGCGCAGTTCCTCCTGCTGGAGTTCTTCCGGCGTTTTGACGGGTGCGGCGGCTTCCTGCTTGGCGGCGGCCTTCATCATTTCCGGGCTCAGCAGGCTCTCGGAGCTCTTGACGTGCTGGCGGTTGATCAGCATGCCTATCACCAGGCAAAGAACCATGAAGGCGGTCCCGAAGTACACCGTGGCTTTTTTCAGTACATCCGTCGTGCGCGCGCCGAAAGCCTGGTCCGTAATGGCCGCGCCGAAGGCTGCTCCCAGCCCTTCCTGCTTGGGCCTCTGCATAAGCACCACGCCCAGGAGAAGAAGTGACACAATCACCAGAACGGCAAAGAGTAACTGTATGCTGATATTAAGTGAATTTGCTAAAAAAAGGTTCATGAACGCGGGGAGTATGTGTGAATTCCGATGGTTTGTAAAGTCTAGGAAATGATTTCGTTATGCTCGTTGCAAACGATTTTCTTGGGAACGATGGGCTTGTCCGACAGGGCAAAGCTCATGATGACCACGCGCTCTCCCGTCTTGATCAGGTGGGCGGCACCGCCGTTCATGATGATGTTCCCCGTCCCGGCCGGCCCCTGGAGGGCATACGTTTCCAGACGGTTTCCGGATGTGACGGACGCCACGAGAACCTTTTCTCCGGGCCACAGGTCCACGGCGGCCATCAGATCGGCAGGAATTTCAATACTGCCTTCATATTGAACGTCGCCACGGGTCACCATGGCGCGGTGGATTTTTGATTTTAACTGCTCAACCAACATGACGTCCGAACAACAAACCCCCGATCGCCCCTTCGGTCAAGCCGTCATCCTCCATTTTACGGTTTTCTGTGTCTTACTCTCCCCGCTTCAGCACTTCCGCGGCATTGGCGGCGTCCCGGGCAAGCTGGCTTTTCAGCTCTTCCAGGGAGGGGAATTTGGCCTCCGCCCTCAGGAACCGTACCGGCTCCACTTCCATTTCCTGACCGTAAATGTCTCCCGGCTGGCCGAACAAATGAGTTTCCAGCAGCAGTTCCCCCGCATCTCCCTCCACGGTGGGCCGCACCCCCAGATTCGCCACGCCCCCGTATTCTGCACCGTTCACCCGGGCGCGGACGGCATAAACGCCATGGGGAGGCTGCACGCCGCTTCCGGGCTTCATGTTCGCCGTTGGATAATTCAACAGACGCCCCAGCTGGCGTCCGTGAATCACGGGCCCTTTCCAGCGGTAGGGACGGCCCAGCATCTCCGCCGCCTGTAAAAAATCCGCCGCACACACGGCTTGCCGGATACGAGTACTGCTCACGCGCTCTCCGGACCGCAGAATGGGAGGAACAGCCGTCACCCGGAACCCGTAACGGCTTGCCAGAAGACGCAGGGTTTCCACATTGCCCGCGCGTCCCCGGCCAAAATGCCAGTCTTCCCCCACCGCAATCTCCGCTACCCGGCAGGAAAAACAGAGCTCCTTGATAAATTCCTCCGGACTCATGGAGGCCAGACCGGGGGAAAATTCCAAATTCAGCACCATCCGCACCCCCAGCTCCTTCAGCAGGGCGAATTTTTCCAGCTCCACGGCCATGATGGCGGGGGGCACGCTTTCGGGACGCACCCGGGCCAGGGGATGGGTGCGGAAAGTCAGCACGGCGGGAATACCGCCGTCACGCGCAGCGCCTTCCACCGCAGCGGCAATCACCCCGGCATGTCCCAGGTGCAATCCGTCAAACATTCCCATAGCCCAGTGCACGGGAGAGGAGACGTCTTTCAGTTCCTTGAACTCCTGGTAAATGACCATGCTCCTACCTGGCAATCAGAATGTCCGCCAGCTCCTCCAGGGAAAGCATGGCATGAAACAGCTCTTCCCTGGGAGCGGTTTTCAGCGTATCCACCGTCACGGCGCGCTCCAGAGTGAAGGCGCCGGACCTGGTGCGCCGCAGAGCGCTCAAATGCGCTCCGCACCCCAGTACCTTCCCGATGTCATAAGCATAGGAACGCACGTAAAAACCCTTGGAGCACTGCACGGTAAAATCCACCTCCGGAACGGTCACACGGGAAATCTGATGACCGAACACCTCCACGGGCCGGGGCTCCCTCACAATTTCCTGCCCCTTCCGGGCCAGTTTATATAGCGGCACCCCGTCCTTTTTAATGGCGGAGACCATCGGGGGAATCTGCTCAAACGCACCGTCAAACCGGTCAAACGCCTCGCGGACGGCCTGTTCCGTCACGCCGTCCACGGGATACTCCGCCACCACTTCCCCCATGGCGTCCTGGGAAGAGGTTTCCACCCCCAGCGTCAGGGTTCCGGCGTACTCCTTATGCTCGCACATCAGCTTGTCCTGAAGCTTCGTCGCCTTTCCCACCACCAGCATCAATAACCCCGTAGCCATGGGGTCCAGCGTGCCGCAATGGCCTATCTTCTTAATTCCCAGAGACCGGCGGGCAATCGCCACCACATCGTGGGAGGTCATGTCCTGCGCCTTGTCAACCAGGAGAACGCCGGAGGGAGCCTGAATGGAATCTGAAGTATTCATGAAATCTGTTGTGGGAGCACGCGTTCCACTTCCTCCTGCATGGCCTTCAGGATGGTGAGGCGCACTTCTTCAATCGGCCCCCTGATGCGCACGCCGGCAGCCATGGCGTGCCCTCCGCCTCCAAAGCGGGAGGCCAGCTCCGCCACGGATATTTCCGGGGTCTTGGACCTCAGGGAAATGCGGATGCGGGGATCGTCCTCCGCCTCTTCCAGATAAGCGGCCAGCCACACCCCCTGCACGGCGCGCAGCAGGTCAATGAGTCCCTCCGTATCTTCCGGACGGCTTCCAATCCGTTCCTTCGCCTCATTCGTCAGGCAGAACGTGCAGATTCTGCCGTCAGGCGTCAGCCTCATGCCGTTCAGCGCCTCACGCATCAACTGCATCTTCACCCAGGGCTTTTCCTGGTACAGCTGGCGGTTGATATCCTGCACGTCCACGCCCAGCCGGATCAGGTCCGCGGCCAGCTCCATCACGGCGGCCGTCGTCATCTGGTATTGGAAGGAACCCGTATCCGTGCTGACGGCCACGTAAAGGGCGTCACGCATCACCGGGGTAACGGGAATGCCCAGGTATTTGAAAAAATAATAAAGCACCGCACCCGTGGCGCATTCGTCCGGCAGAACGCACTGCACGTCCCCGAACAATTCGTTTGTCTGGTGGTGGTCGATGTTCGCCCACACCTTCACCCCGGCCAGAGCCTTCAGGCTCCGTTCCCCCAGCCTCTTGAACGAGCCGTTGTCCACGGAAACGGCCACTTCCACGTCCACCGGCTCGTCCGGCGTGGGGATGATATTTTCCACTCCCGGGAGAAAGGCCAGATTGGAAGGCACGCCGTCCTCGTTCATCATGATCACCTTCTTGCCCATCTGCTTCAGGGCCTCTCCAAGGGCAAGCGTGGAACCGATGGCGTCACCGTCCGGATGCACATGCGCAATTACCGCAAAGCTGTCATGTTGGCGCAGCAGGTCCGCCAAAGGCGCAAATTCGGGACAATGTTTCCAATCTTCCATATGTTCTGCCACGTTTCTATAGAAAAAGCCGCACCTGGACAATCACCAAGTGCGGCTTGAAAAGTCGTATCTAATCCCGGAAGAGGATTACTTCTTGGACTTCATGACTACCGGCGCCACATCCACGGCGGGCTGGTTCAGGTCATTGAACTTGGGAAGGGGGGTCAGGGGGGGTGCACCCTGATCCTGACAGCAGCAGGAAGCCATGATGCTCGCCGCAAAAGCGGAAAGAGCCATAACGGTAATCTTCTTCATATGCGTGGTTAAATGATGGGTGATAAGGATATGGAAATATCTTGGAGCATAAAAGCATACCATGCAGGCGCCCGTCAATCAAATTTGCTAAAATCTCCCCAGGGGGCGCCTTTCCACCTGTTTTCCTGCGCAAAGGGGCCTTTCTCAAATGGCAAGACGCATAAATCGCTCGCCTCCTGTTCCTGGGAATTATAGGATTTCCCCAGCCATTTCCTTTCCCATGCCCTTCTCCGTCAGAATACTCCGGCTTTTCGGCGCCCTGCTGCTGGGCGCCAGCGCGCTCGGCGTGGCCGGCATCACCTGGGCATACCTGATAGAACCCAATCTTCTGTTCGTCCGGGAAGTGGACTACCGCGTGCCCCAATGGAACGGACGGGGAAAACCCCTGAAAGTCGTCATTGCCGGGGACATCCACCTGATGCCCACGCCCTTTGATGAAGTGAGGGCCCTGCGCTATGTCCAGAGAATCATGCAGCTTCAGCCGGACCTGATTCTGCTGGTGGGGGATTATGCCCGCGGGGCCAGCACGAATGCCAGCATGAGCCCCGCCGCCGCAGGCCGGCTGCTCCACGGGCTGAAAGCGCCCTGCGGCGTATTCGCCATCCAGGGAAACCATGATTTCACCTTCGGCTGGAACAACTGGCGCAAGGAACTGACCGATGCCGGCATCACGGTGCTGGAAGATCAAAGCGTCCTCATCACATTCAAGGATGGAAGACAGCTCCAGCTCTCCGGAATCCTGGACACCTCACGCAATTCCAAAAAACACCGCCCCCGGCGCCAGTCTCCGGACATTCCCCATTTCCTGCTCTCCCACCGTCCGGAAGCAGACCACATGCTCTCCCATGGAGACGCGGACATCGTCATCAGCGGCCATACCCACGGAGGCCAGATACGCTTGCCTTTCAATCTCCTGTGGTTTGAAGCCAGCCCGGAACACGCCCAGCCCTATACCTACCCCTGGCACATTTCCGGCGGAAACACCTATCTGATCACCAAAGGACTGGGAACCAGCACCCTCCCTCTGCGCTTCAACTGCCCTCCGGAAATATACCTGCTGACGCTGCATTAATGCCGCAAGGCTCCTCCATGGCGGATAAGACGGCTGGGAACAGGAGTTTTTCTTTATTTCTTGATTTTTCCCGCCCATCCGCCAGCATGGAGAATGGTTCCGTTACTCCCATGATGACCCTTTCAACCGAGACAAAATCCCCTATCCGCAAAAACGCCGTCCTGTTTGGCAACGGATTAATCCGGACGCTGGGAAGCCCCAGCAGCTTTGACCTGATCAAGGAAACCATTTGCCCGCCCTGCGGCCAGTGTGAAGCTTCCGGAAAAGACTCCTACTGCCCTTTCACCGCCCAGGCGGACTACCTGCCCTTTCCCCTGATTTATGAGTATCTCATTCTGAAGAAGCAAAAACGGTGCCCGGAAACCATGATGAGTAAAATATCCTCGGCGGTACGTGAAAAGCTCAGGAAAAAATTGGAAGAATTCACCCCTCAGAAATATCCTGATTCCATCCTGCACGAGCTGGCCGGACTCCGGCTGGACGATTATTTGACCACCAATTACGATACGTTTCTCGTTCAAATCCTGGAATCACAAGCTTACCGGACACTTTACCGCCAGAACACGGAAACCAAATACAGCGTCCGGCGCCATGTGCGTATGAAGAAGGGCCGCCATTCCTGCCGCATCTGGAATATTCACGGCACCTATGACGAAAGGCCTTCCTCCTTCACGATTCAATACGGGTACGAGCACTATTGCGGCTGCATCGGTAAAATTGACAACTACTTGAAAGGCGCCTACAAATACCGGTCTCAGAAACAGGAAATAGAAATAGCAAGCATCCCCAACAAGCTCCGCCACCGGGATATGCAACAGGAAGAATCATGGATTGACCTGTTTTTCTTTTCCAATGTTTACATCATGGGGCTGAACCTTTCTTCAGAGGAAATAGACCTGCTTTACATCCTGAATCTCCGGTCAAGATGGAAGCACGACCCCAAAACGGCAGCCTGCATTCAAAACAGCATTGTCTTCTACGGACAACCCACCAGGGCCATGGAAGCGCTCCTGGAAGAATTTGACGTGGAGGTATGCGCCTCTTCTCCAAGACCGCCCGGAAAAAAGGCGGACACCGCGGAGTACGTGAATTATTACAAGGAAATTTTACGCGACATCAAATCCAGAACGGAAGGGAAACGCTAACGTTCAAGAACACTCTCGCCCCTTGCTGTCCTCTTCTTCAAACTGCTTTTGCAGCCGGAGAATCTTATTCCTGGTCATCCGGTAAACAGGCCGGTACAGATGCTTTTTCAAGATGGCAGGGAGAGTTCTTCCGGGTAGCGTGCCATGCAGGAGGCCAGCTTCACGCATGGTGCGTTCATAGCGTTCTCCTTCATACCTCCAGTTGTACCGCCACGGCTTGTGCACCCCCTGGTAATGCAGGATGCCCGGTTCCAGAGCCGCCTCAACCGCCTGGCGCGGCGTCACTCCGCGCCAGAACCGTTCCCTGGGGTCATTCTTTAAAATGCGGCGCGTCAGGCCGTCATGCCAGTTCCAGCGCGGATGCAGCGGCACGGTCAGCTCGCACAGGGCGCCGTTCAGCGCGTCCTGGTCCGGGCAGGTGAGCCTGTCCCGGTGGCTGACGGCATAATCCAGCACGGTCCTGACCAGATTCTTTTCCCGGAAAACATCCACATTCATCAGCAGGACGCCGGAATTGAAATACCCCGTACAGGTCAGCGGCATGTCCAGACGCTCGTTGAAATGGGAACCAGGCCTGGAAAAATTCTCAAACACCACTCCCACCGCCTTTCCGGACATATCCGTCCTGAACAGCTCCGTCAAATCCCGGCACACCAGAACGTCAATGTCCAGATACAGGATATTGCCCGTCTCCTCCTTCAATAATTCCGGAATAAATACGCGTCCCCAGGCGGGTACGGGCCACTGTTCCGTATGCGGGAAATCATGCTCCTCCAGAATGCCGGAAACATCCATGAACTGCACCCGGCAGTCGAACGGGGCCACCATCCGCTCAATGCTGCTGCGGTTCTCCCCGTCAATGCCGTCGGAAAGCACGTAAATCTTATAAAAGGTTTCCGGCCCGGCGGTATTCAGCAGGGAGAAAATCGTGACGCTCAACGGCAGAATGCCCCGGTTGTCACTGGCCAGGACGACGGCAAATTCATTCTTCTTCATCGGTCGGTCGTTTGGGGTTGCCGGCTGTACAGTATCCGGGCGCCAGCCTTGCGCATTCTCTTCCAGTAATAGGAAAAGTCCAGGCCGGATTTTCCGGCCATCCAGGTTTTCAGCAGCCTTCCTTCCCGGCGGGACAGGCGGGAATCATCCACCCCGGGGCGGTACAGGCCATCTCCACGGAGCAGCAGGGATACTTTCCGGGTGACCTCCTTCTGGACGGCGTGCGGGGCGTATTTGCGGATGTTCCTCACACTCATCACCAGCATTTTCAGAAAGGCTATCCTATATTCCTCCAGAATTCCGGATTGTTTCCACTCTTCCAGCACCAACTCTGCTACCGTCAGGTAATCCAGTGACTGGAGGGAACTGCCGGAAGCAAAACCGCTGGTGATGGACCCGGCGCGCTTGCGGTAAACGTACGCCGCCCTGCTGACCACACAGGCCCTTTTGCACCGGGGAAAGGCGGCATAGTGGAAATACAGGTCCTCGCAGGTGACGCCCTCGGGAAAGCGGATTCCGTGCTCCTCCACAATGGAACGCCGTATCATCATGCCGCCCGCTCCGTGATGAATCTTTCCGATGGTCTCCGGGGTACAGGGAATCCATCCCTTTTCCGGAGCCGCGAAATCCTCGGGCACGAACCGGTCTTCCCGTTCAGGGTCCGACTCGTAATAATACCGGAAACCGCACACCAGCTTGTCGGCATCCAGCGCCTTCGCGCGGCCATACATATCCTCCAGCAAATCCGTTTCCAGCCAGTCGTCGGAATCCACCAGCATCAGGTACTCCCCTCTCGCATGGCTCATCGCCAGATTCCGGGTGCGGGAAAGCCCCCCGTTGCGCGGAGCCTGAACTACGTTCACCCTGGGGTCGCGGTCCGCAAACTCCTGGAGAATGGACAGAGAACCGTCCGTGGAAGCGTCATCCACACAGATAACCTCTATCTCCCGGAGCGTCTGACCGCAAATGCTTTCCAGGCACCGGGCCAGATACGGCTCCACATTGTACACCGGAACCAGCACGGAAATGTTTACGGGAGTCGTCATGACGCCTGCGGAGTACCGGACGCTTCCATCGGTTCAAGGCCTTCCCGCGCGGGCAGGAAGGGTTCCAGCGTGGACCATACCTGGTCCACCGTAATTTCCTCAATGGCTCCCGGGGAAATCAGATTGGAAATGCAGCGGGCCGTGATGGCGGACTTGCGCGTCCGGTGACAGAAAATGGCCGTCACCGGAACTCCGGCATAGGCGCACATGTGCGTAGGCCCGGTATCATTGCCCACACAGGCCAGGGAACGCAGCGCCATCTGGGGAATATCCATCAGGGTGGACTTGCCCAGAAAGCTGACGGCCAAGGGGGAACTGGCGGCGATAGCCTCCACTTCCGCAGCCTCCGCCCGGGTGCCGATGACGACGGTTCCAATGCCGCGCTCCGCCAGCCGCTGCGCCAGGGCACAGAAATTTTCCACGGGCCAGCGCTTGTAGGGATGGGTGGGGGAACAGCCTGGAATCATCATCACGTAGCGTTCCGGAAGCTCGTCAAAGTGGAGGCCCTCCCCATGCATGAAGGAAAGGTCCGTCAGAACACGTTCCAGATGGAACGGCTCCCTCTCCACGCGGCCAAAACGGAAGGAGCCCTTTTTCAGCAATCTGCGCCGTTCTCCGGAATTGCAGGCCACCCAGTCCATGTCATGGTTCAGCAGGAAGCGCACGGCGGGATAATAACGCTTTCTGGTACGGGAAGACTCCTGAAGATCGTACACCACGTCAAAGTTCCCTTTCACGATGGAACGGATGGCGCCCCAGGTGGCGACCAGCTTCCGGTAGGGCAGCCGGTTGTCCACAATGAAATCGTCAAACACCCCGAGCTGCTCCGCCATGGGCACAAACATCCCCATGGTCATCAGGGTGATATGCGCCTCCGGGTGGAGCTCCCGGAGACGCTTCATCATCCCCATGGCGAGCACCACGTCGCCGAGGGCTCCGTGCTTGATCATCAGAATGCGCTGCGCAGGCATGGGAGTAAAAAAGGGATGCGGGTTAAACGTAGCTGTCCTCCCGGTCCAGGTACTTCTGCACGTACTGGCGTACGCCATCCTCCAGGGAAGTCATGGGGGCGGCATAACCGGCGGCGCGCAATCTGGAAAGGTCCGCCTGCGTATAATACTGGTACTTGCCCTTGAGCTCTTCCGGCATCTCACGGTAGGCGATCTTCTCCTGAAGCCCCAGCGCATTGAACGCCGCCTTTGCCAGATCATAAAAGGAACGGGCTTCCCCGGATCCCACGTTGAACAGGCCGCTCACCTCCGGATGGTCCAGCAACCAGAGCACCACGTCCACGCAATCCCCCACCCACACAAAATCCCTGAGCTGCCAGCCGTCCCGGTAATCCGGATGGTAGGACTTGAACAGCTTCACCGTTTCATTCGCCTTCACCTGCGGGAAAATGTGGGCTACCACGCTCTTCTGCCCCCCCTTGTGGTATTCATTGGGGCCGTACACGTTGAAAAACTTGAGGCCCGCGTACTGGAGCGGGACGGCCCTTTCCTCCTTCACCTCGCGCGCCACCTTGCGGTCAAACAGGGCCTTGCTCCATCCATACGCGTTCAGGGGACGCAGGGCATTGACGTGCTCCAGGGAGGCGTTGTCGTCAAACCCCATGGAACCGTCCCCGTACGTGGCCGCGGAAGAGGCGTAAATAAACTGCTTCCCGTACAGGGAGCAGAACTCCCAGAGGTACCAGCTCAGGGTGAAATTCGTCCGGATGATCAGGTCGGCGTCCGTCTCCGTGGTGGCGGAAATAGCCCCCATGTGAATGACGGCTTCAATCTCCTCCGCATGCGCCTCCATGTAATCCAGCATGTCTTCCGGAGGAACCACCGCGCATAACTCCCTCTTGGCAATGTTCTTCCATTTCTCGGAAGAACCCAGTTCATCCACCACCACAAGATCCTTTTTCCCGGCCTTTTCCAGAGCGGCGACAATGTTTGAGCCGATGAAGCCGGCCCCACCCGTGACAATAATCATAACAGAAGAATAAATGAAGAAGTTGTACGGCCTTTTTGTACCACAGCCACCGGGCCCTAGGCAACTGCCATTTGAATGTTCCGGTCCCCGGTTTCCAACGAATCAGGCGCCGGGATACTCCAATACGTATCCGTCCTGCGCGAAACATACCGGAAAAGTTTTTACGCCCCGCGGCACTCTCCCCCGGTTGCGCCCCTTTTCCTGTCATGACAGTGGACAAGACTTTAATACCGTGCCTTTTTCGATCTATGATCAATCGTGGATTTCAAATCCGCGCCACCACCTAAACGCCCTCATGAAGCCCGATGTTTCCATTATCGTTCCCTGCTACAATGTAGCCGCCTATGTGGACGAATGCCTGGACAGCCTGGTACGGCAAACCCTCCGGAATATTGAGATTATCTGTATCAATGACGGCTCCACGGACAATACCCTGGCTCATCTGGCCCGATGGAAGGAAAAAGACCAAAGGATCATCCTTCTGGACCAGCAGAACGCGGGCGTTTCCGCCGCAAGGAATGCGGGGCTGGATACGGCGCAGGGCCTGTACGTGGGTTTTACGGACCCGGACGACTACGTGGACCCGGAAATGTATTCCCGCCTTTTTTCAGCGGCGCTGGAACATGATGCGGACATTGTGGAATGCGGCAACCACGTCTTCGCGGATGCGTCAGCCCGGCTTATTGAAGCCAAAAGGAGGTCTCCCTCCTGGCATTTTGAACCGGATGCCTCCCCTTCCAGCTTTTTCCGGGATTCCATCTGGGGGAAAATGGACATCTGCGTGTGGAGCAAGCTGTTCCGGAAAAGCCTGCTGGACGTCCACCATCTCCGCTTCAATGTGAACCTGAAATCCGGCGCGGAGGATGAAACCTTTCGGCTGATGGCGGTGCCCCATGCCACGCGCCTTCTCTTCATTCCGGACTGCCTGTATTACTACCGCCTCATGCGGAGCGGTTCCCTTTCCCGCCACATCAACGATCCCACCTACTTCAAATGCGTGCAGGAATTCCAGCGTCTGCTGTACATCATGGACTACTGGAAGGAACACGGCTGGCAGAATGAAGGCCTGTTTGCCTATGGCGTCCGGAAAATCAGACCTTTCTTTGTTTCCAAGCACCCCCTCTTCCACCAGATGACCGCCGTTCAGCAGCAGTCCGTTCTGGACTGGTGGCATTTGTTCTACCGGAAAGCGGCAGGGGAGCGCGCCCTCTCCGTCCTGCCGGGCCGCGACAGGCAGCTGGTGGAGCTGCTGAACTCGGTGGAAACGCCCGCCAACGGCTGGGACCGCATCCTTCTGGCCGCCTTTTCCCTGCTTCCGGGGCAAAAGGGGCGTTATTATTCCTGCAAGAAAATGCTCGCGGAACACTTTTCCCATGCGCATTCCGGCAGTTTCCAAAAGGAAAACGCTTCTCCGCAGGAGCCGCTTGACACGCCGCCGCCTGCCCTGTAAATCACCGTATCTTCCCCCGGTCAAATGAACCGCTTCCTTTCATTCGCAGATTCCCGCATGTCAGCCGCTCTGGACCGGCTGGGCAGACAGGCGCAGGCGCTGGAATTTTTTGATGAAATCACCCTGTTGACGGAACATGACCTTCCCGCGGAATTCACCAGCCGCATGGGCAAATACCTGACTCCGTCCTGCCGGGGATTCGGATTCTGGTCCTGGAAGCCCTGGTCCATCCACCACATTTTGCAGCAGATGCGGGAAGGCGACCGCCTCCTGTACCTGGATGCTGGCTGTCATATTAATATCAACGGAGCGGCGCGCTTCCGTGAATACGTGGACATGCTGGACCGGGACAGCCACGGCATGCTGGTTTTCAATAATGGCCAGCCGGAATACAAATGGACCAAGGGGGATATATTCCGCCACTTCGGCATTTCCGGGGGAGATACATGGATCACGCATACCCAGCAGATCGCAGGTGGCCATGTCTTTCTGAAAAAGAATCCTCTCACGGAAAACCTGATCAGGGAATGGCTCCATACCTTTTACGACCACCTGCACCTAGTGGACAATTCTCCCTCCGCCTCTCCCAACCTGCCGGGATTTGTGGAAAACCGGTATGACCAGAGCATCTTCTCCATCCTGTGCAAGCTGCGCGGCATCACCGCCCTGAACAGTGAGGAGACCTATGCGGAGGACTGGGAAGAGCTTTCCTCTTTCCCATTCCAGGACAGGCGCGACATGGGAATCCCCCGGTCCCTGAAAAAAGGCTGGCTGCAAAAATGGAAGCAACTTCTTCTTCCTGCCAAAAAAGGCGGATTTGGAATCCGAAGTCAACACAAACGGTTGAGCGGGAAGAGGAATGAGATAGCGGAACCCGGGAAAGCATGCCCTGCATGGTAGTCTGGCTGGGGCCCGGTTCCGGAGGAATCTGCTGATGAGAAAGGGTTCATGCGGTATTTGCCGCATGAATTCCTCATTTCCGGATTCCAAATCCCCATACTTTCCTATGTGGCTTCTCCTCAACGCAGGACAGTATTCCAGGTCTCCCACAGCGTATCGGCCAGTTCCGCTCCCTACCGGCTGAATGATGCCCTGAACCGGAACATTTCCGGCATGAAATCCATTCTTCTGCTCAGAAGGCGCAAGGGAATCGACGGCCTTGAAATCAGAAGATCCGGCGCCAGAAGAGCCACAGACGCCCTGCGCCGCCAGCTGGCGCACGGTTTTGACGGTCTGCTGCCGGAAAGAAGGCGGGACCTCCCCTTCTCCCTGAACGTGCTGGGCATGGGCTTTGATACCGCCCAAATGGAGAAGGCGGACCTGGTGCACCTGCACTGGATAGGCGGCAGAACGGTGGACTTCACCCTTCTGCGCCACATCCGCCGTCCTCTGGTCTATACGCTGCACGACATGTTCGCGTGTACCGCAGGGTGTCACTGCACCATGGACTGCGACCTGTTCCGGAATGGATGCCGGGGCCTCTGCCCCCAGCTCGGCACGCCCCGCCTGTTCCACGGCCTCCCTGCGTGGCTCTTCTCCCGTAAACGCCGGGCTTTCGGCAGCATCCCTTCCCTGACGCTGGTCACGCCCTCCCTCTGGCTGAAAAAGGAGGTGGAAAAAGGCTGCATGTTCCCCGGAAGAAGGATTGTGCAGATTTACAACCCTGTGGATACGGACCTCTTCCACCCGGAGGAAGACCGGGAAGCTATCCGTGCAAGCCTGGGCATTCCGTCCGGGGCCTTTGTCATCGCCTGCGGCGCCACCGGCCTGTTTAATCCGGTCAAGGGAGGCCGCTTTATTCCCCTGGTTCTGGAGGAACTGTACCGCCGCGGGCACCGCAACCTCCATCTGCTGCTCTTCGGCAACCAGGAAAAACCCGTGGAATTTCCCTATCCCAGCACGAATGCCGGATTCATTACGGACATGAAGGAACTGGCCCGGCTTTACAGCGCGGCGGATATCTTCCTGAACCCCACGCTTCAGGACGTTCTCTCCAACGTGGCTCTGGAATCCATGGCGTGTAAAACGCCCTCCGTCACCTTCCGGACGGGCGGAGTTCCAGAAGTGGTGCTGGACGGCCAGACGGGGCTGGTTGCTTCCCGGGAAGACCTGGGCGGTCTGGTCAGCCGCTGCGAACGGCTCATTTATGATCAAAAACTCCGGCGCGCCCTGGCGGAAGAAGGCCGGAAACGTGCGGAACAGACGTTTTCCTATCCCGTCATTGCGGCGCAGCATGCCACCCTTTATGAAGAAACGCTCCGGGAATACCGTCACGAGGGGATGGAACATACTGACGTTTAACCCCTGGGAGCGCCTTTTCCCGCATGCCTGATTGGTCTCTTCCTTTGTCATTGACAAGAAAGAGCCGCTCCATACACTCTGAACCGCTCCGTCCCGCCTCCTCCCATGAAAACGCTTAAAATCTCCTTTTTACAATCCACCCCGGATTTCGGCAGGGAAGGCATTCACCAGCTCCTGAAGGACCGGTATCGCGTAGTGGAAGATGATTCGGACTTTGACTACCTGATCGCCACCCCGTGGTTTTACGTCAACCGGGAGGCATTTTATGATTTTCTGGAACGGGCCCCTGGCCATATCACCATCATGTACGGATGCCATGAAGCCATTGCTCCGGACTTCATGCTGTTTGACTACTACATCGGACTGGATGCCGTGCCCGGAAGCGACCGCACCGTTAAACTCCCCTTCCTGCGCCACCACCTGCAGGAAGTGCACGGCGCCAAGGAAGGGCTGGACGTCCGGGAACTCCTGGCTTCCAAAACGGGCTTCTGCAACTTCATTTACGCCAACCGCAAATCCCACCCCAACCGGGACGCCATTTTCCACAAGCTCTCCGCCTTCCGGTTCGTCAACTCCCTGGGGCCCCACCTCAACAACACGCCGGGTGACGGACACCAGTCGGAAGACTGGTATGCTTCCTCCATCCGGATGAAAAAGCCGTATAAATTCTCCATTGCCTTTGAAAACGCATGGTACCCCGGCTACACCAGCGAGAAAATCGTCACCAGCATGCTTGCCGGGACCATCCCCATTTACTGGGGAAATCCGGACATTGGCCGGGAATTCAATTCCGGCGCTTTCATCAACTGCCACGACTTCCCTACCCTGGACGACGCCGTGGCCTATGTAAAAAAAGTGGATGAAGACGACGACCTGTGGTGTGAAATCATGTGCCGCCCCTGGAAGACACCGGAACAGGAAGCCCGTTTTCTGGAAGAAACGGAACGTGAAACAGCACGGCTTTACAGCATATTCGACCAGTCTCCGCAAGAAGCCCGCCGCAAGGGGGACGGAACCTGGATTTCCTACTACCAGCGTTTTTTAAAACGCGGCCACAGGCTGCGCCTGGCGTGGAGGCGGCTGAAAAAACGCCTGCATAAGTAACAAAAAATCTCCGCACCGGCCCTCCCATTCCTCCTTCCTGCCTTTTTTCCCATTTCCGTATGTGCCTTCTCTCCGCCTCATGAGCAAATGCCTCTCTGAAAACTTTTGTTCACCTTCCCTCCATCAGCACGGAACTCCCGCCCATGGCACCTACCTTCCGCACATTGACGGCCTGCGCACCTTTGCCGTGCTGGCCGTCGTCCTGTACCATTTGCTGGAATGGGCCTGTCCCGGGGGCTACACGGGCGTGGACATCTTTTTCGTCATCTCCGGCTACCTGATCGGCGGAGGCCTGGTCCGCAGCCTGAAAGAAGGCTCCTTCTCCCTGTCCTCCTTTTACTGCCGCAGAATCAGGCGCATCATGCCCGCCTACTTCTGCCTGATTGCGTTGGTGCTGGTGTTCGGATGCGCGGTGCTGGACTGCGATGATCTCCGCACTCTGGGCAGAACGGTGAGATCAAGCGCGCTCTTCATTACCAATACTTATTTCAGCAGGACCGCCGGGGACTACTTCAGCCCCGCCGCGGAAGAAAACCCTCTGCTGAACCTGTGGTCCCTGAGCGTGGAAGAACAATTCTACCTTACTATCCCGCTCACCCTGTGGCTCCTCTGGAAATTCAGGAAAAACGCCGTCAGCCCCGTCCTCTGCGGCGCCCTGGCGCTCTCCCTCTTTGCCGCCGTCTGCCACATGGGGCATCTGGAACACAACAAGGCCTTTTACCTGCTCCATTGCCGGGCCTGGGAACTCCTGGCCGGCTGCCTGCTGGCCCTGGCTCCGGCCCCGGCGGAACAGGGCCGCGGAAGAAGCTGGCTGCGCCTGGCGGGGTGGGCGGCCATCCTGGCCCCCTTCGCCTTCTACACCGCCGCCACGCCCTTTCCGGGGTACACGGCCATTCCTTCCGTCGCCGGGGCGGCTCTCCTAATCCGTTACGGAAGCCATGGCTGGTCCGGGCGCATCCTCAAGCATCCGCTCAGCACGGGCATCGGTAAAATTTCCTACTCCCTGTACTTGTGGCACTGGCCCGTCATCGTGTACTGGACCTACCTCTGCTTCAATGAATGCAGCCCATGGGACTATGCGGGCATGTTCGCGCTCTCCCTCGTGCTGGGGTTCCTCTCCTGGAAATTCGTGGAAACTCCCTTCCGGACAGCCTCCGCATGGTGGAAACCCGGAAGAGCCTTTCTTCTCACGGCCTCCGGCTGCCTCATGCTGGGTTTTGCCGGAGAATGGCTCAAATGGACGGACGGCGCGCGGGACTACTGGCACGTAGCCGCCAACAACATATCCTTCCCGGAATACTGGAAAGGCCCGGCCTTCCCGCCCTCTTTCGGCATCACGCCCCCGGACCGGGCGGTGGTGGAAAAGGGGAACGCTATCCAGCCCCACCACCCGGAACTTGGGGACGTGACGGACTATCCCTTTATCCTGCTGGGCAAAACCGGACAGCCCCCTTCCTTCCTGCTCATGGGAGACAGCCACGCCATGGCCAGCTCTCCCGGCTTTGATGACGCCGCACGGCTTCTGCACCGCTCAGGCCTGTTCTACCGGGCCCGGCTGTGCCCGCTGAGCGGCATTTCAGATTCCGGAGACGTTACCTCCCTCACGCTCCTGCGCATGATGTACCCGCACTGGGAACATAACATGGACCTGATTCTGGACTGGCTGGAAAACACCCCCCAGATTCACACCGTATTCCTCCACAACCGCTGGATTGAACTGGTCAACAGCCACCGGGACGAGCGCCTGAAACAACTGGTTGCGGACGGACTGCGCCACACCTGCGCACGCCTCCACAAGGCCGGAAAGCAGATCGTGCTGCTGGGCCCCGTGCCGGAATGGACCTTCGGACCGCGCAAGCTCATGCGCCGGAATGCCCTGCTGAACTCCAACCGGACGGACCGCCTGCTGGGCGGAGACTTCAGCACGCGCCAGCGTCCCGTATTCGCCCTTCTGAAGCACCTGGAATCCACAGGCCTGTGCCGCTTCATCCCCCTCCACGGCGCCTTCCATAAAAACGGACAGTGGCTGGAGGAAGACAAAGGCAACCTGATGTACTGCGACGACAACCACCTCTCCCCCTACGGTTCCAGAAAAATGGTCTCCCGCGTCATTGACCAGCTTTTCCCTGATCCCGGTCTGGAAAGCACGGCAGCCAACTGACGGAGCCTCCCTGCCGGAAGCGCTCAATCCTTTGACATTGACAAGGCAGGAAGGCCCCATACACTGGCGCCATGCACCAGCGTGGCCGCGCCACTCCCGGATAGCTTCCCGGAATCCGGCGGGCAGCCGGTGCGCCTTTTCAACGCCTCTACTTCCATGACGGATTCCCCCCGCCCCACACGTATCAAGGTCATCAGAAAATCCACGAAGGCCTCCCCGGACCAAACGGAATCCCTGCTGTGGGGTGACTGCCTGTTCTGCACGGACGCCGCCATGACGGATTACGACTGGGTGCTGGTGTATGATGAATTTCCCAGACATTCCGTGGGCACCATCAAAAATGAAACGGAACCCCTCCTCTGCCCTCCGGACCAGACCATCCTGATCACGGTGGAGCCCCCGTCCATCAAGATCTACAGCCGCGCGTACACCAGCCAGTTCGGCACCGTGCTGACCACCCATTCCTTCCGGGACCTGCCGCATCCCGGCCACACCCTGGGCCGGGGCTGCCTGGAATGGCTGTACATCAAGCCCATGCAGGAGATCCTGAACCAGACGGAGTTCCCGAAGACAAAAATGCTCTCCACCATCTGCTCCGCCAAGCAGCACACGCATACCATGCATAAAATGCGTTACGACCTCACGCGCTACCTGACGGACCGCCTGCCGGAACTGGACTGGTTCGGGCACGGCATCCAGGAAATAGAAAACAAGACCATTGCCATGGATGACTACAAGTACCATCTGTGCGTGGAAAACCATCTGGAACCCCATCACTGGACGGAAAAGCTGTCCGACGCCTTTGTCGCCATGACCCTCCCCTTTTATGCCGGGGACCCGCTGGCGACGGAATGCTTCCCGCAGGAAAGCTTCATCCCCATCCCGCTGGACGACCCGCAGAAGGCCTTTGAAATCATCCGCAGGGCCATGGACGACGGGGAATATGAAAAACGCCTCCCGGCCATCCGCGAGGCGCGCCGCCTGGTGCTGGAAAAATACAACATGTTCGCCCAGACGGCGGAAGTCATCCACAACCACCGGGGAACGGGAACCGTACGTCCCGGCGCCACCCTGAAGGGGCGCCACGTGCTGCGTAAAAACCCGCTCAACGCCCTCCGGGAACTGGCGGATACGCTGGCCTACAAACTCCGGTCACGCAAAAAACGCAGGGCCGGAAGCGGAAAATAACCCTCCCTTACCAGTAAATGGAGCTGCTGGAAGGCATCTTGCCAATGGCCTTGCGGCAGGCGGACCAGGCCGCTTCCGAACGGTGGTAGGATTCGGCGGGAACGCTTTCCCCCTGGTACTCGCCCAGCTTCCGGCCTGTCAGGTCATGCACGGTTACGGTAACTTTCGTCTTGTAGCCTGGCCGCGCGCCGGAACCGTCAAAAGGAGTGAACATAAAGCCGTTGCGGATCATCATGCGTTCCTGCGCCGTTTTGGTGACGGTCGCCACGGCCCCGTACCCCTCTTCTCCGGGATACATGACCTGGAACCCCTTGGATGACAAAGCGTCCGCAGCCGTATTGGCCATTTCCCAGTCGGAGCACTGGAGCCTGACCTTGCGGTACTGGGCCCGGCGCTTGGCGGCGGCCTGCTGGTTCTGCTCCATCTCCCGGTTCAACTGCGCCCACTCTTCCGCCGTGCAGGCGGTCAGGGCGGCAAACAAAGCCGCAGCGGCCCATCTGGTCCAACTTCCGAATCTCATCGTTTAAACAGGTACGCACTTCCCCCTCCGGCCCGAACCTCCGTTCAGACCGTCCGAAAAAAACAGGGGACTTGCCAGGTCAACAACCTTAGTCGGATTTGCGGGAAGCGTGCTTCTTGGCCCGTTCCTCTTCCTTCTGCTTCTTCAGGTCTTCCTTCATCTTGGCCTTTTCCTCGGAATCCAGCTTGCCGTCCTTGTTGGTATCGTACTTCTCCAGGAGGGCGGCCTTCTTCTCCGCGGAAGTCATTTTTTTGGGAGCGTCTTCGTCCGCCATGGACGGCATCACAAACGCTGCGGCCAGAACAATAAGCAAATACTTCATGATTAAATGAGGGTTCTTAAACACTCCTCTTCTACTCCCGGCCGCCTCCGTTGTCTCTCTTTTTTTTGTTATGCACGGCAATTACCCTGCCATGCGCCCTTTCCCCCATCCAGAGGCTGTCCCGTCACGCCTTCCCGAAAGGGAAGAACAGCGGAATCACCACCACCATGACCAGCCCCATGATCACCTGGAGCGGAACGCCCACCTTCACGTAATCCATGAACGTGTACTTGCCGGCGGGCATGACCAGGGCGTTCGGGGGCGTGGAAAAGGGAGAGGCGAAACACATGCTGGTGCCCACGGAAACCGCCAGCAGCAGCGGATAGGGACTGATGCCCATGCTCACGGCGGATTGCAGAGCGATGGGCGCCAGAAGCACCGCCGTGGCCGTATTGCTGATAAACATGGTCAGCAGGGACGCCGTGAAATACACGCCCGCCATCAGGGCCAGCGGGCCGAAGCCCCCCAGCCCGGCCACCAGCCCGTGGGAGATGACCTCCGAGGTGCCGGTCTTCTCCAGCGCCAGGGACATGGGGAGCATGGCGGCAATAAGCACAATGCTTTCCCAGTTGATCGTCCGGTACGCTTCCTCCACGTTGCGCAGGCAGCCGCACAGCACCATAAGGACGGCGGCAATCAGCACCGCCGCCACCGCAGGCACCCAGTTGAACACCATGGCCGCAATCATCAGCAGCATGATGCCGGCAGCCAGCGGGGCCTTGTGCGTCAGCGTCACCTTGGACGCCTCCGCCAGAGGCTGGCCCACCACTACCCATTCAAAGGTCTTTTCACTCAGGCGCGCAATATCCGCCCAGGTCCCCTGGATCAGCAGCGTATCCCCGTACTGGAGCTTCACATCCTTCAAATTGTGGAAAATGTAATGATTGTCCCGCTGGATAGCCAGAATGTTGACCCCGTACTTGGCGCGCAGGCCGGAAGACTTCACGGGCATGTTGATGATATCCGAGTTGCGCATCAGCAGCATTTCCGCAATGCCTATCTCATCAAACTTCAACTTGCTCTTCAGCATGGAATCCGTATCTTCCGACGTCTTCCGGTTGATCATCACCGCGCCGCATTCCCGTGCAAAACGGTCCACGTCCTCAAAATCCCCCATCACGTAAATGACGTCCCCCCGCGCCACCCGCGTATCGGATCCCGCCATGGTCTGGCTGACCGTCTGGAGGAAGGAATGGCGGCTGGAATGCCTGCGGCGCACCTCCACGATGTTGACGTGGTAGCGGTCCGGAATATGGAGGTCATGCAGGGGATTTTCCGTCAGGGCAGAATCCTCCACCACCCGGAGGCGGTAAAGATTATTGATGATCTGGTACTCGTCAATCAACTGGCTCAGGGACTTGCCCTTGGCCTCATGTTCCGTCTTGTCCTCATGATGGCCCAGGAACTTCCTGCTGAGGGGGATCAGCACCAGAACGCCCGTCACGATGCAAATGAGGCCGATGGGCGTGAAGGAGAAAAAGCCCAGCCCCTCCATGCCCGCTTCCTGAAGCTGGTTGTTGATGACCAGGTTGGGCGGGGTGCCGATCAGCGTCAGCATGCCGCCCATGCTGCTGGCAAACGCCATGGGCATGAGCAGGCGGCTGGTCTGGATGCCGCCGTCCGCGGCCAGGCTCACCAGGATGGGCAGCATCAGGGCCACCGTTCCCGTATTGCTGACAAACGCGCCTATTCCCGCCGTAACCAGCATGGTCAGCACAAGCAGGCGCAATTCGCTCTTGCCGGCCAGCTTCATGATCTTGCCGCCCAGCATCTTCGCCAGGCCCGTGCGGAAAATGGCTCCGCCCACCACAAAAAGCCCCACCATCATGACCACGATGGAATTGGAAAACCCGGAAAGCGCCTGGTCCGGGCTTAAAATCCCGAACACGATCAGGCACAGCAGGGAACAGAGCGCGACAATATCCGAACGGATTTTCCCCTGAACAAACAAAACGGCGGATACTCCCAGAATGAGCAGCGTGGTCAACATGTCAATAAACGGCAAAGGTGAATATAGGGAAAGAAGGTTTCTAACATGTCCCGCACGCCTTGTCGATAGGCCGAACAAGTCATCCGTGCGGCATTCCCGCTCCCTGTCCGGCCAAAAAAACGGGCCATGTCCGCACAGGGTGCGCCGGTTTCTGTTCCCAACCTTGAACATCATGAAGCCGTGACGATGACGGCAATAAAAAACGCGTTCCCGGCAAGAACGCGTTAAAAAAATGAAGTGGTGGGTAGAGAAGGATTCGAACCTTCGAAAGCGAATGCTAACAGATTTACAGTCTGCCCCCTTTGACCGCTCGGGAATCTACCCACTTGAAGTGATGTGCGGCGAATGTATAGGGATTCCCCCGCCTTAGCAAGTTTTTTTTATAAAAAGTGGGTCCGCCCAACGGCAGGAAATCCTTATGCCGCAATCATGCCACCAGGAGGGAAATGAAGGGCACGGAAACCGGGAACGGCGCTTCTACGGCTCTCCCACATACACCGGGGCGCGGCTGTCCGGGGAGTCCGCGTCCAGCTGCTCCAGTTGGGGCAGGACATTCTCCATGCTCTCCCAGACGGCGGGAACAACTTTGATGCCGGTCCCGAACCGGGCCGCAATCATCAGGGCGTCAGACGGGCGGGCGTCCAGCTCCACCAGCTTGTCCATGACCTCATTGGCGGCCTCCACGGCCACGCGCGCATAAAAAACTTCATCCTTGCGTCCGTTGATGAGCACCAGCCTCACCCGGCACTCCATGGCAGACAGGAAGTGCCCCAGCAGGGAGGACGTATCCGGCCTCACCGGGCGCTCCCCGTTCAGGATGCGCTCCAGCGCCATGCCGTCCGCCAGCTCCATGAAAATAACGCCCACCTTGCCGGAAAGCGGATCACGCAGGCATACTCCCGCACCCGCCCGCGTATAAAGCAGGGCGTACGGTTCCAGGGTGATCAGCTTTTCATCCGGCATGGCGGCGCAACTTTAATGTTAAAAACCGGGATTGATGACGCGTTCCGTGTAGCGGGTGGCCACCTTCACATATTTTTCAGCCCATTTGCGGTTGTTGTCCGCAGACTCCGGCCCCAGGTCCTTCACCACCTTGGCGGGGGAGCCCAGCACCAGGGAATTGGGGGGAATGATGGTGCCCTTGGTAATCAGCGCGCCGGCGCCCACTACGGAGCCCTCGCCGATCACCGCGCCGTCCAGAATGATGGAACCCATGCCGATCAGGCAATTATCCTTCACCGTGCAGGCGTGCAGGATCACTCCGTGGCCCACGGTCACGTAGCTGCCCACGTAGCATCCGAAGTCGTCCGCCAGGTGAATGCAGCTATTGTCCTGAATATTGGAATAATCCCCAATAACGATCTTGTTGATGTCCGCGCGCAGCGTGGTGTGGTACCAGATGCTGGCGTGCTCTCCGATGGTGACATCCCCGATCAGGTCGGCGCTGTCCGCCACAAAAGCGGTATCGGCCACTTTGGGCCAGAAGTTCGCGTAAGGTTCTCTTGACATACAGGTCATTTATTAGTTGAAGATAAGACAGCATTCCAGCCTAAAAACGTTCATTCCACAGGAATGCCGCAGCTGGAAACGGCCGCCGCCCCACCCTGCGGGAAAAGGGCGGAATGGCGCATCCGGGGTTAATCCTCTTCCCGGATGCCCTTCTTGCTGTTTTTCTCCCGCTTTTCCGCATCCTTGCGCAGGGAGGAGGCTTTTTTCTCATTGCCGGCCTTTTCATAATACCCGGCAATCCTCTTCTGGATGGCTACTTCCTTCTTCACCTTGAAATAGTCGCCGGACTTGGTCCGGATATACCGGTTGTAGGAGGACTCCGCTTCCTTGGCCAGCTGCATCACGGCATCCGGGTCCTGGGAGACATACTGGTAGTACTGTCCCATCAGGGCTTCAAACACTTCCGCGCGGCGCGCGTAATCCTTCATGGACTTCCGGTATAGGGAAGCCACTCCGGCCTTGTCCCCGTTCTCCATCAGGATATCAGCCTGCCTCTTGATGGCGGCGGCGGTCAGATCGCTGCGGCCTTCGTCCGTTTCCTTCTCCAGTTTTTTCAGGTCACGGGCCACATCGCGCTTGTTGGCGGATGCGTCACGCAGGGGGAAAATGTATTCATCCTCCACGCGGGAGGCCATCGCCAGGTAATCCGGACGGGAGCGGAACTTCTTCTTGATCATGGTCACCAGCGCGTCCCATTCCTCCAGCTTTGTCCCGCTTTCCGGACGGCTCATCAGCGCGATCAGGCGTTCCCAGCCCAGGGGGCTTCCAGGCGTGGCCTGCGTCGCGGCCTCCAGCATCACCTTCACGCAGTCCGGCTTCTGCATCTCTTCAAACAAATCCGCCAGGGAAAGGTAATCCAGGGAGGTATCCAGCCGGGCGCCGTTCACCTTCTTGTCCATGCCTTGCAGAAGGGTGGACTCATGCCTGGATTTGCGGTTGTGGGGATGGGAGAAATGCCCGGTGTTGTACCCATAGCCGCCGTAGGACTGCCAGGTCTCATCCGTCGTCAGCAGATTGATCCAGGCGTGCGGACCACGGTTGCCGTCCCCCGTAATATACGCGGAGGGAATGCCGTTGCACTTGGCGGTGTTCACGGCAAAATAGGCCTGGTCCATGCAGATGCCGCCTTCATCAAGAATCTCCTGGAACGTGTAGCTGGTGTACGGGTCCTTGCCCAGGGCGGCGCGGTCCATCCGGTAGCGGATCATGGGGTAGGCTGCGCCCCAGCCTTTCCGGGTAAGGCGCATTTTTTTGCGCGCCCAGTCCATTTCCGACCTCGGCAGGCGCACGTCCACCACGAACAGCAGCTCGGAAGGGCTTAATTTGGAAATATCCGTAAGCAGTTCATGGGCCTGGTCCATCTCCATGAAGTATTCAAACACCTGTTCCAGCGTCAGGGGCGTGGTGGAAACATTGCTGGAGGAGGAGGCGCGCAGCCGGGACGGGCTGGTGGCAATACGGGGGTCCAGCATGGCGCAGGCCAGCGCCAGGGAGGAATACCTGCTGCGGGGCATGGCGGAGGTTTTCATCCAGAATTCCGCCCACTTCAGCAGGATGCCTCCCCATTGCTCCTTCGGGGTCTTTTCCCGCGCCACCGTGCGCAGGAAAAGCCTCAGGGGATCGGACGGGTCTGAAAAGAGCCAGGGATAAAAATACCTGGGGGAACTCTCCCTGATCTGTTCCTGAATGGTTTCCGGACCCACCTTGCTGATGAGCTGGTACAGTTCATTGGCACGCATGAGAAACGGGCTCTGCTCATACATGGTCACGTCAAATTTACCGAATTTAATCACCTTCACGGCATCCCGTTCCAGATTGGAACGCAGAAAACCGGCATACAAGTCATAGCGTCCCGTTTCCAGGGCCAGATTGAAGGCATCCGTAAACAGTTTCCTGTTGGCGGCGTTATTGGCTTTCAGGCTGACCAGCAGAACGGGCTTCCTGAAGATCTCCAGCCTGGGGTCCTCCTCCTGGACCACGGGTTCCTCCTTCGGCTCCGCGGGGGCCGGCGCCACAACCTCCGGTTTCTTCTCCTGCCGTTTTCTTCTGGCGGCTTCCTCCGCGGCCAGGCGTTCCGCTTCCAGCCGCGCTTTTTCCGCGGCTTCCGCACGCGCACGCTCCTCCGCGGCCAGGCGTGCCGCCTCCAGTTCCGCGGCCCTGCGCGCCCGGGCGGCTTTCTCTTCCGCCTCCTTTCTGGCCGCCAGCTCCGCGGCTTCCGCCTCTTTTTGAACGGAAATGCGGTGGTAGACTACTCCACCTCCGGCAAGGGCCAGCACCAGGATGACGGTCATGATGATGCCGCCGGAAGAGGACTTTTTACGCCTGGGCGGTACGGGATGGAGAGGATGGGGAGGATTCATGGGGTAACAGACTGACAGGGTTTAAGTAACCGGAACAGGAAAGGACAGGGATTCCCTCCCTGTTCCGTTTGACATCAAAGCGCATTCACCTTCCCAGGTCAACTTGAAACAGCCTTTTCCCGGAGAATCCATTTGCCGGAACTTGTTAAGGGCCAGTCCCGGTGCTTTTTTCTTGTGTTTTCATAGTTGTTTTATAGGATAAAGTTTTCCCATGTTTCCAAAAACATAAGAAAAATACAAACATCCTGCTGACTATTCCATCTTTTCACCCGTCCGTTGCAGCCTATGAATATTTCCCATCTTCTGTGCCCTCTTCTCTCCGTCATCTCCGGAGGCCTTCTTTCCGGAACAGCCCTCAGCGATGACATCATCCTGCCTGCGCCTGACAGAAAGGGAGGCAAGCCCCTCATGCAGGTTCTGAATGAACGGCATTCCACCCGGTCCTTCATGGACAAGCCCATTCCGCTGGAAACTCTGTCTTCCCTGCTATGGGCGGCACAGGGAGTCAACCGGGATGACCCGGATTACCGCACGGCGCCGTCCTCCCGGAATTGCAATGAAATAGAAATCTACGTGGTTCTCCCGGCAGGGGCCTACCTTTACAAGCCGGAAACCCACCGGCTGCAGCAAATCATTCATGGTGATTTGAGGGACGCAACGGGAACACAGGAATTCGTGGCTACCGCTCCCCTGAACCTGGTCTATGTGGTGGACCAGTCCAAGCAGCCCGGAGACTTTGACGCGAAGAGAAAACTGGTCACCGCCTGCACGGGCGTGGGTTTCATTGGTGAAAATGTCTACCTCTTCTGCACCTCCGCGGGACTGGGCACCGTTTTCCGGGCCATGCTGGACGCGGACTACCTCCAGCGCCGTCTCCAGCTTCCCGTCTTCAAAAAAGTCCTGTATGCCCAGAGCGTCGGTTACCCCTCTGATTCCTGAAAGGCTCCATGATCTGGAAATCCGTTGTGCCCGCTGCCCTGGCGGCTTCATTTTCCCTTGCCTGCGCAGAAACCATGACGGAAGCCCCGGTCCCTGTTGAGGTAAAGGACGCCAAAAACTGCTACCGTCTCAGCCCTGAACTGTACCGTTCGGGGCAGCCCGGCAGCCGCGGATTCCAGGCCCTGGAAAAACTGGGGCTCAAATCCGTCCTGAACCTGCGGAATATCACAGCGACGCCGACGAGGCGGAACACACCGGGCTGCGCCTGTACCGGATGAAGCTGGCAGCCGGAAAAGTGACCCGGGAGGAACTCATGGACTGCCTGCTGGTCATCAGCAGCGCTCCCAAGCCCATGCTGGTGCACTGCTGGCACGGATCCGACCGCACAGGCATTGTCTGCGCCTCCTACCGCATCGTCATGCAGGGCTGGACTCCGGAGAAGGCGCTTGAGGAATTGATGGACGAGCGCTTCGGGCTCCACCGGTCCTACTACTCCAACCTTGCGGAACTGGTGAGGTCCACGGACTGGAAAGCATTCAAGGCAGAATTCCGGAAAAGACGGCAGGAGCCGCGCGCCTGACCTTCAAGCGGCGGCTCCATGAACCGGTTCAATGGGAGGCTCCAGGTCCTCCCGGAAACCCGGAATAGACAGTCCGGCGGTTCACCACTGGTTGTCCAGGTTTTTGGTATTCACTTTTCCCGGCTCCTTGTTGCGCTCCTTCATGCCGCGGATAGGCTTGGGCTCTTTCTCGTGAAGGTCCAGAATATCAATCACGTTCTCTCCCTTTTTCAGGAAGGGCGCCGGCACGTACAGCCTCAACTGGGGGCCTACGTTCCAATACCGTCCCACATTGATGCCGTTCACCCACACGTACCCCTTGGCATAGCGGGACATGTCCAGGAATGTGTCCTGCGGCTCTTCAATATTCACGACGGCCCGGAAATGCGCGCCCTCCCGTTTTGCGGACGGCCCTTTTCCCCTGGGGGCCTGGACAATGGAGGCGGCTTTCAGGGGTAGTGCCCTCACCGTCCAGTTCTTCAGCTCGCGCCCTCCCAGCTTCACTTCCCCGTGCAGCCCCTTGCGGTCGCTCTCCATGCTGATGTGGAAATTGATATGGCCCATGGCCTCCACCAGGATTTCCAGCGTCGCGGGCTTCTTGCGTTCCGGCAGTTCCACGCTCTTCTGGCCCAGGCGGCGGTCCAGGGTGCCGACCAGCTCCCCGTTCAAATACACCTGCGCATAGTCGTTCACGTTGCTCAATTCCAGCTTTTCAGCCGGGCCGGGGGGAACCGTCGTGCTGTAAACAGCCATCCCCTGGTTCTGGTTCCACTGCTCAAAATAGGGAGGCTGCGGGAATTTGGACCGGAAGGGCTTGGGCAGGTTCTCCCAGAGCCCGGCATGCACCACGGGCGTGAACTCCGGAATCTCCATGGCCGGAATGTCCGCAGGAGGTTCCGGCACGGCGGCGTCCTTGGGCAGTTTGTCCAGAATGATTTCCCTCATTTGGGCATAATATTCATTCATCCGCCCCTGCTCGTCCACGGGAGAACCGTAATCATAACTCGTCAGGTCCGGCTGGTATTTTCCCGGTCCTCCGTTGTTGGCCCCCGCCGTGAACCCGAAGTTGGTGCCCCCGTGGAACACGAACAGGCTGAAGGAACGGCCCTTGTCCATAAACCAGCGGACATGGTTGACGATTCCAGGAGTGGGCGCCCAGTTCCCTTCCCCCCAGTGCCGCAGCCAGCCCGGATACGTTTCCGAGGAGAAGACGGGAACGCCCGGGTTGCACTTGTTGGCTACGTTCCAGTGGCCGTCGTTCAGGCCGGGGTCCAGCCCCACGGCCACGCCGGGCAGCACCACCCCTTTCAGATACCCTTCTCCGGCGCCATCCGAGGTATAGAACGGCCCGAAGCCCTTTTTCGTCCAGAACGCCTTCAGCCATTCCATGTACTTGCGGTCCTTCCGCTGGTAGCTGCCGTACTCGTTCTCAAGCTGGGTCATCAGGATGGGGCCGCCGTTCTTCACCAGGAACGGCTCCGCCACACGCGCCACCGCTTCCAGGTACCGGGTCTGAGCCTTCATGAATTTGGCGTCTTCCGTGGTCCTCAGCTTGGCCTTGGGATCCTTCAGCAGGTAGTGGGGCAGGCCTCCCAGATCCCACTCCCCGCACACATAGGGGCCGGGGCGGAACAGAACCCACATGCCCTCCTCCTGGCAAATCTTGAGAAACTCTCCCAGATCACGATTGCCCGTCTTGAAATCAAAGCTGCCGTCCGGCTGTTCATGGTCATTCCAGAACACATAAAACGCAATGGTATTCAGGCCCATGGCCCGCGCGGTCCTGATGCGGTGCCTCCAGTATTCCCTGGGGATGCGCTGGGGGTGCATCTCCGCGCCGCGTATCTGGAACGGCTTTCCATTCAGCATGAACTCCTGGTTCCCTTCCCCGCCAAAATTGAATACGGCGGGAGCTCCTCTGGAAGGGGCGGGCTTCTGCACATTCTGGACGGCCTCGGGACCTGCCCAGGCCAGCGCTCCGACTCCTGCGGCCATCAGGGCGGCAGCACACCTGAACCCATATTGCTTCATCATGATGAACTGTTAATCCATTTGAAGACGGTTGCCAATCATAATTTTACAGGCGCCTCCGCATCTGCGGGCTGCCGGACTGTTTCAACAGGACCGTGCCGGAACCTGTAATCATGTCATACGCCTCCCTTCCTTTGCGCGGAGGCCGGAGGCCGGGTGTCTAAATTCAGCGATATGAAAACAATTGTTCTTCTGCGCCATGGAGAAAGCACGTGGAACCGTGAAAACAGATTCACCGGCTGGACGGATGTGGACCTGACGGAACGGGGAGTGGAGGAAGCATACCACGCGGGCGACCTGTTAAAGGACAAGGGCATCGCCTTTGACCAGGCTTATACCTCCTATCTCAAGCGCGCCGTAAAGACGCTCAATTGCGTGCTGGACCGCCTGGACCAGGACTGGCTGCCCGTTGCCAAAAGCTGGCGTCTGAATGAAAAGCATTACGGCATGCTCCAGGGGCTGAACAAAAGCGAAACGGCCAAAAAATACGGAGATGAGCAGGTGCTCGTCTGGCGCCGCAGCTATGACGTGGCGCCCCCTCCTCTGGCGGAGGATGATCCCGCCAACCCCAGATGGGACCCGCGCTACAAAGGCGTGCCCGCGGACGAACTTCCGCGAACGGAATCCTTGAAGGAGGCCATTGACCGCATGATGCCCTACTGGGAGGGAACCATCCTTCCCTCCCTCCGGACGCTGGACAATATCCTGATCGTGGCCCATGGCAACACCCTCCGCGGCATGATCAAGTACCTGAAACATGTTCCCAACGAACAGCTCCTTTCCCTGAACCTGCCCACCGCCATTCCCTGCGTGTTTGAATTTGACGATTCCATGAACCTGAAGAAAGACTACTTCCTGGGAGACCCGGAGGAAGTCCGCAAGCGCATGGAAGCCGTCGCCAGCCAGGGACAGGCGGCCAAAAAACCATAGACCACCCTACTCCGCATTTCCACATGACCGACCCATCCTGCCGCATTGCGTTCTTTGACGCCAAGCCCTATGACCGGGATTCCTTCAACCCGATCAACGAGCGCGATTTCCATTACGACATCCGCTACTTCAAGGGCCACCTCACCCCGGACAGCGTGCCGCTGACCCGCGGCATGGACGTGGCATGCATTTTCGTCAATGATACGGCGGACCGGAAAGTCATCCGGAGCCTGAAGGAAAACGGCGTGCGGCTGCTGGCCCTGCGCTGCGCCGGCTTCAACAACGTGGACCTGAAAGCGGCGGAAGAAGTTGATTTGCCCGTCGTACGGGTGCCCTGGTATTCCCCCTATGCGGTGGCGGAACACGCCGTGGCGCTAATGCTCTCCCTGAACCGCAAGATACACCGCGCCTACTGGCGCACCAGGGACGGCAACTTTTCCCTGCACGGCCTGATGGGTTTTGACATGAATGGAAAAACGGCCGGAATCATCGGGACGGGTAAAATCGCCAGAATCCTCATCCGCATCCTCAAGGGCTTCGGCATGAACATCCTGGCTTATGACCCGTACCCCGACCAGCGTTTCGCGGAGGAAGCCGGCATCACGTATACCACGCTGGACGACCTTTACGCGCGGTCCGACATCATCTCCCTGCACTGCCCCCTCACCCCGGAAACGGAATACCTGATCAACGCGGACTCCATCCGGAAGATGAAGGACGGCGTCATGATCATCAACACGGGACGCGGCAAGCTGATCAACACGGAAATGCTGATAGACGGACTGAAGTCAAAAAAGGTGGGGTCCGCAGGCCTGGACGTGTACGAAGAGGAAGGGGAATATTTTTATGAAGACAAGTCCGACAGGATCATTGACGATGACACCCTGGCGCGCCTGCTCTCCTTCAACAACGTCATCCTGACCTCCCACCAGGGCTTTTTCACGAAGGAGGCCCTGCACAATATTGCGGAGGTCACCCTACACAACATCCGGGACTTTCTGGAGGGAAAACCCCTGGTCAACCAGGTCAGCCTGCACCAGGAAAAAGCGTGACGCCGTGCGGCGGGAACCCGTGTTCCCTCCAGCCGTACTGAAAACCCGGGTTCCTGATGTTCTACCGGATGGGGATACCGTAGGAAACCGTTTCATACCCCTGCTTCTCCTTCACCTCCCGGCGTATCACGCGCATCACGTTCCCTTCTTAATCCCAGCTCCCCAGCCACCACACCACGTTATCAATGGCGGGCGCCCGGACACGCATTCCACGGAAATCTCCGGAACGAAAACCTCCGCTACGCCTTCCTCCGTGACCGGGACCCTATTCTCATGTCTGACAACGCGGTAAAGAAGAAGGGCGCTCGTATGGCCGTCCACATGGTTGACCACGAGGAAGTAATCTTCCTCCGGCAGGGGAACCAGCTCCATCCAGCGCCGGTTGCCTACCAGGCACCTTTCTTCCGCCCCGCTGGGAAAAAGCACGGCTTTCATCCCATTTTGCAGGGATTCCGGAACCGCAGCGGAAGCATGGTTTTTCTTCACGTATTTTCCCCGCAGAGCCGGCGCCAGAGCAGGAATGGAGGGAGGCGTTCCTCCAAATTTCTTCAGTCCTTTAAACACGGCGCGGCAAATTTCATCCGCCTTTTCCGGGTTTTCACAAGTCTCCCCCCGGAAGCGGGGCGTTCCGGAGCATGCCACCGGGCAGCAAACCGGAAACAACAGCCTGGAACCAACCGGAACCACGGGTTTCCGGGCATCCTGGAACAACTGCCTCTCCAGGGAGACAATGCTGCCGTTGATCTGGAAAAACAGTTCGGCAACAATCCAGTCCGTTCCCGCTTTATTTTTCTGCCCGGGCCAGCTGTTTGCGGCCACATCCTTCACCTGCAGCAGACAGGGAACGGATGGCTTTTCCCGTTCTCCGGGAGGCAGGCTTTCCAAATAGGCCTCCACACGGGCCGCCGCAGGAGACAGACGCGTTTTTTCCGGCCTGATCAGGGGCTGTTCAAAAGGTTCCCGGTCAACATCGGCCACGGTCTTTTCAGCCTTCAGCATCCCCGTGCCCATTCCGGACAGGAGGAGAATCAGTAAATAACGGTTCATCATCAGGGTAGTTGGGGGTTGCGCCGGGCGGCTGACCGACTATCATTGATTAAATGCTCCTGACGCATTAAGAACAAGGAGATTTTTACCTTTTCTCCTCTTTGCCTTCCCCTGGAATTTGCAGAAAATTCCCTTCTTCCATCCCCCCTTTCCGGCGCCTCCGCAGCAGAAATTCGTCTGGCGGTTATTCATCCATTTCATCCCCATGGTTCGGGAAAATACGGAAAAATCTTCCACTTTTTTATTGACCGAAACAGTATCTTGAAGGACAAATCCTGAGGAGATTAATCTCTATTCCTCAACCCTCAACACCCATATCCAACATGAAACTGCTCTTATTGCTGCCTGCATGCCTCCTTCTGGGCATGACCGCCCACGCCAAATTTCCGGCGGACGAATTGATTAAAACGGCCTCCTCCGGCATGATCCAGGGGAAAGCTATTCTGATGAAGGCGGAAGACGCGGAGCTTTCCAAAAGCAAGCTGGCAAAAATACAATCCAGCAAATTCATCGCCGGCATGGCGGAAAAGGACTCCGGCGCCAGTTGGAAAATCAACGTGGCCAATGACGGGGAATATATCATTGAAATCTGGTACACGTTCCCCTGGACGGCTTCCGCCTCCGCCCGGTATGAATTGAAATGCGGCAACAGCGCCCCCTTCCTGTGGAACGTGCCCACCTCCGGCGGCGGCGCGGCTGATGGAGGCATCTACCACCTGGGCCGCATGAACCTGGCCAAGGGCAAACAGACCTTTGCCCTCAGAAAAAAAGGGAGGGACGGCATTTACGTCCGCTACATCCGGCTGATTCCCGCCGCCATTTTCCCGGTGGTGCAGCCCGCGGCGAGCGGCAAAATCACGCTTCTGCCTGAAAACTGCCTCATCACCCACGCCCTGGCGAAAGACGTGGGAAAATTCATCATCCTGTCCCACTTCAGTTCCGTCAGCTGGGACATCTACACCAAAAAGGGAGGCGCCTACACGGTCACGACGGATTACGCCATTGCGGATGCTCCCTCCACCCTGTTCAAGCTGGGCTATTCCGTCAATGACCAGTTGACGGAATTCACCTTTCCGGGGACCGGAGGCTGGTCCCGGTTCGTCAAACACTCCCCCGGCATCATCACCCTGCCGCCGGGAAAATGCACCCTGACCGTCAAGGGAATCACCAGCGGAGCGGAAACCAAATCCGTGGTGCTTGCCCCCGTGCCGTAAACTCCGGCGCCCGGAAGGGGAACCGGGAAAATCCTTCTTCATTTTTCTTTACCTCTCTTCCCTCCTGTGGAAGATAAGAGGCGGTCTCCCCGTGTACCGGAGCTTCCCCCGCCGGAAAGCCCTTTCCGGCATTGCGGCTGCACGGACAACGCAACCGCCATCCATTTTTCTGCAAGCACGATCATTTTTTGCCGTACTTTATACCATGAGCACTCCGGCTTCTCTCTCCGTCCTGGCTCCCAAACCGCATTATGCCGCTCTGGACGGCCTGCGCGGCGTGGCGGCCGTCATGGTGGTCCTGTTCCACATGTTTGAAGGGAGCGTCAGGGACTTCCAGTTCCACACGGACCAGATCATTAACCACGGCTACCTGTCCGTGGACTTCTTCTTCATGCTGTCCGGATTCGTCATCGGCTATGCCTATGACGACCGCTGGGGAAAAATGAGCCTGTGGGACTTCTGCAAGCGAAGGCTGGTGCGCCTCCAGCCCATGGTGGTCATAGGCATGCTGCTGGGCGGCATCCTCTTCTACTTCCAGGGCTCTGAAATTTTCCCCAACCTGGCACACACGCCCGTCTGGAAAATGCTGCTGGTTATGACCATAGGATTCACCCTGCTTCCCGTCCCCGTCTCCCTGGACATCCGGGGATGGACGGAAATGCACCCGCTGAACGGTCCCGCGTGGTCCCTCTTCTTCGAGTACATCGCCAACATCCTTTACGCCGTGCTCATCAGGAAATTCACCAGCAAATGGCTGGCGGTCCTGGTATTCCTGGCGGGATGCGCCCTCATCCACCAATGCTACACGCAGGGCAACAACATCGGCGGCTGGACGCTGGACGTGGAACAATGCCGCGTGGGCCTCACGCGGCTCATGTTCCCCTTCTTTGGCGGGCTGCTCCTGTTCCGGCTGTGCAAACCGGGCCGGATCAGGCACGGCTTCTGGTGGTGCAGCCTGCTTCTGGTGGCGGCCCTGGCGATGCCGCATGTGGGCGGAGCGGAACACTTCCACCTGAACGGCCTGTATGACGCCTTCTGCATCATCGCCATCTTCCCCATCGTGGTCTTCATGGGGGCCAGCGACATTCCCGGAGACATCTCCTCCCGGGCCAGCCGGTTCCTGGGCAACGTCTCCTACCCCCTTTACATCACCCACTACCCCATTGTCTACCTCTACCTGGCCTGGGTGCACGACTCGGGAGCGACTTTTTCCCAGGCGCTTCCCGTGGCGGTGGGCGTCCTTTTCCTCTGCATTGCCGTGGCCTACGGGTGCCTGAAGCTCTATGACGAACCCGTGCGCGCGTGGCTCGCCAGGCGGGTGCTGGGACGCCGCGCTCCGGCCCCCCCCAGGGCGTAAACGGAGACGCCCCCGGAGACTCCCGGAAAACAACCGGGAGCGTCCCGGACAAACATCTGCCTTGCCCCCGGCGCGGCCCAGCCGGATACTGGCGGCGGCCGTTCATGGAAAAATTGCAGACATCCTCCAAAGCACTGCGCTACCTGCCCTTTCTGGTGGCATCCGCATTCTTCATGCAGATGCTGGACGCCACCATCCTGAACACGGCCATTCCCACCATCGCCCGGAGCTTCCACAGCCACCCGCTGCAGCTCCACTCCCTGGTGACGGCCTACATGCTCACCGTCTGCGTCCTGATCCCGGCTTCCGGGTGGATTTCCGACAAGGTAGGCTCGCGCCGCACCTTCCTCTTCGCCATCTCCGTCTTCTCCGCAGGGTCCCTGCTCTGCGCCCTCTCCACCTCCGTTCCCATGATGACCGCCTGCCGCGTCGTCCAGGGGATCGGGGGCGCCTTCCTGATGCCCGTGGGGCGGCTCGTCGTCCTGCGCTCCTACCCGCGCTCCATGTTCGTAAACGTCCTGAACATCGTGACCATTCCGGCGCTGCTGGGACCGCTCCTGGGACCCGTGCTGGGCGGCATCATCGTCCAGTATGCTTCCTGGCACTGGATCTTCCTGATCAACATCCCGGTGGGAATTGCGGGCCTGTGGGCCACCTGGAAAATCATGCCGGACCTGAAAGCCGTCAGGGAGCAGAGATTCGACTGGGCGGGTTTCTTCCTCTTCTCCTCCTCCGCCGTGCTGGTCACCATGGGCCTCTCCACCGCAGGAGGCGCAGAGGACAAGGAGCGCATAATCCTGCTCATGTCTGCCGGAGGCGTGCTGCAACTGCTGTACTGGGTGCTGGCGTTCCGGTCAAAAGCGCCCATCTTCAGCCCGTCCCTGTTCCGCATCCGGAACTTCGCCATCGGCATCGCGGGCAACATCGTGTGCCGACTGGGCGGGAGCTGCCTGCCGTACCTGATTCCGCTCTTCTTCCAGGTGGTTCTGGGCTACTCCGCCCTTCAATCCGGCATGTCCCTGATCCCGCTGGCGCTGAGCAACCTGCTGGCAAAAACATTTGCGCCGCGGCTGCTCGGCAAATTCGGCTACCGGAACATCATGGTGGTAAATACCTTCACCATCGGCGCCCTGCTGGCGGCGTTCTACTTCATCGGTCCCGGCACCAGTGAGTTCACCCTGCTGGGCATGCTGGCGCTGCTGGGAGGCGCCAATTCCATTCAATTCACCTGCATGAACACCCTGACGCTGATCGACCTTCCCAACTCGGACGCCAGTAGCGGCAACTCCCTGCTCTCCACCATCATGCAGTTGTCCATCGCCGTCAGCATTGCTGCGGCCTCCCTGCTGCTGGACAGCTTCGGCGGCCACTCCGCCACGTCCGGAACAGCCGTGGAAGCCGCCTTTCACGCCACCTTCGTGACCATCGGCATCATGGCGGCGGCCAGCTCCTTCATCTTCGCCCTGGTGGACAAAGACAAGGGCATCACCCGCAAGCGGAAAAAAGCGGCCTGAAGCTGGAGAATCCCCGTCCCGTTCAGGAGCAGGAAATGCTCTCTCCCGTATCAATGGAGCAGCACTGCGCAAACTGGGCGCGGGACTCTTCCAGGGTAATCGGCTTCTTGTCCGCTCCCAGGGCCACGTAAACCAGCTCCGCCTGCGTAATCTTGGCGATATTGTTGCACAGCTTTGTCAGGCGTTCCGCATATACCTCCACCTTCACGGTCACGGAAGTGCGGCCCACCTTGATAATCTCCGTATAAAAGGAAACCACATCCCCCACCAGCACGGGGGCTTCAAACGTCAGGCTGCTCACTGCACGCGTCACGATGTAGCGGCTCAGCGCATAACGCATGGCCGTATTGGCGCCCGCTAGGTCCACCTGGCTCATTACCCAGCCGCCGAATACTTCCCCGCTCTGATTGGTATCCGCAGGCATCGGCTCCACGCGCAAGGCCGGAATGCGGCCTTCCGGAAGCTGGGTATGTTGGTATGTATTTTCCATAAATAAGAATAGTTATAAATTAATGCGGTTATGCTCATCTATCCCGGCTCCCTTGTAAAGAGCAAAACGCGGAAGCGGCGCAAACTGCTCTCCCGTCTTCCTCCTCTTGCCGGCCATGCCGGTTTCCATGGCTGGTACAACAGACGCCGGAACTTCCCCTTCCATTCGAAATGAAGAAAAGAAAAAGGCATCTTTCTGCCGGATACGGGAATTTGTGCGTCCTATTGCCACCATTTTTTGCAATGGCAGACAAAGGGGGTTGTCCATCTCTCATGGACCGTGATCAAAAAACCAAAACGAAAGAAGTGGACGGAGAAGAATGGCCCGCTTCCGACTTCGCCTACGTGCCGGACCCCGAAAAGCCTTCCACCTGGAAACTGCCGATCTTCAACATGCACCATGTTGGAGGAGCCCTGGCCGCCATGACCAGTGATTACCGCGGCAACCCCGTGGAAATCCCGGAGGAGGACCGCAAGGCCGTCATGGACAAGATTCTGGCCCGCAAAGCTGAGCTGGAACGTGAGAAGAAGTAACCGAATTCTTCTCCTTCATCCGGACACGGCAGGGGCGAGTGATTTTCCGCCCCTTCCTTTATTTTTTCCGTCCGGCAGGGTAAAACCTGCCGGATTTCCTTATGCCCTCTTCCCGGCGTACTGCGGCTTCATGAGGCTCTCGTGCCGTCTGGCCCGGAATACTCATCTTTTCCCTATTTTCTGCCCTTTGCCGGTGTAATGGCATGGAATTCCATCGGCGCCTGTGGTAAAATCCTTGCGCTTCCTGATCCTTGGAAAAGGATACTGCCCGGAGAAATCCCGGCTTCCTTTTCCCGGAAAACGGCTGCCCGTTCTTCTGCAACGCCGGGAACCGCGGCGCCATTCCTTCCCCTTAAACACCGACCCATGACCGGAGAAAAAGTGAAAAGATGCCTCTGGCTCTTCTGGATCAACCTGTTTATCGGGGCTTTCACTTTTGGGGGCGGCTACATCGTCGTGCCGATGATCAGCAAGTACTTTGTCCGGAAAAGACGGCTGTTTTCCAAGGAAGAGCTTCTCTCCATGGCCGCCATCGCGCAATCCGCGCCCGGAGCCATTGCCGTCAACCTCTCCGCGCTGGCGGGGCACCGCACCGCGGGCATGGCCGGAGTCGTGTCCAGTTGCCTGGGAGCCGTCATTCCGCCGCTGATCATCCTTTCCATCGTATCCGTCTGGTATGATGCCTTCAGCTCCAATCCCGCCGTGGAAGCGGTGCTGCGCGGCATGCAGGCGGGAGTGGCGGCGCTCATCGTGGACATCGTGGCGGACATGTGGCGGATGATTCTCCGCAGAAAATCCATCCTGCTGAACGCCCTGATGCCGGGCGCGTTCCTGGCCAGCTTCGTCTTTCATCTCAACATCGCCGCCATTCTGGCCGTGTGCTGCGTCCTGAGCCTCTGGCATGTCCGGAGAACGCTGGGAAGGAGGGCCGGATGATACAGGCGCTCTGGCAACTCTTCAGCGTCTTTCTCCAGATCGGCGCGTTCAGCATCGGGGGAGGCTATGCCGTCATCCCCATGATCCGGGACCAGGTGGTAATTCACCAGGGCTGGATTACGCAGAAGGTGTTTACGGACATTATCACGATTTCCCAGATGACGCCGGGCCCGCTGGCGATCAACACCTCCACCTTTGTGGGACTGCAAATTGCCGGCATTCCGGGAGCCGTGGCGGCCACCCTGGGGTGCATCATTCCCGGCGTAGCGGCGGCATTGCTGCTGCACCTCTTTTTCCAGAGGCACAAAAGGTCCGTTTACGTCTCCGGCGTTCTGGAAGGCCTGAAGGCCGCTTCCGTGGGCCTGATCATGTCCGCAGGGGGCACCATCCTGCTGCTGACCTTTTGCGGCACTTTTGACTGGCATGCCATCGCGGAAGTGGATATTCCCAGCATCATCCTGTTCGGCGCAGCCCTGTTCATCCTGAGGAAATGGAAGATGAACCCCATCCTGCTGATGAGCCTGACGGGCGTGGCCGGATACTTTATTTACGGATAGTTCTGAACTCCGGAGCGGAAGAAGGAACGCCTTCAACTACGCTGGTGTTTATCTTCTTCCGGTAATTTTTTCTGAAAACAAATTGGAGAAATTTAAGAGGATTCAAGGAACAACGGGATTGAACACCTTATCCCGATCAGGAAGAATAATATTCAGAATAACACTATATTCATGAATATCAATGACATGTTCATATAAAACCCTGTCTCCCCATGAACGGGCGGCGCGGGTTCCGGTCATCACGGATAGGAAAGGTGGAACACGGGAGAAGAATGGCGCCGGTAAATACCCATTTCCAGCGCTGCACGGGCGGGAATGCCCATTCTGCCCCGCAGTCCCGCATGAACCATACGATTGATGAAAAAATGAGCACAAAAGACATTCGCCAGATGCAGGACCCCCGGCATGAATTCCACCGGGAAGGGTACGAAAAACAGCAGCAGGAAGCCCCCGGCCTGCAATCCGAAATGACGCCCGTGCCGGATGCCGGGGAAGAAAGCTACCAGGGCTGCGGCAAGCTCCGGGGCCGGAAGGCTCTGGTCACAGGCGGGGATTCAGGCATAGGCCGTGCGGCCGCCATTGCCTATGCCCGTGAAGGGGCGGACGTGGTCCTGAATTATCTTCCCGAGGAACAGAAGGATGCGGAAGAAGTGGCGGAGCTGATCAGGAAGGAGGGGCGGAACGCCGTCCTGCTGCCCGGCGACCTCAGCGATGAATCCTTCTGCAAACAGCTCATCACGGATGCCCTGGACAAGCTGGGGGGACTGGACATCCTGGCGCTGGTGGCCGGAAAGCAGGTGGCGGTGGAAGACATTCAGGACATTACCACGGAGCAATTGACAAAAACGTTTGAAGTGAACGTTTTCTCCCTGTTCTGGATTGCCAAGGCCGTTCTTCCGCACCTTAAGCCGGGGGCGAGCATCATCACCTGCTCCTCCATCCAGGCCTATCAGCCGGGCAAAAACCTGATTGACTATGCCTCCACGAAAGCGGCCATCATCGCCTTCAGCCGCGCGCTGGCCAAGCAAGTGGCTTCTAAGGGAATCCGGGTTAATGTGGTGGCTCCGGGCCCGATCTGGACGCCCCTGCAGGTGACCGGAGGCCAGCTCCAGAAGGACCTGCCGGAATTCGGACAGAAAACGCCCCTCGAGCGCGCCGGGCAGCCTGTGGAACTATCCGGGCTGTACGTCTTCCTCGCGTCCCAGGAATCCAGCTTCATCACTGCGGAAGTCTTTGGCGTTACGGGGGGCATGCACCTGTCCTGAGGTGTAACGCCACGGAGCCGGAAAGGGGGGACATGCGGCTTTTTTCCCGTCATGGCTTCCTTTCCATCAGGCGAATCCCATCAGCCGCGCTGCTCCTGCCACCAGGATGCACATGACCACGCCGCAGACCGTCGGAATGGCAAAGGCGAGGATGGCCCATTTCCATTTGCCCGTCTCCTTGCGGACCGTAAGAACGGCAGTGGAACACGGCCAGTGCATCAGGGAAAACAGCATGGTGCACAACGCCGTCACCCAGGTCCAGCCGTTCTCCGTCAGGAGGGACTTCAACTGGTTCATGTCGTCCATGTCCATCATGTTGTCGGAAGCTAGGTAACCCATGATAATCAGGGGGAAGACGATTTCATTGGCCGGAATGCCCAAAATGAACGCCATCAGAATCACGCCGTCCAACCCCATCAGCCGTCCGGCGGGGTCCAGCCATTGCGTGCCGTGGACCAGCAGGCTGGCGTCTCCAATGCGTATATTAGCCATCATCCAGATCACGATCCCGGCGGGAGCCGCCACCATCACGGCGCGCCACAGGACCGCCAGCGTTCTGTCCATGAAGGAACGGACAATCACCTTCCCGATCTGGGGCTTGCGGTAGGGCGGCAATTCCAGGGTAAAGGACGAGGGGGTCCCCTTCAGAATCGTGTGGGAAAGCAGGGCCGTCACGGCAAACGTCATGCCCACGCCCAGCCCGATCAGAAGCACCAGCCCCGCCACGGAGGCCAGAGGCTGCAAACCGGATGCCACAGACCCGGCAAAAAACATGGTCATGAGCGCGATCAGCGTGGGAAACCTGCCGTTGCAGGGAACGAAATTGTTCGTCAGGATGGCGACGAGCCGTTCCCGCGGGGAATCAATGATGCGGCATCCCGTGATTCCAGCGGCATTGCACCCAAACCCCATGCACATGGTCAGCGCCTGCTTGCCGCAGCCGCAGCACTTCTGGAATACCTTGTCCATATTGAACGCCACGCGTGGCAGATAGCCGGAATCCTCCAGCAGCGTAAACAGAGGAAAAAAGATGGCCATGGGAGGCAGCATCACGGAAACGACCCACGCCACCACGCGGTAAACGCCCAGCACCAGCACGCCGTGCAGCCATTCCGGGGCATGCGCTAGCCGGAACAGGGCCGTTAGGGCCTCCTGCCCCCGGCCCAGCAGGTCCGCCAGCCATTGGGAAGGGTAATTGGCGCCCACGATGGTGATCCAGAAAATGAGCACCAGCAGAACAAACATGAGGGGGTAGGCGGTCCAACGCCCCATCAGCACCTTGTCGATGCGCCTGTCGCGTCCCAAGCCCCCGCCATCCGGCAAAGCAACCACCCCTTCGCACAGGCGTTCCGCCTGTTCCACGAAGGCTGCCGCTACGCGGTCGCCAAAGGATTCTCCGGAAGAAGCGTCTGCAGTGGAGGCCTCACGGAGGATATTCTCCACTTCCTTCTCTCTTCTCAAATCGCCCCCCGTGTACTCCGTCAGAAGACCCAGCGTTCCTTCGTCCCCTTCCATCAGTTTGACGGCCGTCCAGCGAGGCTCCAGGCGGTGCAGGGAATGGCCGGAGACGGCGGCTTCCAAACGATCCAGCCACGGTTCCAGTTCCTCCCCGTAGGACAGGCGCCGGGAGGGGCGCCTCTCTCCGGACCACGCCATTTGCTGTACCGTTTCCGCCAGAACCTTCAATCCTTCCCCTTTGGCGGCTGAAGCCGGAATGACGGGCACCCCGAGACGCTTTTCCAAAAGCGGGCAGTCGATGCGGATGCCCTTGCGCCGTGCTTCATCCATCAGATTGACGCAGACCACCACATTTCCCGTCGTCTCCATAACCTGGAGGGCCAGATTCAAATCCCGTTCCAGATTGGTGGCGGAACAGACGACGATGACGGCATCCGCATCACCGAAACAAATGAAATCCCGCGCCGCCTCTTCATCAGAAGAACAGGCCAGCAGGGAATACGTGCCCGGCGTATCCACCAAAAGATATTCCCGTGAACCGCGCCCCACGATACCCTCCGCACGGACCACGGTCTTGCCGGGCCAGTTCCCCGTATGCTGGCGCAGGCCTGTCAGCGCGTTAAACACGGTGCTCTTCCCCACATTGGGGGCCCCCGCCAGGGCTACGACGGGCATGCGCCTTTCCACGGGGCCGCAAGGCGCGGCCTGTTCCTCTTCACTATTTGGATTCACCGGAGTCCCTTCGTGGCTGGTTTCAGGCGGATTTAACGGTGATCAGTTCCAGGTCGGAAGACCTGAACGCCATGATCGTTCCACGCACAAGAAAGGCAACCGGGTCTCCGAACGGACCGCGTTCCAGGCATTCCACCCGTGTTCCGGGAATCATGCCTATATCCATCAGCCGCCTTCTAAGACGGCTTTCCACTCCGAGAGACTCAATCCTGGCGGCTTTCCCCTCAGGCAATTGGTTTAATGTCATAGTCAGTTTATCCTTTCTAATTAATGGTTCATGCAGAAATTTCCACGAGGATGGCATCGGCGGCGGCGGCCGGCAATTCCAGCCGGCGCCCTTCCCGGCCCTCCACCAGAAACGCGCCGCAGTGCGCGCCCTCTTTCAGAAGGGCCACCTTTTCATGAAGTCGGATGCCCCGGGAGGTGAGCATCTCCAGCAGCTCCCTTGATTCCGGCACGCGTCTGATCACGGCCGGAATGCCCGCAGGGAGGTCGGACAAGCGGGAAAGAGGCCCTTCCTGCGGGACCTGATTCTTCCTGCCCGGTATCTTCCTTCCGTGGGGGCACATCTCCGGGTAACCCAGAAAACGGTCCAGCTTTTCCATCAGTTCCGGAGAAGCCGCATGTTCCAGCTTTTCCGCTTCCTCATGCACGTCCTCCCATGCGTATCCGAGATGGTTCACCAGAAAAACCTCCCACAGCCGGTGAATGCGCATCAGCTGCACGGCGGCTTCCTCTCCCTTCCGCGTCAGGCGGATGGAGCGTTTCTCCACGCTTTCCACTAGGCCTTCCTTCTCCATCTTCCGGATAATTTCACTGACGGAAGCCGCTGAAACGCCCAGATCATGCGCAATATGCCTGTTGCTGACCCGTTCCGCGCTCTGTTGGAGTTTGGCAATCGCTTTCAAATAATCTTCACGGCTGCTGGTCATGGTGCTGATGGTCTCCTTCGTTATAAGGTATACCTAACGAAATGCCATTTCGCTCAAATAAAAAAGCCTTTGCCGTGTCAGCAGGACCATTTTCCCGTGCGGAAAATGACCGTGAAGCGGCGGCGAACAGGGACAGGACGCCATGCGTTATTTCCGGGTTGTGCCCGCAGAGCGTTCCTGCTTGAATGCGGCATGATATCCGGCAGAACCATCCTGGCTCCGTTCCTTCTTTCAACGGTCATGGCCCTTTCCACGGTGCATGGAGGTCCGCTGGAAACTCCTGTCATCACGCTGGGAGAGAAAAAAAGCCTCTTCGGGGAGCAGGCGCAGGCCAATGAATACGTCAGCTACGCCCTCTACTACTGGCCGGACCCCGCCAACCCGAACGGCCCCTACAAATCCATTGACGGCAAAAAGAACGAGAAGCTCCGCAGCATGGACGACAGCGGCAAGATAGCCGCTTTGATCAGCACCATCTGCGGGTTGGGGCGCCAGTATAAATTAAACAGGGATGAAAAGGCCGCCTCCCGCGCCGGAGAATGGCTGAGAGCCTGGTTCATTGCGCCCGCCACCCGCATGCAGCCCCATTTGAAATATGCCCAGATCCGTCCCGGACACCAGACGGAAGGCGACGGCGGAGGCATCATCGACCTTTACCGCATGCCCGATTTTCTGGATGCCCTGACCGCGTTGAAATGCTCCAGGGCCCTGACGAAGGAGGAATGGAAGCAGGTTGACGCATGGCTGGAGCAATACTATGCATGGCTGACCACCAGCAGGCAGGGTCGGCATGCACACACGCGCAAGAACAATCATTACCTATTCTATGTGGCGCAGTGCGCCAATCTGGCTCACTTCCTGGGCTGCGACAGGGAAGCGCGGCAATGGCTGGCGGAGGCCTTTGCCAACATGGACCGCCACATTGCCCCGGACGGCTCCCAGCCGGAAGAACTCAAACGGGCGGAACCCTGGCAGTACAGTGTTTACACCCTCCGGGCCTGGGCGTACCTCGTGCGCGCCGCGGAACGCACAGGAGACAAAAACTACCGTTACAGGAAAACCCCTGACGGGGCCTCCATCCAGAAAGCCGCGGACTACCTATTGCCGTTCCGCGCCACCCCCAAGGCATGGCCGTGGAAAGGCACCAAGACAGGAACTCCGCTGCCAGCCCCCTTTGAACCGGACCATCCCGGCGCGAACAAATCCGGAGACTCCTGAACCACGGCAGATGAAACGCCATGGGCAAAGGAGCACGCACCCAATTCTTCCAACCGCTATTTACCTGCCGCGTCTTCCAGCATGTCTTCTTTCCTGACGCGGGACCCCGCCAGCGCGTAATAAAGCATGACCAGTTCACAGAAAAACACGATCAGCCAGGACCACCGCCAGCTCCCCAGCGCATCCGTGGCCGCTCCCTGAAGGAAAGGGAATACGGCCCCGCCGAAGACGCCCATCATGAAAATGCCGGAGGCTTTGGCCGTGTATTTTTTCAGCCCCACGGTAGCGAGCGTGAAAATACACCCCCACATGACGGAATGAAACAGGCCCACGGAAACCAGAACCCACAGGTTATGGGTATAAATGGCTACCAGCGTAAGTACCGCCGCGCATGACGTGGCTACGGTCAGCTGGACGCGGGGGGAAATATGATTCAGCCAGCTTGAAATAATGCGCCCCACCATCAGGCCGCCCCAGTAAAGGGACGCCAGCAGGGCCGGAATCCCAAAATCCACCCCCCATACCACCAGGTTGCTGGACCCCAGAAACAGCAGGGGTTCATCCGAATTACTCAGCTCCAGGGCATGCAGGTTCACGTTGATCCCTACGGAAACTTCCGCGCCCACATAAAAGAAAATGGCGATGACGCCCAGCGTCAGATGGCGGAAGGACCAGATGCTGCGCTCCAGTTTTTCTCCCTGCCCCGCGGTGGTATCCTGAATATTGGGCAGCCTGAGACGCCTGGTCCCCAGGGTAACGGCAGCGATCAGGAAGGCCAGAACGGCCAGGGGAAGGATCAGTTGCCTTACATGGATGCTCTCCATGGACAACCCTCCAAACAGCACCCCCGTCACGAAAAACGGGGCGATGGTGGTGCCGAAGGAATTGACGGCGCAGACGATGTTGAGCCGCTGGACGGGCTGCGTTCCCTTCAGCTCGTAGGACGAGACATACGGATTGATCACCACCTGCAGGAGCGTGGCGGAGGTCCCCATGAGGTACGAACCCGCCAGGAAAATAAAATAGCCGTAGGGAATATGGGCCCCGGCGATCGTGATGTGCAAGTCCGCGAACTGGACGGTAAACCAGGCGGACAGCAGGAAGACGGCCAGCCCAACCACCATGAAGGAAAGCCCCCTGATCAGCGTGGTCTTATACCCGTAACGGTTGATCCAGCGGGAGCCGATGCTCCCGTTGATCAGATACGCCAGAAAGAAGAAAAACGGAATCAGCGTAATGAACGTATTCTTCAAATGCCCCGCGTCAGACAGGAAAGCCGTCTGCAAAGGCCCCTGGAACTGTCCATTTACCGTGGACAGGAATCCTACAAGAAAGTAAATGAAGGTCAGGGCGATGAAGGGCCCCAGGCGCGGGGGTGGCTGTGTTTCCATAAGAAAGGGCAAATGGGAAGGTCAGGACGGAAAAAGGGACCGCGGAGGGATGGAAATCACGGGGAAACGATTGTTTCCAGCACGGGCAGGACGCCCTCCTGCTCCAGCCGCTTCACCATCTCCCGGTACTGCCGGACAAATTGGGGCGCTTTTTTCAAATCCGTGCTCCGGAACGGGGAGAGTCCCAGGAAATCAAGGGAATCATCGCTGGCAATCAGCTTGCGGTCCTCCTCCGTCAGCCACGGCTCGTTAACCTCATAGGAATGCCCCAGATCATCCTTTCCGTGCTTGAGATAATGGCGGTAGGCGGCCACGAAAAACGCCAGGCGCTCCAGATCGGCATCGTCCCGGATCATTTTCATTAAAACGGGCATCACGTACACGGGAATCTTGGAAACTCCGTCAAAGCACAGGCGGCTGAGCTGGTCGCTGACCGCCTTGTTGCCGAAGCGTTCCAGCAGGGTTTCCTTATACTTTTCCAAATCCGTTCTACCAGGGGCCGGAACATAGGGTCCTGCGTCCCTGTCCATGAAAAGACGGAGATAACGGGCAAACCTCTCGTCCCGCACCGCTTCATCCACCTGGCGGTATCCGGCCAGGAAGGCAGGATAGGACAACAAGGAATGGGACGCATTCAGAAGGCTCAGCTTCATGTTCTCATATGCGGAAACATCGTCCGTGAACTCCACGCCCACCGTTTCCCAGTCCGGACGCCCCGCGATGAAATCATCCTCAATCACCCACTGGATAAAATCCTCGGAATAAACCGGAGCGGCGTCTTCCATGCCGCTCTGGGCATTCAGGCGTTTTACATCCTCCGGAGTGACGGCGGGCGTAATGCGGTCCACCATGCTGTTGGGGAAGGTGACGTTCTTCTCCACCCACCGGGCAAGGCCGGGGTCCTGCGCCTTGATAAAGGAGGTAAAAGCCTTCCGGGCCGTGTTTCCGTTATGCTGGAGATTGTCACAGGATAAAACGGTGACGGGGCCCGCGCCGTCCTTCTCCCTCTTGCGCAGTCCGGCAGCCAGGAAGCCGAACACGGTACGGGGTGCGTCAGGGTGTTCCAGATCGTGTTTGACCTCCGGATTGTCCAGCATGAATTCCCCGGTCACCTTATCGAGATTGTAACCCCCTTCCGTGATGGTCATCGTAATGATTTTGGTCCGCGGGTCCGCAATCCTGCCGATTACGCCTTCAGGGTCCGTCTGGCCCCAGGTCAGCGCCACCAGGGAGCCGATCTCATATGCCTCGTCCTTACCGTCGCGACCGCAGACCGTCAGCGTGTAAAGACCGTCCTGACTCTTCAGGGCCTTGTACAGGCGCTCATCCTGCAGAAGGAGGGCCACTCCGGAAATGCCCCATTCCTCCCGGCCGCCACGGGATAAAAGCTCGTTGGTATAAAACTCTTCATGGGCACGGTGAAAATTGCCCACCCCTATATGGACAATTCCCGGATGGACCTTGGTCCTATCATAGGAAACCGGGGCTACCGGGATTTTCGCTTTCCCTTGTTTCTGCAATTCTTTTTTCATGATATGGAACGGGGTTGACGTTGGTGAACCAAATTTCACGGACTCCTCTTGAAGGCCTATCCTATTGGGTACGCCAAACGGTGGAAACGTTCAAGTATCTGCCGGAACATCATGAGTCATTACCTGTGAAGAATGACGGGGAATCACCACTACCATATGATGGAGAACAGGATAGCGAAATACGGTACGTGTTTTCCCACGCTGTCAGCATGACTGTGATGGAGTTCTTTTTCCTTTTACCTGCCTGGAGAAAGTTCTATGCATTGTACTATACCCCCGGATGCTGTTCCCTCCGGGAAGGGGCAACTTTCAACACAGGAAAAACATGTACGACGTTGTAGCACTTGGAGAATTGCTGGTGGATTTCACCCCCTGCGGCATGAGCGACCAGGATCTCCCGGTTTACCAGGCCAACCCGGGTGGGGCTCCGTGCAATGTGTTATCCATGCTGTCCAAACTGGGGCGCAAAACCGCTTTCATCGGCAAGGTGGGGCACGACATGTTTGGTAAAATGCTCCGGCGCACTCTTCAGGAGGAAGGAATCAATGACTCCGGGCTGGTCACGTCCCGGGAAGTGAACACCACGCTGGCGTTCGTCCAGATTGACGAACAGGGGGACCGGGACTTTTCCTTTTACCGCAATCCGGGAGCCGACATGAAACTGACCTCCGGGGAGGTGGACATGGCACTGGTGGAGCACACGCGCCTGTTCCATTTCGGGACGATCTCCATGACGCACGACGACGTGCGCCGCGCCACCCGGCACGCGGTCTCCCATGCGCGGGAAAACGGTTCCCTCATCTCCTTTGATCCCAATTTGAGGCCACCCCTCTGGCCCAGCCTGGAGCTGGCCCGGGAACAAATGCTTTACGGATGCGGCGTGTGCGGCATCATCAAAATAGAGATGGAGGAACTCCAGTTCCTCACGGAGCGCCCGTCCATGAAAGAAGGACTGGAAGTCCTGAAAAAGGAATTCCCGAACCTCCGGCTCATTCTTGTGACGGGAGGCAGGGAAGGAAGCTGGGCCAGCTATGGAAACCTGCTTGTCCACCAGCCCACCTTCCTGAACGTGAAAACCATTGACACGACGGGAGCGGGAGACTCCTTTTTCGGCTCCTGCCTGGACTGGATTCTGGAAACGGGGCTGGACCACCTCACGGAACAGCAACTGGCGGACATGCTCCTGTTTGCCAATGCCGCCGCCTCCATCGTCACCACGCGCAAAGGCGCCATCCGGTCCATGCCCACTCGTAAGGAAGTCCTGGCCCTGATAGCTCAAGGTCTTTGATGCTTCTCCGATTTCATCATCTGCTTTTAGGAGAGCGTTTCCAAATTGAGCGTTTTAATTGTTCCTCAATCGTTTTTAATTTTCTCATATTCCTGCTTAGCTTGCTCATGTGAAACATTTCCTGCATTTGTTAACAGCGCACGGCCCCCCTAAACCAATCTGAAGCTCACCTACATCTCCCTCGCCAGTACCGAGCGCCTGTCAGACCTCTCTCCGCTCTTCCTGCGCTGGCTCATCCTCTTGCTTGCTTCTCGCATGCCCGAAGGAATTTGATTGTTCTGCGTATTGTTTGTTCCTTGAACCAGGCAGACGGCATACTTTCTTCCCGGGCATATGGGATGTACGAGTATTCATGTTGTTTGATGATTGATTCGCTTGATTTCGGCAATCCATCGATATAGTTTAGGGACGGTTTGTGGCATTGTGTTCTGTTTTTTCAGCGATATTCGGCTCTTACTGAAACATAATGACCGGAAAAACAGGCGTCCGTTGATATCATTTGCAAATATCTAAACGTAAGCAACGAGATGATCTATAAGCTCATCAAACAACATACTGGAGGAGAACCTTAACGGCTCATGTGGTACGACCGTGTAGTAACAAGAATAGGAGGTGAATAATGGCAAAGAATATGACTGAAGATGCAGTGCGCGATGCAGTGCGAGATATTCTCGGACTCGTTAATAGCGATGTAGTTCGTGCAGGAGTTGGGCAGCTAACCACGTTCAATCAGCTCGGCTTTTCGGGTGTGGCAGATAAGCCGGATGGTTGGTATCTACCGAACAACAGGAACGATGTTGCGGTCGTTCTGGAAACCAAAGCAACGCGCATTGCCCTTGGGCAGGCACAGGTTGACGAGCTACTGAAGAACGTGCGCATCATGCAAACGCAGTACGAGAAGGTTGTCGGCATTCTTCACAACGGTGAGGACGTGCGTGTATTCAAGGGCGAGGAGGAAATCAAGGCGCCAAACACGTTACAGAACGTGAGCTACTATCTGTCCCTCTATACCGTTGACAGCATTGATAAAGAGCATATTTACCAGCTGACGGCAAAGATTAACAATTGCCTGCATTTTGAGTTTGGTATCAAGAACTTGTACCATCGCATGATTTTCACGGCGTGTGCTTTGGTTGCTGAACGGTATGGGGCTGGGCTAAAGCGTCTGAAGGACATGGGCTATCAGACATTCCATACGGCCATCCATTCAGTACTTTCGAAGTCGCTGGAAAAGAGCCGTAGACAGAACATGAAGATTGATATCTTGCTAGAAGAGTATTCCGGCATCAAGATGAACACAACGGACAATCAGAAGGCCATCAATGACTTTATAAACTGGGTGGTCGAGATTTCCGAGTGCGTCAATTCCAATGAATGGCGCGGCGAGGACGTAATGGGCATTTTCTTCAACGAATTCAACCGTTACAAAAAAAAGTCGGAGTCGGGTCAGATATTCACGCCCGAGCATATCACGGACTTCATGTATAACATTCTCGAAGTGAACATGGATGACCGTGTGTTGGACGTCACATGCGGCTCCGGCGGCTTTCTCGTGAAGGCTATGGCGAACATGATTCACGAAGCTGGAGGCATGCAGTCTGACAAGGCTGCGGAAATCAAGGCACACCAGCTATTTGGTATCGAGTTCGACCGTGAGATTTATGCTCTTGCGTGCGCAAACATGCTCATTCACAAGGATGGCAAAACGAACTTGGAACAGATGGACGCACGCACGGAAGCAGCTTGTGAATGGATTGCCTCTAAGGGAATCACAAAAGTACTGATGAACCCACCTTACGAGAACAAGTACGGCTGTATGAAAATCGTCGAAAACGTACTAGACAGCGTTCCGGCACATACGATGTGCGCGTTTATTCTGCCGGACAAGAAGCTGGAAAAGGCCCCTAGGACACAGATGAAGCGGATTTTAAAGAATCATCGCTTACGCAAGGTCATCAAACTGCCGGAAGATCTGTTCTTCAATGTTGGCGTGACCACGAGCATTTTCGTGTTCGAAGCGGGCATTGGGCAGGACGGTAAGGAGTTTTTTGCCTGCTACATGGAGTCAGACGGCCTCGCAACAGTAAAGAACAAAGGGCGCCATGATGTCTATAGCAAATGGGCTGATATCGAGGTTCATTGGATCGATGTAGTCGCTAAGCAGTCTGGTGATGATACGTGTCAGTGGGTGGACCCTTCCGATCATCTTTCGTATCAGATGCCGCAGAAGCCGTTCGAAATTTTCGAAGAGGACTTCCGTAAGACGGCGATAGACTACCTGATGTTCCAGAAGGGCATTGACGCGAAGGAGTTCGGAGAAAGGCTGTTAAATGCCGCGATGTATTCAAGTACGGTGAGTACGGACGACGAGTACGTGACTGTTGCTATACAGAAAGGCGGTGATGATGGCGAAGATTGATACGAGTGAGTGGAAGCCTTTTGCTATTGGCAGTATCTTTGATGTTGTAAAAGGAACTCGGCTAACCAAAGCCCATATGGTACCAGGTACCACGCGATTTATCGGTTCATCAGCAATGAATAATGGCTGTACCGCGATGGTTGGAAATATAAAGAACATGCATCCAGCAAACACAATCACTGTTTGCTATAACGGTAGTGTTGGAGAAACCTTCTATCAAGATGAACCGTTTCTTGCTTCTGACGATGTCAATGTTTTGTATCCAAAGTTCGATATGAGTAGAGATATCGCTTTGTTCATTATTCCCCTGATTAAGGCCATCAGTAAAAAATACAACTACATTGACAAATGGAAGCAGGAGGTCATGATTTCTGACGAAATCAGCCTCCCAGTTGCCAGTAGCGATGAGCTTGACTGGGCTTACATGGGTGCCTATATGTCTGAAGTCATGCGGGAGGCTGAACGCGACCTCGAAGTGCTACAGCAGGCTAATGGAGATAAGCATGCTGTAGATGTTTCTAGATGGCAGGAGTTCGTTATCGGCGATTTGTTTCCGAACATTGTAAAGCCTGCTGTTTTACATATTCGTCAAGTTGTCGAGACAGATGAAGGTATCCCGTATGTTGTGCGAACGAAATTTGGCAATGGCATTAAGTACCGTGTTCAGCCCGTGGATGGTATGGAGCCAAGCCCCGCTGGCGTAATTACTTGGGGCGCTGAAAACGCAACATTTTTCTATCAATCGGAGCCATTTTTATCTGGGCGTGATATTTATTATGTTGATACACGTGAATATAGTTCGATGGCATGCTTGTTTCTTGTATCGTGTTTTCAGACGCTGACGCATAAGTATCCGTATAACTTCGGTCTGTTTCCCGATTTGCTAAGGGAAGAGCGTATTAAGCTGCCCGTCACCCAAGATGGGAAGCCTGATTGGATACACATGGATGCGTACATGTCCGAGATCATGCAGAGAGCCGAGAACAGCTTTGATGCTCTGACACAAGCACATACATGGGAGATCGCACCGGGCTGATGCAGGAGAGTTCCGACATATAGGCATTGCTGATCTCGAAGATGAACACACTCAGCTTGCGTGCAGTGGAGAGTTCTTTCAGGCGTTCCTGTAAGTCCCGGTGCCGGATACTTGTCGGTACGCCGTCCGTCATCATGACGAGCCACTGCTGGTAGTATTCTACCCCGTGTTTCCGGTGGTACATTTGCAGTTGTCGGGTTCGGCCAAGGCCAACTCGATAGCTTCACCTATCCTAACTTTGAAAATTACCGCTTGCGCGTACTGGTTGAATGTAGAGGATTTAACCTATGAAATTCTTTCTCAAATTCCTCTTCCCACCGATTTGGGGGTTGACCCGATGTTTTTTATCTACCTCCAGGCAACTGGATAAAGATAGTATCCATTGTCAGAAAAATATATTCCCTTTTGTACCGTTTTAGGCACTTTTCAGGGTAGTGGACAAGCATGGAGAACACTTGAAATAGGCAAAAGAAAAAAGCCTCAATCCTTTCAGAATGAGGCTCTTATTAATGGCTCCCCCGGTTGGGCTCGAACCAACGACCTAGTGATTAACAGTCACCCGCTCTACCGCTGAGCTACAGGGGAGTTTGCGTTCCGTAGAGCGCGGAGGGATTTTTAATGGAGGCGAAGGTGTTTGGCAAGTACTTTTTTGTTCCTGTATGCTTTTTGACACAAAAAGGAGTCCGGGGAGCGCACATGCCAGCGGTGTTTCTTGACCTTTGAGGGGAGAATGCCCAGACTTTCAGCGACATGAGTGAACATCACCATCATATTGCTGTTCTGGCCGGCGACGGCATCGGGCCCGAGGTCATGAAGGAGGCCCTGAAGGTTCTGGACGCCGTCAGCGCCAAGTTTGGTTTTACCGTAAGCCGCAAGGAGGCTTTTGTGGGCGGCGCGGGCATTGACCATTGCGGCAAGGCCCTTCCAGAGGAAACGATCCGCGCCTGTGAAGAGGCGGACGCCGTCCTGTTCGGCTCCGTCGGCGGCCCCAAATGGGAGCACCTTCCCGCCAATGAGCAGCCGGAGCGCGGCGCCCTGCTGCCGCTGAGAAAGCACTTCGGCCTGTACGCCAACCTGCGGCCCGGCGTGTGCCTGCCCGCGCTCACCCACGCCTCCCCCATCAAGAACGAGCTGATTGAAGGCGGTTTCGATATCCTGTGCGTCCGCGAGCTGACGGGCGGCCTGTACTTCGGCCAGCCGCGTTTCCGTGAGCAGGAGGGGGACGATGTCGTGGTGGTGGACACCATGCGCTACCACAAGAGCGAGATGGCGCGCATCGCCAGGGTGGCCTTTGAAGCCGCCCGCGGACGCCGCAAGCGCGTCACCAGCGTGGACAAGGCCAATGTGCTGACCAATTCCCTGCTGTGGCGTGAAACGATGATTGAGGTTTCCAAGGATTACCCGGACGTGGAATTGCTCCACATGTACGTGGACAATGCCGCCATGCAGCTGGTGCGCAATCCCCGCCAGTTTGACGTGCTGGTGACGGAGAACCTGTTCGGCGATATTCTTTCCGACGAGATGGCCATGATCTGCGGCTCCCTGGGGATGCTGCCCAGCGCCAGCCTGTGCCAGGGCAGTCAGGACAACGGCCTCTTTTTCGGCCTTTACGAGCCTTCCGGCGGTTCCGCCCCGGATATCGCCGGAAAGGGCATTGCCAATCCGATCGCCCAGATTCTTTCCCTGTCCATGCTGCTGCGCTATTCCCTCGGGGAGAAGGACGCGGCAGACGCCATTGACGCCGCCGTGCGCCGCGTGATTGAGCAGGGCTACCGCACGGGAGACCTCGCTACGGGCGCTGCCGGAGAAATCCGCGTGAATACCGCGGAAATGGGGGATGCCATTATCGCGGCCCTCTAAGGTGCATTTTTTCCAGCCCCGCAGACGCATTCCACCGCCTGCGGGGCCTTTCACCTCCCGGAGGCAGGAAAGATGCCTCCTCCGTTTTTTCATTCATTTCCGGGCTTTTCCGGTTCTTCATTCAACGACTATGAACGTTCTTATCATCGGCCAGGGGATCGCCGGAAGCTGCCTGGCATGGGAATTGAAACGCCGCGGCACTGATTTTACGATCGCGGACCGCCCCATGGCGGAAACAGCTTCCCGTGTGGCAGCCGGGCTGGTGAATCCCCTGACGGGCCGCGCCTTCCGTCCCGGCTGGCGGCAGGAGGAGTGCTTGTCCGCCGCCGCAGATTTTTATCCGGAGACGGAACGGGAACTGGGCGGCTCCTGGTGGCAGAAGACCCCGATTTTCCGGGAATTGGAAACGGAGGACCAGCTTGAAATCTGGCAGGAACGCCAGATGGCCCCGGAATCCAGCGCCTATGCGGGTCCCCTTTTCCCATGGCCCGAACATTGGCAAGGACAAGGGAAAGCCGCCTATACGCGCGGTTCCGCCGTGCTGCACGTGGAGGACATGGTCAATGCCATGCGGACGTTTTTCACGGAACAGGGCCGCTTCGTGGAAGCGGACGTGTCCCCTACAGATATCCAGCCGGATGAAAACGGCCTTTTCCACTGGAACGGACGGATGTTTTCCCACGTAGTGTGGTGCACCGGCTGGGAGGCCGGATGCCATCCGGACATGGCTCCGCTAAAGGGGAGGCCTTCCAAGGGAACGATTCTGGACCTGGAGCTGAAGGATCTGGACTGGCACGCGGGCATCCTGCATTTTGGCCGCTGGCTGGTTCACAACGGCTCTTTCTGGCGCTTCGGCGCCACTTACGCGTGGGCGTGGGAGGCTCCCGGCATTCCGGAAGCGCCGGCCGTCCAGGAATTGATGCTGGACCTGGTCCGGCGTTATTCCGGAGAGACGGGCGTCATCCGCGCACGCGCCGCCGTCCGTCCCATCATCCGGCGCAGCCAGCCCGTGGCCGGGCCCATTCCGGGCCTGAACGGCCAGTTCGTCTTTTCAGGACTGGGCAGCAAGGGAGTGACCACTTCCCCGTGGTCCGCCGCCCAGCTGGCGGAACATCTTGTGCACGGGACGGAACTGCCTCCGGACCTGCTGCCCGCCGCACTGTGGAAATAATGAGGCGCGGTACCTTCCCTTCCTTGAACGGGACAGGTATTTTCCTTGTCAAAATGCCCTGAACACGATTACATGCGGCCTTATATGCGAGCGGAGAACCAGAACTGGGGAAATACGGTACGGGAGCATTTGTTTGACCAGCGCGGCGCCGTCATGGTGCATTGGCTGATCCTGCTCAATGTGGTCGTTTTCATGCTCGGGTTTTTCTTCCAGGTGGAGATCCCGCGGAATATTTATCCGCCCGGCCATCTGGACCTGATTCAGCTTTACGGGGCGTACAGTGAATATACGTGTTTTCATGAAGGGGAGCTGTGGCGCCTGTTCACCTACCAGTTCCTGCATGCCAACCTGGGGCACATCCTGTTCAACATGATCGCCCTGTGGTTCTTCGGCCCGGTGGTGGAGGAGCGCTTCGGCCACCTGCGCTTCCTGCTGTATTACCTGTTCTGCGGGGTGGCCGCGGCCCTGTTTTCCTCCCTGCTGGGGTACATGGGATTTTTTGATCCGGAGTGGCGCTTTATTCCCATGGTGGGGGCTTCCGGCTCCATTTACGGCATCATGGCCGCGTGCGCGGTGCTTTTCCCGCACGCACGGGTCCAGCTTTTGTTTCCTCCGGTCAACCTGAGCGTGCGCCAGTTCGCGCTGGCCGTGCTGGGCATTGCCTGTGCCGTCATTATTTTCCAGTGGAATAATGCGGGCGGTGAAGCGGGCCACCTGGGCGGCATGTTCGCCGGGTTCATCCTGACGCTGCTGATCCTGTGGAAGGAAAAGCTGTCCCCCCGCAAGCCCCGGGTTGTTTCCTCCTCCCAACATGCCCCGGCACGCTCTGCACGCCATTCCGCCAATAGCCGCTTTCCTTCCGAGGAAGAGGTGAATGACATCATGGAAAAAATATCCCGGTCCGGCCTGTCCAGCCTGACGGAAGAGGAACGGGAGGTTCTCCGCCGCGCTTCCCGCCGCTGAATTATCTGTTAGATAATTTCCTGTTTTCTGTTATTTTTCTTTATTTTTTATCATTTCCTTTTAGCATGGAGGAAATGATGACGCGGCTGTATTCTTCCACCGTACTGGGCGTGGATGGCGTAGAAGTGGAGGTGGAAGTGGATTTCCGCCCCATGGCGGAGAAACGCACCTTCATCGTAGGCCTGCCGGATACGGCGGTCAAGGAGAGCGGCCAGCGCGTGGATACGGCTATCCAGAACAGCGGCCTGCCTTTCCAGCAGGGCGTTTTCGTCGTCAATCTGGCCCCGGCGGATTTAAGGAAGCAGGGCCCGGGCTTTGATCTTCCCATTGCGCTGGGGATGATTGCGGGAGCGGCGGAAACGGAGATGGACGCTTCTTCCTGGTGCATCGTGGGAGAACTGGCCCTGGATGGCGCGGTACGCCCCGTACAGGGCATTCTGCCGCAAATCATGGAGGCGCGGCGCATGGGCCGGAAACGCATTATGCTGCCCTGCGCCAACGCCCATGAGGGAGCGCCCGTGCAGGGCGTGCAGATTTACCCTGTCTCCTCCCTGCGGGAAGCCTGGCACCTGCTCACCTCTGCCGCCCTGCCGCCACCGTTCACGGCTTCTGCCACGGAGGAGCCAAATGATGGAGAGAAGGATACCGCCGTGGATTTCGACGAGATCAAGGGACAATCCTACGCGCGCCGCGCCATGGAGATTGCCGCGGCCGGGGGCCATAACATTCTGCTCAGCGGTTCTCCGGGGTCCGGCAAGTCCATGCTGGCCCAGAGGCTCCCGACCATTCTGCCTCCGCTGAGCCGGGAGGAGGCCCTGGAGACCAGTAAAATCCATTCCGTATGCGGGCTCCTGAAACGGGGAAACGGCCTGGTGGCCCGGCGTCCTTTCCGGGCTCCGCACCATACCATATCCGATGCGGGGCTGATGGGCGGAGGAGCCAATATCACCCCGGGGGAAGTGTCCCTGGCCCATAACGGCGTCCTGTTTCTGGATGAGCTGCCGGAGTTCCGCCGTGCCGCGCTGGAAACCCTGCGGCAGCCGCTGGAATCCGGCCATGTGGTGATTTCCCGCGCCTCCGGCACCATGACGTTTCCCTGCCGCTTCATGCTGGCGGCTGCCATGAATCCGTGCCCCTGCGGGTATCTGGGCGACAGAAGAAGAACCTGCACGTGTCCTCCGGCTCAGATCGCGCGCTACCGGCGCAAGATTTCCGGACCGCTTCTGGACCGCTTCGACCTACTGATGGAAGTTCCCGCCGTTGATCCTTCCATGCTGGCTTCCGCTCCAGCCGGGGAATGTTCCGCCAGCATCCGGGAACGCGTGATGGCGGCACGGCGCCTTCAGCACACCAGGTATGCCGGCACTCCGTTCCGCAGCAATGCAGCGCTTTTCGGAAAGGCCTTGCAGAAACACTGCCGCCTGCTGCCGGAAGGCCGGGCCATTTTGCTCCGCGCCGTGGAGGAATTGTCCCTCTCCGCCAGAGCCTATGACCGCATCCTGAAAGTGGCCCGCACCATAGCGGACCTGGAGGGCTGCCCGGACATTCAGGATTCCCATTTATATGAAGCCGTGCAGTACCGGGCTTTTGAACATTCCCTCCGGGAATGACCATGCCCGGAGCATGGGAATGCCGTATTTCCCTTTATTCCGGAAATCCGCCTTTTTCAGACCTGGCTGGAAGGAGGCGGGACCAATTCCGCCTCCTTCCAGTTGGAGAATGGTTGCTCACCGGCTCCGCGACCTCCGGACAACCAGTGCGCCCAGACCCAGCATCCCCAGAGAGACGGAACCCGGTTCCGGAACAATTTCATAAGCTACCTGGATGTTGGCGAGCGTGTAGGGAGAGGTGGCGGCTCCTGCCCCGCCCCTCACTCCTGCGACTACCTTGTACCCCTCCTCCCATACGAGAGGAGCATCCGCCATGTCCAGAGAGACGGTTGTCGTTCTGGAGGTGGAATCAAAGGTGAAGCTTTCTATCGTAGAGAGGTTCTGCACGAGCGTTCCGGCGGAGTCATAGACCGCCAAAACCATGATGTAGCTGGTAATGACAGAGGCAGGAGTGTCACAGGAAAAGACGATGGAGGACACCAGGTCCCCCTGCTCCGGGCCTTTCAGCACCATGGCGAAGGAGTCGCCGGCCACGCCGCTTCTGCCGCACAGAATAATGGAACCGATGTTATCATTGTTGATCCAGGTTCCTTCTCCGTTTTGGGGCCAATTGGCCAGGCTGTTGTTGTTGCCACCCGCATAGACGCCGACCCCGCGGTTTTTCACCTTATCCAGGAGCTGGTTTCCCGTCTGCGGCGCCATGGATGCCGTTTGTGACAAATTGGCTGATTCAGGCAGTTCGGCAATGATGGTGGCGGCATTGGCGGTCAGAACGCTGACACAACTCATTAATACAGTACAATATCTACTTTTCATAAGTTACACACCATAATAAATTTATTATGGTGTGTCAATTTACATTTCAGAAGAAAAGCTGTGATGATTTTCACTCTTTTTGAAATCATCCGCATCCTTTTGAAATTGAAGGCCCAAGCCATTTCCTGAAAGGCCCCGTTTATGGATTTCCTTGCACAACAATATTGAAATAATTGATTTATGAAGAAATCTAACTTTTGGACAAAAAGAATAGGGAGTGAAGTTGTTTTTCTCCTGATTTTCCGCAGGATTTTACAGACTGAAAAAGGCGTTGATTCCGGATACCTCCCTTCCGGGCTTCCCCATCCGGGCAGATGCAAAACAGCCGTTCCGGGCATGTCCACGGAACGGCTGTGCGTACGAGAAGAATAAACCGGTTTAACGGATAGCTTCCAACGCCTGGCTGAGGTCCGCAATAATGTCTTCCGCGGCTTCCGTCCCTACGGAGAAGCGGATGAGGTCCGGACGGACGCCCGCTTCCATGAGCTGTTCATCCGTCAACTGGCGGTGCGTATGGCTGGCGGGATGGAGCACGCAGGTGCGGGAATCCGCCACATGGGTCACGATGGCGGCCAGTTTCAGGCTGTCCATGAATTTGATGGAGCGTTCGCGCCCACCCTTGATGCCGAAGGTTACCACGCCGCAGGACTGCCCGTTACGGAATTGCTTCTGTGCCAGCTCATGGTATTTGTTGGACGGAAGCCCCGGATAATTGATCCAGGCTACGTCTTCCTGCTCTTGCAGGAATTCCGCCACCTTCTGGGCGTTTTCACAGTGCCGGGGCACGCGCAGATGGAGGGTTTCCAGACCCAGATTGAGCAGGAAGGCATTCTGCGGGGACTGGATGGAGCCCAGGTCGCGCATGAGCTGGACGGTCGCCTTCGTGATGTAGGCTCCCTTGCCGAAGCTCTTGCTATAGGAAAGCCCGTGGTAGGACGGGTCCGGCTCCGTAAGTCCCGGGAATTTTTCCCGGTGTGCCTCCCAGTCAAAGTTGCCGCTGTCCACGATCACGCCGCCCACTGCCGTGGCATGGCCGTCCATGTATTTGGTGGTGGAATGGGTGATGATATCCGCGCCCCATTCAAAGGGACGGCAGTTGATGGGCGTGGCAAAGGTGTTGTCCACCATCAGGGGCACGCCGTGCGCATGAGCGATGTCCGCCATCTTGCGGATGTCCAGCACGCAGAGCGTGGGATTGGAAATGGTTTCCGCAAAAAGAGCCTTCGTATTGGGACGAAAGGCCCTGGCGATTTCCTCCGCCGGGGCGTCCTGGTCCACAAAGGTGACTTCAATGCCCATTTTCCGGAATGTGACGGCAAAAAGGTTGTATGTTCCCCCATAAATGGAAGCGGTGCTGACGATATGGTCTCCGGCCTCACAGATGTTGAAGACGGCAAAGAAGGAAGCCGCCTGTCCGGAGGAGGTCAGGATGGCGGCTACGCCGCCTTCCAGTTCAGCGATTTTTTTGGCAACCGCTTCATTGGTGGGATTCTGGAGGCGCGTGTAGAAAAACCCGGCTTCCTCCAGATCGAACAATTTGGCCATTTGTTCGCTGGTTTCATACTTGAACGTGGTGCTCTGGTAAATGGGCAATACGCGGGGTTCGCCCTTTTTGGGTGTCCAGCCCGCCTGGACGCACAGGGTTTCCGGTCTTAATTCCTGACTCATGATGCAGGGATGCTATGCCATGCCGCCTGCCTTGTAAAGCAGGGAAAAGCAGGGTTTTACCCCACTGCGCAAAACACATCTCCGCCGTGCAACGCCGTGCGGAGTCAGTTGACTTCCGGGAGGGGAGTGGAGATTTCCTCTTCCGTGAGGTAGCAGCCGGGATCGGACCCGTACCAGTGCCCGTTGGCAAACGCGGCGCGGGTGCGGAATCCGCCTCCGCACAGGGTAAAGTGAACGCAGCGGCCGCAGCGGCCTTCAATCTTCTTCTGCCGTTCCAGGGGGTCGTCAGACCCGCGCAATTCGGGCAGCATGTCCGCCGCCGCGCCCGCCTTGGCATCCCAAAGATCGGAAAACAGGTTGTTCTTCACATTGCCCAGCGTGACGGACTGCCAGAACTGGTCCGGATGCACGATGCCCTGGGTGTCAATGTTGGCAATGCCGCGGCCGGAGCTGTTCGCCCCGCCGCCGTTCCACTGGAGCAGGTTCAGCGTGTCCTTGGCCAGCGGGGAACCTTCCCGGAGCTGGCGCAACAGCAGGTAAATGCCGTCCGCAGGCTGGGTGACGGTCAGCACTTCACGGTTCTTTCCTTCCGCCTTCCATTGCTCCACGCGGGCAATCAGCGTATCCATGGCATGGCGCGCCTCCTCCTGCGTCAGGGTCTGCACTTCCACGCCGCGTCCCGTGGGGACCAGATGGTAAAAGCAGACACGCTGGATGTCATTGGCGTCAATGAAGTCTAGAATCTGTTCCATGCACTGCACGTTGTTGCGGGTAAGCGTCAGGCGCAGGCCCGTCTTCTGCCCCACTTCACTGCACAGCTTGAAGCCGCGCACCGCCTGTTCAAAGGAGCCTTCCACCCCGCGGAATTTGTCGTGAACGGCGCCGATGCCGTCCAGGGAAATGCCCACGTACGCCACGCCCAGTTCCTTGAACCGCGCGGCGGCTTCCGGCGTGATGCGGGTCCCGTTGGTGGAGATGGTTACTTTCAGCCCCTTTCCGGTGGCCCGTTCCAGCAGTTCCATGAAACGCGGGTGCACCAGCGGCTCCCCGCCGGAGAACAACAGGGCATTCACCTTATAGTCCGCCAGATCATCAATGACCGCGCAGCACTGTTCCCAGTCCAGCTCTCCGTCAAACTTCCGGGCGGAGGCATCCGCATAGCAGTGCACGCACTTGAGATTGCAGGTGCGCGTGATGTTCCAGACCACAATGGGCTTGCGGACGCGGGAAGAAGCCGGGGCGCAGGATTCCACCGCGCCTCCCGCAGAGCGGCCGTGCCCGCGGCCCTGTCCGTATCTCAAATGGTCCGCGGGCTGTTCCGCCCCTGTCCAAAGTCTGGTAATGTTAATCATGGTGTTGTGAAATCCTGGGCTGGTAAGGGCAGAGGTTGTCTTCCGCCATCATGTCTCCGTAAACGGCATACGCCCGGGAACGGGAGCCGCCGCACACGGTGCGGTACTCGCACCGTCCGCATTTGCCCTGCAGCGCGTTGTCGTCCCGGAGTTTGAGGAAAAGGGGATGCGTGCGGTAGATTTCCCCGGGGTCGTCCGTCCGGACGTTCCCCGCCGTAATGGGCAGGAAGCCGGAAGGCTGGATTTCCCCGGTATGGGAGATGAACATGATACCCTTGCCGTCCCGGGTGGGGATGGCCCGGCGGGCGGGCTTGCTTCCCTGCGCACGAGCTTCCTGAAGAGCCACACGACGGTAATGGTGCCCTTCCGTGGTCTTGACGCCGAAGGGTACTTCACGGCTTACCTTGCTGAGTTTTTCCCAGACGGCCTCCACTTCCTCCGCCGTGGGCATTTCATCCATGGCGGCGCGGCCCGTAGGCACCAGCAGGAACACGCTCCACATGCCCGGCTGCATTTTCTTCATCAGCTCCACAAAGTCGTCAAACTCGCCCAGGGTGCTTCTGGTGATGGTCGTGTTGATCTGCAGGTGCATGCCCGCTTCCTTCGCCATTTCCGCGGCGCGCAGGGTCCGTTCATACGTGTGGGAAACGCCCCGGAAGGCGTCATGGGTGGCCTCATGCGCTCCGTCCAGGCTCAGGGACATGCTCTGAACTCCCGCTTCCTTCAGGGCATGAAAATCCGCGTGTAGCAGCCTGGCGGTAGCCGCGGGGCTCAGCGCCACATGCAGCCCTTTTCCCGCTGCCGCGCGGATCAATTCCAGAATATCCGGCCTCATCACGGGGTCCCCCCCCGTCAGCACCAGCATGGGAGGGCGCAGTTCCGCCAGCTGGTCAATCAGGCGCAGGGCCTCTTCATGGTTCAGTTCCTCCGGATGGGGACGCGGCTGGGCCACGGCGCGGCAATGCTTGCACGCCAGCGCGCAAGCGCGCGTCACTTCCCAGAAAACCAGGAAGGGGCGCTCATGGATATCTGTTTCACTAAAAATCGGTCGCATTCCTCAGGACAGCCACTTTAGAACAATTATAATTTTTGACCAGTCCAAAAGGGGAGCATTCCCCAAAAAGTTCACTTGGCCGCCTCTTCACGGATTTTCTGAACTTCCTTGGGCAGTTCGGAAAGGGAATTCAGGGCTTCCTTCAGGTTCTTGGAGGCATCCGGAGAAAGCATGATGGCCGTCACGTGCTTGACGATGGGCTGCATCATTTCCACAAGCTGCTGCTGTACCCCCGTCAGCTTGGCCTGCTGGTTGCGGGTCAGCGGCGGCAGCCCGGCCTGTTTTTTGGCAATATCCAGCAGGGCGGTCCGGTAATGGCCTATCTGGTCCACAGCGGCCTTGCTGGTTTCCTCATCCTTCACGTTAGCCAGGGAGCCATCCAGATTTTTGACTTCCTCCACGGTTTTGGCCAGCAGGGTCTCATGCGTGTTGCCTTCCGCGTCCTTCGGGAACGGTTCCGCCTGGGCGGCCTTGTCCTTGGAAGCCTGGGCCAGTTCCGTCTGAACGGACTGCAAGTCCATCAGAGCCTTCTGCAAATCCGGAGTGAGCAAGCCTTTCTTTTTCAAGCGCGCCAGGGATTTCACCAATTCACCGGAAATCTTTTGCACTTCCGTCATCTGGGCGGAAATCTGCGCCTGCTCCTGAGGGGTGGCGCCGGGCAATTCCAGCTGCCTTTTGCCCAGGTCCACCAGTTTTTCCCGCGTTTTCTTTACCGTTTCAACGGCGGCGGCCGCTCCGGGTTCATCCGTCACCTTGTCCAGCGCCGCCGTGATTTCATGCATGCTGGCAATACTCTCCTTGGTCAGGGAAAGATGGGTGTCCTGGGCAAATGCGGGGGCGACAATGCAGGGGATCATCCCCAGGCCGATGAAAGCAACTGTTTTATTCATGATGTGGAAGCCGTTTCTTCATGGAAAGATACTTCTTCCTTCATCTTCCGTCAATCGTGACGGTCGTCACGACGAACAGAGCAGTCCCGCCTCCGGCAATTCGGACATCCTGAGTCCTTTTATCCTTTATTACAAAAGGCTTTTTTCCATTGGGAAAGCGTTTCTTTCTCCAGAATGCAGCCCGGCTGATAATAAAGGCTCAACCATCAATCAACATTATTTTATGGCACAGCTAACAATAAGCGATTTTGTGGGGTATACTAGTCCCTACAACCACATGGTCGGACTCGGACAGCATGTAAATAACGTTCTTCGTAGTGTTACCAGAACTGATTATCCCTGGGATATTCCCGGTGGCTGGGAGGGCTGGTTTCAAATTGAATTTGCCACCTACCTTACCATGAACCATATCGATCATGACCGGGAAAATCAGATACAGTATAAAGACCCAACAGGAGCGTCCGCATTAATGACGCCCGATTTCGTGCTCTCAAACGGCGCATATCTAGCCCCCATTGAAATCAAATGCTACCATCCGGGCAGCAATATCACTCAAGAGGCATTATCAGATGTGGTTAAACTGCAACAATCCGGAGCGCCTTCCTGGCTTGTCATCGCCGTTACCCCCCAAGGAGTGCCTCATAGAAATTTCCTCCAGGCCTGTACTCTTAACGGCACTGTGAGGAGAGCCAATTCTCCCAAGATGAAGGTTTACTACTGCTGGCAATAAGGTTTTAACACATAAAAAGGGCTGACCGCGACTTGCGGCCAGCCCTTTTGAAATTCTTGACAGCAGATTTTAGTCGCGCTGCTGGCGGGAGTAGTTGTAGTAGCTCTGGAAGCTGAGTTCCGCAGGGAATTCGCTCAGGCCGCCATTGGGATTGTATTCCTTAAGGCCGCTCATGCCGCAACGTCCCTGATAGGGGGGCTTGTACGTGCACTTGTAGGTGGGGGCCCAGAACGTGACAAGCTCATAGATGCCGTAGCCCATGCGTTCAAGCATGGTGGCGGTGCCATCAACAATGCCCACGGAAAAACCTGCATAGTCGCCTTCGCGGCTCGTCCAGTTGATGATTCCCAGCGGAATTTCTTCAACGGAATAAATGAGGTTGGCGATGGCGCGGCCCAGCTTGCGGGTGGGGGTGTATTCGGAAGCGGGAGGAGCCTGAATGTCCGCACTGGCGACACCGATGGCGCCGGCGGCAAAAAGAGCTGAGATGATGGCACGTTTCATACTGATTGTTTATATAGTACAATTTGTCGAGGAAAAGCAACTCAAAAAAACAAAAAATCAATCTAATTCCGGCCTCGGGTCCCGCGTCATGAGCTCCACCAGCGCTTCCATCGGCGGCTTGGTTTCATAAAGAACGGAATACACGGCGTCAATCAGAGGCGTTCTTACCCCAAGTTTCCGCGCAATTTCATAGACGGAAAGCGTGTTGGGCACCCCTTCCGCCACCATGCCCAGGGTATCCAGAATTTCCTGGAGGCTTTTTCCTTCCGCCAGCCGGCGTCCCACCGTCTGGTTGCGGGAGTGCCTGGAATAGCAGGTGACGATGAGGTCGCCCACGCCGGAAAGGCCCATGAAGGTTTCCCTGCGGCCTCCGCTGGCTACGCCGATGCGCGTCATTTCCGCCAGGCCGCGGGTCAGCAGGGCGGCCTGGGCGTTATCCCCCAGGTTCAGTCCCTCGCACAATCCGGCGCCGATGGCGAAAACGTTCTTGATAGTTCCCCCGAGCTGCATGCCGATGATGTCCGTAGCGGAGTAAACGCGGAAGGTTTTGGAAACGAAGATCTGCTGCACCCAGTCCGCATATTGGGGGTCCTCAAACCCGATCAGGGAGGCGGAGGGGAGGCCCAGGCAGATGTCTTCCGCGTGGTTGGGGCCGGAAAGCACGCCTATGGGATTGGTGGGCAGGTATTCCTGAAGAATTTCCGTCATCCTTTTATGGGTGCCTTGTTCAATGCCCTTGGTGCAGGAGACGATGACGGCGTCCGGACGCACCGGGAGGTCGCGCAGTCTTTCCGCTACGGAACGCATGGCTACGGAAGGCACCACCACCACGATGAGCTCCGCATCCTTCACCTGGTTCAAATCGCACGTGGGGTGGATATTGGGGGCCAGGGGCGCGGCGGTCTCGGACAAAACCGGGCTTCGCCTCGTTTCGGCAAGGTGCCGTGCCTGCGCTTCCACCGGCGTCCACAGGACGACTTCACACTGCCGTGTAGCCAGGACCATGGACAGGGCGGTCCCCCAGGAACCGGCTCCGATGACTGCTATTTTATGTACCCGATTCATGATCTTACTTGGACTTTTTGGAATAGAAGGAGTGTTCCGTTCCGTTGAGAAGCCTCACGATATTGGAACGGTGCTTGAGAATGACCAAAATCCCTACCAGCGTGAAAAAGGCAATGTAAAGGACCTGGGGAGAAACGGCCCCTTCCTCGTTCACCGGGTAAAACCACCATCCGGCCGCGATCATTGCCGCCGCCGCCACAAGGCTGGCGAACGATACGATGCCGGAGATTCCCATGAATACCAGCCAGGCGCCCAGGGCTATACAGGCCACGACCGGATTAAGGGCAAACAGCACGCCCGCCGTCGTCGCCACGCCCTTCCCCCCCTTGAATCCAAGGAAGCAGGTGTACGTATGGCCGAGCACTACGGCAAAGCAGACGAGCACGACCGCCGCGTTGAAGTCCCAGCCGCCCGTATCCCCCGTCAGGGCCGGCAGCCAGTTCAGAGCGCCGAATACGGGCACAAATCCCTTTAAAAAGTCCAGGATAAAAACGGAGAGCCCCCATTTCCAGCCCAGCACGCGCCATGCATTGGTAGCGCCTATGTTGCAGGAACCCTCCCGCCTCAGATCAAGGCCCCTGCATTCCCCGGCCAGGTAGCCGAACGGAACTGCTCCAATGAGGTAGGAGGCTGCAATATAGAGAATGACCCAGGCAATCATGTTGTGCGGAGGGTATTCTACCCCCGCGTCCGTCAAATGACAATGGGGAAATCAATTCCCGGCCAGTTCTTTCCAGCCGCCTGTTCCGGCAGAAACGCGGAACGTTCAGGAGCTTTCACCAGCTTCCGATCTGGACCTGCTCCGGCAGGGCCGGTTTATTTGCCGTCAGTCCGCAGCTTCCGCATCACGGCAGCCCAGACGGAAGCATTGTCCTGCTGGGGTTCCAGCATATCCTTCACCTGCTCCATGATGGTTGCCGCCAGCTCCCGGCTGGAGCAGTCACGGGCCTTCTGGAGGGACAGGAAGGACGGCTCCCTCAGTAGCTCGCACCAGACCTGCAGGCCATCCGAGCAGGCCAGCACGGCATCCCCTGGATGCAGAAGCAGGGGAACGGCGCTGAGGTCCACCAGTTCCATGGGACCGCCCATGACGGCGGAACGGAGCACGCAGCGCTGGCGCAGGGCCCCCTGAAGGGACATTTCCCCCTTCCGGTAAAGGCAGTCCGCGATCGGCCTCATGGAGTGGTCTTCATTCAGGCGGTCCATGCGGAAACTGTCCGCTCCGCTCCACAGGTAAAGGGGGGAATCCCCCACGCTGATCCACCACAGGGCATGGTCACGGATGAAGACGGCCAGCAGGGTGGTTCCGGATTCCTCCGGTTCCTTCTGGGTGGCGGCCAGAGCACGGTTGGCGGCATGCAGGGCTTCCGTAAGACGTTCCGGAATATTCTCCACCGTACTTTCCGCAAATACCCTGGCAAATTCCTGCGCCACCACGCAGGAGGCGCAGTCCCCGCGGAGATGCCCCCCCATGCCGTCGCACACAATCCCCAGCACCCCGCCGGCGGCGGGAAGGCTTTTAACCACGTCTTCCTGCTCGCGGCGTTTGCCGATCCATTGGGCGGAAGCGCAGTCCAGGGTATCCGGGGTGCGGGGAGCCATACGGCCAGGGGGGATCAATTAACTGTCCTTGCGCTTCAACTGCGGGAAGAGCAGGACGTCACGAATGGAGGAGGCGCCCGTCAGCATCATGATGACGCGGTCAATGCCGATGCCGATGCCGCCTGCGGAAGGCATGCCGTATTCCAGCGTTTCAATGAAATCATAATCCACGCGCTGGGTTTCTCCGGCGGCCTGGTGTTCCAGGCGCTCCTTCTGCACGTCCGGATCATTCAGCTCCGAGTAACCGGGAGAAATTTCCTGTCCGTTGATCACCAGTTCATAAACGTCCACCACGTCCGGGTTTTCCCGGTTCAGCTTGGCGAGGGGAACCAGGTCCTTCGCCACATGGGTGACGAAGCAGGGATTCATGGTCTTTTCCTCCACCAGTTTTTCATAAACCTGCTGGGAAACGTCCACATCCTGCATGTCCGGGCTGATTTCCACGCCCAGCTTTTCACAGCGGCCGCGGCGTTCTTCCGGAGAAATGTCAAACCAGTCCTGGCCGGCCACGCCGCGGATCAGGTCCTGGTAGTCGGCGCGCTTCCACGGGCGGGTCAGGTCAATCGTGTAAAGCACATTGCCTTCCGCATCCTTGTGGTCAATCTGGAGGCCTCCGCAGAATTTCTCCGCCAGGTGGCAGATGAGCTCTTCCACCATGTTGGCCATGGTTTCAAAATCGCCACAGGCACAGTAGGCTTCCAGCATGGTGAATTCCGGGTTGTGGCGGCGGTCGATGCCTTCATTGCGGAAGCTGCGGTTGAGTTCAAAAATCTTGGTGAACCCCCCCACCATCAGACGCTTGAGGAAAAGTTCCGGGGCAATGCGCAGCGTCAGCGGCATGTCCAGCGCGTTATGATACGTTTCAAACGGCTTGGCGGCGGCGCCCCCGGCTACGTCCTGAAGCATGGGGGTTTCCACTTCCAGATAGCCGCGGTTCTGGAGAAAGCGGCGGATTTCCGCAATCATGAGGGAACGCGTGACGAACAGGGCCGCGCTTTCCTCATTGGCAATGAGGTCCAGATGACGCTTGCGGTACGTAACTTCCTTGTCCGCCAGGCCATGCCATTTGTCCGGCAGCGGCCGGAGGCTCTTGGAAAGAATGGTGAGTCCGGAAACCTTCACGGTGGGTTCTCCGGTACGGGTCAGGAACGTGGTTCCCTTAATACCGATCCAGTCCCCCCGGTCCAGGAGCTTCCACAGCTTCCAGGTGGTTTCATCCACTTCATTCTTGTGCAGGAAGCCCTGGATTTTGCCGCGCACGTCTCCGATAACAAAAAACTGGGATTTGCCCATGTCGCGAATGGCCAGCAGGCGCCCGGCCACGGCTTCCTGTTTGTCTTCCTTAAAATCGGCTTTCAATCCGGCGGGGGTGTTGGTCACGTCAAATCTTGCGCCGTAGGGATCGATTCCCAGCTCGCGGATTTTGGCGAGCTTGTCGCGGCGCACGGCAATGAGTTCGGATTCCGTCGTATTCGGATGTGCCTGCTGTTGTTCGGACATAGTGCGGGGATTTTAAAGGCTTGCCGCCGTTTTGGCTAGTGCATTGTCAGGCAGGGGAGCATTTTTGGCCGGGCGCCGTGAAGCGGGTTTCATTCCTCATCCCTTCCGCGGCGCCGTGCTCCGCAGGAACGAGTGGCCGCCAACCGCCTCCGGGGACGGCGCCCGGAGAACCACGCAAGAGCCGGTATTCAAGGGATTTGAAGGGAAACTGGTCTTATTATTAAAAAACGCTCAACAAAACCCCACATACGCATAATTGCTTTTACCTTTGGCCCCGGGCATGTTATAAATAACTCCGTTAAGGCGCACCTTATTTATCAATTATATACTATCCGTGCAGACTTATGAGTGATCAGACAACCGTAACTTACAGCACGATTGACGCTAACGAAGCCGTAGCCTCCGTAGCCTATCGTTTTTCTGAAGTCATTGCCATTTACCCCATTACACCGTCCTCTCCGATGGGTGAGTCAGCTGAAAGCTGGTCCGCTGTGAACCGGAAGAACCTGTGGGGCACCGTTCCTTCCGTTGTGGAAATGCAGAGTGAAGGCGGCGCCGCAGGCGCAGTCCACGGCGCTCTCCAGACCGGAGCCATGGCAACCACCTTCACCGCATCCCAGGGCCTCCTGCTGATGATTCCGAACATGTTCAAAATCGCAGGGGAACTGACTCCCGCCGTGTTCCACGTGGCCGCCCGCTCCCTGGCCTATCAGGGCCTCTCCATTTTCGGTGACCACAGCGACGTGATGAGCGCCCGCTCCTGCGGCTGGGCCATGCTGTGCGGCTCCTCCACGCAGGAGGCTGCGGACTTTGCCGCCATTTCCCACGCCGCCACGCTGGAATCCCGCGTTCCGTTCATGAACTTCTTTGACGGCTTCCGCACGTCCCATGAAATCGGCAAGATTGCGGACATCACGGACGATACGCTGAACGGCATGATCAAGCAGGAATGGGTGGACTCCTTCCGAGAACGCGCCCTGACCCCTGACGCCCCCGTGCTGCGCGGCACCGCCCAGAACCCGGACGTTTACTTCCAGGGCCGTGAAACGGTCAACCAGTTTTATGAAGCCACCCCCGGCATCGTGCAGAAGGCCATGGACAGGTTTGCGGAGCTCACGGGCCGCTCCTACCATCTGGTGGATTACACCGGCGCCCCGGACGCTGAACGCATCATTATCCTGATGGGCTCCGGCGCCGAAGCCGTGGAAGAAACGGTGGAAGCCATGATTGCCCGTGACAACGCCAAGGTGGGTGTCCTCAAGGTGCGCCTGTTCCGTCCCTTCCCCGCCGCGGAACTGATCAAGGCCCTTCCCTCCACGGTAAAGAAGATCGCCGTGCTGGACCGCACCAAGGAACCGGGTTCCCAGGGTGAACCGCTCCATCAGGACGTCATCCAGGCCCTCTTTGACGCCCAGGGCTCCGGCACGCTTCCGTTCACCAACGGCATGCCCAAAGTGGTAGGCGGCCGCTACGGCCTTTCCTCCAAGGAATTTACTCCCGCCATGGTCAAGGGCATTTACGACAGCCTGGAACAGGACGCCCCCAAGAACCATTTCACGATCGGCATCAACGACGACGTGCTGGGCACCAGCATCCCGTACGATGACGATTACTCCACGGAAGCGGACGACGTGACGCGCGCCATGTTCTTCGGCCTCGGTTCCGACGGGACCGTGGGCGCCAACAAGGACGCCATCAAGATCATCGGCCAGCACACGGACCTGTACGTGCAGGGCTACTTCGTGTACGACTCCAAGAAGGCCGGTTCCTCCACCATCTCCCACCTGCGCTTCGGGCCGCGCCCGATCAAGTCCACGTACCTGATCACCAAGGCGAACTTCCTGGCGCTGCACCAGCCCACGCTGCTGAACCTGTTCGACTTCCTGAAGAACGCCGCCAACGGCGCCACCTTCCTGATGAACAGCCCGCATCCGGCGGACAAGCTGTGGGACACCCTGCCCGCCCGCATGCAGCAGCAGATTCTGGACAAGAACCTCAAGCTTTACACGATTGACGCCTTCGCCGTGGCCCGCAAGACGGGCATGGGCGGCCGCATCAACATGATCATGCAGACCTGCTTCTTCAAGCTGGCCGGCGTGATTCCCGCCGATGAAGCCATCGGCTACATCAAGAAAGCCATCTCCAAGACCTACGCCAAGAAGGGCCAGGAAGTGATTGACAAGAACATCGCCGCCGTGGACGCTACGCTGGAGCACCTGCACCAGGTGGACACTGCCGGAAAGACCATCACCGGCCACGCCATCCCGGCCGTCATGTCCGCAGACGCTCCGGACTACGTCCAGAACGTCCTGGGCAAGATGATGTGCGGTGAAGGGGACAGCATCCCCGTCAGCCAGATGCCCGTGGACGGCACATTCCCGAACGGCACTTCCCAGTACGAAAAACGCAACCTGGCGCTGGACCTCCCGGAATGGGACCCGGCCCTCTGCATCCAGTGCGGCAAGTGCACGGCCGTTTGCCCGCACGCCGCCATTCGCAGCAAGTTCTTCTCCCCGGACGCCCTCTCTACCGCGCCGGCAGGCTTTGAATGCCTGGATGCCAAGCATCCGGACTGGAAGGGTGAAAAATTCGTCATCCAGGTCTCCCCGAACGACTGTACGGGCTGCACGCTCTGCGCCGACGTCTGCCCCGCCAAGAGTAAGACGGACCCCACCCACAAGGCCCTGACCATGGTGCCCACCCTGAAGATTCACGACAAGGAGGAAGCCAACTGGGACTTCTTCATGAGCCTTCCGGATGTGGACCGCACCAAGGTAAGGACGGACAACATCCGCTCCATGCAGGTGCTGCGTCCGCTGTTCGAATTCTCCGGCGCCTGCGCCGGCTGCGGCGAAACCCCGTACGTGAAGATGCTCTCCCAGCTCTTCGGCAACCGCCTGGTGGTCGCCAACGCTACGGGCTGCTCCTCCATTTACGGCGGCAACCTGCCCACCACCCCGTGGTCTCATGACGCCGAAGGACGCGGCCCGGCCTGGTCCAACTCCCTGTTTGAAGACAACGCCGAATTCGGCCTTGGCTTCCGCGTCTCCCTGGACAAGCAGATGGAACACGCCACCGAACTCCTCCGTGAAGCCGCCGGCATCGTGGGACAGGAACTGGTGGACCAGATCCTGGCCAACCCTCAGAAGGATGAGGCGGATATCGAACAGCAGCGTGAAAACGTCGCCGAGCTCAAGAAGAGGATCACCGGCAAGCCGGAATGCGCACGCCTCCTGACCATGGCGGACAAGCTCGTCCGCAAGAGCGTCTGGATTCTGGGCGGTGACGGCTGGGCCTATGACATCGGTTACGGAGGCCTGGACCACATCCTTGCCAGTGGCAAGAATGTGAAGGTGCTGGTCATGGATACGGAAGTCTATTCCAACACCGGCGGCCAGTGCTCCAAGTCCACCCCGCGCGCTGCCGTGGCCAAGTTCGCCACGACCGGCAAGCCCGGCGTGAAAAAGGACCTGGGCCTGATGGCCATGACTTACGGCAACGTGTACGTGGCCTCCGTCGCCCTCGGCGCGAAGGACGAGCACACCCTGAAGGCCTTCGTGGAAGCGGAAGCCTATGACGGCCCCGCCATCATCATCGCCTACTCCCACTGCATCTCCCACGGCATCAACATGGCCAAGGGGCTCCAGCAGCAGAAGGCATGGGTGGACACCGGCCGCATCCTGCTCTACCGCTACAATCCGGATCTGGCCCTCCAGGGCAAGAATCCGCTGATCGTGGAAGGCAAGGGACCGAAGGGCGACCTGCGCGACGTGCTTCTCAGCGAAAACCGCTTCAAGCTTCTGGCCAAGACCAACAAGGAAGGCTTTGAAAAACTCCTTGAAGAAGCCCAGAAGGACGTCTGGCACCGCTGGAACCTGTACCAGAGCATCGCCAGCATGGGCGCTGACAAGCCCGCGGAATAAGGCATACGGCCACTGAATTTCAACGCCCCTGCACGGGTTTATCCGGCAGGGGCGTTTTTTATTGCCGGTCATCCATGGGAATCCGCACGATGAATGGCTTTACGGTTCTTCCTTCCCGGCGTGTGACCGCATGGTAAGTTCTTGTGCTGAACGTGCCCCATCCCCAAAGCTGGAATTCGTCCCTTTCATCCCGGCAAATACAGGGAAGGAGCGCTCATTCCGTTGCAAGACCGATTCTTCAACAAATTCACCGGTCACAAACGCTGTTCATTGAGAAACAGAAACACAGCCGGAAAATCATACCTCTTTTGGAATTTCCATGGATTCAATTCCTGACGGAATGAAATACCTGATATTCCCTTCACCCAGATTAAAAACCGCTTTCTTATTGCATCCTCAACATTATGAATACAGGGCCAGCTCCTCTTCTCTTTCTTGTGACGCCAATACTGGCAGGCTTCTCCTGCCAGCCTTCGGAATTATCCTCGGAAACACCGCCTACGGCTCCACCGGTCATGGCTTGCCCCCTTTTCGATTACAGCGCGGAAGAAGCCTTTAAGGAGGCTTATGCGCAAATGAATGAAAAGGATAGAAAGGAAATTCGGCAAGCTGTCCTCCGCGCGTCCAGCCAGGTCAATATTGTTTTCCGAAGCGGCAAATTTGATAAAGATTCCCTGTTAAGCCAGTGGGAAAAGCTGTACGGACGGGAAGTGCAGCCTGTCATCAAAAAAGTCTGGACCGGGCCGAAAGTGGACGGAAACTGTCTGGTGCCCGTTTATCTGGAATTGCTCAACCAATGGCACGGATACGGCCCTGATCCGGCAAACTCCTCCATCCGCCAGGCTCTTCTGGTCGGCCTTAATTACTACGATGATTGCCGTAATCTCTGCCTGGATAGCTGGGATGTCATGCAACCGCATTTCTCAACATTAAAGGAACACGGGCTATACCGGACGAAGGAAGGAGACTGGCTGATTCAGGAATAAATGGTCCCAACCACGTTATATCCCACCGGGGAAAGGCCCCGGAACAGGGATGCCGCTCAGGATTCCCGGAAATGGTGCACACCGGAGGAAAGAAATACCATTCCGGATACCGTATCCGGGAAATGCACCACATCGGGCATCGTGCCTGCATCCAAATAGACCAGCTTCTCCGTAGCGGATTCGTTGCGGATGACGTACGCCCCCTCCGGACTGGCGGGGAAAGCAATCACATCCCCCTCTTTTAAGTTCTTTTCACCCTTCGGAGTATGCACGAAGGCATGACCCTGATGATGTAAATATTTCTTCATTCACTTCATGGTAATGGTAGCCGCAGGCGAACTGACCCGGCTCCACTTCCACGAAACTGGCCGAACATTTGCCGGCGTCCGCTTCCTCAATGATGGGTTTTACCGCTAAGGAATTGCCGTCCCGGCTGATAATTTGCGGCTTCCATTACGATCGTTTCAAACGAATCTTCATCTCCGGTTTTCTGGAAAAGAGGTCCCCGGCGGCTGCCATGGGAAAGGGAGCATGTTGCCTCAAGGACGCCTGTATTCACATCAATGCTTTCCTTCCGCTCCATGCCCCTTTTCCCATGGGTTCCGTCTTTGGGATTGATCTCTTTTAAAAAAATAAAGGAGTGAAAACGCGGAATCTATGAAATCATCTGGCAGCCTCCGCAGTCTTGCGGACGATTTCCCGGGCCTTGCGCACATCGTCTTCATGCTCATTGCCCTTGCTCTTCTTGACGGTGAACAGTTCGGCAAGTTCCTTGTTCATTCGCTCCACGGCAGCTTTGGCCTTCGGGTTTTTGGCTGCCTTGGCGCGCAGGATGTTTACCTTTTCAAATTCTTCCAGCCCGTCGCGGAGCTTCTCAAAACGCAGGGAACTGAGGTCGCCCGGATAGACCAGGAAGCAGTCTCCCGTCGGGAAGGAGCCAAAATCGGTCGTTTCAAAAGGATTGCGGCTCCAGGAATTGTATGCCCATCTCAGAAAGCCGTCCAGGTTGTTGGCGGCGGCAAACCAGCCAAGCCATTCGGCCTCCGCCAGGGGAGAGTGGGTAAACGTATTGGGCTTGCCGGGCCAGCAGCAGACGTAGAACGTGGTTTTCTTGTCGGCTTTCTTTCTTTGATCCAGCAAATCGCCCATGACCGTTTCAGCATGGTCAATGACGGGTGAAACGTCAAATACGTCCCGGGTGATGGCGGAAGGATGATTGACCGCGGAGACGATCTTGAATTCCGGAGCATATTTGTCCAGCATGTTCTTGGCCGCCTTCACCAGGGCATCCGGACGTTCATCCAGCCCGATGCAGGTCTTATCCAGCCATCCTTTGCTCTTCACATGCTTGCGGAAGTCCGTCAGGAAGGGTCCCCAGATGGCTTCATAGGAAGGATCATTCGGTTTCAATTCCAGGAATTTGTATTTTCCGGTGGCTTCATCCATGTACCGGATTTTCATGGTCCACGGAATCATGGTGTAGCAGGAGATCTGGCCCTTGACGCCTACGTCATTCATCATGAAGGAGACCCATTTGTCAAAGTTGGTGTAATTCCAGCGCATTTTCCCATTCTTGTCCTTCACCCAGTCAATCATGGCCGGGAACCAGTCATAAGTCTGGGCGTTCCACGCTTCATCAATCAGGGAGCATGTAATGGCCTTCTGCCCGGCGTCCGCCAGCCTCTTCATGACCGGCTTCATCAGCGCGAAGTGCTCAGGGGACCACGGTTCCACATCGTGCCAGCGGGCCACGGCCTGGGGATGCTGCCAAAGGTCCAGGTGCACCTGCCAGTTGGAGGGAGGAGGCAGCAATTCCGGAGCCACTTCCAGCGTCACGGGAATGTTCACAGGGGAGCTATTTTCCGCGGAGATGACTACCTTGCCCTTGTACACGCCGGGCCTGGCGGAAGCGGGAATGTTGATTTCCGCCCAAATGGGGCGTACCAGGCCGCCGGGCAAATCACAGCGGTCTTCCTTGCCAATGACGTCGGCTAAAATCTTGCCGCCCCCCTTGGTATAACGCACCATGGAGGTCTTCACCGGAATTACCTGTCCGGCAGCATTTCTCACCCCCGGGCAGGACACGGAGAGCTGGGGCTGTTCCTGGGAGGACCACACGGCGATCTGCCCGCTGGCGCGTTCTCCCCTCCAGCCGGAAAGACGCAGGGAATCCTGAAGCATTTCCTCCTTCGGAGCGCCCTTGAAGGGAACACGGGTGTAGTCCTTCACCACGCCCGCTTTCAAATTCAAATTGGCGTCCGGTCCATATCCCTTGATTTCCACCAGCTGGCCTCCCTTCCCCGCATTATTGCCCAGCATGGTTATTTTCACATACTGGACAGTCTGGGGGTTGAACTTGAAGGGCACTCCTTCCGGCGTGGCCGCGATGCTGTTGGAGGACTGATCCACCAGCGTTTTCCAGCTCTTGCCGTCCCTGGAACCTTCTATTTTATATTTGTAAATGCGGCCTCCCTTCCAGAAAGGCCAGACGTGCAGGGCGGACAGCGCGCGCGGGCTTCCCATATCTATCTGGAGCCATGCCGGCAAATTTTCCGTTCCCCAGTATTTATCGGCATTACTCACCTGCCCGTCCACAGCGAGCTGGGGCGTCTCCTTGTCAAAATGTTCGGAAGCCGTTATTTTGGCCCCGGTAAAGAGGTTGCTCTGATCCCCCCCTATGTCCGCCTTGAACAGGGCCGGTTCATACAGGGGGTGCCTGTCCGGTGATTGGGCGTGAACGGGAGAAATGAAAGCGATGACGGGAAGCAGAGGAAGAAGACGCCTATACATAGTGTTCCTTACGTACCAGGCTCCCCTTTTCTTTCAAGAAAAAAGAATACTTCCATTACTCCGCCAAAGGCCGCACCGGAATTCCCCGGGAAGCAAAGTAGGCCTTGGCCTCCGGTACCGTGTACTCTCCAAAGTGGAAGATGGAAGCTGCCAGAACGGCGTGGGCACGGCCTTCCACCAGCACCTCCACCATGTGGTCCAGGTTGCCCGCTCCGCCGCTGGCAATCACGGGAATGCGAACGGCCTCACTGACGGCGCGAGTCAGTTCGATATCGTACCCAGTCTTGGCCCCGTCCGCATCCATGCTGGTCAGCAGGATTTCCCCCGCGCCGCGGCGTTCCGCCTCCACGGCCCACTCCACCGCGTCCAGGCCCACAAACTGGCGCCCCCCGTGGGTGGAAACGCCCCATTTGCCGGGAGACCGCCTTTTGGCGTCAATAGCCACGACGATGCACTGGCTGCCGAAGGCCGCCGCTCCCTCGTTAATCAATTCCGGGCGGTTGATGGCCGCCGTATTGAGGGAGACCTTATCCGCTCCGGCCAGAAGCATTTCCCTCATGTCTTTCACGGCACGGATGCCGCCGCCCACCGTCAGGGGCATGAAACAGCAGGCCGCTGTGCGGCGTACGACGTCCACCATGGTGGCGCGCCCGTCGGAGGATGCTGTAATGTCCAGAAATACAAGTTCATCCGCCTGCTGGGCGTCGTATGCTCTGGCGCATTCCACCGGGTCTCCAGCATCCCTCAAATTGACGAAGTTGGTCCCTTTGACGACCCTGCCGTCCGTAACGTCCAAACACGGAATGATTCTCTTTGCCAGCACACCCCTATAAAGCCATCCCGTCCGGGAAAGAAAAAGCTTAAAATATGCCTTCCCTCCGGAAAGCTTTCTGCCAAAGTTTCCGTTTTCCCGCTTTTCCTCCCTGTTTTAACGCTTGCTGGATATCAGCGGAATCGTCAACCGCACCGGCTCCATGTCCTTCAAGATAGCGGACATTTCCGGAGGAACGCTGGAAGGGCTTTCCTCCGCGGAAGACTTTTCCATGGCTGATGCGTCCAATGGCTGGAACATCCTGGATTATGACGCTTCCACGGGGATCGTGACCCTCTCCGTTCCGGCACCGTCCTCCTCCCTGCTGGGGCTTCTGGGTATCATGGCCCTGCTGGCAAAACGGCGCCGGAATTGATCCGGGCATCAGGGCGGCAGAGCCCTGCGTTTTCTCTAAAGCCGGGAAATCCGCAGGAAAACCGCATCACGGTTAATAGCTTCCCTTTCCGTTTCCAGGTGGTAGACTCCGGGCAAGGCATTTTGTACAATGACAACCACACGCTCGGGATTTACCAAAGTTGCAGCCATCTGCATTGCCATCCTTCTGGGGGCGGTAATCTGGGAGCTGGGGTGGCCCCTGACGCGTACGGAGCATGAATGGTCGCGCCTGATTGCCGCCGTTGCCACGCTGGGGCACCTGACGGGCGTACTGGGTTCCTATTTCCGGAAGGAAATCAACCGCCCTTCCCTGAGGCTTCTGGTCTTCCAGATCATCAGCTGCCTGCTGATTTTCCTCCTGATCGCCAGGGAGCAGCAGGAGGACAGCTTCATGAGGTTTACGGAGCTTTCCCGCCTGGTGATTACAGCCGGCCTGATTGCCATTCCCACGCTGCTGTCCCTGACCAGGATTTTTGAATGGCTGCTGGGCAAGCAGAAGAAAGGGCGCCCGCTGATGGCTCCGGCCATGCAGTTCGTCACCTCCCTGGGCGTGGTCATTCTGGCGGGAACCGGGCTGCTCCTGCTTCCCAATTCCACGTACCCGGGCATCACGCTGAGTTTTACGGACGCCCTGTTCACCAGCACCAGCGCCGTATGCGTTACCGGACTGAACGCCGTGAACTTCGCCAACGTCTTCACGCCGCTGGGGGAAATGTTCACGCTGGCCCTGATCCAGATCGGCGGGTTCGGCATCATGACGTTCGCCTACTTCGTCGCCATGGTGGCGGGCCAGGGCTTTTCCCTGCGTGACCGTGTGCTGCTGACGGATCTGCTGGACGAAGGCAATCTGGGGTCCGTGGTTTCCTTCATCACCACCATCGTGGTCAGCACACTGTTCATTGAACTGTGCGGGGCCGTCCTTCTGTATTTCTCCTGGGAGGGGAGGGACATCAACCTGATGGGGGAACCCCTGTGGTGGCACTCCCTGTTCCACTCCGTTTCCGCTTTCTGCAACGCGGGCTTTTCCACGTTCCCGATGAACCTGATGGAGCCGGGCATCCGCCTGTGCTACAGCGGCCAGGCGGTCATCATGGCGCTGATCGTCTGCGGCGGCCTGGGCTTCGGCATTTACAAGGAAATCAATTCCCGGCTGGTGAACCGCTTTTTTTCCAAGCACCGCCGCCTGCGCGTGCAGTGGACCCCCTACTTCAAGCTAGTGATGATCGCCACCGGCATTCTGCTGGCCGGGGGAGCCCTGGCCATCTTTGCCGTTTCAGCGCCCCATGCTTCCGAACCGCTGGGGCAGCACTTCTGGAGCTGCCTCTTTGACAGCGTCACGGCGCGCACGGCGGGATTCAACACCAGCGATTACAGCCGCTACCTGCCCGCGGCCAGCCTGATCATGTGCGGCCTGATGGTGGTGGGCGGCAGTCCCGGCGGCACGGCGGGCGGCATGAGAACCACCACCTGCGCCATTGCGGGCGCGGAAATCCTGCGCATTCTCCGCGGGCGGGACCATGTGGAATTCTTCCACCGCCGCATTGATTCTCGCACGGTGGCGCGGTGCGTGATCACCGTCGTGGTCTCCTGCGCCTGGATCGGCTGCTTCACCATCCTTATTTGCAGCCTGGAACCCGCCATGAGCTCACTGGATATCTTCTTTGAAAATTGCAGCGCCTTTGCTACGGTAGGGGTGTCGCGGGGCATCACGCCCGACCTGAGCGACCCTTCCAAATATCTTCTTATCATCAACATGCTCGCCGGCCGCGTGGGGCTTTTCGCCTTCCTCATCGCCCTGGCCGGCACCCCCACCCCGCGGCATTACCGCTATCCATCCGTCAAAATCCCGTTAACCTGAACATACCATTATGAGATACACCGTTATCGGCCTGGGCCAGTTCGGACAGGAACTCTGCACAGAGCTCTCCGCCCGCAATATTGAAGTGGTGGCCGTCGCCTCCACGGATGAAGAACTGGAGCAGATCAAGGACCTGGTGACTTACGCCGTGGTGACGGATTACACCAATCCGGCCGCCCTGCGTGAACTGGAACTGGATGACCAGTCGGCCGTCATCGTCGCCATCGGAGACAGCTTTGAAGAAAACCTTCTCGTCGTCACGCACCTTCAAAAGATGGGCGTCCGCTACATTTACGCTCGCGTGATGAGCCCGGTGCATGAACACATCCTGAGCCAGATGAACGTGTACGCGCTTATCAACCTGTCCCGCGTGGCCTCCAAGCAGCTCGCCAGCCAGCTGGAATCCCCTGAATTCCTGCGCGTCTCCCCCATGGATGAAAACCACAGCATCGTGGAAATAGCCGTGCCGCGCATCTGGGTGGGCAAACGGCTCCGGGACGTGGGTCTGCGCACGGAGCACCACCTGAACCTGCTCACCATCCGCCGCGGAGAAGCCCAGACCCCGCAGGGCCGCCGGGAAATCCTTTCCATCCCGCGCATTCCCGTGATTGGCACCCCTTCCCCGGACCTCGTCTTTGAGGACCACGATATCCTGATCCTGTTTGGCAAGGAAACAAACCTGATCGAATTCGCCCAGCTTTCCAAGGGCCTGTAAACAATCCCCCGCGGGAGGCCCATGGGAATCTTACTCCTGTGGAGGAAGAGCGCCCTGCATATTTTCCCCGGATGCGGATCCAAGTGATTTACGCGGCTTTAAAGCCAGCATGATGCCACCTATTCCGGTATAGGTAAAAGCCAAAAAGACCAAAACTGCTTGTGCAAGCCATTCGTCCGGCCAGTCTGCAGTAAACCAGAAAAGGTAGGCGATGGGCAATAACGGCGCTATAAAGTAGCAGGCGAGGCGGCTTTTCTCTGCCAATTCCGCGCCCTTCTCACCCATGTTAAAAGAGGCCGCATCAGGATAATGACCGGTGCGGCAAGATAGACCCATGATGTCAGCTGCCAGAGACAAATCACTGAAACTTTCAGGCGCCCCTGAAGATGCATCTGATCAATCTCGTCACACCATACCGATCATAGAATTGTCAGAACAATCCAGACAAGCTGCCATTTACATTTTTTCATGCGCCCGAATATTTGATTCTTTTTCCACGGCCGTTATTCTGATGAAAAGACAGGGATTTCACTGATTTTACAATGCTTCAAAAGCGGCCACCAGGCGCTTTTCAGAGATGCGCCCCTTGACGGAGATGGCGGGAGCGAAGACGGCCAGGCGGTATTCCTCCAGCAGGTAGCCGTATTGCGTCCAGCGCGGGTCGTCTCCGTGTTCCGGCAGGGCCTGATGCCAGGGAAGATACACGCGTTCAAAGAGGTCCAGGCGTTCCAGTTCTTTGGCCAGGGGCTGCTGGCTGATGCGCCTGATGCGCTCCGCAATGCCCTGCATGTACCGTTTCAGGTCCGGCAGATGTTCCGCTCCATGCGCCCACAGGAAGCGGGGCCGGAGCAGCCAGTCAAGCTGCCGCCGGAGATCAGCCGTGATGCGCTCCGTATGGCGCACGCCCTGCTGCGCGGCGGCAAAGTCCCTGACGGCATGTTCCGTGGACGCGATGAGTTCCCAGACATCCGCCACATTCCTTGCGGCGTCAAAGAGGTTCTGGCGCAGGTTCATTTCCGCAGCGGCGAACTGTTCCGCCGTGCGCGGGAGGGAGCGTCCCATGGCAAGCTCCGCGGAGACGTCCACCAGGTCATCCGCATTGGTGGACGGGTCACAGCCCAGCATGTGCAGGGAGAGCTTCCCTTCCAGTTTCAGCGGGAATTTCTTGCGGAGGTGGTTGAGCTGGTCTGTCTGGCGCAGGCGCATGAAGCGCAGGCACCCTCCCCGGTGGGATTCCGCCGCGCGCAGTTCATCTTCAAAAACGCGGACGCCTACGGATGAACCTTCATCCACCAAGCCCACGTAACCCGGCCTTCCGGCCACATCCACCGTGCGCTCCAGGTCGCCGCAGGTCCACTCCTTCATGTCTGTCACGGAGACGATGTCCGCTGCCGTTTCCCGGAACCGGCGGGAAAGTTTTTTGCCCAGGTGCCCGTTCAGCTCCGCAATATCCGTTCCCATCGCGAGCTCATCGCCTTCGTCGTCGCACACCCAGATTTTCGTGACCAGCTCCGCGGGAACGCGGTTCATGTCAATGAAGGAGGGCGCGCAGAAACGCCCGGTTTCCGATTCCACGAATTCCGCCAGCTTTTGCGCCAGCGGGCCGTCCGGTTCCAGGCCATGCCGCAGTTCCGCAAAGTAGGCCGCCTTTTGGCTGATGGGCTGGAGAAAAACGCGCAGGTCCTTGGGGAGGGTGCGCAGCAGGCATTCCGCCCGCTGGGCCAGATGGCCCGGCACGCCCCATTCCGGCAGCCATTCCGGAATATCCGGCAACTGGTCGATGTGAACGCCCAGGGTCACGCCGTCATCTTCTGCGCCGGGGTCATTCTGGTAATATACGGCGTACTCTGCTCCGCCACAGGTGATTTCATCCGGAAAACCGTCCAGCAGGTCCCTGCCCCAGAATTCGTACATGGCCTCCTGCGGCGGAACGTGCAGGGCTTCCGGGTTCTTTTTCTCCATACTGCCAGCCCAGCGCAGGAACGCTTTGGCCGTGCAGCAGTCCTGCGGAATGAGCCTGTCAAAGAATTCATAAACCCCTTCCTCGCACCAGACCTGGTCCGGACGGCGCAGCTTCAGCTCAATTTGCCGCACTTCCTCCCGGAGCGTTTCCAGGTGGGTGATGCAGGCGGGTTTCGTCCGGAAACCGCCGCCCAGCAGCCCTTCCCGGATCATGATTTCCCGCGCATGGGCCGGGTTGATGCGGCCATAATGCACGCGCCTGTTGTCAATGATGCGCAGTCCGCCGCACACCACGCGCTCCACGGCGTAAACCGCACCCTGCTCCTTGTCCCACCGGGCTCCGGAGTAATGGGATTCACAGAGGTGGGGAGCCACCTGCTCCACCCATTCCGGCTCCAGCCGGGCGGCGCGGCGCATCCACAGGCGCGTGGTATCCACCAGTTCCACGCCCATCACCCATTCACTCCGCTTCTTGCGGCGGAACATGCCGGAACCGGGGAAGATGCCGAAGGAACGCCCACCGGCGCCGCGGTATTCACGGTTGTCCGCATCCCAGAGGCCGAACTGGCGCGGCACCCCGGCCAGAATGCTCCGGTGGATCATGGCAAAGGACGCCTGGCGCTCCGTTTCCGCCTCCAAGAGAGGAATTTTGCATTTCAGGGTTTCCCGGACCAGCCGGGAAAGGTCCTCCCACAGGTTGAACCATTCCATCATCCGGTTGAAATTGAGGAAGTTTTTCCCGCACCATTTCCGAAGCTGGTTTTTGCGCCAGCGGCGCCCTTCCCGGAATTGCCATGCGTCCCTCCACAACTTGAGCAGGGACAGGAAATCGCTGTCTTCATCCTTCCACTGCGCGTGGGCCTGGTCGGCCTTCTGGGCCGCGTCCGCCGGACGTTCCCGCGGGTCCATGATGCCCAGCCCGGCCACAATCACCAGCATTTCAGGGAGGGCCTGTTCATGCTGCGCTTCCAGCAGCATGCGGCCCAGGCGCGGGTCAATGGGCAGGCGCGCCAGCTTCCGGCCCACGGGCGTAAGCTGCCGGGCCTTGTCCAGCGCGCCGATTTCCCGCAGGGTGCGGTAGCCCTCCGTCACCAGTTTGGAGGAAGGGGGGTCCGGAAGGGGGAATTCCGGCATTTCCGGAAGCCCCAGGTCCTTCATCCGCAGGAGAGCCCCGGCCAGGGCGCTGCGCCTGATTTCCGGGTCCGTGAATTCCGGCCTGTCCTCCCAGTCTTCCTCACTGTAGAGGCGGATGCAAACGCCCTCGCACACGCGCCCGCAGCGGCCCGCACGCTGGCGTGCGCTGGCCCGGGATACGGGTTCTATCTGGAGCCGCTGCACCTGGCGTGCCGGGCTGTAGCGGCTGACGCGCGCCACGCCGGAGTCAATGACGTAAATGATGCCGGGAATGGTCAGGGACGTTTCCGCCACGTTAGTCGCCAGCACGATGCGGCGGCACCCCGGTTCCGGATGAAAAATCCTCTGCTGGTCCGCCAGGCCCAGCCTGGCAAAGAGGGGAAGGATGCGCGTATTCTTTAAATTCCGGCCCTCCAGTTTTTCCGCCACCTCGCGTATTTCCCGCTCTCCGGGGAGAAAAACGAGCACGTCCCCCCGGTCGTCCAGCGTATCCAGCCAGTCCACGGCGCGCGCCACGTGGGCGGCCAGTTCCTCGTCCTCATGCACCGGAGGCAGGTAATGAAGGTCCACGGGATAGGTGCGGCCCTCCACCTGGATGATGGGAGCGCCCCCGAAGAATTCGGAAAATCCCCCCGCGTCCAGCGTGGCGGAACTGATGACCAGCCGCAGGTCCTTTCGCCTGTCCAGCAGAAGCCTCAGGTAGCCCAGCAGAAAATCAATGTTCAGGCTGCGTTCATGGGCTTCATCCAGAATCAGGGTATGATACTGGCGCAGGTCCGGGTCATGCTGGGTTTCCGCCAGCAGGATGCCGTCCGTCATGAACTTCAGGCGCGTGTCCGGCCCGGCTTTTTCCTCAAAGCGCACCTGGTACCCCACCAGGCCGCCCAGCTCACAGTTTAATTCCTCCGCCACGCGGCGGGAGACGGAAGCGGCGGCCAGCCTCCGGGGCTGCGTGCATCCCACCCTGCCCCGCGCCTCTCCGGCCAGCTCCATGGCCATCTTGGGAAGCTGGGTGGTCTTGCCGGACCCTGTCTCCCCTACCACCACAATGACCTGATGCTCCCGCATGGCCGCCAGAATGTCGGCCCGGCGGCGGGAAATGGGAAGGTCCGGATAAGTGATGTTCATGATGGAGGGGAGAAAAAAACCCTGCAAGAACGTCCTGCAGGGTTTGATGAAAAAGCCGGAAAGGATTTCTTTACTGCCGGGGTTTGGGAAGGGCGATGCGTCCGCTGCGCGTCAGCATCTGCACGTCGTAATCCTCAATGAGGGACAGGAAGCGGTCAATCTTGTGTTCCCCGCCCGTCACTTCAATGGTCAGGGCGTCCCGCGTGACGTCCACGATGTTCGCGCCCAGAATCTGGCAGAATTCAATGACTTCATGCCGCGTGGCGGAGTCCACGCCGATGCGGGTCAGCACCGTCTCCCGGTACACGTTGTCCGTGTTGCGGAAATCTACAACTTCCACCGTGTTGACGAGTTTTTCCAGATGCTTGATGATCTGGTCAAGCACGTCTTCCTTTTCGCGTACGACGATGGTCATCCGTGAAAAGCGCGGGTCCTGGCTAGGGGCAACGTTCAACGAATGAATATTGTAGCCCCGTCCACTGAACAAACCGGCAATGCGGGCAAGCACGCCGAATTTGTTTTCAACAAGTACGGAGATAGTATGACGAGTCATAATGTTAATTTCTTAAAGGTGATGCATTATAGACGCTTCCGGCGGCCAGTCAAGCCCGCGCAAGGATGATGCCGGAAAACGCTTCCCCGCAGACGGGCTCCGCACGGTGCGGGAATGGGGAATTCAAAGTTCCCGCGGGATGATGGCGCTGCTCTTCGTCGCCGAGGGAATGCGGGGCAGCAATGTCTTTTCGGAAACCGGGCGCGCGTCCACCTTCACGTTGAACTGCTGCCCGTCACGGGAAACGGTCAACAGCGCCGGCCCCTCCCTCAGGGCCCTGACCAGCGCATCCATGGTGCTCACGCTCTGATGATTTACGGCAAAGACCATGTCACCCGCCTGGAGAATCTGCCCCACGGATTTCTTGGGATTCACCTGGATGACCAGCAGGCCGCGTGCGCCAATGGATTGTTCCTCCGCCGTAAGTTCGCGCAGGTGCATGCCTACTCCCTCCATGAAGTCCTCCCAGGGAGAGGGAACGTTCTTCAAGATGCTGTCCCCCACCTTCAGGGTGACATTCATTTTTTGCCCCTTTCGCCAGACTTTCAGACGGAATTTGTCGCCGATGGAAAGATTTTCTATGCGGTCCTTCACATCCTTGTCCGTCTGGATAGGAACTTCATCAAAGCTCAATATTACGTCCCCCGCCTGAAGGCCGGCCTGCTCCGCCGGGGAACCGGGCTTCACGATGTTGACCACGGCCCCGCCAGCTTCATGATAATCCAGGAAACTACGGAGGGGAGGCGTGTTGCGGACAATGTCCAGCCCCAGGTATCCCCTCATGGGCCGGCCATGCCTGCAAATCTGCTCAAAGGTGTGCAGCACGAGGTTGGAGGGAATGGCAAAGCCGATGCCGGCGTAATTCTTTTCCACGTTGGGAAGCACCGATTTGTTGATGCCGATGATTTCACCGCGAATGTTGATGAGTGGTCCGCCGGAATTGCCGGGGAAGATGCTGGCATCCGTCTGAATCAGGTCCAGGCCGGAATCCACCAGCTTGCGCTCCCGGGCGCTGATGATGCCGCGCGAAACCGTCGTTCCCAGACCATAGGGGTTGCCGCAGGCCAGAACGATCATGCCGGGCGCAATCTCATCACTGTTGCCGAACGGGAGGGGATTGAAAGCCATGGGGTTTTCCACCTGCAGCACGGCAATGTCCAGTTCCGGGTCCACCCCCACCAGACGCACGGAAACGCTCTTTCCATTGCTCAGCGTGACGCGCAGCGCATGCTTGTTCTGAATGACATGGTAGGCGGTAATGATATGCCCTTCTTCCGTGACGATGACGCCGGAACCCAGGCCATGGACCGCCAGCCTCTTCTCCACCATGGAATCCCCGTCTTCGGAAGGCTGCGGAACGGTGGTCACCCCGGTGGTGTCTATGCTGACCAGCACGCGTTCCACCAGCCGGGCGACGCGGGAATATTCTTCATTAAGCTGGTGCAGAATGGGAACGTCCTCCTCCTTGAGTTCGGACTGCTGCGCCATGGTGAAGACCTCGGACCGGAAGGAAACGTTCTTCTCCGTCACGCGGCTGTTCCATCTCCAATAGGCAATGGCGACCACGGTCATCATAACCGTCATCATGATGACAAGTAACGCCCGTGTCCATATGGTTGATCTCATGGAAATGCCTTGCCGTAGCAACGGTCAAACTGTTTGTGTCTTGATCCCGGGGAGATGCCTGAAAACGGGCGTGGAAGACTCCAACCGTCCTTTGACATTCCGCTCCTATTGATACTATTTAAGCCTATTCTCTTCAAATGAAAAAAGTTTCAAATGACAAATACGTCTTTTAACAAGGCGCGTTTTATGATACCTACGGGTACGGTTTTATGGGCACCAGCACTTTACAACAACAAGCCATTCACCTTGTCTTCGGTACGGATGAAGGAATGGTGCGTGAGAAGGCTTCCGCCATTTTTGCCGCCCTGACGGAAGGCACGAATGAATTTTCCCATGAAATTCTGGAAGCGGCCTGCGGCGATTCCGACGAGGCGGCCCAGGTGACGCGCCAGGTCATGGAGGCCCTGCGCACGCTGCCCTTCTTTCCGGGCCGCAAGGTGGTCTGGATGAAGAATTGCAATTTTCTGGGGGATTCCGTCACGGGGCGCTCCTCTACCACGGAAACGGCGCTGGATTCCCTCAGGCGCCTGCTGGAAGCGGGCCTGGGCCCGGACGTCCTGCTGCTCATTTCCGCCTCCGAATTTGACAAGCGCCGTTCCTTTAATAAATTCCTGCTCCAATCCGCAGCGGCGGAAGAACTGAACAAGCCGGACATCACCAAGGCGGGCTGGGAAGGCAGCCTGATGCCCCTGATCAACAAGGAAGCGGGCGCGCGGGGCCTAGGCTTCGATTCCGCCGCTCTGGAACTGTTCATTCACCGCGTCAGCGAATCCTCCCGCCAGATCATTTCTGAAATTGAAAAGCTGGACCTTTATCTGGGCGCGGACAGGCGCACCGTCATGCCGGAGGATGTGGAACGCATGGTTCCCCTCACGCGCACGGGCGTGATTTTTGAAATTTCCCGCGCTCTGGAAAACAAGAAAAGTGACGCCGCCATCTCCCTGATTGACTTCCAGCTGGAACGCGGAGAAAACGCCATTACGATCATGCGCGCCGCTTTTATCCCCACGCTGAGAAATCTGCTGGCCGCCAGGCTTCTATGTGACGCTTTCAACCTGAAGCCCACCAATTTCAAGGAATTTACGACCAGGATTTCTTCCCTGCCCTCCTACGCGGCTGCGCTGGTTCCGTTGAAAAAAGACGGAACTCCCAACGCATACCCCCTTTTCCTGGCCGCGCAGAACGCCTCCAAATTCAAAACGGAACGGTTAAAGCAAACCCTGAAGGAATGCATGAAGGCGGACAAGACGCTGGTGTCTTCCTCGCTTGACCCGCGCCTGATTCTGCACCGTCTTGCCATCTGCTCCGCATCCTGATGAATTCCTCTTCTTCCCCAGCCTCTCCCCTGTTCGATGTTCTCGTTGTCGGCGCCGGGCACGCGGGCATTGAGGCGGCTCTTGCAGCCTCGCGCCTGGGATGTTCCGTGGCCGTTCTGACCCACAACCTGGATACGATTGGGCAAATGTCCTGCAACCCGGCTATCGGGGGGCTTGCCAAGGGGCACATCGTGCGGGAAATAGACGCCATGGGGGGAGCCATGGGCCTGAATACGGACGCCACCGCCATTCAGTTCCGGATGCTGAACGCCTCCAAGGGCCCCAGCGTGCGCGCCCCCCGCGCCCAGTGCGACAAAACGGCCTACCGCGCACGGATGAAAATGGTTCTGGAAACCGCTCCGGGAGTACGGTTGTTCCAGGGGGATGTAGTCAGGCTGCTCGTGAATGGGGAGCAGCAAGTAACGGGAGCCGTCACTTCCCTGGATTACACGATTTGCGCGCGGAGCGTGGTCATCTGCTCCGGAACGTTCATGCAGGGTCTTCTGCACGTAGGGCTTCAGCATGTGACGGGAGGCCGCATGGGCTGCGCCCCTTCCAGCCTTTCCACCAACCTGGCCGATCTCGGTTTTCAGGTAGAGCGGCTTAAAACCGGAACTTCTCCGCGCGTCAATGGAAAGTCCATTGACTTTTCCGTCTGTGAAGTGCAGCCGGGAGACACGCCGGAGGCTCTGTTCAGCTACCGTTCCCGGGACGTGCTGAAACGCGCCTCCGAACCCTTCTGCACCCTGAACACGTGGGGAGACGAGGACTTCCGGATGGAGCAAATGCCCTGCTGGATTACCTACACCAGCCAGACCACCCATGACATTATCCGGGACAACTTAAAATTCAGTCCTCTGTACAGCGGCATCATTGAAGGCATAGGGCCCCGTTACTGTCCTTCCATTGAAGACAAGATCGTGCGTTTTGCGGAAAAAACGAGCCACCAGGTATTCCTGGAGCCGGAAGGCCGCAGCACGGAGGAATTTTATCTCAACGGCGTTTCCACTTCCCTGCCCTACTCCGCCCAATGCGATTTCATCCATACCATTCCCGGTCTGGAAAACGCCCAGCTGATACGCCCCGGATATGCTGTGGAGTATGATTTCTGCCCCCCTACTCAACTGCACCCCACGCTGGAAACCAAGCTGGTGGAAAACCTGTACTTTGCGGGGCAGATCAACGGCACCTCCGGTTATGAGGAGGCAGCCGCCCAAGGCCTGATGGCGGGAACAAACGCCGCCTTGAAGGTCATGAACCGGCCCTCCCTGGTGCTGCGCCGGGACCAGTCCTACATCGGCGTCATGATAGACGATCTCGTCACCAAGGGCACGGACGAACCTTACCGCATGTTCACCAGCCGCGCGGAATTCAGGCTTCTGCTGCGCCAGGACAATGCGGACCTGCGCCTGGCCCCACTCGCTTTTGAAACTGGCCTCATCACCCGCGAGGCATTCCTGAAAACGGAAGCACGGCAAAACGCCATTGAAGAAGGAATAGCAAAAGCCGCCCATATCAAGCATGAAGGCGTTTCCCTTTCCACCTGGCTCAAGAGGCCCGGCAATGACTGGACCATGCTGCCTGAGGAACTGAAAAAAATGTTCCACGTGGAACATTTGGACGCCATCGCCACGGATATCCAGTATGAGGGGCACATTGAAAGGCAGAAAAAACAGGCGGAAAAAATCACCCGGATGGAAAGCAGAACCATCCCTGCCGATATCGATTACGAAGACGTCCACGCCTTGAAGAAGGAAGCCGTCATCAAGCTGGGCCGGATACGCCCCGCCACCATCGGGCAGGCTTCCCGCATTCCGGGCATTACTCCGGCAGACATTGCCCTGTTGCTTGTGCACCTGCAAAAACGCGGCAGACAGCAATAACCGGAATCCGGAACTGCTTTCCCGGGGCTTTTAAATTTAACCATGAAACGGTTCCGCGTATCATGAAGGCGTCATGCGCTGTGTCTTGGCCGTTTTACTGCCTTCCCTGGCGGCTCTGGCTTAGGGAGGCTTCCATCCTTTCCTTGCCAATCTTTCCCTCTGTACCGCTGATCTGCCGTTCAGCAACCGGGGTTCATAGTCATTTGCCTTTATTCCGGCAGGATCGCCCCGGCTACCATTGATTTCATCAACATTTTTCCGTTCACGGACGTTCACGGCAGCATCAGCATTACTCCCGTTACTCCCTTCTTCAATATTTTTCCTTCTTGCCATCGTTCACGCCATCATCATGATCGTAAAAAGGAACAAGAGACCCGGAAGAAGGCAGGCAACGCATAACGATTTTTTCTATCGGCACACCAGAACAGGAAGAAAACATTGCCGGAAAGATTCATCAGGTTTTCCTCCAACCAGACGGTCCGCGAAAAAAGTCTTCACGTTTTTTCCGGTATCGGCCTGCCGTGAAACAGGAAGGCGGGAAGACACGTCAAATGGCAAACGTACCGGGAATTATGCCTGTGCTTCCGTCTCAAACCGCTCCGGATGGAGGAAGAAAAATAACCGCCCCATTATCGGTAACGCACGTCGCCACGAATGCACACATCACTTCCGAAGGTTTTAATAACAGGTTGATCAAGATAAGCTTCACGCTCCAGAAATGCTCCTCCCTCTACTCCGTCCGCGCCGCCTCCCGTAATAATGGGAGCATAAAATCCCACCCACTCGTCAACCAGGCCGGCTTTCAGGAATTCCCGGACCAGGCATCCCCCGGCTTCCAGTAGAATGGTTCCTATTTTCCTGTCGTCATAAAGATTTTGTAACAATTCCAAATAATTGGAGACATTCTCCACGACCAGGGTGCGGTCCCGGAATTCATCCGTCAGGCAGATGGAATTCGCAGGGATGGACGCCGCGTCATGGGTCAGGATAATGCGCCAGGGCTGTTCTTTCAGGGGAGAAACGGGACGGTCCGGAGTCCTGATCGTCAGGGAAGGATTATCCATCCGCATGGTATTTCCACCCGTAAGAATAGCGTCGCACTCCGCACGGAGAGTATGCACGTAAGCCCTGGATTTTTCATTCGTCAGCCATTGGGAGCGTTCCGGGCTGCGTGAGATGCGGCCATCCAAGGACATGGCGCTTTTCGCGATTACCCACGGGCGCCCTTCCAGCATGTTCAGCCGGAAGCCCCGGATCAAGCGGTCGCACTTCTTTTCCAGAATTCCCTGCGTAACCTGGATGCCTGCGCGAGTGAGAATTTCGGCAGCGGCGTTGCGGTGTCTGGGATTGGGGTCTTCAGAACCGTAAACCACCCGTTTGAAATGATGCTCAAGAATGGCTTCCGTACAGGGCGGCGTTTTTCCGGTGGTGCTGCATGGTTCCAGAGTAACGTACAGGGTGGAGTCTGCAAACAGTCCGGCGTTTCCCCTGGCCATTCCATCGGCAATGGCATTCCTTTCCGCATGGGGAAGGCCGGCTTTTTCATGAAACCCGGAGCCGATCACCCGGCCCTCGTGGACGATGACTGCTCCCACACAGGGGTTCGGAGCGGTCATCCCGGTTCCGTTCCCGGCCAGCTCAATGGCCATGTTCATCCAGCGGGCGTCCCGGTCCTCTGTGTTCATGCGGACCTTGTAACACGAACCCCGGAGAAAGGACAACCACGTTGTGTGATTGAAGAATATTAGATTTAACAATATTAAATTCCTTCTTCTTCTATCATGTGCCCCGTGTGAACAACGTTTTTATCCGTTAGAAATAAATGAATTGGAAGCTTCTTCAAATGTGAATAAATCCGGCTCATAAAAATGTGGATAACATCTGAATAACTTATTCACACCATACTCACACTTAATAGACACCTCCTTCCACAGGGTTATTGGCATGCGGGCCGGCCCTGTGCATTACGTCTTGCAGAGGCGGCGGAAGAAATCATACCATCCGTGCATGAGGGTTGCCAGACTGATTTACATTCCGGAGAGGGACCTTACCTTTCCCGCTACGAGCCCTGAAAGGCCCTTCCACGGCTTTTCCGTGGCCGGGGTGAGCATAGCCGCCTATTGTGCCTCCCGGCTCCGGGAAGCGGGGTTTGAGGCTGTTTTTGATCCGGGAACCGCCGTTCCGGAGGGAACCGGAGAAGTAATAGAGGTGTCCATGCATGATTTTTCCCCGCAGGCTGCCGCGTGGCTCGCTTCCTGCGGGGAAGGAGAGGCACGGAGTGGGGAAGGGCGGCTGCTGGCGCGGAAAGGGCCGGGGAACGGCCTGAAGCGCGTTTTCACGCCGCAGGAGGCGCCGGCGGAGCGTCTGGTTTATCCCTGGGACCTGCTGGCGTGGCAGGAAAGAGTCATGGAGGGAATGGAAGGAGAAAGTTTTTCCGCGCGGGAGGGGGTTCACGTCCTGGGAGCGCTCCGGGTGGGGAAGGGCACCGTGGTGATGCCCGGCGTGGTGGTGGAGGGGGCCGTCTGGGTAGGCGACGGATGCAGGATAGGGCCGAATTGCCATCTGCGCGGCTATGTGTCCATCGGGAACGGCTGCGTGGTGGGGCAGGGCGTGGAGCTGAAAAACTGTATCGTCGGGGATGGCACCTTCATTCCCCATTTGAGCTATGCGGGGGATTCCATCATTGGCGCGGACGTCAACTTCGGGGCAGGGACGGTGTGCTCCAATTTCCGGCATGACGGAGGGAAGCACCGGATGATGGCGGGAGGAAGATTGACGGATACCGGCAGGGACAAGCTGGGCGCCGTCATCGGGGATCATGTGCGCCTGGGCGCCAACACCGTTATTCTGCCCGGCAGGGTGGTGCCTCCCGGAGCCTGGACCATGCCGGGGGAAGTAGTTACGGGAGCATGAACCATGGATGAGTTCCCGGAGCGCGAAAAAAGCCGCAGGAGGAAACCTCCATGCGGCTTTTTTGCAAGAGAGCGGAAATGGTTAGCATCCCCGGCGGCGGCGCATTAGCATGGTGGCCAGACCCAGCAAGCCCAGGGAAGCCGTAGCCGCCTCCGGTACGGGAAGCACCACGCCGTCGTAGAATTTGATGTTGTTGATGTCCATGGTTCCGTTCATAGGCCGCGTCTCCCCGAAGGAAGAGCCGAACTGGGAACCCGTCAACGCCGGGGAAGAGGGATTCCAGCCGGTGATGGTGCCGGCCAGGGCGCCGTTGACGTAAACGGAAAGCGTCTGGGAAGACAGATCGGAAACGATGCTGAAGTTGTTCCAGGTATCCTGCTGAAGATCCGTCCAGGTGATGCCCGTATTGATGTTTCCGCCGGTTTGGCTTCCGAAGCCCTTGTTATAAAAATAAAGTTCCCCGGCGGCATTGAATTCCAGAACCATGCTGTTGGATTCTCCGGAAACCGTCCCGTTGGAATACAGGCTGAAAACGTCTTTCCATGCGTTGCCGGTGGAACTCAGGTTTTTCAGGTCAAAACTGACGGTGAAGCTGCCCGTGATCCCCGTAATGCCTGCGTTGTAGGGAGTGCCGCCGCCGGAACCGCTGCCGAAGGTGGCGTAATCATTGCCGGCTGTGTAGTTAAAGGAATTATTCCAGCCGGGAGCGGTTATCTGCGCTCCCTCCGTTGTCCATTCCCAGGAGTAAATGGGGGTGGCTGCGTTTGCCAATCCCGCCGCGGCCAGTAAAGCCAAAGTAATTAATGAGCGTTTCACAAAAATTCTGAAAGTTGTTTATTACCGCAAATTGCTATACCCGCAGTCTGGATGGAAAGTAACGGATTCGGAATCCGCGCAGATGAAGGAACGCGGGTCTCGTCGCTACAGAATCGACTTTTAAGAATACTTAAATAATTTGAAAAAACCATTTCATGCAAGATATGCCCGGAGAAACGGCCCATTACTATATGTTGTATGCTTTTTAAAAAATACTGCCAAATATTAGGGTTTGACGGAAAAATGGCTTGAACCTCAGAAGGCAGTTGTGAGAGGATGCGAGGCAGATAAAAGCACAGACACATGAAGTTTACCATTTCCAAGCAAGTATTTCTCGACGGTCTGAGACAGGTTGCCAGCGTGGTGTCTTCCAAGACGACGCTGCCGATTCTTTCCAATGTCAAAATTGAAGCTGAAAACGGCCAGGTGCGTTTTACGGCTACGGATCTTGACGTATGCATTACAGGAGTCGTTCCCGCAAACGTGGTGCGCGACGGTACCGTAACCCTTCCTGCCAAGAAACTGGTGAGCATCATCAGCGAACTTCCCGAAGCCGAAGTCCAGGTGGACGTGAACCAGCGCAACCAGGCGACCGTGGAATGCGGCCGCTCCCAGTTCAAGCTGAACGGCCTTCCGGCGGATGAATTCCCCGAATTGCCCTCCTTTGACCAGGCGACCGTTTACCAGGTGGACCAGAATCTGCTGCGCGACTGCATCCGCCGTACGGAATACGCCATTTCCACGGATACCACCCGTTACGTGCTGAACGGCATCTCCCTTTCCTTCCGCAATGGAAAGATGACGCTGGTGGCTACGGACGGCCGCCGCCTGGCGCTGGCGGAAACTGCCCTGGAGTTCCCGGAAGAACAGCAGCTGGACGCCATCCTGCCTACCAAGGCCGTCGGTGAGCTCCGCCGCCTCCTGGATGAAGTGGGGACCGTCACCATCCGTTTCACCCGCAACCAGGCGGCTTTTGAAATCAATGATACGCTTTTGATCAGCAAGCTGATTGACGGCAATTATCCGAACTACCGCCAGGTCATCCCGACGGACTGCAAGGAAAGCATTGAACTTCCGTGCGGGGAACTGCTGGAAACGGTGCGCCGCGTGTCCCTCCTCTCCGTGGACAAGAGCACGAACATCAAGCTGAACTTCCGTGAGAACGAGCTGGAAGTGGCTTCCAGCGCGGAAGGCGTTGGTGAAGCCCATGAGTCCATGACGATCACCTACGGCGGAAGGCCGCTTTCCATTTCCTTCAACCCGGATTTCTTCATGGCTCCCCTGAAGACGATGGCCGGGGATACGATCATCACGCTGAACCTCATTGATGAAATGAGCCCGGGCGTGCTGAAGATTGGTGATGAGTTCCTGTACGTGCTCATGCCGATGAGATCTCCCAACTGATTTTGACTGGTACAAAATCGTTCATACAAGGAACAGGCGCCGTGGAAACATGGCGCCTGTTTTTTATGGGTTGAGCATGAAGGCTCAGTCAGTGTTATTCACATGAATGTTCTACGTGGAACATTTTCCATATTCCACCATCAGGACACAGACGGGATGGCCGGGCCGCCTGTTTGAAAAACACCGGAAGCCGGCCTGTGGGGGCACGGGGAAAATGCCTGGGAAACCCTTCCGGAGGCGGAAGAGACTGGTCAGGGTCCGGAAGGGCAGGGCAATAGCCGGATGAACCGGTTCTCCATGCCTGTTATTCGCTCAACAATCCCGGAGCGGAAAACAGATCCGGGGCGACGTGGAAGGGATAGGAACCGGAGGCATGGAGAATGGCTTCCCGGACGGGAGGCAGGGAACTGAAGCAGGCGGATTCCACATCCAGGATGCGGCCGTCTTTCAGTTCAATCATCAGACCGGGCTCCGCTTCATGGTCCGGCGTACAGCCTATGCGCTCAATAAGTTCCCACGGAATCTCCCTGCGTGAAATGCTGTTGCCCCACGCAATGGAAGAGGAAGTCACCGTCAGAAAGTAGGGCCTGCCCAGAAGGACGGGAAGCCAGAGGAACAACAGAAGGGCGCCGAGAAGAAAACTCCACCATCCGAACCCGAAGAAAGTCCAGACCAGGCCGCACCCCAGGGTGCCGAGAAGCCTTCCTCCCAGCCGGTAGCTGCGGTAGGAATAGTAAGTGTTCATGAGTTGCGAAGTCAATGAAGCGTCAGGTGCGGCCAGAGAATGCGGAATCTCCAGCCGTACTCTGTACGGTACTCCTTCATTCCCGCAAAGACAAGAGGATAAGTCAGGAAATATAATCCAGCATTTCCGCGGGCACGGAGCCCCGCGACCGGATCAGGGAAAGGAAGGTTTCCTCCATTTCCGGCGGCGGAGGGAACAGGCCGGATGAAACGCGGCCTGCGGCAAGTTCCACGGCGCCCTGGTTGTGAAGCGCCAGGGGAGGGTCTATGTAGCACATCCGCGTGGGGTCCGGCAGAATGAAGTTGAGCGGGCGGCCTCCGTTCAGCACGCGGTCCCGCGGAATTTCCGGTCCCCATTCATCTTCCACGCCCATGTTGGCCAGCAGAACGCCGGAGGAGCGGGTCACGGAGGGGTCAACCAGCCCGGACAGGGCATGACGCCTGCCTGTGGCCGTGACCGCGCAGAAGGCCTGCTCAACCGCGATGCCCAGGGCTTTCCCGTCCGCTGCATGGATGAAGGAAACGGAAGGCGCGGGAAGAGGCTTTTCCTCCACATCCGCCACGATGACGTTCAGACGGCGGCGGAGAGCGTGCAGGACAATTCCCCGGCCCACCTTTCCGTAACCGATGACTACGAGCGTATCCCCCGGGCCGCTTTCCATCCCCCGCGTTTCCAGGGCGCGGAAAAAGCTTTCCCCAGTCCCCAGGCAGGTTTCTATCTGCTTGATTCTTCCCGCGTCCACCATCCACACGGGCTGCGTGCAATGGGCATAATGCTGCGCTCCGGACCGGGTCAGTTCCACATACCCGTAGCGGCTGGGAACGCGGCTGAGGACGCCCGCGCAGTCCATCACGACGTCATACGGGCCTTCCGCCCGTGCCGCGTCCACCACGGGTATTCCGTACCGTCCCAGCAGGGAAACAATTTCCGGGTCATGCGGCATCACGGGAGAGACGGCTGCCGTCAACTCCGCGCCTGCCGCCAGCAGTGCGGCGTATTTGGCGCAGGTGTTCCGGAAGACGGGAGAAGCGTCAATCACGCGCAGGCCATGCAGGGGGCGGCTTTCCGACCACGTTTCATACTGGTGCAGCAGCACGGGAAATTCCTCCTGCCGGTAGAAAGGAGATAAATCTTCCAGAATGCGAGCCGGGGGTACAGGCATGGCGGAATTGTACGGTGCAGACGGAAAAGAGGCAAATCTTTCTCCTTCCTCCTTCATCATGTCTTTCTCTGTTCCGGGCGTCTGTATGAAGATCCGGCTATTATAGGAACGGTCTGTTTGGGAAGGGCTAGGCGTTTTTCATTTCAGCAAGGGAACCCCCGGAAGGGGGGAGCAGCGCATGAATGAAAATAAAAGCGTGGCCAGCGTTACCAATATTGCAGAAACTGGAAACAGGGATGATGAAGAGGAAAATACGTTGGAACAGGTTTTTTTAATGGCAAATCATCATGATAAATAACTTGTGTTCCGGGGAAAGTGCTGGATTATCACTAGCGGATGACAGGGTTTTTCCCCCTTGCCTGGTCAAAGATGAAAAAACGAAGATGAAGAAATTAATCAGTAGCAGCGCGGGATGCATTGTTTTATGCGGTATGGTTTTCATGAATCCGTCTCAGGCGCAGGAGGACAGGGAAAAGCTCAAGCAGATTGCCGCAGCAGTGGATCAGGCGCTGGGTGACGACTTTGGCGCAGACCTGCGGGAGGTGGTGGAAAAAAATCGGGATATCAGTGAAGATGAAGCCGCGGCCATCATGCAGATGCCCTATTACAGGGACAGGGCCGCTGTGTGGAGCAGTGAACTTAAAACGCTGGGAGAAATAGAATTCAGGCGGAATGGCATGGAGGGACGTGCTTGCGGAGCTGTTCAGCTCAATCCGCAGACAGGCGCCGCCCTGCCCGGGTTTGCCGTTGGAGGCGGTCCTGAGGCAGCCATTTTTACCCATCAGACGTTGAAAATTGGGCACACCATGTTTTCATGCCTTCAGTGGTGGGATGAACATTGGAACCGTGCCGATAATGAGTGGGAGGTGTCTGCCGTAGTGGTCAGACAGGTGCGCCGTTCCCGTGAAGCGGTCATGTTTTTCCTGGATAGGGAGGGAGCGCGGTGCAGCCTGCCGTGTGGAGTAGCCAGCATTCTTTATCAAAAGGGGCCGGGTAAAACCGTCGCTTCCTTTTTTGACCGGAACGGCCAGCCGGCTGAATTAAATCAGGCAGGATACCGCGTTTCCCGGGTGGAAGAGCCGGTGGATGGTTCTCCCCCTTCCTTTTATCTTGGGGATCATTTACTTGATATGAACTGGATGCGCCTGGGGCATTGGCGGGAAGGAATGATTTATCTCTTGTGGGGTTGTGGAGGCGTGACGGATTGACGGGGGAGGCGGAAGCATGAGTTGGAATTTCCGTTAGAAGATGAGAAAAACAGGATGGGAAACGTATCGGTTCATCCCCCGTAAACGATCATCCATGGGTTTTTTATTTCCTGAAGTTTATCCTGCCCCTGGGAGAAAAAGACGGCATGAAAAAGGACTGCCTTTCAGACAGTCCTTTTTGAAATGGTTGCGGAAAGAACAAGGTGTTCCCCGGCAGGCTGCTGTGCTTCCTTATTGCTGCGCCGGAGGGGCTTTTTGAACTTCCGGCACCGGCAGGGGAGTACGCTGAACGGTTACGGGCGTTCCCACGCTGGTCTGGTCATAAAGTATTTTGGCGACGTTCCGGGGGAGCCGGATGCAGCCATGGGAGATGGGGTGGCGCCGTACCTTTCCCACGTGCAGGCCCAGCCCCGCGTTGGTAAGCCGCTGCCAGTAGGGCATGGGGGAGCCGTCAAAGCGCCCGCCCTCCGGAATGGGGTCCGTGGCTTCCGCATTGTAGTTGATGCATTTGCCTTCCGCATCATACATCTTGCCGTACAGGTTGGACGCGTGGTCCTCCTTCTTGGAGATGATGGTGTAGTCTCCCGTCTTGGTCGGATAGGCCTTGACGCCGGAAGAAAGGGGGAAGTCCATGGCGATCAGGCCGTCCACCAGGTACTGGCCCCTCTGCTCATCCAGGCAGACGAAGATTTTGCGGGACTTCTTCGGCTTGCGGTTCAGCAGGGTATCATCCTTGTACACGTCATACGTTTTCCGGTAGTCCTTGCGGGCCACGAAGTGGGCATACGTGGAGGGATGAAACGGGTTTTTATACTCCGGGACAGATTTGTCCACGGCGCGCGGGTCCGGCAGGGACGCGTGGCCCTTGCCGGAATGGGAACAGGATGTCCACCCCATGAGGACCACGGGAAGGACAGCTAGAAGAAAGAGATGCTTCATAAGCGGTGAAGCCGGAGTAGGGACCCCGGATTACTTGGAACGGGGAATCGACAGTTTCTGGTTGATGTGAATCATGTCGGACTTGAGGCCGTTGGCCTTCTTCAGCGCCTTGACGGAGGTGCCGTTCTTGCGGGCGATGGCTCCCAGCGTGTCACCCTTCTTCACAGTGTAGGTGCGTGCCTTGGGGGCGGGCTTGCGCGCGGCGCTCTTCCGGGCAGTCGTATTGCGGGAGGACTTGCTGCTGGCCGTAGTCTTCCGCGTGGTGGATTTCTTGCTGGCGGAGGGCTTGGCAGGCGGATTGTAGGCGTAGCTGGAAGAACTGGAGGAGCTCTTCACCGGGCTGTAGTGGCCGGATTCATAAGCGGGATCAGAGCTTTCCGCGATCCACGGCGGGATTTCCCCGCTGGCCGGTTCCGCAGTATCATAACCGCCCGTGGAAGAATTCTGGGTAGAGCAGGAAGAGAATGGCAGCACCAGCGCGGCAGCGCAGGCGCAGGTAAAAATGAATGGCGCTTTCATGTGTGCCCTGTTCATACTAATTTATGATTTCGGATTCAAGGCGCTAGCGCGGATTGTCAGGATTTTTTTTCAGCTCTTTCCCAGATTATAAAAAGATTCTGCATTCCGCGTCGTTGCACGGGCCAGATGCTCCGGTTCCACCCCTCTGGAAGCGGCGATGAAACGAGCCGTGTGGATGAGATGGGCGGGTTCGTTCGTGCGCCCCCGGAGGGGTTCCGGACTGAGGTAGGGGGAGTCCGTTTCCAGCATGATGCGGTCTTCCGGGCACCAGCGCGCGGTTTCCGCCACCACGGGGGCGTTTTTAAAGGTGGCCACTCCGGTGAAGGAGACCATGCCGTCCAGTTCATCAAAGATGCGGGCGGCCTGGGCAGCGTCCCCAATAAAGCAGTGGAATACGGGGCGCACGCGGCCCGCATGGTTCCGGGCAATCGCCAGGGCGTCTTCAAAGCTGCGGGAACCCTTCCGGTCCCGCGTGTGCAGCACGATGTTCAGGCCCAGGCGCGCCGCCAGGTCAAAGTGCTGTTCCAGCAGGTCTTGCTGAAGGCGGTGGAATTGTTCCGTCTCCCAGCCTTGGGGCGCCCCATGGAAGTAATCCAGGCCCGTTTCCCCGATGGCGGCCAGGGGAACGTCCTGCGCCTTCCGGAAAAGCTGGTCCGCCCAGTCTGCCGGGGCGTCATGGGCATCGTCCGGATGGATGCCCAGCGCACAAAAAACCGTGCCGGGAAACTGGCGCGCCCACGCCGTGTTTGCCTCCCAGTCATCCATCCGCGCCCCCAGCGTAATCATGCGGTCAATGCCTTCCCGGAGGGCATGCTGGACGTAGGTTTCCCGGCGGGACTGGTCGAATTGGGCGGAAGCCAGATGACAGTGCGTGTCAATAATCATGGTGTAAGGGACTGTGGCGGAACGGCTGAAGTTTGTGGACATTTTCCCGCTTTGAAAAGCGCAAACGCAGGGCATGCCTGATTTTTCCTTGCCACGCGGAAGTGAAACGCACAAACTGCCGCGCATGAAATGTACGGCTTTGTGCATGTGCGCCGGTCTGTTGTCGGTGGTTTCCCTTCACGCAGGAACAGGTCCCCAGCAGGTGGAGGCGCCGCAGGAGGGGTCCGTCATCAGTTTCCATCTGGAAAACGACATGTTCGTGGGAGATGACGATAATTATACCAACGGCGTCCGCTTTGCGTGGATGTCCGGCACCACGTCCCGGAGCCATACGTTTTCCGGCATGCTGGGAACAGTGCTGGGCGGCACGAACGCCTCGGATTCCTGGCGGCGCTTCATGGGCATGAGCGGTTCCCCCAACCTGCGCCAGCAGTGGGGCCTGGACCTGACCCAGCTCATGTACACTCCGGAGCAGAAGGCCACCTACCCCCTCTACAACCAGCACCCCTATGTGGGCAACCTGACGCTGGGGCTGGCCTCCCTGGTCAAGAATGAAGACCGGGCCAACTCCCTGGAGCTGCAGCTCGGCACCACGGGCACGAACTCCCTCGCCAGGGGCTCCCAGCATTTCATCCATAAGCTGTGGGGCATGGAACAATGGCCCGGCTGGTCCAACCAGCTTCCGGGAGAAATGACAGCCAACCTGTTTTTCAAGCGTTACTACCGCCTGCGCGGGCTGGAAAAGCGGTACAGCTCCGGTTTTGAAACGGACGCCCTGGCTTACTGGCACGCGGACGCCGGCACGGTGAAGGTGCAGGCGGGCGGGGGCATGTCCTTCCGCTTCGGCTACAACCTGGGCAACACGTCTCCGGAAAACAGCATCCGCGGGGCTACCAGCGCCGCGCCTCCCTTCGTTTACAACAGGACGTGCGTCGGCAACTGGGGATATTACGGCTACTTGCACGCCGCCGTGCGCGCCGTGGCCCATGACCTGTACCTGGACGGCACGGTGTTCCGCTCCTCCCCCAGGTACGTGAACAAGTACCCCGTGGTGGGGGAATGGGGTTACGGCTTCGGCCTCCGGTACAAGCGGACGGAACTGCTTTTCGGCCTGCATTACATCACCAAGGAATACACGCAGCAGGAGTCCATGCAGTGCGTGGGCGTCCTCCAGTTGAAGCATACTTTTTAACGGCTGCGGTTTCCGCAGGCGGTGCATAAACGCAACGGCAGCTTGCAAAGGTGAAGTTTGCTGTTAGAATTAGAATTGCGGATTCGTATGTAACAGGACAATCCGTTTTTGCACACCAACTTGATATATACTGACTTCATGAAAACGACCAGATCCTGGCTTTTATCCTGCACCGCGCTGGCGGTAGGCTCCGCCATGTGCGGCCTTGGAGCCCCGGGCGATTCCGCTCCCGCGCCCGCCCCCACCGGGTTGGAATGGGAGCAGGAGCAGAACCTGCATTTGAACAAGGAGGCCCCCACGGCCTTTTTTGCGTCTTTCAGCGATTTGCAATCCGCCCTGAAAGTGCTGCCTGAAAACAGCAAATGGCGCAAATCCCTGAACGGGCAGTGGAAGTTCCACTGGGCCAAGGATCCCCAGAGCCGCCCGGCCGATTTTTACAAGCCGGATTACGACGTGAAGGACTGGAAGGAAATCAAGGTGCCCGCCTCCTGGCAGACGCAGGGCTACGGCACGCCCATTTATTCCAACCAGCCGTACCCCTTTGAACGCTCCTGGCCCTACGTGATGAAGGAGCCTTCCAACAAGAATTACACGTCCTTCAAGGAACGGAACCCCGTGGGCTCCTACCGCCGCACCTTTGAGGTGCCCGCGGACTGGGACGGCAGGGAAGTGTACATGCAGTTTGACGGCGTGGACTCCTTCTTCTACCTCTGGATCAACGGGCAGTACGTGGGCTTCTCCAAGGATTCCCGCAATCCGGCCCGCTTTGACATCAGCCCCTTCCTCAAGAAGGGCGAGAACGTGGTAGCCGCGGAGGTATACCGCCATTCCGACGGCGCATACCTGGAATGCCAGGACATGTTCCGCCTGTCCGGCATTTTCCGCAACGTCTCCATTTTCTCAGTGCCGAAGGTCCACATCCGCGACTTTTTCGCGCAGACCAACCCGGTGGACCAGAGGGACTGGGCCCTGAACATTGACCCCGCCAAGCCCGGCACCATGGACGGGGATTGGCGCCTCCAGGTGGACGTGGACGTGCGCAACCTGTTCCCGGCTACCGAGAAGCTGGAAGGCTGCACCGTTTCCATGGCGCTGTATGACGCCGCCGGCAAGCTGGTGGAGCCCGTCAAGCCAAAGGACGCCCCGTATGACGGCGTGCTGGAAAAACCCCTGCGCATCACCGGCATGAAGGATTTCAAGACCTCCCTGCTGGGCATTTACTCCAAGCCCCGGCTGTGGTCCGCGGAGGACCCCAACCTGTACACGCTGGTGCTGACGCTGAAGCGTGACGGCAAGACGGAGGAGATGGTTTCCTCCCGCGTGGGCTTCCGCAACGTGGTGATCAGGGACAGCGTGTTCCTGGTGAACGGCCAGCCGGTCAAGGTGAAGGGCGTGAACCGCCATGAAAGCCATCCGGAAACCGGGCACTACGTGACTCCGGAGCAGATGGAGGAGGAAGTGCAGATGATGAAGCGCGCCAACATCAACCACGTGCGCTGCTCCCACTATCCCGCAGACCCCTATTTCTACTACCTCTGCGACAAGTACGGCATTTACGTGCAGGATGAGGCCAACATCGAATCCCACGGCTACTATTACGGCAAGGAATCCCTTTCCCATCCCATCGAATGGATGCCGGCCCACGTGGACCGCATCATGGCGATGGTGGAGCGCAACAAGAACCATCCCAGCGTGATCATGTGGTCCCTGGGGAATGAAGCGGGCCCCGGCCAGAACTTCCGCAGCGCGGAAAAAACCGTGAAGGCCAGGGACATGTCCCGCCCCACCCACTATGAGCGCAACAACGACATTGTGGACCTGGGTTCCAACCAGTACCCGTCCGTGGATTGGACGCGCTCCATGGCGGCCAACCAGAACTTCCCGAAGCCCTACTACATTTCCGAGTACGCGCACAACATGATGAACGCCATGGGCAACCTGGCGGATTACTGGGAGGCCATCGAGTCCTCGGACCGCATCATGGGCGGCGCCATCTGGGACTGGGTGGACCAGGGCCTGTACAAGACCCTGCCGAACGGGGAAAAGATGCTCTGCTACGGCGGCGATTTCAATGACCATCCCAACAGCGGCCAGTTCGTGTTCAACGGGACCATCCTGGCGGACCGCACGCCGGAACCGGGTTACTTTGAAGTCAAGCACGTCTATCAGAACATTTCCACGTCCCTGACGGATGACGGCAAGATTGCCATCTTCAACAAGAACTTCTTTACGGACCTGTCTCCATACGACATCACCTGGACCCTGACGGAGAACGGGAATGTGGTGGCGGAAGGCAAACTGGATACGCCTCCCGCCGGACCCAGGGAAAAGATCGTGGTGCCCGTGCCGGACATCCCGCAGCTGAAGAACCGGAAGCCGGGAGCGGAATACGCCCTGCGCATCGGCTACAAGCTGAAGAAAGACAAGGACTGGGCCAAGAAGGGCTATGAACTTGCCTTTGACCAGCTCCAGCTTCCCGTGCAGGGAGAGCTGCCCATGTTCAAGGCGCCCGCCGGCAAGGTAACCCTCAGCGCGGACAAGCACACCGTGTCCGGCAAGGATTTCTCCGTGCAGTTTGACGCGGCCACCGGGGAACTGGCCCAGTTCACCGTGAACGGCAAGCCCCTGTTCAAGACGCCCATGGCGGTAAACGCCCTGCGCGCCGCCTCCAGCAATGAACCGGGCGTCATGGCCAAGAGCATGGCCAACGGCCTCCGTGAGCTGAAGCATGAGCTGGTCAGTTATGAAGCCGTGGACAACGGCCACAGCGTCACCATCAAGCAGTCCGTCAAGGTAAGCGGCAGGCAGGCTGAAAACATCAGCGGCTATGGCGACACCAAGACCACCATCACGCCCAAGAAGCAGCCCCTGAACGACACGAACACCCATTTCATCAATAACCTGGAATGGACCATCTATCCGGATGGAACCGTCGTCTGCCAGTCCGTGCTGCTGCCCCGCGGCAATCCCCTGGAACTGCTGCGCCTGGGTTATGAAATTCAGTTCCCAGCGAACATGGGCAACGTGACCTACTACGGGCGGGGACCGGAGGAAAACTATGCGGACCGCAAGAGCGGCATGCCCCTGGGCGTGTATAAGACGACGGCCCGTGATTCCTTCTTCCCGTACGGCAGGCCGCAGGACTGCGGCAATCATGAAGACACCCGCTGGGTGGCCGTCACGGATGACAAGGGGCAGGGCCTGCTCTTCGGTTCCGTGGGCGCTCCGTTTGCCTTCTCCGCCATTCCCTACACCACGACGGACCTCATTCTGGCCAACCATCCCGTGGAACTGCCGAAGACGACGGACAAGACCGTGCTGATCCTCTCCTCCGCCACGCGCGGCCTGGGAGGCGCCTCCTGCGGCCCGGGCCCGATGAGCAGGGACATCATCAAGGCCAACAAGCCCTACCCGCTGTCCTTCTTCATGCGCCCCGTCACGGCCAAGTCCTACAAGGGTGAAATCCGCGTGCCCGCGGCCCAGCTGGACATGACCATGCTGACCCGTACGGACAAGTACACGGTCAAGAGCGTTTCCAGCCAGGAACAGGGGGAAGCGGACGCCGAATTCGCCATCGACGGCGATCCCGGCACCTTCTGGCACTCCGAGTACAACAAGACCGTGACCAAGCACCCGCACGTGCTGGCCGTGGATCTGGGCAAGGAACGGGAGTTCTCCGGCATTACCTACCTTCCCCGCCAGGACGGCAGCGGCAACGGCCGCGTGAAGGATTATTCCGTGGAAGTGAGCACGGACGGCGAGAAGTGGCAGCCCGCCGCCAAGGGCGCTTTCCCGGACAGCCCGGACCTTCAGGAAGTGAAGTTCCAGGCCCCCGTCAAGGCGCGTTATTTCCGCTTCTCCGCCCTCAGTGAGACGAAGGGCCGGGACTATGCCGCCGTAGCGGAACTGGATATCATTCCCGTTAAGAAATAATCCCTGCGGTTCCAACCGTTTCAACAGGCGCCCCGCCGCTCTTCCAGAGCGCGCGGGGCGTTTTTATTATTGCATGGTGGGGCGTCGCAGGCGCTTGCGGCAGCCCATAACGGATTGAGAGGAACGAACGATTCTTTTAAAAATCAACGCGGCTTGCAGCCGCATGAAGGATCAGTTGCCGCAAAGGCTTGCGGCGCTCCCTGATGGCGGCATTTAAAGGAAAGAAGGGTGTTGAGCGGACGGGAATTGACCAATGGCTGGAAGCGCCAGGCCACGCACCCATGAAAAAGCCTCCGCACGGGTATTCCCATACGGAGGCTTGTTAAAGAAGGTGGTGAGTTCCTTTAGCGCCGTCTGCGGCGCATCATCAGGGCTGCCAGGCCAAGCAGGCCTAGGGTGGCGGTGGCAGGTTCAGGGACCAAAAGTTGAACAGTACCGTTTTCCAAGTCAACATTTCCCAGAATGCATTCGGCATAGTAGTCAAGGTCATTTGCTTGAGCTTGATCCTTGTTCGTGAGCCACAGATCGAACAACGCACTGCCTATAATATCCACATTGTCGTAGTTAAGCAGGGAGTCGCCCGATACGCTTTTAAAAACAAAGAGGGCAGTTTCTCCGGTTTGCCCCGTAACCATTAAATAGACGGGGGAGAGAGATGAGGGGGCAGATGAGTATTGGTCGCCTTCAATGTTGAAAAAGCCGTCGGTAACGGTTCCCGTTGTATTCAAGGTACTGGTGAAGCTGTTTTGCATGCTCACCAGATCACTGTATTTCAACTGATCCTGCGTATATGAATTGCCCTCGAAGTTCCATTCAGAGGTTTCCATATTGTAACTCCAACTGCTACTATTAAAGGCTCCCAGGATGGCGGTACCTCCACTCAGAGGCTGGCCGAGGGAGTTGGTCAGAGAGTAGTCATTACTGATGTTGAAGCTGTCGGCTGAAGCATTTCCTCCGGAGAGGAGTCCACAGGAAACAAAAGTGGCGGATAAAAGAAAGCGGTAAAACATAGCTGGTTATTTGTTGGTGATATGTTTGCTGGACGCAGTGATGTAGGCAGGTGTCTTGGAGGAGCTATAGTAAACGGAGAAAGCTCCGTGGAACGGTGTGTTGGACACATCAACCGAGTTATCCCGACGTTCCCAGGAACCGTTTTTGTAAACTACCTTGACCATGGTGTTTTTATCACCTATGGGAATATTGACAATGGCGTCCTCCGGCAGTTTCAGGTTCGTTTCCGCCAGAGTTTGGGCAAGCGGAAGACGAGTATGGAAAAGGGAATTGAACGCGGGCATGGCAAGCTTCTGGTGTTTCATGGACACTTCTCCAATGATGATGGCCGTAACATCGGCCCCGGCCTTGCGCGCGATGGTCAGAGGTTCATGGCTGAATATGGGCATGCCGCCAATGTTTTCTGTTGAACCTCTTCTCCGCCATTCGTTTCCGGAATAATAGGCTGCCAGTTGGGAGGTTGCCGAATTGAAGACATTGACTGTATCCGCAGACATGGCGGACCCGCTTTTCAAGCCGAATTGATTGTCCGCGCCGAGCACTTCATCCAGAGTGCGCGCCCTGCGGAGAACATATGAATCAGGAATTTTCTTATCTTTGCTGATCAGATCGGAAAAGAGGCTGTCATTCACCTCAATGGAATGTTCCGTCCAGCAGGGAGCCGGTTTTTTCCACCCGTCCCGGTTCAGGGGAAGGGCGATTACTTCGTCGCCGAAATGAAGCACCAGAATGTAGGCGGAATTCTGCTGGTTCATCAGGTCGTTAAAATTGACGTCCGGGTCCGTGATCGTGACTTTATGCCCGGAAACGGTAATGTTGCCTTCTTCAAGAGTGTGCTGCACCAGGGCTTCCGGATGCACCCCCAGCCCCAGATAACCGGTGGCCTTGGCGTATAGTTCCGTCTGGATGTAGCCGCAAGGTGTGCTATAGGCCGTTTCCGCATGCAGGGAGGCGGTTGTCGCTGTCAGCAGAGCGCAGGTGCAGAGAGAAGCTGGCAGATAGTGTACCGGGTTCATAAGCATCGAATCATTAATGGGAAAAGGGAATGAATTGTCAATGAAGAAAGAGAAAAACCATCCGAATTGTAGATTTTATTTGTTAGATGGTTTTTTTCGGCAGGGGGAGGCATGCGTGCGCGTGCGCCGCAGGAGCAGGGCGGCTACGGCCAGTGCGGCCAGAGAGCAGGAGGAAGATTCCGGTACGGCCAACGTCCAGCCCATGTCCTGGAACATGGCCAGTTCCGTATCCGTGAATTGCCGTGCCGTGCCCGGGTTATAGGTGCCGTCCGCCATCAGGGAGTTGCCCGGTTTCATGATGTGGGAATCATAGCCGTTTGCGCCAGCCATGATTCTTATTGGGCTGCCGTTCAATGCATTTGCGGCCTCTCCCGTAAAATAGTATTCTGTTCCTCCTCCGGGAAGGCTGCTTGGCTGGGATGTTACAAGGAGGTCCAGGGCTGATTTGGCGCCGTTTGTCCCTTTACTGAACCCCATCACATGGCCCATCTCGTGCAGAGTGATTGTCTCCGTATCCAGTTTTCCCGGAAGATAGCCGGCGGTGTTTTCATGGATGTAAAATTGGCTGAAGGATGCGGTGGAGTCCACAAAGTAAAGATCCACGTCTGAAATTGAACTCTGCAGGTACTCTCCGTATTTCCAGATATGTTCCAAACTGTTGACGGAAGCCTGTTGTCCTGTAAATTTTCCATTGAAATCCGCATCCGTATAGACGTTTTTGTTTTCTGAGGTGTATACCGGGTCCGCGCTGGCGCCGGGAGTTCTTTCCGGATTGACTGCGAAGATGCAGCGGACGTTGATGGTCCTGGAGCTTTTATTGGCGAAGGTTTTCTCCAACGTATCCATGGCGCGCATGACTGAGGATGAAAAATCCCTGAGCAATTCCGAGCCCGACTTGACCGTGAGATTATCTGTGGTGGGTTCCGGAGAAATGAAATCCCACGGAATTTTTTCTCCGAAGGAGACATGAAAAGTCCCCTGGGAGGATGTCAATGACGTTGACTCGACATATAGTGATCCTCCATATTGGGCGCGGGCAGGCGCAAGAAAGAGGAACAGGAAGAATAATATGCCGGCCGCGGAGAGACGCAGGAAGAAGGTCATGATATTTATTGTTATAAATAAATATTTGATTGTCAATTAAGCGAAAGGGAAATAGAAAAATAGGTAAGAATTTATCTGCACCTTCTGGATTTTTCCCAGGTGGGGGATTTCCCTCCAGTGGCAGAATGAGTTTTCCCCGTCACGGGAGATTTTCAGGCGCAGGAAGCGCCGTTCAGGGCCTTCCGCGTTCATGGGCACCGCATCCCGGAAGGCAGCGGAGGTTACTGGGATTGGAGAAAGGAGAGAGAGGAAACAGAAATGAAAAAGAACAGGGGGAATTAATAAAATTTTAACGTTTTTTCCGGTTTGTTTTATTTGCGCCGCGAACGGGGTTCCTTTAAAATGACTCTGATTTTAAGGCGGAATTCATTCCGCTCTCCCTTTCCCATGTTTTCAGAAGTGTACTCGGACAGCCAGCGGGCGGACAGGATTCTGGCCTCCATCCGGAGGGAGGAAGCCCGTTCGGGCCGGGGTCTGCTGAAAATTTTCTTCGGCATGGCGCCGGGCGTCGGGAAGACGTACGCCATGCTGGAGGCTGCCATCCAGGCGGCTGACAAGGGGGTGGAAGTGATCATCGGCGTGGCGGAGTCCCATGGCCGGGAGGATACGATGCGGCTGACCGGAAGGCTGCCGCGCCTGCCGATGAAGAAGATGGTGTACCGCGGCGTGGAGATGGAGGAATTTGATTTGGAGGAGGCGTTGCGCCTGAAGCCCCGGCTTATTCTGGTGGACGAGCTGGCGCATACGAACGCGCCGGGCATGCGCCACAAAAAGCGCTATCAGGACGTGGAGGAGCTGCTGGCCGCCGGCATTGACGTGTACACCACCCTGAACGTGCAGCATCTGGAAAGCCGTGCGGATACCGTTCAGGACATCACCGCCGCTCCCGTGCAGGAAACCGTGCCGGATTCCGTGCTGGCGGAGGCGGACTGCATCCAGCTGGTGGACATCGCCCCGGACCAGCTCCGCGCCCGGCTGCGGGAGGGGAAGGTGTACGGCGCGCCGCAGGCCTCCGTGGCGCTGGAGAATTTTTTCAGGGAGTCCAACCTGACGGCCCTCCGGGAGCTGGCCCTGCGGCTGGTAGCGGAGAAGGTGGACCATGAACTGGCGGAGGCGCGTACGATGGCCGGGAAGCGCGCCATCTGGCGCAGCGGGGAAAGGCTGATGGTGGCCGTGGGTCCCAGCCCCTTTTCCGCCCGGCTGGTACGCTGGACGCGGCGCATGGCTTACGCCCTGAATGCGCCGTGGATTGCCCTTTCCGTGGATACCGGGGCCGTGCTTTCCCCGGAGCAGCAGCAGAGGCTGGACGCCAATCTGGAACTGGCGCGCCGCCTGGGCGCGGAGGTGATTGTGATGCCGGGTTCCGACTTGGCGGAAACGCTCCTCCGCATGGCCTTCCTGCGGAATGTGAGCCAGATCGTGGTGGGCAAGCCGCAGGAATCCTACCTGTGGGGGCTTTTGCGCCCCATTTCCCTGGTGGACAAACTGGTGAAGGGCAGCGGCCAGATTGACATTTACGTGGTCCCGGCGGCTCCGGGCCCGGCAGGAAGCCGGTGGAAGAGCTGGCACCGGGAACGGGAAAGGAACGGCAGGGATTACTGGCTGGCCGCGGGCGTGACGGCGGCGGTCACGGCGCTGGGGCTGCTGATGGCGGCGTTTACGGGGTACTTTGCGCCGGGCTTTCTTTATCTGGCCGGCGTGGTGGGGCTGGGGTTCTTCATCCGTTCCCGGTGGGCCATGCTGATGGCCGCCGCGCTGAGCGCCCTGCTGTGGAACCTGCTGTTCATTCCCCCGGTCCTGACTTTCAAGATAGAGCGGCTGGAGGATGCCCTGATGTGCGTCTTTTTCTTCCTGATAGCTCTTTCCACCGGGCGCCTCACGTCGCGGCTGAGGGTGCGGGAGCAGGAGGAGCGGGAGCGTGAGAAGAAAACGAACGCCCTGTTCCTGTACTCGCGCGCCATTGCTTCCGCGGCGGACATCCCGTCCCTGGTTTCCGCGGCGGTGGGCCAGATGAGCCAGATCATGGGGGTGCGGATGACGGCGATGGTTCCCGTTCCCGGGAATCCCGGGCTGAAGCTTTGCAAGACCGGGGAGGCCTACCCCGTGGATGAAAAGGAATGGGGCGTGGCTTCCTGGTGCTTTGAGCACCGGCAGGCGGCAGGCAGGTTCACGGATACGCTCCCGGTGGCGGAAGGGTTTTATTTCCCCATGATGTCCGGGGAGCGCTGCATGGGCGTGCTGGGCGTGAAGGCGGAGGCCGGGGAGCGGCTGACGGTGGGCCAGAAGGATTTGCTGGAGAGCATGGGCGCCCAGCTTGCGCTGGCGCTGGAACGGGAGGAATGGCGCGCGGAACGTGCGCAGAGGCGGCTTATGGAGGAGTCTGAAAAATTGCACCGCTCCCTGCTGGACAGCGTTTCCCATGAATTCAAGACGCCGCTGGCGGTCATTGAAGGCGGTTGTGAAAAGCTGGCCGGGCGTGCCGCGGCGGCTCCGGAGGACCGGGAGGAGTACGTGGAGATCATGGCGGCGGCCCGGCGTTTGCGCCGCCTGGTGAAGAATTTGCTGGATGTGACTCGCCTGGAATCCGGCGCGCTGCGGCCCCGGCTGGACTGGTGCGACCTGGAGGACGTAGTGGAATGCGCCCTGGCGGCTACGAAGGAGGCCCGGAGAAACCATCCTGTTTCCGTTTCCCTACCGCCGGATTATCCGCTGGTGAAAGCGGATTTCTCCCTGATGGAGCAGGTGCTGGTCAATCTGCTGCTGAACGCCTGCGTGCATACGCCTTCCGGAACGCCTGTCATCCTTCGGGGCGGTACCGATTCCGTGAGCGGGCAGGTGTGGGTGGAGGTGCATGACCGCGGCCCCGGCATTTCCCCTGAGCTGGTGGAAAGCGTCTTTGAGCGTTTCCGGACCACGCGCCCCGGCGGTCTGGGCCTGGGGCTTCCCATCGTGCGCGGCTTCATGGAGGCGCAGCGCGGGTCCGTCACCCTGGTGCCCGTTTCCGCCGGAACCTGTTTCCGGCTTTCCCTCCCCCTGGTGGAGCATGACCAGGTTCCTGAAGAATAACCCCTGCATCCCCTACAGCCATGAGCGATCTTCCCGCAGATATCCTGATTATTGATGACGAACGGCAGATACGCCGCCTGCTTTCCCTCACCCTGTCCGGGGCGGGTTACCATGTCCGGGAGTGTGAAAACGGCCGGCTGGGCCTGAGTGAAACGGCCTTGAAACGTCCGGACGCCATCATCCTGGACCTGGGCCTTCCGGATATCAACGGGCTGGAAGTGCTGAAACAGCTCCGGGAGTGGACGCAGGTGCCCATCCTGATCCTGACGGCCTGGGACCGGGAGGATGAGAAGGTACACGCCCTGGACGCCGGAGCAGACGATTACCTGACCAAGCCGTTCAGCGGAAGGGAACTGCTGGCGCGCCTGCGCGTGATGCTGCGCCGGAACCGTCCCGGCACGGAACCCTCCGCCTTCCGCCTGGGCGCCGTGGTGGTGGACCTCAGTTCCCGGCGCGTAAAAAAGGGACTGGAGGAAATCCACCTGACGGCCAAGGAGTACGATATTCTGCGGCTTCTGCTTCTCCACCGGGGCAAGGTGATGACCCACCGCCAGTTGTTGAGGGAGGTTTGGGGGCCCCAACATGAAGAGGACACGCATTACCTGCGGGTGCACATTGCCCACCTGCGCAGGAAATTGGGCGATTCCGACCCGGAAAACCGCATCATCCGCGCGGAATCCGGCTTGGGGTACAGGATTGCGGCTTCCGGCGCGGAGTAGTTTTCCTGTGCAGGAGGGTCGCCTATATTTTTTCATAACGCTTGCGGGGCATCCCTTAACTTCACGTATTTCAACATGGTGTGTACCCTGGGGGACGTATCGAATACGTCCTGTCCAATGAAGAAAACACACACCACCATCATCAAAGCCGCAGTCTGCTGCGCCATCATGTCTTCCACCGCCTGCCTGGGCAATGACCTGGCCGCGGATTTCTCTCTGCCTTTGTCCAGGAGCCCGTTGGCCGCCATCCCTTCCACGGACGTGGAGTGGTCCTTCTCCGTTGCCGCGGGATGGTCCGGCAAGTACGTGACGGAAGGGCTGGACTGCCTGCCGGGCAGCGGCATCTGGGAAGTGGCTCCCGCCGTTTCCTGGAAGAATGTCACGTTCAGTGCGTGGTATGCGGGCGGGGATTCCGTCAACTATGATGAACTGGACCTGGTGCTGGGTTATGAATGGAAGGCCGGCAGGTGGACGATCACTCCCTGGTATGAACATCAGTTCTACTTGACGCAGGATGACAGTGTAGCCAATCCGGCCCTGACCGTCTCCCATGCCGTAACGGATTGGCTGACCGTAGGGGCGGAAGCCCAGGTAAAAGTGGAGCATCAGGCGCTGGAAGCGTATTACAGCGCCTTTGTGCAATTGGAATGGTTCCCGGCGGAAAACGTCACGGTGACGCCCCTGGTCCGGTACGGCTACAACGGAGGATATAACGGAGGATATAACGCGGGCTATGGGGATGGGTCCAACTGCATTGACTGGAGCCTGGGCGTGACATGGAAGTTTGCGGAACATTATTCCCTTTCCGGGTCCGTCAACTATTCCCAGGCGGCTACGGTGCTGCGCCGCCGGGATGCCGGAGACGAGTTCTGGGTGGGGTTCCGGCTGGGCGTGGAATTTTAACGGTTGGAATCCGGGCTTGCAGCTGTGGAATTAACATTTTCTTAATGTCCGGAAGCCCCTTGTTAACTACCCGGCACCGCCGGAAAACGTATAAAGTACCGTCATGTCCTTACACGACTTGTTCATCATCGTCCTATTCATAGGCATACTGGTCGCCTTCACTCCCGTGCTCGGGAAATGGCTGGCGAATGTTCTTCAGGGAAAGCGGACCTGGCTTTCTCCGGTCCTGAGTCCCGTGGAACGCTGCACCTACCGGGTGGCGGGCGTGGACCCTTCCAAAGAGATGGACTGGAAAAAGTATCTGGGAGCCGTCCTCCTGTTCAATGCGGCCGGATTCGTCATCCTCCTTCTATCCCTGCTGTGCCAGCAATGGCTGCCGCTGAATCCCGCCGGAACGGAAAACATGCGGTGGGACATCGCCGTCAATACGGCCGTCAGCTTCATGACCAATACGAACTGGCAGTCCTATTCCGGTGAAGGCCCGGAAGGCGTCAGCTACTTTGTGCAGATGACCGGGCTGGGCGTGCAGAACTTCGTCAGCGCCGCCACGGGGCTTGCCGTCATGGCCGCGCTGATCCGCGGGCTGAAGAGGAAATGCGCCTCCACGCTGGGCAACTTCTGGGCGGATCTGACCCGGAGCACGCTATACTTCCTGATTCCCGTTTCCATCGTCGTGGCCCTTGTGCTGGTTTCCCAGGGGGTGGTGCAGTCCTTTGACGCGCCCGTGGAGGTACCGGGCATGGATGGCGTGGAGCAGGTAATTCCCAACGGCCCGGCGGCCTCCCAGGTGGCGATCAAGCAGCTTGGGACGAACGGCGGCGGCTTCTTCGGGAACAACAGCACGCATCCTCTGGAAAACCCCACTCCCGTCAGCAACATGATTGAGATGCTTTCCCTGCTGCTCATCGGCTGCGCCTGCCCGTACGCTTACGGCGTGATGATCGGAAACAGGAAGCAGGGCTGGATCATCTTCGGAGCCATGATGCTGCTGTTGGTCGTGACGATCGGGCTGTCCCAATGGGCGGAGCATGCGGGCAATCCCCTCTTCCCCGGCATGGAAATGCTGGAAGGGAAGGAGGTGCGCCTGAGCATTACGAACAGTTCCCTGTGGTCCGTGGCTACCACGGCTTCCTCCAACGGGTCCGTGAACTGCATGCACTGCAGCATGTCCCCGCTGGCGGGGGGCATCGCCCTGTTCAACATGCTGCTGGGGGAAGTCATCTTCGGCGGCCTGGGCTGCGGCCTGTACGGCATGCTGATGTTCGCCATGGTGACGGTCTTCCTGTGCGGGCTGATGGTGGGCCGCACGCCCGAGTTCCTGGGCAAGAAGATTGAGGCGCGGGAGGTGCGCTGGTGCATGGTGGGGGTGCTGCTCCCCGGAATCATGGTGCTGCTGATGTCCGGGCTGGCCGCGGACACGGAAGTGGGCCGGGCATCCATCTGCAATGCGGGGCCGCACGGCCTGACGGAAATCCTGTACTGTTTCGGCTCCCAGGCGGGCAACAACGGCAGCGCCTTTGCGGGCCTGTCCGTGGGTGATACTCCCTTTTACTCCCTGCTGGGAGCCCTCGCGATGCTGCTGGCCCGCTTTGGAGCCATCATTCCGGTGATGATCATTGCCGGAAGCATGGCGGGCAAAAAAATCGCCCCTCCCGCGCAGGGCACCATGCCCACGGATAACCTGACGTTCATGACGCTGCTGGTGGCCGTGGTGCTGGTGGTGGGCGCCCTCACCTTCTTCCCGGCGCTGGCCCTGGGGCCCGTGCTGGAGCACCTGCTCCTGTATTCCGGAGCTGTGCTGTAAACACCGTATTCCAACATCTTACATTTCATCATCATGAGAACAGAAAACAACAACAAGTCCTGGTGTAACGGAGCGCTGCTGAAAACGGCCCTTCTGGATGCGCTGCGCAAGTTTGATCCGCGCACCCTGGCCGGGAACTTCGTGATCCTGGTCACGGCCATAGGCGCCCTGGCCTCTACGGTGGTGCTGGTCCGGGACATGGCGGAGGGGTTGCCCTTCGCCTTCACCCTGCAAATCACCCTCTGGCTCTGGTTCACGGTCCTCTTCGCCAACGTTGCGGAAGCGCTGGCGGAGGGGCGTGGAAAGGCCCAGGCGGACGCGCTGAAAAAGATGCGCGTTTACGTGAACGCCCGGTTGCTGACGGACAGGGGAACGGAGGAAATCGTTTCCGTTTCCGAGCTGCGCAAGGGCCAGAAAGTCCTGTGCGAGGCGGGGGACGTGATTCCGCTGGACGGGGAAGTGATCGAGGGCATCGCCAGCGTGGATGAATCCGCCATTACCGGGGAATCCGCCCCGGTCATCCGGGAAAGCGGCGGGGACCGCAGCGCCGTTACGGGGGGAACCCGCGTGATCAGTGACGGCATCGTCATCCGCATCACGGCGGAACCGGGGAATACCTTTCTGGACCGCATGATTGCCATGGTGGAGGGCGCCAGCCGGAGGAAGACGCCTAATGAAATAGCCCTGGGCATTCTGCTGGCGGCGCTGACCATCGTCTTTATCGCCGTGGTGCTTTCCCTGCCCGCGATGGCCGGATACATTGAAGACTCCGCCCGGGAGCTCGGCTTCAGCGCGGATGGCTCCATTTCCCTGCCCGTGCTGGTGGCCCTGCTGGTGTGCCTGATCCCTACGACGATCGGCGGCCTGCTGAGCGCCATTGGCATCAGCGGCATTGACCGGCTGGTGCGCCGGAACGTGCTGGCCACCTCCGGCCGCGCGGTGGAGGCCGCGGGAGATATTGACGTGCTGATGCTGGATAAGACGGGAACCATCACCTTCGGCAACCGCATGGCGAACGAATTCCTGCCCGCGCCGGGCGTGGAGGACTGCGAACTGGCGGAAGCCGCGCAGCTCGCCTCCCTGTCCGACGAGACGCCGGAGGGACGCAGCATCGTGGTGCTTGCCAAAAAACAGTTCGGAATCCGCGGACGCCACATGGATGCGGAATACGTCACCTTTGTCCCGTTCTCCGCCGCCACCCGCATGAGCGGCGTGGACATCGCGGAGCATGAGGGCCAGACCTCCGTTTTCATCCGCAAGGGGGCCGCGGAAAGCGTAGCCCGGTGGGTGGCGGAGCAGGGCGGCTCCTTCCCGCAGGAAGTGGAAATGGCCGTGCAGAACGTGGCGCGGGCGGGCGGCACGCCCCTGGTGGTGGCCCGCGGGGAAAAGGTGCTGGGCGTGGTTTATTTAAAGGACGTGGTGAAGGGCGGCATCAAGGAGCGCTTTTCCCACCTGCGTTCCATGGGCATCCGCACCGTGATGGTGACGGGGGACAATGCCCTGACGGCCGCCTCCATTGCGGCGGAAGCCGGGGTGGACGATTTCATTGCGGAGGCTACGCCGGAAATGAAGCTCCGGCGCATCCGGGAGGAGCAGGCGCAGGGCCACCTGGTAGCCATGACCGGGGACGGCACGAATGACGCTCCGGCCCTGGCCCAGGCGGACGTGGGCGTGGCGATGAACACGGGGACCCAGGCCGCCCGGGAGGCGGGGAACATGGTGGATCTGGACAGCAACCCCACCAAGCTCATTGAGATTGTGGAGATAGGCAAGCAGATGCTAATGACGCGCGGCGCGCTGACCACCTTCTCCTTTGCCAATGACGTAGCCAAGTACTTCGCCATCATTCCCGCCATCTTTGCCGGGCTCTTTGTGGCGGAAGGAATGGCGCGAGGCCCCCTTTCCGCGCTGAACCTGATGAACCTGCAATCCCCGCAGAGCGCCATCCTCAGCGCCGTGATCTTCAACGCCCTGGTGATTGCGGCGCTGATTCCGCTGGCGCTGAAAGGCGTCGCCTACCGTCCAGAGGGCGCCTCCTCCCTGCTGAAACGCAACCTCCTGATTTACGGAGTGGGCGGGCTGGTGGCGCCCTTCATCGGCATCAAGCTCATTGACATGGCCGTCAACGCCCTCCACCTGCTCTGATTCAATCAACCTTCAACCTGCTTCAATTATCATGAATATGAAATTTACCAACCTGCGCCTCTTTCTGGCGATGGCCGTCCTCACCGGCGGAATCTATCCCGCCGTGGTCACGCTTGCGGGCCAGGCGCTGTTCCCGCACCAGGCCCATGGCTCCCTCATCAGGAATGAACGTGATGAGGTAATCGGCTCCGAGCTGGTGGCCCAGCCCTTCACCTCCGTCCGGTACTTCTGGCCCCGGCCTTCCGCCGGGGACTATGCCACCATGCCTTCCGGAGCCAGCAACCTCTCCTGGAGTTCCCGGGAGCTGGTGAAAACAGTGGCGGAGCGCAGAAACGCCCTGCTGAAAACCCACGGGCTGCCCGCGGAAGCGGCTGTTCCGGCTGACCTGCTGTTCGCTTCCGGCAGCGGACTGGAACCCTTCATTTCACCGGAAGCCGCGGAATTCCAGGTGGCCCGCGTGGCTGCCGCCCGCGGTCTAACCCCGGAAAAAATCCGGGAACTGGTGGCCGGGCACTCCAAAAATGGGGGCATTCTGGGGGAAAACGTGGTGAACGTGATGACTCTGAACGCGGCCTTGGATAAATTGCCCCGTGGTTAGTGGCAGGGAGCACCGCGCCGCCCCGGTCCGGAGAATATCCCGGCGGAAAATCGCCCGGCTCAGCCGATGCCTTGGTTCCGCATCTTTCTCCGGCCCCGGGCGGTTTTTGTGGGGATGGAGCGGAGGACCCTGGTTTTCTGAACCCCGGAGTTATTTTTTACCTTCCAAAAGAAACAGGGCCGCTCCGTGCGGGTTGAGCTGCACCTTCATCTCCTGGCGCGCCGTGCCGGCGTTTTCCTGCTTCCACAGGTCGCGGACATGCTGGGGAGATTTCAATTTGAGAAGGGAAAGGGGAACGTTCACGGTTTGGCTTTCATTGCCCGTATTGAAAAACCCTACGGCATTCCGTCCTTCTCCCAGAGGTTTGATCCAGACTTCGCAACCATGCTGGGACAACACCTTTTCCGAGGGGCCTCGGAACGTCTGGTTGACGGCGATCACTTCCCTGTTGCACAGGATGCCCCGGGTAAAATCGTCCAGATGTTCCAGATCACAGGAAATGATCAGGGGGGCGGAAATCATGGCCCAGAAAGACATTTGGAAATACTGTTCGTCCGGTGTCAGCCGGGTGGGCTGGAATGTAGTATTCGCCTTTCCGACCTTGCCCAGGCGGCCGATCTGGAGCATGTCCGGATCATTCCAGTGCCCCGGTCCGGCGTAGGGCTGCCATTTTTCCTGGGAGGAGGCAATCTTCTTCAGGCTTCCCCAGTGATCCTCGATGTCCCCCGTCGTGCGCCAGACATTGGCCGTCTTGCTGATGGGGCCGGCAATCTCAAACGGGGTGGAATTGGAAACGCTCAGGACAATGTCCCGGCCGCTCTTCTTCAAGTCGGCGGAAATTCTTTCCGTACTCGGCACGTCGATCAGGTACCAATCCATCTTGACGTAGTCAAAACCCCATTCCGCCCATTGCCTGGCATCCTGGGAAACCATCCATACGGGACCGATTTTGGCGGCTCCCAGCCGTTGGGAACCCGGACAGCCTCCGAACAATTGGTCCGGCTGCGGGCGTTTATTCTCGGGAAGGGCCAGGGAGGAATAATCCCCCTGGGAATTGGGGGAAGTTCCCCCCGTGTAGCCGGCATAAGTGCCCATCCAGGGGGTGGAATAAATCCCCGCCTTCAATCCCAGCCGGTGGATTTCACGGCACATGGACTTCATGTCCGGAAAACGCCTGTTGGGCTGGATGGCGCGGTATTTGCCGCCCCGGCTGCCCTGCCAGCAATCGTCGATGTTGACATAGGAATAACCGTATTGGGCAAGTCCGGATTCCACCATCAGCCGGGCGGTTTTCAGAATATTTTCCTGGCTGACGCCGCCGCTGTAGGAATACCAGCTGCTCCAGCCCATGGGAGGCGTCAGGCAGATTTCCTTTCCGATGCGGATGGTCATGGTCCCGGTCGTTTTGCCGTGGCTGTTGCTCGCCTGCACGGGAAAGGAATAAGTACCCGGGCGGCTGATTTTCCCGGTAATGACGCCGGTCTCCGTGTCCAGCTTCAATCCCGGAGGAAGCTTGGCGGCTGCAAAGCTCATGGGCCGCTTTCCGCTGGCGCTGATGGACATCTGGATGGGCGCGCCGGGAGTGGCACCGAAAAGCCGCGGCTCATTGATCAGCGGGGCAGGGGGCTCCGGAGGCGTCAGGCGGAGGCCGGGTTCCGGCGCCGGATACGGGGAAGGCATCTCCTTGCCGGAAGCGGCCGGGTGGGCCAGGAGCAGGACGGAACAGAAAAACGGAATAAGGGAAATGCGGGTCATGCCGGGAACTGAAGCTGGAAATGGGAACATAAGGAAAGGCGGATAAAACGGGACTTCTGTAAGAATACGCCGAATGTTCAACAATATTACAGCGAATTCGAAGGGTCAAAAAAAATTTGGATAACAGGAAAAATCCTGCTTCCCCGTTCAACGGTTGGAGTTATTCTTATGTCTAAATTACCAACATACCATGCTTAACAATCTAACAACAAAATTTCAGGAAGCGCTGATGCAGGCGCAGCAGACGGCAGGGCGGCTCGGGAAGCCGGAAATTTCCTCTCTGGACGTTCTGGTGGCGTTGCTGGAGCAGGAAGGCGGCATCCTGTCCCCCATTCTCCGCAAGGCCTCCTGCGACCCGGGCCTGCTGCTGCAGGCGGCGCAAAGGGAAGTGGCCCATGAACCGACCCAGAGCGGCGCCACCACGCAGCCCCGGATGGGGCGTGACCTGGAAACGGTGATGCACGCCGCGGAAGAGGAACGCAAAAAGCTCAAGGACGACTATCTCAGCGTGGAGCACTTCATGCTGGGCGCGCTGGACACGCAGAACAAGGTGCACCAGTTGACGGACACCTTTGGACTGACCAAGGACAATTACCTGGCCGCCATGAAGGAGGTGCGCGGCAATCAGCGTGTGACGGACGACAATCCGGAAGGCAAGTACCAGACGCTGGAAAAGTACGGCACGGACCTGACGGCCCGCGCCCGCGCCGGAAAGATTGACCCCGTCATCGGCCGTGATACGGAAATCCGCCGCGTCCTCCAGATCCTTTCCCGCAGGACCAAGAACAACCCCGTGCTCATCGGGGAGCCCGGCGTGGGCAAGACCGCCATTGCGGAAGGCTTGGCGCGCCGCATTGTCAACGGCGACGTGCCGGAAAGCATGCGCAACAAGCGCATCATCTCCCTGAACATCGGGTCTATGCTGGCCGGGGCCAAGTACCGCGGCGAATTTGAAGAACGCCTGAAATCCTTCCTCAAGGAAGTGACGGACTCCAACGGTGAAATCATCCTGTTCATTGACGAACTGCACACCATCGTGGGAGCGGGCGCCAGTGAAGGGGCGGTGGACGCCTCCAACCTGCTCAAGCCTGCACTGGCTCGCGGTGAACTGCGGACCATCGGCGCGACGACGCTGGATGAATACCGCAAGTACATTGAAAAGGACGCCGCTCTGGAACGCCGGTTCCAGCCCGTCATGGTCTCGGAACCCAGTGTGGAAGACACCATTGCCATTCTGCGCGGCCTGAAGGAACGTTATGAAGTCCACCACGGCGTGCGCATTACGGACAGCGCCATCGTGGCCGCGGCCACCCTTTCCGACCGTTATATTTCCGACCGTTTCCTGCCTGACAAGGCGGTGGACCTGGTGGACGAGGCGGCGGCCCGGCTCAAGATTGAGCTGGACTCCATGCCTACGGAGATTGACCAGATTGAACGCGAAGGCATGCAGCTGGAAATGGAACGGCAGGCCCTGGCGAAGGAAAAGGACGCCGACAGCAAGGCACGGCTGGAAAAAATCACCAAGGACCTGGCTGACCTGAAGGAAAAATCAGGTTCCATGATCGCTAAGTGGAAAAGTGAAAAAGCCGCTCTGGACGCCGTGCGCGTGGAACAGGAAAAAATAGAAGCCCTCAAGCTGGAAAGTGAACGGGCCAAGCGGATGGGCGACCTGACCCGCGCTTCCGAAATCACGTACGGTGAACTTCCGGCAGCGGAACAGGCCCTGAAGGAAGGAAAGGATAAGCTTAACAAAATGCAGAAGGAGGACGGAGGCCTGCTGAAGGAGGAAGTCACGGAGACGGACATCGCCAAGGTGGTGGCCACGTGGACGGGCATTCCTGCGGACCGCCTCCAGGAAGGGGAACGCGTCAAGCTGGTGCACATGGAAGAACGCCTGGGCGCCCGGGTGATCGGGCAGAAACAGGCCGTCAAGGCCGTGTCCGACGCCGTGAGGCGTGCCCGCGCGGGGCTTCAGGATGAAAACAAGCCCATCGGCTCCTTCCTGTTCCTGGGCCCCACGGGCGTGGGCAAGACGGAGCTCAGCAAGGCATTGGCGGAATTCCTCTTTGACAATGAAAACGCCATCGTCCGCATTGACATGTCGGAATATATGGAAAAGCACTCCGTGGCGCGCCTCATTGGAGCTCCTCCCGGATACGTGGGCTACGAAGAAGGCGGCCAGCTCTCTGAAGCCGTGCGCCGCCATCCGTACTGCGTGGTCCTCTTTGACGAAATTGAAAAGGCCCATCCGGACGTCTTCAACGTGCTGCTCCAGGTACTGGATGACGGCCGCATCACGGACGGGCAGGGGCGTACGGTGGACTTCCGCAACACGGTCATCATCATGACCTCCAACATCGGCAGCCAGTACATCCTGAATGAATCCAACCCGGAACAGCGGGAAGCCAAGGCGCTGGACGCCCTGCGCGGCCACTTCCGCCCGGAATTCCTGAACCGCATTGATGAAATCATCATCTTTGACCGCCTGACGGCGGAGGAACTCAAGGGCATTGTGGACATTCAGCTCAAACGCGTCAGCAAGCGGCTGGAAGCCAAGGGCCTGTTCCTGCGCATGACTCCGGAAGCCACGGCGCTGGTGGCGGATCATGGCTTTGATCCCGTCTATGGCGCCCGTCCCCTGAAGCGCGCCATTCAGCATGACCTGCTGGACCCCCTCAGCCTCAAGCTCCTGGAAGGCGACTTCCCGGAAGGAACGGAAATCGTGGTGCGTGAAAAGGGCGGCAGGCTTGACTTCACCAAGGAAAAGAAATAACTGCTTTTTCCTTTCCGGACCAGCGGAAAAACCATGAAGGGCGCTCCTGTCGGGGAGCGCCCTTCTGATAGGGATGCCGCATCTTGGTGGAGAAGGGAAAAATGATGCTCCCGCTGGTGTGAAGGGAAACCCGGGGGCTTTAGCGGCGCCGTCTCCGCAGCGTGAGCGCAGCCAGTCCCAGGAGGGCAAGCGCGGAAGTTCCCGGTTCCGGAACCATGTTCCAGCCCATGGAGCGCATCAGTTCCATCTCTCCATCCGTCAGGGTGCGGTGGTAGGTATCCGGGGAAATGGCATACTGCATGAGGGCATCCGGGTCACTCGCGCTGTCAATGTGGGCCATGCTGGACCCCTGCTGCCAGGTGGAGGGATTGTAGGCGGTCAGTCCCGTATCGTCCAGCGACAGGGTTTCCCCCAGTGCAAAGGCCGTATTCCCGTTTCCGGCCTTCTCCACGATGGATTGGCCTTCCTGGTTGGTCAGCAGGGAATCATACCTGGTGTACAGCATGGTGCTGTACGCTGCTGGAGTACTTCCGGACTGTACCTGGAAAGTGCCGGTTTGCGTTGCCAGGGAAAGAAACCCTACGGCGTGCCCCACCTCATGGGTCAGGATGCTTTGAAAATCATACTTTCCCGTGTACTCCGCCGACAGGGCGGCCTCGTAATAAAGGGAATCCAGATGGGAGGTATTGCACTGGATGTAAATATCGTAACCCGTACCGGTGCTCGTGCTCCCATCGCGCCAGACGGACTCCGCCAGGGTGGAAACCTGTTGCGGCGCATTGAACCGGTAGTACAAATAAGGAGAATAGGCGGAGGCCAAGGTGGAGGAATTGGGTCCGTCGTACCAGGTAAGGCCCACGGTGAGCGTTCTGCCCGGGGTGGAAGTGATCAGGCTGTCCCATGTGGTCAGCGCCCGCAGGGCGGCGTCTATCTGGTCCTGGTTCCATGTATGGGTGCTTGACGAATCAAAAAATCCCTGGTCCCCGGAATCCAGGAAAGTGCATGAAAAAGTGGAGCCTATACTGGTTGTTTGTACTGCAGATGAAAACGGGATGCTTCCCAGGCAGCACACGGCGCAGATAATTCCAATCCAGAATGATCTTCTCATAGATGGCGAAATAGTAAAAACTTCCTATATATAGCAGAAAAAATCCTTTCCGTCCATGTGAAAACAAATCAGTTCCATCCCATGTTTGGAGAATGGGAGACAATCCGTTTCCGGGAGGGCCATGAGGCGTGCGTATTAATGGGGAGTTCACCCTATGGTGGTGGATTTTTCAATGTAGTGTCTTTCCTGTTTAGAGTTATGTTTCGTCACCGGGAGGAGATTGACCGGAGGAGTGGAGGGAGGTGGGGAATGAATACATGGTGTAGTTGGTGGGT
>DBGCTZ010000004.1:0-7376 GCA_048388685.1 Akkermansia sp. | reverse complement strand
GTGGGAATGTGGTAAACCCAACGGGTTTTCCATCATTTCCATGGCCGGAGCCAGGGGGGAAAGGGGGAGGTGACTTTCTCTTTAAGGCCCCGAAGGGGCCGCTCTTTGGCTCCCCCTTTCCCCCCTTCTGCCCGCAGGCGTTTTTGTGGGAACAGATTTTTGATAATTTTTCTTCTGGAGGTGATTCTATGGCTACGGATCAGCAGGCCGCTATGGAGCAGCTGCGGGCGTTGTATCGGGAAAAAAATGAGCATTTGGAGAAGTTCCTGGAGCCGGTCACGCCTTTTGAGTTTTACCGGGAGATCTTCCCTGTGGGAAGTTTTGAGCGGAAGGGCCATTTTGAGGACGAAAAGGGCAACGGGATCGCGGTGACGGTGCCGCCAAAAGCCGCAGGGATTGCCTTGGAGATCCAGGAGGAAGGCAAGGCCAAACGCTACACCATCACCGATGAACTGTCGGAGCTGTCGGAGGTCTACGATACGGACTTTACCATCATGTCCCCTCTGTCCTACTTCGGTCGGCGTCGGTGCGGCAAGAATGCCCGGTATCTCTATGCCCTGGTCTTTGACCTGGATGGGGTGGGGATGCCCCAGCTCCGGGACACGCTGCACCAGATGAACAAGGATATTTTGCCCCAGGCAACCTTTGTCGTAAACAGCGGGACGGGGCTTCACCTGTATTATGTCCTGGAGGAGCCTATCCCCATGTACCCGCACAACCAGAAATGCTTGAAGGAGTTGAAATATTCTCTCACCCGTCAGATCTGGAACAGGTACACCTCCACCATCAAGGAGCCGCAGATGCAGGGTATATTGCAGGGGTTCCGGGTGGTCGGCTCCGGCTCCAAGCTGGGCCGGGAGTACCCCGTAACGGCCTACCGGCTCGGTGGGAGGATGACACTGGAGAAGCTGCTGGAGTTTATTCCGGACAGTAACGGGGAGCAGCAGCGGCTTGAGGGGCTTATGAGGAAGAGCCGCCTGTCGCTGGCTGAGGCAAAGGAGAAGTACCCGGACTGGTATGAGCGGCGGATTGTTAAGAAGGAGCGGCGGGGCCGCTGGACGGTCAAGCGAGATTTATACGACTGGTGGTTGCACCGGATCGGGGACGAGATCCGGGTGGGCCATCGTTTTTACGGCATTATGACGCTGGCCATCTATGCGAAAAAATGTGGGATAGAGGAGGACGAGCTGCGCCGGGACGCTTTCTCTCTGCTGAAACCCTACGACGATATGAGTGTGGAGGACATCAACCGATTCACGAAGGATGATGTGGTGTGCGCCTTGGAGATGTTCAATGAGGACTATGTGACATTCCCCAGGGACGATATAGCGAAGCTCTCCGGCCTGACTATGCCTGTCAATAAGCGGAACTGGCGCAAGCAGAAAGAGCATATTCAAGTGATGAATACCATGAAGGCATTAAAAAAGCAGTTGGGGGAGGCTGTAAATGAGGGGCGGCCTAAGGGCAGTGGGACGGCTGAAGAGCGAGTGCGTGAGTGGCGGCAGCAGCACCCGGAAGGTCGCAAGGCCGACTGCCACCGGGACACGAGGCTTGACCCCAAAACGATCCGAAAGTGGTGGGACAGTATGCCCCCGGCTGTTCGTGTCCAGGATGGACACATTACGGTGCGCGTTACCCCCTCCCAGGCGGTGAGTGATCTGCTGGTGGAGGCATTGGGCCAGGGTAAGGATTAGGGGCGGTTTCCGGCCCTGGAACGGCCCAGGAGGGCTTTTCTGGCGGTCTGAGGGTAAACATACTACCCCCCTCTTTATTGCGCCCGGAAAGCCTTGCAAATCAAGGGGGTTACCACCCATAAATGTCTACATATCAGCGTGACGCATTTACAAAATGGTAAAGAAAAATGCTTGTATTTTTCTTTATTTCTGCATATAATATGAGTAGGAAAGGAGTGTTGGATATGGCACACACGGTCAATGTGAATTTTAAGTTGGATGAAGATGTAAAAAAAAGGATGGAACGGGCCTGTGCCGAGATGGGCCTTTCTATGAGCGCTGCGTTTACGATGTTTGCAAAAAAGGTCGGCAGGGAGTACCGCATTCCGTTTGAAGTTTCGGCTGATCCGTTCTACTCGGAAAGCAACCTCCGGCACCTGGAGAGCGTCATGCAGGATGTGAAGGATGGTAAGGCTCACTTTGCCGAGCATGACCTGATCGAGGTGGACTGATGAAGCTGTTGTGGGAGGATCGGGCGTGGAGTGACTATCTGTATTGGCAGACACAGGACAAAAAGACGCTGAAACGGATCAACGCGCTGATAAAGGATATTCAGAGAAGCCCCTACCAGGGGATCGGCAAGCCGGAGCCGCTGCGGGGCAACCTGAGCGGCTGGTGGAGCCGCCGCATTGACGAAACCAATCGCATTGTTTACTATGAGCAGGGAGAGGTCATTTATATTATCTCCTGCTTGGGCCACTATGACGATTGAGAAAGGAAGGGCCGGTTATGAGTTGGGATAAAGAGAGGATCGCGCAGCTGCAGCTCCCCGATCCAGCAGACGATGATCCGCACCCCCGTCTGCTCCTGGAGGGGGAAGGCGTACACGCCGGGCAGGGGTTTACTGCCTTGTTCCCCGATGGGTGGCATGACATTACCCTGGAAGTAGCCTGGGAGCCGGAAGGCCCCGGCTGCTGGTACATATCTACGCCTGGATTTAAGGGCGTGTGTCCCATTGGCCTGTTTGTGAAGGTATGAAAACGATCCGACAGATAGCCGATGAGATAGGCGTATCGAAGCAGGCGGTCTATAAACGGTATAAAGGGAAACTGCATACGGTTTGCGCTCCGTATGCGCATACGGAGCAGGGGGTTTTGTATCTATCGGAGCAGGCTGAAACCCTGATAAAACAAGACTTTTTGAAGGATAACCGCTCCAATGGAGCGCATACGGATACGCGTACGGAGCGCTCCATTGGAGCGGTGTTGGAGCAGTCACAAGAGGCTGGGGTGGTGGCAGTTTTACAGGCCACCATTGACACGCTGCAGGGGCAGCTTGAAGTGAAAGACCGGCAGATCGAGCAGCAGACGCAGACCATCACCCGGCTTACTGATGCGCTGGCTGCTGCCCAACAGACAGCGGCAGCGGCCCAGGCTCTCCATGCGGGGACGATCCAGCAGCAGCTTCTTTCCGGGGAGGCCAGCACGGAGCGACAGAGTCAGGAACCAGAGCAAAAGCGTGGCTGGTTTAGCAAGTTGTTTCGAGGTTAGGACAGCTTACCAAATTGTAAAAGAAAAAATGATGATTGTTTTAATAGGAGGGAAAATATAGAAATGAATTCAAATATATTAGGAGAAAAAGACGGATTTTTAATTCGATTGGCTAAGGCGGAGGATGCAGCTGGATATTTTGAGCAAAACTTTTGTCCTTTGGATCAAGAAGTAGTACGTTTAACAGGTTGCAAGGAAGAATTTACAAAAGATGAAGTAGTTTCATTCTTTATGAAATCTCTTAAAGATGATGAAAGATATTTCTTTTTAATTATTGCGCCGGACGGAAGTATTATTGGCGAAAGTATAATAAACGAAATAGATTGGGATTTACGCTGCGCTAATTTTAGGATTGCTCTTTTTCATTCAATAGAGAGAGGAAAAGGCATTGGAACTTGGGCTACAGAATTAACTCGTGATTTTGCGTTTGAAAAATTGAAGCTAATCAAAAATACAGAAAAACAAACTTTTATTATTTAGAAGAAAGGATATAAAAATGAAACGTTTACCTAAATATACGCCTGCGGAAGTACGGAATGATCCATACGGATTTACTTTTTAAAGGCTGGTTTTAAGCGAGAAGGGGTTTTAAAAGATGCTGTTAAAGATGGAGATCAATATGCGGACGATATTCTGATGGCAATTTTAGAGGATGAATGGAGAGAACTAAAGTAATAGTGAACAGACGGCTTTTTTAGCCCCTGGCAGGGCGCAAAAGCACTTTCATACTGCCAGCCACAGCGGGGCGGCGGTGTGAAAGTGCTTTTGCGTTACTTTCTCACCGAGAAAGTAACAAAGAGGTGTTGCCCCCTCGCGTGGACTATGGTAAGATGGGAGTAGTAAGGGATACGGACGATAGAAAGGACGGGTGATTTTATAGGGACAACCATATCCGGCATGACTGGCCGGGGCAGTATCCGGCATAACAACCGGAGCTTTACAGCGGCGAATGTAGACCGGAGCCGGACGGGGCAGAATGTGACCTTTTGCAACGAGGATCTGAAACAGGTCTATCACGAAGTCTTTGACGAGGCCCTGGCCGCCTACAATGCCAAAAAGAAAAAGACCAGGGACAAGATACCGGACTACTATGAGCATATCCGGCAGAGCAAGCAGGAGAAGTTATTTCACGAGGCAATCTTCCAGATCGGCAACTTGAACGACTGCGGATGCGGCTCCCCTGGAGGGGAACGGGCGGCGGCGGCTCTCAAAGAATTTGCGGAGTCCTTCCAGGAACGCAATCCCCATCTGCGGGTGTTCAATATGGTGCTGCACATGGACGAGGCCACGCCCCACCTCCATGTAGACTTCGTGCCGGTGGCCACGGAGCAGAGCCGGGGCCTGTCTACCAGGGTTTCCATGAAACAGGCATTAAAGCAGCAGGGCTTTGAAAGCCTGGGACGCAAGCAGACGGAATGGAAAGCCTGGATGGAGAGGGAGAAAGCGTCCCTTGCGGAGATCGCCCAGGCGCACGAGTTCGAGATTGTCAGCTTGGGTGGTGGCCGTCCCCACATGGAGCTGCCGGAGTACCGGGCCGCAGCGCAGAGGCTGGAGGCCGTCCAGGAACAGGTGACGGCAGCGGAGCAGGACATGGCTGTGCTGGAGCAGCAGAAAAAGGCCCTCGGAAAGACTGTACGGCGGCTCCAGGCGGCGGAGAAGGTGCGGGTTGACCTGGATGCGATCCAGCCGGAGAAAACGCTGACAGGGGCCGTCAAGGGCGTTACCGTGGAGCAGATAAAAGAGCTGAAGGCAGCGGCGATCCGTGGGGTGGCAGCGGAGCATGAAGTGCGGGAGCTGAAGGCAGAGAACAAGCAGCTCCAGAGCCGGTTGCCGTCCATGAAAGAAGAGCTGAAGGAGGCCCAGGAGCGGCAGGAGCTTATCAGCGAAAACCGTGACCTGCGGCAGCAGGTGGCGTACCTGGAGGATAGCTTGGACAGTGAGCGCAACTTTTCGTCCCGGCTCTTGGAGGGGGTCGGGGCGGTGCTGGACTTCCTGGATCGGCATCTGCCGGAGCAGTTCCGGCCCCTGGTCGAAAGGGCGCGGGAGCTGCTGCCTGTGCCGGAGCTGCAGCAGCCGGAACAGGAGCAGGAACGGGGCCACACCTGGGGTGGCATGGAGCTTTGATAGGGAAAAATTCTATTGATAATATATAGCCTGTCCCGGGGGCTTGAAAGCGCCGCTTGGACAGGCTATAATAACAACTGAAAATAGGGAAATACTGTATTGATAATATATGCCGTGTAGAAGGGCCTGGGAGGGATAGAAAAAAGGGTCCGAATTGTGGCTGTCGAAAAATAGGGAAATACTGTATTGATAATATATGCCCCCCTAAGGGCCTTTAGGCCCTCAAAAAAATTTCTTGAATTTCTCTCTCGGATAGGGAGAAAGTCGGAGGGGAAAAGGGGGGGTGAGCGGCGGGGTGTGGGAATGTGGTAAACCCGTAGGGTTTTCCATCATTTCCATGCCCCAGAGCGAGGGGGGAAAGGGGGAGGTGACTTTCTCTTTAAGGCCCCGAAGGGGCCGCTCTTTGGCTCCCCCTTTCCCCCCTTCTCGCCCGAAGGCGATTCCCGCCGTAGCGGATTTTCTTTTTGTTACTTTTTCTTTTGGAGGTGAGCGTATGGCTATGGATCAGCAGGACGCTATGGAGCGGCTACGCGAATTGTACCTGGAAAAGAATGAGCATTTGGCGAAGTTCTTGGAGCCGGTTACTCCCTTTGAGTTTTACCGGGAGATCTTCCCCGTGGGCAGCTTTGAGCGGAAGGGTCATTTTGAGGACGCGAAGGGCAACGGGATCGCAGTGACGGTGCCGAAGGCTGCGGGGATTGCTCTGGAGATCGAAGGTGACGGCAAGGCTAAACGCTATACCATTACGGACGAGCTGTCGGAGCTGTCGGAGGTCTTTGATATGGACTTTACTATCATGTCCCCTCTGTCTTACTTTGGGCGGCGGCGCTGCGGCAAGAACGCCCGGTATCTCTATGCCCTGGTCTTTGACCTGGATGGGGTGGGTATGCCCCAGCTCCGGGACACGCTGCACCAGATGAACAAGGATATTCTTCCCCAGGCAACCTTTGTCGTAAACAGCGGGACGGGACTTCACCTGTATTATGTTCTGGAAGAGCCGATCCCTATGTACCCACATAACCAGAAATGCTTGAAGGAATTGAAGTATGCCCTTACCCGGCAGATATGGAACAGGTACACCTCTACCATCAAGGAGCCGCAGATGCAGGGCATTTTGCAGGGGTTCCGGGTGGTCGGCTCCGGCTCCAAATTGGGCCGGGAGTATCCTGTGACGGCGTACCGGCTCGGCGGGAGGGTGACGCTGGAGAGGCTGCTGGACTTTATCCCAGACAGCAACGGGGAGCAGCAGTACCTTGTGGGCCTCATGCGGAAGGGGCGGCTCTCGCTGGCCGAGGCGAAGGAGAAGTACCCGGACTGGTACGAGCGGCGGATCGTCAAGAAGGAGCGGCGGGGCCGCTGGACGGTCAAGCGTGACCTTTACGACTGGTGGCTGCACCGGATCGGGGACGAGATCAGGGTGGGCCATCGGTTCTACGGTATTATGACGCTGGCGATCTATGCAAAGAAGTGCGGGATCAGCGAGGACGAGCTGCGCCGGGACGCTTTCTCGTTGCTGAAACCTTATGACGATATGAGTGTGGAGGACATCAACCGTTTTACGAAAGATGATGTGGTGTGCGCCCTGGAGATGTATAACGAGGACTATGTGACATTCCCCAGGGATGATATAGCGAAGATCTCTGGTCTGACTATGCCCGTCAATAAGCGCAACTGGCGTAAGCAGGCAGAGCATTTAGGCAGAGCGCGGGCAGTACAAGCGTTTGATGATCCGAATGGTGATTGGAGGAATAAAAGTGGCCGTCCATCGGCTCAGGATCGGGTATATGAGTGGCGGCAGCAGCACCCAGAGGGCCGCAAGGCTGACTGCCACCGGGATACGGGCCTTGATCCCAAAACGATCCGCAAGTGGTGGGATGATGCGCCCCCGGCTGTGCGTGTCCAGGATGGACATAGCTCCATAGAGTTCACCTCCTTCCCGCGTGGAGTAGAGGACGGGAGTTAAGGGCTTGTCCTCTCTGCCCCTTTCGCTCCGTACCCGTTCGGGAGATGGCTCTTGAGTGCGCTTTTC
>DBGCTZ010000003.1:0-24610 GCA_048388685.1 Akkermansia sp. | reverse complement strand
CTGAACTCTGAACTCTGAACTCTGAACTCTGAACTCTGAACTCTGAACTCTGAACTCTGAACTCTGAACTCTGAACTCTGAACTCTGAACTCTGGCGCAGGGGCTTTTTACTGGACAGCGTAAAAGCGCTCCCTTACAGTTCCTGCGATATTCAAGCGTTCCGAATTTTATGGCAATTTCAGATTACATCGTGACCATTGGCCTGGAAGTCCACTGCCAGATCAAGACGAAGAGCAAAATGTTCTGCTCCTGCGAGACCGGCTTTGGCTTTGAACCCAATACGCGCGTGTGCCCTACCTGCCTGGGGCTGCCGGGCGCCCTGCCCGTGCTGAATGAGTTTGCCATTGAACGCACGCTGCTGACCGGGCTGATGCTGGGCTGTTCCAGCCCGGAGATTTCCCAGTGGGACCGCAAGAATTATTTCTATCCGGACATGGCGAAGAATTACCAGACTTCCCAGCTGGACCTGCCGCTGTGCCTGGGCGGGGAGGTGCCCTTGTATCCCTGGTCCTACCCGAATGACGTGATCAAGGCCGGCGTACCCCCCTTCCGCACCGTGAAGCTGACCCGCATCCACCTGGAGGAAGACGCGGCGAAGATCACCCATCACGCCAATTATTCCCTGATTGATTACAACCGCGCCGGTTCCGCCCTGATGGAGATCGTTTCCGATCCGGACATTGATACCCCGGAGGAAGCCTACGCCTACCTCAAGTCTCTCCAGCAGATTCTGAATTACGGGGATATTTCCGACGCCGACATGGAGAAGGGCCAGATGCGCTGCGACGTGAATATTTCCCTGCGCCCCCACGGCCAGAAGGAATTGGGAGCGAAGGTGGAGATGAAGAACCTCAATTCCATGTCCGCCGTGCGCCGCGCCCTTCATTATGAAATCCAGCGCCAGGCGGAGGAACTGGACATGGGCATCGCGCAGATCCAGTCCACCCGCCGCTGGGATGACGAACGCGGGGAAAGCACCATCATGCGCACCAAGGAGGATGCTCACGATTACCGCTATTTCCCGTGCCCGGACCTGGTGCCCGTGCATACCGCCCCGCTGGTGGAGAAGGTGCGCAGCCAGATTCCGGAACTGCCCCAGGAACGCCAGAAGCGCTTCATGGAGGAGTATGGCCTGAGCGAGTACGACGCCAACGTGCTGGTGGGAGACCAGGAACTGGCCCGTTTCTTTGAAGAAGCGGCGCAGGGAACAACCAGCGGCAAGAAGATAGCCAACTGGGTTATCAACAACATTTCCGCCGTACTGAATGAAAAAGGCATGCGTCCGTCCGAATGCCCGGTGAAGCCGGAGGCCATCCGGGACCTGATCGCCATTATTGACGACGGCACCGTTTCCAACAACCAGGCCAAAGACGTTTTTACCAGGATGTGGGAGGAACCGTCCCTCACCGCGGCGCAGGCCGCCAAGGTGCTCGGCTTTGAAAAGGCGGATTCCTCCTTTCTGGACGCCATCGTGCAGGAAGTCATCTCCGCCAATCCGGCCAAGGTGGAGGAAATCCAGGCCGGCAATGACAAACTCCTGAACTGGCTCACGGGCCAGGTTATGAAAGCCGCCAGGGGCAAGGCCAATCCAAAGATCGTGACGGAAGCGCTTAAAAAAGCTCTTTCAGAGCAGTGATTAGATATTAGAGATTAAGGATTAGATTTTTGAACGGCCCCGGGCCGCAAATTCTTCTCAGAACTCTCATCTCTGATCACTCCTCACTACTCTGTCCCTCAGGGTTTAAAGAGCTTTCTGTTTCCGGCCAGAGTGTTCCATACCTGCTTCATTTCTCCGGAGAGGGTCTGCTTGACCATCGCCAGGGAGAAGTCCGCCGCCTGCCCCAGGCTGATGTAGGGCGGCAGGGCCAGCGCATCACGGTCCACCCGCGCATCCAGCAGGGCGGCTCCCGGATATTTCAGGAAGGCCTGCACCATCTCATCCACCTGGCTGGATTTGTCCAGCACAAAGCCCTTGATGCCTACGGCGTCCGCCACGGCGGCAAAGGAGGGGTTGTTCAGGTCAATCTGCCATGGGATCAGGCCCGCGGCCTGCATTTCCAGCTGGATGAAGTCCAGGCAGTCGTTATTGTACACCACCAGTTTCACCGGAAGCTGGTACTGGGCGATTGTAATCAGGTCCCCCAGCAGCATGGACAGGCCACCGTCCCCGCAGAGGGCAATCACCTGGCGGTTGGGGTAGGCCTTCTGAGCCCCGATAGCCATCGGCATGGCATTGGCCATGGACCCGTGGTTGAAGGAGGCCAGCGTGCGTCTTCCCAGCGTGGAGCACAGGAACCGGGCGCTCCAGATGCACGGGGTGCCCGTGTCTACGGTGAACACGGCGTCCGCAGCAGCATACTTGTTCAGGGCGGTGGTCACCTGCTCCGGACGGATGGGGGATTCCTTGTCATTCCCGTCCATGTAGGCGTTCATGTCTTTCACGTCCCTGGCATGGCGTTTCAGGGAGGCATCCAGATGCTCGGAATCCTTTTTCTCCTCCAGCATGCCCAGCAGGGCATCCGCCACGGCGCCCACGTCCCCGCAGATTCCCAGGTCCAGGCGGCAGCGGCGTCCGAGCACTTCCCCGCGCCGGTCGATCTGGACGATCGCGGGCTTGGTGGGAAGGAAGTTGTAGTACGGGAAGTCCGTCCCCCACATTACGATGAGATCGCTCTCATGCATGGCCTTGTAGGCGTCCCCCCAGCCCAGCAGTCCGGTCATGCCCACGCCCAGGGGGTTGTCATGCTCAAAATAGTCTTTTCCGCGCCAGGTGTAGGCAATCGGGGCTTTCACCCGTGCGGCAATGTCCACCACCTTGCGTTCCGCTCCGGCGCAGCCGCCCCCGCAGAAGAAGGTGATGCGGTCGTGTGAAGCAAGCATCTGGGCCAGGCGCGCCACGGATTCATGATCCGGCACTACGGTTTCCTGCGTGAAGGCGGGAAGATGCACTAAGTTTTCCATTTCCGCGGGAGCGTCCGCAATGTCCCCGGGCAATACGACCACGCCTACATCGCGCCTGGCCCATGCATGCTGAATGGCAGTCATCACGACACGAGGCGCCTGGGACCCCTCGGAAATCAGTTCCGCGTACGAGCTGCATTCCCTGAAAAGCTGTTCCGGATGCGTGGCCTGAAAATAATCCACACCTATCTGGCTCTGCGGAATGTGGGAAGCGATAGCCAGCACGGGAGCGTGGCTCCGGTGGGCATCAAACAGGCCGTTGATCAAATGGAGGTTGCCGGGGCCGCTGCTGCCGCAGCACACGGCCAGATTACCGGTAAGCTGGGCTTCCGCACTGGCGGCGAAGGCGCCCACTTCCTCATGCCTCATGTGAATCCACTCAATGGTTTTCTTCCTGCGGAGGGCGTCCGTGATGGGGTTCAGACTATCCCCCACAATGCCGTAAATGCGCTTTACTCCCGCTTTTTCCAAAATTTCAACAAGCTGATCAGCTACCGTATACATGCAGATTAGACCAGAACGGGATGAAAAAAATCAATGCTTGTGTGTCATGAGGCCCTGAATTCCTCTCCACCCGAAAAGTCATGGCGGATTTTCAAACAGGCGTCTTCCCGTCCGGAAGGCTTTTTCCTTGAAGAAACAGTGGCGTGCGCTATTTTGACACCCTAGTTCCATTTTTCTTATACCAGATCATGAAATTTCTTATTAAAGCCCTTGTGCTGGGTGCCGTTCTTGGAAGTCTTTCAACCGCTTCCGCAGCAGTCGTCTTTCCGGGACCCACCCCCGGCGCGGCCAAGGCGGAGCAGACGGGGGGCGGTTACATCCTTTCCAACAACATCCTGACAGCCAAATTTCTCAACCGCGGCGGCAGTCTTTCCTTTGGAGGAATGACTTCCAAACTGGGACCGGTAGCCAGGGCCGGGGACGAGCTGTTTATCATCAGCCTTCAGGACGGACGGAGTATTAAGTCCTCCGACTTGAAGGCGGCGGACGTCAAACTGGTTGCCCTCCAGCCCAATCCCAAAGCATTCAAACTGGCCGAGCGCTTCCCCGGAAAAGCCGTGACGGCCACCTTCCAGGCGCTGAACGGAACCCTGCACATCGCCTGGCGCGCCGTGCTCCGGGACAATTCCCACTACCTGCGCCAGGAACTGCGTCTGGTGAGCACGCAGCCCATCCTGATGAAGAGCATCACCGCCATGCAGTATGACCTGGCGGAAGGGAAGGCCGGAGCCCCAGCCGTCTCCGGCAACGCCAGAGGCGCACTCATCGTGAACGACCTGGCGTTCACCGCCCTGGAAACTCCCATGGGCATCAATACCGTGGGGGGCTCCGGGAACGGAGGAAGCGGGGATTCCACGGCGTGGAGCGCGGACAAATGGTCTAAAGCCTCATGGGCGGGCAATTTCAACATTCCGCAGGAGCTGAAAAAGCAGTACGGGGACAAGGTGGCCTCCGCAGAAGGGCCCGTCACCATTGACGGCAAGGGCTCCTGTACCATCACTTTCCAATATAAGGGGGGAGACAGGGGAAACAACAAGCTGAACATGGCGGGTGTCCAGCTCCTTTCGTCCAAGGGGGCCGTCCTTGATTCCGATTTCCACGCCGGGAGCACCGGAGACGCCAGCAAAGACAATTCCTATACCGTGAAAGTGCCCGCCAAGGGGAATTACATGCTGCGCTACTGGGCCCAGACCAAGACGGAGCCGATTGCGAGCAAGGGGGAAATCAGCTTTTCCCTGCCCGTGCGCACGCTGGATAAAACGGAGGAGGGTCAAACGGACAATTCCCGGCTGGCCCAGGGCGTCTGGAGCCGTAAAACCACCCTCCAGCCCAGGGAGGTATGGGAAGTGTCCTCCGTCCTCGGCATCTTCGCCCCCGGTCAGCAGCGCCGCTCCTTCCTGGCTTACATGGAGAGGGAACGCGTGATGCCTTACCGCCCCTTCATCCATTACAATTCCTGGTATGAGCTGAATATCAACCGGAATAATGATTCCGACCCCGCCAAGCGCATGACGGAAGAACAATGCCTGGCCGTGCTGAAGGACTGGCAGGAACAGTTTTTCCAGAAGCGCGGCATGAGCATTGACGCCTTCGTCTGGGATGACGGCTGGGACGAATTCAACAGCCTGTGGGATTTTCACAAGATGTTCCCGCAGGGCTTCAAGCGCGTTGACGCCGCCGCGGGCAGGCAGAAAGCCGGCATCGGCGCGTGGCTGGGTCCGGTAGGGGGCTACGGAGCCTCCAAGGGCAAGCGTCTGGCCCACTGGAACGTGAAGCATCCGAACAACAAGATCGGCAATTTCCAGCTTTCCAATAAGGAATATTTTGACGCGTTCGTGGGACGCTGCTCCCAGATGGTGAAGGACTATGATATGAAGTACTTTAAATTCGACGGCATCAGCACCCATTTCCACGCCAAGGGTCCCGGAAACGAGGAGGATGCGGAAGGCATCATCCGCGTGCTGAATGCCCTGCGCCAGAAGAAAGGGGACCTTTACATCAATTGCACCGTAGGCACCTGGGCTTCTCCCTTCTGGTTCCGGTATGCGGATTCCGTATGGAGGCAGGAAAACGACTTCGGCACCATCGGCGTGGGCGACAACCGGGATAAGTGGATCACCTACCGCGACCGCCTGGTGCATGAGGTTTTTGTGCAGGGTTCCCCGCTGATGCCCATCAATTCCATGATGACCCACGGCCTCATGGTCACCAAGTTCGGTCCTCCCGCCTGCATGCCGCGCAATCCCGAGAACGTAAAGAAGGAACTCCGCTGCGCCATGGCCTGCGGCACCTCTCTTCAGGAGCTTTACGTGGACCGGGACCTGATGAACGCCAATAACGGCGTGCTGTGGGACGAGCTGGCGAAGGGCATCAATTGGATACGCCGCAATGCGGACGTGCTGGACGACGTCCACTGGGTGGGGGGCAACCCATGGAACAAGGAGACCAGTGAAGGCGCCGTGTACGGCTGGGCCGCGTGGAACAGGAACAAGGCCACCCTGGCCCTCCGCAATTCCTCCGACCAGGAAAAGAGCCTGACCGGAACCCTGCGCAGCCTCCTTGACATTCCCGCGGACGTGAAGGGGTCCGTCACTTTCAAGGATTCCTATGAGGACCAGCGAGCCCTGGACGGCTTTTCCGGAAAGGCCGTGGACATTGACAAGGAGCTGACCTTCACGCTGAAGCCCTTTGAAGTGCTGGTGTACGAGGGGGGGAAGGTCAAATAAAGAGGGATGCCCCCGAAAGCCGGGAGGCATGCTCCCGGCTTAAAACATTTTCTTAAACGTCACCGCTTCCAGCGGATCGGCGGGGTTGACCGGCATCACCAGGCACTCCATATTCTCCCCGCCCAGGTATAGGGTGAGGCTGTTCCCGGCGGAATAAACGATGGAGATTCCATAATACCCTTCTTTTTTCACTAGGGACCAGGTTCCCCGGCAGGAGGAAACCAGATCTTCCTCCAGAACGGAGAGGTCATCCCGGTCATCCGGATGGGAAATCCACCAGCCCCACGCCTCCGGCCGCGGGAAGGAGGAAATCTCGCACGTGCCGTCTTCATGCAGAAGAATGGTGGAGGAGCTGATCTGGAAAAAGCGCTTCAGTTCCGGAGGCCGGGAAAACCAGCGTTCCCTGGGGGTGGACTCCACCTCATATTTTCCGGACAGGGCCTGCACCTCGGGTTCCTGAATCCACAGGAAGGTGTTTTTATGCATCATTCTCTGGCACGCCAAGCCCACCACGGCCAGCAGGGAAAGGAACGCCAGGGAAAACGTCCACAGGGCCAGCCGCTTTCTCCACCAGGCATAAACGGCGCCCATTCCGGCCACGCTGCCCACGCAGACCCAGAACCCCCAGGAGCGGGAGAGGAAGGAAAGGGATTCCGCCAGTAAGGAAAAGCCATGAGAAAGATCATTCCACATAGGTGCTCCAGAATCACCGGAACTCCGTCAAAGTCAAGGCAACAATACTGGCCTTTACGGAACGCGGGAAGCGCGGTTGGGCGGCTTTCCAAAAAACTCCCGTCATCATCCCTGCAAATCCTCCTCCGCACTTTCCTCACGGACTCCAATCAGGTAAAGAAACATTTCAGCTATGAAGAATGCAGCACATGAGCAGGGACTCTCGGAACAGCAGGTTCTGGAAAACCGGAACAAGTACGGCGTCAACATCCTGACGCCTCCGGAAAAGGAACCGCTGTGGAAGCAGTTTCTGGAAAAATTCTCGGACCCCATCATCAAGATTCTGCTGGTGGCCCTGCTCCTGTCCGTGGGCGTAGCCTGCTACCAATTTTTTACCGGAGCGGAACCGGCCAGCGTCTTTCTGGAACCCGTGGGCATTCTGGTAGCCATCCTGCTGGCCACCTGCGTGGGTTTCGCCTTTGAGGTGAGCGCCAACAAGAAGTTTGAAATCCTGAACCAGGTCAATGACGACACGATGGTCCAGGTCATCCGCGGCGGCAACATCTGCGAACTGCCCCGCCGCGACGTGGTGGTGGGTGACATCGTCATCCTGAATACCGGGGAGGAAGTCCCGGCGGACGGCGTGCTGCTGGAGGCCGTTTCCCTCCAGGTGAACGAGTCCACGCTGACGGGGGAACCCCTCATCGGCAAGACCACGGTGGAGGCGGAATTCAAGAAGGACGCCACCTATCCCTCCAACCACGTCCTGAAGGGAACTACCGTGGTGGACGGGCACGGCATCATGGAAGTTACCTCCGTGGGGGACAGGACGGAATACGGCAAGGTGTATGAAGGCTCCCAGATCGACAACAAGGTGCAGACACCCCTGAACCGCCAGCTTTCCCGCCTGGGGGACCTCATCACCTGGGCCAGCTACGCCATCGCCGCCCTCATCATCATCGGACGCCTCACGCTGTATTTCTCCCATCTGGAGGGCCCTGTGGAATGGCTGAGCGCGGGAACCTACATTCTGAACACGGTCATGATCGCCGTGACCGTCATCGTGGTCACGGTGCCGGAAGGGCTGCCCATGAGCGTCACCCTGAGCCTGGCCCTGAGCATGAAGAGCATGCTGGCCAACAACAACCTGGTGCGCAAGATGCACGCCTGCGAGACCATGGGAGCCGCCACCGTCATCTGTACGGATAAGACGGGAACCCTGACGCGCAACCAGATGAACGTGTACAAGGCGGATTTTTACGGCCTGGGGGACGCCGCCCCGGCGGATAACGAGCTGGGCAGCTTGATCCGGGAGGGCATTTCCGTGAACTCCACCGCCTTTCTGGATTACGCGGAGCCGGACCATATCAAGGCCCTGGGCAACCCCACGGAAGGAGCTCTGCTCCTGTGGCTGCACGGGCTGGGGGTGAATTACCTGGACCTGCGGGAAAACGCCCGCGTGCTGGAACAGCTTACCTTTTCCACGGAGCGGAAGTACATGGCTACCGTAGTGGAATCCCCCCTGCTGGGGAAAAAAGTCCTTTACGTGAAGGGCGCGCCGGAAATCGTGCTGGGCCTCTGCACCACCGTCCAGACTCCGGAAGGGAAGGTTCCCGCCGCAGAGATGCGCCCCGCCATTGAGGAACAGCTGCTGGCCTACCAGAACCAGGCCATGCGCACGCTGGGCTTTGCGTACCGGATTCTGGAGGATGACGCCCCGGTGTTCGAGGATGGCCGCGTCATCCGCACGGACTTGGTTTACCTGGGCATCGCCGCCATTTCAGACCCCGTCCGGGACGATGTTCCCCAGGCCGTGAAGGACTGCATGGACGCGGGCATCAGCATCAAGATCGTCACCGGGGACACGCCCGGCACCGCCCGGGAAATCGGGCGCCAGATCGGCCTGTGGACGGAGGCGGACACGCCGGACCGCCTGATGACGGGCGTGGAGTTTGAACAGACGCCGGACGAAGAATTGCTCAACCGCGTGATGGACCTGAAGATCATGTGCCGCGCCAGGCCCATGGACAAGGAGCGCTTGGTGAAACTGCTCCAGAAGAAGGGCCAGGTGGTGGCCGTGACCGGAGACGGGACGAATGACGCCCCGGCCCTGAATGCCGCGCAGGTGGGCCTTTCCATGGGGGACGGCACCACGGTGGCCAAGGAGGCCAGCGCCATTACCATTCTGGACAATTCCTTCATGAGCATTTCCCGCGCCGTCATGTGGGGGCGGTCCCTGTACCGGAATATCCAGCGCTTCATCGTCTTTCAGATGACCATCAACGTGGCGGCGTGCCTCATCGTGCTCATCGGAGCGTTCCTGGGCACGGAATCCCCCCTCACGGTCACGCAGATGCTCTGGGTGAACCTCATCATGGACACCTTCGCCGCGCTGGCCCTGGCCTCTCTGCCGCCGGACGAACGCGTGATGCAGGACCCGCCGCGCAAGACCACGGATCACATCATCACCCGCCCCATGGGCCGGAACATCCTGGGCGTGGGCATCCTGTTCGTGGCCTTCCTGTTCGGCCTGCTGCAATACTTCAAGCATGCGGACATCACCAGCCTGACGCAGTTCAGCCTCGGAGGCTATTTCCGCAGTTACCTGGATTTCTCCTCACCGGAACATGAACTGACGGGGTATGAACTGTCCCTGTTTTTCACCATCTTTGTCCTCCTCCAGTTCTGGAACATGTTCAATGCCAAGGCCTTTAACACGCACCAGAGCGCGTTTGCCCGCATGGGGGCCAGCATCGGAGGTTTCGGGGTGGTGGCGCTCCTCATTCTGGCCGGGCAGTACATCATCGTCACCTTCGGCGGCAAGATGTTCAACGTGGTTCCGCTGAGCTGGACGGACTGGGGCCTCATCTTTGCGGGCACTTCCCTCGTCCTGTGGATCGGGGAGCTGGTGCGGGCGTTCACGCCGGACAAATCTCCCCGGCTTCCGTAGCCTTCCAGGCGTCTCATGCGGCGGAAACGCGCCTGCATGACACAGACGGCGTTCACGTCCGGAAAGTCTTCTTTCAACAAAGAAGGCCGCAAGCGTGTCATTCACAGCATGGACTTGACACGCCTGACGGGCTCTATTTCCGGTTCCGCCGTTCTCCTCTTCCTGTTCTCCCTCCTTTTCTCCGGGTGTAAAAAGACGGAACAGGTTCCGCATGAAACGCCCACGCTCATTTACGAACAGCCTGTGACCATGGACATCCCGGTAAAGGGAAGCTGGGTAGGCCATCTGGACGGCGTGGACAACGCCTCCATCGTTCCCCAGATCACGGGCTACCTGCTGACGCAAAATTATGCCAACGGGGCCATGGTGAAGAAGGGGGAAGTGCTCTTCCGCATTGACGATTCCACGTTCAAGGACCAAGTGGCCCGGGCCAAGGCCACGCTGGAACAGGCGCAGGCACAGCTCCAGCAGTTGAATTACGACATGGAGATTTACAAGCCCCTGGCCGCGGAGAACGCCATTTCCAAGCAAAAGTATGAGGATACGCGCCTGTCCGCCATCGCCGCGCAGGCGCAGGTTCAGCAGGCCACCGCGGCCCTAGCCCTGGCGGAGAAGAACCTTTCCTATACGGTACTGTACGCTCCCTTTGACGGGATCGCCGGCATTTCCAAAACGAACATCGGCGACTTGGTCAGCCCGGAGAGCGGCCCCCTCGCCGTGGTTTCCTCCGTCAATCCCATCCGCGTCAATTTTGCCGTCACCCAGCAGGAGTGGATTCAGCAGGCAGGCAAGAACGGGGATGAAGGCGTTCAGACGGGCAGCAAGCTGGACATTACGCTGAAGGACGGCACCACCTACCCGGAACAGGCCACCGTGATAGCCATTGACCGGGCATTCAACCCCCAGACGGGCACCATACGCGTGCAGGCGAACCTTCCCAACGCGGATTACCTGCTGCGCCCCGGCATGTTCATCACCGCCACGGCAAGGCTGGCTACCGTGAAGGATGCGCTGACCGTTCCTTCCAAGGCCGTTCTTTCCACCCAGGGCCGCTTTTTCGTCATTACCCTGAATGAGCGCGACCATCCTTCCATCATCCCCGTACAGGCTGGAACGCAGGCAGGGGAACGCCAGCAGGTCATTCCGCTCCAGCCGGATTCCCTTACCCCGCAGAGCAAGGTAGTGGTGGACGGTCTTCTTCAGGCGGAAATGGCCTCCAGAAATCCGGCGGCACGCCTGAAGGCAGTCCCCGCCAGCAACTCTTAAGCACCTTTCCCCATGGCTGATTTTTTCATCAAGCGCCCCATCCTCTCCATCTGCCTCTCCATCATCCTCGTGCTGCTGGGGAGCTTTGCCATTCTGCGGCTGCCCATTTCCGAGTATCCGGATATCATCCCGCCCTCCATCCAGGTAACGGCGACGTACCCGGGCGCCGACTGCGAGACGGTGGTCAAATCCATCGCCTCCCCCATTGAACAGCAGATGTCCGGCGTGGACGGCATGTCCTACATGACTTCCGTGAATACCAATAACGGGCAGATGAGCATGATGATCCTCTTTGAGACCGGCACGGAAGCGAACATGGACCAGGTGCTTTCCTACCTCCGCTACGGGCAGGCCACCTCCCAGCTTCCGCCGGAAGTGAGCGAGCTGGGCGTTTCCCTGCGCAAGACCAGCGGCCTGCCCGCCCTGGTCCTCAGCTTTTATTCCCCCCAGGGAACCTATGACGGCCTCTGGCTGGCCAATTACGCCTATATCAACCTGGTGGACGCCATCAAGCGTGTGCCCGGCGTGGGCGACGTGCAGGTGTTCGGGGCCGGACGCTACGCCATGCGCATCTGGCTGAATCCGGAAAAGATGGCCGCCCTGAATATTACGGCCCGTGACGTGATGCTGGCCGTGCAGGCCCAGAACGCCGTGAACCCGGCAGGCAAGATAGGCGCGCAGCCCGCGCCGCCGGACCAGCAGCTTTCCTTTACCGTGAAGGCCCCCGGGCGCCTGAACAGCGTGGAGGAGTTTGAGAACATCGTGGTGCGCGGACAGGGAAGCTCCATCGTGCGGGTAAGTGACGTCGCCCGCGTGGATCTGGGCTCGGAAACCTACAGCCTCAGTTCTTCCGTCAACGGCATGCCTGCCGCATCCATAGGCATTTATGAAGCGCCCGGAGGGAACGCCCTCCAGATGGTGGACAATATCAAGGCCCTGCTGGAAAAAAGCAATTTGCCTCCCGGCATGGACTACCTGGTATCCCTGGATTCCACCCTGGCCGTCCGCGCCGGAATTGACGACATCGTCACCACGCTGGTTACGGCCCTGGGCCTCGTCGTGCTGGTAGTGTTCATCTTCCTGCAAGGGTGGCGGGGCACGCTGATTCCGGCCTTTGCGGTGCCCGTCTCCATCGTCGGCGCGTTCATCGCCTTCCCGTTCTTCGGCTTTTCCATCAACACCATCTGCCTGATGGGTCTGGTGCTCGCCATCGGCTTGGTGGTGGATGACGCCATCGTGGTGGTGGAGGCAGTGAAAAACCATATTTCCAACGGGGAAAAACCCATGCAGGCCACCATCGCCGCCATGAGGGAAGTTTCCGGCCCGGTTGTCAGCACGGCCCTGGTCATCGCCTGCGTGTTCGTGCCCACCATGCTGCTGCCCGGCGTCACGGGCAAACTGTTTGAACAGTTTGCCGTCACCATCGGCACCGCCATCCTCATTTCCGCTTTCTGCGCCCTGTCCCTCAGCCCCACCCTGTCCGCCGGACTGCTGAAATCAGGCCGTGCCGACACCATCCCCCTGCTGGGACCATTATTCAAGGCCTTCAACAACGGTTTCGGCAAGGCGCGGGACTGGTACGTGAACGCCTGCTCCTGGCTGATCCGGCGCATGTGGCTTTCCATCCTTCTGCTGGCCGTCATGACGGCCGCGCTCTTCCCCCTGGCCAAGCTCATTCCCACAGGCTTCCTGCCCAATGAAGACCAGGGCTATCTGTTCGGCGGCGTGGAAATGCCGGACAACACCTCCCTGAACGTCACGGAGGCCACGGCCGCCCGGATCGAACGGATTATCCGGGAGGACCCCGGCGTAGAAGTGGTCACCACCGTGAACGGCTTCAACCTGATCAGCTCCGTCCAGAGTTCTTCCAACTCCTTCTTCTTCATTTCCCTGAAACCGTGGTCCGCACGAAAGGCCCCCGGAATGACGGCGGACGGCATCGCCGCCAGGCTGAAGAGCAAGCTGAACGCGGAGATTTCCTCCGGCATGGCGTACGTGGTTCCTCCGCCGCCCCTGCCGGGCGTCGGCACGTCCGGGGACGTCACCTTCCTGCTGGAAGACCGCCAGGGCATCGGCGAGAAATTCCTGGCCGCCAATACGGCCAAATTCATCGCGGCCGCAGAGAAACGGCCTGAAATCGCGGGCATCAGCAATTTCATGTCTCCGTCCAACCTTCAGTACAACCTGAACGTGAACACGGAGCAAGCCACCCTCCAAAATATGAACGTGGATGAGATTTACGCCACCATCCAGGCGTACATGGGGAGCACCTTCCTGAACAACTTCAATATTTACGGCCAGGAATGGCAGGTGTACATGCAGGCGGACGCCCCCTACCGGAATAATATTGACAAGCTTTCCATGTTCTACGTGCGCAACAATGACGGGGACCCGGTCCCCCTGGATTCCGTCATCAACGTCACGCACGGCTGGGCTCCGGAATTTCTGATCCGCCAGAACATGTTCAACAGCTCCCAGCTTAACGTTACCCCGGCTCCCGGCTATTCCTCCGGACAGGTGATGAGCGCGCTGGAGGAAGTCTTTGCCCAGACCATGCCGTCAGGCATGGGGTATGACTATTCCGGCATGAGCTACCAGGAACAACAGGCGCAGAAGGGCATCACCATCGGCATGATCTTCATCGCCTCCGCCTTATTCGTCTTCCTCATTCTGGCCTCCCTGTATGAAAGCTGGTCCCTCCCCGTGGCCATCTTCATGACGGCTCCCATCGCGATTCTAGGGGCCTTCCTGGCCCTGTGGATATTCGGGCTGGATCTGAACATTTACTCGGAAATAGGCCTCATTGTGCTGATTGCGCTGGCGGCTAAAAACGCCATTCTCATTGTGGAATTTGCCGTGCTGGAACTCCGGCAGGGCACGGACCTGCTCACGGCCACGCTGGACGCGGCCAGAATCCGCCTGCGCCCCATCCTGATGACGTGCTTCGCCTTCATCATGGGGTGTCTTCCGCTGGCCCTGGCTACGGGAGCCGGCGCGGCGGCGCGGCAGGTGGTGGGCGTGGGAGTGATCGGCGGCATGATCACGGCCGTCTTCATCGGGGTGTTCTTCATCCCCTCCTTTTTCTACCTGATTGCCAGACTGGCCAAGCTGGATAAGAAAGCGGCACGGGAGCTCCAGGAGAAATCACAGGCCGCATCCACCCCGGCCAAATAAAGGCGACTCCCCCCGCACAGGGACCCTCGCGCCTTTTCTCCACTCTCCACTCTCCACTCTCCACTCTCCACTCTCCACTCTCCACTCTCCACTCTCCACTCTCCACTCTCCATCCTACATCCAGAACATCCAGGCCCAGAAGGCCTTGATGAAGATGAGCACTGCATCAATCAGCAGCCCCACCTTAACCATGGTCATCTGGGGGAATTTTCCCGTGGCATAGGCCAGGGCGTTCGGCGGCGTGGATACCGGAAGCATGAAGGCGCAGGAAGCGCCGATGCCTACCAGCAGCACCAGGGGCGTGGCGGACATCCCCATGGCGGCGGCCACCGTCACCATGAGAGGCGCCACCAGGGCCGCACTGGCCGTATTGGAGCAGAATTCCGTCAATGACGAGATGAAGACGCTAATGATGAGCAGAATGATGAGGGAGTCCTGCCCCATGGCAATGGAAGATACCTGGTCCGCCAGAAATCCCGCCGCGCCCGTCTGGACGAGGATGCTGCTGAGCGTGATGCCGCCGCCGAACAACAGCAGAACGCCCCAATCCGTATTTTTGGCAATGCCGCCCCAGTTGATGACCCCGCACAGGGGCAGCAGCACCGCGGCGCACAACGCAATGAGCGTATCCATGGCCGGAATACCCCCCAGCGCGGCGGAAAGGAAGCTGCTGCACATCCAGCTCCCCGCCACCAGCACGAACAGAACCAGCACGCGCACCTGCTTGGCATTCAGCCGTCCCCCCGGCTCATCACCGTCTTCCTGGGTCATGTCCACATGCAGCCCCAGCCGCGGACGGAAGAACAGGTACATCAGGAAGAAAACCACGATCCCGAACACCAGGACAAGGGGCATCGCAATCCGGAACCATTCCGCAAATCCCATGCCGAGCTCATGCGCCGCAATGGCATTGGGCGGGGAGCCTACCAGCGTTCCCATGCCGCCGATGGAGGCGCTGTATGCCACCCCCAGCACGGCAAAGGGAGCCGTCGTCTTGAGTTTTTCCGGCGGAACGCGGTCCAGCAGGCCGATCACGAGGGGGAGCATCATGGCGGCCGTGGCCGTGTTGGACATCCACATGGACAGGAAGGCTGTAGCCAGGAAGATCAGCACCAGGGCCATGCCCAGGCTTCCTTTGGCCATCTGAAGGATCTTTCCAGCCAGCCAGATATCTATCTTCTGCTCATGGAGGGCCCCGGCCATGGCGAAGCCGCCGAAGAACAGGAAAATGGTGGGATCAGCAAAGCCCGCCAACGCCCTGGCTCCCGGAAGAATGCCCATGAACATGGCGAGCACCGGCACCAGCAGGGCGGTCACGGTCACATGCAGGGCCTCCGTCAGCCACAGAATACCGATGAAGGTGAGTATGGCCAGGCCTTTGGCTACCTCCGGCTCCACAGGGAGCCACTTGAGCATGGCCAGGAAAAGAAGCACGTCACATGCAATGATGATGTAATTGCGGTGTCCCTTGGCGGTATCTGTGGTACGGTGGCGCATATCCGGAAAAACAAAATGGTGTTATTTCCTTTTGTACGCCTCCGGGAAAGAGAGTCAATATCATTCAGGAAAACCGCGGAAGAAGTCTCCTTCACGGATCATGGACAAGGCCGGCGAATCCGGCACGCGAAGGCCGGACACTCCTTTCCTGCACAGGAGGGGAAGGTCCTCCGGCCTTTTCTTTACCTTATTGAAAGCAGGAAGGTTCCGGACATGCAAAAAGCCGCCCCGCAAATGCGTGGCGGCTTGTGAAAACTGTTTGATTGACACACGGAGGGGGAAAACCTCCGCCCGGACAATTATTCAGCGGCGGGTTCAGCAGCCTTCTTGGCAGCCGGCTTTTTGGCGGGAGCCTTCTTGGCTGCGGGAGCCTTGGCTTCAGCCTTCTTGGCAGGGGCCTTGGCCGCGGTCTTTTTGGCGGGAGCTTCCTTGGCGGCAGGCTTGGCGTCCTTGGCAACGGGAACGGCCAGACGGATAGGCGTATTGGAATTCAACTTGGACTGTTCCTTCTTACGCTTGATGTATTCAACACGTCTGCGGCGCTTGGTGACTTTGCGGATTTGCTGTCCCATAGTGATAATTGCTATGATATTTACTAATTCTTAAGAGCTCCATGTGGCACATGGGCGTGGATACAACTACCAACCCCGCATGCCATACGCAAGCACAAAGCATTATTAAGGCACAGAAAGACATCGGCACTCCCCGCTTTTCCCAACCGGGCTCCGAAAAACGGAACAGCGGCACGCGGCAGGAGAAGGAGGGTGTCTACCACAATTTCAGCGCATCCACCCGGATCGGCTGTTCCCACCGCAGGTGGTCCCGGATGGCAGCGGCAATGAAATCCAGGCCGCGTTCCACAGCCGCCACCAGGCCATCCCCGGCGGCAAGCCGTGCCGCAATGGCGGCGGACAGGGAACAGCCCGTTCCGTGGGTGCTCACATCCTGCACGCGCGGGCGGTTCCATTCCCCCAGGATGCGGCCGTCCGGCGCGGCCAGCACGTCCCGGCAGTCCCCTTCCAGATGGCCGCCCTTTAAAAGAACCGGACACCCGTACCTGAGGGCCAGCCGTGCGGCGGCCTCCGGCAGTTCATCCCTTCCGGGATTGGCGGAGCTCCGGAGCAGGACGGCGGCTTCATCCAGATTGGGCGTCAGCAGGACCGCGCCCGGCAGCAGAAGTTCTTCATAAACGGCCACGGCCTCTTCCCGCATCAGGCGGTCCCCCGCCGTGGCGATCATGACGGGGTCCACCACCACGGGAATATCCATACCGGAAAGCACCTCATGCACCGCGCGGACGATAGCCGGAGAGTACAGCATGCCCGTCTTCACGGCGGCTACGGGGAAATGCTCCAGGTTGATCCTTACCTGGTCTGCCACCAGCGCCGGGTCCACCTCCTGAATGCCCCGCACCAGTCCCGGCACCTCGGAAACGACACAGGTAACCGCCGTCAGCGCAAACGCCCCCATGGCGTGGGCCGCCTTCAGGTCCGCCTGAAGCCCGGCCCCGGCGGAACAGTCGGAACCGGCAATCGTCATCATTACGGGAATACTCATGCCCCTGTTTTTAATAGGGAGGGACGGCCTTGAACATCCAAAAATCCGCACACACCGCCCCAATGTCACAAATCCAGGTGGGAAAATGCCGCCGGAATGCCACAATCCGCCCATGACCCACGCCGCCCCAGCCCCGGACGACCAGGAATTCTGGCTTTTCATTCAGGATGCGCCCCTGCCCATGGCGGAGGAATTGCAGAAGAACATGTTCCGTCTGGATGCCTGCTTCCGGCTGAACCTCTCCGGAGCGCCGGAACTTGCGCCGGAACACGTGATGGAAGGAGAATACCTGGACGAAGAGGGAGAATCCCAGCTGGACGTGTTCTGGGTCATGGAGACGGACGACGCCCGGAAGGCGTTCAAGAGGGACCGCGCAGCCCTTCAGCAACTGGGAGACCGCACCAAAATGCTGCGCTTCATTCTGGAGGATGAATGCGCCCTGGGCCACGTTTTCGCCATGATTCACGCCATTCTGGAATACCGGGACGGCCTGCTGGTCATCCCGGACGGACGGGAGAACATCATTCTGGAACGGAAACAGGCCCTGGACTTCCTGAACCGGGAGATACGGGAAGGCATCACGGAAGACTAGCGTTCTTCCGTGCGCGGCGCCGGAGAGCCTTCCCGCTCCGTATTCAACTGGAGCGCCTTCTTTTTCCAGACCTCCGCCATGTCCGCATCCTGCCTGGTGCCCTTTCCGGTACTGTAGCAGGCGGAGAGCATCAGCATGGCGTTGACATGGTCCTGCCCGGCGGCCAGCCGGAGCCAGTTGAACGCCTTGCCCTCGTCCACAGGAACGCCGGAACCGTCCAGATACGCCAGCCCCACGATGTACTGGGCGTGGGCGTCCCCGGCGGACGCCGCCTGTTCATACCACTTCATGGCGCGCTCCATGTCCTGCGGCACGCTCTTCCCCTTGGCATACAGATTCCCCAGATAGACGGAGGAAGGCGTGTTTCCCCCGTTGGCGGCCTTTTCCAGCAGAACCAGTCCGGAGGCGGCATCCCTGTCAAAGCCCATCTTCCCTTCCATATAAGCCCGGCCCAGCAGCCCCATGGCCGCAGGGTGTTCCTCGTCAGACGCCTTGTGCCATAGTTCCAAGGCCTTGTTCCCGTCCCTGTCCACGCCGTCCCCCTTGAAATACATCATGCCCAACATGTACAGGGCATTCCCCCGCTGGCTGCCGGGCCGCGCCAGCCCGTATTCAAACCATTCCCTGGCCGCGGCGGCGTCACGCTTGATGCCGGTTCCGTACAGGTACATCGCGCCGATGACTGTTTCTCCGGAATATCCGGACCCGGTCTCCGCCACGGAATCACACCAGGAGCGCACATCCAGCGGATGGGCCCAGCCGTTCTGAAGCCCCTCCGCATACAGGGCGGCCACGTCATTGAGCGCCTTCACATGCTCCTTGTCATTTCCTTTCTCCCGGGCCGCGGCGGCGGAGGCGGCTTCCAGGCGTTCCTTCCAGGCTGCGGCTTCCCCTTTTTCCGCCCTTTCTGCGGCAGGCTCCTCCGGCTCCCCGGCGGAGGACGGCTGCTTTCCGGAAGAAGGCTGGCGGTCACACCCGCACCAGAACAGGGACACGGAAGCAACCACGCACCCGGCAACAATTTTTTTCATCATGCCCATCACCATAGGACAGCCGCACGGGCCTGCCAAGAAGAGAAATGACGGAAATACCGCGCCAGCCGCATGAAAACGCACAAAACGCCGTCATGCGCCGGGGAAGAGGGATTTTCTCTTTTATCATTGAATATTTCCCCTCTTTTTGTTCTACTGGAACCAGTTCAACTTCTGATGAAATTTGTACCGCGCCTGTATCTCCTGACGTGCCTGGGCCTGGTGTCCCTGGGGGTGTTCTGTGGCAGGGCTTCTGCGACGGAACTGTCCGTAAAATACATTTTTGAACTGTCGGATGAACCGGTCAAGGTCCGTCCCGGGAAAATAGACACTAAAAGCGTTTTCTTTCCCAAATATGCGCGGGGCACCTCTCCGGAAGCCCTGAGGCAGCAGGCCGCCCTTTTCCGGCCTCACACGGCGCACACATCGCCCAAAACCAGGCCGGCCATCAATATCCACATGAATGACGACAGGATGGAAACGGCTCCCCACGCCCTGTCCGGCTATGAATTCCACCATCCGGACGGACGGAAAGAAACGGTCATCACCACGGAAACGCCGGATGAGGAAGTCTGGCTGAACGACGGCGATCCGGACAGCCCCTTTTTTCACACGCCCCGTTGCGCCACCAACACGGAAATCCGTGAAATCTCCGCCCCTGCCGATGTCTGGCCCGCCTGGAACGAAGCGGAGGTCAATCTGAACATGGGCCTCCCGGAATCGGCCCCGCGGCCTTTCGTGATCCAGCCGGCTCCGTCCGGAGCCATCCGCACCATCATCAAATCCTTCAACGGGGCCATTTTTGAAGCGGACCTCCAGCCCATGCACCCCGTGTGGGACCAACTGCCTCCCGGATACGTGCCCATTCCGGCGCTCCCTGCCTACCAGCCTACCGTGCTGAGAAAATTACAATAGCGGCGGGGATCAGAACTTGAAACGGACGGCTCCGAATACGCTCCATCCATTAAAGGCCTTGGCCGTTGTGGAATCCACCCGGCTGGTGACGTATTCCACCGCCAGCATCAGCTTCACCGCATTGACCGCTTCCGGGCACAGGTAGCAGTTCAGCCCCAGGTAAAAGGAATGCATGCTGTCCACCCATGCGGGGTAATGGGTAACGCTGGGCGCATACCGGGTATTCAGCTTCACGGAACGGTTGCCGAACGAACACTGGTACTGGAACACGCCTTCCAAATGGGGGGAAATGCGGTAAACGGGCTGGAGAACCAGGCCGTACACATTCTTGGCTCCCGGCTGGCCTACAATCCCCACGCCCGCCAGTAAGTTCCCCATCACGGAAAAGGCACCGCGGCTGGCATCCCAGCTCAGGGAAATCACATCCTGGGCGCCCGTCCCGCAGTAATCGGAAGTGGAGGGAATCTTTCTCCCCCGCCATTCCGTAAAATTATGGGCGTACTGGTAGCCCAGGGTCTGGCTGTCCCACATGGGGGACGCCACCTTCCATTTCATGGCGTTCAGGGCAAACACGTTGTCCGCGGAATGGAACTGGACTTCATCCTTCAGGTCCGTACCGTTCGCGTTCAGGTAAACGCCGTAGGAATGGTAAACGCTTTTGGCGTCCTTCTGGAAATTGGCCTCCAATCCCCAGTTGGAGATGGAAATCAATTCATTGCACAAGGCGGACCTCTCCACCGTCTTGATCCTGGAGGAAGCTAGGCAATATTCGGACGTCAGGTGCGGAGTCAGCTTCCCGGCCCTGAACTTGACGCCGGGCATCGTCTTCTCCAGATAAAGCTCATACAGGGACCATTCCGTGCGGCTACCGGTCCACTCACCGCGCACTTCACGGTGGCGGCCTTCCAGGTCCCCCACGTTCGTCAGGTTGGACAGGCGCCAGGAACCGTCCCCCATCAGAATATCCCCGCCCAGGTAGGCGCGTCGCCATTCGCTGTTATGGCCGCCGGAAGAGGGGCAGAACTTGTTGGCCCCATTGGGGCTGACCGCGGCTGCCTGGTACTGGCCGATCAAAGTGAGTTTTACCTTTTTAATCCAGGAAGAATCATTCCGGTACAGAACGGGGCCGCGGTCCAGCACGCTGCACAGGGACGGAAGCGAGCCCCCGGACACCGGCTGGAGATGCTCCGTCGCCACCCCGGCATGCGCCGCGGGGAAAGCGGCGCACCAGTAAACGGCAAGCAGGCCGTTCCTCAGAAAAAGAGACTTCATCACAGGATCAACAAACAGGTTTCAGGACGGACACCTTAAGGACACATTCTTGAAAATCAAGCCCGGATGTTTCTTTTACCATTGCAGCTTTCCCGCATACCGTGTTATGGAAACGGGCAGATATGAACGCCCCAACCCGCCCTTCCCTCTGGAAATACTTCATCCTGTGCCTCACGAAAAATTACTGCACCTTCTCCGGAACGGCTCCGCGGCGCGAATTCTGGGGGTTCTACCTGTTTCTGTACCTCTTCTCTTTCATCTTCGGCATGGTTGGCGCGGTCTTCTTTGCGATGTCGCTTCCGTGGGGGGAACTGGCCGGAGTGCATGACCCGGCACAAATTCAGGCCATGCTCGCTCCTCAAATCACCTCCTTCGTCCTGGTTGTGCAAATCATCATGATAGTCTTCTATCTGCCCATCTGGGGCGTCACCATCAGAAGACTCAGGGACGCGGGCTTCAGCCCGGCGTGGGGTTACGGCTACATGGCATGGGCCGTCATCGGCCTGCTTAACTGGATTGTGATAGACCGCTTCCAATATGAGGGCGGTCCCGTGACGCAGTTCCTGGGCGTCATTTCCACGGCCTACTGGCTGCTGCTCATCATTCTGGCATGCTTCCCCACCCGGCCTGCTGTGCGGAACACGCCTGAATAACCACTTCCCGCTCCTGCGGGGAAAGGCCGTAAATATCCTCGATCAGCCTGTTCATCCGCTCCTCGTCCTCCGGACGGCCGACGGCATGCAGGAGATCCGACAATCTTTCCGCCTCCCCAAGCACGGATAAGGAAGGAACGCAGACAGGAGCCCGGAGGATAGGGGCCGTATCCATCTGGAACGCATCTCCCTGCATCTTCCCACGCAGGCGGAACCAGAACTGCATCAATCTGGAATTAAACAGGGCAGCCAGGTACTTCATGCTTACGCGCTTCGTGCGTATCACGTTGAAGGACATCATCACGTACGCTTCCCGTTCCGTATAGGTGAATGTGGGCCGGGCACACTTGCGGGCGGCGAGAATCTTGGGGCCGGATAAAAAGAACTCCTCCCTTCTGGGCCAGTGCACATGGTAGTACTTCATGCGCCCCATCCTCGTCTCCCTGCGCCGCTCCATCAGGGGGCGGAACCTTTCCAGATGACCAATCAGCGTCACAGCCTGTTCCGAGCCATTGTCCGGAGTCAGGTACAGCAGAACCTTCTCCGGCGCCTTTAAGGAATACCTTCCCGCCAATGGGGGTTCATACAGGGGCTTCAGAAAACGCCGTTCCCGTTCCGGCAGCCCACGGAAATATCCCTGGGGCACCACAAATACCCCTTCCCCCCTGCGGATGCCGGCGCGGCGCTCCACTTCCGGTTCCAGGCTTTCCAGCGCGCGGGAGGAAACAACGTCCGGATTAGGAACAATGCCCTGGGTAATTTCCCTGGTGCCATCCAGACTGAAATTTCTGGCTGCCTCCATCTTTTCCAGAACGGCCCATTCAGCCGCGGAACAGAAAGACAACCCCTCCTTCACGCACGTTTCCGCATCTTCCGGCAGGGGAAACCGACGGTACGGTTCATGTTCCAGAAACATTTCCACCTCTTCCACGGGACCGCAGAAGCGCCGGTATTCCGGCACCAGACGTCCGGCACGGCCTCCGTTCTTTTTTGCCAGAACGGTCATGGTATGAACCCGCGCGGCTTCAAACACCCGGCACGCCCCGAAATCGGACAGGCGCAGCAAACCGCAATCCTCCAGCAACTTCCGGCGGAGGGGTGCCGCGCCGGCATTCGCCATCCACCTGTTGGGAACGACCAGGTGCATCACCCCCCCCGGCCTCAGGGCATCCAGCCCCACACAGGCAAACAGGTACCAGTAATCCATGCGGGAAGAACAAAAGGGAGCCAGCGGGGAGGATTTCAGCCGGGCAAACAGCTCCTTATTCCCCTTTTCTCCCACAAAAGGAGGATTCCCGATCACGAGATCAAAGCCGCCTTCTTCCATCACCGCTGAAAGGCCCTGCCGCCAGACGCCAGATGCGGACATATCCAGGCTGTCTCCGCACAGAAGATGGTCCCGGAAGGGCCCCTCTCCTCCGGCAGCCAGCAACGCACAGTGAAAACGGAAACGGGCCACCTCCAACGCCTCCGCGCAGACATCCACACCGTAAAGATTCTCTTCCAGAACGGAGCGGAGCAAATCAGCCTCCGGACGTTCCGGCTCCACACGCTTTCTGCGGGCTGCAAGTTCCCGAAGCACCCCCATGGTAAAGGCCCCGGCCCCGGCAGATAAATCAAGAACCCGGATATTTTTCAGCATCACCGCTTCTTCATCCTCACTCCGGGAGGCAGGCAGCCTGGACTCCAGCCAGCGGGACACCGCTTCCCGAACCATCCAGCGGACCAGGAAGCCGGGAGTATATACGGTCCCGGAACGCTGTGCCCCCGTCAGGGAGCGCTCCAGCAGCCCCTCCAGGATGGATGGAGTAACAGCCCTGCGGTCATCCTCCTCCCGAAGGGAAAAAGCGAACCCTTCCGGGAGGCGGTATTCTTCGTCCACCTGCCGCCCCAACAACTTTTTCATCAAAGCCTCCTTCAACCGCTCCCAGACTTCAGGATGGTTCCCCCCTCCCTTCCCCGGCAGGCAACACCGGGCCATGAAACGCTCCTGAACACTCCGCTCCTTCACTGCCGTATTCGTACACTACCAGACCGGACGCCGCAATCAAAAGGAGGAAGCGCCCCAAATGTTTCCTTCGCTACATCTTTATTCCGAAGATTTTTCCCCTAACGTTCCCGGCGTGTTTACTAAGGCGGTTTTTGTTTTCAGGGTATCGGCAACCATTAAACAAACCTGGTTTCACTATCATGAACAACACTTTCCATATCGATGCCATGGACACCGTCTATCCGTTCATTCCCATGTACCCAAACGGACAGCCTCAGGGCGACTTCTACGTCAACGGCGTCACCGCTCCCGTCCTTATCCCCAAACGTACTGCCTCGGCCAGCACCCGGCACGAATGGTTCGGGTACCTCAAGGTCACCACGGCTAAAACCTGTTTTCTTTCCCTTCACGCCCATTCTTCCCTCTCTCTTTCCATCCCCGCCAAGGATCTGGTACTCTCCACTCAAGCGGGTTCTTCCACTCCTCTCCGGCGACAGCTTCAATTCGAACAGGGGTATTACTGGTGCCATATCGTCCACGAACACCAGCCTTCCACGGAAGACCAGGAGGAGTTCTGCATTGCCCTGGTATGCGACAGGGAAGCAGAACCCGACCTGGATTACTATCTGTCAGCGCAGACAGCTCCTGCCGACAAGGAAGGAGAAACCGTGCTGACTCTGGTCAACCTGTACCAGGAAGTGGAAGAAGATGACTCTTCCAGCAGTTCGGCAGGGGGAGGAGATTCGTTTGAGTTTGATCCCAGGGCAAGCAGCAGTTCCAGTTCTTCGTCCAGCAGCAGCTCCTCTTCTTTCTCGTCGAGTTCCTCCAGTTCTTCAAGCAGCAGTTCCTG
>DBGCTZ010000002.1:0-83851 GCA_048388685.1 Akkermansia sp. | reverse complement strand
GCGTCAGCACGGTTTCTCCTTCCTTGTCGGCAGGAGTTGTCTCCGCGGACAGATAGTAATCCAGGTCGGGTTCGGCTTCCCTGTCGCATACCAGGGCAATGCAGAACTCCTGCTGGTCTGCCGGGGAAGGCTGGTGTTCATGGACGATATGGCACCAGTAATACCCCTGTTCCAATTGGAGTTCCTGCCGGAGAGGAGTGGAAGAGCCCGCGTGAGTGGAGAGTTCCATATCCTTGGCCGGGATGGAAAAAGAAAGGGAGGAGTGTGCGTGAAGGTGGAGGAAGCAGGTGGTTGGAACCATGACCTTGAGGTATCCGAACCATTCGCGGCGTGTGTTGGTAGAAGTAGTACGTTTGGAGATAAGGACGGGAGCGGTGACGCCGTTGACCAAGAAGTCGCCCTGGGGCTGTCCGTTGGGGTACATGGGAATGAACGGATAGACGGTGTCCATGGCATCGATATGGAAAGTGTTGATCATGATAGTGAAACCAGGCTTGTTCAATGGTTGCCGCTACCCTGGAAACAAAAACCGCCCTGGTAAAAACGCCGGAAACGTTATGAAGATCGATGGGTTTTGAAGACGGATAGCACCGTGGGAAAAGGAGGTTATTTTCCTCCGGTGGCACGTATTTCTTTGCCATATTTTCAAAATTTACCCATTGCCGGGGTAAAAGGCAGCGTGCTAGCGTCCATCAATGAATTCGTTCAACATCTAATTCCATTATTCCATGAGTACCACCTTGAAAAAGATCTATGTCAACGGGTTCCCCAGCCTCTACGGAGGAGCGGGAACCGAACTCCACCACCAGATCATGGTCTGGCTCCACATGGGCATTGACGTCCACATTATCCCCACCAATGGCGGATTTGAAAATGAAGCCCTTTATCTGGAAATGATCCGGCTGGGCGTCCATATCCACGCTCCCAATGACTGGACCGTCCTGCAGGAAGGGGATGCCATCATCGGATTCTGCAATGGGGAATTCCTGGAAAACATGCCCGCCATTCGCCGGCACACCAAACGCACCATCTTCGTCAATTGCATGACATGGCTTTTCAATAAGGAAAAGGAACTCATGAAGCAGGGGCTTATCGCCATGTTTCTCTACCAGAACGAGGAAGTCAGGCAGAAAAACATGCCCCTGCTCAAACGCTGCAACGACGATCCTTCCATCACCTTCATGACCTTCAAGCCATACTTCCACAATGAATCCTTTCCCTTCATTGAGGAGAGGACGCAGGAATACTTCGGCTGCGGGCGCATTTCGCGCCAGGATGCAGACAAATTTGCGGCCAATACGCTCCACATTTATGAATACGTCGTGGCTCCCGTCTTCAAGCGTGGCCTCTTTCTGGGCTTTGACCAAAGGAGCCGGGAGAAAATCGGAGAACCCTACGGTTGGATACGCACGGCTCGCGACCATAAAGAGGTAAGCCAGCAGGACTTTTACAAGCACTGCCAGATTGTGCTTCAGCCGACGGACACGACAGAAAACTGGCCACGTGTCGGCTTTGAATCCATGGCCAGCGGAAGCGTGCTCGTGGTGGATAACCGTGGAGGGTGGAGGCAGATGGTGGAGCACGGCAAAACCGGATGGCTGTGCGACCATGAAAGGGATTTTATCTACTACGCCAGCAAGATGGCCTATGAGCCGAGCCTGAGAGCGGACATGGCCCATGCGGCGCGGGAGCGGGGAGTGGCGCTTGGAGGGCTGGAAGCATCCGTAGCCAGCTGGGAGGAAGTTTTTGAAGCGGTGGAGAAACTGCCGGGCTGAAAATGGGAGGAAAAAAGATGAAAAAGAAAACAAACATAGTCGTAGGCATCTGTTCATGCCATGGAACGGGAGATAAGCGGAAGGCCGTCAGGTCTACGTGGCTGGCCCATCCGGCGGAGGGCATCGAATGTATGTTCTTTGTGGGAGGAAACCGGGCTCCGGAGGGAGAAGAGAAAGACACGGTGGGACTTGACGCGCCTGATGGCTACAACGAGCTTCCCGGGAAAGTGAAATCCTTCTTCCGTTACGCTCTGGAGAACTACGAATTCGACTGGCTCTTCAAATGTGACGACGACACGTATCTGGAACTGAGCCGGCTGGCATCGTTGATTGATGATGACTATGACCTGATCGGGGATGCAATGGTTTCTCTCCGCAACTCCCCGAGCGGAGGGGCAGGCTATCTCCTGAAGCGCAGCATGGTGGAAAAGCTGGTGAATGCGCCGGACTTTGCGGAATGCGGGGCGGAGGATATGATCGTAGGCGAACTGGTAGGACAGCTCGGCGGAAGGCTGAAATCCACGAAACGGCTTTACATGTCCAATGTTTATTATCCGGAACGGAATAACGACATGGTAACGGCCCACTGGTGTGTTCCCGACATCATGCAGGCCCTGTACGGGTTCAATTATAAAATTCCCTCCGCCGTAGGTGATGTTGTTCATCCTTACTGGAAAGGGGAAATGCTGTTTTATTCCAATGGGACATTCCGGAGGCGGGACACTTCCTGCTACGGCTGGTGGAGCATCGGTTCCAAAGGGGAACTCACGCTGAAATGGCAGATGTGGCCTGTGGAGCAGCTCCTTTTGGAAGGAGACCGGTACATCGGTTCGGAAACGGAGATATACCAGCGGCCGGATATGCCTCCCCTCACACAGTTATGGGTGGAACGCCGTCTTTCTTCCGGCAATGTGGAAATGATGGATCAGTCTCCTCTCCTGTATATTCACCTGGGGTGCGGCAGCCGGAGATTGAATGGCTGGTTGAATCTGGACGCTCCCCATTATGACATCACCAGGCCGCTTCCGTGGAAGGATGATTCCGTAGATGCCTTTTATCTGGAGCACGTCATTGGGACGGTCACATCTGCAGAGGCCTGCCGATTTTTTACGGAGGCTTTCCGCTCTTTAAAACCCGGTGGAGTTTTACGGTTGAGTTTCCGGGACATGCGCCTGATGCGCGGGGTGATGACGCCCGCGTTCAGGCAATACATGAAGGAACAGCGAAAGGGTAAGCCGGTCCCGGAAAATGATTTGTGTACCTTGATGGAAGTTTATCAGCAGCAATCCCTGTGGTCCGCCGATTTTCTGAGTGATGTTTTGGAAGAGCTGGGATTCCAGATTTCCCGGCATGCTCCGGGGATTTCACGCCACTTGCACCTTCAATGCCTTGAAAGACGCGCTGACCGGGATGAACATCCCTTTGACCTGCTGGGGACCGTATGCCTGGATGCCAGAAAACCGGATAGGGCCCTCTCCGGCAGGTTTTTATCCATGCGCCCTGCTTCTGCGCCGGTATCTCCCGATTACGTAAGCACGCAGTTCATGCCCGGATCGCGTACGGGCAACCATCTGTTCCAGATAGCTGCTGCTTACGCGCATGCTCTCCGGACGGGTGTGGGATGCCGTATTCCCTGGAGGTACAGTTCTGAAACCTGGAATCTGATGACCTATTTGGGAGAGGCCTGCTCCCTGTGTCCCGACGGCGGATATACCGATCCTGTGACATACAGGGAACCCGGATTTTCCTACCGTCCCATTCCTGACACGGTCCGGCATGGTGCGCTGAGAGGATATTTCCAGAGTGAGCGGTACTTCAAGGATGTCGCGGAAGAAATCCGTTCTCTGTTTTCTCCCCTCATTGCCCCTGTTCAGGAAGGTTCGGCTGGAGTCCATATAAGGATGGGAGACTATCTTGACCGCACGGACATGTACCATACGCCGGATGCTCCTTTCCTTGATGCCGCTTTACGAAGGCTTTCCGGCAACATCAGGAAGTTGGTTGTCTTCTCCGATTCTCCGGAATTGGCCCGGAAATTAATGGAGAATGTTCCGGAAGCAAGACGTTTTGACATAGTCATGGATGAGCATGGAACGCTGGACGCCCTCCGGGAATTGACGTCCATGCAGGAACTCGTTCTTTCCTGTTCCTCCTTTTCCTGGTGGGGGGCTTGGCTGGGAGATCAGCAGAAGGTTTTTATTCAAAAACAGTGGTTTACCGGAAAGATTGAGGATGAGCAGGATATTTTCTGCCCGCAATGGATTAAACTTTAACAGATTCCTTTGATGAAATGTGTTTTGATTGTCTCTTCCGGGGAAAAGGCGGAGGGAGCTTCCGAACTGCACCGGATGGGTTATGAACTGGAGCTCTATCCTTCCACCCCGGATCTTTCCGCCCTCCGGGATACCCGGGAAGAGGAAAGCGCCTCCTACCTGGGAAGATCCCCCGCATCTGCGGAACGTTCGCACGTTCGTTCGCTGAGGGCATCCTTCATACGCTTGCTGGAGGACAGGAGATATGCCGGAAATGATCTGGTTATTTTCGGAGAAAGTGATGCCGTGCCGATGGTGGCCTCCGCACGGTTGGAAACGGCTCTCAGGAGGGAAATGAAGGAGCATCCGGACACGGATATCTTCCGGCTGTTCCATCATGCGGTCTGGTCCCCGCACGGGGCTCCGGCTGAATCTGATGAAATCTTGTTTGAAGATTTTAAAACGGAAAAGACGGATGCCAATACCCCCTACGTATGGGGAACGCATGCCCTCGCCATCCCTGCGGCCCGGCGTTCCAGGGTAGCCCGGGTCTTTGCCGAGTACCGGTTGCCTACAGATATAGCCCTGGAGGCTGCCAACAGCCATGGAGACCTCAAAATCCGGGTGGCACGCCACAATTTATTCTATCAGCATGGGCGTAGTGAAGGAAGGCCGGACTGCAAGATGGCGGCCTGTCTTTCCTCCTACAAGCGGCTGACGGATTTGCAGAGGCAAATCTGGTGCATGATGGACCAGAGCTATCCCAATCTTCATGTTTTTGCCGCTGTCAAGGGGATACCGGAAGGTACGTACCGCAGGGCTGTGCTGCCTCTGTTTGAACATTTTATTCAGGAAGGCCGTCTGACGATGAGGCTGTTCCCCAACAAGAACCAGCTTTCCAATTTCCTGGATACGGTAAGGGATCTGGATGTTTCCGGGTACGATCTTTTCGCCAAAGTTGACGACGATGACTTGTATGGAAGGGATTATTTCAAATCAGTCAATAACTTCCATCTGCATCTTCCTCCGGAATTCAGCAGTTTTTACTGCGGGCCGGGTGAATACCTGAACTCCCGGGGGGGTTATCCTCTTTCCGGAAATGGATTTTTCAGCTGCTTTGGACCCACCTTGATATTCAGTCGTGATGTTATGGAGAAACTAATGATTTGTGAAAGGCACCCGGACCAAATCTCCAAAATTTCGCCCAACCTCCATCATGCCGGGTACGGGTTTACGGAAGACAATTTCATGCATAGGATCATGCTGGATACCGGAAGCAGCAACCGTACCCGGTATGTCCAGGAAATGTCCCTCCCCATGCATCTGGTGGTCCAGGCCAGCAATGCTTCCGTGATGCGCGGAGGGCTGGTCCCGGGAGATTTCCGGGGCAGAAACGGGAACATTTCCATCAACCGGGCCAATGATGAGCATCTCCTGGAAGTGCGTCATCCCCAATGGCATGATATTGTCCGCGTTTTTGGGAACAGGGCACGCCGTTTTGAACGGGATGACCAAGCGGACGTCCTTTCCGCCACTGACGGGGAAATAACCCTCAAGTGGGATTGCTGGGGAGTGGAGACATTTAAAAAGACGGAAGACGGCGTCTTCTTTTTGTCAAGCGGCGGCGCGGAGGAGCCTGCCCCTTCATCCCGGAAAAAAGTGGCTGTCCTGTTTATAGCCACGGGACGTTATATTGCGTTCTGGGAGGAATTTTACGCGGCTTCCCAACAGTACTTTCTGGCGGGGCATGATGTGCATTATTTCCTGTTCACGGATCATCCGGAAGCGAAAATCGGCGATGATGTAACTCTTGTCAGCAAACAGTTTTATCCGTGGCCCATGGAAACCTTGAGAAGATTTGAGACCTTTTTAAATGTTCAGGAGGAATTAAAGCAATACGACTACATCTATTTCATGAATGGCACCCTTCTCCCGGTAGCCCCCATTGGCCGGGAAATTTTCCCGACCGTCCGGCAACGGCTCATGGTGACGCTTCATCCGGGGTACTACCAGTCCCATCGTTCCACTTACCCCTATGAAAAAAATGAAATGTCCCGGGCGCGGATTCTCCCTTCCGAGGGGGAATACTATGTGGCCGGAGGCTTCAACGGGGGAAGGGCTGAAGACTATCTGTGCATGTGCCGGGAGTTGGCCAATGCCGTCAGACGGGATCTTGAAGACGGGGTCATTGCCGTTTGGCATGATGAAAGCCATCTCAACAAATATATGATCGGCAGGCGCCCCCTTATTTTGTCTCCGGAATATTTATTCCCTGAAACACTGAATTTTAATCAGAAAAATCTCATGACGGTCAAGCCGAAAGTCAAAATGATCGTAAAGGATAAATCTCTTCAAAAACACGGAGGCCACAAATGGTTGAGGCAGTTGATATAAATTCCCGGAAGGCGAGGCGTGTCGCTTTTGAGGACTTCTGGCCGGGATTTGATCCGCATGACAATATGTTTTCCTCCGTTTTGACGGAAAGGCTGGGGATGACCGTGGTAGGTGACCAGGACCAGGCGGATTTGTTAATTTACTCCGTTTTTGGAAACAAGCACCGTAGCTTTAAAGGAATTCGGGTTCTTTATACGGGAGAATCCGTTAAACCGCGCTGGGATGAATGCGATTACGCCATTTCATTCATGAGGGGAGACATTCCTTATCCGGAATGCCATTTGAGGATGCCATGCTGGATGAACAGTGACCATATCAGGAAAACGGGAAGTGTGGAGCAATATGCCAGGGACAAAAACTCCTTGCTGTCCAGACACACCCGGTTTTGCAACTTTGTATACTCCAACGGAAATGCTCCGGAAAGAATTCATTTCCTGCGCCTTCTTTCCCGGTACAAGCAGGTGGATTGCGGAGGAAGGCTCATGAACAACATGGGATTCTGCGTTCGGAATAAAATAGATTATTGCTCTTCCTACAAATTCACGATTGCCTTTGAAAACTATCCCGCCGCCGGTTACGTCACTGAAAAACTGTTTGACTCTTTTGCCGCCCTTTCCCTGCCCATCTATTGGGGGGCTCCCGATGTCGGGATGGATGCTAATCCATCCCGGTTCGTCAATGCCGGGGATTTTGCCACTCCGGAGGCTTTGGCTGAATATGTGATCCGGCTTGACCAGGATGAGGAACTTTATCTCAGTTACATGGAGGGTCCTCTTTTTGCTCCGGACCGTCCGGACATCAGCGAATACAGGGATCGCCTGACGGAATTCTTTTCCATGATTTCATGCAGGGGGAACATAGGCCGGACCGGGAGACCGGGTACGGCAGCTTGCCGTCTGCACCATGGTTATCCGGTCATGACCCGGTATGATGACGGAAAGCAATGGCAGGGGAAAGCGGACCTACTGTTACCCCCATCATTGGCGGCATCCTCGTTGCCTGTGTTTTGTCCGGAAGGGGGGAACGCAGGACTCTCGTTTATCCCCAAGCTGGCCATTATTCCGGCTAAAAAACATTCGGAGCGCTGTCCGGATAAAAACAGGCGCCTGCTGAACGGAAGGCCCTTGTTCTCATACTCCGTTTCCTACGCCCTTCAGGAAGGATTTGTTCCGGTCGTCAGTACGGACAGTGAAGAAATCATGGAGCGCTGCCGCCGGGAAGGCATCCATTGCTTCCGGGAGAAGGTGGACGACCGCCAAATGGAAAATTGCATACGCCAGGTGCTGGCCCGCTTCTCCTGCGAGATGTTCGCCGTGCTTCAGCCTACTTCCCCCTTCCGCAGGCCGGGCCTGCTCCGTCAAATGGCGGAAGACATGGAAAAAGGAAACCTTCAATCCGCTTACACGGCACGCAAGACCAAAATGATCGGCCATCTTGAGGGACATTTCCATCTGGCGCATCGGGAGCAGGACGCCAAAAAATTCTTCTACTTTTTTGATGGAAATATCAATGTCGCCACCCGGAAGAAATTCCTGGAAACGGGCGTGATGTTTGATGATGACTCGTCCCCATACCCTGACGACTTTCCCTGCTGGCTGCAAATTGATACGGAAGAGGAATGGAGCGCCTTGTCACGGTTAAGTGAAATTAAAGACTATCAACGTTTTATGGCTTCAGAAGGCCATAGGAAGCGGATTTGCATCATTTCCAATAAACGTGACTTGACGCGCAACTATTCAGCTTTTGTCGACTCTTGTGACAAAGTGATCAGAGTCAGCAAAATGGACAACTTGAATTCCGGACGGGCAGGTACCAAGACGGACATGGTGCTGATTTCCTGCTTCGCCGGGTATCTGGCTTTTTCTCCTGCGGAAAGAAATATGGAGCTGTTGCGCCGAGTTCCGGAAATTTACTTCAATAATGAAGAATTGGGCTATTCCAATGAATTTGCCTGCCGGGAAGGGCTGGAAAACTGGAAATTCCTGCCGGGAGAAGTTCACCGGAGCACGGGTAACTTTACCACATTGAGCAAGGCGCTTTGTCTGGCGGACTATTTATTCCCTGAAGCCCAGCTTTATTATTTGGGAGATACGGATATGAACCTGAGGGCCTCAGGGTCCTGGAAGCACCATGCGCCAACGGAAAATGCCTACATGCAGTCCCTCATTGAAAGCGGAAGGCTCATCCCCATCCTGGAAGATGCCGCTGAGGAATTTCATTATTCCTCTCCGGCGTCTCCGGTTCCTTCCCAGGGGGATACTCCCTCAACGGGTAGGCATACTATTGTCATCAGCCACCCCCAGTGGACAGACCAATTTCAGATGGATGAAAAACGGGGACGCAGACTCCGCCGCAATGACCATGCAACCATCCTCCAGCATGATGAAAGAAAGCTCGTTCTTAAATGGGATCAGTGGGGAACTGAAGAATTTTTCAAGACGGAAGAGGGAAAATATAAATACCTGGACTATGACCATTCTTCTACCATCAATGAAGTGAACAAATACGCGGCGGAATTGCTCGTCAACCCGTATGATGGGGATAACTCCGTATTCCGGCACACCAGCCGTCCTTTTATCGGCATGAGGTATCATCAATGGTATGGACTGATGCTTCTGGAGCGCATGTATCTTGATGTGGAAAGGGGGGTGCGGAAGATGCCCCGCCTTCGATCCGTCCTGCTGATGGGAATTTGCAAGGATGCTTTTGCAGCCCTTATCCTGGCGCAGCGATTGAAAAAGAATTTTCCCCATCTTCATATTGGCGTGTGGGGGTGCCCATGGCCGGTGGACTTCAGTGGGCATTCCCCTGTATACCGGGGAGTAATGGTTTCTCCGTCCCATGCGCAGATAAGAGAAAAAAGCCCGTTCAACAATCTTTTGCAGCGTTATGGAGACCCCCTCAGGCTGATCCGGCAGCCGGAATCCTCCGGTCTTTCGTTATTTGCCTTCTACAGTACCAATCAACACTGGACCCTTGACGAGGAAGCAACGAAAAGACTCGGCGCCCACCTTCTGCAAACAAAGGTTCATCAGGCTGACGCCAGTGAACATAGCGCTGCTGTTCATGGAAAAATCGTGCGTCTGGTCAAGGAAAAGCCGGAACTGGTTCAATCCTGGATGGAGGAAATGTTCCGGATGATGGAAACGGAATGCGGGAATCATACGGACCAGGAAAATCTGCGTAAATCCGCCTAGGCTTGCCGGAAAAATCCGCGGGATGAAAAAAAATTAATTGAAAACAATATGGAATACCAATTACCAAAAACAAAATCGCCTGAACACATGAAACGGATAGGTTTTTTGCGGGTTCTCAATGAAGAACATGCCGTTATTCCCTGTTTGTTGAGCGTAGCTCCCGTTCTGGATCACGTTGTAGTGCTCTGGGCGCAGATGGATGACCGCAGCATTGACCTGATCAGGGAATGGGAACAGCGTCTCCTAAATACTTATCAATGCAGGCTCAGCTTCCTTCATTATCCCCATCATATCGTCCCACCCCATTCCGTGGATGACCTGGGAAAGCTTCCCCGTGAAAACAGGATTGATACCTACTTGAATTTCGGCATGGAATTCATTCGCCGTCTCTATGAAGGGCAGTTGTTTTGTGTTTCTAAAATAGATGCTGACCAAATTTATTTTACCCGGGAACTGGAAGCGGCCTTTCAAATGGTATCCGGCCCGGAGGCTTGCATCTCTGTCCGGGGACACAATACCCTGATTCATCAACAAAGATTGATGCTCTATGGTCCCAGGCCCGTAAATGGAGGCGGCGACTACCTCATCTGCGGCATGAACAACTTGCCCCGTTTTGGAATTACAGCGCCTTATGAAGTGGATATAACCGCTCATCCCCAGGTGAAACCTTATCCGGATGCCTGCTGGATGCACTTCATGAAAACGGCTAAATATAAGAATGTCATTCGGGAATTTCATGATGATGAAGTCATCCCTCTTTCCCAACGGCCGGATCTGCGGGAGTGTTTTCTCTCCCGGATTCTGCCGCTGTTGCAGGAGGCAAAAAGCCCGTATGCCCATCTCCATCTGGATTAGGGCGTGGTGACCTCGGTTCGATGCAGACGCACGTGTTTTTGCGGAAAAACTCTTATACCGTGCTTCCCTGATGAACTCTCCCTGCGCATGACTTCTGGCTGCAATTCAGGTTTAAACCGTAAAATCGTATTCCGGAATTGATTAAAAAATGTGCCCATGCACTCTTTTATGGATGACCTGCCCCGTTCCGGTTTGCTGATTGATTCAATCCTTGTAAATGCTGCACGTTCCTTGGAAGGTTCCCATCTGTTCCATGCTTAAGCTGCACGGTCACGCAGAGTGATATACTGGCTTCCTGTCCATTTCCTTTATTCCCACAATTTGCGCAATTCCGGAATACCTCCGATGATGTCGCTTTCCTTCTGGCTGCATGAAACAAGTCCGGGTTCAGCGGGGGCGAGAATAACCTCCCCTTGCCGGGCCAGGTGTGCCCAGATGCGGTCCGTTTCTCCTCCCCACGGCAGGAGGGATTTTGACATGGACGCGGCAAACGAAGGACGCACTACAAAAGCCGTCATGCTGCGCACATCGCCCGTGACGCGCATCCAGCCTTCCACTTCCTTGACGCCGTTCCCCACGCAATGCAGCATCACACATCCCGTTTCATCTGGAACGCGGTTGAGCAATTCCTTCAATTTGGAATCAAAAGAATCCGTCAGTACGGCATCATCCTGAAGGATAAGTATCCAGTCCTCCGCGCAGGCGGCAGCCTGGTCGATGGCGCGGCGCATGGCCCGCTTGCATCCGATGGCCCGGCAAACGTATTCCGGAGCCTGCCTGAGGCGGGGGATGCCGTAGGCCTCCAGGTCGTTCCTTTCCTCCCAGGGAATGTCTTCCATGGAGGCGACGCGCACCCCGTCTACCCATTCCCAGGAAAGCCCCTGGGCGGAGAGGCGCTGGGTCATGATTTCACGTTTGGGTGAACCGGGCAGACTGACGACGAGTATTTTGTAAAACATTCCCTATCATATCAGAAGATAAGGGGCCAAGAAAAAGAATCAGCGGGCCTTGACCCTTCGGGATCCGGAAATTTCTCGGAAAAGTGCCGAGAAAGTATAAAGACCCGGAAAAGTAAAATCCCTGATAGTTTAATGTCTTAACGTGTCGTAAAATAAGGAAATGCGGTGGAAATTATTATAATGTTAACTATCAACTATTTGAATTAATTTAAGCAGTATTTCCTCCAGTTGTTTTTCGGAGTGGCATCAATATACGGAAAATACCTCAACCATCGAAAACTCATTCCATGAAGAAAAATTCATGCATTGATTTGATTGTCTCACGCATGATTGTTTAAAGCGGAGGCAGTGAAACAGGGCATCCGCCACATCATTGCGGAAATATCCTCTGAAAACGGACAAAGCATGTCCCCTCATGACGCCCATGGCTTTGTCCCTGCCGGGCGCCTGAAAAACATCGGTCACAAACTGAACCATGCCTTTGACATCATTTACATGCAGAAGGATTTATAGTGGACGTTGCTCCGCCATGCACCTATAATTCGATCAGGACATGTTTGCATGTCAGGGAGCTGGTCTTGGCCCTGTCCGGGATCTCTATTAGGCAGCTTAGGTGATCCCCGGATATTTTTCATGTTCAATGTTCATTGAGGAGCGTATCTCCGTAGCCCGGTATAAGTTCTCGGTACCGGAACATGCTTTCTTGAGAACATGAAAATCTTACAGGTGGTAAAGCTCATGAATCTGCCGTCTTCAAATGTAAAAATTGTTAAGAATTGATTGTCATATGATGATATATGTTTTGCTTGTGATCATTGCCATTCTGGCCGGGTATCTCTGTTACCAGATACGAATCAACGGAAAGAAATCAAATAATCATGCCGAAAATCCGGTTACGGTGATGGCGGCGCCGTCCGGAAAGCCGGTTCCAAAAAAACGGCCCGTGGAGAAAGTTCCCTCTCTTCCCTGGGAAGAAACTCATGTCATTACGGAGGAATTCCAGCACATCCGCGAACTTGTCTGCCGGGGAGAGAAATTTATTCTTGTCACTGGTGGGGCAGGTACCGGAAAAACTACTTTGATCCAATGGCTTCTGGAGGCCAATGTTCTCCCCTTGACCAAAATAGCCGTGGTCTCCTATACCGGAATTGCGGCGCTTGTGTGCCGGGGGAAAACGATTCACTCCTTCTTTTCGCTGCCTCCTTCCACCCTTCTTCCCGGTACGGTTTTCAGCAATATCTCCTCTACACGCGCCAGTCTGTTCCGGCATCTGGAACTCCTCATCATTGATGAGATTTCCATGGTCCGGTCTGATTTGATGGATGGGGTGGATCGCAGGCTACGGAAAGCGAGGCGCAGTGAGGAGCCTTTTGGCGGTGTTCCCTTGTTGATGGTGGGAGACCCCTGCCAGCTTCCCCCGGTGGTGGGACCTAAGGAACGTAAATTGTTTTCTCCGGTTCCTGGAGACGAAAAATTCCAGCTTTGGGAAAGCCCCTGGTTTTTCCATGCCAAGGTGTTTTCAGACAGGAAAATGAAAGGAGTGCTGCTCACGCATACATTCCGGCAGCAGGATGGCTCCAGGGAATACCTGGACCATTTGAATAAAATGCGGGCGCTGTCCCTGACCAATCGGAACCAGCAGGAGGTGATAGAATATTTCAATGCTCACTGTTTCCATGAGGGCATGCCTCTTCTGGATCAGGCCATCACGATCACTTTTACCAACTCCCAGGCGGATGAAATCAATGCGGAGCATTTGAGGACCCTTCCCGGGCCGGAACACCAGTTTACCGCCCGGGCAACAGGGTACTTTGCAGGACAAAAAAGTACGGAAAGCAAGAATCAATTTACCCCGAAGCTTCCTGCCCCTTATACCCTTGTAATCAAGGAGGGAGCCCAGGTCATGATTCTGGTGAATGATCCGGAAAAGAGATATGTCAACGGCTCTCTTGCCACTATTCTTCATATCCGGGACGAGGATATCATCGTGACTCTGCCGGGTGGCTTGGAGGTATCCCTTTCTCCGTGCGAATGGGTATCGGAAGATTTCATCTATAATGAACAGACAGAAGGAATTGAACGCATCATTGACGGTTCCTACAAGCAATACCCCGTGACCCTGGCCTGGGCATTCACCGCCCACAAATCCCAGGGCAAAACCCTTGACCGCGTTAACATCATCACGGACCAGAGATCGTTTGCCTCCGGTCAAACTTACGTGGCGCTCAGCAGAACCCGCAGGATTGAGGACATGTGTCTCTCCGCTCCCTTGACTCCCAATAATTTCGTTGTAGACCGGGAGTTGCTGAGATTGAGGGAGTTTCTCAAGTCTGATTCGGAATGATTCCCGACATGAAAATGAGTTAATTTATTAACCTTGAAGAAATTAAAGCTGGCGGAGAGAGTGGGATTCGAACCCACGGTGGGTTGCCCCACGGCGGTTTTCAAGACCGCTGCATTAAACCGCTCTGCCATCTCTCCATGCAACAAGCGCGGGCGTAAGCTACCGTAAAGAAGGCGCTTCTGTAAAGCTCTATTCATGTCTTGGCCCCAGGTTTACGGCGATGGCAAGTGCGCCTGTGATTCAGGAATTTTCTGTTTCCTGGGAAATAATTCATCCCTTGAACGGCAGGGAAATGCGGGGATCAGGGCTGTATTCCACGCTGGATAATCAATGGGAATTTGGGCTGGGTATTTCCGGTAGTGGACTGTATCATGCCGGGCATGAAAGGTTCCCGCATTCTTGTGATGACCGGTCCCGGCAAGGGAAAGACGACTTCCGCTTTCGGCATGGCCCTTCGTGCGCTGGGGCATGGCTCCAAGGCGGCGGTGGTTCAATTTATCAAGCACGACGGTTCTTATGGGGAAGTGGTGGCCCTCCGGCAGTTTCCGAATGCGGAGGTAATGTGTTCCGGTGAAGGATTTACGGGACGCGCCAGAGATGAAGAATCCCGTGAACGCCATGCTTCCGCAGCCCGGGACGGGTGGCGGATGGCCTTGGAGAGGCTGGTGGACGAGTCTGTGGGCACCGTGGTTCTGGACGAGATTTTTTACCCCTTGAATTATGGTTTTATCCCCGTTGCGGAAGTTGTGCAGGCTCTGAAGAAAATAGGTCCCGGAAAGGTTGTGGTCCTGACAGGCCGGGATGCCCCGGAGGAGATCATGGCCGTGGCCGATACCGTCAGCCGGATTGAATGCGTCAAGCACGCCTTTCAGCAGGGAGTCAAGGCGCAGAGAAAGGTGGAATTTTAAGATTTTTCTCCCGTAACTTCACGGGTAACGCTGGTCTCCGCAGCAGGACACCCTCTTTTTACTCCTGCCTTATCCGGAATTCCGGCGGCAGCTGTCCCAGGAGTTCCAGGGCGCATTCCCGGGGCGACGTTTCCGAGGTGTCTATGAAATAGTCATGCGGAAAATGCTGGTGAATGCTTCCACGCTGGCGCTCCGCGTGGACCGGGTCGGGCGTCCGGTCGGTACGGTTCCGTTCGCGTTCCAGCAGCACGTTTTGCCGGCAGTCCACCTTGACGAGGGCGCAGTGGATGCCGCTCAGGCGGTTCAGCAGGTCCTGCACCCAGCGTGCGGATTCCCCGATGACGTGGTCCACGATGACCAGGGCGCCTTTCCGCGCAGCCTCCGCAATGGCGGCGTGGAAGGATTCGATGAAGGGCAAGCCGGTTTCCTTCACGGCATCCAGGGCGTTTTCATGCCTCCCCCGGCTCATGGCCAGGTAGTCGTCCATGGAGAAGATCATGGAGTCCTCCCTCAGGAGGCGGTGCAGGGTCCGGGCCAGCGTGCTTTTTCCGGCGCTGGAAGCTCCGTTGAGCAGGATGACGCGCCCCTGCCGGGGCTGAAGCGTCCCCGGCTGTTCCCGGTTTTCCATCCCCCAGTACAGGTGGATGTACCCGGCTTTCACATGGCCCTCCGCCACGCCCTCCGCGCTCAGGCTTCCATCCTTTCCCATGACCGTGTAAAGCGGCGGGTAGGGGCGGTTCAGTTCAATGGCGGACCAGTGGAATTCATGGCCCCGGATGCGGGAGAAGCGCTGGCTGAACGGGGCGTCCGTTTCCATCACGGCTTCCCGGTAGCCCAGGGAGCGGAGTTTTTCGCCCATCCGCGCCGTTCCGTCAATCACCCCGCACATGTCCCTTCTTGTACCGTCCGGGAGCACCAGTTCATTGCAAAGGTACATGTACCCCCCGCATTCGGCAAAAATCTCCCCGCCGTTCCGGGCAAAATCCCGGATGGCGTTCCGCATGGCCTCATTGTTTTCCAGGCGGCTGGCGAAAGTTTCCGGATAGCCGCCCCCCAGGTAGAGGGCCCTGGTCCCTTCCGGCAGGGCGCTGTCCTCCAGCGGGGAGAAGCAGGTGATAGTCCAGCCCATCTGCCTCAGCCGCTCCAGATTGTCCTCATAGTAAAAGCAGAAGGCGTTGTCCCGGGCCACGGCCAGAAGGCCGCGGGAATGGGCGGACGGCACGGAGGCTTTTAGCGGAGCGGGGCGGGGGCATTCCGTGATCTTCATGAGCAGTTCCCAGTTGACGTGCTTTTCTGCGGCTGCCCCCAGACGGTGGAACCAGGATTGCTGCCGGGCTTCTTCTTCCGCGGGCACCAGGCCCAGCTGCCGTTCCGGCAGCGTCCATTCCGCATTTTTGGGGAACGCCGCCACCAGCGGAGGCATGCCGTAATGGGCCAGCGCCTGGTACAGAAGGTCCGTGTGGGTGCTGCTTCCCACGCCGTTGGCAATGACTCCGGCTATATTCAGGCCCGGATGGTACTGGGAGAAACCCCGGACGACGGCGGCAATGGACCCCGCCATGCCCCGCGCCTGGACCACCAGCAGGACGGGCAGCCCAAGCGTGAGGGCGCAGTCTGCCGTGCTCCCTTCCAGGCTTTCTGGCGTCCGGGCGTCAAAGAGGCCCATGACCCCCTCGCAGATGGCGATGTCCGCGCGGGAGGCGTGCCGCGCCCATTGGGACCGTACCCCCTTTTTCCCCATCATCCACGTGTCCAGGTTGTAGGAGTGCCGGCCCGTGGCCTGCCGATGGAAGGACGGGTCAATGTAATCCGGTCCGCATTTGAAGGCCTGCACGCGGAACCCCCGGGCGCAGAGGGCCGCCATCAGGGCCAGGGATACCGTTGTCTTGCCTCCGCCGGACTGGGTGGAGGCAATGCAGAAGGCATGAAAAGGCGCATTCATGGGAGATCTGGAATACTCTGCGGGTTCTGTCTTTCCGGGCAAGGTCAGGATATTCCGTATTTGTCCGCGTAGCCCCTGCGTTCAAACAGCACGTCACCGTCCCTGATGGTCCGGGGGCCTCCCAGAAGCACCAGCGTGGACATGTCCACGTCATCCAGGGGGAATTCCTCCAGCGTGCCCACCCATTTCTGCTGGGCCGGGCGTCCCGCGTGCTTGACGTAGGCGCACAGGGTTTGCCCCCCGCGCTCCCGGGTGAAAATGTCCAGGGCCTCTTCCAGCAGATGGCGGCGCTTGCGCCCGGCAGGGTTGTAAAGCACCACCGGGAGGGCTGTTCCGGCGCTTTGCTCCAGGTTGGCCCTGATTTCCTCCGCCGGGACCAGCAGGTCGGACAGGCTCAGCAGGCAGAAGCCGTTCTGGAGGGGAGCCCCCAGGGCGGAGGCGGAGATGTTGGCCGCCGTAATGCCCGGCAGCACTTCAATGGCAACGGGAGAAAAGCGTTCGTTTTCCTTCCGCAGTTCGTAGAGGAGCCCCGCCATGGCCAGGATGCCCGGATCTCCGGAACAGACCATGCAGACGTCTTCCCCCGTCAGCGCCGCTTCCAGCGCGGCCATGCAGCGCGGCACTTCCCCCATCATGCCGGTCTGAATCATTTTTTTCCCGTGAATGCGTTCCCGGATGAAATCCAGGTACTTGGTGTACCCGGCCACGCAGCCGCACCGGTCAATGGCCGCCGCCGCTTCCGGCGTGAGCTGCCCCGGCGTGCCGGACCCCAGCCCGATGACGACGACGCTTCCTCTTTCCCGGCGCGCCGTGTTCCGCGCGCCATGCGGGCACGCGGCCAAAGCCAGCGTGATGCTTCCTCCGCAAACCGTTTTGGGCGTCTTCAGAGTTCCTCCGGAGGCCAGGATGGCGGAGGCTTCGGAAACGGAGTGCGTCCCCGTTTTTTCAAAGACGGCGTCTGACGGCGTGGGCACGTCCACCGCGTCCAGTTGTGCGGGCGTAAAGACGCGGAATGGCACCCTCCATTCTTCCGCCAGGGCCAGGATGGCGGGCTCCCTCTCCTTGAGGGTGCAGGAGGCCAGCGCTTCCAGTTGAGTCCGGGAAATTCCCTGCTGATGCAGGAAATCTTCCACGCTTTGCTTGAGCAGTTCGGGGTCTGTCCCTTTTTTGCAGCCGATTCCGAGCACGAAGGAAGCGGACCGGATGGACAGGACGGGCGTTTTCCCCCCGGTTTCCGGCGGAACCGCATCCCAGTACACGGCGGGAATATCCGGCGTTTCCGCGGCATCCTTTCCGGCCGTTTCCGGCGGGATGACCTGGGGGCATTCCTTCCAGTATCGTTCGTAAATTTCCCGCGGTCCGTGGAAGGAGACGGCGTCTCCGGCCAGCAGGGCCGCATTCAGGGATTTGATGGCGTCCGGATTGAGCACGCAGGCCTGTTCCCTGGCCGCCGCTTCGTCAAAGGCGGTTATTCCCCGCGCATCCGTGGCGGTGGTGATGACGGCTTCCCCTCCGCTGATGCGCGCCAGCCTGCGCGCCAGACGGTTGCCTCCGCCCAGGTGTCCGGAGAGCAGGGGAATGAGGTAAGAGCCGGATTCCGAGCAGGAGACCACCGCCGGGTCCGTGGCCTTGTCCCGGAGCAGGGGTGCGGTTTTCCTGACGGCGATGCCCGTGGCCCCCACAAAGACATGGGCGTCAAACAGGTTCCACTGCCGGGCCAGAAGCCGGTCAAAATCCTCCGGCGCCACCGGAATGACCCCTTCTTCCTCCCCATCCCTGCATACGGAATAAATGGCGGTTTTCCCCAGGGACTGGGAGATTTCCACCGCCTTCCGGGCCCCTCTGGCCGTGAAGGCGTAAAAGGCGCAGCTTCCGTTGAAGCGTTCGTCCTCCTTTTCATTGCGGTAGCCGTGGCTGAACTGGCCGTGGTAAAGCAGGGACTGACCGCAGTCATGCGCGCCGATGGCGTCCCCCACCAGAATGAGGGCCTGCCTGCCGATGCCCGCGCGGGCCGTTTCCGCCGCGATGGTGGACAACGTGCCGCGGATGATTTTTTCATCCGGCCAGGTGGCGCGGTACACTACCGCGGCTGCTGTATCCGGGGATTTCCCGGCGGAGATGAGCCGTTGAACCAGTTCATCCAGCTTCCCCGCGCTGAGGAAGAACGCCAGCGTGGCTCCCGTCCTGGCAAAGGCCTCGCAGGATTCCCCGGAGGGCATGGGCGTTCTGCCCGGGGTGCGCGTCAGCACTAGGCTCTGGGCAATGCCCGGATAGGTCAGCTCCGTGCGCAGGGCCGCCGCCGCGGCAAAGACGCTACTCACTCCCGGCACCACGATGGATTCAATGCCCTTTTTGTCAAGCAGGTCAAACTGTTCCGCGATGGCCCCGTACATGGACGGGTCCCCCGTGTGGAGGCGCACCACCCTTTTTCCTTCCAGCACCCCGCGGACCATGACTTCCACCTGTTCCTCCAGGTTCATCTTGGCGCTGTCATGGAGTTCCGCTTCCGGGCGGCAGCGTTTGAGGTGCCCCGGATTGACCAGGGACCCGGCGTACACGACCACGTCGGCCTCCTTCAGGATGGCCGCGCCTCGTTCGGTGATCAGGTCTTCGGCTCCGGGGCCGGCTCCGATGAAATGGATGGGAAAACAGGGGGTATTCATGCGCGGGAATAGGTGAAAAGGGTGATGCGGTTGCCGTGCCGCAGATGGTGGTAGGTTCCGGCAATGGGAGATTCGGAGGCGATGTCCAGGGAGAACATCCCGGTGCGGGCGGCGGCGTTCCAGCCGTAAAGCAGGTGCTCGCTTTCCGTCGTGACGGCGGAGGCCACCAGAAGGCCGCCGGGGTTCAGGGCGTCAAAACAGGTTTGAAGGATGGATTCGAGAGCGGCGCCACCGCCCCCCAGGAAAACGCGGTCGGGTGCGGGCAGGGCAGCCAGGGCTTCCGGTGCTTCCCCCAGCATGCAGGCGTAATTCATGCACCCCAGCTTCCGGCAGTTCCGGCGGATCAGTTCCAGGCGGGAGGCCTGCCGTTCCAGTCCGTACACGGAAAGTCCAGGACGCAGGGCGGCGGCTTCCAGGCCGATGGAGCCGCTTCCGGCTCCCACGTCCCACAGCACGCCCCAGGCCGGGAGGCGCAGTTTGGACAGGATGACGGCCCGCACTTCCTCCGCCGTAATCAGGTTGTTCTCCTTCTCGTAAAAATTCGCAGGCAGCCCCAGCGGCAGGATGGGCGCGGCTTCCGGGCGTTCGTCCGGCAGCAGCAGGAGCATGGAGGTAGGGGCGCATTCCTCCCGGGCCAGTTCCGCCAGAGTCCCTTTCAGGATGCGTTCGGCAGGGGTCCCCAGGCATTCCGCCACCACGGCGGAACGCTCCGCCGCCGGAGGGTGGAATTCGATGGCTGCCGCCGCCAGTCGGCACGCGGTGAAGGGATGGCCTCCGTAGATGACGGGAAGAGGCTGGGCCACGATTTCCCCCCATGGGAGGCGTTCCGTGCTGTGCGCGCTGAAGCACCGGACGCGGTCCCACGGCATGCCCAGGCGGTGGAACAGGGCCTGGAACGCGGTGGGCGCCGGAATAAATTCCAGGCGGTCTGCACCGCAGGCCAGGGATTGGAGCGTAGAGCCCATTCCATGGAACAGGGCGTCTCCGGAAGCCAGCACCACCACGTTGGCGCCCTGCCGTGCTTCTTCCAGGGCCTCCCGCGCCTGTTCCCGCGCGTTTTTGCCGATGGGGATGCGCCTTGCCGTGCAGGGCGGGCATTCCTTCAGCAGGGCGGCGGAGGCATACAGGCTCTGCGCTCCCGCCAGTTTGTCCAGCAGGGCCGGGGAAGGTTGAAGCGGGCCTATGCCGCAGGAAAAGACGGTCAGGGGAGGCATGGTGGCAGGTCGAGAAGAAGGTTGCCGGAAAAACCGGAGATCAGGAAACGGACGGGAAGGCCGGGCACATGGCGCTGGAACTGGCGCCGGGCCTCCCAGGCCAGGTCCCGGTACAGGGAAAGGTGCGCCTCTTTCGGCACCAGCGCCAGAGCCTGGCGTACGGAGGAACAGAACAGGATGCTCCGGCGCGCCTCTTCCGTCAGCGCGGCATGGCGTTCCGCCGTGCGGAGAAAGAGCGGCATATCCTGCGCCACCTTGTGGGCGTGCGTGTTGGAAAATCCGGCGGCGTACTTGCAGAGCTTTCCCGGCATGCAGGCCACCACGGCCTCTTTCATGCCCTGTTCCCCTGCGCTTTGAAGGCTTTCCGCAATGAAATCCCCAATGCAGATGAAGGAGATGGAGGGATAGCCCGGCAGAAGGGCTTTTGCCATGGAAGCCGTCCTTCCGCCCGTGCAGAAGACCGCCTTGTCAAAGCCGGAAAGCCGGGTGGAACGCACGCAGATGCGGATGGTGGCGATGTAGGCTTCATGGCTGTACGGGCGCACGATGCCGCTGGTGCCCAGGATGGAAATTCCCCCCACCACGCCCAGCAGGGGATTGAGCGTTTTCCGGGCCAGCCTCTCCCCGTCCCTGACGGAAAGTTCCGCCAGCCAGCAGCCTTCCCGCATGCCGGCGCGGGCCAGGTTATCCGCAATCATGCGCCGCGGCCCCTGGTTGATGGCCCATTTGTGCTGTTCACAATCCAGGCCGGGCAGCGTGCACAGGCCTATGCCCCCGGAGGAGCGCAGGATAAGAGTCGCACCGCCGATGGACAGCAGGTAATCCTCCGGGGCGGCTTCTTCCCGCACGGCTGTACGCACGCGCGCTTCCATCACCGCCCCGTGGGTGCAGTCCGGATCGTCTCCTCCGTCCTTGATGATGCGGGCAAATCCCGGCCCGCTGGCCGCCAGCGGAAGCATTCTCGTCTCCCCGTCCGGGAAAAGCAGGGAAACGGACTCTCCGGCGTTCTCCCCGTTCAGCATTCTCCACGCAGCCGTGATGGCGGCGGCGGCATTCGCTCCTGTGGAAAATCCTTTCCGGAGAGGTTGATGGAGGGGGGAGGGCATGGAACGGAATCAGGCGGCGGGCAGGTTCTCCAGAATGGCGTGCAGGGTGGTGACGGCCAGGGCGCTACCGCCGCGCCGCCCGTCCAGAATGATCTGGGGCGCGGAGCACGTTCCGGCCAGCAGTTTGGATTCCACCACATTGACGAATCCCACCGGCATGCCTACGATCAGGGCCGGCCTGGCTCCCTCCTCCAGCACGTACCGGGCGATGCGGGCCAGGGAAAGCGGGGCGTTCCCGATGAGGACGATGGCTCCGTCCAGCATGGGGCGCGCCTTTTCCGCGGCGCAGATGGCGCGCGTCCTCCCCGTGGCTTTGGCCTGCGCGGCAATGTCCGCGTCAGCGATGTAGCAGTGAATATCCTCCTTCGTGTACCCGGGATGGGCGCGTCTCAGCCGTTCCACGGAGAGGCCGGCCCGGATCATGTTGGAATCACAGAAAATGGGGCAGTGGCGGCGGAGGGCCGCCAGGGCGGAGGGGATAGGGTCATGGCGGAAAGCCAGCCCCGCGGCGATGGAAAGATCCGCCGTGGTGTGGATGAGCCTGCGCATGACCTTCCATTCGGCAGGCGGCAGTTCCTCCCAGCCCGGGAACTCGCGTTCGATGGTGGCGAAGCTCTCCGCCTCAATGGCGGCGGGGGACATGTCCCAGCGGATTTCAGATGCGGCGTTCATGAGGCGTCAGTGGGTATAGTGGATGAAAAGGCCCGTCAGGGCAATCAGAAGAATGGCGCCGATCATGCGGGAAAGCTGCATGACGATCACGATGGTCAGGGCGTCCCGCGTGGGGAAAATGCCCATGGCGGAGGGAAGGTTGCGCCGCAGGGCGCGGATGGGGTTGCCGATGGCGCTGGCCACCAGCATGGCCAGCAGAATCTGGGCGGAGGTAATCATGCCGTTGCTGCGGAGGTTGGCGGCCACCCCGGTGGCCTGGACCAAGCCGCCCATCTGCGCGGCCACGATGCTCATGAGCTCTGCGGGAAAAATGCGGTTGACCCAGTCCGGCACGTGTTCCTCCCACCAGGAGAACAGGCCGTTCTTCATCAGCCATTCCACGCCGATCATCAGGGGAACCGTAAGGCACAGCATGCGGAAAACCAGCGCGAGCACGCGCAGGCAGGTCTGGCGCAGGGATTGGCGCCATTCCGGGGAAGGGCGCCCGGTGGAGGAAGCTTCTCCGGGATGAGCCGCCTCCGGAACGGCGGCGGGGCTTTTCCTGCGGTGGAGGAACAGCACGCCCGCAATGAACAGGAAGCCGAAGCCCATCTGCCAGCCGAAGTAGCAGATGGCGGGCAGCCCCACCGCGCCGATGACGGGATACGCCACCCGCAGGGAATGGGAGACGAAGGACAGGTAACTGTTCACCATGCCGCCCGCAATCAGGTTGGAATGGGTGATTTTACCCTCCGCATGGCTGCTCACCAGCATGCCGTTGGCCGCGGCGTTGGAATAAAGGGCGGTGGGGATGGACAGGCTGATGATCTCCGGGAGGTGGGCCCAGCGGGCCAGCCCGCCGAACAGTTTGCCCAGGGCAAAGTGGAAGCGGAAGATTTCTGCAATGCCGCCGATGAAGGCCGCCAGGGCCACCAGGCCGATCAGGCTGCCGATCTGGGGGAGGCGCGCCAGGATTTTCTCCATGTCCGTTTCCGGCGTCTGCGCGGCCCGGGAATGATGGCGCTTTCTGGGCGCCGGGGCTGGGCTGGCAGCAGGGGCCTGTCCCTTTTTCTCCCCGTGCGTCTCCGCAGAGGCTTCCCCCGCGGGCTTCATGGACATGCGGGCTCTTCCGGCCCCGGCGGCGTCCATGCCGGCAGGCATCTTGACCACCATCACTCCGGAGGCCGCCAGGGCCAGCACCAGCCAGAGCCAGCGGAAAGGCTGGCGCCAGGGATAAGTGCGGGAGTGTCTGTTGCCGTTCATGCCTTCTTGACGAACATCAGGGAAAGATATTCCTCCGGCCTGGCGGCGATGACGTCAATGTCATCCGTAATAAACTCGTCGGGCATGCCTAGCCTTTCCCCGTAAATGACGCGGACGTCCTTCTCCCGCCGGATGCGCTCCATCAGGCGCGCGCGGCTGTGGTAGGTCTTCATGAGAACGGTGGTGGTTCCGGGCGGGAACTCCAGGGAATCCGCCATGTCCGGTTTGAAGGCGGGAATGACCCGGAGCCGTTCCCCGTTTTCCACCAGGATATGGCGGCTGTGGGCCGCCAGGGTGCAGTAGGAGGTGATGCCCGGCACCACTTCCGTGTGCAGGTCCGGATGGCGGCTGACCAGGAGGCTCAGAATGTAGCCCAGGGTGCTGTACGTCATGGCGTCCCCCAGCGTGGCGAAGGCGCAGTCCAGGCCGCGGGAAAGGGCCTCCTCAATGACGGCCGTATTCCTCTCAATCTGCTCCTGCCTGGTTTTGGCGTCGCGGGACATGCTGAACACCAGCTTGTGGAACTGCGCCTTCACGCCGCCCACGGACCGTACCACCGCCTCGGAAATGCTGAAATCGCTGTTGGGGCCTGTCACGGTAAAAACCACGTCCACGGACCGGAAGACGCTGACAGCCCGGAGCGTGAGGTATTCCGGATCGCCGGGGCCGATGCCCACTCCGTAAAATTTTCCGGGGGTGGACATGTCAATGCGCTTTCTTGGAAGTCATGAGGTCGTCCTCCGTGGTCCGGGCGTGGCGGGAGAAAACGGCGCGGATGCCCGGATTCTCCCCCAATCCCTTCAGGTGGGTTTTAACGGTGAAACCCTCCTTCCTCAGCAGGGAGGCCCAGGAATCCTCCTCGTCTCCGCACAGGTCATTCTTGGCGTGGTCCCCGGCCACCAGCATGAAGGGGGCCAGCCAGACGGTTTTGACGCCGGATTTTTTAAGCTGTTCCAGAATGGGGGATACGCCCCGCGTTCCCTCCACGGTGGCGAAAAACGCCAGAGGATCGCGGTCATTCAACTCACGGGCAAAATCGGAAAGCACCATGTCGCAGCGTCCTTCCTGCTGGCCGTGGCCCATGAGCAGGATGGCTTCATCCTTGTTCCGTTCCGTGGGGAAATGCTGTAAAAAGGCCTTTACCGCCTCGTCCCTGTCCCGTTCGCTCTCCAGCAGGGGGCGGCCGATGAACACATGATCAAAGCTGTCCGGATGGCGCGCCAGGAAACTGACGATCCGCCTCTCCATCCCGGAAAATTCCTCTCCGGGCGCGATGTGAAGGGACTGGACGCGCAGGGTGCGCGTGCCTTCGCGCGCCATCCGGTCCAGATTCTCCTCAATGGAGGGAACGGGAGCGCCGCGCTTGGCGAGCTTTTTCCGGATAATCTCTGAAGTATAGCTCCACTTCAGGCGGTCCGGCGCGTAATGGGCCAGCAGGTCTTTTTCCAGCGCCCGGTAGGAGACGGTGGCATCCTGGTGGCTGGTGCCGAAGGCCACCAGGAGGAGGGCCTCCTGCGGTGACGGCGCCGCCTGTTCCGCCGGTGCGGGTGCGGCTTCCGCCCTGCACGGGGCGGCGGAAAGCACGGGCAGGGAAAAAAGGGTGAGGCCTGCAAGAAAAACGGAGGAAAAGGGCAGGAACGCCCCCGGTACGTAAGAGGATGTTTCAATCATGCGTTGAGAAGGTATGGTGAACCGGAGCAAGGATATTCGGACTCCGGGTCTCCAACCTCCCCCTCGCCTTCACCCTCCGGAATGGGAGGACTGGCTGACGGGAACGCCCGGTGAAAAACGTTCCTTGAGGGTTTGTAACCCGATACCGCAGCGCGACTGTTTCCGGTTCTCACGGAATTCCCCGTTGCTTCGGCGTTTTTAATGGCGTTTTTAATTGCCGGTGTCAATGCTTATTAGGCCCTCTCTTCTTTTCCGGAGGGGCTGGTGAAAATTTGCAGGAACGGGTAAAAACCGTCTTTACGGTCTCTTCATGCGGCTGTCCCGGAAAAAATCCGTGGCCGTGGCCTCATTCCCGGATGCGCCGGGGAATGGAAAAAGGAGGGAAAAGCCCGGAACATGCCGTTTCCCGCTTGCAGGGGAAGCCCCGAATGTGAGAGCATGGATCATGGCCTCTTCCCCGGATGTTGTAGAATATATTTGTTTCCAGCTCCGGCATGCCGGGGATATCTCCTTTAAAAAAATGTTTGGGGAATACGGCTTGTATTGTGACCGGAAATTCTTCGGCCTGGTCTGTGACAACCAACTGTTTGTCAAGATAACGGACTCCGGTCTGAACCTCTGCCCGGAGCAGGAGACGGCCTCCCCCTATCCCGGAGCCAGGCCGCATTTCCTGATCACGGAACTGGACGATGACCGGGCCCTCTCCTCCTTGATCCGGGAAACGTGTTCCGTTCTCTCCGCGCCGGACGTTCTGTCCGGAAAAAAGAAAAAAGCTTCCGGAGAAAAAAGAAACAGGCGTCCTTAAACGTCTGCTGGTGAAGGGAAATGCCGTTCGGCTGAAAAGCTTATTTGTCCTCCGGAGACTCCGGTACGGCCAGGGAGGAAAGGCTCTTTTTCAAATTTCCCGCCACGGCTTGCGTGGCCTCGTTGTCGGACTCCGCGAACTTGTCCACGGCCTGCGTCAGGGACTTGAGATCGGCTTCCGCCACTTTGCGGCCTTTCGCCTTCCGCTGTTCCAGGGCGGAAATCTTCTTGTTAAGCTCGGCCAGCTTCGGCAGATCCTTGTTGGCCTTCAGAGTCGCCAGCGGTTCGTCGAACTCCTTGACGGAGGGGACGGCCGTCTTCAGGCGGGTGATGGCGGTCACCGCTTCCAGCGGGTTGGACTGAATCTGGGCCTGCACCATGTCCTTGGCATCCCCCAGCCACTCGTCAAATGCGTCGCACACGGCCTGCGCCTCCTCGTCGTCCGCCTTCTTGCGCAGCGGGGTGATCCTGGATTCAATATTGGTCCCGTTGGAGACGACGGTTTTTGCCAGGGACTTGTATTTATTCAGCTCCACGCCCTCCAGGATGGGGAAGCCCCGTTCCGCTTTCAGCACCTCCTTCTTCACCAGGTCGTAAAGTTCCGGCGGATACCCCTTGGCTACCACCTTCCCGCTGGCTCCGATCAGTACGGCATGCGGCAGGCCGCCCGGGCAGGAGGCCGCGGGAATATCCAGCCCCTGGTAAACCGGGAAGGTAATCTTCTTTTCCTCCAGAAACTGCTTCACCCTGGGACTCAGCCCCTGGCGGTGGCTGCCTACCACGGTGAACCCCTTGGACTGGAACTTGTCCTGAAGCTCCTGGAGATGCGGCATGCTGGCGATGCAGGGCGGGCAATTGATGCCCCAGTACTCGAAAAACACCACCTTCCCCTTCAGGTCGGAAGCCTTGATCTTCGGTCCGTGGATGTACTTGCTGTCGTCAAAGGAAGGGTAGGTGACTTTGGCCCCCTTGCCGTCGTCCGCCGCATGAAGAAAAGCCGGGGCCGTGACGGCGGCCAGGGTTCCGGTCAGAAAAAGGGCAGTAAAGATTTTCATAGGGTGGATGATGCAGAAGGCCGCATTGAGTGTCAAGAAGGAAGAACCCTCCTCATCCTGCCGCCCTCATGTTTCAAAGGCGCCCCCGTTTCTCGCGGAAAAGCCTTCAGGCAATATCCAGCCCCATGATGTAATCCGTCATGTAATAACCGTGGCCGATGTGGAAATCCCCGCGTTCCAGCTCCCTCATCCCCATGCGCTGGTAAAACTCCACCGCACGCGTATTGTAGCGGTTCACGTTCAGGCGCATCAGGCACGGTTCCGGATGGATGCCCCTGATATAGCTGACGGCCTGGCGGAACAGGTAACTGCCGATGTGCAGCCCCTGGAAACCGGGAAGAACGTAAATCTTCTGCAAATGGAAAACGCCGGGCCCTTCCGGCTGGACGGACAGGTAGCCGCAATACTCCTCGTCATGGGAAGCGATGAAATACACGTGCCCCTCCTCCATCTGCTTCTTCAGGTTGGCGGGGGAATACATCCAGTCCATCATGAACTCCATCTGATCCGGGGAAAGGAGGTCCCGGTAGGTGGCGGGAAAAGCTTGCCCGGCCAGTTCATGGATAAGCGTGATATCATCTTTGGTCGCTTGGCGGAGTGTCGGCATGGCGGGGATATTACACGGAAAACGCGCGGATGAAAAGGGCCGCGTTGCATGGCCGTACCTGTTCCCTGCGTAATTTTTCCTCCATGGCCCACTTTCCCCTCCCCATTCCGGCGGGGGAGTTTTATGCTGAATGGCACAGGCTTTTTTAACGGAAACCGGGGTAAATCCTGTCTGTATGGTGAACCCCGCATGCGCTCCAGACCATGAGAGAACCCATTTCCATACAACAATGGCTCCCTGCGGGGCCGCTGAGGGACATGGGTGAAAAATACGTAAGCCAGCTTCCGGACGTGGCGCAAAACCCCATTGGTCCGGAATCCTTCATGCACCAGTCCGACCACTCCTGGACGGAATACCTGGTGGCTTACTGCCTGCTGTATCCCTGGGTGGTGATCGCCCTGGGACTGTTGGGCGGCCTGGCCCTGGGGGCCTACTACCTCTTCTGCCGGCGCCGGGAATACGACCACCGCATCTTCTGCTCCAAATGCGGCACCATGATGTACCCGTGCGGCCTGCACTGCCCGAAGTGCGGCACGCCCAATCCCTCTCCCCGCGCCCTGAACTGGATCGGTTATTCCAGGCTGCGCACCGTGATTCCGTCCACCGGATGGAAAAGGCATGAGGAAGTGCTCCGCAGCTACCGGCGGTGCTTTTACTGCGGGCAGCCGCTCCATGAACCTACGCTGGAACAGAACTGCCCCGCCTGCGGAAAAGCGGTGCTCCAGGGAGAGCGGTCCGTGGACCGTTATGATGATTACATTGCCCGGCGCAGGGGGTGGACATTTGCGGCCGTGGTGGTTCTGGGGATCATTCCCATCATCGGCCCCCTGCTGGCCTCCTCCCTGTACAAAAGGACGCTCGTCAACCCGTACTCCCTGTACATGACCGTATTCAGGGAAAGCTTTCTGATGGTGGTGCTCTACCTGTGCCGCCACCTCTTCCGCCTTCTGCCCTTCATCGGCATCATCGGCATGCCCATCCTCTGCGTGACGGAATACCATCTGTACCGCCGCATGTTCCTCTGGAAAACGGAGAAATACGACTTTGGCGAGAAAGAGAAGGCTTGAAAAAGCTTCTCCGCCGCCCGGATATTTCCGGTGCATGCGGGCGGAATGGTGGGCTGCGGAGTTGACTTGAGGTTGCGTCAGCATACCTTTTTTGCATGCAGATGCGTTACGTCCTGTTTCCATTCCTGGGCGCCTTTTGTCTGGCGCTGTCCGCCTGTTCCGTCACGTACGGCAACAAGTCCGTGGCGTCCCCGGCGGCATACGGAGCCCTGGTGCCGGGAAAATCCTCCAAGGCGAACGTTTACGACGTCCTGGGCCAGCCAACCGACGTAGTCACCATGAAAAACGGGACGCTGTGGACCTATCGCTACCGCAAGGCTAAAAACAACTTTCTGGGGAACATCCCTCTCTTTGGCGTCAATCTGATCGCCGGCGGGAAAAACGGGGATGTCTATACGGTGTTGGCCCTGTTTGACCGGCAGGGCGTGCTGGCCTCCCGTTCGGCGGCGCAGCAGAAACTGTACACGTCCAATCTGGCCTCCCTGAAACGCACCGTGGACAGCATGATGGAGGACGATTCATCCCATCAGCGCGTGGAAACGGAGATGAAAAAAATAGGGCGCCCCTTTGATCTTGACGCCGCCCGGGAGGTGAGCCTTCTGGAAAAGTCCCTTGATTAAAGGCCTGCGGGCTTCTCCTGTCTTATTGTATACAGTATGACAAGGAAGACTTTTTTTCTAATGGACTAAACTTCCTGCATACAGTAAGTAGGCGGCGTTCCCGGAGGGGACGGCAGGGGTTCTTCCTGAATGCCTCCTTTCCCGGGGAACAAACCCTATAGAACAATAGAATGAAAATGAAAAGAAAACTGGCATTGGTTCTGGCGAAGGCATTCTCCGGAAAGCCCGCGCCGGAAAAGAAAAGGGAAAAAGAGGTGAAAGCCTCCAAAAAACTGGAAGCCTGGCTCAAGTCTTCCAGAATGCGCTCCTTCTAGAAAAGGCGCGCTGGCGGAAACGGCGGATTCGGGCGCTGGACGCCCAATTCGCCTGAGGACGGGGAGGGAAAAAAGTTGGCCCTCCCATTTTTCATCGTACCATGGATTGATGAAGCGCTTGAATGGGACGGTGGGGACAAACAGGACCCTTGAGACGGGCAGAGAAGGGAGGTCGGATGGATGACGGGCGCTTATCGCCGAAAGGAGGCGGATACAGACGGCTTCTTTCCTTCCGCAAGGCGGAAATCATTTATGATTTGACGGTTTCCTTTTGCAGACGCTACCTGAGCCGTGATGCGCGCACTACTGACCAGATGGTGCAGGCGGCGCGCTCGGGCAAGCAGAATATTGCGGAAGGGAGCATGGCTTTGGTCACCTCTCGTGAAACGGAAATCAAATTGACCAATCAGCCTGGAAGAACTTTTGCTGGACTATGAAGATTATCTGCGTACGCGCAATTTGAGGTTATGGGACAAGGATTCTCCGGAATCCCTGTTTATGCGAAAGGCTTCTTTGCAGCATGAGCATTCGGAATGGTTTTTGAACCTGGCTCTTTCCAGAAACGATGAAGTATTTGCCAATATGGCGGTTTGCCTGATTCACCAGGCTGGTTTTTGTTGAAAAAACAATTGGATGTACTGGAAGAACGGTTTTTGCAGGAGGGCGGCTTAAGGGAAAGGATGACCCGGCTTCGGAAGCAGAGGAGAAAATCGGGAAGCTCGTAAAAACCAATTGTCCCATAAGTCTCATTCGTCCCAATAGTCCTCCCGGTCAATTTCCGGGCTGAATTGCAGGTCAAAAGGTATGTCTTGATGACAGTTGCGCCTTGACTATGGTGGTGGAATGTCCGTTCATCTGAACAGACATGACCATACCCGGAATTCTTGAAGAAAAATTGTCCGCCGCGTTGAAAGCGGTCCTGGGGGAGGAGCTTCCCGCTGATTTTCGCGCCTCGGTGACGCCCTCCGCGGATTTGCGGTTCGGGGACTACCAGAGCAACGCCGCCATGGTGCTTGCCAAACGCTGCCGCACGAATCCCCGCGCCCTGGCCCAGCAGGTGGTTGACCGCATGGGGCAGGATGACGTCTGCTCCCTGGAAATTGCGGGTCCCGGGTTCATCAATTTCCGTATCAAACCTGAATTTTACGCCGCGCGCCTGCTGACGATGCTGGCGGACGACAGGCTGGGGGTGGAGCAAGTGCAGGACCCCAAAACGATCGTCATTGACTTTTCCGCGCCCAACGTCGCCAAGCCCATGCACGTGGGCCACATCCGTTCCACCATCATCGGGGACGCCCTTTCCCGCATAGCCCGCTTTGTGGGACACCACGTGATCACGGACAACCACATCGGGGACTGGGGCACCCAGTTCGGCATGATCCTGTGGGGCTGGAAAAACATCCTGGATGAACAGGCCCTGGCCGCCAACCCCATTGACGAGCTGCTGCGCGTCTACAAGGACGTGAACCTGATGTGCAAGGAGAAGCCGGAACTGCTGGACACCTGCAAGGCGGAACTGGTGAAGCTCCAGGCTGGGGACACGGAAAACCTGGCGATCTGGAAGCGCTGTGTGGAAGTCTCCAAATCCGGCCTTGCCAAAATTTATGACCAGCTTGACATCCACTTTGACTACTGGCTGGGGGAAAGCTTTTACAATGACGCGCTGGCCCCGCTGGTGGACGGCATGATCGCCTCCGGCATGGCCCGTGAGAGCGACGGCGCCATCTGCGTCTTTTCCGACGGCTCCGTGCCGCCCAATGAAGACCCCTTCCTGGTGCAGGACAAGGGGGAATGGCGCGCCAACCCCTGCATCATCCGCAAGGCGGACGGCGGCTTCCTGTACGCCACCACGGACCTCGCCACGCTGGACCACCGCATCAAAACGTGGGGCGCGGACTCCATCTGGTATGTGGTGGGCGCCCCGCAGGCCCTGCATTTCCGCCAGATATTCTCCGCCCAGCGCCGCCGCGGCATGGACGGGGACTACCGTCACATCGCCTTCGGCTCCATCCTGGGGGATGACCGCAAACCGTTCAAGACGCGCTCCGGGGACACCGTTTCCCTTCAGGACGTGCTGGATGAAGCCATTGAACGCGCCGCCCGCGTGGTGGAGGAAAAGAGCCCGGACATGCCGGAGGAGGAAAAAAAGCGCGTGGCGGAAGTCGTGGGCATCGGCGCCGTGAAGTTCGCGGAGCTTTCCCAGAACCGCATGACGGACTACGTTTTCAACTGGGACAAAATGCTGGCCCTCCAGGGGGACACGGCTCCGTACCTCCAGAACTCCTACGTGCGCGTCCGTTCCATCTTCCGCAAGCTGGACGGCAGTCCGCTGGACTGGTCCGCCCCCATTCAACTCTCGGAAGATGCGGAAGTCCATCTGGCCCGGCTCCTGGCCCGTTACGGGGAGGTGGTGCCGCAGGTTCTGGACGACTGCCGCCCGAACGTGCTGGCCGCCTACCTGTTTGACCTGGCCCGCGCCTTCCATTCCTTCTATGAGGCGTGCCCGGTCCTGAAATCGGAAGGGACGGTGCGGCACTCCCGCTTGGCCCTGTGCGAGCTGACCGCCCGCACCCTCAAGCACGGCCTGGGACTCCTGGGCATTCAGCTCCCGGACAGAATGTAACCTTTTCCTCCCTCATGAAAGCCTCCTTCCGTCATGTTCTCCTCTTCGCCGCCATGGCGGCATGTTCTTCCGCCGCTCCGGCCGGGGAACATGGGTGCTGGATGAGCAGTCCGTCCCTGAACGGCTGGCGGGAGGCTGTCTTCCGCGCCGGTGTTCCGGCGCAGCCTGCCGTGCTGCCGCGCGGCGTGGAAATGATGATGGTGGGCTCCTCCTCTCCCGCCGTGCAAATGCTGGTGCTGAAGGGAATGACGCATCTGCTCACCTTCGGGGACATGCGCGCCTTCCTGAAATTTGACGCAGCCCTCCGGCTGGACCCGGACTGCCTGATGGCCCACTGGGGCAGGTGCATGAGCCTGATGGGCGCCGGACCGGAATTCCAGGAACAGCGCGTCCACTCCATGAAACGCATGAAAGAGCTGGCGCTGCGCCCGGACTGCCCGGAGCAGGAGCGCGCCTATGCGGATGCCCTGGCCGTGCTGCTGATGAATGGTCCGGAAAAGGCGCGGGAATCATGGAGAACCATCTGCTCCACCTGGAAGCGCGACCCTTACGCCCCCCTCTTTTACGCCATGCTCCTGCGTGACGGCTATGACGGGAACGGCAACCCCGGGGAAGGGCAGAAGGAGGCCGTCCGCGTGGTGGACGCCGTCCTGAAAGAACGCCCCGGTTCCCAGGCGGCCCTGTTCATGCGCGTCCTGCTGGAGGAAGTGGCCCCGGTCATCTCCCCGGAAACGGTGGAAACCGCCCGCAAGGCTGCCGCGGCCAACCCCCTTTCCGCTTCCGCCCAGCACCTGCTGGGTCACTGCCTGTTCCGCACGGGGGACTATGAAGGCGCCTCCGCCGCCTTCCAGGCCTCTGAAAACCTTTGCTTGGCGTGGGAAAAAGCGGAAAACGTGCCCCGGGCTCTCAATGACGCCTACTTCCGCTCCATCCTTTATCGCGCCGTTTCAGAATTCTGCGCGGGCCATTATAAAAAAGCGGAGGCCATCGCCTCCAGGGCCGCCTCCATGCCGCTGGACCGGGAACATCCTCTGGCCCCCGGCACGCTCCTGCAAGTATGGGAGGCCAGGACACTGCCCGTGCGCCTCATGCTGGCCAAACCCTCCCTTCCCGCGCAGGCGCATCTGCTGAAGGCCTCTCCGGGGCCGCTCCCCAAAGGCTTCCCGGATTTGAGCAACGGCATGATGGCGGTGATCAACCAGTACATGGGTGCCTGCTGCGGGGCCAAACAGGGCAGGCAGGGCGCCGTGGCGGCCGGCTTTGAAAAACTCTCCGGCATCCTGCGCCTGCTCATGGACGGGGCGGAAATCGCCCGGCGGCAGATGAGCGTTTCCTACTGGGCGCGCTGCCTCCAGATGGGCAGCCAGTATTCCTCGGAAATCCGCACCCTCATGTTCCCGGACTCCGCCCATGTCTGGATGTCAGAAGCCATCCGGAGCCAGCGTTTTTCCTCCCTGCTCCTGCCTCCCGTGGTGCCGTACCCCGCGGAATGGAAACTGGCCCGGTCCTTCCTGAAGGCTGGGAAATACCGGGAATGCGCAGACATGTGCGGGCAGGCGCTGAAACGCTTCCCCAACCACGCCGGGGTGCTCGCCACCATGAAACAGGCCCGCGGCAAGCTGAAATAAATTTTAATCACTAATACATCAATCAATATGAATCATCCCTATCTGGACCACTCCTTCCTGGTTTCCTGGTCACGGCTCACGCCGGACGCCATCAAGCCGGACATTACGGAAGCCATCTCCCGCGCCAGGGCGAACATTCAGGCCATCTGCGACCAGCCCCTGGACTCCCTCACGTATGAAAGCACCTTCGGCGCCCTGGAAAAAGCATCCGAAGACCTGCACCTCGGCTGGGGGCGCGTCATGCATCTGGACTCCGTCAATGACGAACCCGCCCAGCGGGAAGCCATCGGAGAAATGCTGCCGGAAGTCGTGGCCTTCTCCTCCTCCGTGCCGCTGAACCCGTGCCTGTGGAAGGTCCTGAAAGCCGCCGCGGCCTGTGACTGGGTGAAGGACCTTTCCCCCGTCAAACAGCGCTTCATCCAGGAAACGCTGGCGGACTTCCGTGAAAGCGGGGCGGACCTCCCGGACGGCGTGAAGCCGGAATACGCGGAAATAGAAGCGCAGCTCTCCCTGAAGACCAAGAAATTCGCGGAAAACGTGCTGGACTCCACCAACGCGTGGGAACTCATCATGGAAGATGAAGCTGAACTCTCCGGCCTGCCGGACTCCGCGAAGGAGGCCGCGCGCCTGGACGCCCTGGCCAGCGGCCACGGCACGGAAGAAGCGCCCCGCTGGCGCTTCACGCAAAAATTCACCTCCCTCCAGCCCGTCATGCAATTTGCGGACTCGGACGACCTGCGCCGGAACATGTGGGAAGGCTCCTGCTCCGTGGGCAGGGACGGGGAATATGACAACGAGGCTCTCATCGCTGAAATCCTGGAACTGCGGGATAAAAAAGCCCATCTGCTGGGGTACGGCTGCTTTGCGGACTACGCCACCTCCCGCCGCATGGCCGGGAGCGGCGCCAATGCCCTGGACTTCATCAATGACCTGCATGACAAGGTGAAGCCCTCCTTCCTGGAAGACATGGAAGCCGTGCGCAAATATAAGGAGGAAAAGACCGGAAAACCCGTGGAAAAACTCACGCCGTGGGAAACCGGCTACTGGTCTGAAAAACGCCGCCGGGAACTCTACGCCTTTGATGAAGAGGACCTGCGCCCGTACTACTCCGTGGAGAAGGTGATGGACGGCCTCTTCTCCATCTACTCCGGCCTGTACGGCATCACGGTCACGCCGCGCCCCACGGTGGCCTTCAAGCCCGGTGAAGCCGGGGAAGTGCCGGAAGGCGCGGTGGAAGTATGGCACCCGGACGTGCTCTTCTATGAACTGCATGATGCGGAAAGCGGGGAACACCTGGGCTCCTTTTATGCGGACTGGCATCCGCGGGACTCCAAGCGCGCCGGAGCGTGGATGAACTACCTCAGCGTGGGGGAACCCCCGCACGGCGGCCAGCCCCGCGTGCCGCACCTGGGCCTCATGGTCGGCAACATGACCAAGCCCGTGGGGGACAAGCCCGCGCTGCTCTCCCACCGGGAGGTGGAAACCGTCTTCCATGAATTCGGCCATCTGCTGCACCAGCTCCTTTCCGATGTGGAGGTCAAATCCCTGGCGGGCACCAATGTGGCCTGGGACTTCGTGGAACTGCCCTCCCAGATCAATGAAAACTGGTGCTGGGAGCGGGAATCCGTGGACCTCTTCGCCGCGCACTATGAAACGGGGGAAAAAATCCCGGAAGAACTCTTCTCCAAAATGCGCGCCGCCCGCAACTACATGAGCGGCACCGCCTTCATGCGCCAGCTCTGCTTTGGCAAGCTGGACCTGGAGCTTCACGTGAACTGGCCGGAATACAAGGAAACACCGCTGGAGGAAATGGATGAGCGCATCCTGGCGGACTACCGTGTGCCCATGACGCACCGCGGCCCCTCCGTGGCGCGCCGCCTCACCCACATCTTCGCGGACCCCACGGGTTATGCCTCCGGCTACTACTCCTACAAATGGGCGGAAGTGCTGGAAGCGGACGCCTTCAGCCGCTTCCTGAAGGAAGGAGTGCTGAACCCGCAGACGGGCCGCGACTTCCGCCGCTGCATCCTCAGCAAGGGCAACAGCAAGCCCGCTGCGGAACTCTACCGTGACTTCATGGGGCGCGATCCGGACGCGGAAGCGCTGCTCGTCAAATCCGGTGTCCTTTAAAAAGTGTGTTTCCTAAATATTAATTTTATTAGATTTTTTTAATTACTTATAATCAATGGAATATTATTAAAATATGGAATGGTTTTTTGATGGTTTAGGAACTGCTATAATATCACTTGTGATTGGAGGAATTAGTGGTGGTATGATAGGGTATAGAATAGGAGTTAAGCAGAATATCAAACAAAGCCAGGAAGCTGGGGATAATTCAAATCAGACTCAAGTAGGAGGTATATATCATGGACGTGAATGCACAAAAGGCAGGAAGTAATTCACAGCAATTTCAAGTTCAAAATTTGACAATTGGAATAGATGAAAAACGAGTTCGTGAAATATATGATGAAAAATTCCTGATAACAAAAAAAGAATTTACTGAAGAGGCTATACGTATTGCGAACGGTAGAGTGAAGGAGCTTGAAAATAGATTGATCCCAAAGATAAAGGTTGAAAATGAAGGAATGAAGCTATTTATGGATCCAAGTTTTCAATTATTACTTGTGGAGGCGCAGAAATCAGCAGCAGCAACAGAACGTCCTGCTGATTATGATTTGTTATCGGAATTATTAATCCACAGAATAAAAAGCGGGGCTGATAGAAAAATTAGAACAGGTATAAATCGTGCGGTAGAAGTAGTGGGAGAGATTTCAGATGAGGCATTATTGGGGTTGACAGTTGCTCATTCTGTGCATCTATTTATGCCAGTATCTGGTGATATATTGCAAGGATTTGATGCATTAAATAATCTTTTTGGAAAAATTATATATGGAAATCTACCTATAGGGAACAATTGGTTAGATCATTTAGATCTTTTGGATTCTATACGCATAAGTCAATTTGGTAAGTTCAACTCAATAGAGCATATTTATACACATGCATTAGATGGATATGTAAGATGTGGAATAAAAAAAGACTCTGATAATTATAGGAAGGCTATAGATATACTACAAAAAAACGGTTTGGTGGCTCCAGGAATTCTTGTTGACCACGTATTGAATCCAGGTTATGTAAGAGTGAATGTGCTCAATGAGTTTAGTATAAATGAGTTGGTTTTTCATAAAAATGGTAATCCGTATGATATAATTTATCTTTCATCTCAACAAGAAAATGCAATTAAGTCATTATATACCTTATATTCTGATGATGATATAATCAAAAAACAGGTAGTAAAATCTTTCATGGATTTGTGGATAAATTATGCAAATTTAAAAAAATTGAAGGAATGGTGGGAAAGTATCCCGACTGCGTTTGTAATAACTTCTGTTGGGAAAGTATTGGCGCATGCTAATATACAAAGATGTGATAGTAATTTAGGCTATCAACTTAGATCGAATTATAATGGATAAATAGAGTGAACTGATAATTAGATAGAAAATTATTTATGATATTATACACCAATAATATATGAATGCACAAAAAAGACTCTCTCTTGCCGGCATCGGGTGCGGCTCCCGTACGCGCACCTACATGAAGCTGGCCATGGAACAAAAGGACCGCTACCGCATCGCCGCCGCGGCGGACCCCGTCAAGCAGCGCGCGGAAGCCGTGCGGAACTTTGCCCCGGAGGAGGAGCGGGACTCCATCCGCCTGTTCAAGGATGCGGACGCCCTGCTGGCGGAACCGCGCCTGGCGGACGTAGCCGTCATCGGCACGCAGGATGACTACCATTACGCCCCGTGCAAAAAAGCCATGGAGCTGGGCTACCACGTCCTGCTGGAAAAACCCATCGCCAAAACGCTGAGGGAAGCCCTGGAACTGCGTGACCTGGCCTTCCGGCTGAAACGCCGGGTGGCCGTGTGCCACGTGCTGCGCTACACCCAATTCTACCGCACCCTGAAAAAAATCATCGACAGCGGGGAAATCGGAAACGTCATCACCTTCAACGCCAATGAAGGGGTGGGGGCGTGGCACTTCGCCCACTCCTTCGTGCGCGGCCACTGGGGCAACAGCAAAACCTCCACCCCCATGATCGTAGCCAAATGCTGCCATGACATGGACATCCTCTACTGGCTCATGGGCAGGCGCAAATGCCTCTCCGTCGCCAGCTTCGGGGAGCTCACCTTCTTCACGAAAAAGACGCTCTCCTCCCCCCGTCCGGAACGCTGTACGGACTGGACCACCCCCGTGGGGGAAGACCCCTGGGACGCCCGCAAATACGCCACGGATGACGAATGCAAGCGCTGGCTGGGCATGGTGTACGACCGCGCCCAGGAAGCCACTGCGGACGAAATCCAAGAATGGCTCAAGACCTCCCCGTGGGGCAGGGACTACCTTCAGTGCGACAACGACCAGCCGGACCACCAGGTCTCCATCATGCGCTTTGAAGGCGGCCTCACCGGCACCTTCACGATGACGGCCTTTGAACAGGGGCGTCACATTGAGGTGTACGGCACGAAGGGAAAAATCCGCGCCGGAGCCTTTTACAAGGAAAACGGCCCCGGGGAAATCACCGTAACGCCCCACTTCGGCGGCAAAACCCGCGTGGTGGAGCTGGAAGAACTGGCCGGCGGCTACCAGGGCCACGGCGGCGGGGACTGGGGGCTGGTGGAAGCCCTCTACGATGACATGCGGATCGTTCCCTCCCCGGCCGACATGACCACCTCCATTGAAGAATCCGCCCACTCCCATGTCATGGCCTTTGCCACGGAACATGCCCGGCTGACCGGCCAGGTGGTGGATGTGGCCGAATTCGAGCGCCGGGTCATGAGGGGGGAACTGGACTATTAACCCGGTGGTTCAACGCCTCAATTTTCAGAAAACGGACGGACCCCCGTCCGTTTTTTGTTGGGTTCCCGGCCGGGAACCCGCAGGTTGGTTAAAACGTATTTATTCATGAAAGATTTGGTTAAGACTGGGGATTGTGATGATTTATCTTTCAAATGAAAAAAAAGTAACTTATTGGTCAGTATAATATTATAAAAAGAGCGGATTTGGAATCCGGAGTCAATCCTATAATTATAAGGACAAGGAATTTGTGTTGAATGCCCGTTGACGCATTGGCCATGCCCGCGGGGAGGAGATTGGCCTGATTCCTTCAGGGAGAGCCGCAGATTCCTGCGGCAGCTCAACTTGATATGTCCGCGGGACGCACAAGCTTTTAAAAATGCAGTCCGCTGATACTCAAGGTAATGTTCAGTTTTCTCAAAATCCTGCGGTGCTTCCTGCTCCCTCAGGAAGTTCCTTTTTGATGCTCTGTTTTCCATTCATCACGGATTCCAAATTCGGCATAGACCTTATAAATCAGTTAAAACCATGAAGAAATCATTTATTCTGCTATTATTGGCAGGCGTTGTTTCCGCAGCTTCCGGAGCCTCCCTGAAAGTTAACCTGGGGGCCTCCTCTCCCGGGGATGTGGATTGGATCAATGTGGCTACCCAGGCTACTTCCATCACAGGGGGGAAAGCCGCCTCTTACGCCTCCATTGCTTCCTTGAGCAAAAATGGGGGCGCCGCGTCCTCCTCCCTGGCTCTCGGAGCCCTGGATGGCCGGGACATTACGCTCAGCATGGCGTACAAAAGCACCGCCGCCATGAACGCGGGGTACCTGGACGCGACAAATACGTCCCTCCCCCTGAACTCCCTGTTCCCGGACAGCATGGCGCAATCTTCCATCTCCGGCAAATGCAACGGAGTGAAGGGGCAGACCGTAGGCCTGCAATTCACGCTGAGCGGCCTGGCGGCCAATACCACCTATTATCTCTATGTTTTGGGCAACGGCGGCTCCTCTACCAATAAAACCAGCATGACTCTCTCCGGCGGCGTCAGTGGTGTGACCGGAAGCCTGATGGACGGATATGAAGGCGCGGGTACGGTGGCCGGCTCAACCTTTCAGGGAACGACGGATTCTTCCGGCGTGGGGATGGAATGGTCCTTTACGACGAATAGTGCAGGGCAGGTGACGCTGACTTATGAGCGCTCCGCCGCCGCTGGCGCCGATGTTGTAAACGCGGATATCGGTTTGAACGGGTTCATGCTGGCGACCGAGCCCATTCCCGAACCGGCCACGGCCTCCCTGGGGCTGGTGGGGCTGGCTGCGCTGCTGGTGCGACGCCGCAGAAAATGAAAATCATTCATATTCTTTAATAAATCGTCCGGGAAGGAAGGATGAAGAAGCTCCGCATGCTGCATCCTTCCTTTCCGGTATTTTTTATTTGCAGGATTTTATCTGTTAGATAATGTAATAACTTTATGCGTATGAAAAAGAAATATCTTTTCAGCATTCTGTCGGCCATGGCCGTTTTCTTTCTGGGAAATCCGGTGCAGGGTGAGGGGACGGTGGAATCCTTCGGCGTGGACTTCGGCAATGCATCTTCTGCCGCGCAACCGGGCTGGACGAATATGGGCGTGGTGACCACCACCCCGTCCGCCACGCTGAAAAGCGTGCCTCTGCGCAGGAATAACCTGGAAGCCTCTTCCTCACCCGTTCTGGCCGGAACGCTGTTCGGGCGCTCCGTATATCTGGCGGTAACGGCCAAGTCGGAAGCGAGCGTGGGAAACATGTGCTATAACAACGGCAACTCCTCCTGGCGGGAAAAAGGGGAAACCCGCGGAACGCAGTCCGGCGGCGTGCTGGAAGCGGAAAGCGTTTTCAACTTCCCGAACCATGGGGAGGCCCTGAATACAAGTTTGCAATTATTTACCAACGGGATGGCGGTCAGGGCCGGCACGGTGCGCGTCTCCCTCTCCGGGCTGGCGCCGGGCAAGGAATATGCCGTTTCTTTTTTCCTGGGCAACGGCAAGCCCGCCTACCAGTCCATTACCCTGGTGGCCGGGAGCCATGTGGAGGTGCAGCCCCTTCAGACCTCCACCGGGTCCCGGACGGACAATAAATGGAAAGGGGGCGTCAACAGTACGGAAGCTGATACCTATATGGCGGTGGAATGGACTGCGGAAGCGGACGATGCCGGAACGCTCGTTTTTGACGTGGTCAAGGAAGGCAACTCCGCCGGGACAGGAGCCCTGAATTTGAATGCGCTGACCGTCCGCACGGATGACGCAACGGCTCCTCCTGCCCCGGAACCGCGGCCGGTCAGCGTGCTGCACAACCGGGCTCTGACCGCTCTTTCCTCCCCGGTGGCGCTTCCCGTTCCCGCGGATGCCTGGACCGGAACCGGGGAAATGACCTGTGAGCTCTGGGTGAAGCCGGAGGGGGACGCTTCCTCCGGCGCTATTCTTTCCCTGGGGAATTCCACGCTTTTCCTGAATGGGGGCCGTTTGCGCCTGGAATCCGGGAATGCGGAAGCTCCCGCCTCCCTGGAGGCCGCCGGACAGCCCTTTGCCGCCGGAACCTGGCACCATGTGGCCGTCTCCCTGGGCGTGGTAAACGTCAGCCTGTATGTGGACGGAACGTTGGCGGCAACAGCTCCCGCTGCCCCTTACCTGGCTTCCATGAAAAATGGCTGGGCCGGGCTGGTGCTGGCGGCGCAGTTCAAGGGCGCGCGGGATGAACTGCGGTTCTGGAACGCGGAGCTGGGGACCGGGGCGGATGACTTTTTCCTCTCCGGGCCGCTGCCCATGGCACACCCCCGCTATGACCGGCTGGCGGGCCTGTGGAAGCTGGACGGGGATTTCCGCGACGCCAAGTGGACGGAATTTGCGGACAGGACGGGCAGTTCCTTTACCCGGCCGTACCAGGCGGTGACGCCTCCCGGTGCGGAATTCTCCATCGTCATGGACAACAATACCTTCCGCTACATGCTGGTGACTGCGTATGTGCGGGATAGCCATGTTTCATGGAACTGGCCGGACCGGTCCCACATCATCAATAATTCCGATCTCATTTACATCGGCGCCGCCTCTCCCTCCGCCAATGGAGACATCACTTTCTCCCTGCCGGACAATGACGTGACGGAAAGCACAGGGGTAACCCTGCTCCCTTCCGATGGAACGCGCACCAACGTGCTGGAATTCTCCGGGGACAATGCCTGCATGAACGTGGGAAATGGATTGCTGACGGGGAGCAATGCCAATGCGTTCACTATTGAAGTGAACATATCCCTGTCAGCTGCGGAGCAGAACGTCACCCTGTTTGAAAATGACAGCGTATCCGTAACGCTGGCCTGGGCGGGGGACCATTACAAGGCCCGCCTTCAGGCGGGTTCCGCCGCCGCGTGGGAGGCGGACCTGCCCTCCGTGGCCATCAATGAATACTTCTGGCTGGCATTCATCCGGAATTCCTCTGCCGGAACGGGCGTTTTCTACGTAAACGGCTCACCTGTGGAGACGGCGGAGGCCACTCCCGGGGAAATGAACGGCACCCCCAATGCCGTGGTAGGCCGCGGCCTGAAGGGGAAGATAGATGAAATGCGGGTATGGCATCTTGCCCGGCCGGTCAACCGGCTGGGGACGGAGGTCCAGCCGAACTGGAATGACCGCTCTATTGTCGCCCGCTGGGGAAACAGCGACGTCTTTGGCCGGGACACCGCCTCCTGGGCGGAGCACGTGCGCATCCTTCGCCGGATGACGAAGGGCGTTTCTGGCATGCGCCTCCGCCTGGGCATTGCCGGAGGCGCGTGGAGCTCCATGCTGACGAACGCCGCCGCGCGCCAGCGGTTCGCGGACAGCATCAGGGACCTGTTGAAAAAATATCCGCTGGACGGCGTGGACCTGGACTTTGAATGGCTGTACCAGGGGGATGGAAAATGGACCAACTACGGACAACTGGCCCAGGCCATCAAGGAAACCAATCCGGAAATGTTCTTTTCCATTTCCCTTCACTCGGTCGCGTACTGGTTCCCTGCCGCCTACATGAAGTATGTGGACTACTTCACCTTCCAGAACTACGGGCCGTCCATTGACGTGAATACCTATAACAGCATGGTTTCCGCCTGCGGAAAATTCAGGAACCAGGGCTTTCCGGACAGCAAGATCATCCTGAGCGCTCCTTTCCAGGGAACTCCCGGCGGTTCTTCCCCGGGCCAGTATATCCAGGGATACAGGTCCATTGCCGCCGCCTGCCCGGAAGTGGACAATCCGGACAATGACACCGCCGTCTATTCCTATTCCGACGGCACCCGGACGCTTCATTATAACGGTGTGACCACCATCAGGAAGAAGGCCAAATACATCAGCGACCAGAAGGTGGCGGGCTTCATGTATTGGGACCTTGGCCTGGATGTGGCGGACGCTTCCGGAAAAAACAACTACTTTGACCCGCGCTGCCTGCTGCGCGCCGCCAACCGCTACGTATCATCCACCTCCTTCCCCGTGACGGCCTCCCCCTTTGGCCTGTCCCGGGTGGGGGCGTCCGTTCCGGCGGAAGGCGGCACGGTGGACGTGGAGGTGCGGATGGAGGAGGAAGCCCTGGGCTGGGTGGCGGCGGAACATCCGGACTGGATTTCCGTTTCCGCGGATTCCGGCATTGGCCGCACCACGGTCATCCTGACGGCGGCGGAAAACAAATCCGCCGCCGGACGTTCCGGAACGGTGGTGTTCCGTGCCTCGGACAAGCAGGAATGCGCCGTCACCGTCACGCAGGCGGGCGCTGACCTGGCGGGCTATGACAGGTGGGTGCAGGACATCTTCCCGCCGGATGCCACGGCGGACCAGACGGCTGCGGATGCCGCCCCTGCGGGGGACGGCGTGACCAACCTGATGAAATACGCTACAGGCCTGGACCCGCTGAAACCCTGCGGAAGCGTTACGAAAGTGGAGGTGGAGGAAGGAGCGGACGGGAACATGCATCTGGTGATGCGCTGGCCCGTGAACCCGCAGGCGGCGGAAGTAAAGCATGAAGTGGAAATGTCCCCGGACCTGGTCAACTGGACGTCCCTTGGGGAAGTGGAAACGGCCGGAAAAACGTCGGCGGAATTCCATGATGCGGAACCCGTGGCGGGAGGGGCAATGAACCGCCGCTTCCTGCGCCTGAAAGTGACCCGGGAATAACTCGCTACCCTCTCCGAACGTGATACCGCCGCAGGCTCCTGCGGCGCTTTTTCTCCCTTCAGGGCCGTTCGGAACATAACGAAGTTACTTCTTCGTCTTCTTGATCTTCTCCTTCACCCGCTCCACATTGGCGCGGGCGTCTTCATTCCCCAGCTCCGCCGCCTGTTCGTACCATTTCCGGGCTTCGGCCAGGTCCTTGGCTACGCCCGTTCCGCGTTCGTACATGGAGCCCAGGTTGTTCATGGACTTGGCGTCGTCCTGTTCCGCGCCCTTGATGTAAAACTGGTAGGCCAGGGCTGTGTCCTGCGGCATTCCCAGACCCTCTTCATGCAGGTAGCCCAGCAGGAAATACATGCCCGGAACGGCATGCGTCTGGTTCTGCTCCAGCCTGGTCAGGATGTCCAGCGCCGCCTTGGGGTCCGGTTCCATATCCTCACCCTTGATCAGCAGGCGCGCCTTTTCCACCAGGGCTTCCGGGTCCTGGGTCTCCGCGGCCTTCAATACGTAATCCTTGTGCAATTCCTTGTTCGGCTGCACGCCGATTCCCTGCTCGTAATAGCGTGCCAGCCTCTTGAGGCCGCGCACGTCATCCTTCTTCACCAGGGCGGTGGCTGCCGTCATGGCGGAGGCCAGAAGCTGCTGCCGTTCCGCAGGGTCCTTCACGTTCCCGGCCACGGTCTCATAATAATTGGCCATCTCGTCCAGTGCGGTCAGGCTGCCCAGCTCCACGGCCTGCTCCCAGAACTTTACGGCTTCCGGGTTGATCGCCTGGGGGGCCGGGGTCTGGCGTTCCTTGCCGGATGGCGTCATCCAGGGGGGAACGGCTCCGGCGTCCGTCAGGGTATCTTCCGCCCTGTTCTTCCCGCCCGGCTTCTTGAGCCACGGGGGGGTATTTTCATCCGCCCCGTTCAGGGTCAGCTTCACCTGCTGGTAGGGAGAATTCGCGGGACTCTGCCGGATGGTCTGCGCCGCCGCTTCCTCCATGTTGGAGGGGTAGGCGGCCTGATTGGCGAGGAAGAGCAGGGAAGGAATATGCCCCCGTGCCGCCAGGCCATGCATCATGGCGCTGTAGGGCTGAAGGTTCTCATTATTGGAACTCCACATGTCCGCCGCGTCCACATGGCCTTTCAGGGCTCCACGGAACATCCAGGAATCCCCCTCCGCCATGCGTTTTTCCAGCCCGAATTCGTAAATAAGAGCGCGTCCCAGCACGTACATGCCGCAGGGGTCTCCCTGTCCGGCGGAAAGCCTGGCCCAGGCCAGGGCTTCCGGGTAGCCGGATTCCTCGCTCCTGTAGCTGAACAGCATCAGGTAGGCCAGGTCCGCCTGGCTGCGGGCGTCTCCCTCCTGCGCCTTGTTGCGGAGAGAGGCGGTCAGCTCCTCCCACTGTTCCGGCGTCACGTATTCGGAAATGCCTCTCAGCGTGATGAAATCTCCGGTGGCGGCTTTTGCCAGGCACTCGTTCAGCAGGGTTTTGGCAGGTTCCATGGCGGGCCTGTCCATCAAATCCGGGACTTCCATCTGGGCTAGGCGCAGCTTGGCGAGGGGATGGCCTTCTTCCGCCGCCTGCTTGTACCATGTGCGCATGTTTTCCCGCGCTTCATGGGCCTTCCCCACGGAATCCATGGTATTGGCAAGCTCCTCCTTCCACAGCTCGCCCAGCTGGACGCTGGCATCCGCGTCCCCCAGCTGGGAGGCCAGTTCCAGTTCCTTGTGCGTTTTCGCATAGGGGGGGAGCTGGTTAAGCTTCTTCTGGGGGAGGGTAAGCGGTTCCTTCAGGAAAGGCATGCCGCGTTCATCATGGAGCGCCAGCAGGTCCAGCGCCGCCTTGCGCAATTCCTGCTCCTGCGGAGGCTTCTGTTCGGAAATCCACTGCGCGTACCAGGCATACGCATTATTGCTACCCAGCTTCCTGGCTTGGTCACAGACAAGCATGACCTGCCCGTTTTCCAGTTTGTGGGTTCCATTGGCGCCCCGGGAAATCAGAGCCAGCATGGTGGGAAGATCTCTCCTCTCCAAAAGTTCCGTGAGGAATTCCTCCTTAAGCTTGCCGCGCACTTCTTCGGGCAGCGTGGGAAGCATGGTGATGGCCGCGGCGTGCCCTGCTTCCGCCGCCTGGGAAAGCGTTGCAAAGGCCAGTTCCTGCCATTCCTTCCGGCGCGGATTGTCGGGAGAGGCTGTCTCTCCCAGGGAATGAGCCAGTTCCCCCATCCGGGCCAGAAGAACCGGTTTGGCGTTTTTCCGGTGCTTCATCAGGGAATCCAGAACCGTGGCCGGATCTTCCTTCAGCCAATCCACCTTGATGAAGGAGAGTTGGGCCAGGGCATCCTGATCGCCGGAGTCGGCCTTCTTTTCCAGAGGCGCCAGGTACCGTCTCAACTCGGCCTCCGGCGGGTCCGTAACCGTGTACAGGGCCGTGATGGCGTCCATGTCTCCTTTTTCCGCAAGCTTGCGGCAGGCGTCCAGCCACTCCGCATGCTCCGGCTGCATGGTCTGCGCCTTGAAAATTCCGAAAATCCCGTAAGGGTCCGTCATCATGAGCCGGGGGGCCGGATGCCCGGATTTGGCCGCTTCCTGGAAAAAATGCTGCATGTGCTCCAGGCAGGCCAGCGGCAGATCACCCCGGTTCAGGTAATAATGCCCCATCCAGTACTCTCCGGCCAGCATGTTGGCCCGGAAATCTCCCGTGGTGGCCTTGTTGACCAGTTCCCCATACGTCCAGCCGCCGTCCATGGGAAGTTTGGAAAGGTCCCGGACCGGGGCGGATTCCACCTGTCCGGGCGGATTTGCCGGCGCCTGGGACGAAACGTCCTGGGCATGAGCCGGAAGGGAAAAAATAAAGGGAATAAGCAGAAGACGGGCACGCATGGATCAACTCTTTTCTAGCAGGAAAAACCTCTGCCCTACAAGCGTTTTTCACGTGACTGAATGTTTAACTATTGATGATGTCACGTTCTTTATTTAAAGCGGGCTCATGAAGCGCCGCCGGGACCGTTCAGGCGGAGGGAAACCGGGTTGAACTTCATGGACAGGAAGAACGGAATGGACAACGTGAACAGAAGATTTTAACTCCACTGTGTCCATAGCGTCCATTCAGTCCCTGTCCTTCCGGATAGAAACATCCGGGAGCTGGATACCCCTCCGTTTCTCCGGATGTTCCCGCAGCAATGCGCTCAGGCGTCTGCGGTCCAGTTTTCCCATCACGGTCAGGGGAATGGGCGTTTCCATGATGGAACGGATGCGCTGGGGACCGGGTGCGGCGGCATTCCACTCCCGGCAGGCCTGTTCCAGCAGGGCCGCTGACGGCCCGCAGGCGACCAGCTCCATTCCCGCACGCGGATGCGGGATGGCCTCCACGATGGCCTCCGGAACGCTGCGGCGCAGCGCGTCCTGAACAGCCTCCGGGTCCACCAGTTCCCCCAGGACTTTGACCAGCCTGTCCGCCCGGCGCAGGAAGGTCAGCAAACGCCCTTCCAGGCGCACGAGGTCACGGGTTTGCCACCATTCCCGCGGTTCCACCCGTTCCAGCAGAAAATCTCCATTGGACTGTGTCAACAGCCGCCCGCACAGCTTGCCTTCCCCCTGGAAGCGCAGGAGGCCTCCTTCATCCGTCGCCGCCTGCCAGTGGGGCAGGATGGAAAGGCGGTCCGTGTGGTAGGGATCTCCCGGAAGGGCGGTAGCCAGCTGGGAGCCGGACTCCGTCATGCCGTAGCTCTGCACCACGGGCCAGCCCAGGGCGCGCGCCTTCCGTCCCGTTTCCAGATCCAGGGCGCCGCCGCCCACGATGATGCATCCGGCGGTGGCCGGAGCCTGGAGACGGTGGCTGACCAAGTCAATCACCTGCGTGGGGACCAGGGAGGACCAGCAGGCCCCGGAATCCTTCATCAGGTCCGCATAGGCGTGCGGACTCCACTTGCCGTGGAGCGTATGGACGGCGGTGCCTGCCAGGGCCGCGCGCAGGTGGATCATGGCGCCTCCCACATGCCAGACGGGCAGCGGGCAGCACCAGTCTCCGCGTTCCGCGTGCAGGTGGTCTAGTGCGCCGCGGGCGCAGACGTCCAGGGCGCGGCGGGTGAATAAAATGGCTTTGGGCGGAGAGCCGGAGGAACCGGACGTGGCAAAGGCAATAACCGTATCCATCCCCCGGCGGGCAAGAAATGCGGCGGCACGTTCCGCCCAGTCCCTCAAATGGGGGGGTGCCATCACGCAGGGGCCGTTGTCCCGGTCCCAGGGCAGGGCTGTTCCGGAGGCGGACATGGCGCGGGACGGTTTACCGGGAGGCGTTTCTGCGCAGGGTGTGCCAGCGTTCCTCCATGCGGGGCTTCAGATGGTGCTCAATCCACGCATAGGCCGCTTCCAGGCCTCCTGTCTTGAAGGTGCGGCCTATTTCCGCTTCCACGCCTGTGGCGTTTCCGGTGCGGCGCAGGAAATCATTGCTGGTGAATTCGATGAAAAGCTTCCCGTTGATCGCGCCTTCCTCCGCCAGAATCCATTCCCTGACGTACAGCGCCAGAATGGCGTCCCCTACCCATGCCTCCACGCGGAGGCGTTCTTCTGTGGCCTTATCCATATGATGGTTCATGAAAGTCTTGCCATGGAGGTCTTGCCGCCCAGAGGGTCCTTGATGGGGGGAGGGGCAATTCCCGGAGCCTTGTTCCCGGCGGGAGAGGCTGGCTGGCTGTTTTCCCTGGGAAGTTCCGGCAGGTTGTCCATGGGGGCGCCCGCAGGCGTTCCCGGTGTCTGCGGGTTGGCCTTGGGAGGCTGCGGAGCGGGTGCGGGGGCCGCTCCCGGAGCCAGGGGCACGTCCAGCACCCTGTCCTGTGCCGCGCGGCGGTTGACCGCGTCCTTGGCCTCCAGCGACTTGCGGAGCGCCGTCTCCGATTCCGAATTCCAGTACCCGGAATCCAGTTCAATGTAAATGTTGGAATAGGGAAGGGAGGTCTTGGTCTTGATGACCAGCACGTTGAACTGCTTGGCGGCGTCTTCGATCAGGGAATTGATCGTGCGGCTCATCAGCTCGAAGTGCTGGCGTCCCGGGAGCATCTTATCAATATTGTGCCGGTAGCGCTTGACGCCGGGGGCGTAATCCTCCGTGACGCTGCGCAGCTCGGAACTCACCATGATGCGGGGAACCACATGGGCCTCCTCCTCCAGCATGTTCAGCACCTCCATGAGCACTTCATCGGACGTCTTGTCGGAAACCATGGTCCGGATGCCGGCGCCCGTATAGGCCGGGAAGGAGGATTCCGCAATGACAATCCAGTTCCGGGCTCCCACGATTGCCAGGTTTTTATACAACTGGTCCTTCCATTCCTGCTCTGCCGGATTTGCGTCCTGGCAGCCGCTGAGCAGGCTGATGATACACACGGGCAGAATGAGGGGAAGTCGGATCATGGGATGGGCTCCGCCTTGCGGAGCTGGAAAATGGGCTAGAATTTATGGGACCGGGGTTCGCGGCACGCGCTAGGGCAGCGGCCCTGTTCCGTGGCGAATGGCGCGCCCTGCGTGGGGGCTGCCTCCGTGAAGGCGACGCCGGGCAACTCAGTAGGTACGCCCTGAACCGGGAAATCCTTTCGCAGAGGAAAATAAGGATAGCCTTCCCACATCAAAATCCGGCGTAAATCCGGGTGACCGGAGAATTTGATGCCCATCAGGTCCCACACCTCGCGCTCATGCCAGTTGGCGGACTGGAACAGTCCGGAGACGCTGGGCACTTCCTCTCCGTCATCCACCTTCGTCTTCAGGCTCAGGTTCACGCCCGTTTCCGCCTGCGTCAGCGTGTAGTTGACTTCAAAGCGGGGGCTTTCTCCCATGTTGTCCACGGAGGAAAGATTCACGATCATGTCAAATCCGGCGGAATCCCGCAGCCAGCGGACGACGTCCGCCACGGCGTGGCGCGCGACGGTCAGGGTAACGTCTCCGCGGAACTCGTAGCGGTCCGTGATGACGTCTTTCCCAAAGCGGTTCTGGACTTTGTCTGCGGCGGTCTTGATCTGTGATTCTAGAGAAGGCATGAAGAAAAAATGGTAAAAGGTGGAACGGGATGAAAACGGTCGGGGAACGGCGTGTTATTCGAGGGGCATTTCCGTCTCGACCGGAACGGGGGCGTTGGCTTCGCGCGGCTCTTCCTTCTTGAAGAAAGTGCGGGCGGGCTGCTGGGTGTCCAGCTTCTTGCGCAGGGTGAGCAGGGCCTCAAGAATGGCTTCCGGGCGGGGAGGACAGCCGGAAATGTAAACGTCCACGGGAATGATCTTGTCCACGCCCTGGAGCACGGAATAGGAGCGGAACATGCCGCCGGTGGAGGCGCAGGCGCCCATGGCGATGCACCACTTGGGTTCCGGCATCTGGTCCCAGATGCGGCGGACGGCCAGGGCCATCTTGTAGGTGACGGTGCCGGCCACGATCATCACGTCCGCCTGGCGGGGAGAAAAGCGCGTCACTTCCGAACCGAAACGGGAAAGGTCATACCGGGAGCACGCCACGGCCATAAACTCGATGGCGCAGCAGGAAAGCCCCATCGGCATGGGCCAGAGGGAATTTTTACGAATCCAGTTGATGGCTGCATCCAGGGTGGTGTAGACAAAACTGCCTTCCGTATTGGTGTCCAGTACTCCGGTTTCGTAAATATTCGGTTCGTTTGTGGTGACCATGATAACAGATGATTCTTGCTGAAGCCAGATTAGCGAGATGCCTTCAACTCTCAAGCCTTAATTTGATTCAGCCATGATTTTCTGCGGCCTCTTCCGGCCTTGTTTTCCGGAGGATCCGGAGCGGGGATGAATAAACCCGCACAGGGTTTCCCCTGTGCGGGTTTTTATCCAACTATATTACCTATGAAACTCAGAACTCCCCATTGTGGGTGGCGGTCTCTCTACCTCCCGCCGCCCGGTTTGTTACTGATGCAGGGTTAGAGTCCCGGTAGCGGGAGGGTGTTCAAAAAGTGAAAAAAATTATGACAGAGTCGCGGAAATAGATTTGCTAGATATTGATGATAAATAATTAACGTATTTTCCCTTCATGCAATGGAAGGAAAGGCAGGGGAAAGGCCTTGGTAGAGACGGCGAATGCCTTAGCTGCGGTTTTCCCTGTTCCGGGAGGAACGGATGACCAGATGCACCACCAGCCAGAGGAAAAGGACCATGCCGGCCACAAGCGCCGCCGTGTTCTCCGGAACGCCCCATAACAACAGCACGCCCAGTTCCGCCGCCGCCAGAAGGAGGCCCATGAAGCGCCAGTACCGGGACTCTCCCTGATGTCTGGCCCGCGGGGAAAGCTCCGCAAGGAGGGATGGAATATCCAGCAGAAAGGCAAAAAGATCCAACATGATTTTGTAAAGATGGATGGAAGGAGGAATTCAGGGATGGCAATTGCCGAGGGCATCGGGATGCTCCGGGAGGAGGGACCTCTGCCAATTTATTCCAGGTCAACTACTTACAGGAGCTGCCTTGCAAGGTTGCTTCATTCCCTGTCTGCCTGCATTCACAGCCGTTCCTGAATCAGCACGTGGAAATGTCCGCCCGCGCCGTCCTCGTCCGTCAGGAAGGCATCCTGGGGCGTCTTCTCCGCGTAGGGCAGCAGGTAATCCCGCTGGGTCATCAGGGTGACCGTATCCCCCAGGCAGTTGCGGGAGAGCTCCAGCATATCCGTAAAATTCACGTCGCACGTCAGGTCCGTCTGGCCGGGGTGCCGGTACAGTTCCTCCCCGCTCAGCACCTGGTGGCTTTTATACCCGCGCAGGGAGCCTTTGGGGCGGCGGTAGTACAGGCGTTCCATTTCATCCCCGTAGTCCACGATGGTCATGACGCCCTTGTTCCACAGGGGCAGCCAGCTGGTGAACCACCGGGCATAGGAATCATGAATCTCCAGGCGCTGCCCGGGCCGGGAATCATACTCCAGCATGCGGGAGAAAAGTGGCTTCTGCTGCACGGGGCGCAGTTCCTCCCGGACGGCTCCGTCCTTCACGGTCAGGCCCACTTCCTGCCAGTCCTGTTCCGTGTACTCAAACACGCGGGCGGGGAAGGCGTCCACCAGCTCGTTGGAAAAAATGAAGGCCCTGCCGCCGCAGTGCTTCAGCGCCTTTTCCATGGTGGCGTAAATCTTCGCCTGGCTTCCCAGCAGCAAATGCTGGAACTCCCGCAGCCGTGGGGAGGACTCCACAATCACGTAATCCGTATTCAGACGGTTCCAGAAGCCTAGTTGTTCCAGGACCTTCACGGCCAGCGCGCCGGAACCGGCGCCTATCTCCAGCAGGGGCAGGCGCCTGCCGCAGCGTGCGCAGGCCTCCTTCCAGCGGGCGACGATGGCCTTCGCCAGGATGGGGGACAGCGTGGGGGTGGTGGAAAAATCCCCGCGGGCCCCGATGTTTTCAATGGCGGCGGAGTAATACCCTTCCTGCGGGTGGTGCAGGGCCAGCTGCATGAAGGCTTCCAGGGAAAGCCAACCGCCGGCGGCCGCGATGTGGTCGGAAAGGCGTATCATGCGCGGGAAAACGGGTCAGGATTTGGACTGCTCCAGCATGCGCAGCAGCGGGGCTTCCGCCCTCTTGCGCAGGCCTTCCGGCAGTTCCACGGCGGGGGAAAGGTCCCGCAGGGCCAGGTACAGCTTTTCCAGCGTATTCATCTTCATGTACGGGCACGTGCTGCAGGAACACTGCTCCGTGGGGGCCGGGATGAACTCCTTGCCCGGCACCAGCTTGCGCAGGCGGTGCAGGATGCCGGATTCCGTCACGATGATGAAGGACGCGGCAGGGCTTTCCGTGCAGTAGGGAATCATCTTCTCCGTGGAGCAGATGTGGTCCGCCAGCAGGCGCACGGCCTCCGTGCACTCCGGGTGGGCCACCACCAGCGCGCCGGGGTGCTTCTCCTTCAGGGCCAGAATCTGGTCCCGCGTGAACTCCATGTGCACGTGGCACGCGCCGTTCCACAACTCCATGGGGCGGCCCAGCTGGCGGCCTACCCAGGCGCCCAGGTTCTGGTCCGGAACGAACAGGACGGGGCGGTCCGCCGGAGCCTGGGAGACAATGCTGACGGCATTCCCGGAGGTGACGATCACGTCCGCCAGCGCCTTCACGCCGATGGAGCAATTCACATAGGCCACCACGTAATAATTCCTGTCTGCATTGGCCTTCAGGAAGGCTTCCAGTTCCCCGGCGTCACAGGAGGCTTCCAGGGAACATCCGGCGTCCGCGTCCGGCAGGATGACGGTTTTGTCCGGATTGAGAATCTTGGCGGTCTCTGCCATGAAATGGACGCCGCAGAAAGCGATCACGTCGCAATCCGTATGCTGCGCCTTGTAGGCCAGCCCCAGGGAATCGCCCACGTAGTCGGCCATGTCCTGGATGTCCCCGGTCTGGTAGCTGTGCGCCAGGATGATGGCGTTGCGTTCTTTTTTCAGGCGTAAAATTTCCTCTTTCAGGTCAAAAGGTGCCATGCGGGAAAAGATGGGGGGAAGCCCCCGGCAAGTCAAGCATCATGTCCTCATGCAGGGCGCACTTATTGACGGGGGCGGGGAATTGTGGCACAGTCTGGCGCATCATACGATTATGTTTTCACTTTTAGCAGATAAACTGGATAACACGTTCCGGAGGCTGCGCGGCCTGGGCAAGATTTCAGAAAAGAACATCGCGGACGCCCTGCGCGACATCCGGCTGGCGTTGCTGGAAGCGGACGTGGAGTTTGGCGTGGCCCGCGAATTCATCGGGCGCGTGAAGGAACGGGCCATGGGGCAGGAAGTGCTTAAATCCATCAAGCCCGGGGAACAGATCGTCAAAATCTTCCGTGATGAAATCGCCGCCCTGCTGGGCGGCGACGCCGTGGGCCTGGACCTGACGGACCCCGCCAGAATCATGGTGGTGGGCCTGAACGGCGCCGGGAAGACCACCACCAGCGCGAAGCTGGCCCTGCGCCTGAAAAACGAGGGGCGCCGCCCCCTGCTGGTGGCCTGTGACCTGGTGCGTCCCGCCGCCGTGGACCAGCTGGCCACGCTGGCGGCGCAGATAGACGTGCCCGTGTACAAGCCCGCTCCCGGCAGCCGGGACGTGGTGGCCGTGGCGCGTGAGGCGCTGGAATGGGCCCGCACCCAGAACGGCACCGTCATGATTTTTGACACCGCGGGCCGCCAGGAAGTGGACGAAGCCCTGATTGACGAGCTGCGCCACCTGCACGCCTTCCTCTCCCCGCGGGAAACCCTGCTGGTGGTGGACGCCGCCACGGGCCAGCAGGCCGTGAACGTGGCCCAGACCTTTGACAAGGCCGTGAACGTGACGGGCATCGTGCTCACCAAGCTGGACGGCGACGCCCGCGGCGGCGCGGCCCTCTCCATGCGTTCCGTAACGGGCAAGCCCATCAAATTCTCCGGTGAGGGGGAAAAGCTGGACCAGTTCGGCCCCTTCGTCCCCGGACGCATGGCGGACCGCATCCTGGGCATGGGTGACATCGTGGGGCTGGTGGAGCATGCCGCCGCCCGCATTGACGAGGAACAGGCGGCCAAATCCATGGACCGCATGATGTCCGGCAAATTCGACTTCAACGACTTCCTGGACCAGATGAAGATGATGCAGAACCTGGGACCGCTGGAAGGCCTGCTGGGCCTGCTCCCCGGCTTCGGCAAGATCAAGAAGCAGCTTCCGGACGGAGCGCTGGACCCCAGGCGGATGAAGCACATGGAAGCCATCGTGCTCTCCATGACGGCCAGGGAAAGGAGCAATCCCAACCTGCTCAACCCATCCCGCCGCCGCCGCATTGCCGCGGGATGCGGCCGCTCCCTGATGGAGGTGAACAAGCTGATCAAGAACTTTTCCGAGATGCGCAAAATGATGTCCGGCAAGGGCAAGATGGGCGCCATGATGAAGCAGATGGCCTCCATGAAGGGGAAGGGCGGCAAGATGCCCGGCCTTCCCGGCATGGGCGGCGGACTCGGTGGCCTGAAAGGCCTCGGCGGTCTGGGAGGCGGCTTGGGCGGCCTCTTCGGCGGTCGCAAGTAACGGTTTGCAAAAGGGCGCGGCTGTACAATCGGCCGCGCCCTTTTCATTGGCCGCCATGGAACGCCGCAGGCCCCTGATGGCTCCATGGCGTGAAAGAACGGCGGAAATGTTCCCGTACTCCGGGAATGACGGATAGAAGGCGGATTTACCGGGTGGCGGTTGTGCTGGCGTTGGCGGCCTTCCTGAATGCGGAACGTGGTAACGCTGTCCCGGCGGAGGAGGTGCTGCTTCCCGCTCCCTCCGCCTGCAAATCTGACCTGTCCTCCGTGGCGCGCCTCCCGCTGCGGCTGGCCGTTTATGCCCCGGAAAAGGATGTCCCGGTGGTGGAAGCTCTCCTGAACGTGCTCAACGCTCAGGGCGTGCTGTCCCGCCTCTCCATGACCGGAGACAGGGAATCCGCGGACGTGGTGTGCTCCGTGGAGGGAACCCCTGCCGGAACGGGGGAAGGGTATGAAGCGCGTCTGGAAGCAGGGAAGGGAGGCCGGGGCGTGCTGCGCCTGAAGGCGGCGGCTCCGCAGGGCCTCTTTTACGCCTGGCAGAGCATGATCCAGATACTGGACGCCAACCGCACGGAAGGCGGATTCTCCGTCCCCGCCTTTTCCCTCCGGGACGTGCCCCGCTTTGAGTGGCGGGGCATCATGCTGGACGTCTCCCGCCACTTCTTCACCATGGCGGAAGTCAAGCGCATGATTGACACCATGTCCCTCTTCAAGCTCAACCGGCTCCACCTGCATCTGACGGACGGACCGGGCTGGCGCATGGAAATTAAAAAATACCCCCTTCTCACCTCCATGAGCGCCTGGCGCGTGCCGCTGGCCAACGGGGAATGGAACTGGCAGGATGTGAAGCTGGCCATTCAGGAGCATGACCCGGAAGCCACCTACGGCGGATTTTACACCCAGGAGCAAATGAGGGAAATCATTGCCTATGCCCGGAGCCGCCAGGTGACCGTGGTTCCGGAAATTGACCTTCCCGGCCACTCTTATGCGGCCATGCACGCTTACGGGGACTTGATCTGTGATGGAGTAAACTTTCCCGTGGAAGGGAAAAAGGGCCGGGACGCCGTCTGCATGGGGCGTCCGGAAACCCTCCGGTTCGTGAAAGACGTGGTGGATGAACTGAAGGCCGTATTCCCGCCCGGCTCCCCCATCCATCTGGGCCATGACGAGGTATCCGCGGAAGCCTGGAAAAACTGCAAATACTGCCAGAGGCGCCTGAAGGACCTGAAGGAAACGGACCTCAAGGCCCTGAGCCGGGATTTTCTGCAGCAGATTGCGGACCATGTGAGGAAGGGCGGTTATGACGCCATCGTCTGGGATGAGGGCGGAGAGCTGGAGGCGGACAAGCACATCTTTGTGATGGCGTGGCGCGGGAACGACTTTGCCGCGGCGGCCGCCAAAAAGGGGCACCCCGTCATTCTGGCTCCCTGCACCCACTTCTACTTTGACTACTACCAGTCCGCCGCTCCCACGGAGCCGAAAGCCATCGGCGGCCTGATCCCGCTCAGGCAGGTGTACGGCTATGAACTGCCGGACCTGACTCCGGAGGAAGCCGCCAAGGTACGCGGCCTCCAGGCCAATATCTGGACGGAATACCTGTACGATATGGGACTGGTGGAATACATGGTGTGGCCCCGCGCCCTGGCGCTGGCCGAACGCGCCTGGAGCGACTGCGATCCCAGGGACTACCAATCCTTCCGCAGCCGTGCCGCCGCCGCCCTGAAACTGCTGGAAAAACTGGCCGTGAAATACCGCCCCATGGATGAGGAGGATTAAGACCTTCCCTGGAACGGACGTTCCTTTAAAAGTTCTCTTCCGCCCCTGGTAAAAATCCAGTCCGGATACTGTCCTTCCCATAGGCTTCTTTCTTCCGGTTCCGGAATCCACCCCGCATCTCTCCTTGTTTCCGCTCATGAATATTCCGTTTCCTGGGGTTTTATTGACAGGAGATGCCGGGTCATGTATGAAATGACTCTAGCTGATTGCCTCTTTATGAAAAAATACCGGTTTCTGTGTCTCGCTTCCCTGACCGTGCTTGTCCTGCTTGGCGGAATGGCTGTCGTAGCCTGTTCCAACAACTTCAAGTATGTGCCCCAGACGGGGTTTGTGGAACATCATGTGAAGAACGGGGACTCCCACATTCCCTTTGACGCGTACTGGAACGCTCCGGATGACAAGATATGGAATGACAGGGTGAACGGCGTGAATGGCGGGAAAGTGATGATGGCCGTCGTTCCGGTGGACACGGTGCACATGGATGTGAGGCCGGAAAACAGTGAAGGGTTTGAGGCCCTGCGTAATCTGGCGGCATATTTCCAGAAGAGCGTGGCTGCCAGCATGGAGAAGGAGGTAGCCAAGAACCCGCATTTTGACATGGTTCCCGTCGGAACCAAAGGAGCCTACACGCTGGAGCTTGCTATTATCTCCATCACCCCGACGAATGCCAGGGCCGGCATCTTTGTCACGGCCCTGAGCGGCATCAAGGGGGGCGGGCTGGTCAAAAAATTCATCAAGAAGGGCCACATCGCCATGGCGGGGCGCCTGCGTGATGAAAACGGCCGCATCGTCTCCGAATTTGCGGATTATGAGGAAGACCACAGCGCCCTGCTGGGCGTGGATACCAAGGACTTTAAAAAATACGCCCACCACCAGCGCACCATTGATGAATGGGCCCGTGAAATTACGGATGTATATTCCTCCACGTACGGACACTGGACGCAGAAGCGCATGATTTCCATCAATCCCTTTTAAGGGATGAATGTCCGACAGGCCGTCGGACTTCCAGCCGCGCAGAATCCGGCCCCGGGTCAACAGGGAGGGAAAAATCCTGCGCCTCCTGACTCCGGCGGTCGCCCTTCCGGAATCCTGTTTTATCCACCCTCTGGAAAGCGCCAGCCTGTACGCCGCCATTGTCCTCCTTCCACAACAAATGCGCTGCCGTGGTGCACTGCAACCTGAGCACGGAGCCTCCCACCCGTGCAATATTAGGATGGGATAATTTTTGCTTCTGCCATTTTCAATGGGTAGTTTATGTCCCACCATATTCTTGGCAGAACATGTGAAGGAATAATGGATTGCTCCTCTTATTCCCCGTATTCTGCCCAGGAGCTGCTGGTTTCCCACACGCGCACGCGTTCCAGCGTCACGCAGTCCCGTACGGGGTAATTCCCCTGGCCCTGCCTGGCCTTTTCCAGCGCGTTCCGGGCATACATGAAAATGGTGCGCGCCATCACCTCACTGGTGGGGTCTTCCCGTTCAAAGGGGATGATGCGCTCCCCGTACGCGGCTACGAAGGTGGCGTAATTGGGGTCTTCCGTGTTGACGCACAGGGAATGGTCAAACTGCTGGAGAAAATTCCCCATCATCTGCTTGACGGCCTTGAAATCCAGCACCATGTCATTGGCATCCAGCGTATCCGCCCGGAACACCATCTCCACGGAGCGCGTATGGCCATGGGGGAATTTGCAATTGCCGGGGTGCTTGGACAAAAGGTGCCCGCTTTCCAGTTCAATGGATTTGCAGATTCGGTAGGCCATGAGGGCAGAATAGCGTGGGAAGGGGCGGCGGGCAACCCCAATCAGAGTCTGTCTGCGTCCCCCTTTTCCTGCGTGCGGAAGGGGCTGTGATGGCTCCGGCTGGCGGTGGACGGCTTTTCCTTGCGTGTGGCAGTGGTTTCTGTCAACATCCGGAAAACCAGCCTTTTACCCTATGGCCTATCTTTCATGGTCCTTCCTGAAAATGGGAGAAAAATCGGATCGCAGGACAAGCCTCCTTTTCCTGCTCATGGCGGGCATCCCCATCATTTTTACCGCCTTCTTCGTCTTTATGCTGGGGGTGGCCACGGTCTGGCCCGCCCTGCTGCCCATGCTTCTTCTCTTCTATCCTCCCTCCGCTCTGCGGTGGGAGGAGGTGCAGAGCGTCCATTCCCGGAATATCCTGTTTGGCAAGGATCCGGTGACGATTACCTTCAGGCCGGTGGTGAGGAACTGGGTATATGCCGTTTATGCCGTCCTTCCGGCACTTCCCCTCCTGTTTTCCGGTTGGAAGATGCCCCTGGACAATCTCGGGAACGGAAAGAATCTGGCGGAATTCTTCCTGATATGGACATCCCTGTATGCCGTCTTCACGGTATTGGCGGTTTTCCTGGGAAAGGCGCGGTACTTGAAGCCGGGCAGGCTATTGCTGGCCGCTGGCGCCAATCTGGCGCTGATGCTGCTTTATTCCCTGCTTGGGTGACGCTGGCGAACCATGGACCCGGCGCGTTCTCCCGGCCTCCCTTGGCGGTGGGCGGCTTTTCCATGATGACTGTTGCCATGGGGAACGTCTTGCCCTGCCAACCTGGGGCCATCTCCGGAGTTGTTGGAATTGACAGGTTCTATTGCCGTCCTTCTTCTGAAACGTCTGCTCCAGGCATGGGAAACGGACGCGGAAAAACAGGTACACTCTCCGTGACAGGGAAAATTGCTGGAATTGAAAATATTGAAATAATATTGTTTTTCTGTAAAATCCCTCTGCCGGGTTGATCCCGGATTGAAAAAGGAGGTGTACCATGTGAATTACTGTATCATACTAACTAGGCTGATTGAGTTACTCATTGTAATGTTCGGCTAACGAAAAGCCCCGTCCTGCTGACACAGGACGGGGCGATTTATTAGAGGTGATGTGATTTGTATGATACTAACTGGGGCTACTATAAAAAATTTCCATAAATAGTCAAGAAGGAAAATCTTCGGGAAATGTCTTACAGGCAGTTTTTTGAAGGATGGAAATTCTTCCGGTGGGGCGGGTGGAGCATCACGCCTTTTCCCGTCAAGGCCCGTAAAAAATCCCCTGTTCCGCGCGGCATGGCGGAACAGGGGGTAAAAATCCGGCGCTCTGTCCGGGCTGCTTAATGACCGCAGCCGGCGCAGGCCCAGCCTTCCCGGATCTTCGCGAAGAAATCGTTGCCCTTGTCGTCCACCAGGATGAAGGCGGGGAAGTCCTCCACCTCAATCTTCCAGATGGCTTCCATGCCCAGTTCCGGGTATTCCAGCAGTTCCACCTTCTTGATGTTGTCCTTGGCCAGGATGGCGGCGGGGCCGCCGATGGAGCCCAGGTAAAAGCCGCCGTGCTTCTGGCAGGCGTCCGTCACCTGCTGGCTGCGGTTGCCCTTGGCGATCATGATCATGGAGCCGCCGTTTTCCTGGAACAGGTCCACGTAGGAATCCATGCGGCCCGCGGTGGTGGGGCCGAAGGAGCCGGAAGGATACCCCTCCGGAGTCTTGGCCGGGCCCGCGTAATACACGGGATGGTCCTTCATGTACTGGGGCATGCCTTCACCCTTTTCCAGGCGTTCCTTCAGCTTGGCGTGGGCGATGTCGCGCGCCACGATGATGGTGCCGTTCAGGCTCAGGCGCGTGGTGACGGGGTACTTGCTCAGTTCCGCCAGCACTTCCTTCATCGGGCGGTTCAGATCAATGGAGACGGCCTCCGTGGAGGTCATGCGCAGGGCTTCCGGAATATACTGGCCCGGGTTGGTTTCCAGCTGTTCAATGAAGATGCCTTCCGGGGTGATCTTGGCCTTCGCGTTGCGGTCCGCGGAGCAGGAGACGCCCAGGCCCACCGGGCAGGAGGCACCGTGGCGGGGCAGGCGGATCACGCGCACGTCCAGCGCATACCACTTGCCGCCGAACTGGGCGCCCAGGCCCAGCTTGCACGCTTCCTCATGCAGTTCCTTTTCCAGCTCCAGGTCACGGAAGGCGCGGCCGTACTCGTTGCCCGTGGTGGGAAGGTTGTCGTAATACTTGGTGGAGGCCATCTTCACCGTCTTCAGGCATTTCTCCGCGGACGTGCCGCCGATGACGAAGGCGATGTGGTAGGGCGGGCAGGCCGCCGTGCCCAGCGTGCTCATCTTCTCCACCAGGAACTTTTTCAGCGTGGCCGGGTTCAGCAGAGCCTTGGTTTCCTGGTACAGGTAGGTCTTGTTGGCGGAGCCGCCTCCCTTGGCGACGAAGAGGAAGGAGTACTTCATGCCTTCCACGGCTTCAATGTCAATCTGGGCGGGCAGGTTGGTGCCGGTGTTCTTTTCCGTGTACATGTCCAGCGCCACCGTCTGGGAATAGCGCAGGTTGTTCTGGGTGTAGGCGTCGTAAACGCCGTGGGAAAGCTGTTCGCAGTCATCGCACCCGGTCCAGACCTGCTGGCCCTTCTTGCCCACGATGGTGGCGGTTCCCGTATCCTGGCAGAAGGGCAGGATGCCGGCGGAGGCCACTTCCGCGTTGCGCAGCATGGTCAGGGCCACGCTCTTGTCATTGGCGCTGGCTTCCGGATCATCCAGAATGGCGGCCACCTGCTTCAGGTGGGCCGGGCGCAGGAAAAAGGCCACGTCATGGAAGGCTTCCGCGGCCAGAAGGCGCAGGCCCTCCGGCTGTACCTTCAGCATGGGATGCCCTTCAAAGTCCCCCACGCTCACGTAGTCGGACGTGATGAGGCGGTACTGGGTGTCATCCTTTTCAATGGGAAAAGGGTCCTGATAATGAAAATCCGGTGTTGCCATAACGGGTGGCAATATAGCGGAGCCCGGCTCCCGGTTCGAGCAAAAAAATCAGGGATGGTCCGGGCCGGCATCAATCCTTAAAAAAGGCCTCTGTTCATTCAGCGTCCGCAGGGAAGGAACTCTTTTAAAGAGCCATGGGCAGACGGGTTCCAGAGTATACGGGATCATGAACTGCATGGATTCATGGTACATCCTCCGTTCTTCCTCCGGGGTAAGGATGCCAATGGAGGAGAGGGGGGTGGCGGAAGGCAGCATGGGAAGTCCCTTCATTTGAAGAAAGGCGCGCCTGATTGTTAGCTCCTGGAGCATGTTCCCCTGAAAGACAACCGCTACGTTCACGTCCTCCGTGGAACTCCCGTCCATGCTGGAACGCAGTTTTTCCCACGCCCGGGGCAGCAGATGGAAGACAATCGTGCCATTCTGGAAATGTTCCACGTCCCGGATATCCTCCGGGCTGATCAGGGATTCCGGACGAATGAAGGCATAGGCCGGAACAGGCTCCGGAAAATCGGGGCGGGCGCACGGGATGGAGTGGAATCCGCGTTCCAGATGCACGGTTTTCCCCTGCCGGAGCTCCGGAAGAAACCGCTGTTCCAGCTCCCTGCTGCGGGGGTGGACGGGATAAACGGCCAGTTCCCTCTTTGCCTGCCTTTTCTGCTGCTCCGTCAGCGGCGGAAGCTGGTTATTGATGGCCGTGCAGAGGTCATCCAGCTGCTGGTCGCCTCCCAGGCCGGGAATGAGGGTGGCGTGGGAAGGCATGCTCTGGAACACGGGGGTGGACAGGATGGCGCCGCGCAGGACCACGGCCAGCCGGTCCTTGCCGGGCCGGAGAACGGAGCAGGCCTGTTCCAGCTTCCGGGCCGCTTCCCCGTTCCAGACGATATTCAGGTGCCCCTGATAATCCAGGTTGGAACGTGCCGCCTGGGCGTCATCCCCGGTGACGATGGGGGCGTTCCCCAGAAACAGGTATTCCTTCTTCCCCCCGTTGTTTCCTTCCCCTGCCGCCGGGCGGCTCCAGAGCCGGTAGCCCGGTATGGAAAGCTTCCCTTCCTTCACCAGCCGGTCGCTGTCCGGATGAACGGCGTACAGGGCCAGGTCACGGGGAGTGAAGGGAGTGGCCCTTTCGGCAGCGGCCCGGCGGTTGAGCTGTTCCGCCAGATTGTCGGCTTCATGTTCCCCGTCCAGTCCGGAGATGGCCAAGGCATTGGAAAGAATGGCCTGCACTACGGGAGCGGAGTTCACTTTTCCCTGTACGATGATGGCCAGCCGGTCACGCCCGAGCTTCATGGAGGAGGTCGTTTCTTTCATGGCCCTGCCTCCCCGTGTGCTCAGGGTGATGTTGATGTGTCCGGGGTTGTCCGGATCAGCCTCAGCATGCACCACTTCCTCTTCCGTGATGACGGGGGTATCTTTCAGAAACAGCCGTTCCCGCATCATTTTCCCATCATATCCCCGGAACTCGTAAACGCAGGCTGTGTAACCCGCCGGAGCCGGTTTGCCCCCGCTGACCAGCTTTTCATTGTCCGGATGCACGATCCTGACGGCCATGGCAGGCACAGCCGGGGAGGCTCCGTCCGTCTCCGCAGGAGAGAGAAGCGGGAGCCAGCAGGCGGAAAGGAACAGCAGGGAGAGTAGTTGTTTCATGGTCAGCATGATAGACCCCGCGGAACCCGCCGGACAAGAAAAAAGAACAGTCTGGAGCGCTGCAAGTCTTTGCGGCAGCTGAAACCGGAAGGAGCGCCAGCGAACGATCCAGCAGCCATGTGCAGGATGGGTGCGTTTGATGCCGCAAGGGGTTGCGGCGCCTCTGATGCCTGAATGAAAAAATCCCCCGGAACCGCATGGAGCCGGGAGATGTTAAACGAGGGAGCCCCGGCGGGAAGCCGTTCCTGTTGCGGAAAGGCTTTCCATAACCTCCGCAGGTTATGGCCGCGGTTTGCGGCGCGGGGAAGAGGGTGCGGCGGAGGAGGAAGACCCGGAGGAAGAAGGGGAAGGCCTGGGGACTCCGAATTCTTCCGCGGTTTCCGCAGCCATGGAGGTCTCCTCCAAGTGGCTGCTTTCGTCCTCGTAATAATTCTTCATCCTCTTCTGCGCGTCTCTGATCAGGGTGGCTTCCGCCCATTCCTCCACCGTCATGTGGTCTCTTCTGGCGGCGGCTTCAATCAGCTTGTAATCCTCCGCGCTCAGCATCACGGCGAAGGGTTTCCAATTGGCTCTCGCCGCCTCTTTCAGTTTCTTTTCTCCTTCCGTCTTTTCCATCATGAGCCGGATGAGAGCTTCCTTGTCCTTGGGGATAGCCACCTTGGCAAGCCAGTTGCGGACCGTGTTGGGAGAGACGAAGCATGCAGCCGCAAAATCATTGCGGGAAATGTTCTGGGCTTTCAGCCAAGCCTTGATCTGCACCTTGAGTTCATCCTGGTTCTCACTCATGTAGTGTTTTATAACGGGAATGGTGCGATTTTTCAATCTTTTTTGTGAAAAGTCATTTTAACGGTATATTTCCATTGACTAAAGTACCGTTTCAGGTGCATCATGATGGCGTAAGAGGGCCATTAAGGCCGTTATTGCACCAAAAGAAGGATTTTTATGAAGACGGGAAATAAAAAAAAGAGTCAGAAAAAAATTCAAATCAAGGGGAAAATGCCGTTATCCGTCCATTTTTTCCGGGATGCGGAAGCCGAAGCTCTCCAGGTGGACCGCTGCCTGCTGGATAAAGCTACCCTGATTGCCTGCGCCGTCAAACGTCTCCGGGAAGATATGGGCAACGGACCGTCTTCCAGTCAAAAACCTTCCGCATGACTCAAGAGATTTATTGGGAACTGCTGGCCTGGCTATTCCGTTCCTTCCTGGCCGTGACCGCCTTCGCCTTTGTCGTGGCGGGGTACCAGGCTCTGCGGTGCCGGCCTCCGCGCGGGCACAGGCAGAAAAGGCGCGGGAATCAGGGAAAAAGGGGCGTGCCTCCCCGGCGCCGGGCGGGCAGGGGCGCCCGGGGAATTGACTCATCCTCCCGTCTCCTGTATCGTCCTGAAATGTCCCGCCGCCTTCCGGATGAAACCCCTTTGTCCTCCATGAGCCTTGAAGAGCTCTGGCGGTTGTTCCCCATTATATTAAGTGACCCCAGGCCGGAATGGATGGAAATCTACCGGAAGGAACGGGAGGCGCTGGAATCCGCCGTGCCGGTCCATCGCATCCGGCGCATCTCCCACTTTGGCAGCACGGCCGTTCCCGGCCTGGCGGCCAAACCCACGATCGACATCCTGCTGGAGGTGAGTCCGGACTCCTTTGTCCTGGAAGTCCCTCCCTTGCTGGAAAAGTGCGGCTACCGGGAAATGCACCGTGACGAGGCGCAGATGCGCCTGGTGCTGGTGAAAGGTTATACGGAGAAAGGCTTCCGCGGGCAGGCGTTCCACCTGCACGTGCGGCCCTGGCGGGACTGGAATGAACTGTACTTCCGGGATTACCTGGCCGCACATCCGGAGGAGGCGGAGAAGTATGCGGCCCTCAAGCGCTCTTTAAAGGAACAGTTTGAGTTCAACCGGGACGCCTATACGGAGGGGAAGACGGAGTTCATCGCCGCCATGACCCGCCGGGCGAGGGAGGAAATGCCGGACCGGTACGTTCCGTAAGGCCCGGGCTGGAACTGTCCGCTTTTCATCAGGAGGATTCGCCTGGCTCCGGCATGTGGCGGATGGGTCCTCCATGGGACAGACCCTTTTCCTCATCCAAAATATCCTTTACAGATTTTTTTGGCCTATTATGTTGTAAGCAATATAGTTAATAGTGATGAATATTGGAACATTCCTTGTTTTCCTCCCTCTGGCATGTATTGCCGGAGAGATGGAACACCCCGGACGGGACCAGATCAGGCCGGAGACGGCTGTTTCCATGAAAACGCTGGGTCAGGAAGTAACGGTGGCGGAAAAACAATTGTTTCGGAACCCCTCCTTTGATGGAACACGGTACAGCATTCCGGATATGCCGCCGTATTGGGATGCGGATTCCCGATCCCTGATTTCACGCAGCATGGGACGCAACGAGGCCAACAACCCCTGTTACACTGAAACCCGGAACATGCTGAGTCCGGATGGAATGCTGCTGACCACCATCCGGATGCGGAAGGTAAGGGACTCCAGGCCGTTTTTTGAAAAGGAAGTTCACCGGGCCGTTTTTCCCTATCTTTTTGTGGATTCCCTGACGGATATCGTAGAAAAGAAGGATGAGCGGCTCTATTTCACCTTTTGGGATGTGGACCTTTCTTCAGGGGACCTGGTCCGGATTTACGTGCGCACCTATTTATTGCACTCCCGTCAATTGGTCTCTGAGGATATCCGGTATTCAAGCTCCCGGAAGGGGAAAGACAAATAAATGCCGGGGACAAGGCGGTTTCCCCGGCATTTAAGTGTATGCCGGCAGGCGATCCCTTTAATGGGACGGCACGATTTCCGGCCGTGTTGTCCCTTCCATGAAAATGTAGAGCTTTTTCTCCCGGCAGAGCGCCTGGATCTTCTCTTCCGTGGAGCCTTCTTCCATGCCGGAGAGTTCTGCGATGCCTTCCTTGAGGGCCTGCATTCCGTTGTTCCCATAAACCTCACAGCAGCCAAAGGCGCCGAATCCGTCTTCCCCTTCATCCGGCCCGTCATGTAAAAGGAAGGAGTTATTCAGGATAAAGGCTCCGTCATCAGGCTGCGCGTCGCCTGGCGCTCCATGCAGGAAATATTCCTTGTAAGTCGTGTTGATTCCCTGTTCGTCCTTAAGGCCCACCATGCTCAACTCAGGCCATTTCTGGTACTGTTTGCAGGTATCGTCAAAATCCGGATCGGGATTGTATCCAGGCATGAACCGAATAACCTGGAACAACCGCTCGACAAAATTGCCGTCGTCATCCGTGCCTCTGAGATACATCCGGTAAACCGGCGCGTCGTAATATTGAAGGTCCCCGTTTTCTTTTTCCACTTCTCTCGGGAAAGAGCGGGCTCCATGGTAGACAGCCTCCTTGGTCCCTGTGATCACGATGGTCACATTTCTCAGGCCCTTCTCCACAATATTGTAAAGTTGGGAAACCTGCCGGGTAACGGTTTCACCGTTTTCCTCCCAGGAGACGAATGCCTGAAAGTGCTCTACATTGGGATAGGAAGTCACCTTGGGCGTCAGATTCTGCATGCGGCATGCTGCAAAATAATAGCCAGGTTTCAACGTCACCGTTTTTTGAGGAGTCGAACGGCGCGAACCGTGGGTGCCTTCCGGAATTTCCGTCGTAATGCCGTTAATGGTGAAACTTCCATTGTCGTCCACAAGGGCATGGATTTGGCAGGTTCTTTCCGAAGGGACGTCCACCTTGAACCATCCTTTCCATGTTTGGGAAACTCCGTCCACTTCAAAAGCGGTAGGAACCATGTTGCGTACGGGAACATCTCCGGGAGTAATCGTAAAATACCCGGTTTGGTTTTCAATCCTCAGCGGGTAATAGTCGCATGTAATATTGGTATTAGCCATGATTGTACTTGTTTTTGTTTTTTCGCCGTCTCTGCTCCCCACGGACCGGAGACAAGCCTGCCCATCATGAGCATCTGGAAAAGGAAAAGTCCAATTTCCGCCGTTGGAGGGAATACATGCCCGTAGTGGCATGAACATGGTTGCCGCTGTCTTCCATGCGGATGTTCTTTAAGAAATAAGGGAGAAAAATCCCGCTGAAAGGCGCCTCACTGCTTTTTACCGGGACGGCATGGCGGCAAGCGTTTTCAGGGAATTTCCCGGATGGAAATCCGTATTGCCAGAAGGGGGGAATGGCGGTAACATGCCGCCGCTATGAGTATTGAAAGTTTCGCAAATCAGCATGTGCTGGAGTTGGTGGCTTATCAGCCGGGCAAGCCGATCGAGGAGACGGCCCGGGAACTGGGCCTGGACCCTCATGATATTGTGAAACTGGCGTCCAACGAGAACCCGCTGGGGCCGTCCCCCAAGGCGGTGGAAGCCGTTTCCCGCGCGGCTGCCGGCGTGAACATTTATCCGGACGGCGCGGCGTTCCGCCTGCGTTCCGCCATTGCGGAGTTCTGCGGCGTGGAGTTTGACCAGACCGTGGTGGGCACGGGCAGCAGCGAGGTGATTGAACTGATGTGCCACGCCCTCCTGAACCCCCAGGCGGAAGTGGTGGCCGCCAGGCACGCCTTTTCCATGTACACCGTCATGAGCCAGTTGTTCGGCTCCACGTATGTGGAAGTTCCCAACAAGCCGGACTGGACGCATGACCTGAACGGCTTCCTGAATGCTATTACGGACAGGACGCGCATCGTTTTCATCACGAATCCCACCAATCCCGTGGGTACCGTCGTCACCCAGCAGGAGATTGACGAGTTCATGGACAAGGTGCCGGAACACGTTCTGGTGTGCTTTGACGAGGCATACCGGGAGTTCTCGGACAATCCGCCGGACACGCTGAAGTTCGTCCGGGAGGGCCGCAACGTGATCGTGCTGCGCACCTTCTCCAAGGCCTACGGGCTGGCGGGGCTGCGCGTGGGCTACGGCGTGGCCCCGGAACACATCACCGGCATGCTGCACAAGGCGCGCGCGCCGTTCAACCTGCACGTGCTGGCGCAGGAGGCCGCCTTGGCCGCCCTGGAGGACGCGGACCACGTGCGCCGCACGGTGGAGAACAACGCCGCGGGCATGCGTTTTTATGAACAGGCCTTCAAGGAAATGGGCCTGGAATGGATTCCCAGCCAGGGCAATTTCATCCTGGTGAAGGTAGGGCAGGGCAAAAAGGTGTTTAACGACATGCTTGCCAAAGGCGTGATCGTCCGCGCGCAGGACGGCTACGGCCTGCCGGAGTGGATCCGCATCAGCATAGGCACTCCCGCGGAAAATGCCCGCTGTCTTGAGGTTCTCAGGGAAGTTCTTTAAACATTTTCAGCATTCATCCTGTCTTACCTTTCATGATCTCCCCTGAACAGTACATTGACGGCCTTGAATGGCGCTACGCCTGCAAGAAGTTTGATCCCCAGGCCCGCATTGAGGAACCCACGTGGCACGCGCTGGCGGAAAGCCTGCGCCTCAGCCCGTCCTCCTTGGGGCTCCAGCTCTGGAAATTTGTGGTGGTGACGAACAAGGAGCTGAAGGCGCGCCTGAGGGAAGTCTCCTGGAACCAGTCCCAGGTGGAGGACTGCTCCCATTACGTGGTGCTGTGCGCCCGGCGGACGGCCACCCAGCGGGACGTGGACCGCTACCTGGCCCAGATTGAGTTCACGCGCCACCCGTCCGCGGAAAAGCTGGCTTCCTCCGCGGATTTCTACACCGGCTACGTGAAATCCCTGACGCCGGAAAAAATGCACACGTGGCTGGACTGCCAGGTATACATCGCCGTGGGCTTCCTGCTCAGCGCGGCGGCTGCCCTGCGGGTGGATTCCTGCACCATCGGCGGCATGGACCGTGAAAAATATGATGAAATCCTGGGTCTGGACGGCACGCCGTACCGCTCCGTGGTGAGCGTGGCCCTGGGCTACCGCGCGCAGGATGATTCCTATGCCCGCGAGGCCAAGGTGCGCTTCCCCGCCAGTGAGGTGATTGACATCCGCGCTTGATCGTCTCCCCTCATTCGGGGACAGACGGTTCCGTTTTTGGCTGCCTCACGAAGACAAAATCTGAAGTGAGGCAGCCCTTTTAAAAGAGATGCGGTTTTCCGGAAAGCTGCTTTAATCCCTGTGTTTGGGCAAGCCCTTGTACAGGTAGGCGGCTTCCGGCGTTCTGCCGACGGTTCTGTCCAGAAGGGCCGGAATCTCCTTGTCCCCGTATCCGGCCAGGCGCAGGTATTTCTTCACTTCCTGGGCCTTGGTCGGGAAGCAGGTCATTAGTTCTCTGATGAAGCCGGATTCTTGGCTTTGAAGTAAGGATAGGGTTCGGTAATTTCTTGATCTTTGGGCACTTGTTTTGTTAAACAGTTCGGTGTCTTTGCCGTCTGAGAATCCTCTGGCGTGGTCGATGAGCATGTAGGCGCAGATCTCCGTAGCCTCGAACGCGTAGTCGACCTGGGTGTGGAATTGTTTGATGACCAGCGCTGTGGCGCTTAAATATAAATGGAGCGCTTCTTCCTTGCCGGGAAGTTTGCTGTCCTTGCCGATCAAGGCGAAGTAGGGGATGCTATTGGACATGAATTCTTTGGCGTGGAGGTCCACATGGCCGTAATTGGCGAGCCATTCGACGTTGGCATAGTCGTCGAGGTCAATGAACGGAGCTTTGGCGATCAGGTAGCATAGGAGGAGGCCGTCCGCCAGTTCTTGAGACGTGACGTCATCTCTCAAGTAGAGATTTTTCTTTCTCAGTATCTTGTCGGCAGCCTGATAGAACGGGATGATCTGTCCGTCATCCAGCAGTTTCTTGAGCAGAAGCAGTTCCGGGTTCTGCTGGTTTAGATTCCTGATCACGGAGGGCACGGGAAGCTGGACCTGTTGCGGGGAGGCTAAGGCGGAAAAAATCGGCAGGAAGAGAAGGGGTAAAAGAAAAAGGCGGTAAACGTTGTTCATGGCGGTGCAAGTGTGGAGGTTATTGATTGGCGGTGGAGTTGATGTGCAAGGCATCTCCAGCCGTGCTGCGTGTGACGGAGCATCCGAATTTGGTGATGGTCACTTCAATGTTTTTCAGCCCTTTGGTAGTGGCATTTTCTCCGTCTTCCATTCCGTCGTACTTGAAGCTGAAATCCTGGGAGTACGTATCATTGCTGATTTTGCAGCAGTCCTTGCCGTTGGCGCGTACGTACCACCCGCATGCCCAGGAAAAGAAAGCCGGGAGCTTCATGTTCTGCAAGTGCTTTAAACGGATATCCCGTTCCTTGTCCCATCTCCATCCGACGTTGTCATGACGGTGGGCATTGAGGGTATCAGGCCACATCAGCTGGTTTCCCGGTGTATGGACGGGTTTGAATCCTGCCGGGTCTTCCGCCCGCTCCACGATGGGAACGTTGCTGAAGCTGACGTTCAGGGGAAGAAAGGTAACGACGAGTTTGGAGGAAGCTCCCGGCCTGTCTTTTTCATGGTCCAAGGGATGATCTTTCACGCGTTCTCCGGAATGCTGCGCCTTGATGTCTGAAGGAACAAGAATGGAAAAAACATAGGGTTCCCTTTCCGGCAGTTCCTCGTCCAGTCTGGTTTTAACCCGGACCTTCAGGGTGGTGTTTTCAGTGAGGTTGCTATTAACCGTTAAGGTGGCTTGGTTCGGCTCCTTATTTGATTTTTCAATGGTAGCTGTGTTTTCCGGTTCCAGAGACCATTTCAGGGATTTCATATCCACATCCTTGAGCCGCTTGCCGTTCAAGGTCAGAATGACTACTTCCCCGATGCCGACCTCCGTGCGCTTTTTGTCCTGGTGCGGGTCTTCTTTGTCAATCAGGCATTGGGGAGAAACAACATCCGTTTTAGATTCGATGAACAGGGAACAGTTGTCTGTGGATGTCTCCTCTTCTGCGTGAGCCAGGGCAAGCACGGCAGACAGGAGGACGGCGGTGGCAGGAATCGTGAGGGAGAGATAGTTCATGCCCATGCAGAAGTTAACGAGAATGGTACTGATGATATCCTTTTGATCACTGAAATGTCAATAAACCCAAAAATATGTTAGACCCTGTATTGGGATGACAGGGTATAGGATGATTGGCTGGGGGAAAGGTATCTTTTCAGGTTTGCGTTGCCGGAATTCCTGAAGCGCTGCATGTGGAGGATTCCGTTCCCCGGAAGGATTGCGTTGCATCAGGGCTGAAGAAGAGACAGCCTTGCTTCTTTTTCTTGTTTCCTGTAAGAAAAGGATGAAACCAACGTAGTTTTTAGCACAACCCGGACTTACCTTTTCCCCGGAACAGACTAACATAATGAAAAAGAACATATTCCTGATGATTGCCGCCTTTGCGGCCTCTCCGCTGATGGGGCAGGATGCTCAGCAGATCGCCAATTCCCTTTCCATCCCCGAGGTGAAAGCGGGAGCAAGGCAGCTGCCCATGCCCAGCGCTTCCGGAGCCCAGATCAAGCTGCTGGGGGCCGATTACGAAGAACTCATCAACAGCAAGGGGAAAATAGCTCCCGTCATCTCGGACACCCCGGTCAACGTCAGTTTCAAGGTGACCAAGGACGGCAAGGAAGCCGTCAGCAAGGATTATGAAATCATGCTGAAGGCTCCGGGCGATGTCCAGGGCAATCCCAAGCCCCGGATTATTCCGGAAATCCTGCAATGGAAGGGTGGCCAGGGTGAATACAAGCTGGGGAATACGGTAACCGTAGCCTGCCCGGATAAGGACCTGGCGCAGATGTTTGCGGCGGATCTGGAAGACGTGCTGGGGCGCAAGGTGAAGCTGGCGGCTCCCGGCGCCAAGGCGGATATTTCCTTTTCCGCGCTCAAGGGCGGCAACCTGGGCAAGGAAGGGTACCGGCTCCAGGTGACCAAGGACGGCGTCCGCATTGGCGCGGCCACTCCCACCGGCCTGTTCTGGGGCACGCGCACCCTGCTGCAAATGCTCCGCCAGACGCCTGGCAGCGTGCCCTGCGGCACGGCGGTGGATTTCCCGCGCTACCAGCTCCGCGGCTTCATGCTTGATGTCGCGCGCACGCCGTATCCCCTCAGTTACCTGAAGGACGTGATCCGCACCATGGCCTGGTACAAGATGAATGACCTGCACCTGGTCATCAATAACAACTATATTTTCCACGAGCACTATGTGGACAACGGCCATGATCCGTTCAAGGAAAGCTATGCGGCCTTCCGCCTGGAATCCAAAATGAAGGGGAAGGACGGCACGCCCCTGACAGCCAAGGATATTTTTTATACCAAGAAGGAATTCTCCGACCTGGTCAGCTATGCCAAGAAGTACGGCGTCAATATTGTTCCGGAGTTCGATACTCCGGGGCATGCCCTTTCCTTCACCCGCCTGCGGCCTGATCTCATTTACAAAGGGCCCATGAATCATGAGAAACGCCGCTGTGAGATGCTGGACGCCGCCAATCCGGAAACGATCGATCTGGTGAGCAAGGTTTTTGACGAATACATGCTGAAGGATCCCAAGCTGGGTCGTCCCGTGTTCGCGGACTGCGGCGTGGTGCATGTGGGGGCGGATGAATTTTATGGGGACAAGGAAGATTACCGCCACTTTGCAAACGCCGTGCTCAGCCATGCCCTCAAGCGTGGTTACACTCCCCGCATCTGGGGAAGCCTCAGCGCCAAGCCGGGCAAGACCCCGGTAGTCAGCAAGGGGGTCCAGATGAACCTTTGGAGCACCGGCTGGATGAAAGCATGGGAGGCCGTCAACCAGGGATATGACGTGATCAATACGAACGATGGAGCCCTTTACATCGTTCCCTTTGCCGGCTACTACCGGATGGACAGAAACCATAAGGGACTGTACGATAACTGGATTCCCAACCGCATCGGCAATGAAACGCTGCCTTCCGGCCATCCCCAGCTTCTCGGCGGCACCTTCGCCGTCTGGAATGATGAAACGGACATCATGCACACGGGGTATGCCCCTTATGATATATGGGGGATCATTTCCGGTTCCATGGACGTGCTCAGCCAGAAAATGTGGGGAACCGCCAAGGCGCCGGATACGTTTGAACAGCACCGTGAGCTGGTTTCCTCCATCGGCAATGCTCCGCGCACCAATCCCCTGTACAAATGGAAGGACGCCCAGCCCTTTACGGTAAAGCCCTCTTCCCTTCCCCAGAAGCTGGACAAGCCCGCCCTGGGGCCGAATTACCGCCTGACCATGGAACTGGAATTGAAGGCCGCACCGGAAGGGAAAGAGCAGGTGCTGCTTTCCGCGCCTGAGGGTGAATTGCTTGCGGTCATGAAGGACGGCACTGTCGGATTCCGCCGTGACGATTCTCTGGAATTTTCCTTTGGCGCCAAGCTGCCCGTGGGCAAGAAGGTCAAGGTGGAAATTGTGGGAGAACCGGAGAAAACCAGCCTGTTGCTTGACGGGGAGCCTGCCGGAACTGCCGTGCTGAAGAGTTTTTCCGACAAGTCCAAGGACTTCATCGAACAATTCAAGAACCGTCCCAAGGTGCACCGTTCCTCGTTCATTTTGCCGTTGAAGGAACTTGGAACTTCATTCCAGGGGAAGGTGTTCAGTTTTAACGTACAGCCATTATAATCCCCGGCTTTTGGACAGGTCCGCCGCCTTCACCAGGACAGGCGGCCTGTAAACCGGCGCCCCTGCCGCATGGGGTGCCGGTTTTCTTTTCACGGAGGGTGCCGGAAAGATACGGGAGCGTCTCTTCCCGCCTTCCGTCTCCGGCAGGAAAGGGTGAGTAGTATCATCACGTGTTGGTCATGGCCTGCATGTGCAGCTCCTGCCGCCGTGGAGGCAAGGATGATTGCCGGGGACACGTTTTTATCCCGGAAACGGTCTGGGAGCTTGACTACGGGACGGAATATGGGAAAAAGAAACCAACTGAGGCGGAAAGGGATGGAAAAGGTTTCCGCCCCTCTCCCCGCTTCCACATCGCCTTGGAATTTTATGGACGAAGAACAACAAATCATACCGGAACCGGTTCAGGAGCCCGCCCCTGAAAAAAAGCCTGACACTAACCAGGCGATCATTACGGGCGTTTCCCCGTTGGTGTCTCTCCTTTTTGGGGCATCCGTCGGCGTGAACATCATTGCGCCGCTTATCTGCTGGCTGATCTGGAAGAATGAAAATCCCCTGGTGGATAACCTGGGCAAGAATGTCCTGAATTCCCAGATTTCCTGGACCATCTACACCCTGGCGAGCGTCCTTCTGATTCCCGTATTCATTGGCGTTCCCCTGATCATCCTGGTGATGATTGCATGGCTCGTCCTCTCCATCATCAATGCCGTCAAGGCTGCGAACGGAGACTTCACTTATGTGATGCCCCTGACGATCAAGTTCCTGAAATAACGGATACTTCCCGCTCTTAAATATATGAAAAAGCCGCCGGCATCAAACGCCGGCGGCTTTTTTGCGAATGGTTTCCATCCCCGTGCGGTTCAGATGGGCAGGTCCTTTTCACTGCCGCCGTACATGAAGGAATGCAGCAGACGCGTGACCTGGTTCTGCTCCGTGCTCAACTGGGCGGCGGGGCGCAGCGCGGCATACGTCAGGCTGTCGTGACCGGTGAATTCCCGCATGTTGAAGCCCTGGAAACTGGTCATGGGCTCGCTGTCATGGAAGAGCTTGCCCCTTCTGAGCAGTTCGTCAAAGACGTGTTCCGCCTCCCGCGTGCGCGTCAGCGCATTCTCCGGATGGGGCACGCGGATGACCAGCGCGCCGCCGTCTCCGCGGAAGTTGATGCCCGCGCCCGCCATCACGTCCGCGGAAGGCTGGCTGGTGACGCTGCCCAGCAGCAGCACGCCGTCATCAATCAGGTGGATGCGGCTGGCGTGGGCCTCTTCCTTCACGTGCAGCACCCCGCCGTAAATGTGGGTGGAAACATTGCCGGAAAGCTTCCTGATGCGCATCAGGCCGTGCCTGATGATGAGTTCGGAATTCTCGGCGGGCAGGTCCACGTCCGCGGCAAAGAGCCAGCCGTCCGTCATCACGATGCGTCCTTCATGATCCCGGGAACCCAGGATGCGCCCCTGGCCCATCAGCAGGCGCCCTCCGTTGATTTCCAGGCTCCCCTTGGCCTTGCTTCCCAGGAACACGGTCATGTGGTCCGGCAGGTTACCCAGCAGGGTGAGGGTGCCTCCGTTCCGGATGACCAGATGGGCGGTATTGTGCCCGTGGTCCGGCTGGTTGGGGCCGCCCACGTAAACGGGGGCGTTGATGATGTAAAGATTTCCGCCGGAATCAATGGTGAGGGAATCCTGAATGTCTGTCTGGCCCTGCACCACGTCATTGCCGATGGTGACCGGGCACATGTAGGAGACGCGGTTCATGGATGAGGCCGACAGAGGCATCATCCCTGTTAGAATGAATGGGTTGATATTGCTCATGGCGTTGGTCCTATAGCTGGTTTGACGTTCGCGGCGCGGTGGATGCGCGCCAATGATATTAGACCGTCCGGGCGGCGGAAATGTTCGGGTAAATTTACCTTATTTTCTTCCGGGCGGGGAAAAGGCAGTTTTCCGCCTGGCGGATTATTCCCACTCCACGCGGGTCAGTTCCAGCTCCCTTCCGTGCAGGATGGCCAGGGCCGGGTCCCCGCAGCCGGGGCAGATGTAGCCGTGCTCCGTGAAGAAAAAATCCGCGCGGCACGCGTCGCAATGGCATAGGGCCTCCACCCAGGTGACGTCCAGGGCGGCGTCCCGCGCCGCATAAGCGTCTTTCAGGGCCAGGAAGGCGGATTGAAGCGCCTCCGGCACCACGCCGCTCAGGCTGCCGATGGTCATGTGAACGCGCATCAGCCGGATTCCCCCGTTCTTTTCCATAAGCTGCCGGGCCATGTCCAGCGCCCCCTCCATGATGCCTACCTCATGCATGGGCGTCTTTCCCCGCCTCCTGTTCCGCCACCGCACGGGCAATGAGGGCTTCCACCAGCTCCATCACCCGCGGAACGGCTCCGCGAACCTCTGCGGACATGGGCTGGCAGAAGTCCGTGTGCCCCGCCTCCACCCCCACCAGCGTGATGGCGCGCGGCAGGGTGCCGCACAACTGGGCCGCGCCCAGCACCTCCTTCATGCCTATCTGGTGGGGTGAAATGACGTGGGAAAAATGGCGGGGGAGTTCATCCCTGCTGCGGGTGACCACGCTTCCCGGCGCGGCGCCCGTCTTGACGGCGTCCAGCAGGATGACCGTATCCGCGTCTTCCAGCAGGGGGAGCAGGGTCATGCCCAGCGTTCCGCCCTCCTCCACATGGACCAGCGGGCCGTAATCCCGTTCCTGGAGGCGGTGCGCCAGTTCCACGCCTATGCCGTCATCCCCCATGAGCGGGTTCCCCACGCCCAGCACGAGGACGGGATAGGCATTCCCCTTCACCGGGCAGCCCCGGAGTTCTTCCGTATATTCCTCAAATTCCATGGCACATGCGGAAAAGGTTATTCATCCCGGAATTTGACGCCCTTGCGCAGCCAGCGCCCTCCGCTGAACATGGAGGAGATGGTGCCGTCCCGGTCCACGTTCCCGGAAAGGATGGAGAGGTACACGTGGACCATGGCGAAGATAATGAAGCACCACATGCCGATCAGGTGCACCAGGCGCACGTACGGAACGCCTATCAGGTCATTCAGGGGCATGAACAGGTGGTAGAACCAGTGGCGCGGTTCATACAGCGCATACAGGGCCAGCCCGGTCACCACCATGGTGGTGAACAGCACGTAAACGCCCGTATAAGTCCACTGCTGGAGCGGGTTGTGGCCGATGTAGCGGGGAGCCAGGGCGCTCCGGGCGCACACATAATCCCACGCCGTGGTAAACAAGTCCTTCCACTGCTGTCTGGAAACGGGGAAGAGGGCGCGGAAGCTCTGGTACTTGTTGGACGCCATGAAGAAGCACGAGAAGCGGAGCATCATCACCACCACCAGGGTCCACCCCAGCGCGTAGTGAACGAAGCGGAGCGTGCCGAACTGGAAGGCCCCGTGCAGGTCCCCCATTTTCAGGAACCACCCCTCTGCAATGCAGATGCCGGTGGCCGCCAGGCCGATGATGCTAAACACCCAGGTCCAGTGCAGCACGCGCAGCGGCCAGTCCCACACGTGGAAGTAGCGGAAGTTGGCCTTGGCCTTAGCCAGGTTGCGCACGTCCCTCATGGCGTGCATGGGCACCACGCCCAGCAGTTGCCACGGGGCGCCGGGGCGGTGCACGGCGATGGCTACGGGCTCAAAGCCGGAGGAGGAGTATTCCTCAAAGGCCTTCCTGATATTCCCTCTTTCCTGATGGCCTGCTTCGCACAATTTTTCCAGGGCCCTCAGATTGCCGCGCGCCACCATGAAGGGGGCGGCGTCTTCTTTGTCCGCGGCCTTCAGCATGACCGTGCTGTATGGCCTTTCCCGGGAAGGGGCCACCCAGGAATCCTTCTGCTGGGCGTACGGGAGCGCCACGTTCCGTTCCTTGGCGGCGTGGAGCAGGGCCAGGTCCCCGGGGTCAGAGCTGCCGTCCGGAGAGGCGCAGACGGCCAGGGCCAGGATTTCCGCCGGCGTATCGGCCGGGGTGGCCGGAATGGCGTCCTCCACCACCAGGGTGAGGTCATTGTCTATGAGAATCGTTTTCACGGGTCCTGTCTGGTCAGAATGGCCTCCCCTTCCTCGTCAAACAAATGGACGGCGCAGGATTGGCACGGGTCATAGCTGTGAACGGTGCGCAGGGGCTCCACCGGGCGGGTGGGGTCCACCAGCGGGTGGGTGCCGGTATGGGCCAGGGAATACTCGTACGGGCCCATCTGCCCTTCCGCATCGCGGCCGGAGCTGTTCCAGGTGCTGGGCACCACGGCCTGGTAATTTGCCGTCTGGCCGTTTTCAATCCGCACCCAGTGGCTCAGGCTGCCGCGGGGGGATTCCACCCAGCCTACTCCCTTGCAGGAGGAGGGCCAGGTTTCCGGCTCCCACTTCTCCGGGTTGAAGGTGGCGGTTTCCCCGTTCTTGATGCGGTTGGTCATCTCCTGAAGCTGTTCCACCATCATGTCCACGTTGATTAGGGCGTCCAGGGAGCGGCCGTACACGCGGCCCAGCGTGGAGTTCATGAAGGCGTTGTCACGGGGAATGCCCAGCTTGTCGCACGCGGCGTCCACCCGTTCCACGATGGCGGGCACCCCCTGGGCGTAACCGATCATCATGCGGGCGTTCGGGCCCACGGCCATCGCGTGGCCGTCATAGCGCGGGGCTTTCACCCAGGTATACTGCGGGTGGTCGGAAAGCCATTTGTAGGGGGGGCGGGGGCCGTTGTAGTCCGCGTTCGTCTCCCCGTCGTACGGGGCCAGGCCCACGTCGCGCCCTTCCGTGTACTTGTACCACGCGCTGGTGACGAATTCCTTGATCTTGTCCTGGTCAAAGGGAAGCACGTTTTTGTAATCACCGTTCAGCAGCACGCCGGGCTTGATCAGGCCCTTTCCGGCGGGGGCGCCGGTGTTGATTTCAGACGGCGCCCCGGTACAGAAGAAGTTGGGGTTGGAGGCGCCGATGTGGGCGTAATCCTTGTAAAACCCGGCAATGGCCACGATGTCCGGATAATATACCTTGTGGATGAAATCATGGCAGGTATCCACGAGCTGCTTCAGGTAGCTCAGGGCAAACTGGTTGATGGCCTGGTCATTATTCATGTTGATGGCGCAGGCCATGCCGCCCACCAGGAAGTTCGGGTGCGGGTTCTTGCCGCCCAGAATGGTATGGATCTTGATCATGTCCCGCTGCCAGACCAGGGCCTGGAGGTAGTGCGCCACGCCCAGCAGGTTCACCTCCGGCGGAAGCTTGTAGGCCGGATGGCCCCAGTAGCCATTCGTGAAGATGGAATACTGGCCGTGGGCGATGGAATCCTTCAGCTTCTGCTGCACGCCCGCAAAATACGTGGCGGAGGACAGGGGCCAGTCGGAAAGGGATTTGGCGATGGCGGCGGTTTCCTTGGGGTCCGCCTTCAGGGCGGACATCACGTCCACCCAGTCCATGGCCTGGAGCTGGTAAAAGTGGATGACGTGGTCCTGGATGCCCAAGGCGCCGCTGATCAGGTCCCGCATGAGGCGCGCCTGGACGGGCACCGGGTATTGCAGGGCGTCCTCCACCGCGGCCAGGGCGGCAATGGCGTGAGTGCCCGTGCAGACGCCGCAGATGCGTTCCACAAAGGCCCATACGTCCCGCGGGTCCCGCTTGCAGGCGATCACCTCAATGCCGCGGTACTGCGTGGTGGACGTCCAGGCGTTCTTGATCACGCCGTCTCCGGCTTCCATTTCCACGCGAAGGTGGCCTTCAATGCGCGTCACGGGATCAATGACCACGCGGCTGGATTCCGGAACGTCCGCTGATGTGTAATTGCTCATGGTAATCTGGTGGTAAGGGCTTCAGTTTATTCTTCCGTTTCCTTGTCCGGGGAGCCGGGCGCGTCACCGAAGGCGGGGAGGGATACATTCGCCTCCTCCTTCATGTGCTGCCGCTTGTAATGGATGGCGGAGCCCACGGCATGGGCGGCGATGGCCGCGCCCGCGCCTGCTACGCCCACCGCGCCGATCACGTTGGCGGAGGCTTCCACGCCGAAGCCGTTTACGTTCGGCAGCGTCTTGTAAAAAGGAGTCATGCGGTCAAAAAAGTACAGCTCCGTGCAGCCGATGCACGGGTGTCCGGACTGGATGGGGAAGCTGACGCCCCCGTTCCACTTCACGATGGGGCAGGGGGAGAAGGTATCCGGCCCCTTGCAGCCCACCTTGTACAGGCAGAAGCATTCCCGGGCGTTCTCGTCGTCAAACACGTTCACGAACTGGCCGGCGTCAAAGTGGGCGCGGCGCGGGCAGTTGTTATGGATGCGGGTGCCGTACGCCATCAGAGGGCGCGTTTCCAGGTCGCATTCCGGCGCGCGGTCAAAAGTGAGGATGTACATGATGACGGCGGTGATCACGTCCCCGATGGGCGGGCAACCCGGCACGTTGATGACCGTGCGGTCCGTCAGGATGTCCCGGATGCCCACGGCCCCGGTGGGATTGGGGCGGGCGGCCTGGATGGAGCCGAAGTACGCGCAGGAGCCCACCGCCAGGATGTAGGAGGCGTTCTCCGCGCAGTGGCGCAGCATGTGCTCCACCGTATCCCCGGCCACCGTGCAGTACACGCCGCCGTCATTGACGGGCACGGAGCCGTTGATGACCAGGATATGGGGTTCCTTGATCGCCTCTTCCAGCGCGGCGTTGGCTGCGTCTCCGGAGGGGGCCATCAGCAGTTCCACGTAAGGCATGGAGACGGCGGAAAGCACCATGTCCCCGATTTCCTCATTATAACTGCGGATGGTGCTCTCCAGGCACCCGGTGCACTCCTGAAGCTGGAGCCAGATGACCACCGGGCGTTTCAGGCCGGCCATCTTGTCCGCAATCTCCTGGGCGTTGGAAACGCCTCCCGTCACGGTGGCTACGCCCATCAGGGCGATCATCTTCAGGCACCATTTATTGAACTCACGCCGGCTGACGCCGCGCCGTTCCATGTGTTCCCCCAGGGTCTCCCCGGGGCGCCAGGTGGTTAATATCTCATGGTTCAGGGAGGCCTGCTCCGCCTCCTGCATGGAAGGTTGCTGCGTGAGCTTTGTGTGCATGATTCAAGTAAATCGTTTCCATTTAGACACGATTTACAGGAAATGCGATCAATATTTTCCAATTTTTCAGGGCGCTCCTTACCAGGACCAGACGTTCTGAATCTGGAAAACCACGGCCGTCTGGCCCCTGCGGCCATTGACGGGGTTCTTCACCAGCTGAATGTCAGGCTGGAGCGTCATGGTGGGCGTCACCTGCGCCACGTAAGTCAGTTCAATGCCGTATTCATTCTTGTTCACGTATGGGCCGTTCTTTTTGGCGCCCTGCTGCCAGAGGAAGCCCAGGCCGAGGTACCCGTCATTGGAAGCGCCCTTGCCGCGGAAAGGGGAAAGAAGCACCAGCCCGGTGGTGGCTGCCACCCGCACGCCGGTCAGCGTGGCGGCGTCATCACTGGCCCAGCCGCCGCGGAAGAACCAGCCCAGGTGGCTGGCGCGCCCAAGCTGCTGCTGGAAGTTCACGGCCACGCCGCCGCCGTCGTCCCCGCCGCTGGTGGTGAAGAAGGGCTGGAGGCGGTACACGCCGGAACCCATGCCGCAGAAATCCTCCGCCACATAGCCGAATTCAAGCACGTTCGTCCAGTTGTCCGAGTTCAGCCTCTTGAAAGGGTTGTGGTTCTCGGTCATGTTGTTGGCGGCGGTGGCCCCCATCACATAAAAGGAGGTGGTGGGCTGCCACGCAAAGTGGAACCCCAGGGAATTGTCCGTGAGGGGAAGCATGGGGTTGTTGCCGAAAACGCTGTTGGTCAGGTTATTGTTGTGGGAGTTGGCGTAGGCGTTGTGGTCCATGTAATTGGTGGTGTCCAGCTGGCCCGCCATCAGCAGGAGCTTGCCGCCGGCCCCCACCCACGCCAGGCTCAGGTTGCTCAGGTGCGGGTCCGGTCCCTGGAAGGAGCTGGTGGGATTCTGGAGGGAGCCCAGCGTGGTGGCGGGGCCCTTGGTCCCTTCATTGAAGTCAAAGCCGTTGCCGAAGTCGAACTCCGAGGCCAGGTACAGGCCGCTGCCCGTGGAGTTGTTGCGGAAAATGGTGATATTGCTCAGCAGGGAGCCGTTATAGGAGGGGAAATCCGTTTTTCCCTTCAGGCCGCCGCCCGTCAGGCCCGTGTAGTTGAAGCCGAACTGGGCGGAATAAGTGATGCCGTATTTGGACAGGGCAGTCTTCAGCTTTTGCGCCCCGGTGGAAATCATGTCTTCACGAATCCACGCGTTCGGTTCCGCGCAGGTATTGCCGAAAACGTAGGAACTGTCCAGATACGGCATCATCTTGAGCGGCTTGGCCGCAAACCATTCAATGCCGGGGGAGGAGGGCCTGGCCTCATGCTGGAGCAGCACGCTGGGCCTGGTGGGAACGCCGGGCGTCCTCTTGGTGATCTGTTCTTCCGGGCGCATGCCCTTCAGCAGGCTGGGACTTATTTCCCGGCCTTCCAGCGCCTTCACGCGCAGGCCGCGTTCCGTATTCAGATAAGGGGGCGTCGTCGTTGCAGGAACGGCCTGCTGGGCGAGGACGGGATCACAGGAGGCCACCACGGCGGCGGCGCACAAGGAGGGGAGCATGGCATGTTTCATATAGACAATCAGACAAGGCATTCCCCGGAAGTGTCATAACTCAGTTGAAATGCTGACACGAATACCTGTTTTTTCCCGGCTTTCCGTAAAAAGGGAAAACGCCCGCATCTCCCCTTCCTTCCGGTTCCTCCTTATCCGGCGGGAGGACGTTTCCGTTCCCGCGCTTCCGCATCCAAGGTGTCGGGAAAGCAGTGGATTGCCCGGATTGGCAACCGTCTACAGCCGTTCATACGGAAAAATATTGTCCGGATTGGAATCTGTCGGCTCCTGCTGCGGGTGGCATCCGCCTGCGGATTCCCGGTATTGAAACCAGTTGGGCTCTTCTTTAAAAAACAGGTGGATTCCCTCCGCGCGGCATGGAATTAAAGCGGCGCAGCATGGAAAAGCCGCCACGGGAGGCCGGGAGCCTTTTCCCCGCCGCTTTCGTTCCATTGTCGATTAATTGTCATTCATTTACGAATTCCGATAAAAGCGTGGGAGAAGAAAGAACGGCTGGCTGTTTTTTAATAAGGGAGCCAGGTTCCCTCCGTACCGGGGAACGAATTTCAAATCCGTCTTTGGATTTTAAAGTTCCATCTTTTCATAAGGTGCTTACGCACCTAGGGGAAAAGTTAAAAATAAAAAAGACCAGAGGGTTTGTAGATTGCTGAAAAACAATAGATTGAGTGTAATTAAACGCTAATTTTCAATATTTGGCATTGTTCGCGGATTTGAAATTCGCCATAATCCGGACAGGGGAATGCAATCCCGATTGCCTCACTCCAACTCAACGCAGTCAAATGAAGAAAACCTTATATTTAATTTCCTGCGCGGCGGCTTCCTGCCTGATGGCCCAGGCCGCTACGCTTGTGTCCGAATGGGACGGGTTCACGCCGGACGGCGCGGCCACGACGGGAGACCTGGCCTTCAACTTCGGCTCCAGTTCCGTGAATGCGGATGGCGTCCTGAACGTGACGGCGAACGGCACTCTGGCCAACCGCCCCTCCGTGGATTTATCCTCCGCGGGCCTGAGCCTTTACAACGGCCTGACCATTTCCTTGGAGGTGAAGGGCGCAACCGCCAACACTAATTTGCTTGGCCTGGCTTCCTCCCAGAATGAACATTTGTTTGCAGCGGGCACGGATAACAGTTCCCATGGCTTGTTCCTGTTTGACGGAAGTTCCTCCAAGGCAGGCAACACGGGAAATACCTCTTCCCTGGGCGTGACGGGCTCCACTTCTTCCATCATCACCATCACGGCGGGCTGGGACGGCACGAACGTGGTATTCAAGATGTATGAGAACGGGACTCTGGTGGCTTCCGGGCAGGCCAACAATGCCACGATCGCCCAGCAGGAAATGACCAAGCTGGCGCTGGGCGGCTGGGCTGGAAGCTCCGGCAACAGCACCACCAACGAGGATGTTTCCCGCCTGGCTATTTACGACGGTTCCATGACCGCGGAGGAAGTGCAGGGCGCCTACATGGCCTGGACCGCTCCGGAACCCGCCACGGCCACTCTTGGCCTGCTGGGCCTGGGCGCTCTGCTGCTGCGGCGTAGACGTCAGCATTAAAAGGGCTTTTGCCCGTTTTACACGTGATACAGGACTCCGTTCCCGGTTTGGGGGCGGAGTTTTTGGTGGAGAGTGGAGAGTGGAGAGTGGAGAGTGGAGAGTGGAGAGTGGAGAGTGGAGAGTGGAGAGTGGAGAGTGGAGAGTGGAGAGTGGAGAGTGGAGA
>DBGCTZ010000001.1:0-1151 GCA_048388685.1 Akkermansia sp. | reverse complement strand
TACTGAACACCTCCTTCCGTTTGGTTGAATCGGTACTCCGCATGATCGCCGAAGGTCGCCACAGCCCACCGCAGCGCGTCGCTGCGGAAAACGGGTGACACGGCGAACGCAGCCGTCAGGCAGGAAATGACCAGCAGCATAACGACCGCCGCCTTGCTGAGGACCCGCGACGCCGTCCGGGCTGCGGCGCGGGCGTGGCCCCGCCTTACCTGCCGGGAGATCGTCCGCAGACACCGGCGCTTCGCCGTCTCGGAGGGGCCGTCCTCCTGCGCTTTCAGCGCCTGGTTTTCCTCCTGGTACTGCTGCCCCTGATGCTGTGCAACACTGTGCATCAGCAGCCGGAACAATGCATCATTATACTGCTCATACAGCATTTCCTGCTTTGTCATGCTGGTACCTCCTCAAATCCCTCTACACTAATAGAACTGTTGAAACGGCAAAATGCAACAGTTTTTCTAAATTTTTTCCAAAAATATTTTCTTCCACGGAAGCACTATTGTCAAGATTCGATTTTTTTGCTATAATTTTTCTCGGTTTTTATTGCTTTTCTGAGAAGGGGAGAATACCGAATGATTCCCATCTGCATTCAGGCCATAGAGAATGATGATGACCGGGACTTTATGGAGTGGCTGTTTTTGGAATACCATCCGCTCATGTACGCAACCATCCGGAAGGTCATACATGACCAATGGACGTGCGAGGATGTGCTGCAGGAGTCTGTCAGAAAATTCATCGACCATATTCCCCAGCTGCGGGAGATGGACGCAGCCTCCCGCACCAACTACATCGTTGTGGCGTGCCGGCATAATGCCATCGAGGAGGAAAAGCGTCAGCGCAGGGCCCCATTCCCTGTGGGGAATGGGGTGATTGACATTGCCTCCCGGGATGCAGAGAATCCGGAACGGCAGATCCTGCTTTTGGACGATGCCGATGTGCTTTGGCGGGTCTGGCCGCAGCTGGATTCGCGGACGCGGCAGCTGCTGGAGGACAAATATGTCCTGAACATGAGCGATGCGGAGATTGCCTCTGCCCTGGGCGTCAAGCCCAGCAGTGTGCGGATGCTGCTGACAAGGGCCAGGAGCAAGGCGCGTAAGGCGATAGAGAAGAAAATGTGAACAAAACTAAGCCTCATATATAAGACAGGTAAGCTG